>NZ_NHTS01000004.1:0-327953 GCF_018831735.1 Pimelobacter sp. 30-1
TCTCCGAGAAGATCAAGCTCGAGTTCGACATCTCCGCGATCAAGAACGCCTGATCCACCGCGGTCCCCGACCGCGTCTCGCGCATTCGCGCACCGGCACCCGGGTGAGTCGTCCAGACTCGCCCGGGTGTCCGCCTTTTCGCTGCCGCCCGGGCTGACCGCCCGCCCGCTCACCCTCGCCGACGCGCCCGCCGCCTTCGCGGTGACCGCCGAGCAGGAGCGCCACGACCTCGGCAGCGTCGAGGTCGAGGAGGCCGACCTGCTCAGCGACTGGCAGCGGCCGTCGTACGACCTGGGGTCGAGCTCGGTCGCGGTGCTCGACGGCGACCGGATGGTCGCCTACGCCGAGCACCTCGGCGAGGAGCGGTACGACGCGGCGGTGCTGCCGTCGTACCGGGGGCGGGGGGTGGGGCTGCTCGGGCTGCTGGTCGCGCTCGTCCTGCTGCCGGGCTGAGCCCGCTCAGCCGCGCCGGGAGCGCGGCCGGACCCCGGGCGCGGAGATCGCCGCCCGCCGGCTACGCCCTGCGCGAGGCGACGCCCGCCGACCACGAGCAGGTCTGGACGGTCGCCGAGGACGCCTTTCCTGGAGTGGTCCGCCCGCGCGAGCGCCGCCCTCGCCGGCCGGGTCGCCGACGTCGCGCACGTCTGGAACGCAGGCACCGCGCGGACTCGCGCTGGCGCGCTGGCGCGCTGGCGCGCTGGCGCGCTGGCGCTCTACGAGAAGGTCGGGATGCGGGTGGAGTCGACCTGGGTGCACCGCGCGGTCCGGCTCGCCTGAGGGCGGACGCTCGCTAGGCTCGCGGCCATGGGCGAGGTCTTCGCGGGGCGCTACGAGCTGCTCGACCCCATCGCCACCGGGGGGATGGGGACGGTGTGGCGCGTCCTCGACCGCACCGCCGGCGACGTCAAGGCCGCCAAGATGCTGCGCCAGGCCGATGCCGCGATGCTGCTGCGGTTCGTGCGCGAGCAGTCGGTGCGGATCGACCACACCCACGTGGTGACGCCGCAGTCGTGGGCGGGCGTCGACGATCGGGTGCTGTTCACGATGCCGCTGGTGCGCGGCGGCTCGGTGTCGAGCCTGATGAAGCGCCACGGCGGGAGGCTGCCGCCGCGCTGGATCGCGGTGCTCGCCGACCAGACCCTCCAGGCGCTGGAGGCGGTCCATGCGGCCCGCATCGTGCACCGCGACATCAAGCCCGGCAACCTGCTCCTCGAGCCGACCGGGACGGGCCGGCCGCACCTGCGGCTGACCGACTTCGGGATCGCCGTGCCGAGCGACGAGCCGCGGCTGACCCACGTCGCGATGATGATCGGTACGCCGGGCTACATGCCGCCCGAGCTCTACCGCGGCGCCGATCCCGACCCCAGCGCCGACGTCTACGCGCTCGGCATCGTGGTGCTGGAGATGCTGACCGGACGCCGTCCGCCCAGCGACGGCGAGCCCGCGCCGATCGACGTCGCGGCGCTGCGCACCGGTGTGCCCGAGCACGATGCGGTGCTCGAGGTGGTCGCCGCCGCCACGACGTACGACGCCGGGCGGCGACCGAGCGCCGCCGAGCTCCGCACGCATCCCGCCCTGCGCGGGCTCGTGGCCCGCTGGGACGACCCGGCGCTCGCCGACGACCTCGGCGTACCGGACGACTTCCCGCCGACGCCGGACGTCTCCGCGACCAACCTGCCGACCGCGCCGTACCCGCCGCCGCCTCCCCCACCACCCCCGCCGCGGACCCGGCCGGACCTCGACGCACCGGTGGCGGCGGTGCGCACCCGGGCGCCGCGCGATGCCTACGTGCTGCTGGGCATGGGGCTGCTCGGACTGCTGGTCGCGCTCGTCCTGCTGCTGGGCTGAGCCCGCTCAGCCGCGCCGGGAGCGCAGCCGGACCGCACCGGCCGCGAGGCACGCCGCGCTGGCCGCGGCCAGGCCGAGGCCGGCCCAGCGCCGGGTGCTGAACCAGCCGTCGCCGTCGGCGACCGGGCTGCCCGAGGCGACCTGCGAGAACGTGTCCTCGCCGACGAGGAACGGCTGGTCCGGGGAGTAGCCCTCGGGACCGGCCGACTTGTCCTGCGAGAGCACCGCGCTGTCGTACGCCGGCGCGCCGTCCGAGGTCCGCTCGACCGACACCGTGATCGTGACCGGCACGTCGACCGGGTCCTTGTCCTCGGCGGCCGGCGCGACGGCGAGCGAGACCCAGTAGTCGCCGGGCAGCCGCTCGTCGACCTGGCTCACCGGGAAGCCCGCGGCGACCAGGCGAGTGGGCTCGCCCGGCTCGTCCTCGGGGGCCCCGCGGTAGTCGCCGGTCGGGGAGTCGTCGCCCGCGGAGTCGGTGTAGCGCAGCCGACCGCGCAGCGGGTCGACGAGGTGCAGGGTCACCGCCGGGCCGCCGTAGTCGAAGTCGTCGCCCGGGGCGACGGGCACGTCGACCCGGACCACCGGCAGGTCACCCCAGGTCAGCGGCACCCGCCAGAGCCGCTCGGTGCCCTGGCGGACCTTGGCGGTCACGGTGACCGTCTCGTCGCGGGCGTCGAGCTCGGGGGCGTCATCGAAGGAGGTCGCGCCGGCCACGGCGTCGGGCGCGGCGACCGGCTCCGGCACGGCGTACGACGGCTCGTCCTCGGGCTCCGCGTCCTCGGGCAGCGCCGTCGAGGGCGCCTCCTCGACGATCTTGATGACGTACGGCATCGCGGCCGGCTCGGAGCCGGCCCGGCTCACCTCGATCCGGACCGTGCCCGCGGCCCGGCAGGCGTCGCCGGTGCTGCCGGTCTCGCCGCCGACGACGACCCGCTCGCCCAGGACGGCCTGGGGGACGTTGCTCTCGGCGGAGTCGTCCTCGGTGCCGCAGTCGGTGAGGTCGGTGCTGCCGGAGGTCGCCACGCCGGCGCTGATCCGGAGGCCGTCGCCGCTCGCACCGGGCGGCAGGCCGGCGACACCGATGTGGACCCGGCTGCCCGACATCCGCCGGTCGTAGCGGAAGTACTGCGGCAGGTCCGGCTCCAGCGGCGACGCCTGCCACAGGCCGGGCGCGATCGTGGTGGGCTTGCCGCGGTCGGTGCTCGTCCGCGCGGAGAGGTCCGCACCGCCGAGGTCGACCTGACCGGACGCGGCCGCGGCGCCGTACCCGGACGTCAGCGTCAGCCACGCCAGGCAGCCGGCGCCGGCGAGCAGGACGGGCACACGTCGGGCTCTCACGGCACGGAGCCTACGCAGATCCGGCGCCGCGCGGACGACGAAGGGCCCCGCACGGGTCGCGTGCGGGGCCCTTCGCTCAGGGAACGACGGTGCCGGGGTCAGGCGTCGTCGCGGTCCTCGGGGTCGGCCGGGTCGGCCGGGTCCTCGGGGTCGGCGGGATCCGCCGGGTCGGCGGGGTCGGCCGGGTCGCTGCCGGCGGTCGGACCGTCGGCGAGGATGCCGTAGAGGCTGCGCCGGGCCTCGACGAGCACGTCGACGGCGGCCTTGCGCTGGGCGTCGGAGCCGGCGGTGACGATCTGCCAGATCGCCCCCATGACCTGGCCGATCTCGGCCTTGAGGTCGGCGTGGCCCTGGTCGACGGGACCGCGTCCGCTCTCGCGGCTGCGGTCGAACGGCGCCCAGACGGCGGCGAGCTCGTCGCCGTGCTCGGCGCACCAGGTGGCGCCCTCGGGGGTGAGCCGCAGGGCGCGGCGCCCGGCCTCGTCGTCGAGCTCGACCAGGCCCTCGTCCTGGAGCTGCTGGACGGTCGGGTAGACCGAGCCGGGGCTCGGCTTCCACACGCCGCCGCTGCGGTCGGTGATCGCCTGGATCACCTGGTAGCCGTTGGGCGACTCCTCGCGCTGGTTGGCCTCGCGGAGCACGTCCAGGATGGCCGAGCGGACGTCGCCGCGGCGGACCCGCGGGCCGCGGCCCGGCTCGGGCCGGCCGAGGCCGAACAGGCCGGCCAGCCACGGCGGGGGCATGCCGGGGCCACCGAAGCCGGGGCCACCCGGTCCGCCGCGGTGTCCGCGGTGCGGCTCGCCCCACTGGGCCCAGCCGCCCCAGGCGCCGCCGCCCGGGCTACCGGGCCCGAAGCCGCCGCGCTGCCGGCGCTGACCGCCCCGGCCCTCACGGCCCTCGCGGCGACCCCAGGGGTCGCGGTCGTCGTACGGGTTGAAGTTCTCGTGGCGTCCCATGGTGGGACCTCCTTCGCACTGGTGGGCCTTGTGAGCCCGATTGCTGAGTTCGTGATACCGCGGGAACAGTTCGTGTTCCTATCGCGATATATCGCAACCGTACGCCGACTTCGCCCCCGACGCAAGGGCGAAGCGCTCGGCGGCCGCTCAGCGGGCGAGCCAGGCGGCGTACGCGTCGAAGGCGAAGGGCCGGCCGAGGAAGTCCGCGACCAGGTCGGCGGCATCGCCGGAGCCGCCCGGGGCGAGGACCCGGTCGCGGTAGCGGTGGGCCACCTCGGGGGCGAAGAGGTCGGACTCGTCGAAGGCGCTGAACAGGTCCTTGGCGATGACGAGCGACCACATGTAGGTGTAGTACGCCGAGCTGTAGCCGCCGAGGTGGCCGAAGCTCGCGAACATGTGGGTGCCGGGCAGGTAGGGCAGCGCGGCGTACCGCTCCTGGAGCTCGATCATCCGCGCGGTCAGGTCGGGCGCGCCGGCCGCGGCGTCGGCGCGGTCGGCGTGGAACCAGTACGACATGGCGGCGTAGAACATCTGGGTGCGGGCGTAGATCCCCTTGCCGTAGTCGTCCGCGGCGCGCATCGCGGCGACGAGCTCACCCGGGATCGGCGTGCCCGCGGCGTCCGTGGCGAAGGTGCGCAGCACGTCCGCGTGCCACGCCCACTCCTCGAGCATCTGGCTCGGCGCCTCGACGAAGTCCCACTCGGTGGCGACCCCGGCGAACCGGAACCAGTCGCCGTGCCCCGCGAGCACGTGGTGCAGCAGGTGGCCGAACTCGTGGAAGAGCGTGACCACGTGGTCGTGCTCCATCAGGCCCCGGGAGAAGTTGCAGACCAGCACTCCCTCGGGCAGCTGCTCGCCCGCGACCCCGTCGGTCAGGGTGAACTGCGCGGCGTGCTTGTACTTGCCCTCGCGCGGGTGCAGGTCGAGGTAGATCCGGCCGATCGGGGCACCGTCGCGGAGCACCTCGTAGGCGGTGACGTCCTCGTGCCACACCGGTACGTCGACCGGCTCGTAGCGCAGCCCGAACAGCCGGCCGGTCACGTCGAGCAGGCCCTGGCGGACCTTGCCGAAGTCGAAGTAGGTGCGCACCCGCTGGGCGTCGACCTCGTACTGCTCGACCCGCACCAGCTCGGCGTAGTGGTTGTAGTCGTAGCCCGGCACCTCCGTGGCGTCGGGGAAGTCGCGGCGGTAGCGCGCCAGCAGCTGGTCGAGGTCGCGCCGCATCGGCTCCTCGGCGGCCGCGGCGATCTTGTCGATGAACGCCGGGATCGCCGGGCCCTCGCCGATCATCTTCACGTCGGCGTCGTACGACGGCCAGTCGGCGTAGCCGACCGTGGTGGCGAGCTCGTGGCGCAGCGTGAACAGCTCGGTCAGCAGCGCGTCGGTGGCCGGCCAGCCGCGGTCGAGGAAGGCGACGGTGATGGCGCGGCGGACCTCCTGGTCGCGGGCGAACATCCGCACCGGCACCGAGTCGGGGTAGTCGGTGGTCACGGTGACCATGCCCTCGTCGTCGACGGGGTGCTCGGCCAGCCAGTCCGCGGGCATCCCGTCGAGCTGCGCGGGGGTGACCCGGATCGTGCGGACGTCGTCGCGGGTGACCCGGCTGAACTCCTGGTCGAGCTCGGTGATCCGCTCGCGGACCTGGGCGATGCGGGTCCGGGTCGCCTCGTCCTTGTCGACGCCGGAGCGACGGAAGTCGTTGCGCACCTTGGCCAGGAGCCGGGCGGCGACCGGGTCCGCGGCGACCGCGCTGTCGTCGAGGGCGGCGAACACGTCGTACAGGGCGCGGTCGAGGCCCCACGCGGTCGCGACCCGCTCCGCCTCCTGCTCGGCGGCGTCGCCGAGGTCGCGCACCTCGGAGCCCGGGTGGACGTTGCCGAACAGCGAGCCCAGGGCGGCGACATTGCCGAGGTGGCCGGCCGCCCGGTCCCACTGGCGCAGCACCGCGAACGGGTCGGCCGGCGGGCTCGCGCGCAGGTCGTCGACCAGCGCGGTCGCGCGGGCCAGCTCGGCAGCGGAGCGGTCGCGGACCCAGGCGGGCCAGGCGTCGGACGAGGTCGGCAGGTCGAGCGGGGCGAGCGGCACGGACGTCATGGACTCAGCCTGCCAGTTGCCCCCTGCGCCGGGTGAGGTACGCGCGCTCGGCGGTGTTGTCGCAGGCCGCGAGCGCGGCGTCGTACTGGGTGCGGGCGTCGGCGCTGCGCCCGATCCGGCGCAGCAGCTCGGCCCGGGTGACGTGCCAGGCGTGGTAGCCGTCGAGGGGCAGCCGCTCGACGATCGCCAGCGCCACCTCGGGTCCGTCGAGCTCGGCGACCGCGACCGCGCGGTTGAGGGCGACGATGGGCGAGGGATCGATCCGGGCCAGCTGGTCGTAGAGCGCGACCACCTGGGACCAGTCGGTCGCCGCGGCGCTCGGCGCGTCGGTGTGCACGGCGTTGACCGCGGCGAGGACCTGGTAGCGGCCCGGCCGGTTGGCCTTCAGGCAGGCCCGGACCAGGTCGTGGCCCTCGGCGATGAGCGTCCGGTCCCAGCCGCCGCGGTCCTGCTCGTCGAGCGGGACCAGCTCGCCGTCGCGCACCCGCGCCGCCCGGCGCGCCTCGGTGAGCAGCAGCATCGCGAGCAGCCCGGTCGCCTCGAGGTCCTCGGGCAGCAGCTCGTGGAGGGTGCGGGCCAGCCGGATCGCCTCGCCGGTCAGCTCGGCGCGGACCGGGTCGCCGTCCCCGGAGGACAGGTAGCCCTCGTTGAAGATGAGCAGCAGCACGGCCAGCACCGCGCCCACCCGGTCGGGCAGGTCGACCGGCTCCGGCACGCGGTAGGGGATGTGGGCGCCCTTGATCTTGCTCTTGGCGCGGGTGATGCGCTGCGCCATCGTCGTCTCCTGGACGAGGAAGGCGCTCGCGATCTCCGCGACCGTGAGGCCGCCGAGCAGCCGCAGGGTGAGCGCGATCCGGGCCTCCGGCGCGAGCGCCGGGTGGCAGCAGGTGAAGATCAGCCGCAGCCGGTCGTCCTCGATGACGCCGGTGGGCTCGTGGGGTGTGGGGTCGTACGCCATGGCAGCGGCCTGGTGCTTGCCGTCCCGCAGCTTCTCGCGACGCAACCGGTCGATGGCCCGGTTGCCGGCGGTGGTGGTCAGCCAGGCCCCCGGGTTGGGGGGCACGCCGTCCACCGGCCACTTCTCCAGCGCGGCGACGAGCGCCTCCCCCGCCGCGTCCTCGGCGATGTCGATGTCACCGAAGCGGCGGACGAGGGAGGCGATCAGCCGGCCGTGCTCGTCGCGGAAGATCCGCTCGACGGCTGCGTCGGCAGAGCTCACTCGGCAGCCGGGGGCTCGGCCTGGAACGGGCGGACCTCGACCTTGCCCTGGCAGGCCTTGGAGCCGGCGGCGGCGTACTTGAGGGCGGCGTCGAGGTCGGGGACGTCGATGATCCAGAAGCCGCCGATGTGCTCCTTGGTCTCCAGGTAGGGACCGTCGGTGAACACCGGCGCCTCGCCCTGACCGTCGACCACCGTGGCCGTCTCGGCGCCCTCGAGGCCGCCGGCGAAGACCCACACCCCGTCGGTGCGGAGCTGGTCGTTGAACCGGTCGACCGCGGCGAACATCTCGGGCCACTCCTCCTGGGGGACCGCCGCGTACTCCTCCTCGTTGCCGTGCACGGACAGCAGGTACTGCGTCATGGTTCTGCTCCTTGGGTTCTGGTGGGGTGCTGCGGTGGCCCCGATGACCGCCGCTCACCCTCACCACGAAGGGGGGACGTCCGGTACGACAGCCTGGCACGAAGTTTTTCAGCGGATGAACACTCGGCAGCCTCTCTTGACCCGGAACCGGTGCCGTGTGGGGATGGAGCCATGACCTTCTCGGGCAAGTCCTTCGTGCTGGCCGTCCTCGCCGGCCTCGTCTCCCTGACCGCGGTCGTCGCGACCGCCGTCCCCGCCTCCGCCGTGACCCAGGCCCAAGCCGAGGCGACCTTCCGCGCCAACGCCGTCGGCTGGACGTCGACCGGCGGGTGCACCAACCGCAATGTCGCCACCTGCACGTCCTTCGACGGGCTGCGCCAGGCGAGCGTCGACGGCGCGGTCACGCTCAAGCGGGCCAGCGGCTGCGCGCTGACCATCACCGGCGGGACCGAGGTCGGGCACGCGTCGGGGACCTACAGCCATGCCAACGGCTACAAGCTCGACTTCTCGCGGACGAGCTGCCTGACCAGCTGGGTGCACGCGACGTACGCCTACCAGGGGCTGCGCGGCGACGGGGCGCCGCTCTACAAGGCCGCGTCGGGCAACCTGTACGCCGACGAGGGCAACCACTGGGACGTCACCTACTTCACCTGCGGCTGCTGAGGGCCGCGCCCGCTCGGCCAGGTCTGGCCGGTCGGGCGGGCTCGTTCAGGCGAGGCGCTCGGTGAGGTGCACCTCGACCGTGTCGCCGGCGCGCTTGCCGGAGTCGACGCGCAGGGCGTTGGCGACCGGTAGCTTGTGGGTGCCGTCGCCGAGCGCCATGAACGACGTCTCGAAGGGAGCGCCGTCGACGGTCCCGCGGACCTTGACCCGGCCGCGGGTACCGAACCGCTCGACGGAGTCGGGCCAGATGACGTAGGTCCAGCCGCCCGGGGCGTCGCTCTGGCGCAGGGTCTCGGTGAAGGTGATGTCCAGCGGGCCGACCCCGCTCGGGGAGGTGCTCATGGACGTGTCGACCGTCGCAGGGGCACCGATTCATCGTCGCGCCGACGGGGTCCGTAGCCTGGCTCGGTGAGTCTTCGCGGGTTGCTGGCCGACACCCGGCCGCTGAAGAACCCGCACTTCCGGCGGCTGTGGACCGCGAACATCATCACCGTCGTCGGCGCCCAGCTGACGGTGGTCGCGGTGCCGGCCCAGATCTACGCCGAGACCGGCTCGTCGGCGTACGTCGGCCTGACCGGGATCTTCGGCCTGGTGCCGCTGGTGGTGTTCGGGCTGTGGGGCGGCGCGCTCGCCGACCACTTCGACCGGCGCACGCTGCTGCTGGTCACCACGACCGGCCTGATCGGCACCGCCGCGCTCTTCTGGGTGCAGGCGGCGCTCGGCTCCGGGAACGTCTGGCTGCTCCTGAGCCTGTTCGCCGTGCAGCAGGCGTTCTTCGCGATCAACCAGCCGACCCGCTCGGCGGTGCTGCCGCGGCTGCTCGACGCCGAGATCCTCCCGGCGGCCAACTCGCTCAACATGACCGTCATGCAGGCCGGTGCGATCGGCGGACCGCTCATCGCCGGCGTCCTCATCCCGTTCACCGGCTTCGCCTGGCTCTACCTCGCCGACGCGATCTGCCTGCTCGCGACGCTGTGGGCGGTGCTGCGGCTGCCGCCGCTGCCGATCGAGGGCATCACCAGCGGTACGCCGGGGCTGCGCTCGGTGATCGAGGGCATCACCTACCTGCGCACCCAGCCGGTGCTCATGATGTCCTTCGTCGTCGACATCATCGCGATGCTCTTCGGCATGCCCCGGGCACTGTTCCCCCAGGTCGCGCACGAGAGCTTCCTCGGCCCGGACGAGGGCGGCCTGGCGTTCGCCCTGCTCTTCGCCGGCATCCCCCTCGGCGCCGTGCTCGGCGGCGTCTTCTCCGGGTGGGTGTCCCGGGTGAGCGGACAGGGCCGCGCAGTCATCTGGTGCATCATCGTCTGGGGCCTGGCCATGGTCGGCTTCGGCCTCGCGGTGTTCGGGGCCGACGCGCTGCCCGGGTCGGTGCACGCATGGCTCGCGGTCGCCGTCCTGATGCTCGTCATCGGCGGTGCCGCCGACATGGCCTCGGCGGCCTTCCGCACCTCGATGCTCCAGACCGCCGCCGCCGACGAGGTCCGCGGCCGGCTCCAGGGCATCTTCATCGTCGTGGTGGCCGGCGGACCCCGCCTCGCCGACGTCGCCCACGGCGCGTCCGCCGCCATGGTGGGAACGGCGGCCGCGGCCGCGGGCGGCGGCGTCCTGGTGGTCGTGCTGACGGTGGTGGCGGCGCTCGCCGTACCGTCGTTCGTGCGGTACCGGATCACCACCGCGGCCCGTCCCACGCCCTAGGTGCGACTTCACGTATCACTCGCCCCAGCACGTGGCACGAGCCTGTCTACCGTCAGGAGATGACCACTCCTCGGTTCCTGCGCTCGGCGCTCCCGGTCGTCGTCCTCGCCCTCGTGCTCGGCGTCGCCGCGCTCCCTCCGGCGTCCGCCCGGAACCACGCGGACGCCGGCCCGGCGCGCGCCGCCGCGAGCCCGCCGCCCTTGCCGGGGCGCTACGCCGGCCACCTCTACGAGGGCACGCCTCCGGCCGAGGGCTGGCCGATCCGCCTGCAGGTGGTGAGCAAGGACGGCCGCAAGGTGATGAAGGGATGGGGCCGCTCGGTGGTCTTCTCCTGCTACCGCGGCTCCAGCGCGTGGACGCAGTCGATCGGGCTGTGGGTGCCGCGCACGGTGATCCGCCGCGGGCGCGCCGTCCGGACCTGGCGGACGAGCGCCGGGGTCGTCGGCGAGCTCCGCCTGCGGTTCCACCGGGGGCGGGTGACCGGCACGCTGGAGTACCAGGCGTCCGGCTGCTACCTCCTCTACAACCAGGTCCTGCTGCGCCGGCGCCGCTGAGGCCTCAGCGCAGGCTCGACTCCATCTCGACGCACAGCGCGCGCACGCACTCGTCGAGCGACTCCCCCGTCTCGGACCGGAGCAGCCCGAGGCTGAGCTCGGCCACCAGCAGCGCACCCCCGGCGAGCTCGCGCTCGTCGGCGAACGTCCGAAGCAGGTCCCGCGCGCCCTCCGCGTCGCCGCGCCCCCGCGCCGCGATCACTCCGGCCACGCGCTGCGCGGCCTCGACCACCGGAGCGAGCTCGGCCTGGCGGGCCTGGTCGGTCATGCGATCAGACCCGGGGTCTGGGCCCGCGCCGCCGCGAACCGGCGCTCGACGTCGGCCCAGTTGACGATATTCCACCACTGCTGCACGAAGGACGCCTTGTCGTTCCTGTACTGCAGGTAGTAGGTGTGCTCCCACATGTCGAGCATGAGCAGCGGCACCATGCAGATCGGCACGTTCCCCTGGTGGTCGAAGTGCTGGATGATGTACGGCCGCTGCGCCAGCGTGTCCCAGGTCAGCACCGACCAGCCCGAGCCCTGCACCCCGAGCGCGTTGGCCTGGAAATGCGCGCGGAACTTGTCGAAGCCGCCGAAGTACTCGTCGATCACCTGGGCCAGCTCGCCGGTCGGCTTGTCGCCGCCGTCGGGGGACATGTTCGGCCAGAACACCGAGTGGTTGACGTGGCCGCCGAGGTGGAAGGCGAGGTTCTTCTCCAGCGTCGACAGGCTGCCGAAGGACTCCTGGTCGCGGGCCTCGGCGAGCTGGTCGACGGCCGTGTTGATGCCGGTGACGTAGGCGTTGTGGTGCTTGCTGTGGTGCAGCTCCATGATCTCGCCGGAGATGTACGGCTCGAGCGCGGAGTAGTCGTAGGGGAGGTCGGGGAGGACGTAGTCGGACATGTCGCCAATTTGTCGCTGTTGCAACTGAATTGCAAATAGCGTTGTGGCGACCCGCCCGCTCGCTGTTCAGGTGGGTGGCAGGTACGGGACGCGACGCTGACGTCATGTTCGACCTGATCAACGGACTCCCGGTCCACCCGCTCGTCGTCCACGCGGTCGTGGTGCTGCTGCCGCTGGCCGCGCTCGGCACCCTGGCGATCGCCGTACGGCCGGCGTGGCGGGGACGCTACGGCCACCTCGTGGTGGCCGCCGCCCTCGTCGCGACCGCGCTCCTGCCGGTGGCCACCTCGAGCGGCGAGGCGCTGGAGCGACACGTCGGGGATCCCGGGCAGCACGCGGCGCTGGGCGAGCAGCTCATCTGGTTCGCCCTCCCGCTCCTGGTGCTCGCGACGGCGCTGACCTGGTCGGGACGGCGGGCGGCCGCGGGCCGGACCACTCCCGGCGGCCCCCGCGCGCTCCGCGCCGTCGCCGCGCTCGGCATCGTCGCGGCGCTCGCCGCCGGCGTGCAGATCTATCGCGTCGGGGACTCCGGCGCACGGGCCGCCTGGGGCGACCAGGTGACGTCGAGCACGACCGCTCGCTGACCGCGACCGGGTGCGCGATCCTGGACGGGTGCCGTCGTCGCCCCTGCTCGACTCCGACCTCCCGCTCGTCGCCGCGCCCATGGCCGGCGGACCCTCGACGCCCGCGCTCGCCGCGGCGGTCGGGGACGCGGGCGGGTTCGCGTTCTGGCCGGCGGGCTACCTGAGCGCCGAGGCGTTCGCGGCGGACCTGGGCGCGGCGCACGCGGGCGCCGGCTCAGGCGGGCGGTCGTTCGGCGTGAACCTGTTCGTGCCGCAGGACGGGGCGATCGAGCCGGCCGCCTTCCGGGCCTACGCGTACGCGCTCCGGGGCGAGGCGGAGGCGCTCGGCGTCGACCTCCCGGCCGTGCCGCGGCACGACGACGACGCGTGGCGGGACAAGGTCGACCTGCTCCTGGCTGATCCGGCGGCGGTCGTCTCGCTGACCTTCGGCCTGCCCGGGCGGGCGGACATCGCGGCGCTGCGGCGGGCGGGCTCGCGGGTACTGGCCACGGTGACCACTGCCGACGAGGCCCGGGCCGCGGAGGAAGCGGGGGTCGACGGGTTCGTCGTCCAGGGGCCGCGCGCCGGTGGGCACAGCGGGACGTTCGATCCGCGGCGGCCCATCGGGGACGGGCCGACGGCCGACGTCGTGCGCGCGGTCCGGGCGGTGTCAGGGCTGCCCGTCGTCGCCGGGGGCGGGGTGGACGGTCCGGAGGCCGTCCGGGCGCTGGTCGCCGCGGGCGCCGAGGCGGTCGCGGTCGGCACGCTGCTGCTCCGCGCCACCGAGGCCGGGACGTCGGCGACCCACCGCGGCGCGCTCGCCGATCCGGCGTACGCGCGGACCACGGTGACGCACTGCTTCACCGGGCGCCCGGCGCGAGCGCTGGCGAACGGGTTCGCGGCGCGACACCACGCCGAGGCGCCGTACGGATATCCGGAGCTGCACCACCTGACCCGCGACCTGCGCCGCGCCGCGGCCCGGGTCGGCGACCCGGAGCGGCTGCACCTGTGGGCGGGGACGGGCTACCGCGCGACGCGCGAGGCATCGGCCGCGACGATCGTCAGCGAGCTCGCCGCGGGGCTCTGACCACGACCGCGTCCTCGGGTACGTCGTGCCCGGCGGCGCAGCGCACCACGGCGCGGACCGGTTCGCCGCAGTCGGCGTGGCTGATGTCGGGACGGGCGGACGTGGGGGCCTCGGTGTGCCGGTTGCCCCAGTCGAGGAAGGCGATCACGATCGGCATCAGGTCGTGCCCGGCCTCGGTGAGGACGTAGCGCTGGCGGGTGCGCTGGCCCGGCTCCCGGTAGGCCTCCTTGGCGAACACCCCCGCCGCGACGAGCTGCTTGAGCCGCTGCGCGGCGACCGCCTCGGTGACGCCGACCCGGAGCACCAGGTCGTCGAACCGGCTGGCGCCGTAGAAGGCCTCGCGGATGAGCAGCATCGCCGTGCGCGTGCCCACCACCTCGAGCGACCGCGAGATCGGGCAGTGGTCGCCGAGGGGGACGTCGCGGGTGGCGAGGCGGCCTTCGAGCTGGAAGGGCATGACGCACATCATAGCGGGCTGGCTTTTCAAGACCATAGTCAGGTCTCTACGGTGCTGACTATGGAAAACAGAAGTCAGCGAGGACCCCTCGTCCTCCTGGTCCTCACCGGCGCCGTCTGGCTCGCCGGGATCGACCTGTTCATCGTCAACGTCGCCCTCGACGACATCGGCCGCGACCTCGGCGAGCCCGACCTCGGCGCGCTCAGCTGGATCCTCAACGCCTACGCCGTCACCTTCGCCGCCCTCCTCGTCCCGCTCGGCCGGGTCGCGGACCGCCGTGGCCGCAAGAACGTCTTCGTCGTCGGCATGGCGCTGTTCACCGTCGCCAGCCTCGGCGCCGGCCTCGCGCCGGACGTCTGGACGCTCGTCGGGTTCCGCGTCGTCCAGGCCGTCGGCGCCGCCGCGATGATGCCGGCCAGCCTCGGCCTCCTCGTCGCCGCCGCGCCCCCGGAGAAGCGGGCCGCCGTCGCCCGCCTCTGGGCCCTGGTCGGCGCCGTCTCCGCCGCCGTCGGCCCTTCGGTCGGCGGGGTCCTCGTCCAGCTCTCGTGGGAGTGGGCGTTCTGGATCAACGTCCCCGCCGGCCTGGTCCTGATCGCGCTCGCGGTCCGCTACGTCCCGGACCTGCAGGACACCGCCGCCGCCGACGCTGCCGGCGACACCGACGGCGCGGTGCCGCCGCGCCCCGACGTCCTCGGCGCGCTCCTGCTCGCCACCTCGGTCGGCGCCCTCGTGCTCGCCCTCGTCCAGGCCGACGCCTGGGGCTGGACCTCGCCCGCCACCCTCACCGCCCTCGGCGTCGCCGTCGCGGCCGCGATCGGCGTCCGCCTGGTCGCCGCCGGGCACCCCGCACCCGTGGTGGACCCGCACCTGTTCCGCAACCGGCGGTTCACCCTCGCGAACCTGACCACCGTCGTGTTCAACATGGGCTTCGCCATGGCCCTGCTCGCCGGCATCCTCTGGATGCAGCGGGCGTGGGGCTACTCCCCGCTGCGCACCGGGCTCGCCCTCACCCCGGGACCGCTCGCCGTCGCGGTCGTCGGCATCACGGTCGGCCGCCTGCTCCCCCGGGCCCGGCCCGGTCACCTCATCGCCGCGGGCTCGGCGATCTTCGCCGCCTGCGCGGCCTGGCAGGCGCTCGTGCTGACCGCGGAACCGTCGTACGTGACCGGCTACCTGCTCCCCTGGATCGCGATCGGCGTCGCCGTCGGACTGGTCATGCCCAACGTCACCGCCGCCGCCATCGCGGACCTGCCCGTGGCGGACGCCTCGACCGGGTCGGGGATCGTGACCATGGCCCGCCAGGTCGCGCTCGCCCTCGGCGTGAGCGTGCTCGTCAGCCTGCTCGGCACGTCCTCCGGTACGACGCCCGGCCTCGCCGAGTTCGAGACCGTGTGGTGGTGGATCGCCGGCATCGGCGCAGTCGCGGCCGTCGTCGCCCTGGGGATGGAGGGCCGCGGTGATCGGCTCAGCCCAGCAGCACCCCCCGCACGTACGCCGCCTGCCCGGCGTGCTGCGTACAGTCGTCGATCACGCTGACCAAGCGGACCCCGAGGGTGACCGGAGGGTCCCACCGGGTGTCGACGACCCGGTCGAGGTCGTCGGCACCGAGCGTCGCGACATAGGCCAGCGAGGCCGCATGGGTGGCGCGGTAGTAGTCGAGGAGCAGGCCGGCCGGGGCACGGACCAGGCCGACCTGCTCGCTCGTGTGGCCGTAGCCGTGGTCCTTGACGTCGAGCGGCAGCGCGAACCGGTCGGCATAGCCCTGGGCGGTGTAGACCTGCTCGATGCCGGCGACATCGGCGACGTGGTCGTCCTGGACCCGGGTCAGGTGCCACACGAGCCAGGCGATCGGGTTGGCGCCGGGGGCGGGGCGCTGCACCAGGAGGTCGTCGGAGAGGCCGTCGAGCACGGCCTCGACGGAGTCGAGGACACGGCCCAGGCCATCGGTCAGCAGGTCGGCGGGAGTCATGGAAAAGACGCTACGCCGGACCCCCGACAGAAGAACCCGTCCGGCGGGTCCGGCGCAGCAACCCTCACACTTCGACCCAGCAACCCCCGCACCTCGGCCCAGCAACCCCCGCACCTCGGGGCGCAGGCAGACTCAGCTGATCAGCTCGTCCAGCCGGTTGTAGACATCGGCCGAGCCGGCGACCACCCGGCTCTCGCGACCCGTGATCGAGACCGGGACCGGCCCCTGCACGGTGATCCGGCGGACCTCGCGCAGCTGGGTGTCGAAGTCGGCGACGGCGTAGTGCTGGGTCGCGCGGTTGTCCCAGATCGCGACGTCGCCGTCGGCCCAGGTCCAGCGGACGGTGTTCTCGAGCTTGGTCACCCGGTCCTGCAGGAGGTTGTAGAGCGCAGCCGACTCCTTGGCGTTGAAGCCGACGAAGTTCTTGACGAAGTGGCCAAGCAGGAGCGAGCGCTCACCGGTCTCGGGGTGGACCCGGACGACGGGGTGCTCGGTCTGGTAGACGGTCGAGGCGAACTCCGAGCGGCTGAACTGGGTGTTGGCCTCGCCCTCCTCGGAGTAGTGGTTGGCGTAGTCGTAGTCGTTGGTGTGGATCGCCCAGAGGTCGTCGACGAGCGCCTTGAGCTGCGGCGGCAGCGTCTCGTACGCCGTGACCGTGTTGGCCCACACCGTGCTGCCGCCGTACTCCGGGATGGTGACGCCGCGCAGCACCGAGAACGCCGGGATCCGATCGACGAAGGTGACGTCGGTGTGCCACGAGTTGGCCGCCATCCCCTTGGTCGCCTTGAGCGCGAGGACCCGCGCGCTGCCGGTGTTGACCGTCGGGTGCGCGGTGGTGAGCGGGCCGAGGAGCTCGCCGAAGCCGATCTGCGCGTCGTCGTCGAGGTGGTCCTGCCCGCGGAAGAAGACGACCTTGTGCTCCAGCAGCGCCGCGCGGATGCCCGCCACGGTCTCGGGCGCGAGGTCGGCACCGAGGCGTACGCCGTCGATGCGAGCGCCGATCCGGCTGCCCAGCTTGCTGACGGTGAGCCCGTCAGGGGCGGCGGAGGCGGGGTTCGCGGCGGTCGTCCGGTCGAGGCTGATGGTCATGACGTGGCGGTCCTTCGTCGTCGGGGGTGGGGAACGAGGGTCCACGGTGAGGCGGAAAGCCCCACCGGACAAGGGTTCCGCTCACCGTGATCCGAACCCGACCGGATCGCGGGACGAAGTTGTGGGGTGCCCTCCACGGTGATCTACAGTTTGTCGAGTCAGTTGATAGACAATTGCACCTCGGCACCCCGCCACGGACTCGGAAGGAGGACGGCGTGCCTCGTTCGCCGATCATCACCGTGTCCCGCGGCCGGTTCAGCCCGACCGCCGCCCAGGTGCTGGAGCACGTCCGTTCCGCCGGCCGTGCGTCTCGTGACGAGATCGCCGCGGCGAGCGGGCTGAGCATCGCCACCGTCGGCCGTACGGCGGCCCAGCTCGCCGAGCTCGGCCTGCTCCGCGAGCGCCCCGACCTCGCCCGCCCCGGACTCACCGGGCGCCCGGGCGTCCCGGTCGAGATCGACGCGGAGCACTACGTCACCCTCGGCTTCCACGTCGGACGCCGGATCGCGACGGTCGCCCTCGGCGACCTGACCGGCCGCGTCCTCGCCTCCCGCACCGTACGACGCCCGCTCGGCGCGGACCCCGACCTCGAGCAGCTGAGCCGGGTCGGCGCCGCCCTCCTCGGCACGCTCCCCGACCGGGTCCCGCTGGCGGCCGGCCTCGTCTCCCCCTGGCGCGAGCTCGGCCTGGTGCCGACCGAGCGCGAGGCCGAGCTGCGCGACCTGACCGGCCTCCCGGTCCGCACCGGCGACCACATCTCCGCGGTCGCCGCATCGGAGTTCCTGCACCGCCGGCACGGGATCGGCGGGATGACGCTCTACGTCTACGCCCGCGACACCTTCGGCTGGTCGGTCGCGGTCGATCGCGGCGTGCAGACCGACGTCACCCGGGCCGCGAGCCTGACCCACTTCCCCACCGGTTCGCGGATCCCGTGCTCGTGCGGCCGGACCGGCTGCCTCGCGGCCACGGTGCCGTCGCTCTCCCCCGCCGCCCGGGCGCGCACGCTCGGCGCGGTCGCCGGTTCGGTGCGCGACATGCTCTCGCCGGATCGCGTCGTCCTCGTCGGGCAGGCGTTCACCGGCGACCCCGAGCAGCTCGACACCGTCGTCGGGTCCTACGACGAGCACACCGCCCTCGACCACGCGGTGCCCGTCTCCTTCACCCGCTTCGGCGCGGACATCCAGGCGATCAGCGCCTGCACCGTCGCGCTGGGACCGGTCCTCGACGACCCCCAGGGCTGCGTCGAGACCGCCGGGGCGTGTCGTCGCCGTCGCGGCGCCTGACCCACCCCTCCCCTCTCCCCCTTCTCGGACCCGTCTCCGTCCCCGAAAGGAACACCCGTGTCCACACCCGTCTCCGCCCACCCGCACCGCCGCGCGCACCAGCGCTCCCGCCGGCACCTGATCCGCCTGGCCGGCGCGCTCGTCGCGCTGCTGACCCTGGTCACGGCGACGGCCTGCTCGTCGGCCGTCGACGAGCTCAAGAGCGGCTCGGGTGAGCGCCAGGAGGGCGGCACGCTGCGGGTCGGCGCGCTCCAGGACATCGTTCCGGCGCGGATCTTCACGAACTCCAGCGACTCGATCAACGTCCTGATCGGCAGCGTCTACGACTCGCTGATCGACTACCCGCTCGACAGCCTGGACCCGAAGCCCTCGCTCGCGACGTCGTGGCAGCTCTCTGACGACGGCAAGCAGCTCACCCTGCAGCTGCGCGACGACGTGAAGTTCCACTCCGGCCGGCCGTTCACGAGCAAGGACGTCGAGTTCAGCATCAAGACCTGGGCGGACCCGGCCTGGACGGTGCAGCTGCAGCGCACGGCCGCGGCGATCACCGGCTTCGACACCACCGACGAGCACGCGATCACGCTGACCTTCGCGCACCCGCTGAGCAACATCTTCGACCTGCTCGACATGCTGCCGATCATCGACCAGGACACGATCGACCAGCTCCGCGAGGGCAAGGCGTTCGTCGGCACCGGCCCGTTCGAGTTCAAGAGCTGGAGCCCGGGCGCCAAGATCCAGTTCACGCGCAATGACGACTACTGGCGCGGCAAGCCGGCGCTCGACGGCATCGACGTCAGCGTCATCCCGGACCCGCAGGCGCAGGTCGCCCAGCTCCGCTCGCACCAGCTCGACCTGATCCTCGGCGCGTCGTACCGCGACTTCGAGAGCCTCGGCAAGGACGACCAGTTCAACGTCAACCAGTGGGACGGCGCCGAGGGCCAGGTGTACGTCGGCACGAACGTCACCAACCCCGCACTCTCCGACGTCCGGGTCCGTCAGGCGATCGCCTACGCCCTGGACCGCAAGCGGGTCGTGGACGAGGTCTTCCGCGGCGCTGGCGTGCCGATCAGCCTGCCGTGGCCGGACTACTCGCCGGCGTACGACGCGACGGCCAACGGCACCTACGACTACGACCTCGACCAGGCGAAGAAGCTCGTCGACGAGGCCAAGGCCGACGGCGTGAAGATCCCGAAGCTGCCGCTCACCTATCCCTCGGAGAACCCCATCTACGGGGCGATCGCGCAGATCGCGCAGGCCGACCTGGCCAAGGTGGGCATCGAGGTCGAGCTCGACCCGCAGGAGCAGGCGCAGGTGATCCAGCAGCTGATCGGCGCGAAGTTCCCGGCGCTGTGGATCCTCAGCCACGGCTACGCCAACTGGACGCCGTCGACGCTCGCCGTGTCGGCGTACCCCTTCAACGCCGAGCACAACGCCTCGCTCTACGTCGACAAGGACTACCAGGCGATCGCGGACAAGGTGTGGAAGGAGAAGCCCGACGCGGTCGACACCGCCGACTACGCCACGCTGAGCCAGGCGCTGCTCAAGGGCTCGTTCCTGCTGGAGATCGCGATCACGCTGCCGCAGGACGCCAGCAGCACGCAGGTCCACGACATCGGGCAGACCAAGCGCGGCGAGCCGGTCTTCTACGACACGTACCTGTCGAAGTGAGCACAGCGCCATGACCCGCTACCTCCTCAGCCGGCTGGGCTCGGCCCTCCTCGTGACGGCGCTCGCGTCGATCGGGATCTTCGCCCTGATCCGGCTGGTGCCGGGCGACCCCGTCACGGTGCTCGCCGGGCCGGACGCCACGCCCGCCGCGCGGGACGCGATCCGCACGCAGCTCGGGCTCGACCAGCCGTTCTGGAGCCAGTACGTGCACTGGCTCGGCGACCTGGCCCGGTTCGACCTCGGTCCGTCGTACAAGCTGGGCGGGGACGTGGGCAGCCTCATCGCGGACGGTGCGCTCAACACCGTCGTGCTGACGCTGTTCGCGCTCGTCCTCGCCACCGTCGGTGCGATCGTGACCAGCACCGCGGCGGTGGTCGGGGACCGGCGCTGGCTCAACTCGCTGCTCTCGGCCCTCAACACCGCGGCGGTGGCGGTACCGACGTTCGCGACGGCGCTCGTGCTGGTGCTGGTGTTCGCGGTGCGCTTCCCCGTGCTCCCCGCTGGGGGGACGCCGCCCGCCGGCTTCTTCGCGCAGCCCGACATCGCGCTGCAGTACCTGATCCTCCCGGGCATCGCGCTGGCGCTGCCCGCGTGGGCGGCACTGACCCGGTTCCTCACCGAGGCGCTGCGCACGCAGATGCGGCAGCCGTACGTGACGACGGCGCGGGCCCTCGGCATCCCGCGCCGCCGGATCGTGCTCACCCAGGCGTTGCGCAACGCCCTGCCGTCGACGGTGACGGTGCTCGGCCTGCAGCTCGGAACCCTGCTGGGTGGGGCGATCCTGGTCGAGGCGGTCTTCGCCTGGCCGGGCCTCGGACGCCTGGTGGAGCAGGGGATCTCGGCCCGCGACTACCCCGTCGTGCAGGTCCTGCTGCTGCTCTCGGTGGTCGTCTTCGTCCTCACCCAGCTCGCCACGGACGTCATCCATGCGTGGCTCGACCCGCGCGTCCGGCTGAACGGAGTCTCCTGATGACCCTCGACGTCTCGCTGGAGGAGCCGCTCAGCCCGGTCCCCGTGGGTCCCGTCCCCGGCGATCCCGCGCCCGTACGACGCGACGGCCTGCTGCATGCGCTGCGCCACGGCCGCGGCCTCGTGGGGCTCGTGCTCGTGGGCACCGTGGTGGCGCTCGGCGTGCTCGGACCGCTGCTCGCGCCGTACGGGCCGACGGAGCAGATCAAGGGCGCCAACCTGCTGGGGCCTGGCTCCGGGCACTGGCTCGGCACCGACGAGCTCAACCGGGACATCCTGTCCCGCACGCTGTACGGCATCCGGGTCGACCTGGTCATCGTGTTCGCGGCGGTGCCGGTCGGCGCGGCCGCCGGCGTGCTGATCGGCCTGGTCACGAGCTGGTGGACGGTGACCGACGTGATCGCGCAGCGGGCGTTCGACCTGCTGCTCGCGTTCCCCGCGCTCATCCTGGGCATCCTGCTCACCGCCTTCCTCGGCCCCGGCGTGCTCACGGTCGGCGTCGTCATCGTGGCGCTGGAGATCCCGGTCTTCGGGCGGCTGGTGCGCACGTCGGTGCGGACCGTGCGGGAGATGCCGTTCGTCGAGGCCTCGCAGGTCGTCGGCGCCGGGCCCTGGTGGGTGCTGCGCAAGCACGTCCTCCCCAACTCGCTGGAGCCGCTGACCGTCCAGCTCGCCGTGTCGATGTCGGTCGCGGTGTTCATCGAGGGCGCGATGAGCTTCCTCGGGCTGGGTGTCCGGCCGCCGCATCCCTCGCTCGGCTCCCTCATCAAGGACGGCGTGCGACTGCTGCACGAGGCGCCGTTCTTCGCCGTGGGCCCGCTCGCCGTGGTGGTGGCGCTGGTCCTCGGTCTCCTGCTCATCTCCCAGTCCCTCGCGGAGGCCCGCCGTGCCTGAGTCGCCTGTGTCCCCCGTGCTCGAGATCGAGCACCTCGCCATCTCGTTCGCCCAGCCCCGGCCCGCCGTCGAGGACGTCTCGGTCGCCCTCGAACGCGGCGAGATCCTCGCCCTGGTGGGCGAATCGGGCTCCGGGAAGTCGATGACCGCGCGTGCGGTGCTCGGCCTGCTGCCACCGGGCGCGCAGGCCACCGGGTCCATCAGGTACGACGGCGAGGAGCTCCTCGGGCTGCCCGAGGCCGAGCTCGACCGGTTCCGCGGTGCCCGGATCGCGATGGTGTTCCAGGAGCCGCAGACCGCCCTCAACCCGGTGCGGACCGTCGGCTGGCAGCTCCGCGAGGCGCTGCGCGCGCACGGCCTCCGATCGCGGAAGGCCGCACGGGAGCGGGCGATCGAGCTGCTCCGCGCGGTCGAGATCC
Source organism: Pimelobacter sp. 30-1 (assembly GCF_018831735.1). Lineage (NCBI taxonomy): Bacteria > Bacillati > Actinomycetota > Actinomycetes > Propionibacteriales > Nocardioidaceae > Pimelobacter > Pimelobacter sp. 30-1. The sequence goes on from NZ_NHTS01000004.1 coordinate 22,019, forward strand.
CCGAGCCGGAGCGCCGGCTCGGCTCGTACCCCCACCAGCTCTCGGGCGGCCAGAAGCAGCGGGTCGTGCTCGCCCTCGCGCTGGCGAACGAGCCGGAGGTGCTGCTCGCCGACGAGCCGACCACCGCGCTCGACGTCACCGTGCAGGCCGAGATCCTGCGCCTGCTGGACCGGATCCGCGAGCAGACCGGCACCGCGATCGTGCTCATCACCCACAACATGGGGGTGGTCGCCGAGATCGCCGACCGGGTCGTCGTCCTGCAAGCGGGCAATGTCGTCGAGGAGGGCGAGACCCGCGCGCTGTTCGCCCACCCGCGGGAGCCGTACACCAAGACGCTGCTCGCGTCGGTGCTGCGCCTCCCCGAGGCCGGCACGCAGGCGACGCCGGGCCCATCCGTCCCCGCGGCGGCGGTGATCGTCGCGGACGAGGTGACCCCCGCCGTGGAGTTCCGCGACGTCCACGTGCACTACGGATCGAGCCGGCGGGGCCGGGCCTTCCCCGCGATCAGCGAGGTCTCGCTCACCGTCGCGCCGGGTGAGGTGCTCGGCCTGGTCGGCGAGTCCGGCTCCGGCAAGACGACACTCGGCCGGCTCGCCGCCGGCCTCGTCCCGCTGGCCGACGGGCAGGTGCTGCTGCGCGGCCGGGACGTGCTGGCCGCGCCTCGCTCCGAGCGCCGGAACCTCCGTCGTGGCCTGGCGTTCGTGCACCAGGACCCGGAGGCCTCGCTCGACCCGCGGCTCAGCGTCGGTGCGAGCATCCGCGAGCCGCTCGACATCCACCAGGTCGGCACCACCGATGAGCGCGACGCCCGGGTGGCCGAGCTCCTCGAAGCGGTCCAGCTCCCCACGTCGTACGCCGGACGGCGCCCGCGTGAGCTCTCCGGCGGCCAGCGGCAGCGGATCGCCCTGGCCCGTGCACTCGCGCTGGAGCCGAGCCTTCTCGTGGCCGACGAGCCCACCAGTGCGCTCGACGTGTCGGTGCAGGCGCGCGTGCTGGAGCTGTTCCGCGACCTCCAGGAACGGCTCGGCTTCGCCTGCCTGTTCATCAGCCACGACCTCGCCGTCGTGCACCAGGTCGCCGACCGGGTGGCGGTCCTGCGCGCTGGTCGGCTCGTCGAGGAAGGCCCCGTGAGCGCGGTGTTCACGCACCCGAGCGAGGACTACACGCGACGGCTGCTCGACGCCGTCCCGGTGCCGGACCCCAGCCGGCGCCGCGGCCGGCGGGTGCGCGAGCTCGCGTCATGAGTGGCGCCTGCTGCGCGGGATCGGTCGGCCAGGGCGACCTGCTCACCGTCGGTCCCGCGGCTCCGTACCGGCCGCCGGCCGACCGGCGCGACACCCGCGGCCAGCGCCCGATCCCCGGCGGGACGTTCGCGATGGGCGACCCCTTCGGCGACGGAGATCCCGCCGACGGCGAGGGTCCGGTGCACGAGGTGACGCTGGCGCCGTACCTCGTGGACGAGACGGCGGTGACCAACGCGGCGTTCGCGCGGTTCGTGCGCGCCACCGGCCATGTCACCGAGGCCGAGCAGCTCGGTGTCTCCGCGGTCTTCCACCTCGCGGTCGAGGCCGCCCGGGCCGACGTGCTGCACCGGCTCGACACGACGCCCTGGTGGGTCGCGGTCAAGGGCGCGGACTGGCGGCACCCCGCCGGACCGTTGTCGTCGATCGGCGACCTGCCGCACCACCCCGTCGTGCACGTCACGTGGCACGACGCGCAGGCGTACTGCCGCTGGGCGGGCAAGCGGCTGCTGACCGAGGCCGAGTGGGAATTCGCCGCACGTGGGGGCCTCGCGGGCCGCCGCTTCCCCTGGGGGGACGAGCTGCACGACGGCGGCGCCTGGCGGCTCAACGTGTGGCAGGGCGACTTCCCCCGGCACAACACGCTCGACGACGGCCACCTGACGACAGCGCCGGTGAAGTCCTACCGACCCAACGGCTACGGCCTCTTCCAGACCGTCGGCAACGTCTGGGAGTGGTGCGCCGACCGGTTCGACGCCGGCTACTACGCCGACTCTCCCGCCGACGATCCGCACGGGCCCCGGCACGGGCACACGCGCGTGATGCGCGGCGGCTCGTACCTCTGCCACGACTCGTACTGCAACCGCTACCGCGTCGCCGCCCGCAGCAGCAACACCCCCGACTCGGCCTCGGCCAATGTCGGCTTCCGGTGCGGCAATTCCCTCTCGACCCCCTCATGAACGGAGACCCCGTGTCCGACGATCCCCGCGCCCACCTGCCCTTCCACCGCGCCCGCGCCGCCTTCGAGGCGGAGGTCGACGTACGGGACCAGGACGGTCCGCTGCCGGGGCGGGAGCGGCTCGAAGCCCCCGAGGGAGCGCCGAACGTGCTCGTCGTCCTGCTCGACGACATGGGATTCGGCGCCCCCTCGGTCTTCGGCGGCCCGTGCCGGACGCCCGTCGCCGAGCAGCTCGCCGACGACGGCCTGCGCTACACGCGCTTCCACACCACGGCGCTCTGCTCCCCCACGCGCGCCGCCCTGATGACCGGCCGCAACCACCACGCGGTCGGCGTCGGCACGGTCATGGAGATCTCCACCGGCGCCCCGGGGTACGACGGCCTGCGCCCCCGCGACGCCGGCACCCTCGCGCAGGTCCTGCGCGGCAACGGCTACAGCACGGGCGCCTTCGGCAAGTGGCACCAGACGCCGCCCTGGGAGCAGACCGCGGCAGGACCGTTCGACCGGTGGCCGACGGGCGAGGGATTCGACCGCTTCTACGGCTTCCTCGGCGGCGAGGCCAGCCAGTTCGAGCCGACGCTCGTCGACGGTACGACGTTCGTCGACCCGCCGCGCAGCGCGGCCGAGGGCTACCACCTGTCCGAGGACCTCGCCGACCGCGCGATCGCGTGGACCGGCGACGTCCGCACGCACGCGCCCGACAAGCCGTGGTTCTGCTACCTCGCGTTCGGCGCGACGCACGCGCCCTTCCAGGTCCCGGAGTCGTGGCGGGACCGCTACCGCGGCGAGTTCGCGCACGGGTGGGACCGGCAGCGCGAGATCACGCTCGAGAAGCAGCGCGCCCTGGGCGTCGTACCTCCGGAGGCGGAGCTGGCGCCCTGGACGCCCGGCGTCCCCCACTGGGACGACGTCTCCGCGCTGGAGCAGGAGACCGGGCAACGGCTCATGGAGCTCTACGCGGCGTTCGCCGAGCACACCGACGCCCAGGTGGGCCGGGTGATCGACGCGCTGCGCGAGCGCGGCGAGCTCGACAACACGATCGTGCTCTACATCCTCGGTGACAACGGGGCTTCCGCCGAGGGCGGGCCGGCCGGGACGCTCAACGAAGGGCTGCACTTCAACGGCATCGAGGAGGACCCGGCGCGGATCGCGCGCTTCATCGCGGAGCGACCCGGCGAGCTCGGTGGACCGGACACCTACGCGCACTACCCCGCCGGTTGGGCGGTGGCCATGGACACGCCGTACCAGTGGACGAAGCAGGTCGCCTCGCACTACGGCGGCACCCGCAACGGACTGGTCGTGCACTGGCCCGCGGGCATCCGGGCACGCGGCGAGGTGCGGCACCAGTGGCACCACGTGAACGACGTGCTGCCGACGCTGCTCGACGTGGCCGGCGTACCGGTGCCGGAGACGATCGACGGCGTCCGGCAGGCGCCGTTGGACGGCGTCTCGTTCGCCTACTCCTTCGACCAGCCGCAGGCCGCGGAACGGCACACCACGCAGTACTTCGAGATGTTCGGCAACCGCGGGATCTACCACGAGGGCTGGACCGCGGTCGCCGCGCACAAGGCGCCCTGGCACCCGGCGTCGGTGGAGACGCCGCGCTTCGAGGACGACCGCTGGGAGCTCTACGACACCACGACCGACTGGACCCAGGCCCGGGACCTCGCGGACGCCGAGCCGGAGCGGCTCGCCGCCCTGCAGGAGCTCTTCCTGGCCGAGGCGCGGCGCAACCACGTGCTCCCCATGGACGACAAGCTCGCCCGCCGGTTCAACGCCGGCGGCACCGGCCGGCCCGCTCCCCCGACCTCGATCGTCCTCGGGCCCACCTCGGGACGGCTGCGCGACGACGCGGTGCCGCCGGTGCGCAACGCGTCGCACGTCGTACGGGCGAGGTTCGCGGGAGGCCCGGGGACGTCGGGCGTGCTCGTCGCGCAGGGCGGGTACTTCGGCGGGTGGTCGCTCTACGTCAAGGAGGGCGTCGTCACCTGGGCCTACAGCCGGGCGGCGATCGACTGGACGCACGTGCGGTCGGCGACGGTGCTGACCGACGGCGAGCACGACGTCGAGCTCGTCTTCGCGTACGACGGCGGCGGCTTCGGCAAGGGCGCCTCGATCACGCTCGTGCTCGACGGCGCAAAGGTCGCCGAGGGCCGCCTGGAGCGGTCGCTGCCCCACATGTTCTCGATGGACCAGACGCTCGACGTCGGCATCGACCGCGGCACGCCGGTCACCGACGACTACGGGACCCGCGACGGGTTCCGGTTCACCGGGCGGATCGAGCGCGTCGAGATCGTCTCGGGCGACGACGCGCTGACGCCTCCGCTGGAGGACCGGGTGGCGGCGGCGCTGATCACGCAGTGAGGCCGAGGCGCTCGACCTGCTGACCGGTGACGTCGGCGATGAGCTCGAAGTCCTCGTCGAGGTGGAGGACGACGAGCCCCGCCAGCTCGGCCGCCGCGGCGATCAGCAGGTCGGGCACCGACGGGGCGCGGTGCTGGCCACGCGCCGCGAGGATGCGCTGGACATCGAGCGCGCGGCGCTCGATGGCGGGGGTGAGGTACTCGACGGGGAACCACGACACGGGCGGACCGGCGACCAGCGCCTGCCAGTCGTCGGCCGATCGTGCGGAGAAGCCCGCCTCGAGCAGCGTCGGCGAGGTGATCCGGACCAGACCCCGGCGGCAGCGCTCGCGCCACTCGTCGCGCTCGGCAGCGTGCGCCAGCCGGACGAGGGCGGACTTGTCGATGAGCCAGTCGGTCATGACCAGGCGTCCCTCATGACGTCGTCGTCGCCGAGGTCCTGGGCGAGGTCCGCGAACCGCGCGAAGACGTCGGTGCCCGGTTCGGCGTCGTCGACCCCGCGCGCCGCCTCCTGGAGGATCAGCCGGCGGAAGTAGTCGGCCCGCGACAGGCCGAGCCGACGAGCCTTGTCGTCGATCCGCCGCAGGTCCTCGTCGGGCACGTTCCGGATGAGCAGGTCAGTCATCGCGCCACCTCCTGATATCGGACGATATCAGGAGGGACTAGGGGCTCTCGCGCCGCTGGAACAACCGCACGACGACCCGCAGCGCCAGCGTGACCCCGCAGAACCCCAGCGCCAGCGCCAGCAGCCCGAACAACGACAGGTCGTCGGTGAGCCGGGGCCCGTTGTCGCTGAGGGCGAGCAGGACGGCGAGGACGCAGGCGGTGATGCCGAAGGCGGCGGCCAGGCCGTTGTTGACCTGGTCGCGGAGCCAGGCGCGGTCCTCGGCGTCGCCGAAGGCGCGGGTGCGGACGGTGAAGGTGCCGTCGCTGAGGGCGCCGGTGACGTGCTCGAGGCGTTCGGGGAGGCGGCGGGCGATGGCAGCGACGACGCCGGCCTGGCTGGCGGCCTGGGCGGCGAGGCGCTGGGGGGCGGCGAGGCGGCGCAGGAGGGACGGGAGGTGGTCGCGGGCCGACGACAGCAGGCTGTTGGTGGGGTCGAGGAGGGTGACGGCGGCCTCGACGGAGGTGAGGGTCCGGAAGGCGGCCGCGACGTCGCCGGGGACGCCGATGCCGTGGCGGCGCAGGACCGCGAAGATGCGGGCGAAGGTGTCGCCGCTGATGGTGTCCTGGAGCTGCAGGGCGGCGATCTCGCGGCCGAGCTCGCGGCGCAGGAGGGGCACGTCGAGGTCGTCCGGTATGTCAAACGCGAGCGCCATCGCGTCGACCGCGGACACCGCGTCGTCGCTGAGGATCGCGAAGAGCAGCAGGGCCAGGAGCTGGCGGGTCTCGCTGTCGAGGATGCCGACGGCACCGAAGTCGAGCAGGCCCAGCCGGCCGTCGTCCAGGACGAGGATGTTGCCGGGGTGCAGGTCGGCGTGGAAGAAGCCGCTGACGAAGACCGTGTCGAGCAGGGCGCCGATGAGGGCCTCCGCGAGGTGGGTACGGCGCTCGGGGTCGAGGCCGGCGACGGCCGTGTCCCCCGCCGAGAGCGGTACGCCGTGCAGCCGCTCCATGACGAGCACCCGGCGGGTGCTGAGCCCGAGGTCGACCGCGGGGACGACGATGTCGTCGCGACCGCGGAGGGCAGCGGCGCCGGACGCCGTGCGCTCGGCCTCGATGCGGTAGTCGAGCTCCTCGCGCAGCGACTGCGCGAGCCCGGCGGCGAGCCGGGAGACCGTCATGTCGCGGGCCCAGGGCCAGCGCTGCTCCGCGGTCCGGGCGAGCCGGAGCAGGATCTCGGTGTCGACCTCGACCTGGCGCCGCGCCTTGCTGCGCTGCACCTTCACAACGACGTCGCGGCCGTCGTGGGTGGTCGCGGTGTGCACCTGCGCCACGGACGCGGCGGCGAGGGGAACGACGTCGAACGTCGCGAAGAGGGCGTCGGGCCGGCCGCCGAGCTCGGCCGCGATGGTGCCGGCCACGGCGTCGTACGGCTCGGGGTCGGCGTCGGACTGGAGCGTCGCGAGGGCACGCGTGGTGTCGGCCGGGAGCAGGTCGTCGCGGGTGGCGAGGATCTGGCCGAGCTTGACGAAGGTGACGCCGGACTTGTTGAAGACCGACGCGAGGGCCGGGCCGAAGGAGGCCGACGACGGTCCGCCGCGCAGCACAGCACCGAGCCCTGAACCGGTGGCGGCACGGGCGATCTGGAGGTAGCGCCGGGTCCGGCGGGCCCACGAGCGGGTCCGGCCGACGACCTCGCCGGGGCCTGGCACCGTGCCGGACGGGAGCAGCACCTCGGTCAGCATGACGACCGCCAGCGCGGCCGCGAAGACCCACAGGCAGCTGACCAGGATGAAGGCGATCGCCGTCCCCTGGGACGTCGTCAGCTCGCCGCTCGACGTACCGACGCCGGCGGTGACCGCCAGCTTGCCGGTGACCGGGATCCCCACCAGGAGGGCGATCCACGCCACCAGCACGGTGCGCAGCCAGCCGACGCGGGCGCCGAGGATCCGCCGGATCACCGCCCCGAGGCCGATCGCCAGCACGAGGCTCGTCAGAACCGTGTAGACCCAGACCACCGCTGCCACGGGCACCACCGTAGGGGAGATCGGGCGCATTCCCGGGCGGCTCAGGGGCCGGCCAGGGACCGATCAGGGGCTACCCAGGGCGATCACCGGTACGACGAACCGCTCGACCAGCCGGCGTTCGGCGTCCTCGTCGCCACCCGGCACGGTCAGCAGCGACACGATCACCCGGACCAGCCACTGCGCCGCGTCCCGGTCGGCCACCACCGTCAGCCCGAGCGCGGCGATGACCTCGGAGTCGTGGGCCAGGCCGGCGGCGCGGCCGGCATCCCCCGCGCGGAACCAGGCGGCGAGCGTGGGCGCGGCACGCACGTGGCGCAGCGCCGACAGCACGGCGTCGGTGACCGTGGCGGCCCCGTCGGCGGCGACGAGCGCCCCCACCCGGACCGCCTCGCGCTGCACGAACGCCCGCTGCAGCGCGGGCCGGTCGGGGAAGTAGCGGTAGAGCGTGGCGCGCGAGCAGCCCGCCGCGGTGGCGATCTCGCCCATGGCGACACCGTCGACACCGGCGGCACCGGCGGCGGCGAAGAGCTCGCCCGCGGCGTCGAGGATCCGCTCCTCCGCCGCCGTACGGCGGTCGACCCAGGCGGCGCTCACCTCAGACCACGACCAGCGGGACCGAGAGCGGTCGGCGTACGTAGGGGCCGGGCGCCCAGGTGACGGCGTCGTGGTCGACGGCGAAGTCGGGGATCCGGGCGAGGAGCTCCTGGAGCGCGACGGTGATCTGGAGCCGCGCGGCGGCCGCGCCGAGGCAGTGGTGGTGGCCCTGGCTGAAGCTGAGGATCTGGGTCGGGCGGCGCCGGACGTCGAGGTGCTCGGCGTCGGGGCCGTACTTGCGCGGGTCGCGGTTGCCGGCGCCGTAGAGCAGGAGCACCTTGCGGCCCGCGGGGATGACGGTGTCGTGCAGCGTGACGTCGCGGGTCGTCGTCCGGGCCAGGCCCTGGACCGGCGAGGTGAGCCGGAGGAACTCCTCGACGGCGTCGGGCAGGAGGTCGGGGTCGGCGGCGAGGAGCGCGCGCTGGTCCGGGCGCTCGGCGAGCAGCTGGACCGCGCCGCCGAGGGCGCCGGTCGAGGTGTCGTTGCCGCCGGCCACCATCGTGAAGACGAAGGCGAGGATGGAGAGCAGGTCGACGTCCGCCTGGACCAGCTGGGAGACCGTGTCGTCGCCCGGGTCGTGGCGCCGACGCTCGGCCAGGGCGGTGAAGTAGCCCATCATCTCGATGGTCGCGCCGGCCGCGTCGTCGGCGGCACCCGCACCCTCACCGGCGACGTTGGCCGCGACGATCGCGCCGCTCCAGTCGTCGAAGCGGCCCTGGTCCTCGGGCGGGACACCGAGGTAGTGGCCCACGACGAGGCTCGGCAGCGGCTTGAACAGCTCGGTGACGACGTCGCCGCCGCCGGCCGCCCGCAGCCGGTCGAGCCGCTCGACCACGAACGCGCGCACCGCCGGCTCGACGTCGCGCACCTGGCGCGGGGTGAACCCGCGGGCCACCAGCTTGCGGAAGGTCGTGTGCACCGGCGGGTCGGTCATCACGAACGGCGGGTTGTCGGCCAGGCCGATCCGCTCGAGCTCGCCGTACTCGACGGTGAGGCCGGCCGCGCTGGAGTACGTCGTGGTGTCGACCGCCGCGGCGAGCACGTCGGCGTGGCGGGAGAGCACGTAGTGGTCGTGCTCGGGGCGGCCCGCGGGCACCACGTGGTGGACGGGGTCGTGCTCGCGCAGCCAGGCGTAGCCCGACCAGGGATCGCGCCAGGCGGCGCCACCGCCCGGGCGATAGCCGTGGTTGTGGGACAGTTCAGCCGACATGCCTCAAGAGTGAGACATGTCGGCTGATCTGTCTAGGGTTGCGTCAGACGACGATCGCCTCCGGCACCGAGGCGCCCGGCGTACGGCGCTCGGCGTCGGTCAGCCAGGCGAGCTGCTCGACGCGCTCGAGGATCGTGTGCAGCAGGTCGGCCGTGGTCGGGTCGGCGGCGTCGACCTCGTCGTGGACGCGGCGGGCCGTGCCGGCCACGGCGTACAGGGAGGCGACGATCGCGTCGATCGCGGCGCCGGTCTCGACCTCGCCACCGGGGAAGGCGGGCAGGCTCGACTGCGCGGCGGTGCGGGCCGAGGTGCCGTCGGGGACGACATAGAGGGCGCGCATCCGCTCGGCGACGTCGTCGGTGAACTCACGCGCGGCGTCGACGATCTCGTCGAGCTGCAGGTGCAGGTCGCGGAAGTTGGGGCCGACGGCGTTCCAGTGGGCCTGCTTGCCCTGGAGCGCGAGGTCGTTGAGGTCGACGAGGACCTGCTGGAGGTGACCGGCGAGCGTCTCGTCGGCGCGGAAGGCGGGGTGCGAGACGTGCTGGCGGGTGCGGTGCTGGGTCGCGGTGGCGGCCATGGAGATTGCTCCCTTTCGTTCGTTCTCTGGTTGCGGTGACCCCCACCTTGCCACCTTTTCTTGAACCGTTCCAGGAAAGCGAGCCTTGCCTCAATTGCGCACCCGGCGCCCGCGCGAGCGATGAATTCCGTTGTCGGTGGCGGTCCCTAGGGTGCGAAGCACAGGGCATCCGAGAGGCACGAGGGGACGCAGGACCGATGAGCGAACCGATGATCCGCGCGACCGGACTGGTCAAGCGCTACAAGGAAGTCGAGGCCCTGGCCGGCCTCGACCTGGCCGTGCCCGAGGGCAAGGTGCTGGCCCTCCTGGGGCCCAACGGCGCCGGCAAGACCACCGCCGTGCGCTGCCTGACCACGCTGCTCAAGCCCGACGCGGGCAGCGCCACCGTGGCCGGCATCGACGTGCTGGCCGAGCCGGCGGCGGCCAAGGCCAAGATCGGCCTGTCCGGTCAGTACGCCGCGGTCGATGAGCACCTCACGGCGTACGAGAACCTGGTGATGATCGGCCGGCTCTACCACCTGGGCCGGCAGCGGGCGCGGGCCCGCGCGCAGGAGCTGCTCGAGCGCTTCGACCTCACCGAGTTCGCGAGCCGGCCGACCAAGACCTACTCCGGCGGCCAGCGCCGCCGCCTCGACCTGGCCGGCGCGCTCGTCGCCGCACCGCCGGTGATCGTGCTCGACGAGCCGACCACCGGGCTCGACCCGCGCAGCCGCCAGCTCATGTGGGACGTCATCCGCGAGCTGGTCGGCGAGGGCGCCACGCTGCTGCTCACCACGCAGTACCTCGAGGAGGCCGACGTCCTCGCCGACGACATCGTCGTCATCGACCACGGACGCCAGATCGCCCACGGCACCGCCGACGAGCTCAAGGCCCAGACCGGCGGCCAGCGCATCGAGGTCGTCCTGACCAATGCGGCCGACACCGAGGCCGCCGCCCGCATCCTCAACGAGGTCGCGGTCGGCGAGGTCCAGGTCACCAGCGCCGGGCGCGAGCTCGGCGCCGCCGTCGGCGACGAGGCCGCCGGCGACCTGCTGCGCGTCCTCCAGGGCTTCGAGCGCGAGGCCGTCAAGGTGCTCGACGTCGGCCTGCGCCGACCGACCCTGGACGACGTCTTCCTCAGCCTCACCGGGCACGACAGCCACGACAGCACGGACCGCAACGAGAGCACGGAGGCCGCCCAGTGAGCACCATGACGCAGGCCGTCAGCGACGGCTGGGTGGTCGCCCAGCGCAACCTCATCAAGATCGTGCGGGTCCCCGAGATCCTGGTCTTCGTCCTGGTCAGCCCGATCATGTTCGTGCTGCTCTTCGCCTACGTCTTCGGCGGCGCGATCGACACCCCCGGCGTCAACTACCGCGAGTGGCTGATCGCCGGCATCTTCGGCCAGACCATCGTGTTCGGCGCGACGTTCACCGGCGCCGGCCTGGCCGAGGACATGCAGAAGGGCATCATCGACCGGTTCCGGTCGCTGCCGATGTCCAACTCCGCCGTGCTGGTGGGGCGCACGTCGTCCGATGTCGTCTACAACGTCCTCTCGCTGATCATCATGGCGCTGACCGGCCTGCTCGTCGGCTGGCGCATCCGCGAGGGCGCGCTCGACGCGCTCGCCGGCTTCGCGCTGCTGCTGGTGTTCGGCTACGCGATCAGCTGGGTGATGGCGTGGGTCGGGCTGATGGTGCCGAGCGTCGAGGTGATCAACAATGCGTCGTTCATCGTGATCATGCCGCTGACGTTCGTCTCGAACGCCTTCGTGCCGACCAAGGACTTCAACTCGGTCCTCAAGCCGGTCGTGGAGTGGAACCCGGTCTCCGCGGTCACCCAAGCCAGTCGCGACCTGTTCGGCAACACCGGCGTGGGCCCAGGCTCCGACGCCTGGTCCTTGCAGAACCCGGTGGCCTACACGCTGATCTGGGCCGTCGGGATCATCGCGGTGTTCGCTCCCCTCGCCGTGCGGCAGTACCGGATCGCGGCGAGCCGGTGACCGGTTGACCTTCCCTTGAGGGTGACCTAACCTCGGCGGCCACCTATCTCGGGAGGTTCGACGTTTCCATGCTCAAGCGACTCCTCTGCACGGTCCTGATGGCCGGTGCGGTCCTCGTCCCCGCCGACAGCGCACTGGCCGGCCCGCCGCCGGCCAGTGCCGCCGCCGCGTGCACACCGTCGGCGACGGGCAACCTGCACTGGTCTAAGGGGAAGCCCGGCAAGACCTGGACCGGCGCGACCATCTCGTGCAAGAAGAAGACCTGGCACCGGGCGTGCGCCATCGTCTGGTACCACACGGCCCTGGCCTCGCGGCCCGAGAAGTCGAAGTGCGTCGACCTCAAGGCCACGGTCAAGCAGGCGTGGCGCTCGCCGAGCGCGAAGTGCGTGCCCGGCCAGTTCCAGGGCTTCCTCTACATCTACGAGAAGAAGAACGGGAAGTACCGGGTGGTGCACACCATGGTCACCCGCAACCTCGACGGCACGTCGGGATGCCCGACCTCCGGGAAGACCCCGCTCAAGAAGGCGTGAGCGCCGGCGCGAGGCCGGGCGGATCGACTCAGATCCGCTCGGCCAGTCGCCGTGCCGCGATCTGCAGCGCGTCCCACACCGTCGCGAACGGCGGCGCGTAGGCGAGGTCCATGCCGGCCAGGTCGTCGACGTCGAGCTCGGCCCACAGGGCGGCTGCGGCGGCGTCGACGCGCTTGGCCGAGCCGGGGCCGCCGACGATCTGGACACCCAGCAGCCGCCGGGTACGACGGTCGGCGAGCACCTTGGTCGCGATCGGCTCGGCCTCGGGCATGTAGCCGCTGGCCGTGGTGCCCTCGGTGACGAGCGAGGCGACGTCATGGCCGGCGGCGGTGGCCTCGGCGGTGCTGAGGCCGGTGCGGGAGATCTCCAGGTGGACGTCGCCCGCCACGAAGCGGGTGATGGCGGTGCCGGTGGCGCCGCCGAAGCGGCGGTCGGCGCCGAGGAGGTTGTCGCCGACCACGCGGCCGAGCTTGTTGGCGTGGGTGCCGAGGGGCAGGAAGGCCCGCCGGCCGGAGACACGGTGCTCGATCTCGCAGCAGTCGCCGGCCGACCAGACGTGGGGGGCGATCCGGCCGCCGGGGTCGGGCAGGTAGCCGCCGGACTCGCCCAGGGGGAGGCCGGCGGCGGCGCCCAGGGCGGTGGCCGGCTCGACGCCGATCGCGAGCACCACCAGGGCCGCGTCGAGGCGGACGCCGGAGTCGAGGACGACGCCGCGGACCCGGCCGTCGTCCGGGTCGAGGTCGAGACGCTCGACGGTGTGCCCCGTGCGCAGCGCGGCGCCGGCGGTGGCCATCGCCTTCTCGATCCGGTCGCCCTGGTCGGGGTCGAGCGAGCTCATCACCCGGCTCCGGGTGACCAGGGTGGTGCCGAAGCCGCGGCGCAGCAGGGCCTCGGCCATCTCGACGCCGATGTAGCCGCCGCCCACCACCACGGCGGGACCGGCGGAGGCGGCGAGCAGGTCGAGCCAGGCGGCGCCGTCGTCGAGGTTCTTGACCGGGTGCACGCCGGTGACCAGGGCGCCGTCGGCGCGCGCCCAGTCCGGTACGACGGGCGTCGCGCCGGTCGCGAGCACCAGCTCGTCGTAGGGCAGCTCACCGGCGCCGTCCGCGCCGTCGTACCGGACGGTGCGGCGCTCGCGGTCGATCGCGACCACCCGGGTGCCCAGGCGCAGGTCGAGGCCCGCGGCCCGGTGCTCGTCGGCGGTACGGGCGACGAGGTCGTCGCCGCTGGCGACGTCACCGGCGATCCAGTACGGGATCCCGCACGCCGAGTACGACGTGTGCCCGGTCGCCTCGATCACCGTGACCTCGACGTCCCGACCGGCCGCCTTGGCCGCGCGCAGCGCCTGGTGGGCGGCGCTCATGCCGGCGGCGTCGCCGCCGACCACGACGATGCGCAGGGGCCCGGCCATCGTGCTCAGGCCGAGGCCGGCTCGCGCTCGGTGCCGGTGAGGACGGGGAGCGCCTCCACGCCGTAGACGGCCGAGAGCTTGCGGAAGTCGAGGTCGGAGATGTCGCTGGCCATGGCCAGGTCGGGGAACCGCTCGGCCAGCATCCGCAGCGCGGTGCGCAGCTCCATCCGGGCCAGCTCGGCGCCGACGCAGCGGTGCATGCCCCAGCCGAAGGCCAGGTGGCGGGTGGGCTCGCGGCTCGGGTCGAAGGTGTCGAGGTCCGGCGCCAGGCGCGGGTCGCGGTTGGCGGCGAGGAGCGAGACGCCGACCGCGTCGCCCTCCTTGATCAGCACCCCGCCGATCTCGACGTCCTGCTTGGCGAACCGCAGGAAGGCGAGCTGGACGACGCACAGGTGGCGCAGCAGCTCCTCGACGACCCGGTTGACCTGCTCGGCGTCGTCGGAGCGCAGCATCTCGCCGGCCTGGGGCGTGGTCGCGATGAGGTAGGCGCCGAGGGCCAGCATCGACGCGGAGGTCTCGTAGCCGCCCAGGAAGACGCCGTCGGCGATGCCGCCGAGGGTGACGTCGTCGAGCTCGTCGCCGTGCTCCTTGAGCAGGGCGCCGATCAGGCCGTCACCGGGGTCGGCGCGCTGCTCGCGCACCGCGTTGATGAGGAACTCCCGGGTGTGCGCGGCCGCCCCGAAGGCGCCGGCGCCACCCTCGGTGAGGTCGAAGCGCGCGACGCCGAGCTCGAGGAACCGGGCCCGGTCGTCGACGGGCAGGCCGAGCAGGTCGCAGATGACGTCGAAGGGCACCGCGAAGGCGAACTCCTCGACCATGTCGACCGGCTTGCCGTCGCGCCCGGCCGCGGCCATCGCGTCGAGGCGCTGGCCGACGATCTGCTCGATACCGGGCTGGAGGCGGGCCAGCCGGCGCATCGTGAACTCGGGGGTGAGGTAGCGGCGCAACGCGGTGTGCAGCGGCGGGTCGGTCATGCCGAGGCCGCCGATCTGCTCCTCGTCGGAGCGGCCCTCCTGGGAGACGAACTGGCCGAGGTCGTTGGACCAGACCTCCGCACCGCCGGCGAGGACCTCGCGCGACTCGTCGTACCCGCTGACGAGCCAGACACCCTTGCCGAACAGGTCGGCGAGCTTCTTGACCGGCTCCTCGCCCTGGACCTTCATCATCGCGGGGAGCGGGTCCAGGCCGTCGCGCTTGAGGGGGAGCGTGACCGACTCGGGGAGGAAGCGCAGCTTGCGCAGGTCGATGCCGTTGCGCATGGTCCGGTTGAGCAGCCAGACGCCGACGCGCTGCTTGACCGGGCCGAGCATCGGGCCGAGGAGGGGGAGCCGCATGGACGGTATTCCACCAGATGAGACCACTCGATACATCGGGTGTGACCCCGAACGACCCCTGGTGTGACCCGGATCGCGCCGTCAGCCGGTGCTGCGCCGGGTGCTCCCGTCGGCGAGGTGCACGGTGTACGACCACGTCTCGGACGGGTGCTCGGAGCTCTGCTCGACCGACGGCCACCAGGCGGCGAACCGGCCTCCGGCGACCGTGGCCTCGATGTCGAGGCCCGTGGAGGTGTGCACCGTGACCCCGGTGACGCCGCTGCCGACGTGGCCCGAGGTCCACACGAGCCATCCCTCGTCGGTGCTGCTCTCCATGGCGCTGTCCTCGTCGAGGCCGTCGGGGGCGAGGACCGGGGGCGCCGAGGGGTCGGGCGTGTAGGTCCCGAGGAAGCCCTTGCTCCGCTCGCGGTCGTCGGGGCGCCCGCTGGCGACGAGGTCCTCGGGCATCACGCAGGCAGCCTCCCCGCGGGGACCGGTCAGGAGGACGTACGTCCACGTGCCTCGCCGCTCCGCCAGGGCGACCCGCTCCCCGCGATCGGGTACGGCGAGCGCGGCACGGCAGGTGACCCCGGCCTCGATCGCGGCCGCGGCCGTGAGGGGCTCGGGCTTCGGGGTCCACGTCCCGTACGCGCTGCCCCCGCCGAGCAGCAGGGCGGGGCCGGCGACGCCGACGGCACCGGCCAGTCCGGCCGCGACCAGCAGCCGGTTCCGGATCCGGCGACGCCGACGGCTCCGGTGGGGTCGGTCCGGCTCGACGGGGACCGGAGCACCGGGGGGCGTCGCCACGATGCGCGCGAAGGCCGCGTCAGCGCGGTCGCGCTCCTCCTGGCTCAACCCGGCATCCGGTGCGGGGTCGAGGTGGCGCAGGGCGGTCGTGAGCAGCACGAGGTCGGCGGTGGACCTGCTCATCGCGGGCTCCTCTCGGAAGCGGGGAGGACGGGTCCTGGAGCGCGGGCCGCGTCGGTCTGGTCGAGGTGCCGGCGCAGCGTGCGCCGCGCCCGGGAGAGCCGCAGCCGGAAGGCGGTCGCCGAGATGCCCAGGACTGTGGCCGCCTCGGGCGCGGTGAGCCCGTCGAGGACGGCGAGCGCGATCGCCTCCTGGTCGGTCGCGCTCAGGAGCGGCCACGCCGCGCCCAGGTCGATCCGGCAGGCGACGAGGTCGGGGTGATGGCCGGCGGCCACGGGCTCGGGATCGTCCTGGGCCTCCGCGAGACGTACGGCGACGGCGTCGTGCTTGTCCTCGCGGCGCCGGGCGTTCTGGAGGACCTTGCGGGCGACGCCGAACAGCCAGGCGCGCGCGGCCGGCAGGTCGGCCGGAACGTCGTCCAGGCGGCGCCAGGCGATGAGCATGACCTCGCCGACGACGTCCTCGGCATGCGTCGGGTGCACGCGCCGGCGCACGAACCGCAGCAGGTCGACGTACGCCGCGTCGTAGATGTCCCGGAAGCGCTGCTCACGCTCCCGCGGCGACGGCGTGGAGAGTCCCATGTCCTGTTCCTGTCGAGAAGGGCACGAGTGTGTCATCCGATCTCGCAGTGCGGGGTCTGACCACGTCGCCGGGCTAGCCTGTTCCGGTGGCTCGGACGACGCTCGACTGGCAGGCCTGGGATGCGGTGCTCTTCGACCTCGACGGTGTGGTGACCCCCACAGCCGAGGTGCACATGCACGCCTGGGAGGCGATGTTCACGACGTACCTCACGACGCGCTCGGCCGCGGACGGGGTCGCCTATGCGCCGTACACGGAGCAGGACTACTTCTCCTACGTCGACGGCAAGCCCCGGTACGACGGCGTGCGCTCGCTGCTCGCCTCGCGCGAGATCACGCTCCCCGAGGGCAGTCCGGAGGATCCGCCGACGGCGGAGACGATCTGCGGGCTGGGCAACCGCAAGAACGAGGCGTTCAGCGCGATCCTGGCCACCGAGGGGGTCACGGCGTACCCGGGCTCGAAGCGGCTGGTCGAGGAGCTGCACCGGCGGGGCATCCCGCTGGCGGTGGTCTCGTCCTCGCGCAATGCGCCCGCGGTGATCGCGGCGGCCGGGATGACCGAGGACTTCGCCTTCGTCATGCACGGCGGGCTGGCTGCCGAGCTGGGGCTGCCCGGCAAGCCGGCCCCGGACACGTTCGCCCACGCGGCCACCGTCCTGGGGACGACGAACGCGCGGGCCGTCGTCCTGGAGGACGCGATCAACGGGGTGGCCGCCGGTCACGCCGGTGAGTTCGGGCTGGTGATCGGCGTCGACCGCGGGGCCGGGGCCGACGCCCTGACCGCGGCGGGAGCCGACCTCGTCGTCACCGACCTGGCCCAGCTGCTGCCCGGTGCCGACCCGGCCGAGGAGGACCGATGAACGCTCCTGAGGGCCCCGGCCCGTCGCACGTCGCACCGTCGGTGGAGGACCCGCTCGACCGCACCCGCTTCCCCGTCGACGAGTGGCGGCTCGTCGAGACCCGCTTCGACGGCTCCGACCTGGGCACGACGGAGTCGCTGTTCAGCGTCGGCAACGGCTACCTCGGTCTGCGCGGCAACTACTCCGAGAGCCGCGACGCCTACCAGGACGGCACGTTCATCAACGGCTTCCACGAGACCTGGCCGATCTCGCACGCCGAGGAGGCCTACGGCTTCGCGCGCATCGGGCAGACGATCGTCAACGTCCCCGACCCCAAGGTGATCCGGCTCTACGTCGACGACGAGCCGCTGCAGGTCTCGGTCGCCGACCTGATCGAGTACGAGCGCGCGCTCGACTTCCGCAGCGGCGTGCTCTCGCGCGACCTGCTGTGGCGCACGCCCGGCGGCAAGCGGGTCCGGGTGCGCAGCACCCGGATGGTGCCGCTGGAGCAGCGCCACCTCGCCGTCCTCACCTTCGAGGTGACCCTGCTCGACCAGCACGCCTCGCTGGCGATCTCGTCCCAGCTGGTCAACCGGCAGGACGAGGAGGTCGAGCAGCCGATCGCCGACGCCGAGCTCGCGGGCACGCCCCCGAGCGGCGCCGCCGACCCGCGCAAGGCCGAGGCGTTCGACCGGCGCGTGCTCCTCCCCCGGATCCACGGCGCCGATGCCGAGACCGGCCGGATCAAGCTCGGCTACCGCACCGTCCAGAGCGGGATGACCGTCGGCGTCGTCGCCGACCACACGCTCGAGACGACGTCCTCCTGCTCGATGAGCGTGCACTCCGAGGACGACCTCGCCAAGGTGATCTACCGGATCGCCGCCGAGCCCGGCGTCCCGGTCACGCTGACCAAGATCGTCGCCTTCCACACCGCCCAGACCGTGCCCCCGCGCGAGCTGATCGACCGCTGCGAGCGCACCCTCGACCGCACCCACGAAGAAGGTCTCCCCCGCCAGTACGCCGCCCAGCGCGCCTGGCTCGACGACTTCTGGGCGCGCGCCGACGTCGAGGTCCCCGGCCAGCCCGCCATTCAGCAGGCGATCCGGTGGAACCTCTTCGCCGTGCTCCAGGCCTCCGCACGCGCCGAGGGCCAGGGCATCGCGGCCAAGGGGGTGAGCGGCTCGGGCTACGGCGGTCACTACTTCTGGGACACCGAGATCTACGTGATGCCGTTCCTGACCTACACGATGCCGTGGGCCGCGCGGAACGCCCTGCGCTTCCGCTACGCGCTGCTCACCAGCGCCCGGCACCGCGCCCGCGAGCTCTCCCAGAAGGGCGCGCTGTTCCCCTGGCGCACGATCAACGGTCACGAGGCGTCGGCGTACTACGCGGCCGGCACCGCGCAGTACCACATCGATGCCGACGTGGCCTACGCCCTGAGCCAGTACGTCGGCGCCACCGGCGACGAGGAGTTCCTGGCGCGCGAGGCGGTCGACATCTTCGTCGAGACCGCCCGGCTGTGGGCCGACCTGGGGTTCTGGCGCGACGAGTCGCGGCGCACGTTCCACATCCACGGCGTCACCGGGCCCGACGAGTACACGACCGTCGTCAACGACAACCTCTACACGAACGTCCTCGCGCGCTTCAACCTGCGTCGCGCCGCCCGCGCCGTGTGGGAGCTGCAGCGCGACGACCCTGAGGCCTACGAGGGCCTCGTCCGGCGTACCGGGCTGACGGCGGACGAGCCCGACGAGTGGGCCGAGGCCGCCCAGGCCATGTCGATCCCGTACGACGAGTTCCTCGGCATCCACCCGCAGGACGCGCACTTCCTGGAGCGCGAGATGTGGGACCTCGAGAACACTCCGCTCGAGAAGCGGCCCCTGCTCCTGCACTACCACCCGCTGGTGATCTACCGGTTCCAGGTGCTCAAGCAGGCGGACGTCGTCCTCGCGCTCTACCTGCAGGGCGAGGAGTTCACGCCCGAGCAGAAGAAGGCCGACTTCGACTACTACGACCCCATCACCACCGGCGACTCGACGCTCTCGGCGGTCATGCAGTCCGTCGTCGCGGCCGAGGTCGGCTACCACGAGCTCGCCCTGCGCTACTTCATGTCGGCCCTCTTCGTCGACCTCGCCGACCGCCACAACAACACCGCCGACGGGGTGCACGTCGCCTCGACCGGCGGCGTGTGGAGCGCCCTGGTGTCCGGCTTCGGCGGCTTCCGCGACATCGGCTCGGCCGCGGGCGACCAGCAGTGGCAGATCGATCCGCGGCTGCCCGACGGCTGGTCGTCGCTGACCTACCGGGTCACCCTGCTCGGCACCCGGCTCCGCGTCACCGTCCGCACCGACGAGCTCGACCTCGCGATCGAGCACGGCGACGGGCCGCTCACGGTCTCGGTGCGCGGTGAGGCGGTCAAGCTCGCGCCCGGCGCCGCGGTGACCCTGCCGCTCGCGCACCAGGGTCCGCGGTTGGAGGGGGAGCCGCCGTACCCTGCGGGGATCCAGCGGGCCGACGGCACGGTGATCTCGGCGATCGTGCCGAGCGGCGACTAGCCGACGGGGGGCCGGACGAAGGCGCCGTCCCCCGCAGCGATCTCCAGCCCGCGCCCGACCTCCAGCAGCAACCGCTCCTGCCGGTAGGGCCCGACGAGCTGCATCCCGACCGGCAGCCTGCCGTCGCTGAAGCCGGCGGGCACCGACAGCGCAGGCAGGCCGATGGCGCTGACGTAGTACGACGACGCCATCCAGTCGAGGTAGGTCTGCTGGGCGACGCCCTCGATCACGGTGGGGTACTCGAGGTCGGCGTCGAAGGGCAGCACCTGGCTGACCGGCAGCACCAGCACGTCGTACTCGTCGGCGAAGGCGGCCGCGAAGCGCTGGAACAGCTCGCCCTGGATCCTCGACGCCATCGCGACGTCGGCGGCGGTGACCTCGGCACCCTCGCGGATGTTGGCCTCCAGGCTGGGCTTCAGCTGCCCCGGGTACGCCGCGAGGAGGTCGCCGAACGTGGCCTGGAACTGCCAGGCACGCAGCGTCCGGAAGCAGCGGTCCGCGCCGGAGAAGTCGGGCTCGACCTCGATGACGTCGCAGCCGAGGTCCTCGAAGAGGTGCAGGCGCTTGCGGATCACGTCGACGACGGCGCGCTCGACCGGGAGGGCGCCGCCGAGGTCGGGCGACCAGCCGATCCGGAGACCGGTGAGGTCGCGTTCGAGCGCCCCCGTGAACACCGCTGGATCCTCGGTGATCGAGAGCGGCACGCGGTCGTCGGGGCCGGCGACGACGCCGAGCATGAGGGCGAGGTCGTCGACATTGCGCGCCATCGGGCCCTGGACGGCGAGCGTCTGCCAGGGCAGCGGAGCGGGATGGATGGGCACTCGGCCGGGCGAGGGCCGCAGCCCGACGACATTGCAGAAGGACGCCGGGTTGCGCAGCGAGCCGCCCATGTCGCTGCCGTCGGCGAGCGGCTGCATGCCGCTGGCCAGGCTGGCGGCGGCCCCGCCGCTGGACCCGCCCGCCGAGCGGGTGAGGTCGTAGGGGTTGCGGGTGGTGCCGAAGAGGTTGTTGAAGGTGTGCGAGCCGGACGCGAACTCCGGCACGTTCGTCTTCCCCAGCCGTACGACGCCCGCGGCGCGCAGCCGGGCGACCAGCAGCTCGCTCTCGGCCGGCCGGTTGCCGGCATGGATCGGCGACCCGTACGTCGTCGGGAACCCTGCGGCGTCGTGGGTGTCCTTGAACGCCATGGGCAGGCCGTGCAGCGGTCCGAGCGACCGGCCGGCGGCGCGGGCGTCGTCCGCCGCGCGGGCGTCGGCGAGGGTGATCTCGGGGTCGAGCGAGACGACGGCGTTGACCGCCGGGTTCACCGCGGCCACCTGGTCGAGGTGGGCCTCGGCGACCTCGACCGCCGAGACCTCGCCGGCCGCCATGAGGCCGACGAGCTCGCGGGCGGTGCGAAAGCAGAGGTCGCTGGTGCTCATCGCGACCGGGCCTCCCGGACGGCGTCGTGCAGGACGCTCGGGTTGAGCGGGACGTGCCACAGCGGGTCGATCCCCTCGTGGGCGAGGGCGTCCTGGATGCCGGAGGCGATGACCGCGGCGACCGGGATGGTGCCCGCCTCGCCGGCACCCTTGGCCCCGATCGGGTTGAGGGGCGTGGGCGTCTCGAGGTGGTGCATCTCCATGTGGGGGACCTCGGTCGCGTAGGGCATGAGGAACTCCATGAAGCTGGCGTTGCGCAGGTTGCCGTTGGCCTCGTACTCGAGCTTCTCGTAGAACGCACCGCCCATGCCGGACGCGACCCCGCCGGCGATCTGGCCCTCGACGATCATCGGGTTGATCATCTTCCCGCAGTCGTGGACGATCACGTAGCGCTTGACCTGGAGGTCGTAGCTGACCGGGTCCACCTCGACGATCGCGGCGTGGACGCCGTAGGCCCAGGTGGCGTGCGGCGGGCTGTAGAACTGCTCGGTCTCGATGCCGGGCCGCGCGTCGCCGGGCAGCGGCGGGCCGTCGCCCTTGCTGGCGGGCGCGAACTGGGTGGCGATCTGCGCGGCGTCGTTGAAGGCGTAGCGCAGCGGGTTCGAGACGGTCGCGATGGCAGCGAGGGGGATGGTCGTCGTGGTGCCGCGGACGCCGGCGGCGCCGTCCTTGAGCTCGATGTCGGCGGGGTCGACCTCCAGCATGTTGGCGGCGATCTCGAGGACCCGCTCGCGGGCCTTGACGGCGGCCTTGTGGATGGCGCTGCCGCTGACCA
Source organism: Pimelobacter sp. 30-1 (assembly GCF_018831735.1). Lineage (NCBI taxonomy): Bacteria > Bacillati > Actinomycetota > Actinomycetes > Propionibacteriales > Nocardioidaceae > Pimelobacter > Pimelobacter sp. 30-1. The sequence goes on from NZ_NHTS01000004.1 coordinate 43,922, forward strand.
CCATGGCGCGGCTGGCGAAGGTCGCCACGCCCCAGTCGTAGACGCCGGTGTCGCCCTCGACGACGATCACGTCGTCGACCGCGACACCGAGCTGGTCGGCGACGAGCTGGGCCATGGACGTCGCGTGCCCCTGGCCCTGGGTGGTCAGGCCGGTGTTGACGTAGACCTTGCCGGTGATCGGGTGGATGCGCACCCGGCCGCCCTCGTAGGGGCCCAGTCCGGTGCCCTCGACGTAGAACGACAGCCCCAGCCCGAGCCAACGGCCCTCGGCCCGGGCGCGCTCCTGCTCGGCGCGGAACGCCGGGATGTCGAGCTCCTCCTCCAGCAGGGCCAGCGCGGCGCCGTACTGGCCGGAGTCGTAGGTGACCGGCAGGCCGTCGGCGAAGATCAGCCCCTCACGCTTGTAGGGGAACTCGTCGTCGGCGATGAGGTTGCGCCGGCGGATCTCGAAGCGGTCGATGCCGAGCTCCTCGGCGAGCTGGTCCATCGCCCGCTCCAGCGCGAAGTTGGCCTGCGGGCGGCCGCAGCCGCGGTAGGGCGTGACCGGCACCGTCGGCGTGTAGACGCAGCGGAACTCCACCTCGATGTTCGGGATCCGGTAGGGCCCGGCGATCGCCGTCGAGGCGACCTGGGCGACCGCGATGCCGTAGGGGATGAACGCGCCGGTGTCGTGCAGGAAGACGTCGCGCAGCCCGATCACCTCGCCGTCCTTGGTCGCGGCGAGCTCGATCTCGTGGATCTGGGTGCGCTCGTGCGACATGTGCACGAAGTTCTCGGAGCGGTCCTCGATGTACTTCACCGGCCGGCCGAGCTGCATCGCCGCGAGCGGCACCAGCACCTCGTTGGCGTAGGGGAAGTGGATCTTGGGGCCGAAGCCGCCGCCCACGTCGGGCGCGATGACGCGCACCTTGTCCTCGTCGAGGTCGAACAGCGACGCGAGCGCGCCGCGCAGGCCGATCGGCGCCTGGGTGCCGTCCCACACGACCAGCTCGCCGGAGACCGGGTCCCAGCGCGCGGCTGTGGCGAGGCACTCCATCGGGGCGCCGGTGCTGCGGTCGACCTGGACCCGGATCTTGGTGCGGTGCTCGGCCCGCTCGAACGCCGCGTCGGCGTCGCCGCAGTTCTGCACCAGGGACGCCGCGATGTTGGCCGGGACGTCGGGGTGGACCAGCGGAGCGCCGTCCTCGACGGCCCGCTCCATGTCGACCTCGACGGGGAGCGGCTCGATGTCGACCGAGATCCGGCTGACGGCGTCCTCGGCGACGTAGCGGTCGACGGCGACGACGAACGCGATCGCCTGGCCGACGTAGTAGACGTCGTCGCGGGCGAGCGGGCGCTGGGTGCGGCCGTGGGTGATGCAGGGGTGCGGGATCAGCAGCGGCATCTCGCGGTCGAGACCCTCGATGTTGTCGCAGGTGTAGACCGCGAGGACGCCGGGCACCTGCTCGGCCTCGGTGGTGTCGAGCGCGACGATCCGGCCGCGGGCGACGGTGCTGCGCAGGAAGGCGCCGTGGACGCAGCCCTCGAGGGGGATGTCGTCGACGTAGCGGCCCTGGCCGCGCAGCAGCCGCGGGTCCTCGTTGCGGCGTACGCGGGCTCCGGTGTGGACCATCGGCGGCTCAGCCATCGGCCTGCTCCTTCGCGTCGCGGATGGTCTCGGCGGCCTGGCGGGTGGCCGCGACGATCCCCTGGTAGCCGGTGCAGCGGCACAGGTTGCCGGCGATCCGCTCGCGGATCTCGGCGTCGGAGGCGTCGGCGACGTCGGGGTCCTCGTCGAGGAGGGCCGTGACCGACATCAGGAAGCCGGGCGTGCAGAAGCCGCACTGGAGGCCGTGGCAGTCGCGGAACGCCTCCTGGACCGGGCTCAGCGATCCGTCGGGACCTTCGAGGTCCTCGACGGTGCGCACCGTGGCGCCGTCGAGCTGGACGGCGAGGGTCAGGCAGCTGCGCGCCGCCCGGCCGTCGATGTGCACGGTGCAGGCACCGCACACGCCGTGCTCGCAGCCCACGTGGGTGCCGGTCAGGCCGAGGTGGTGGCGCAGGAAGTCGCTGAGCAGCAGCCGCGGGCTGACCGCGGCCTCGACCTTGCGGCCGTTCACGACCAGCGAGATGTCGAGCGTGGGGTCGTCGTTCACCGGCGACCGGTACATCGAGGACGTCATGAGGTGACCTCTCGGGAGGTTCGTGCGGTGGCTCGTTCGAAGGAGGTGCGGAGCGCGCGCTCCACCAGGCCGACCAGCAGGTCGCGCCGGTAGGCGCTGGAGCAGGACTCGTCGTCGGGGACGGTGACGACGTCGGCCGCGAGCCGGGCGATCTCGGGGAACCGGGACGGGTCGGCGCCGTCGGCGAGCAGGGCGTCCTCGACGGCGACCAGCCGGACCGGCGTGGTGGTGACCCCGCAGGCGGCGACCTGCCCCCACGCGACCGAGCCGTCCTCGGCCAGGGTGAGCGTGGCGGCGACCCCGGCGAGGGCGAAGTCCCCGTGCCGGCGGGCGAACTCGGTGAAGCACCAGCCGGTCCGGTCGGGGAGCACGGGGAACCGCACCTCGGTGAGGATCTCCTCGGGCTCCAGCGACGTGGACAGGATGAACTCGAAGAGGTCCTGGGCGTCGATGGTCCGCGCGCCGTCGGGCCCGTGGGCGGTGACCTCGCCGTCGAGGCACAGCAGCAGGCACGGCAGCTCGGCCGACGGGTCGGCGTGGGCGATGCTGCCGCCCACGGTGCCGCGGTTGCGGATCACCGGGTGGGCGACGTGGTGCAGGGTCTCCCGGATCAGCGGGTTCGCCGCGTGCACCACCTCGTCCAGCTCCAGGTCACGCTGCCGGGTCCGGGCGCCGACGTGGATCCAGTCCCCGTCGACCCGGACGTCGGCCAGCCCCGGGACCAGCCGCAGGTCGATGACCGCCTCCGGGTTGGACAACCGGAAGTTGAGGGTCGGGACCAGGCTCTGCCCGCCCGACAGCACCACCGTGTCCGCGTGCTCGACCCGGGCGGCGACCGCCTCCTCGATCGAGCGCGGCAGGACGTACTCGAACCGTGACGGCTTCATGCGCGCTCCCCTGCTCCGGCCGGAACGACGCCGCGGGTCAGCTCCGCTGGACCACCTTGGCGTGCCGCAACGGCTGCCAACCCAGTCCGAGCGAGAGCGTCTGCGCGACGCGCTGCACCAGCTCGACGATCTGCTCCTGCTTGTCGCCGGTCAGGCTGGACCGGCGCGAGACCGCGCAGATGCAGGCCTCGACCTGACCCTCGTCGTTGAAGACCGGCGCCGCCACCGAGCCCGTGAAGGACTGGACGTCGCCGACCGTCACGGCATAGCCCTGCTCGCGCACCTCGGCCAGCCGCTCGCGCAGCTCGTCGGGGTCGGTGACCGTCGCCGGGGTGAGCGAGATCAGCGGCTCGGAGAGGTAGCGGTCGATGAACTCCGGCTCCGCGTTGGCCAGGAAGACCCAGCCCTTGGAGCCGCAGTGCAGCGGGAAGTGGTGACCGTAGGTCGTCCGGGTGATGACCTCCTTGGAGGCCGCCTCCCGGGAGAACAGCACCACGGTCGTGTCGCCGCTGCGCTCGACCAGCTGGAGCACCGAGGTGGGCACCAGGCTGGACTCGCGGGTCAGCAGCGGCACCGCGAGCTCCATCAGCCGGTGCCCCACCAGGTAGGTGCTGCCCAGCAGCCAGGTCTTGCGCCCGATGTGGAAGTTGCCCCGCTCGTCGCGGGTGATGAACTCGTCGGCCTCGAGCTGCGCCAGCGTCCGCTGCAGCGTCGCCCACGAGATGCCCAGCTCCTCGGACAGCTCGGTCGTCCGCATCGGCCGCTGGGCGACCACGTCGAGGACCCGGAGCGCCCGGGAGACTCCCTGCAGCGTCGGCGAGGAGGCCTCGGCCGCCGCCGCGCTGCTGCCGGTCCGGCCCTTCTTGTCGGCCACGACCACCCTCCCTTCGTAGCTCGTGAGGCTGATCCCACACTACCCAGGTCACGTCGTTCATCGGCACCTCCTCCGGCGCAGTCGGTCCCATGCTCCTCAGGACCGCCCGGCGAGGCAGTCGTCGGGGTCGCTCCAGCCCTCCGGCCAGCGCACGCCGCCGTCGGCCTTGATCCGCTCGAAGTGCTCGCCGCGGTCGAACATCGCGACGTCGCCGCGCTCGGCGGTGAGCTTGGCGCGCAGCTCCTCGGTGCCGGCCGTGTCGACGCTCAGCCCGGGACCCTCGCCGACCAGCCGGACGCCGTAGAAGCCCTCGGCCGCGGCCAGCGTGACGTTGCCGCACAGGACGTCGTACCGGACCGTCTCGGGGTCGCGGGCCAGCGGGTCGCCCCAGCCGCCACCACCGGTCGTGCACAGCCGGACGACGTCGCCCTCGCGGACCGGGACGTTGTCGACCATGCCGTCGAGCACCTCCTCGGTGCCGTCGGCGCGCTGCAGCAGGATCGAGTAGTTGCCGCCGGCCTGGCCGCCGTTGACGCCGTAGGGGTTGAGGTCGGTGCGGTCGGCGTTCGACAGGAGCATGCAGTCCTTGAGCGCACGGATCCGCTTGTCGTACCCGAGGCCGCCGCGGTGCTTGCCGGCGCCGCCGGAGTCGGGCCGCAGCGCGAGCTGCTCGACCAGCACCGGGTAGCGCTGCTCGGAGAACTCGGCCGGCAGGTTCCGGGAGTTGGGCACGATGTGGACGACGTCGCTGCCGTCGGCCCACGGCCGGCCGGGACCGCCGCCGCCGAGCACCTCGCGGAACAGGCTGAGCTTCCCCTGCTCGTCGCGGCTGTGCATGCCCCAGATCCGGATCGTCTCGTGGTCGGCCGGCATCTGGCCGCCGGTCGCCTTGGCGAGCGCCCCGGCGAAGATGCCGAGCGAGCGCAGCAGGATGAAGAACCGCAGGCCGGTCGGCCGCCCGAAGTGCGGCGTGATGAGCGTGCCCTTCTCGGGGAAGACCACGTCGATGACGTCGAGGGCGCCCTCGTTGATGTCGATCTCGGCCGCGCGCTCCGGCGAGCTGGCCAGGCAGCGCAGCACCGGCGCCATCCACTTGCGGACGAAGCGGCCGTCGCAGTAGTCGATCGCCCAGTTGATCGGGCCCTCGGCCTCGGGGTCGGTGCCGCTGAAGTCGAGGGTGATCTTGTCGGCGGTCTTGGTCATCGTGACCCGCATCGCGAAGAGCTGACGGGTGAAGCCGTCGCACTCGATGTAGTCCTCGAAGGTGTAGACGCCGTCCTCGATCTTCGGGAACAGCTCCTCGCGGATGGTTCGCGCGCAGTTCTCGATGATCCCGTCGAAGCCCGCCTCCAGCGTCTCGATGCCGTAGCGCTCGGCGAGCTCGACCAGGCGCCGCGAGCCGAGCTGGCAGGCGCCGATCTCGGAGTCGATGTCACCGCGCAGGTGCTCGGAGAGCCGGGAGTTGCGCTCGATGATCCGGAAGCCGGTCTCGTTGAGCACGCCGCGGTCGTAGAGCTTGATCGGCGGGACGACGAGCCCCTCGCCCCACTGGTCGTGGACCTGCACGGGGAGGCTGCCGGGGACGCAGCCGCCGACGTCGTCGTGGTGGCCGAAGACCTGGCTGAAGCCGATCAGCCGGTCGCCGACGAAGATCGGCACGGTCGTGCACAGGTCCGGCACGTGGCCGCAGGACCCGGCGCTGTTGTAGGGGTCGTTCCAGAAGAAGACGTCGCCCGGGTTGATGTCGTCGCCGAAGAACTCGAAGACGGGCTCGATCAGGCTGCCGTACGAGCGACCGGTGAGCTTGCGCCCGCGGGCGTCGTACAGGCCGACGCGGTAGTCGTGCTGGTCGCGGATCATCGGCGAGCGGGCGGCGCGCTCGACGGCCGCCTCGATCTCGACCTCGGCCGAGCGGATCGTCCCGGTGATGACCTCGAGCTCGATCGGCCCCAGCTTCCTGGTGGTGTTCACGCGTCCTTCCTTTCACTGAGGATGTTGCCGAAGTGGTCGACGGTGGCGTCCCAGCCGGTGGGGACGACGTAGGTGGAGCCGTACTCCTCGACGATCGCGGGGCCGGCGACCGCGTCGCCGTCGCCGAGGCTCGCCCGGTCGTACGTCGGGCAGTCGATCCAGCCGGTGGAGCGCCAGTAGACGGAGCGGCTGCCGGTCGGCTCGGGCGCGCCGCCGCTCCCGGTCTTCGGTGCGGTGGCCAGCGTCGGGCGGTGCAGCTCGCCGAGGGCCTGGACGCGCAGCGCCACGACCTCGACCTGCTGCTCGCCGGCGTAGGAGAAGCCGTAGACCCGGTTGTGCTCCTCGTGGAACGCCGCCTCGACGGCCCGCACGGCGGCGTCGCCGGCGAGGTCGTCGATGACGACGGAGACCTCGTAGCCCTCACCGACGTAGCGGAGGTCGGCTCCGCGCACGAGCGAGACCTGCTCGGTCGGCACGCCCTCGGCGCGCAGCTCGCCGCGCCCGGCGGCCTCCAGCTCGAGCCAGACCTTCTCGATCTCGTCGACGACGGTGGCGTCGTTGCCGGCGTCGAGGTCGCGGACCAGGGTGCGGACGTAGTCGCGCTTGACGTCGGAGACCTGGAGCCCGAAGGCGGACAGGTTGCCCGGCGTCGGGGGCACGAGCACCCGGCGCATGCCGAGCGCCTCGGCGACCTCGTTGGCCAGCAGCGGCCCGGCGCCACCGAAGGCGACGAGGGCGTAGGCGCTCGGGTCGCGGCCCTTGAGCGTGGAGACCTGGCGGATGCCGGCCACCTGGCCGATCACCGCCACCTCCAGGACGCCGGCCGCGGCCTCCTCGGCGCTCAGGCCGAACTGGGTGCCGAAGGCGTCGAAGGCCGTGCGCGCGGCGTCCTTGGCGAGGTTGAGCTCACCGCCGACGAGCGCGTCGGGGAGCCGGCCGAGGATGGCGGCCGCGTCGGTCACGGTCGGCGCGGTGCCGCCACGGCCGTACGAGATCGGGCCCGGGTAGGCGCCGGCGCTCTTGGGGCCGACCTTGAGCGACTCGCCCGGTCCCTGCCAGGCGATCGAGCCGCCCCCGGTGCCGACGGTGGCGATGTCGATCATCGGCACCTTGACCGGGTAGTTCTCGATGACGGTCTCGCTGGTGAGCCGGATCTTGAGGTCCTCGATGAGGGCCACGTCGGTCGACGTACCGCCGACGTCGAGGGTGATCAGGTCGCGCACGCCGGCGCTGCGGGCCGCCTCGATCGCGCCGAGGACGCCGCCGGCCGGGCCGGAGAGCAGCATCGTGACGGGCTTGTCGCCGGCCGTCTCGGCCGAGACCACACCGCCGTTGGACTGCATGATGAGGAACGGGCGGCCGCCGGTGACCTCGTTGAGGTCGCGCTGCGCGGCGCCGAGGTAGGTCTTGCAGTAGGGCTTGACCATCACGTCGATGAGGGTGGTCATCGCCCGCTCGTACTCGCGGTACTCGGGGAGCACCACCGACGAGAGCGAGACGAAGAGGTCGGGGAACTCCTCGGCGAGCATCTGGCCGATCTCGCGCTCGTGCTTGTCGTTGGCGTACGCGTGCAGCAGGCACACGCCGAGCCGGTTGACGCCGGACTCGACCAGCTCGGCCGCGGCGGTGCGCACGGCGTCGAGGTCGAGCGGCTCGAGCACCGCGCCGTCGTACGCGAGGCGCTCGGGGACCTCGCGCACCAGGTGCAGCGGGACGATCCGGGGCGGCTTCACCCAGAAGTACGAGTTGCCGTAGCCGTCCGGCACCGACTGGCGCGCGATCTCGACGAGGTGCCGGAAGCCGGTCGTGACCAGCAGCCCGATGCCGTCGAACTCGTGCTCCAGGACGGCGTTCGTCGCCGTCGTCGTGCCGTGGATGACGAGCTCGATCTCCTCGGGCGTCTTGCCCGCGGCCTCGAGCACCTTGGCCACGCCCTCGAGGAGCGCGCGGCTCGGGTCCTCGCGGTTGCTCGGGGTCTTGACCGCGAACAGCTCTCCGGAGGAGGCGTCGACCCCGATCACGTCAGTGAAGGTCCCACCGGTGTCCACCGAGACCCTGAACGAACCTGCCATGTCACTTGCTCCTATCCGCTGAGCGAATGTTGATTTCGCTGAATGAAGTAGAGACCTCGACAACGATCGCTGTCAAGGGGTGACGTCTGGGGAGAATTCTTTTGCCCGGTGACTATTGACAACCTGGGCAGGGCAGGGACTTACTTGGCGAATATTCGTAGGCCGTATCCGGTGAACGGATACACATCCGAGGAGCCTCCATGGCACTGCTCAGTTGGTCCCTGCACGGGGACGGCAAGAAGGTCATCCCGGGACGCGTGGTCACGCCGGACGAGCGGCTGGCCTGGCCGCGCATGGCGGGACTCGGCGCCCAGCACGTCATCGCGATGTTCAGCGCGACGACGTTGGTCCCGATCCTCACCGGCTTCCCGGTGAGCACCACCCTGTTCTTCAGCGGCGTCGGCACGCTGCTGTTCCTGGTGATCACCCGGAACAAGGTGCCGTCGTACACCGGCTCGGCGTTCGCGTTCATCGCGCCGGTGCTCGCGGCCCAGGCGCAGGGCGGCTACGCGGCCGCGCTGTGCGGCCTGGTCGCCACCGGCGTCGCCCTCATCATCACCGGCCTGATCATCAACCAGGTCGGCTACCAGATCATCGACCGGATCGCGCCACCCGTGGTGATCGGCACCATCGTCACGATGGTCGGCCTCAACCTCGCGCCGGTGGCGTGGTCCAGCTACCAGGACGACGGGCTGCTCGCCTCGGTCACGCTCGCCGTCGTCGTGCTGGTCAGCGTGCTGCTGCGCGGGTTCATCAGCCGGCTCGCCGTGTTCATCGGCGTCGCCGCGGGCTACCTGCTCGCGGCCGGACTCGGCCGGGTCGACCTCGACCCGGTGCGCGAGGCGGCCTGGCTCGGGTGGCCGGAGTTCACCACGCCGACGTTCAGCCTGCAGGCCATCCTGCTCGTCGTACCGGCGGTGCTGCTGGTGCTCGTCGTCGAGAACGCCGCGCACGTCAAGGCGGTCAGCGCGATGTGCGAGCGCAACCTCGACTCCAGCATCGGCAACGCGATCGTCGGCGACGGCGTCGCGACCACCGTGTCCGGCCTGTTCGGCGGCTCCGGCCAGATCACCTACGCCGAGAACATCGGCGTCATGGCGCTGACCCGGATCTACTCCACCGCGGCCTACATGATCGCCGCGGGCATCGCGATCGCGCTCAGCATCTGCCCGAAGTTCGGTGCCCTCGTCGGCGCGGTCCCGCTCGGGGTCCTGGGCGGCGTCTCCACGATCCTCTTCGGCATGATCGCCTGCATGGGCCTGCGGATGTACGTCGCCGCGGAGGTCGACTTCCGCGACCCGGTCAACCTCACGACCGCCGCCCTCGGCCTCGTCGTCGGCGCCGCGAACTACACGCTCACGCTCGGCGACTACGTCTTCGCGGGCATCGCGCTCAGCGGGGTCGGCACGATCGTCGTCTACCACCTCCTGCGCTTCGCGGCCGACCGCTCCGAGCCGGGTCAGCACGCCGACGCACCGCACGCCACCCCCGCCCTCGACGTACCCAAGGAGATCTGAGATGCAGCTCGACCACACGTTCACCGTGCCGGTGACCACCGACCGAGCCTGGGAGGCCCTCCTCGACTTCGAGCGCGTGGCGCCGTGCCTGCCCGGGGCGACCCTGGCGGGGATGGAGGGCGACGTCCTCGAGGGCGCGGTGAAGGTCAAGCTCGGCCCGGTGATGCTCAACTACCTGGGCACCGCCACCATCCTCGAGCGCAACGCCGCCGACCACGTGATGGTGATGGACGGGCGCGCCAAGGACGCCCGCGGCAACGGCACCGCCGCCGCCCGGATCACCGCCCGGCTCGAGGAGCTCGACCGCGACAACACCGCCGTCCACGTCACCACCGAGCTGGACGTGACCGGCCGGCCCGCGCAGTTCGGGCGCGGGCTGATGCAGGACGTGAGCAACAAGATCGTCGGGCAGTTCGCCACCCGGCTGGCCGACGAGCTGACCCAGCCACGGGGCGCCGCTCCCGCCGCTGCTCCCGCCGCTGCCTCGGCCGCTGCCGCCCCGGCGGCCACGGCGCCGCGCCCGGTCGCCCCGGCGGAGAACCCGCCGCTCGACCTCGGCTCCGTGCTCCCCCAGCCGACCCCGCTCCAGGCGGCGGTCCTCGGCGCGATCGCGGCCCTGACCGGGCTCGCGGTGCTGCGCAAGCTGCTCGGCCGCTAGGTCGCTGGGCCGCCGGCCCGGCCGGGCCGGCGCGGGTGCCGCATTTCTCACACCTCCTCCCATGAGATCCGGCGGTCCCGCGCCGGCCCGCGGGCGTCTACTGGGGCCATGAGCACGACCTCCGCCGCGCGCCGCCCGGCGCCGGCGACGGTCTCGGCCGCCCGCCGCTGGGCGATGCTGGCGGCCGGCACCGGCGCTCAGGCCGCGACGTCCGCGATGGTCACCGCGCCGAGCTTCCTGATCCCCGAGCTGCACCGGCCGATCGCCGAGGGCGGGTACGGCATGAGCCTCGCCGAGGCCGGGGTCGTCGCCGCGGCGTCGATGACCGGGATGATGTTCACCCTGGTGCTCTGGGGCCTGGTGGTCGACCGGCGCGGGGAGCGGTTCGCGCTGCTCGCCGGGCTGCTCGTCACCGCGGTCGGCGGTGGCGTGGCCGCCGTCCTCGCCTCGCCGTGGCCGATGGCCGCCGCCCTGTGCTTCGCCGGGATCGGCGCCGCCGCGACGAACTCCGCCTCGGGCCGGGTCGTGGTCGGCTGGTTCCCGCCCGAGCGGCGCGGCATCGCGATGGGGATCCGGCAGACGGGCCAGCCGCTCGGCGTCGGGCTCGCCGCCGGCACGGTCGCCGTCATCGCCCATCACCACGGCATCGGCCCGGCCCTGTGGGTGCCGACCGGGGCCGCCGTGCTGATGATGGGCTTCGTCGCCCTGGTCGTCCTCGACCCACCCCGGCCGGCCGCGACCGGCGGGGTCCGCGCGGCCAACCCCTACCGGGCGGACAGCTATCTCACCCGGATCCATGCCGCGTCGGTGCTGCTCGTCGTCCCCCAGTTCCTGGTGTGGACCTTCGGCCTGACCTGGCTGGTCGACGACCTCGGCTGGTCGCCGGGCGTCGCCGGCCTGGTCGTCGCCGGCACCCAGGCCGCCGGTGCCGCCGCCCGGATCGGCGCCGGCTGGGCCTCCGACCTCGTCGGCAGCCGGATGCGCCCGATGCGCGCCGTCGCCTTCCTGGCCGCGGCCACCATGGCCCTGCTCGGCCTCGCCGCGACCGGCGCCGCCGGCTCGACACCGCTGACCGTGCTCGCCGTCGGGCTGCTCGTCGTCGCGTCCGCGGTCACCGTCGCCGACAACGGCCTGGCCTTCACCGCCGTCGCCGAGCGCGCCGGCCCGTTCTGGTCGGGACGCGCCCTCGGCCTGCAGAACACGGCCCAGCACGTCGCCGCCGTCGCCGTCCCGCCCGTCGCGGGACTCACCATCGCCGCCTGGGGGTACGGCGCGGCGTACGCCCTCGCGGCGGCGCTGCCGCTGCTGGCGGTCGCGGTCGTGCCCGTCGCCGGCGAGCGCCGGATCGACTCCTGAGGAGAATTGCGCCGAACCCTCGCCTCGCCGACCTCGTCCCACTACTGTGACGCCGACCTCGCCCGCGTGGCGAGCTCGTGCCGAAACGACCCTGTCGAGGCGTCAGCGCACGCGGAACGAGGAGCAGCGATGGTCAGCGTGGGAGCAGCACCGTCCGAGCGCCGGCGTACCCGGTTCCGGCGTCGGCGGATCGCCGTCGCCACCGTCGTCGCGACGCTCGCGCTGGGCCTGCTGGTGGCACCGGCGCCCGCGACCCCGTCGGCCGGCGTGCCGCAGGCCGCGGCCGCGGCGGCCCACGCGCGAGCGGTCCCCGTGCTGAAGCGCCCTGTCCGCGCCGGGACGTCCGTGACCTTCCGCGGACTCGCCCGGCCCCGGACCTCCGTCCGCCTGCAGATGCGCACGAGCGGCCGGTGGGCCACGGTCGCCGTCCGCCGGTCCTCGGCGGCCGGCCGGTTCACGATCACCCTGCCGGCCCCCGGTCGTACGCGCGTGTTCCGTGCCCACGCCGCGGGCCGGGCGAGCAAGTCACGCCGCGTCCGGCACGTCGCCGTCCCGGCCGCCTCGGCACCCTCGGACGCCTGCGGTCCCCGCCCGCAGCGCGCCGACGGCACGTACTGGTCCTGCAGCTTCCACGACGACTTCAACGGAACCGCGCTGGACCGCACCCGCTGGATGGCCCAGGACACCGCGCGGACCGGCGTGTTCACCGGGCAGGGCGGGTGCTACCGGGACAACGCCCGCACCATCGCCGTCGCGGGCGGGACGCTGCGCCTGACCGCGACCATCCACCCCCAGATGTTCCTGTGCCGCAGCCCCTTCGCCCCGGTCACCACCCGCTCCGAGGTCGCGACCGTCACGACCAGCGCGCGGTTCACGCAGACCTACGGGCGGTTCTCGGCCCGCCTCCGCTTCTCCGACGCCACCGGCGGCCACGCGGCGTTCTGGCTCTCTCCCGAGGACCACGCGTACGGCAAGTGGCCGCTCTCCGGGGAGATCGACGTCGCCGAGTGGTTCGGCAACGACCAGACCCACGTGTACCCGTCGGTCCACTACGTCGGCGAGGGCCGCCAGGAGAGCACCGGACGCGACTGCGCCGTGCCCACGGCGACCACCGGCTTCCACACCTACACCGTCGAGTGGTCGCCGACGGAGATGCGGTTCTTCTACGACGGGCAGTTCTGCTGGTCCCACCGCTGGGTGCCGACCAACGTCCGCGCGCCCGCGCCGTTCGACAAGCCGTTCAACCTGGTCCTGGCGCAGATCTGGGGCTCCGGCTGGGCGGCCCGACGGCTGTCGTCACCGACCACCTCGACCCTCACCGTCGACTGGGTCCGCGCCTGGCGGTAGGCCTCAGCCGAACGCGTAGTCGACGACCACCGGCGCGTGGTCACTGAGCCGGACGCCGGCGTGCTCGCGGTCGACCTCCGCCGTCCGCGCGGTCCGGGCCAGTCCCGGCGTCGCCAGGTGGTAGTCGATGCGCCAGCCGGCGTCCTTGGCGTAGGCCTGCCCGAGCCAGCTCCACCAGGAGTACGGCCCCTCGACGTCCGGGTGCAGCCGGCGCACGACGTCGACGAGCGTGCGCGGCGTGAGCTGGCTGTCGAGCCACGCCCGCTCCTCGGGGAGGAAGCCCTCGACCTGGTTGCTGCGCCGCCAGTTCGCGACGTCCGCCTTCGCGTGGGCGACGTTGAGGTCGCCGGTCAGCAGGAACTCCCGGCCGTTGGCCGCCGCGGCCTTGCGGGCGGTCGCGAGATGACGCGCGAAGCCCGCCAGGAACGCCATCTTGCGCTCGTACTTGGCGCCACCGTCGGGCGCCTCCCGCATCCGCTTCGGGTCCTGGAGGTGGGCGGGCAGCCCGCCCTTGGGCAGGTAGAGGCTCGCCACCGTCAGCGGTACGCCGGCCAGGTCGACCTCGACGTAGCGCCCCTCGTTCGCGTGCTTGCGCAGCGCGCGGGGCAGCGGCCGGTCCGGGTCGGGCACCGACCACGTGCGGACCGCGACGGCCGGCTCTCGGGTCAGCACGGCGACCCCGTTGCGCCCGGCGATCTCGCCCGCGTCGTACGCGACCTCGTAGTCGCCGAACGCCCCCTCGGGCAGCGCGTCGACCGGGCAGCGCACCTCCTGCAGGGTGACCACGTCGCACCCGCGGGTCGCCAGCCAGTCGCCGAAGCCCCGGCGGTGGGCGGCACGGATGCCGTTGATGTTGGCGGTGGCGATGCGGAACACGCGCTGGATGCTAGGGGGTCGCTCTAGAACCCCTGACTGCCCCACCTGCTCAGCAGGTCCGCCTCGCGCTCGGCGGTGATACCCGCGATCCGGGCCGCGGGGTCGGCGTCGAGCCAGGCGCGGGTGTCGCGGCTGGTCTCGGCGGGTGGGCGGGTGACGAGGCCGGCGGCGAGGGCGGGGGCGGCGTCGTGGGCCAGCATGCCGTCGTACGCCGGGCGCGGGAGCCAGACCGGGATGCCGTCGGGGCCGGCCCAGGGCTGGACGCCCTCGGACTCGAGGAACTCCTGGTCGACCCACACGAGGTTGGCGTCGGGCAGGCACGCGGCCAGCAGGTCGCCGATGGGGAGCGGGGCGCCGACGGCGTCGTAGACGCCCCCCGTGCGGTCCTCGGCCAGCGTCACCACCCAGGCGGCGAGGTCGCGGACGTCGATCACCTGGACCACGTCGGACGGCGCGCCGGGCGCGAGCACGTCGCCGGTCGCGGTGGAGCGTCGCGCCCAGTAGGCGAAGCGACCGCTCGGGTCGCCCGGGCCCACGATCAGCCCCGGCCGTACGACGGCCGCGCCCGGGACGGCGTCGAGGACGAGCTGCTCGCAGGCGACCTTCATGCCGCCGTAGGCGTCGACGCTCTCGGTCGCGTCGGCGTCCTCGGTGATCGCGGGGCGCAGCGGGCCGGTGCCCGGACCGGCGGGGTCGGCGTCGTCGGCGTAGACCGAGATGGTCGAGACGAACACCCAGTGCGCGTCCGGTACGGCGGCCAGCGCCCGGCGCACGTGGGAGGGGTGGCGGGCCACGTCGACCACCGCGTCGTACGACGCGCCGTCGGTCAGCTCGGCCGGCGGCTCCTCGCCGCGGTCCCAGCGCACCACCCGGACTCCTGGTGGCACCGAGCCCGAGCGGCCCCGGTTGGCGCAGACGACGTCGTGGCCACGGCGTGCCGCCTCGGCCGCGACCTCACGGGACAGGAACTGGGTGCCACCCAGGACGAGGAGCCTCATCGCCCCATCCCATCCCGCGCCACGGCGGTCCGCAAGCGAATCCGCTGGCGGCGGAATCGTCGGGGCGCCGCCTCAGAGGAACTGGGCCGGGTCGAACTCGTCGATCGGGATGATCCGGACGCGCGGCAGCCGCTCGTTGAAGCAGTTGACGTCGTACTCGAGGTCGAAGAACTCCAGCCCGCGCGGCGCGAGCTGGAGGAAGGCGCTGCTGCGGAACTCCGTGAAGCCCACGACGCCGACCCGGCGCCCGTCGAGGAGGGTGTCGACGTGCTCGACGAAGTCGCTGTCGTTGCTGACCAGGACGACGTCGGCCTCGCGGCGGGCGAGCTCCTCCATCGTGCGCTGGATGGCGATGTCGACGACCTTCTGGTTCGCCCCACCGGACAGCGGGATCGGCCGGAAGCCGATCGCCAGCAGCGCCTGCACGAACGACATCGGCAGCTCGCCGTTGGCGGCGAGGAAGAACAGGCCGCTCGCGTCCTGGCCCCACTGCCGCTCGACGAACTGGAGCAGGCGCTCCCACCGCGGCCGCTCCTCCGACTTCGGCCGCCGGCCGAGGATCGACGTACCGAGGGTGGCGTCGATGTTCTCGCCGTCGACGAGGACGTAGGTGGTGCGTGCGGTGTCGCCCATGGGACGAGGCTAGGGGATGACGCGCTCGGCGGTCAGGGGGCGGTCAGCCGCGGGCGACGCTGCGGAAGGCCGTGTAGTCGCCGACCTGCCGGTAGAAGCCGGCGACCGCCTTGAAGCGGTAGCGGGCCGCCGTGCTCGCCAGGCAGCTCTGGGGTACGACGATCCGCACGGTGTCGCGGTCGAAGCGCCAGCGTCCCTTGACCCCGGCGCACGCGATCGGGACGCCGCCGAACTCCTGGTCGGTCGGCTGCCAGAGCTGGGTGACCGGACCGGACGCCGGCCGGTAGCCGCTGTAGGCGATGAACCCCTCGTCGGTGCCGGGCCGGGTGCCGATGAAGACCTTGGTCTGCGCCCTGCGCTGCACCTTGAGGTCGCGGAACGTCAGGGTGAGCACCACCCGGTCCTCGCGGTTGCGGATGGCGACGCGCAGGATGTCCATCTGCGCGGGCAGCGCGGCCTCGCGCCCGTCGCGGATGACGCCCTGTGCCGCGTGCGCCGGCGCGGGCGACAGCAGGACGGCGGCGAGCAGCGCCGCCAGCGCGGTGAGTACGGTCACGACCGAGGTGAGCATCCGCGTACGCATGGCACGACAGTACGCGCGTCGCGCGTGGTTGGCTGGTGCCGTGCGGACCCGGTGGAGCCTCGTGGCGGCGCTCGTCCTGACCCTGACCGGGTGCGACGCGACGCCGCCGGCCCCGCCCGCGGCGGAGCCGACCACCCCGACCACCCCGACCACCCCGAGCACCCCGAGCGCCCCGAGCGCCCCGCCGACGCCCACGCCGACACCCACGCCGCCGGCCCCGCCCCGCGAGGGCATCGACGCCTCCCACCACCAGGGCCCGATCGACTGGCCCCGGGTGGCACGCGCCGGGATCACGTTCGCCTACCTCAAGGCCACCGAGGGCACCGGCTCCACCGACCCGCGCTTCGCCGCCCACCGCGCCGCCGCGACCCGCGCCGGGATCGACGTCGCGGGCTACCACTACTTCCAGCTCTGCTCCGACGGCGCCGCCCAGGCCGCCCACTTCCTCGACGTCGTCGGCCGCGACCGGGCCGCCGCCCGGGCGCTCGCGCCGGCGCTCGACCTCGAGCTCGTCGGCAGCTGTACGACGCCGCCCCCGCGCGCCGTCCTCCTCGCCGAGGTCCGCGCCTTCCTCCGCGCGGTCGACACGGCGCTGCGCACCCGCACGGTCGTCTACCTCTACCCGGACCTCGAGGACCGCTACGGCTTCGCCGCCGACCTGGCCGACCACCCCCAGTGGGTCCGCCGCCTGGGTGCACAGCCGCCGGCCCGCCCCTGGCACGTCTGGCAGTACGACGACCGGGGCACCGTCCCCGGCATCCGCGGCGGCGTCGACCGCAACCGGGAACAATCCGCGCCCGCGAACGTTGAGTAGACATGTCCACCATCGACCTCACCGCGGGCACCTTCGAGCAGACGGTGCTCGACAACGACATCGTCTTCGTCGACTTCTGGGCGTCCTGGTGCGGCCCGTGCCGCAACTTCGCGCCGATCTACCAGGAGGCGTCGGAGCAGCACGACGACCTGGTCTTCGCCTCGGTCAACACCGAGGAGGAGCAGCAGCTCGCCGCGGCCGCCAAGATCACGTCGATCCCGACGCTGATGGCCTTCAAGAAGGGCGCGCTCGTCTTCTCCCAGGCCGGTGCGCTGCCCGCGCCGGCGCTGGCCCAGGTGATCGCCGCCGTCCGCGAGTTCGACGTCGACGCTGCCAAGGCCGCCGACGGTGAGTGAGACCGTCGACCTGCAGTTCGGGCTCGACACGTTCGGCGACGTCACGCTCGACCCGGCGACCGGGGAGCCCCTCGGGCACCCCCAGGTGATCCGCAATATCGTCGAGCAGGCGGTGCTGGCCGACCAGGTGGGCGTCGACGTGTTCGGCATCGGCGAGCACCACCGCGACGACTTCGCGGTGACCAGCCCCGAGATGGTGCTGGCCGCGATCGCCGCACGCACCGAGCGCATCCGCCTCGGTACGGCGGTCACGGTGCTCAGCTCAGACGACCCGGTCCGGCTCTACGAGCGGTTCGCGACCCTCGACGCGCTGTCCAGCGGACGCGCGGAGATCACGCTGGGCCGCGGCTCGTTCACCGAGTCGTTCCCCCTGTTCGGCTACGACCTGGCCGACTACGACCAGCTCTTCAGCGAGAAGCTCGACCTCTGGACCGAGCTCCAGGGCGAGCAGCCGGTCACCTGGGACCGCGGCCGGCTGCGGGCTCCGCTGCGCAACGCGCGGACCTACCCGACCACCGAGCGCGGCTCGATCCCCACGTGGATCGGCGTCGGCGGATCGCCCGAGTCGGTGGTGCGCGCCGCGCGCTTCGGCTACCCGCTGGCCATCGCGATCATCGGCGGCGAGCCCGCGCGGTTCGCGCCGTTCACCGACCTCTACCGGCGCGCGCTCACCGAGTTCGAGCGGCCCGCGCTGCCGATCGCGGTGCACTCGCCGGGCTTCGTCGCCGACACCGACGACGAGGCGCGCGAGTCGATGTACCCGCACTTCAAGGCGAGCCGGGACCGGATCGGCGCCGAGCGCGGCTGGGGTCCCGCCACCCGGGCCCAGTACGACGGCGAGGTCGACCACGGCGCCCTGTTCGTCGGCTCCCCCGAGACGGTCGCCCGCAAGATCGCGGCCGCGGTGCGCGACCTCGGCGTCCAGCGCTTCGACCTCAAGTACAGCAACGGCGCCATGCCGCACCCCCAGCTGCTGCGCAGCATCGAGCTGTTCGGCACGCAGGTGGCGCCGCGGGTCCGCGAGCTGCTCGCGGCCGACCCGGTCAGCGTCTGAGGTCCACCGCGAGGAACAGCTCGACGAGGACGTCGACCAGCCGCTCGCGCTCGACCGCGACGTCCCCCTGCAGGGCGGCGCCGAGCGCGTGCGCGACGCCGCCGATGAGGAAGCGCGCGGTCAGCAGCAGCTCGACCGGCACGTCGTCGGCGGCGGCGCTCGGGTCGCCGGCCGTGGTCGTCGCGGCGAGCATCCCGGCGAACCGCCGGGCCTCGTCGAGCACGCGCGGGCCGAGCACCGGTGAGGTGATCGACTCGATGAGCGCGATCCGGCCCTTGCGCGGGTCCTCCAGGAACAGGTCGGCCATCGCGGCGAGGACCGCGCGGGTCCGCGTCCGGACGTCGCCCGGCGCGGCGCCCGGCGCGGCGCCGAGCGCGGCCACCGAGCGCTCCGCGGCCTCGGCGGCGATCTGGTCGAAGACGGCGAGCTGGAGCTCCTCGATGCCGGCGAAGCTCTCGTAGAAGTACCGCGCCGCGATCCCGGACTGCTCCGCGACGCCGCGCACGGTCGTCCCGGCGACACCGCGGGTGCCCATCAGCTCGAGCCCGGCGGCGAGCAGCCGGCCGCGGCGCTCGGCGACGCGCTCGGCGGCGGCGCGGCCGCCGTACACCCGGGCGTTGTCGGTCACCCGAGCATCTTGACACAGGCGTTGACAGATGGGTTCATGGACCCTGTCATGACCGAGACCACCGAGACCTCCGTCGCTCCCTGGCACCCGTCCCAGCCGCACCACGCGCTGGCCGAGGACGTGCGCTGGTGGCTCGGTACGCCGGCCGCGTTCGCGCTCTTCGGCCGGCTCGCGCTCGACCAGGTCGCCTACCGCGAGGTCGCCGCCGCCGTCGACGCCTCGGGCCGGTTCGCCCAGAACTTCACCGACCGTGGCATCCGCAGCGGCCTGTGGGGTCCGCTGCTGCTCTTCGGCGACGACGCCGACCGCCGGGCCAGCGCGGAGCGGCTCAAGCGCCTGCACGGCGAGGTCCGCGGCACCGGACGCGGGCACTTCGCCGGCGAGCGCTACAGCGCGCTCAACCCGGCGCTGTGGAAGTGGGTCGGCACGACCAGCCTGCTCGTGTTCTACACCGGCTACGTGACGACCTACGGGCGCGCGCTCGACCCCGAGCAGCGCGAGGTCGTCTACGCCACGATCCTGCACCTGGTCGACTTCGACCTGCCCAGCGAGCAGGCCCGGATCCCCGCCACCGCCGTCGAGGCGGAGGCCTACTACGACGCGGTCGCGGCCACCGAGCTCGCCGACAACGAGTTCCTCCAGTGGGCCCACCGCCGGTTCGACGCGCTGCCGATGCCCACCCTGTTCGGGCCGCACTGGCTGCACCGGCTCATGACGCCGGCCTGGCGGCTGGCCACCCCGGTGCTCGGCCGGCCGGCCAAGGTCTGCGCCGAGGGCGCGGCGCACCCACGGATGCGCGAGCTCCTCGGCACGCCCGACACCCGCCGGCGCCGCGCCGAGCTGCGGCTCTACCTGGCGCTCGTCCGGCTCGCCCGCCGTGCGCTCCCCCGCCGGCTGCTGCTCGACCCGCTCGCCTACAACCGCTACCGCTACGAGCGGCTGCGGGCGCTCTACGAGAAGCCGCAGCTCAGCTCGTTCGCCGCGCGCGGCTAGCGCGGGGTTAGTGCGCGGAGGACAAACCCGCCGCGGGCCTCTGTCTCCGGCGACAAGCCCCGCCGCACCGGCCGCGACGAGACTCG
Organism: Pimelobacter sp. 30-1; assembly: GCF_018831735.1. NCBI lineage: Bacteria > Bacillati > Actinomycetota > Actinomycetes > Propionibacteriales > Nocardioidaceae > Pimelobacter > Pimelobacter sp. 30-1. Next base: position 63,787 of record NZ_NHTS01000004.1, read on the forward strand.
GCGCATGCGCGATCTCCTCCAGCTGGTGCCGATCTACGCCTTCATGCTGATCCCCGTGTGGATCCCGCTCGCCGCGGTGACGATCGGCGCGCTGCTCGACGTGCTCAGGCCTGTCGGTCCTCGGGTCCCCGCGGCAGGAACTGCGCGGTGAAGGCCGGCCAGGCCTCGTCGATCAGCTCCTCCATGTCGAGGTAGGTGGCGCGCCGCACGTAGGGCTTGGCCAGCTCGGTGTCGAGCACCTTGAGCAGGAACCGCCGCAGCTCGGCGTCCAGGCCCGCGACCTTGCGCAGCATCGCGCCGCGCCGGGTGTCGGTCTTGAGCTCGAGCCCGATCTGGTCCTCGGTCGGCGTCTTGAGCTCGAGGCGGAGCCGGAGCGGCGCCTCGGTGTGCACGACGAGCACCAGCGGGACGACGACCTCGGCGTTGAACGTCAGCCGGTCCAGCGGCAGGTCGAGGTCGAAGACCACGCTGATCGGCAGGTCGATCGCATAGGTCAGCAGCTCACCGGGGACCAGCTCGCCCGTGGTCGGCTGGTAGCGCCCGACGAAGCTCACGCTCGCGAACGCGCGTCCCGGTCCGGCCCCGATCGGCCCGAGGGCGATCTGCTCACCGAGGACCTGGTCGATGGTGTGCAGGATCCGGTCCTTGTGCAGCACCCGGTGGATCCAGCTCACGCCGAACTCCTCGTACGACGTCGCGACCGGCGCTTCCGGTGCCGCCGGTTCTCCCGGCGCCACGACCTCGGCGACTCCCTCCACGTCCTGTCCCTCCCTCGTACGGCGTTCTCCCGCCCCCTTCAACGTACGGTCCGTTCGGACGTCATGGCACAATCGGCACTCGTCGATCACCAGGAGCCCGCATGACCGAGCTGGCCGCGGTCCGCTACCCGACCCCGACCCTCGTCCGCACCGCCGATGTCTCCGCGAAGGCACTGCTGGTCCTGCTCCTGCTGCTCGCCGTGATCGACCCCGACAGCGGCAACCTGCGCGACAAGGCCGCCGAGGCGCGGGCGATCGGCTACCCGTTGGCGTCGTTCACCATCCCGGTGATCTGGCTGCTCGCGTGGAAGGAGCGGGCGTCGTTCCCCTGGCTGCCCGACCTGCTGGTCACCGTCACCTGCTTCACCGACATCCTCGGCAACCGGCTCGACCTCTACGACACGATCACCTGGTTCGACGACCTCATGCACTTCGCCAACACCGGGCTCATCGCCGCCGCGGTCATCCTCCTGACGCTGCACCACAGCGCCACCCGCACCCGCGTCGTCGAGCGGGCGCTGGCCGTCGGCGCGACCGCCGCGATCGCCTGGGAGATCGCCGAGTACTACGCCTTCATCAGCGGCCACTCCGAGCGGGCCTTCGCGTACGAGGACACGCTCAGCGACCTCGCGCTCGGCGTGATCGGCTCGGTCACCGCCGCGCTGATCATCCACTTCGTCTGGCAGCGTGGCGGCCTGCGGTTCGTCGCGCCCCAGCTCGACGGCGCCGCCTCGCGCTGATCCCGGCCCGCTGTCGGAGCGATCGGCCATGATGGGCCCATGCCGAAGACTCCCCCCAGCAAGCCGGCCGCGACGGCCCACCCAGCCGACGCCCACGCGAACATCCGGGTGCAGGGCGCCCGCGAGAACAACCTCAAGGACGTCGACGTCGAGATCCCCAAGCGTCGGCTGAGCGTCTTCACCGGCGTCTCCGGCTCGGGCAAGAGCTCTCTCGTCTTCGGCACCATCGCCGCCGAGTCGCAGCGGATGATCAACGAGACCTACAGCACCTTCGTGCAGGGCTTCATGCCGACGCTGGCCCGCCCCGAGGTCGACGTACTCGAAGGCATCACCACCGCGATCCTCGTCGACCAGGAGCGGATGGGCGCCAACGCCCGCTCCACCGTCGGCACCGCGACCGACGCCAACGCCATGCTGCGGGTGCTGTTCAGCCGGATCGGCGATCCGTTCATCGGCCCGCCGACCGCGTTCGCGTTCAACGTGCCGACCCGCAAGGCGGGCGGCGTGATGCAGACCGAGAAGGCCGGCGGCCGGGTCGAGAAGCGGGTGGTCAAGAACGAGGTCTACCTCGGCGGCATGTGCGCCCAGTGCGAGGGCCGGGGCACCGTCTCCGACCTCGACCTCACCCAGATCTTCGACGAGTCCAAGTCGCTGGTCGAGGGCGCCATCCTGGTGCCCGGCTACACCGCCGACGGCTGGATGGTGGCGGCGTTCAAGGCCGTGCTGCCGCCGGACAAGCCGATCGCCAAGTACACCAAGGCCGAGCGCGAGGACTTCCTCCACGCCGAGCCGCGCAAGGTCAAGGTCGACAAGATCAACGTGACCTACGAGGGCCTGATCCCCAAGATCCGCAAGTCGATGTTCAGCAAGGACCCCGACTCGCTGCAGCCCCACCTCAAGGCCTTCGTCGAGCGGGCCGCCGTCTTCGGCACCTGCGCCGCCTGCGACGGCACCCGCCTCAACGAGGCCGCGCGCTCGTCCAGGATCCAGGGCAAGAGCATCGCCGACGTCTGCGCCATGCAGATCACCGACGCCGCCGCCTGGGTGCGCGAGATCGACGACGCCTCGGTCGCGCCGCTGGTGGGCAACCTGCTCCACCTGTTCGACTCGTTCGTCGAGATCGGCCTCGGCTACCTCTCGCTCGACCGCCCCGCCGGCACGCTCTCGGGTGGCGAGGCCCAGCGCACCAAGATGATCCGGCACCTCGGCTCGGCGCTCACCGACGTCACCTACGTCTTCGACGAGCCCACGATCGGCCTGCACCCGCACGACATCCAGCGGATGAACAACCTCCTGCTCGAGCTGCGCGACAAGGGCAACACCGTCCTCGTCGTCGAGCACAAGCCCGAGACGATCGCGATCGCCGACCACGTCGTCGACCTCGGCCCCGGCGCCGGCACCAACGGCGGCACGGTCTGCTTCGAGGGCGATATCGACGGCCTGCGTGCCTCCGACACCCTCACCGGCCGGCACCTGTCCTACCGCGCCACCCTCAAGGACGAGCTGCGCCAGGCGACCGGCGCCATCGAGGTCCGCGGCGCCTCCTCGCACAACCTGCGCGACGTCGACGTCGACGTACCGCTGGGGGTGCTGTGCGTCGTCACCGGCGTCGCCGGCTCCGGCAAGAGCTCGCTCATCCACGGCTCGATCGCCGGGCGCGACGACGTCGTGGTCATCGACCAGGGCGCGATCAAGGGCTCGCGGCGGAGCAACCCGGCGACGTACACGGGGCTGCTGGAGCCGATCCGCAAGGCCTTCGCCAAGGCCAACGGCGTCAAGCCCGCGCTGTTCAGCGCCAACTCCGAGGGCGCCTGCGCGAGCTGCAACGGCAACGGGATGATCTACACCGAGCTCGGCTTCATGGAGACCGTCGCGACGCTGTGCGACGAGTGCGGCGGCAAGCGCTTCCAGGCCTCGGTGCTCGAGCTGACCTTCGGCGGCCTCAACATCGCCGAGGTGCTCGACCTCCCGGTCGCCGAGGCGCACGCCTTCTTCGCGACCGGTGACGCCAAGACCCCCACCGCTGCGGCGATCCTGCAGCGCATGGAGGACGTCGGCCTCGGCTACCTCAAGCTCGGCCAGCCCCTCAACACCCTCTCCGGCGGCGAGCGCCAGCGGCTCAAGCTCGCCATGCGGATGGGTGACAAGGGCGGCGTCTACGTCCTCGACGAACCGACCACCGGTCTCCACCTCGCCGACGTCGACAACCTCCTGCGCCTGCTCGACCGCCTCGTCGACGCCGGCAAGTCGGTCATCGTCATCGAGCACCACCAGGCCGTGATGGCCCACGCCGACTGGATCATCGACCTCGGTCCCGGCGCCGGGCACGACGGCGGCACCGTGGTCTTCGAGGGGACGCCGGCCGACCTGGTCGCGGCGCGCGCGACCGTGACGGGCGAGCACCTGGCGGACTACGTCGGGTCGTGAACGTCCGGCGCCGACGCTGAGCGCTACGACCGCTCGGCGTCGAGCAGCCGCCCCATGAAGTCGTGGAACGGGGTCCCCTCGTCGCCGTCGTCGAACGGGGGGACCTCGTGCTCGTGCAGCACCCGGAGCACGTCGTGCACCGCGCCGGCATAGACCTGCTCGAGCAACCCGGCGACGACCTCGCGCCGCGCCGGATCGAGCCCGGCGAGCACCGCGTTGGCGGCGTCGTCCTCAGGGTCCTGGCCGGGGTGGGCGGCAGCCGCCGGGCTCCACACGCCGGCGCGCACCCGGCCGGGCAGCACCGTGCCCTGGCCGGTCACGCTCAGTCCCGCCCCTGCCACGTGGCGATGTCGACCTCGTTGCCCTCGGGGTCCGCGAGCGTCCACCACATCGGGGCGAACTCGTCGCGCACCACCCGGCCGCCCGCGGCCACGGCCGCGGCGACCCGGGCCTCGGCGACGTCGTGCGGGACGCCGAGGTCGATGTGGATCCGGTTGCGGCCCTCGCGCGGGGCGTCCATCTGCTGCACGTAGACGGGCGGGTAGAGGCCGATCGGGTCGGCGATGTCGGTGTCGCCGACCAGGTCGTAGCCGAGGACCGCCGCCCAGAAGCGGCGTACGGCGTCGACGTCGACGGCGTCCAGGGCGAACTCCCAGGTGCGGATCGCGGCCGGGTCGCCGGCCACGCCGAGCTCGCGGGCGGCGGCGGAGATGGCGCGGGCGAGGTCGAGGTCGGCGGTGGTCAGCGACATCGTGTCGTGGGTGGAGAGCCGGACCTCGAGGATGCCGTAGCGGAAGTTGAGGTCGGGGTGGTGGTTCGCCTCCTCGGCGAGCCGGCCGATCTCGTTGACGAGGGCGAGGCCGGTCGCGAAGGTCTTCGTCCGGAAGAGCGCGAACGCCTGCCACCACAGCACCCGCCAGTCGTCGACGCCCTCGGCGGCGCTGAAGTCGGCGGCGGTGATCTTCTCGTAGGTGCGGGCCATGGTCCGACGCTAGGACGGTACGCCGACATCCGCCAGGTCGCGGGCGGGCTCAGCCGGCGTGCACGTGGGGGCGGCGGCGCGGGTCCGGCTCGGCCCGCCGGATCACCTCGCGGGTCAGGGGGGCCACCTCGCCGGCTCCGAAGAGCAGGAAGCGGACCATCTGGGCGACCGGGCTGCCCTCGGTCCACTCGAAGTACATGTGGGGGCGCACTGACGTACGGTCGCGCAGGTCGAGCAGGACAGCGGCGAGCGCGTTGGGGATGGTGGCCGCGTGCACGGTGAGCACGCGGTACTCCTTGTGCGCGACCGAGCCGCTCACGACGACCCGGCTCTCGAAGTCCGAGTAGTCCTCGACGACGACCTCGACGAAGAGCAGGTCGCCGGGGTCCGGGATGCCGTGCGCCTCGACGATCTTGCGGACCTTGGCGCGGTAGGCGCCGACGTCGTGGTGCTCGGGGTCGTGCGCCACCAGCCGGAGCGTACGACGGGCGCAGTCGCGGATGAACGCCTCGGCCTTGGCGTCGTACTCGATGTCCGTGGTGCGCAGCTCCAGGGAGCGGCGAGTGCGGGAGAGCAGCGAGACCGCGACGATCGCGGCGATGAAGCAGGCGCCGATCTTGACGCCGTCCGGCCGCTCCCAGATGTTGTCGAGGGTGGTGTAGACGAAGACCACCGAGATCACGGTGAACGCGATCGTCCAGCCCCGTTGCTGGGCCTTGTGGGCCGCGAGGGCGACGGCGACGCTGGCGGACGTCATCAGCACCAGGACGCCGGTCGCGTAGGCGCCGCCCTGGGCGTTGACGTCGGCATCGAAGATCCAGGTGATGAGGAAGGCCGTGCCGGTCAGCACGCAGACCAGCGGCCGGATCGCGCCGGCCCACTCCGGCGCCATGCCGTAGCGGGGCAGGTAGCGCGGGATCAGGTTGAGCATGCCGGCCATCGCCGAGGCGCCGGCGAACCACAGGATCAGGATCGTCGAGACGTCGTACGCCGTGCCGAAGACGTCCCCGAGGTAGCGGTGCGCCAGGAAGGCGAGCGCCCGGCCGTTGGCCTGGCCGCCCTCCTCGAACTCGGCCGGCGGGATGAGCAGCGTGGTGACCAGGCTGGAGCAGATGAGGAACGTGCTCATCATGACCGCGGCGGTCGTCAGCAGGCGCTTGGTGTTGCGGATCCGTACGGCGGGCCGCACCGGGTCGTCGTCGGGTGCGCCCTGCACGTGGGGCATCACGGCGACGCCGGTCTCGAAGCCGGACATGCCGAGTGCCAGCTTGGGGAACAGCGTCAGCGACACCGCGATCATCAGCGCGATGTTGCCGTGCTCGACGGTGAGGGCCCGGGTCCAGTCCGTGACGACGTGGCCGTTCTCGAGCACGTGCGCGGCGCTGACCGCGATCACCACGACGTTGAGCGTCAGGTAGACGCTGACCAGCGCGACCGCGACACCGATCGCCTCCTTGAAGCCCTTGAGGAAGACGCCACCCAGCAGCGCGATCAGGCCGAGGGTGATCCAGAGCTCCTGGCCGTGCAGGAAGGCCGGCACGTGCGGGTTCTCGACGACGTGGGCGCTCGCGTCGGCCGCGGAGAGCGTGATGGTGATGATGAAGTCGGTGAGCGCGAAGCCGAGCAGCGCGAGCACGAACACCTTGCCGCGCCAGCGCGGCAGCAGCCGCTCCAGCATGGCGATCGAGCCCTGGCCGTGCGGGCTCTCCTGGGCGACCCGGCGATAGACCGGCAGCGCGCCGAAGAGCGTGAGCAGCACGAGGACCACCGTCGCCAGCGGGCTGAGCAGCCCGGCGGCGAGGAACGCGATGCCCGGCTGGTAGCCCAGCGTGGAGAAGTAGTCGACGCCGGTCAGGCACATCACCCGCCACCAGGGGCGGCCGTGGGTGTCGCCGGCGGCGTCCTCCGGGTCGCCGAGCGCGCGCTCGGAGGCCGATGGTGCGGTGGAGGTGCTCACACCTCCCATGCAACCGCGCTCCGGGCCGCATCGGCGGGGCCTAACGGATCCCTAACACCCGCGCGCGAGTGGCGTGCGCGACAAGAGTGCGACAAGACGCCGTCAGGATCCTGTCAGCGCCGCCCCGGGCGCCGCAGACCGCGTTTCACTGGAGGGGTGAGCACCACGGCACCCGCCTCCGCCCGGCTCTCGGGCCGGGCCGAGGTACGTCTCGGGCTCGGCGGCGCCTGCCAGGCGGTCGGGGCGGCCGTGTGCGTCGCCGTCCCCCTCGCCGGCTGGTACGGCGTCGCCGCGCTCCTCGCGCTCACCACGGCCTGGTGCGTCGTGCTCCCCCGCCGGCTCGCGCTCGTCCTGGCCCTGGCCGGGTGGGCCTGGGCGACGGGGTTCGCGGTCAACACCCTGGGTGAGCTGACGTTCGCGCCTGCGGACCTGGCGCGGCTCGCGGCGTACCTCGCGATCGGGGCGTGGGCCGCACGCGCACAATGAGCACCGTGGGAGGCAACCTGAGCCGACGGCGCCGCGCCGCCGGGTACGCCGTGGCGGTGGCGGCGCCGCTGGTGCTGCTGCCCGTGCTCGTGCCCCTGCGCGACCGGCTCAACCTGGCCAGCGACGTGGTGCTGTTCCTCGTCGTGGTGGTGATGGCGGCCCTCGTCGGCGGCGTCGGCCCCGCGCTGGTGGCGGCCGTGCTGGGCGCGGGGCTGCTGGTCTTCTGGTTCACCGTGCCCTACCACACGTTCGAGGTCGGCCACGTCGACAATGTCGTCGCCCTGGTGGCGTTCGCGGTGGTCGCCATCGTGGTCGGCTCGGTCGTCGACGTCTCCGCCCGCCGGGCCGAGGACGCCGCCGCGGCGGCCGAGATCGAGGCCGCCGACCGGATGCGCGCGGCGCTGCTCACCGCGGTCGGGCACGACCTGCGCACCCCGCTGGCCGCGGCCAAGGCATCGGTCTCCGGGCTGCGCAGCCGGGACGTCACGCTCTCCCCCGACGACCGCGACGAGCTGCTCGCCACCGCGGACGACGCCCTCGACCGGCTCACCGGACTGGTCGAGAGCCTGCTCGACCTCAGCCGGCTCCAGGCCGGCGCACTGCCGGTCCGGATCCGCGCGACCGCCCTCGACGAGGTGCTCGCCCGGGCGCTGGACGACCTGGGGGTCGCGCCGCGCGCGGTGGTGCTCGACGTACCGGACGACCTGCCGGCGGTGCGCACCGATCCGGCCCTCCTGGAGCGGGTCCTGGCCAACCTCGTCGCCAACGCCCAGCGGTTCGCGCCCGCGGACCGGCCGCCGCTGGTCCGCGCGCAGGTCGCCACCGACCGGCCCGGCACGGTCGAGGTGCACGTCGTCGACCACGGGCCCGGCGTACCGGCGGCGGACCAGGAGCGGATCTTCCTGCCGTTCCAGCGCCTCGGGGACGCCGACAACACGACCGGCATCGGACTGGGCCTGGCCCTGGCCCGCGGGCTCACCGAGGCCGTGCACGGCGAGCTCGTCCCCCGGCCGACGCCCGGCGGCGGGCTCACCATGGTCGTCACGCTGCCGCTGGAGGAGGGCACGTGAGCCGGGTCCTCGTGGTCGACGACGAGCCCCAGATCCTGCGCGCGCTCGGCATCCACCTGCGGGCCCGCGGCTGGGAGGTGGTGACCGCCGGCGACGGCACCGAGGCCCTCGCCCTGGCCGACGCGACCCGCCCCGACGTCGTCGTCCTCGACCTCGGGCTGCCCGACATGGACGGGGTCGACGTCATCGCCCGCCTGCGCCGCGGCTCCAGCGTCCCGGTCCTGGTGCTCTCCGGACGCAGCGACAGCGTCGACAAGGTGGACGCCCTCGACGCCGGCGCCGACGACTACGTCACCAAGCCGTTCGGCATGGACGAGCTGCTCGCCCGGCTGCGCGCGCTGGTCCGGCGCGGCCCGGCCACCGACGAGCCGGGCCCCGTCCGCTTCGGTACGACGGAGGTCGACCTGCTCGCCAAGCGGGTCTCCGTGGCCGGCGCCGACGTCCGCCTCACGCCGACCGAGTGGCACCTCCTGGAGGTGCTGCTGCGCAACCCGGGCCGGCTGATGAGCCAGCAGCAGCTCCTCACCGAGGTGTGGGGGCCGGGCTACGAGAACGCCCACGGCAACCTGCGGCTCTACATGGCCCAGCTGCGCCGCAAGCTCGAGCCGGACCCGGCCCGGCCGGTGCACTTCCGCAACGAGCCGGGGATGGGCTATCGCTTCGAGCCCTGAGCGCGCCTGCGAGGATGCGCTCGTGGGCACCGTCTTCGACTGCGAGATCCAGGCGCGGCTGCGCGACGTCAACCTCGGCGGTCACGTCGACAACGTCGAGGCGCTGCGCGTGCTCGACGAGGCGCGCCTGATGTTCTTCCGTTACGCACCGCTGCCCGGCTCGGACCGACCGGGGCTGCTGCGCGAGATGCCGGCGCACGTCACCGAGCTCGTCGGCTCGCAGCGCGTCGACTACCACACGGAGATGAGGTTCGCGCCGTTCCAGCCGTTCCTGGTGCGGATCTGGGTGAGCCACGTCGGCCGCTCGTCGGCGGCCGTCTCCTACGAGCTGCGCGTGGCGCCGGACCACGCTCCGGCGCTCGTCGCGGAGAGCTCGGTCGTCTTCTGGGACACCACGGCGGGCTCGTCGTGGGCGATCTCGGACGAGGTCCGCGCCACCCTGACGTCGTACGCCGGGGAGCCGGTGGCGCTCAGGGAGCGACCGGGTCGCTGACCTCGTCGGCAGGGGCCGGGGCCGGCACGACCAGCCAGGCCACGGCGATGAGGGCCAGGCCCGCCACGAGGGCGACGATGCCGGACACGGCGGTCCAGAAGGCCACGATGTCGAGCCCGTAGTCCGCGTGCTCGAGCCCGCCGACGACACCGGCGACCACGGCGAGGGCGACGGCCGCGGGCAGGACCGTCGCCGGGAGCCGGCGCGGCCGGCGCGGCCCGGGCGGGAAGCGGCGCAGGTGCAGCAGCATCGCCACGCCGACGACGAGCAGACCGATGGCCGTCGAGCCGTACTGCGCCCAGGCGTCGCCGCGCAGCGGGCCGTGCACCTCGTGCAGCCACGCGACGTGCCGCACGCCCCAGCGTCCGGTGTGGGTGAACAGGTCCCACACGACGTGGGTCGCCGAGCCGACCACCGCGGCCAGCGGCGCGAGGACCCAGGCGCGGGCCCCGATCCGTGCCCGCCCCGGCAGGCGGTCCCGCACCAGCGACGGCGCGGTGTCCACGAGCGCGTCGCGGCCGACGAGGTCCCAGAGCGCCAGCAGCGCGAGCGTCACCACCACGTCCAGCGTGAAGATCCCGACGAGGCTGTGGCTCAGCGCGTAGCCCTCGTGCCAACGCGCGAACACCGGCAGGTCGGGCGCCATCGAGCCGATCACCAGCCCGGCGAGGGGCAGGCCGAGGCCGCGGAGCGGGAGCACCACAGCCGGATGAGCGAGGGTCAACGGCACCTCGTGAGGTTAGCCGCTACCCCCTAGGCGCGAGGTCGAGCGCGGCGTCGACGACCTGGCCGAGCTCGAGACCCGCCTCGCGTCGTACGGCGACGCGGAGGGGGACGAGGTAGCGCCCGTCCTTGGGGAACAGCGCGGTGCGGAAGCCGGTCGCGCCGACCTGGACGTCGACGGCGACCTGGCCCCAGTACTCCTGACCGCGGGCCGCCTCCTTGATGTCCTCGCTCAGCTCGTCGGGCACCTCGAGGAAGAAGTACGGCGCCGGGCCGCGCCACTCGACGACCGGACCCGAGAAGGTGAACTCCACGGGTCCGATCGTGCCACGCCGGCTCAGGGCACGAGGACGGTGCGCAGCCCGGTCCCGGCCCGGAGGTCGTCGAAGGCGAGGGCCGCCTCGGCGAGCGGCCGGGTGGTGCCGATCAGGTCGTCGAGCGGGAGCCGTCCGGCGAGGTAGAGCCGGGCCAGCATGGGGATGTCGATCTCACCGACGCTGGAGCCGTAGTTGCAGCCGAGGATCCGCTTGCCCTGGTCGGCCAGCTCGAAGAGGTTGAACGACCCGCTCGCGTCGAGCGCAGCCATGCCGACGAGCACCGCGGCGCCGCCCGAGGTGAGCATGCCGGGCAGCGTCTCGATGACGCGCGGGCTGCCGATCGCCTCGAAGGCGTAGTCCACGCCGCCGAGCTCCTCCTGGCACCAGGCCGCGACGTCGACCTCGCGGCCGTCGAGCGTGTGGGTGGCCCCGAAGGCGCGCGCCGCGGCGAGTCGCTGGGCGGACAGGTCGACCGCGACGATCGGGTCGGCGCCGGCGAGCCGCAGGCCCATGACGACCGACAGGCCGACGCCGCCGGTACCGATGACGACCGCCGACTCACCGGGCCGGACGCCGGCCGTGTGGGTGACCGCGCCGACGCCCGTGGTGACCGAGCAGCCGAGCAGCGCGCCGACGGCGAAGGGCAGCTCCTCGGGCACCTTGACCGCCGCCGACTCCGGTACGACGACCCGGTCGGTGAACGCGCCGAGGCCGAGGTAGGGCCAGCGCTCGTCGCCGTCCGGGCTCGTGAAGGGGGTGGAGCCGTCGGGCAGCGTGTTCTCGACGGCCTTGGTCCCCGTGCAGAGCCAGGCCTGGCCGGCCGCGCAGCGCCGGCAGCGGCGGCACGGGGCGAACCACGACAGCACGACGTGGTCGCCGGGCCGGACGGAGGTGACGCCCTCGCCCACGGCGCGGACGACACCGGCCGCCTCGTGACCGAGCACCAGCGGCCGGTCGGCCGGCCAGTCGCCGGACACGACGTGCAGGTCCGAGTGGCACACGCCGGCGGCGCGGACGTCGATCTCGACCTCGCCGGCCCGCGGGGCGCGGAGCTCGACCTCGCTCAGGCCGAGCCCGGTCTCCGGGTCGAGGACGACGGCAGGGGCACGGTGGGCGCTCATCGGATGGGGGCCTTGTCAGCAGCGGGGGCGGGGACGGGGGCGAGCTTGGTGTGGGGGCGGGCGAGCAGCACGTAGGCGAGGCCGATCAGGAAGAGCGCGGAGAACACCAGGATCACCGCCCAGACCTGGACCCAGCTGCCGCCGACGGGCGCGAGCTCGGTGCGCGGCCAGGCGATGTTGATCGCCTCGAAGAGCAGCCACACCACGGCGAGCACGTTGACGACCAGCCCGAGCCGGCCCAGGCGGACCTGGCCCGCGCCGGGGTTCCAGCGGCCGGTGAGCCGGGCGACGAGCGCGGTCAGCGCGACGGCGAGGAAGACGAAGTAGAAGCCGCCCGAGCCGAACGAGATGAGCGTGGCGGCGGCATTGCCGTTGAGGCCGAGCAGCAGGCCCAGCGCGGCGAGGACGGCGGTCACGATCAGCGAGACGTAGGGGATCTGCCGGTGCCCGACGGTCGCGAGGACCGGCGAGAACGGGAGCTGGCGGTCGCGCGCGAAGGCGAAGACCGCCCGGCCGATGTAGGTCTGGATCGAGATCGCGCAGGCGAAGAAGGCGATGAGCACGACGACGATGAACGGCTTCTCGGCCCACGTGCCGATGCCGTCGGTGACCGCGGCGAACACCGGGTCGGCGATCGCGCCGCTCACCGCGTCCTCCGGGTTGCTCAGCGCGAGGGTGACCGCGACACCGGTGAGCAGCACGGTGAAGGCGACGAAGAGGTACGCGCGCAGCAGCGCCCGCGGGACGTTGCGGCGCGGGTTCTCGGTCTCCTCGGCGACCTGCGTGGTCGCGTCGAACCCGAGGAACGCCCAGCCGGCGACCGCGAGGCAGGCGAGGAAGCCGGCCGTGGCGGACCCGCCGACCGCGGCCTCGGCGCCGAGGGTGTCGAAGAGGATCCCGAAGCCGTTGTTGTGCACGAAGACGAGCAGCACCAGGCTGACCGCGATCGAGGCGACGCCCTCGGCGATGATCCCGGCGTTGAGGAAGTGCTTGACCGGCTCGACGCCGAGCAGGTTGATCGCCAGCGCGACGGCGACGAAGACGACGCCGAGGAGCACGTGGCCGCGGGCCGAGAGCGGGCTGTCGGTGAAGAGCAGGTGGAGCCAGGTCGCGCCGAGGTAGGCGACCGTGGTCAGCGACGCGACGGCCGCGGAGAGGTAGATCCAGCCGACCAGCCAGCCGAGGCGGGGACCGGCCAGGCGGCGTACCCACTGGTAGACGCCGCCGGTGACGGGGAACTGCGAGGCGAGCTCGGCGTAGACCACGGCGACGAGGAGCTGGCCGAGGAAGGCGACGACGGTCGCCCAGATCCAGACCGGGCCGGAGAAGGCGAAGCCGAGCTGGATGACGGCGTAGATGCCGACCACCGGCGAGATGGTGGCGAAGCCGATGGCGAAGACCGCCCAGGCCGACAGCGTCCGCCGGAGCTCCTGCTCGTAGCCGTAGTCCGCCAGCTCGCGGGCATCGGTGCGCGCGTCGTCCAACTTGCTCTCCTGACCGGGGGATCTCTTATTGGTCGCACGACCAATAAGTTGTTGGTCACGCATTCAATAACATGGCCCGCATGACGTCAAGAGGTGCCGCGGCCAAGCGCGTGCGCAAGGCCCCCGCCGAGCGCCGGCAGGAGATCGTCGCGACCGCGGCCCAGGTCGGTCTCATCGAGGGCCTGGAGTGCGTCACGCTGCGCCGGGTCGCCGACGAGCTGGGCGTCCAGCCGGGCCTGGTCGGGCACTACTTCCCCGCCGCCGACCACCTGGTCGCCGAGGCGTTCGCGCACGCGACCCTGGCCGAGCTCGACGGCCTGCTCCCCGAGCGCGACCTCGACGCCGGCGACGCCGACGCCGTGGCGATCTTCCGGTCGTTCTTCGGGCTGATCGCGAGCAGCGAGTTCGACAACGTGAGCCGGCTCTGGCTCAACGCCCGGCACCTCTCCCGCTACCGGCCGGTGCTGCACGAGCACGTCGTCGCCCAGGAGCTGCTGTGGTGCCGGCGCCTGGAGCAGGTGGTCGCGGCGGGCGTCGCCTCCGGGCGCTTCACCAACACCGACGCCTGGGCCGCGGCGACCCGGATCCTGGTCGCGATCGACGGGACCAGCGCCTACGTCAACACCAGCGTCGAGCACCGGCGCGCGCCGATCGCCGACATGGTCCGCACGGTCGCCGAGGGCGAGCTCGGCCTGCCGGCCGGGGCGCTCGCCCCGGCCGACTGAGGCTCAGCAGCTCAGCGGCTCAGCCGCGCAGCAGGGCCGCGATCGCGTCGTACCCGCGGCGCTCGGCGTGCTGCAGCGGCGTGACGCCGTCGCGGTCGGCGATCGACGGGTCGGCGCCCGCGGCGAGCAGGATCCGGACGATCTCCTGGTAGTCCTCGTTGCCGTTGCCGAGCACGATCGCCTCGAGCATCGCGGTCCAGCCGAGGTCGTTGACGTGGTCGAGGTCGACGTCGGTCTGCACGACCCGGCGGATGTAGTCGACGTGCCCGCGCTCGCCCGCCGGGATGGGCGAGAGGCCGCCGTACCGGTTGCGGACGGTGAGGTCCGGGTTCGCCGGCAGCAGCGCCTCGAGCATCCGCACGCTGCCGGTCACGCCGGTCACCAGCCACGGGGTGTCGCGCCGGTCGTCGAGCGCGTCGGGGCTCGCGCCCAGGGCGACGAGCACCTCGGCGACCGCGACCCGGTCGTACGTCGACGCGAGCAGCAGCGCCGTGCGCCCGTTGCCGTCGCGGGTCTCGATGTCGGCGCCGGCGCGCAGGGCGACGGCGACGCCGTCGGCGTCCCCGGCCCGGGCGGCGCGCAGCAGCGCGGCGTTCGCGGCCTCCTGGCCGGCCGGTAGGTCTGCGGTGGTCACGTGCTCCAGGATCCTCTCCAGTCCGTCGTACCCACGCTCGCGGGCCATCTGCAGCGGCGTCAGCCCCGCGGAGGGCGACACCTCGTCGAGCGCGACCCCGCCCGCCGCGAGCACCCGCACCGTCGTCGCGTACGACGCGGTGTCCTCCCCCAGCCAGATCGCCTCGTGGATCGCCTGGTAGCCGATCCGGTTGACGTGGTCCCGGTCGATCCCGGCGCGCAGCAGCTCGCCCACGACCAGGCCGTGGCCGCGCTCGGCGGCGCGGATCAGGCCGGTGCCGTTCCAGCTGTCCTTGTCGTTCACCTTGGCGCCGTGGCGCAGGGTGAGCCGGAGCAGGTCGAGGTAGCCCTCGCTCGTCGCCACCAGGTACGCCGACGGCTCGGTGCCGTCCTTGGCGTTGACGTCCGCGCCCTGGCGGACCAGCCGGCGCGCCTGCGCCACGTCGTTCTTCCAAGCCGCGTCGCGCAGCCGCCGGTCGAGCACCGCCTGGTCCGGCACCGGCTCCGCCTCCGCGGTCACGGACGGCGTCCGCTCGACGGCGGCCGCGGTGTCGGGCGAGGCGTCCGGCGTCCCGGCCGGATCGCCGCCCCCGCACGCGCTCACCAGGAGCGCGAGCGGGAGCACGGCGACGGCTGCGCGACGCCTGCTCATCGGGTCGGGTCCGTGATGACCTGGTACGGACCTGAGGCGACCGGCTCGTCGAACTTGCTGTCGACGTACAGGATCCGGCCCTGGAGCACCTTCGCGGTGGTCAGCACCCGGTCGGGCGAGGTGGCCTTCTGGCGCACCAGCGAGGCGACGCGGCCGTTGTCGCTGAGCTCGAGCTTGGCGATCATCTTGCTGAAGTTGCGCACCACGGTGAGCCGGTTGCCGCGCAGCACCAGGCCGTCGGCGTTGACCAGGTCGGCCGAGCCGGTCCGCACCAGCGTCGCGTTGCCGGTGCGGGCGTTGAAGCGCCACAGCTTGCCGGTGTTGCCCTGCGCGACCACGAAGGCGCGACGGTTCTTGGTGAGCACGATGCCACCGAGGTTGAAGCCCGCCTCGCGGCTGATCTTGGCGCTGGCGTCGGACCACAGCTTGGCCTTCCAGCCACGCCGGCCCTCGGCCACGCGGAAGATCTGCGCGTCGTTCGAGTTCGTGAAGTACGCCGCCCCGTCGGGGCCGATCGCGACGTCGTTGAGGAAGACGTCCGTGCCCGGCGCCCGCAGCGCAGCGAGCAGCTTGCCCTTCTTGTCGTACACCCACAGGTCCGGACGCCCGGTGCCGATGCCGTTGGGACCGCCGGCGACGTACACACGGCCCTTCGCGTCGACGGTGATGCCCCGCGCCGTGAACCGGCCGTCGGTGCCGTCGCCCTTGAGCCACTCGCGGGTCTGCGCCGTGCCCACGACACCGCGGTGGATCTCGCCACCCGTGACCTCGCTGACGTAGAAGCGGCCGCGCCGCTCGTCGGCGCCGATGCCCTCGAACTTCGAGCCGGCCGGGTTGGCCTCGCTCACCGGGTCGCCGGTGAGCAGGTACGTCGCCGGGCGGGCCGGGCCGGGCCGGTGGTCGGCCTGGGCGAGCGCCGGAGCGGCGAAGGTGCCGACCGCCGTGGCGGCGAGCAGGGTGCTGGTGATCAGGTGGGTTCGCTTCATGTCCTCAACTCTGCGGGCCGGGACGGGGGCCGGACGTCGGGCAGCCGGCTAGCCCTCGATAGCCAATCGGTTGATGCCTCCGACCACCCTCCCTCCCTAGGGTGGGCGCACCATGACCTTGCCGTCCCTGCCCCTCTCCGTCCGGCGTCCTGCCGGGGTGCACGGCATCCTCGCGCCCGCCGCCCGGCTCGACCGGTGGCTGCTGGCGGTGCTCGTGGTGCTGCTGATCACCTCCGCCACCCGGTACGTCGAGCGGCACGGCTTCCACGCGACCGGAGCCGCCGTGCTCGCGGGTGCTCTCGTGCTCGGTCTCGCCTATGCGACGCGCGGGCTGCTGGCCGGTCGCGCCTGGTGGCCGACCGTGTGGGTGAGCGGGATGGTCGTGCTGTGGGGGGCGTTGACGGCCGTCGCGCCGTCGTTCGCGTGGTGCGCGGTGCCGGTGGCGTTCGCGGTGCTGCGGGTGCTGCCGTTCCCGTGGGCGGTCGGGATCGTCGTGCTGATGACGGTGCTGCTGACCGCCGCGTGGCAGCGGATCACCGACGGCTTCGACCCGGTCCAGGTGGCCGGGCCGATCGGGGTCGGGCTGGTCACCGTGCTCGCCTACCGGGCGCTCGACCTGGAGTCGCGGGCCCGGCAGGACCTGCTCGACCAGCTGGTCGAGGCGCAGGCCGAGCTGGCCGAGGAGCAGCACCGCACCGGTGCGCTGGCCGAGCGGACCCGGCTCTCCCGCGAGATCCACGACTCGGTCGGGCAGGGGCTGTCCAGCATCAACCTGCTGCTGCAGGCCGCCGAGCAGGCGTGGGACGCCCAGCCGGCGACCGCGCGCGAGCACGTCCGGACCGCGGCCGCGACCGCGCGCGACGGCCTCGACGAGGTACGACGGGTCGTGCGCGACCTCGCCCCCGCCGACCTCGCGACCTCCGCGGCGGCCCTGCCGGACGCGCTGCGCGCCGCGGCGGAGCAGGCCGACCCGGGCGGCGTACCGGTCGAGGTGCGGGTCGACGGCGCGCCCGTCGTGGTCCGGGCCGAGGTGGCGGCGGCGATCGTCCGCACCGCCCGCGGGGCGCTGGCCAACGCGCGCGAGCACGCCGGTGCGGGCCGGGTCGCGCTCACGCTGACCTACCTCCTCGACGAGGTGGTGCTCGACGTGCGCGACGACGGTCGGGGCTTCGATCCCGCGCAGGTACGGGCGATCGGCACCCGCGGCCGGGGACTGGCCGGCATCCGCGAGCGCGCCGAGGCGCTCGGCGGGCAGGCCGACATCGAGAGCGCGCCGGGCGAGGGGACGACCGTGTCGGTCCGCTTCCCCGTGCCGCGGCCGGAGGAGGAGAAGAAGCGATGATCCGGATCGTGCTGGTCGACGACCACCCCGTCGTCCGGGCCGGGCTGCGGGCGCTCGTCGACGGCCAGGAGGACCTGTCCGTCGTCGCCGAGGCCGACGGCCTGGAGCGGGCGCTGGCCGTGGTCACGGCCGAGGGGCCGGACGTCGTCCTGATGGACCTGAGCCTGGGAGCCGGCGAGGCCGGTGGTGCCGAGGTGACCGCCGCGGTGCGGGCGCTGCCCGACCCGCCCGAGGTGCTGGTGCTGACGACCTACGACACCGAGTCCGACATCCTGCGGGCGCTCGAAGCGGGCGCCCGGGGCTACCTGCTCAAGGACGCGCCGCCGGACGAGCTGTTCGCCGGCATCCGCGCCACGGCCCGGGGCGAGACGGTGCTCGCGCCGTCGGTCGCCGCGACACTCGTGCGCCGTACGACGCCGGGGGCGACGACCATCACCGAGCGCGAGGTCGAGGTGCTCGAGCTCCTCTCGCGCGGACTGGGCAACAAGGAGATGGCACGCGAGCTGTTCGTCTCCGAGGCGACGGTGAAGTCCCACCTGTCGCACATCTACACCAAGCTCGGGGTCGACACCCGGGCCGGCGCCGTCGCGGCCGCGATCGAGCGCCGCATCATCCGAGCCTGATCACCGAAGCCTGAGGAGGCACCCGTCATGGCCGTGTCCGCGGAGGACCTGCGACACCTGGAGCGTTGCGTCGAGCTGGCCGAGGCCGCCGTCGCGATGGGCGACGAGCCGTTCGGCTCGGTGCTCGTCGCGCCCGACGGCAGCGTGCTGATGGAGGACCACAACCGGGTCAGCGGCGGCGACGGCACCCGTCATCCCGAGCTGGCGATCGCGCTGTGGGCCGCGGCGAACGTCGCCCCGGACGAGCGCGCCGCGCTCACCGTCTACACCTCCGGCGAGCACTGCGCGATGTGCTCGGCCGCCCACGCCTGGGCCGGGCTGGGCCGGATCGTGTTCGCGACGTCCACCCCCCAGCTCGTCCAGTGGTACGCCGAGCTCGGGCTCCCCGCCTCACCCGTGACCGCGCTGCGGATCACCGAGGTCGCGCCCGGGATCCCGGTCGACGGACCGGTCGACGCCTTCGCCGAGCGGGTGCGCGCGCTGCACGAGCGGCACCATCTCGCGTAAGCAACGAGAGGGTGCGGCGTCCTTTCCTCGTGAACGTCCTGACTGCCGCACCGTGCCCGACCGCCCTGCCCAACGCCGGCGGGCCGTCGATGATCCTGGTCGTGGTCGGCGTCATCGCCGTCGTGACGGGCGTCGTCCTGCTCGCCCGGGGCCGCCGTGGCGGCATGACCGCGGCGCTGGTGCTCGCGGCCCTGTGCCTGGGCGGGCTCGGGTTCGCCGTGTCGTCGGCGCCCTCGGCCGACGCGGCGGGCGGCGGCACCTGCGGAGCGTCCGGACCGCCCAGCGTGGCGGGCACCGCCGACAGCTCGGACCCCACGCCCACGGCCGGTCCGACGGACCCCACCACCGCGCCGACCGCCACGGCCACCGCGACGGCCACGGCGACCGCCACCCCCACGGACCCCACGTCCACGCCGACCGACCCCACGACGTCCGCCCCGGCCGGCGCCTGCACCGCGGTCAACGACAAGAGCCTGACCGCCGACACCGACGGTGACGGGGTGGCCGACGCCTGCGACGTCGACACGGACAACGACGGCATCCCCGACACGGTCGAGGACACCAGCAACAACGGCAAGTTCGAGGACGACGACATCGACGGCGACCTCCTCATCACGCCCGTGCTCGGTGACGGCGTGCCGTCGTACCGCGACCTCGACTCCGAGAACGACGGCATCCTCGACCTGTTCGAGTCCGGCATCCCGCGGGCGCAGATCGACCAGCTCGACACCGACCGCGACGGCATCATCGACGCCGGCAACAGCTTCGGCGCCAACGGCCTGGCCGACGCCCTGGAGACCTCGCCCGAGTCCGGCGTGCTCGCCTACACGATCCGCAACACCGACGGGGACAGCACGCCGGACTTCGTGGACCTCACCAGCGCCGGCGGTACCGAGCTGGACCTCTACGCCATCGGCCGCTCCGACCTCGACCAGCTCGGCGGGGGCTTCATCAGCGTCGGCTCCGACCCGGACGCCGACGGCATCCAGCCCGGCGCCGACACCGCCGTGACCGTCCGCGGGGCGCCTGGCTCGCCGCTGTCGCCCTACGGCAGCTGAGCCACGCCCTAGGCCAGGTCGGCCAGCGGCACCGACGGGTCCCGGACCGCGGCACTCGCCGGCCCGCCGACGACGGCGCGCAGCGGATCGATCGCGTCCCAGTCGTTGAGGTGCAGGCCGGCCAGGACCCGGTCGCCGCGCAGCCACAGCACGCTGGCCTCGCGAGCGGCCAGGTCACCACGCACGACGAGCTCGTCGTAGCCCTGGGCGTCGACGTGGCCGACGTACTCCATGCCGAGGTCGTACTGGTCGGTGAAGAAGTACGGCAGCCGCGTGTAGGGCGCGTCGTCGCCCAGCAGCACCCGCGCGGCGTGCTTGCCGTGCTGGATGGCGGTGTCCCAGTGCTCGACGCGGATCCGGGTGCCGAGCACGGGGTGGTCGTGGAGGGCGACGTCGCCGACCGCGAGGACGTCGGGGTCGTCGGTGCGCAGCCCGGCGTCGACCAGGACGCCGTGGTCGGTGGCCAGTCCCGCGCTCGCGGCCAGGCCGTCGCCGGGCGTGACGCCGATCGCGACCAGCAGCAGGTCCGCGACGACCGGCTCGGCGCCGGCCACGTGGACGACGGCCCGCCCGCCGTCGTGCTCGATCGCGGTCACCTCGGCGCCCAGGCGCAGGTCGACGCCGTGCTCGCGGTGGAGGTCGGCGAAGACGGTCGCCAGCTCGTCGCCGAGCACCCGCTGCAGCGGCAGCGCCGCGGACTCGATGACGGTCACCTCGGCGCCCGCCTGCCGGGCCGCGGAGGCCACCTCGAGGCCGATCCAGCCGGCGCCGATGACGGCGACGCGGCCGGAGAGCCGGTCGCGGAGCCGCAGCGCGTCGTCGAGCGTGCGCAGGTAGTGCACCGGGGCGCCCGACGCGTCGGCCATCGCCAGGCGGCGCGGGGTGGCACCCGTGGCCAGCACCAGCCGGTCGTAGGCCAGCTCGGAGGCCCCGAGGCGCACCCGCCGGCGCTCGCGGACGATCGCGGTCGCGGTGGTCCCGACGCGCAGGTCGACCCCGTGCTCGTCGTACCAGTCGCGGGGGTGGACGAACACCGAGTCCGGCTCGGCCGAGCCGAGCAGCAGACCCTTGGACAGCGGTGGCCTCTCGTACGGCGCGTGCGGCTCCTCGCCCACCACCACGAGATCGCCCTCGTAGCCCTGGGCACGGAGCTCGGTCACGACATGGGCGGCGGCCAGGCCGGCGCCGATCACGGTCACGTTCATCGTCGTCCTCTCGTCAGGTCGGGCCGAACACGCAGAACTCGTTGCCCGCCGGGTCGGCCAGGACCGTCCACCGGGCGTCCTCGTCGGGCGGGCGCAGCACCTGGGCGCCGTGCTCGACCACCGCGTCGACGTCCGGGGCGGTGAGGTCGAGGTGGACCCGGTTCTTCACCGTCTTGGGCTCCGGCACCGGGACGAACACCAGGTCCGCGAACGGCGCCCCCGGCACCTGCTCCACCCAGGACCAGCGGCCCTGCTCGTCGTCGCGGTGGACCCCGCCGAGCAGCTCGGCCCACCACGCCGCCAGCACCGCCGGATCGGCGCAGTCGACGACCACCTCGAGCAGCCGCTCGCCCGGCCCCGGTGGGTCGGCGCGCTCGAAGACGCACAGCTCGCCGCCCTCGGGATCGCGCAGCACCTTCCACGGGAAGGTGTCGAGGTCGATCGGCGTCGCCCCCAGCGCGAGGACGTCCTCGACGTCGTGGGCGTGGACGTCGAGGTGCACGCGCTGCTTGACCAGCACCGGCTCCGGGACGGTGTTGACCCAGATCGTGTGCTGCCGCGTCGGCCCGGTCAGCCGGACGTCGCCGTCGTCGAGCGGCTCCACCGCGAGCCCCAGCGCCGCACCCCAGAACGTCCCGAGGAGCGCCGCATCGGTCGCGTCGAGGCACAGGTCCTGGTACGTCGCGAGGGCCATGGCCCCCACGCTACGACGCGGGACCAGGCGGGAGCGAGAGTTGTGTCGGACCCTTGAGCAGACTGTTCCCATGACCGCCGACGACGACCGCGACATCCCCACCGAGCTCACCGACACCGAGGTGGTCTCCGAGCGCTGGGACGGTGCGGACCTCTCCGGGCGCACGTTCCGCCAGGTGACCTTCCTCGACGTCGACCTGACCGAGACCGTCGCCACCGGCGCGACCTTCGAGCAGTGCACCTTCCGCGACTGCGACCTCAACGTCAGCCGGTTCACCGACTCCGCGTTCGTCAACTGCACGTTCGTGCGCTCCTCGGTCTTCGGAGCGCGCCTGCACGGCTGCAAGCTCGTCGGCACCCAGTTCGAGCGCTGCCGGTTCGGCGCCTTCGAGGCGGTCGGCGGCAGTTGGCGGTTCGTCCGGCTGCCCGCGGCCGACCTCCGCAAGACCACGTTCCGCCGGGTCGACCTGCGCGAGGCCGACCTGTCCGGTGCGCGCTTCAACGGGGCGACCCTGCACCACCTCGACCTGCTGGGCGCCGAGCTGCACCAGACCGACTTCACCGGGGCCGACCTGCGCGGCTCCGAGCTGTCCACCTTCGACCTGACCACGACGATCGTCCGCAACGCCGTCGTCGACCTCGACCAAGCCGTCGCCCTGGTCCGCACGCTGGGGATCGACGTCCGGGAGGAGGTGCCCTTGGACCTCGAGCTCTGAGCCGCAGGCCCGCTCAGTCGAGGCCGGTGACCGCGCGGGCGGCGCGGTGCAGCTCACGTCGTACGGTCGCGCGGGGGACGCCCTGCCCGACCAGCTCGGCCGACGAGCGGATCAGCCCGGCGACCAGCAGCGCCCGTACCCTCCTGGTCGCGGGGTCCGCGCCGCCGGCCTGCAGGACGTCGTCGAGCGTCGCGTACAGCTCGCGGTGCCGCTGCCCGAAGTGGGCGAGCACCTCGGGCGCGAGCTCCGGCGCGGCCGCGCTGGCGTCGACCAGGGCGATGTGCGCCTCGTCGGTGACGAAGTCGAGCTGGACGTCGAGCCACGCCTCCAGCGCGGCGACGGTCGGTCCCTGCTCGGCGACGACGGCCCGGGAGCGCTCGAGGAGCGGGTCCATCTCCAGGTCGAACCAGCGCTGGAGGATGTGCCCCTTCGTCGGGAAGTACCGGTAGAGCGACGTCCGGCTCAGCCCCACCGCGCCCGCGATGTCCCCGAGGGACACCGCCGCGACCCCGCGCTCGGCGAACAGCCGCCGGGCGGCGTCGACCACGGCCGCCTCCTGCGCGACCACGTGCTCGGCGATGTTCGCTCCGGTGATCCGCGGCATCGGGTCGGCTCCTGGGGTCGGGCGGGCTAGGTCGTCGAGCGCTCCACGACGGCCCCGGCGGCCGTGGCGGCCACCTGGACCACGCCGCGCTGGAGGTGCAGGTGCCGGTCGGCACGCGCGGCCTGCTCGGGGTCGTGGGTGACGACCACCGTAGCCGCGCCCACGCGCCGTGCCTCGGCGACCAGCAGGTCGAGGACCGCATGACCCCGCTCGGGGTCGAGCGAGGCGGTCGGCTCGTCGGCCAGGACGACGCTCGGCTCGTTCATCAGGGCCCGGGCGATCCCGACCCGCTGTCGCTCCCCGCCGGACAGCTCGGCCGGACGCGCGTCGAGCCGGTCCCCGAGCCCGACCCGGGTGAGCAGCTCGACCGCCCGGGCGCGCGCGACGCGGTCGAGGTTGCCCGCGATGTGGGCGACCACCTCGACCTGCTCGCGCGCGGTCAGCGCGGGCAGCAGGTTCGGCGACTGGTAGACGATGCCGATCTCGTCGCGCCGCAGCCGGACCCGGTCGCGGTCCCGCAGTGCCGTCGCATCGGTCCCGGCGACGACGACCCGGCCCTCGTCCGGGGTCCGGAGCAGTCCGGCCACGGCGACGAGCGTCGACTTCCCCGAGCCGGACGCCCCGGTGACGGCGACGGTCTCCCCGGCGCCGACCTCGAGGTCGAGCCGGTCGAGGAGCACGCGGCGGGTGGTGCCGTCGGGGACGGCGACGGTGATGTTCTCGAGACGGATGGACACGGCGACTCTCCTGATCGTGGCTGCGGTGGGCGGTGGGCGGTGGCGGTGGCCGGTGGCCGGCGGCGGCCGGTGGCCGGCGGTGGCCGGCTAGTCGGCGCTGCGCAGCGCCATCGCGGGGTCGACGCCGACCACGCGGCGGATCCCGGCCAGGCAGCCGAGCAGGCCGGTGACGACGAGCAGGCCGAGGGCGGCGAGGGCCGGCCCGAGGGCGAGCCGGAACGGTACGGCGGTCCCGGCGACCAGCCCGCCCACGGCGAAGGCGACGAGCCCGCCGAGCACGGTCGCGCCGACGAGGACGACGCTGAGCTGGCCGAGGGCGTCGCGGGCGACGTACGCCCGGGAGGCGCCGAGTGCCTTGAGCACGGCGATCTGGCGGGCGCGCTGCATCGTCCAGACCACGAAGAAGGCGCCGACGATGAGCGCGGAGATCACCAGCAGGAACCAGCGGATCATCGCCATGGTCTGGGTCTCGCCCGCATAGCCGGGCGAGCCGGCGTACGCCTGCTCCTTGGTGACCGTCTCGGTGCCGGTGGCGGCGTCGATCCGGGTCGCGGCGGCGGCGATCGTGTCGGGATCGCCGCGGAGCGCGAGGGCGGAGTAGCGGCCGCGGGCGTTGTCGCCGTAGAGCAGCTCCTGCCAGGTGTCGAGGCCGGTGAACGCGATGTCCACGTGGCCGTACGAGCCGGCGTAGGTGAAGCCCAGCACCGGCAGGCGTACGTCGGCGCCGACCACGGTGAGCTCGTCACCGACGGCGATCCCCTGCTCCTCGAACTCGTGGCTCAGGACCAGCCCCGGCCGGCCCTCGAGCGCGGCCTCGGCGTCGTGCCGGGGCGCGAGGAACGACCCCGCCGGTACGCCGAGCAACGCGATGTCGACCGTGCTGCCGGACGCGGTCCGGGCGTTGACGAAGGACACCCCGAGCGGGGACGCCTCGACCCCGTCGACGCCGGACCAGGCGGCGAGGTCCTCGTCGGTGAGCGTCGAGCGGCTGAACGTCTCGTCCGCGCCCGACTGGAACGCCAGGTGGGTCATCGGGAGCCGGCGCAGGCCGGAGATCCCGTCGTCGACCAGGCCGTTGGCCAGACCCGAGAGCAGCGTGGTCAACAGGGCCACGAGCGCGATCACCGCGCCGACCAGCACGAACCGGCCGCGGGCGACCCGCAGCTCCCTCAGCGCGAGAAACATCCGGAACCCACCCTTGCTCCCGTTAGCGACACCATGTCGCCATCATAGCGACAGGGTGTCGTCAAACAAGGATCCGCGCGAGCCGGCCGCGCGACGCGCGGTCGCGACGGCGCCCGGCGACTAGGGCGCGGGGACCCCCTGCTGGACCGCCGCGAGCACGGCGTCGAGCGTGGCCTTGAGCTCGGGGACCTGGTCGAGCAGCTCGAGCTTGTCGTTGAGGTCGCCGAGCAGGTTCTGGACCTGTCCGAGCACGTCGCGGGTCTCGACCAGGGTCTGGTCGACGTTGACCATGCGCTGGTCGACGTTCGAGAGCTTGTCGTCGACGCTGGTCAGGGTGCCGTCGACCGAGCCGAGCGTGCGGTCGACGTTGGTCAGCGCGGTCTCCGCGCTCTTGAGCACCTTGTCGGCGCGCTTGAGGATGTCGGCGACGGGGTTGAGGCCCACAGATTCTCCTTCGGTACGACGCGCCGCACGTGCCGCGGCGCGGGAGCAGGTGCCGGCCACCCTCCCAGACCGGCCCCCAGAGCCGGTCGGAACGCGGCCTCCGCGAGTCCTAGGCCAGCCGCCCCAGGACCGGCTCCGACTCGACGAGCCCGTCGTCGCTGGGCGCCTCACCGCGGCCGAAGACCCTGTCGCGCTGCTTCGCGCGCCAGGCCAGGTGCGCCTCGGCGGGCTTGTCGTACCCGTAGCGCTCGCGGGCCTGCTGCGGCGTGAGCACCTCCGGGGTCACCGGTGGCACGCCGAGCAGGACCGGCGCGACCACCGGGACCGTGCTGGGAGAGAGCAGGCCGAGGACGCGCAGCTGGACCCGCTTGCTCGCCGCGACCGCGAGGAAACTCGCGCGCAGCACCGGGCGGGCGAGGGCGTCGGTAAGCCGGGACTGGTGCAGGTCGCCCATCTCGCGCATCCAGTGCGGGAGCGTGGCGATGACGCCGGCCCGGAAGAAGCGGCCGACCACCCAGCGCGCGGGGCGCAGGACGGCGGGGACGTCGTCGGCGAGCTGGCTGACGTCCATCAGGTGGGCCATGGCCCGGCGGGCGATGGGCGAGCCGGACATGACCGGGCGCATCCGCTCGTAGTACGCGTGCAGCTCGGCGCGCGAGCGCGGGACGTCGGCCGGGTCGCAGGTCTGGAGCTCGGCGGCGCGGGCGCACTCGGCCCAGTACTGCGCCTCGTCGGCCTCGGAGAGCCGGCCGGGGCCGTACATCTCGTAGGCCTTGAGCACCGAGTGCCAGCCGGTGACCAGGATCCAGAGCTGGGAGTCGGGGTCGTTGGCGTCGTACTGGCCGCCGCCGTAGGGCTCGGTCCCGATCGCCTTGCTGTGCACCTTGACCAGGACGTCGGCCGCCCGCGAGGTCGCCCGGCTGTCACCGAAGGCGACGAGCGCGAAGTAGTGGATGGTGCGGTCGTAGCGGGTCTTCGGGCGCCGGTAGATGTCCTGGGTCCGGTCCACGGACGCCACGAGGTTGGGGTCGAGCTCCTCGACGACGACCGCCCGGCTGAAGCCGATGGTCAGCGACGTCGGGTAGCCCCAGACCTTCCAGGCCACCGAGTCCGGGCCGAAGAATCCGTAGTCCTCGGCCGGCGTGACATCGCGGCCGCTCTTGCTGATCGCCATGGGGCTAGAATGCTACACATGTGTAGTAAAGGGAAGACCCTAGGCTGACGTCATGCCCGAGCAGACCCGCAAACGTCGGCCGTACGCGCCTCGCGTACCGATCGCCGTCCGCCGCGAGCAGCTGCTCGACGCCGCGCTCACGCTCATCGACCGCGACGGGTACGACGGCGTGTCCATCGACGCGATCGCGCGCGAGGTCGGCGTCACCCGGCCGGTCGTCTACGGCGCCTTCGACGGCCTCGGCCCGCTGCTCACCGCGCTGCTCGACCGCCAGCAGGAGCGGGCCCTGGCCCAGCTCTTCGCCGCGCTCCCCCTCGGCGCCGACGGCGCCGACCCGCTGGCGGTCATCGACCGGGCGGTGCCGGCGCTGCACACGATGGTGCTCGCCGACCCGGTCACCTGGCGCGCGATCCTCGCCTCCCCGGCGGACGTGCCCGACGTCGTCCGCGACCGGATCGAGGAGGACCGCGAGCGGGTCCGGGCGGTCATCGAGCAGATCATCACCGCGGTGCTCGCCGACACCGGCGAGCCGATCGACGCCGAGGTGCTGGCGCACGGCATCCTCGCGCTGCTCGACCACTTCGGCCGGCTGGTGCTCGCCGACCCGGGCCGGTTCACCGCCGACCGGCTCGGCGCGGTCGCCCGCTCCCTCGTCGCGGCGTGGCTGCCGTGAGCCGGTCGTCCTCGGCGGTCCGGCTCGCCCGCCCCGCCGACGCGTACGTCGTGGGCGGGCTGCTGTTCGACTTCAACACCGAGTTCGACACGCCCACGCCGAGCGCGGCCGACTTCGGCGACCGGTTCACCCGCCTGCTCGCGCGCCCCGACGTCCTCGTGGTGCTCGCCGAGGACACCGGGAGCGGCGAGCCGACCGGGTTCGCCTTCCTGACCCTGCGTCCCACGCCCTACGGCGACGGCCCGCTGGCCCAGCTCGAGGAGCTCTACGTCCGCCCCGCCCTGCGCGACGCCGGCATCGGGACGGCGCTGCTGACCCGGGCGCTCGCCGAGGTCGAGGGACGCGGGGCCATCGAGATGCAGATCAACGTCGACGAGGTCGACGTGGACACCCGGCGGTTCTACGAGCGGCACGGCTTCACCAACGTCGAGCCGGGCACCGACGAGCGGATGCTCTGCTACCTGCGGGAGCTGCGGTGAGCGGCCCCCGGCTCCGCCCGGCCCGGACCGGCGAGGCCGCGCTGCTGTCGGCGCTGGCGCTGCGGTCCAAGGGGCACTGGGACTACGACGCGGAGTTCCTGGAGGCCTGCCGCGACGAGCTGACGCTGCGCGACGACGAGCTCGCGGGCCGGCGTACGGTCGTCGCCGAGCTCGACGACGGACGCGTCGCCGGCTTCGGGACGCTCGAGGGCGCGGCCCCGACCGGTGAGCTCGGCATGCTGTTCGTCGACCCCGACGCGATCGGCCGCGGCGTCGGGCGCGCCCTGCTCGGCCACCTCGTCGCCGAGGCCCGCGCACTCGGGTTCACGCTGCTGACGATCGACGCCGACCCCCACGCCGAGGCGTTCTACCTCGCGGCCGGGGCGGTGCGGGTGCGGGCGGTGCCGTCGGAGTCGATCCCGGGGCGGGTGCTGCCCCAGCTCGAGCTCAGCCTCGTGCCGGAGGCTCCGCGCTGAACTCCCCCGGCGTCAGGCCGGTGACCGCCCGGAAGTCGCGGGTGAAGTGCGCCTGGTCGGCGTACCCGAGCTCGGCGGCGACCCGGGCCAGGTCGACCGGGGCCCCGATGCGGAGCAGGTCCGCGGCGTCGTGCAGCCGTCGGCGCTGGATCAGCCACTTGGGCGAGAGCCCGATCCGGCGGCGCAGCAGGCGCTGGAGCGCGCGCTCGCCGATGTCGAACTTGGCGCAGACCTGACCGACGCGCTGCACCTCGCGCTCGCCCTCGACGTACTCGACAACGGCGTTGACGAGCCGCCCCTCGGCGTCCACCGGAGCGAGGACGGCGAGCGCCTCGGCGACGAGCGCGCACGCCTCCTGCTGGCGGGTCACCTCGGCCGGGTCGTCGCCGAGCACCGCGCGCACGCCGGCCAGCAGCCCGGCCCCGTCGAGCGCGGTCACGGTCGCGAGGTCGCGCCGCTCGTTGGTCAGCCCGGCCACCGGGCCGCCGGCGAGCGCCAGTCCCGGCGCGGGTTGCAGCATCACCCCGACCGCCCACCCGCGACCGGCGAGCTCCTGGGTGCTCAGGCCGCTGTGGGGCCCGACGAGCTGGCCGCCGGTGGAGCCGAGCACCACCTGGCAGACCGGGTACTGCAGCACCCGCTGGACCGACACCTCGCCGTCGGGGAGCGACCAGACCGGCACCCAGAAGCGCCGGATGACGTCCGCGAGCTCCGGCGGCGGCGCATAGCGCCGCAGCGACGGGCTGAACCCCCGCGCGTCGCGCAGCTGGGCGGGCTCGGTCAGGTCGAGCGGGCCGTCAGGCGTCCAGCGGGGCATGTGTCGGATTCTTTCAAGACCGCTGTCGGCGGGCCAGGACATCGTGGGCCCCATGACCACCACGACCACTCCCAGCCCCGTGACCGAGCTCATCGCGTTCACCATCGACACGCCGGACGCCGGCCGGCTCGCCCGCTTCTACGCCGACCTCACCGGCGGCGAGGTGACCTTCGAGGACACCACCTACGGCTACGCCCAGGCGGCGCTGCTCGGCGCGACCTTCAACTTCCAGACGGTCGCGGACTACTCCCGCCCGGAGTGGCCCGGCCAGGAGCACCCCCAGCAGTTCCACCTCGACTTCCGGGTCGGCGACCTCGCCACCGCCCGCGCCCACGCCGAGGGCCTCGGCGCGCAGCTGGCGCCGGGTCAGGCCGACGGCGACGGCGGGGCCGGCTGGCTGGTCATGGTCGACCCCGACGGGCACCCGTTCTGCCTGTGCCCGCCGCCGGCCGCCGAGGGTCAGGACGGCTGAGCCGCACCCGGTTCGCGACAGGCGACGAGCAGCCCGATCCGGCCGTCCTGCACGACGACGTCGTCGGCGCCCAGGAGGGTGAACCGCCGGTCGAGCACGCCCGTCGTCCCGCCCGACGTACGACGGGCGCCGAGGATCTCGAGCCGCAGCCGGACCGTGTCACCGGGCCGGATCGGCGCCACGAAGCGCCACTCGTCCACGCCCAGCAGGGCGACCGAGCAGCCCTCGAAGACGCCGAGGCGCGAGGCGAGGCCCATCGCGACGGACATCCCGAGGAGTCCGTGGGCGATGGGCCCGCCGAAGCGGCCGTCCGGACCGGAGGTGACCACCGCGTCGGTGTGCACCGGGTTGGTGTCCCAGCTCCACCCGGCGAACGTCACCAGGTCGGTCTCGGTGATCGTGCGGCCCTGGCTCTCGAAGACCTGCCCGGCGGCGAAGTCCTCGAACGCCCAGGACGTCGGCAGCGGCTGGCTCACCCGGCCATCATCGGCGGCGCCGGCGCCGGACGACGAGCACCACGCCGACCACCGCGGCCATCGCGGCCAGGACCGGCACCGCCCGCCGGGCGAGCGAGGGCGCGACCAGCCGGAGCAGGTCGGCCGAACCGCCGGACGCCGGGGCCGGGGCCACGGCGGCGACCGGGGCACCGGCCCCCTCTGCTCCACCCACCGGACCGAGCTCGACCGCGAGCGCCGCGGCGAACTGGTCCATCAGCCGCCCGCTCACCTCGCCGATCACGCCGCGGCCGAACTGCGCCGCCTTGCCGGTGATGTCGAGGTCGGTCCGGACCGAGACCTGCGCGGTCCGGTCGTCGCCGGTCACGGCGGCGACGATCCGGGCGCTCGCGGCGCCGTTGCCGCGAGCGTCCCGGCCGGAGCCCTCGATCACGGCGCGGTGCGCGGCGTGGTCCTTCTCGACGAAGCGCGCCTGGCCGGCGTACTTGAGCGAGACCGGACCGAGCTTGACCTTCACCTCACCGGTGAGGTCGTCGCCGTCGACCGTGGTCACCGTCGCCCCCGGCAGGCAGGGGGCGATCCGCTCGATGTCGAGGAGGACGTCCCAGACGTCACCGACCCCGCGCGGCACCGTGAACGAGTGCTCCAGCTCCATGGTGCGACTCCTACTTGAAGGCGTTCTTGAGGACCGGCGCCCACTTCTCGTACACGGCGGCGACGTCATCGACGTGCGGGCCGGCGAGGGGGTTCGGGATGTCGGCCAGCGGCGGGAACAGCTCACCCGGGTCGACGCCGTCGAGGGTCGGCAGGTAGCCGCCCTGGACCGCCTGCTGCTGGGCCGGGGCGCTGTAGAGGTAGTTCATGAGCAGCTCCGAGCCCGCCTTGTTGGGCGCACCCTTGGGCAGCGCGAGGAACAGCGGCGAGGTGATGTTGGCGTCCTGGAGCGGGAAGTCGAACTTCAGGTCGAGTCCGCCGGCCTCCTTCTGCGCGGCGAAGACCGAGTAGGAGTGCGCGAGCATCAGGTCCTTCTCGCCGGAGCCGACGGCGTTGAGCGCGGCGCCGCTGTCGGCGTACCCGGTGTAGTCGGACTTCGCGAGCCCGGCGACGTCGGCCTCGTCGATGATCCCGGCGTCGAGCAGGTAGGTCAGCATGCCGGCGGTCAGGCCGGTGATGGTCGGGTCGACCGCGGCCGCGGAGCCCTCGAAGTCGCCGCCGGCGACCTGCTTCCACGTCGTCGGTACGGCGGACTCGGGCGCGTCGGTCGGGACGACCGGACCCCAGGGGGTGAGCGCGTGGGCGTAGTAGCCGGCCGGGTCCTTGGCGATGTCCGCGAGCTGGTCGGCCTGGATCGGCGTCATCGCGTCGAACGCCTTCTGGGCGTGCAGCGCGCCGATGACCTCGACGGTGCCGGAGGTGACGCCGACGGCGACCCGGCCGCTGGAGACCTCGGACGAGACCTTGGTGATCGTGTCGGGCGCGTTGAGCTGGGTGCCCGCGACCTTCAGGCCCGGGAAGGTCTTCTCGAACGCGTCGAAGCTGGACTGCAGCGGCAGCGCCGCCAGCCCGTAGAAGTTGATGTCCTCGCCGTTGTCGACCGCCTTCTCGTACAGGTCGGCCATCTTGGTGGCGGTGGCGTTGTCGATGCCCTGCTTCTCGAGCGAGCTCACGACGTCGGAGCGCTCGGCTCCCGCGACGGCGTCGTCCCCGCAGGCGGACGTGAACAGCGCGATCGCACTGACGATCGCGATTCCTGCCAGCTTTACCTTCATGGTTTCCTCCGGATCGGCTTGAGCCCCCGAACGCTCCTTGCGGATGATCGTCGGTTCGGCCGGGGCCGGTCACAACCGGGATTGCACTATCCGCAACGGCCTCGGACGACGGCACGAGAACGCCCCGCCGGCAGCCGGTGTGCGGCTGCCGACGGGGCGTCGGGATCGGTGGCGGAGGGGTCGGGCGAGGGCGCTCAGAACTGCCCGGCGAGCTCGGGACGGGCCGGCCAGCCCTGGTAGGGCACGGCCGAGACGCCGACCTCGGCGCGGGCCGCGGCGGTGTGCTGGCGGGTGATCTCGGCGGCCGCGGCGAGCAGGGTCCGGGCGACCGGGGCGACGTTGGCCGGGTCGACGAGCACCGGGCTCGCGGCACCGAGGGTGGCGACGACCTTGCGGCCGGTGGTCCAGATGGGGACCGCGACGATGCCGCAGCTGCGGTCGTCGAGGACGCCGTAGGAGTGGCCGGCCTCGCGGTCCTGGCGCACCCGCGCGACGAACCGGTCGAGCGCGGGCTCGTCGAGCCCGCTGTAGCCGAGGATCTCGCGGATCTCGTCGGGGCTGCTGCCGTAGAGCAGGGCCCGGCCGGTCTCGGTGCCGGCGACCGGGTACATCATCCCGATGCTGGCGACCACGGGCTGCACCTCCGGAGGCTGGTCGGACCACACCGTCACCGCCCGGTCCCCCCGCCGTACGACGAGGAAGACGCGGCAGCCGGTCATCGCCACCGCCCGGCGCACCACCTGGGCACCGACCCGCATGAGCGGCTGGTCGGCCGCCCGCATGCCGAGGCTGTAGATCGCCGGGCCGAGCCGGTAGGTCTTGCGCTCCGGGTCGCGCTCGACCCAGCCGGCCTCGGTGAGCACCTTGAGGGTGCGCGAGACCTGCGACTTGTCGGCGCCGAGGTAGTCGGCGATCCGGTTGTTGCCCCAGCCGTGCGCGTCCTCGCACCAGGCCCACTGCTGGAGCACCTCGAGGATCTCGATGCCGCGACGCAGGGTGCTGAGGTCGTGGGCACGGCCCGGTCCGGTACTGCTGCTGCTCGTCGCCACGGGCCCGCCTCCTGTCTGCGCGGTGCGCTCGGTACCCATCACAGCACGCCCGCGGCCACCGGGGGAACGGTCGGACCCGACGGGTTCGGGGACGCCGCTTCGCCGTCGCCGCGGAACAGCGCGACGCCCTCCTCGGGCAGCACCAGGTCGACCTGCTCGCCGGGCACGGGGATGCTGCGGCGGTGCCGGCGCAGGGTGACGTCGTCGACGCTGCCGCGGAGCAGCAGGCCGTCGTACCGGGCGTCGAACTCGGTGAGGCCGCCGACGTAGGCGACCGTCTCGACGGTGGCGGCGATCCGGCGGCCGGGTGCCTCGTCGACGTCGGCGAGCCGGACCTGGTCGCGGCGCAGCGCGACCACGCTGGGGACGCCGGAGAGCGCCGGCTCGCTGCGCACCGGCAGCACCGCGCCGGTCCCGGTCGCGACGACGACCTGGGCGGCGGCGTCGGGCGTGACGTCGATCAGGTTGTCGAAGCCGAAGAAGTCCGCGATCCGGCGGTTGGTCGGGCGGCTGTAGACCTCGACCGGGTCGCCGAACTGGACGAGGTCGCCGTCGAGCATCACGCCGACGTAGTCGGAGACGGCGAGCGCCTCCTCGTGGTCGTGGGTGACGAAGAGGGACGTCGTGCCGGAGTCCTGGTGCACCTTGCGGATCTCGGCGCGCAGGCTGCGGCGCAGCCGGGCGTCGAGGTTCGAGAGCGGCTCGTCGAACAGCAGCACGCGGGGGTCCCGGGCGAGCGCCCGGGCGATGGCGACGCGCTGCTGCTGGCCGCCGGAGAGCCGCGCGGGGGTGCGGTCGGCGTACCCGTCGAGGCCCATCATCCCCAGCAGCTCGTCGGTACGACGACGCCGCTCGGCGCCGCGCACCCGCTGGATCTTCATCGGGTAGGCCACGTTCTGCCGCACCGTCATCTGCGGCCACAGCGCGTAGTTCTGGAAGACCATGCCGATGCTGCGGCGCTCCGGGCCGACGAAGGTTCGCGCCGCGGGCGCGTCGACCACCTTGTCGCCGATGCGCACCTCGCCGGCGGCGAGCCGCTCCAGGCCGGCGATCGTGCGCAGCGTGGTGGTCTTGCCGCAGCCCGACGGCCCGAGCAGGGTGACCAGCGCGCCCTCGGGCACGTCCAGGTCGAGACTGCGGACGGCGGTCTGCCGACCGTACCGGACCGCGGCTCCCGCCACGGAGATGAACGTGCTCATGACGCCCTCGAATCGTTGTGCCGGAGGCCGGCCAGCTTGGACAGGATCAGGACCACCGCGCCGACGCCCACCCAGATCACCAGGTTGACCAGGATCAGGCTCGCGGCGACGCCGACGTCGCCCTCGCGGTAGCGGGTCATCGCCTCCACCGAGAGGAGGGTGGTCTGCGGAGTGGACAGCAGCAGCGGGACGGCGACGTTGGACGAGATGACGACCGCGCCGACGAACCAGGCGGCCAGCAGCCCCGGCGGGAGCAGCGGCAGCACCGAGCTCACCCAGGCCCGGACCGGGCCGGCGCCGTGGAGCCGCGCCGCCTCGTACAGCTCGGGCGAGATCTGCCGGACCGGCCCGTCCGCCGCCCGTACGCCGACCGGTGCCGCCGCGATGAACAGGCCGAGCAGCATCAGCCACACCGTCCCGAACAGGCCGCGCCCGCCGGGCACGGTGAGCGCGACGACGAACACCGCGACGCCGAGCAGGATCCCGGGCAGCGTGGTCGCCAGCCACACCGTCGTCGAGAGGAGCGCGCTGCGGCGCGCGCTGGTGCGGTAGACGACCCAGCTGATGACGACGCAGAAGACCGCGATCGCCAGGCCGCCGAAGCCGGCCAGGACCCACGAGTTCACGATCGCCTCACGCAGGCCGTCGTCGTCGGCCATCCGCTCGACGTGGCGCGAGGTGAACGACGTCCAGTCGCCCATCCTGTCGCCGAACGCCGAGTGCACGATCTGCGCGACGGGCAGCAGGAAGCCGATGGCGACGAACACCAGGATCACGGCCGAGTGGACCGGGCGGGTGCGCCCGAGCGAGGTGCGCTCCATGCTGCCGCTCTTGCCGCTGACGGTGACGAACTCCTTGCCGCGCAGGAGCCGGCGCTGCCAGACCACGAGCAGCGCGATCACGCCCATCACGGGCAGCGCGAGCGCGGCGGCGGCCGGGTAGTTGGCGCCGGTCGGGCCGATCAGCAGGGCGAAGACCTGCGTGGACAGCACCCGGTTGCCGGCCGGCGTCCCGAGGATCAGCGGGATCTCGAAGGCCTCCAGGGTCTGGATGACCGCGAGGATCGCGGCGCCGATGATGCTCGGCGCGACCACGGGCACCAGCACGGTGAACAGCGTGCGCAGGCGACCGGCGCCGGCCAGGCGCGCGGCCTCCTCGAGCGGCCGGGCGACGTGCATCATCGCGGGGGCGATGAGCACGAACGAGAACGCCGTCGAGCGGATCGCCGCGACGAGCACCATGCCGGTCCACGACTGCGCGTGGAACGGGCCGTCGGCGCGGTCGAGGCTGAGCACGCCGCGCAGCACCTCGTTGATCAGGCCGGTGCGCGGGCTGCCGAGGACGTCGAAGGCGATCGCGTAGAACAGCGACGGCGTCACGATGATCGCGATCATCACCAGCGGCAGCAGGGCGCGGAACCAGGCGTCGGTCCGGGCGAAGAGCCAGGCGAAGTAGACCGCGCCGATCGTCGAGAGGACGGTGACGGCGAGGGAGTACAGCGCGGTCGCCTTGAGGACGCCGAGCGCCTCGCCGCCGCCGAGGCCGTCGCGCACGCCCTGGAGGCTCCAGCCGGTGCGCATGCCCGGCGGACCTTCCTGGAAGGCGAGCAGGACCGCCATCACCAGCGGCAGGATGAACAGCGCCAGGCAGACCAGCACCAGCACGTCCGTGCCGAGGAATCGAGTCGACAGGCGACTCCTGAGAGAGATGCTCACCAGATGCTCCGTGGTGCTCGTGCGATGGGGAAGGGTGTGACGCGGACCACGCGTCGTGGGCCGACCGTATTGCACCTTTGCAGAAGGATGCAATAGTCTTTGCAGAAATTCACGAGCGCGTGACGCACGCGGAACACGAGGTGGCGATGTCCCAGAAGTCCGGCACCGACGCGGCATCCTCCGCTGCCCGGCGGCAGTGGCTCGCCTCCCTGCTCGGGGGGCGCGACTTCTCGCCCAAGCAGCTCGCCGTCGCCCGCTTCATCGAGGGCAACGTCTACGCCGCCGAGACGCGCACCGCCAGCGAGGTCGCCGAGCTGGCCGAGGTCAACGTCGCCACGGTGGTGCGCTTCGCGCAGTCGCTCGGCTTCTCCGGCTGGCCGGCCTTCCAGGCCGAGCTGCGCAGCCAGGACCGCTCGCACCAGCTGCCCACCGAGATCGCCCGGCGCCAGCTCGGCGACGAGAACCCCTTCGAGGCCACGCTCCAGGCCGACATCACCTCGCTGAGCACCGCGCTCGAGACCGTCGACCAGGACCAGCTGCGGGCGACCGCCGAGCTCATCGCGGGCGCTCGTCGTACGGTCGTGGTGAGCGCGGGCAGCTACTCCGCCGTCGGCCAGATCCTGGCCTTCAACGCCTCGCTCATGGGCTTCCCAGTGACCGTCGCCCCCCAGGGCGGGCCCGAGCTCGCCGTCGCGCTGGCCGGGCTCGACGAGTCCGACTGCGCCGTCGGGATCAGCTTCTGGCGCCTGGGCCGCCAGGTCGTCTCGGCGATGGACACCCTGCAGGAGCGGGGCGTCCCGACCGTCGTGATGAGCGACTCGCTGCTCTCGCCGTTCGCCCGGCGCGCGCGGCACACGGTCGTCGTACCGACCGTGGGGGCGTCGATCTTCCAGTCCCTGACCGCTCCCGTGTCGGTCACCTACGCCCTGCTCGCGATGCTCTGGGAGCTGGCCGGCGACGGCCGCGCCGAGCGCACCCTGCACTCCATCGAGGAGATGTACGGCGCGCTCGGCGTGCTCGATCGCTGATCTTCCGGCCCCCGCGAAGTGCGCGGGTTGCTGGTCCGAAGTACGGCGGTTGCTGGTCCGAGATCCGACTCTCGGTGCAGCAGCCCTCGCACTTCGTCCCAGCAACCCACGCACCTCGCGGACCTAGAGCAGCGAGGTCCGCAGGTCCCGCTTGAGGATCTTGCCGCTGGCGTTCTTGGGCAGCGCCTCGACGAGCACGACCTGCTTGGGCACCTTGAACCCCGCGAGCCGCTCGGCGCAGTGGGCACGCAGGTCCTCGGGAGCGGCCGCGGCGCCCGGCTTGAGGACGACGGCCGCGGCGACCTGCTCGACCCACTGCGGGTGCGGCAGGCCGACCACGGCGGCCTCGGCGACGGCGGGGTGGAGGTAGAGGCACTCCTCGACCTCGCGGCTGGCGACGTTCTCGCCGCCGGTGTTCACCATGTCCTTCTTGCGGTCGACGATGGTCAGGAAGCCGTCCTCGTCGAACACCCCGAGGTCGCCGCTGTGGAACCAGCCGCCGGCGAACGCGGCCTCGGTGAGGTCGGGACGGCGCCAGTAGCCGGTCATCAGCTGCGGGCTGCGGTGCACGATCTCGCCGACGACGCCGGGCGGCACCGGCTGGTCGGCGTCGTCGACGACGCGGGTCTCGACGTTGAGCGCGGGGCGTCCGGCGCTGCCGAGCTTGGTGGCCGCGTACGCCGGCTCGAGGATCGTCGCGATGGGACTCATCTCGGTCTGGCCGTAGAAGTTCCACAGCTCCAGGTCGGGCAGCCGCTCGGCGAGCTGGTGGAGCACCTCCACCGGCATCGCCGCGGCGCCGTAGTAGCCCTTGCGCAGGGTCGACAGGTCGGCGCCGGGGGTGGCGTCGAGCTCGGCCAGCAGCGCGATCCAGATCGTGGGCGGCGCGAAGAACTTCGTGACGCCGTAGCGGGCCGCGTCGGCGACGATCCGGGCCGGCACCGGACGGCTGTGCACGATGCTCGTCGAGCCGAGCAGGAGCGCCGGCGTGAGGAAGCAGTGCAGCTGCGCCGTGTGGTAGAGCGGCAGCGTGTGGAGCTCGACGTCGTCGGCACTCATCCGGCCGCCCACGATGACGCTCGTGTACTGCGCCATCAGCGCCGCGGACGTGAGCATCACGCCCTTGGGGTGGGACTCCGTGCCGCTCGTGTAGAGCAGCTGGATGAGCTCGTCGGGGGCGACGTCGGCGGCCGGGAGCACCGGGCCGTCGTACGCCAGGAGGGTGGTGAGCTCGGTCCAGCCCTCGGCAAGCGGGCCGCCGTCCACGGTGATCTGGACGCGGCGCGCGACCGGAGCAGCGAGCCGGGCCAGCGCGTCGGCGACGGTGCCGACGAACTCGGTGGCCACCGCGACGCCGGTGCAGCCGGCGTCGTCGAGGATGTAGGCGATCTCGTCGGCGTTGAGCATGAAGTTCACCGGCACGGAGACCGCGCCCATCCGGGCCAGCGCGAGGTAGAGGATCGCGAACTCGTCGCTGTTGCGCGCGACGATGCCGAACCGGTCGCCGCGGGCGACGCCGTCGGCGGCGAGGGCCGAGGCGGTCCGGGCGACGACGTCGTCGAGCTCGGCGAAGGTGCGCTCGGTCGCGCCGTAGACCAGCGCGGTCTTGTCCGGGACCCGGGCGGCGGTGCGCGGCAGGATGTCGCCGATCGCGTTGCGGCGGGCGGCGGCGGTCAGGTGGTCGGGCACGGTTCTCTTCTCCTCGGTGGGTTCGTGCGGAAGGTCAGCGCGGGGTGAGCCGGCGGCCGGAGCGGCCGGGGAGGTAGCGGCCCTCGGCGACCCGCAGGTCACCGTTGACCCGCACCCAGGCGATGCCGTCGGGCTGCCGGGTCGGGTGGTCGTACGTCGCCCGGTCGGCGAGGTCGTCCAGGCGCAGCGCGACCAGGTCGGCGGCGTACCCGGGGGCGACGACGCCGCGGTCGTGCAGGCCGAAGGCGGCGGCGGGCAGCGAGGTCATCCGGCGCACGGCGGCGCTGAGGTCGAGCACCCCGCGGTCGCGGGCGTAGCGGGCGAGGACGCGCGGGAAGGTGCCGTACATGCGGGGATGCGGCTTCCCGCCGCCCCCGGGCGGCAGCCCGTCGGAACCGATCATCGTGGCCGGGTGGCGCAGGACGGCGTCGAGGTCGTCCTCGTGCATCGAGTGCACGACCATGCTCGCCTCCAGCTCGACCTCCCGCAGCACCGCGACGAGCGCCGCGAAGGGGTCGAGTCCGCGGGCCTCGGCGATGGCGGAGAGCGAGCACCCCTCGACCTCGGGCAGGCGCGGCGCGGCGGCGATGACGACGCCCTCCCAGCCGGCACCGAGCACGGGGTTCTCCCAGGAGCGGTCGTCGTTCGCGATGTCGGTGCGCAGCCGCTCCAGTGCCGCGGGATCGCACAGCCGGGCGAGGGCGGCGTCGCGACCGCCCTCGTGCATCCAGGGCGGCAGCGTGGCGGTGAGCATGGTCGAGGAGGCCGTGTAGGGATAGACGTCCTGGCGTACGTCGAGCCCCTCGGCCCGCGCCCGGTCGAGCAGGTCGAGCACCCGGGGCATCGAGCCCCACTGGCGGCGTCCGGCGACCTTGAGGTGCGAGACGTGCACGGCCCGGCCGGAGCCCCGGCCGACCGCGAGCGCCTCGTCGAGCGCGTCGGTCAGCAGGGCGCCCTCGCTGCGGACGTGGCTGACGTAAGGCCGGTCCGCGGGCAGGTGCCGGGCGAGGGCGGCGAGCTCGTCGGAGCCGGAGAAGATCCCCGGCGGGTAGGCCAGGCCCGACGACAGCCCGAAGGCGCCGGCGGCCAACGCCTCGTCGAGCAGGTCGCCCATCGCGGCGACCTCGGCGTCGGTGGCCGGACGCCCGGCGAAGCCCAGGACCGCGAGCCGCAGGGCGTTGTGGCCGACGAGCGGCGCGGTGTTGGTGACATAGCCGGCGGCGTCGGTGGCGGCGAGGTAGTCGGCGAACGTCCGCCAGGCCCACGGGATCGGCGGGAACACCCGCGCCGACATCGACGCGAGGTCCTCGGCATGGGCGGGCAGGCAGGGCGCGAGCGAGAAGCCGCAGTTGCCGACCACCTCGGTGGTCACGCCCTGGGCGACCTTGGAGATGTCGTCGTCGGCCAGGAAGGGCGCGTTGTCGGCGTGCGAGTGGACGTCGATGAAGCCGGGCGTCAGCACCAGCCCGGTCGCGTCGACCTCGGTCGCGACCGGCGTGGTCACGGCGCCCGGGGCGGTCACGGCGGCGATGGTGGCGCCGTCGAGCAGGACGTCGGCGGGGCGCGGCGGGGTGCCGGTGCCGTCGACGAGGAGGGCGTGCCGGATCAGGGTGCGGGTGCTGGTCATGTCAGTTCGCCGATCACTCGGGTGAGCAGGTCGACCGCGGCGGCCGGGTCGCCCGGGGCGAGGTCGCGGTGGGTGACGAGCCGGAGGGTCCGGTCGTCGTACGCCTTGGTGAGCAGGCCGCGCGCGGTGAGCGCGGGCACCAGCACCGGCGCCGGTACGCCGAGCGGGCCGCACGCGACGTGCACGATGTTGGTGTGCACGTCCGCCGGGTCGACCGACCCGGGGAACCGCTCGGCCAGCGTGGTGGCGAGCCAGGCGGCGCGGACGTGGTCCTCGGCGAGGTGGGCCGGGCCCTCGTCCAGCGCGACCGCCGCGGCCGCGGCCAGGACGCCGGTCTGCCGCATCGCGCCGCCGAGCCGCTTGCGCCACAGCCGGGCGCGCTCGACGACCTCGGCACTGCCGGCGACCATCGCCCCCGCCGGGGCGCCGAGCCCCTTGGAGAAGCAGATCGAGACGGTGTCGGCAGGACCCGCCCACTGCGCCGCGGAGACACCGCTCGCGACGACAGCGTTGAAGAGCCGCGCCCCGTCGACGTGGACCGCCACGCCCCGCTCGCGGGCGGCCTCCGCGGTCGCGGCGTACGCGGCGCGGTCGGGGACCGTGCCGCCGAGGCTGGTGTGGGTGATCTCGACGCTGAGCAGCGCGGTGCGGGGC
This sequence comes from Pimelobacter sp. 30-1, assembly GCF_018831735.1. Taxonomy (NCBI): domain Bacteria; kingdom Bacillati; phylum Actinomycetota; class Actinomycetes; order Propionibacteriales; family Nocardioidaceae; genus Pimelobacter; species Pimelobacter sp. 30-1. The sequence continues at coordinate 104,402 of NZ_NHTS01000004.1, forward strand.
GCGTGGTCGTCGCCGGCCCGGATCCGCGCGGCCAGGACGTCGGCCGGCACCACGCCGCCCGGCGCCGGCAGGGCGCACGGGGTGAGCGGCAGCAGCCCGAGCCCGCCGCCCTCGTGGTTGAGCACGTGCGCATCGGTGTCGCAGAGCAGCTCCACCGCGACGCCGTCGCGGCGACCGCCGGACTGGGCCGCGATCGCGACGAGATTGCCCATCGAGCCCGAGGGCACGAAGAGAGCCGCCTCCTTGCCGAGCAGCGCGGCGCACGCCCGCTGCAGGTCGTTGACGGTCGGGTCGTCGCCGTAGACGTCGTCCCCGACCTCGGCCTCCGCCATCGCCCGGCGCATGGCCGGGCTCGGGCGGGTGCCGGTGTCGGACCGGAGGTCGAGCACGTGCCGTCCGCTCAGATCGCGCCGGGGCGCGCGTCCGTCGAGCCGAGCGAGAAGTGCGCGTGGACGACCTTCCAGGTGTCGCCCTTGCGGACCATCACCTCGGTCGAGCGGGTCAGCCGCACCGTCGGCTCGCCGAGCGGGTTGAGGTCCTCGTCGCCGATCCACTTGAGCCCGTGGAAGCGCTGGCTGGTCACCCACGCGACGTCGCCCTGGACGTTGACCTGGGTGTCGAACGAGGTCCACGGGACGAAGTACTCGATGCGCTCGCCGAAGTACTCCCACAGCTTGCTCCACTGCGCGAGACCTCGGTAGTTGTGCCCGGAGTAGTTGTAGAAGGCGTTGCTCGGGTCGTCGTCCCAGAGCTCGGCGAGCAGCTCGATGTCCGCGGTCGCCTGCGCCTCCTTGTTGTAGCGGTGGTGGACGGCGAGGACGGCTTCGCGGTCGCGCTCGAGGTCGGTCATGGGCATGGTGGTCTCCTTGTCGTTGGTGTCGGGTCAGGCGGGGTGGCCGGCCGCGGCCTCGATGAGGGCGAGCAGCCGGACCGGGGTCACCGGAAGCTGGGTGGGCCGGACGCCGGTGGCGTCGCGGATGGCGTTGCAGACCGCCGGCGCGATGGCCGGGATGACGCCGGTGCCGATGCCCTTGGAGCCGGAGGGACCGCCCTCGGGATCGGGGTGCTCGACCAGGATCGGCACGATCTCGGGCATCTCCGGCGCCATGAGCACGCGGTAGCCGGCGAAGTCACCGTTGACCGGCTGGCCGTCCTCGACGATCAGCTCCTCGGTCAACGCGTAGCCGATGCCGTGGTGCGCGCCGCCCTCGATCTGGCCCTCGCAGCCGAGCGCGTTGATCACCTTGCCGACGTCCTGGGCGGCGACGAAGCGGAGCACCCGCACCTGGCCGGTCCAGGTGTCGACCTCGACCTCGCAGAAGTCGGCGCCGATGACCGGCAGCGGGTCCTGGTCGGTGGGCACGAAGTCGGCCTCGGCGACCAGGTCCCGCACGCCCACCTCGGCGACGAGCGCGGCCAGTCCGGCCCGGCCGACCGGGGCGGTACCACCGGCTGCGGCCACCACCTTGGTGTGCAGGGCCTGGAGCGCCATCTCGACCGCGCGCCCGGCGACGTACGTCGTCCGGCTGGCCTCGGCGCCCATGTAGTCGACCGGCGAGGTGTCCGAGTCGATCGCGGAGAACGCGACGTCCTCGATCGCGACGCCGAAGACGTCGGCCGCGATCGCGGCGAAGGTCGAGATCGTGCCCTGCCCCTTGTCGATCGCGGCGGTGTCGACGACGACCCGGCCGTCCTCCTGGAGCCGGGCGCGGGCGCTGGAGCGCTCGGGGATCTGGGGGAACGTGCCGTTGAGGCCCGAGTGGTGCAGCCCGAAGGCGGCGCCGTAGCCGCGCCGGAACCGGGCGTCCGGCTCGGGTGCGGGCCGGTCGTGCCAGCCGATGGCGGCGGCCCCGCGCTCGGCGCACTCCTCGATGCCGAGCGCCCGGACCGGCGTCCCCTTGAGCAGCGGGTCGCCGACCCGGAGCACGTGGCGCAGGCGGTAGCCGAGCGGGTCCTCCCCCAGCGCGCGGGCGATGTCGTCGATCTGGGACTCCATCGCGAAGTGCAGCTGCGCCGTCCCGACGCCGCGGTAGGCGCCGGCCGGCACGTGGTTGGTGTAGGCGCCGCGCCCGCGGAAGCGCAGGTGCTCGGTGCGGTAGAGCGTCGCCCACTTGCCGAGCATGCTGAACGTGACGAGCGAGCCCCAGCCGTAGGCGCCCGCGTCGAGCAGCACCTCGGCCTCGCGGGCGAGCATCGTGCCCTCGGCGTCGACGCCGGTGGTGAGCCGGATCGTGCCGGAGTGCCGGGTCACCGTCGTGCTGATGCTCTCCTCGGCGGTGAGCACCAGGCGGACCGGCGCGCCGGTCTTGCGCGAGAGCACCGCGCAGAGCGGCTCCATCGAGGTGAGGATGCCGTTCTTGAGCCCGAAGGTCGCGCCGAGCGTCTGCGGCGCGGTGATCCGTACGACGTGCTCCGCGACGCCGAGCATCTCCGCGAGCTGCTCGCGGAAGTGGAAGACGTTGTCGAGGTGGGTGATCACCTCCAGCCGGTCCGGGTCGCTCCAGTCGCAGATGCAGCTCATCGGCTCGATGGTCTGGGCGCACTGGCGCTGGAGGCGGTACTCGTCGACGAACACCCGCGCCGCACCGGCCATCGCGGTGTCCACGTCGCCACGGTCGAGCTCGACCGGCGGGCCCGCCTCGTTGCCCGGGACGCCCGCGAAGAGCTCGTCGGCCGAGCCCAGCGCGAGGGCGGGGTCGAGCAGCGGCGGCAGCTCCTCGAGGTCGAGCTCGACGAGGGCGGCGGCCTCGCGGGCGGTCGCGGCGTCGCGGGCGACCACGGCGGCGACCGCGTCGCCGACGTACATGGGGGCGGCGGTGAGCACCCGCTGGTTGGCGGGCATCCCCGGGAAGACCGGCACCGGGTGCAGGTCCGCGACCTCGTCGGGGCCGAGCACCGCGACCACGCCGTCGAGCGCGAGCGCCGCGGTGAAGTCGATGCCGCGGACCCGGGCGCGCGGCACGGGCGAGCGGACGACGGCCGCCTCGAGCATCCCGTCGAGCCGGGTGTCGGAGGTGTAGACGGCCGCGCCGGAGGCCTTGGCCCGCCCGTCGACCCGGGCGAAGCGCGCGCCGGTCAGGGCGGTCATCGGGCCTGCTCCCGTCCGGCGGCGTCGCACACGGCGGCGACGATCTTGGTGAATCCGGTGCAGCGGCAGATGTTGCCGACCAGGTAGTCGCGCACCTCGGCCTCGTCGGGCGCCGGGGTCTCGGCGAGCAGCCCGGTCGTGCTCATCACGAAGCCCGGCGTGCAGAACCCGCACTGGATGGCGCCGTTCTCGGCGAACGCGTCGACGACCGTACGGCCGCAGGGTGTCGTGCTGACCTGCTCGATGGTCTCGACGGCAGCGTCCTCGCAGTCCCCGGCGATCACGCAGCAGGCGTGCACGGGCTTGCCGTCGAGGTGCACGGTGCACGCGCCGCAGTAGCCGATGCCGCAGCCGACCTTGGTGCCGACCAGGCCGAGCTCGTCGCGCAGCACGTCGACCAGCAGCGCGCTCGGCGGCGCCTCGATGGTGCGCGGCACCCCGTTGACGTTGAGCTCCCAGGTCATCGGTGGCTCCCTCCTCCGGTGGTGAGCGCGTCGGCGACCGCGTCGCCGACCAGGACCGCCGCGACCTTGCGCCGGTACGACGCGGGCACGTCGTGGTCGCCCAGCAGGGCCAGTCCGGCGAGCGCGTCGGCCGCGGCCTCGCGCGCGACGGCGGGGGCCGCGTCGGCGGCCACGCCGCGCAGCGCGGCGGCGACGTCGTCGAGCAGGCACGCGACGGCGACCGTCGCGCTGAGCGCCACCCGGGCGTCCGCGACCACGCCGTCGCGCACGTCGAGCACGGCGGCCACCCCGGCGACGGGATGGTCGGCGGAGCGCCAGACCTGCTTGCGGTAGGCGCCGTGCCAGCCGGTGCGCGGCGCGACGACGAGGTCGACGACGTACTCGTCGGGGTCGAGGGCGGGGGCGTAGGGGGCGACGAGGAGGTCGCCGAGGGAGACGGTCCGGGTGCCGCGGACCGACTGCGCGGTCGCGGTCGTCTCGTGGCACAGCAGCGGGGCGGCGAGGTCGTTGGCCGGGTCGGCGTGGCAGACGTTGCCGACGACCGAGCCGAGGTTGCGCACGTGCGGTGAGGCAACCTGGCCGGCTGCCGAGCGGAGCGCCGCGAAGTCATCGGAGAGATCGGCGTGCGCGTCGGCGACCGTGTAGCGGGCGCCGATCCGCAGCGCGTCGCCGGCCGGGGTCGGCGACGCCGTACCGGCCTCGGGGCAGCGGCGCAGGCTGACCAGTCCGGCCGGCTGGGCCATCCCGAGGCGCAACAGCACCGCCATCGACTGCCCGCCCGCGAGGATGCGGGCCTCGCCGTCGTGCTCGGCGAGGACCTCGGCCGCGTCGTCGTACGTCTCGGGGAGGTAGACGGGGAAGGGCGCGCTCACCGGGCACCGTCCGGGCTCAGCGCGGCGAACGCGTCGGCGAAGGCCGGGAGCGGCAGCCGGACCAGGCCGAAGCCGGCCCGGCCGATGCCGAGGTCGCGGTGCGAGAAGCCGGTCGTGAAGCACGGCGCGTGGCCGGTCTCGACGACGCGCGCGACGGAGATCGCGAACGGGCTGGCCGCGAAGTCGAGGTCGGGGATCCGGAAGAGCTCGTGCCCGGCGTCGCTGATCCGGCGCAGGCCCAGCACGTGCTCACGCGAGCGCTGCGTCGTCCAGCCGAGGGTGCGGGCCAGGTTGGGCGCCGCCGACATCGCCGACGCGCCGAGCCCGACCACCTCGGTGACCGGGGAGTCCCCCATCGCGGGCGCGAAGTCGGTGGGCTCGTGGCCCTCGACGCCTTGGGCGGCCTCCAGCGTCCCGGTGCCCTCGAACCAGCCCGGCAGCCCGGAGACCCGGATGCCCGTGCCGTGCCCGTTGGACGCGATCGCGGTGACGATCCCGGGCGGCGCGACGTCGTGGAGGGCGTCGGCGGCCGCCTTGGCCGCGGCCATCGACAGCGGCAGGAAGAAGTGCGCGTTCTCGTCGAGCTCGCGCAGCGCCGCGACCGCGACGGCCGTCTCGTTGGTGGCGACCACGGCCGGCGCCAGCCGGGTGGCGAGCATGGACGTCGCCGCGACGTTGCGGTTGTGCCCCTCGTCGCCGCGGCGCAGCGCGGCGGCCTGCCAGGCGACGAGGTCGATCGGCGCGGCCGCCCGGACCGCCCGGTCGAGCGCGGGGGCGACGACCTCGGCGAGGTGGCGCAGCCGGCGCAGCGTCCCGGCGTCGAAGTTGCCGAACCGCAGCGCCGGGCCGAGGCCCTCGTTGACCGGAGCGTAGGCCCGCCGGCCGTCGCTGCGCTCGGCGACGACGATCGGTACGCCGGCGCTCACCGCGCCGCTCATCGGCCCGACCCCGCCGACCTCGTGGCACGAGCGGAGCGTGATGGTGCCGTCCTCGATCAGGGCGCGAGCCTGGTCAGCGTCGCGCGCACGGCCGTCGAAGAGCAGGCAGCCGACGAGTGCGCCGAGCATCGCGGGCGTGGGCGCCCGGCCGGCCAGCGGTGGTCCGGCGTGGAGGACGACGTCCGGGTCGGCCAGCGCCGGCCACAGGTCGCCGGCCCGGCCGAAGCCGACCAGGTGGACCGGCTCGGCCGCCACCGCGGCGAGGGCGTTCACGCGCCCACCGCCACGGTCTCGCGCGCGCACCAGGCGGCGGTGGCGAGCAGCCGCAGGTCGGTCCCGTGCGCACCGACGAGCTGGACGGCGACCGGCAGCTCGTCATCCACCTCGGCCGTCGGCACGGCGACCGCGGGCAGTCCGGCCAGGGTGAAGGGCACGTTGCAGGCCGGGCTCCCCGGCTCCCCCGCGGGCGGGGCGAGGCTCGTCGCGGCAGGGGTGAGGCAGGCGTCCACGCCGACCAGGCAGGCCTCGAAGGCGGCGCGGGAGGCGGACCGGGTCCGCAGCGCGGCGCGGTAGTCGGCGTCGCTGATCGCCAGGCCCTCCGCGACCGCCGCACCGAGCGAGGGCGAGAAGTGGCCGGGCTCGGCGCGGTGCCGCGGCGCGTGCACGGTGGCGATCTCGCGGACCATGATCGTGCGGTGGGCCCGGGCGTACTCGGCCCACGGCAGCTCGCCGCCAAGACCGAGGGTCCGCACCGTGGCACCGCGGGCGACCAGGGCGTCGACCGCCCGGGCGAACCGGTCGCGCACGCGCAGGTCGATGTCGGCGAAGGCCGCGTCCTCGACGACCGCGAGCACCGGGGCTCCGGCCGCGGTGATCGGGTCGGGGGCGACCGGCTCCTCGTCGAGCGCGACCGCACTCAGCGCGACCAGGTCGGCCACGGTCGCCGCGTAGGCGCCGAGGGAGTCGAGGCTGGGGCTGGCCGGCATCACGCCGGTCATCGGCACCGCGCCGTGCGACCACTTCACCGCCGGGACACCGCAGTAGGCGGCCGGCCGGATCACCGACCCCGCGGTCTGGGTGCCCAGCGCGGCCCGCACCTGCCCCGCCGCGACCGCGGCGGCCGAGCCGCTCGACGAGCCGCCCGGGCTGCGGTCGGCGCGGCGCGGGTGGCGGGTCCGGACGGTGCCGAACCAGCCGTACTCCACGGCCTCGGTCTTGCCGAGCACCGCGGCGCCCGCCGCGCGCAGCCGGCGGACCACCTCGGCGTCGGCGCTCGCGGGCGGCGGCGCGCTGCCGTCGTACGCGCCGGCGGCGGTGGGCAGCCCCCGGACGTCGATCAGGTCCTTCACGCCCAGCGGCCAGCCGCCCAGCGGACCGGCGGCGCTCGGGCCCGGGTCCGTGACGGGGCCGACCCAGGCGCCGAGCTCGGCGTCGGTCGCGGCGATCCGGTCGAGCGCGGTCGCGACGTCGAGCGGGGTCATCGCTGCGACCAGGCCCGGGCGAGGGTCGCGACGTCGGCGAGGGTCGCGGGCAGGGTGTCGTTCCACAGACCGATGCCGAGCGCGACGTCGTCGACCCCGGCGTCGGCGTACGCCTGGAGCTGGTCCAGGCACTCCTCCAGCGAGCCGCCGATGCCCATCACGGTGACGACCTCGCGCGGGACCGGGGTCCCGGCGTCGTACGCCGCGACGACCTCGGCCGCCTGCGCCAGGTCGAGCCCGGTGCCGTCGAGGAGCATGCTGAGGAAGGGGTGCGCCACGATGATCCGCAGGTAGCCCGCGGCGAACGTCTCCAGCCGCGCGTAGGAGCCCTCGCCCACGCCGCCGAAGCCGACGTAGCAGACCCCGTCGAAGTGGTCGGCGACCTCGGACGGCGTGAAGTGCGCGCGCGCCGTGCCGAGGGCGTCGCGGGCGGCGGCGGCCGTCGTACCGAGGGAGAGGACGGCGCCGTGCGCCACCTCCCCGGCCAGCGCCAGCGTCTTGGGCCCCATCGCGCCCACGAACACCGGCAGCGGAGCGTCCGCGGTGACCTTGAGCCGGATCGTCCCCTCGCCCTCGCCGAGCGCGGGGACCTCGCGGCCCGCGGACAGCTCGGTGATCAGCCCGGCCGTGGTGCGCAGCAGCTCGAGCCCGCTGCGGGCGGGCAGGCCCAGCAGCTTGCGGTGCTCGTCGCTCTGCAGGCCGAGCCCGACCGCGACCCGGCCCCGGGTGTAGCTCTGGAGCGCGACCATCTCCTGGGTCAGCACGACCGGGTGTCGGTCGCGCGCGGAGACGATCCCGAGCCCGATGTCGAGCTGGGGGTGGCGAGCCGCGATGACCGCCGCGCTGATCGGGGCAGACCGCTCGAGCGGGTTGTCCGCGAGCCAGACGCCGGACAGGCCCGCCGCGGCCGCGCCGTCGGCGCCCTCGAGCACCCGCTCGGGGCTCAGGTCGCTGCTGAGCCGGATGGAGATCTTCATGGCGCGGGCCTCTCAGATGTTGCCCGGCCGAGGGCCGGGGGTCGCGGGCGAGTGGTGCAGGTGGACGACGCGCCAGCCGCCTGGGCGCCGGACGACGAGCGCGGTGGCGCGGGCGATCTCGGCGCCGCTCCAGGTGACGAGCGCGAGGGGGCCGCGGACGGTGACCTCCGGGGCGACGTCGTCGAGCCGGGGCCGCCCCTCGGGCAGCGGCGGACGCCGGGCCCAGTGCCGGGCGCCGCGGTAGAGGTGGCCGTCGACGTCGTAGAACGTGATCGACGGGTCCGGGTCGCACAGCGCCGCGACGGCGGCGAGGTCACCGGTGCGCAGCGCGTCCTCCAGGCGGCGGACCAGGTCGTGCAGCTCGTCCGGCTGGGGGTTCGGCTCGTGGCTCATCGCAGGCTCCGATCGGGCAGCGGGAAGGGAGGCGTCGCTCCGGCGGGACCGCCGGACACGGACGGGTGCCGGCGCTCCGCCTCCGCGCGCAGCACCGGGAGGTGGGCGGCCAGGGCGGCGATCCGCCGGCTCTCGTCGCCGGGCTCGAGGCGCCAGGTCAGCTCGGCGACACCCAGCGTCGCCAGGTGCGCGACGCTCGCGAGGAGCGCGGCGGAGGCGTCCGGCACCGGGAGCGCGATCGTCAGGTCGCCCGAGGGCGCGACACCGGACAGCGGCCGGCCGGCGTCCCAGGCCTGGCGGTAGGCGTCCACCAGGTCCCCGGCACGGTCGTCCTCGACGACGGCGTACAGCGGCAGCCGGTGCCGTCCGGCCCGGACGGGGTCGCCGGCGAGGGCGAGGGGCGGGTGCGGGCTCTGCACCGGCAGCAGCGGCTCGGTGCTGTCGGCCCAGGCCCGGCCGAGCGCCGCGAGGACGGCGGGGTCCTCGGCGGCGAGGTCGAGGCGGCCGCCGGAGAGGGCGTCGATGGTGGCCCACCGGTGCGGGTCCGCCGGTACGGCGGCACCCAGCGCCGCGCGGATCCGGACCCGGGTCGTGGTCGCCGCGATCCACGAGGCGACCACGTCCGCACTCGGCCCGGCCACGCCGACCGTGTCGAACCCGGCCTGCGCCGCGAGCCGCGCCGCGACCACGACCTGCGTCGCCGCCGCGCCGTGCCCGTGGGTGCTGACGCCGAATCTCATCCCGGTCCTCCTGCCGTGCCGTGGCAGTGAACCTAAGGACGCGCGGCCCCCGCGGCCCAGCGTCGTTGACGTCCGTGCAACACCGGCCGCGGCCTGGCACGATCACCCGGGTGAGCGACGCGACCGCCCCCGAGGTCAGTGCCCTGGCGATCAACGTGACGATCCCGGAGGACCTCCGCTGGACCGACGTACGGCGCGACGAGGAGTTCGTGCTCCTCACGCTCAACGTCCGGCTGCTGCCCGACGGCCGCCTCGCCGCGAAGGCCTACGGCCGCCCGGTCGCGGGCGGGCGGGGCGCCTACGTCTCGTTCCCGGTCCCGGACCGGCCCGAGCTCGCCGCCCTGGTGGCCGCGGCCGCAGGACGGGCCGGCGAGCTGTGGGCGGCGCACCAGGGCCTGGGCTGAGCGGGCGGACCGGCGGCTGCGCCGGATCCGGTGACAAGGCGGCCCGGTCCGACGCATGATGGGGCGGTGCGGACGCGACGGGTGCAGCCTCTCCCCCGCGCGGGCGACGCCTACCTCGACGCCCGCGGCGACGGTCGCGCGCTCCGGGTCAGCTGGCACACGGAGGCCGAGGTGGTGGTGCTGTCGCTGTGGCGCGACAACGTGTGCACCGGGACCTTCCAGCTCGCGGCCGAGGACGTCCCCGGCCTGCTCGACGTGCTGAGCCAGGGCTGGCGGGCGGCGTACCCGACCGCGGGCTGAGGTCCGGTGCGGTGACGATCAGCCGTTGGTGCGGATCATCTTCTTGTTGACGAACTCCTCCATGCCGAAGCGGCCCAGCTCGCGGCCGAAGCCCGAGCGCTTGATGCCGCCGAAGGGCAGCTCGGCGCCCTCGAGGCCCACTCCGTTGACGAAGACCATGCCCGCGTCGATCCGGTCGGCGACGCGCTCGGCCTGGGCGGCGTCGGTGGTGAAGACGTAGGAGCCGAGGCCGTAGGGCGTGTCGTTGGCGATCCGTACGGCGTCGTCCTCGTCGCTGGCGCGGAAGACCATGGCGACCGGGCCGAACAGCTCCTGGCGGTACGCCGGGTTGCCGGTCTCGATGCCCGAGAGCACGCCGGTCGGGAAGAACGCGCCCTGGCGCTCGCCCGCGGTGGCGAGCGAGGCGCCGCCGGCGACGGCCTCGTCGACCTGGCGGGCCAGGTTGTCGGCGGCGGTCTGGGACGAGAGCGGCGAGCCGGGCGAGGCGGCGAGCAGGGCGTCGGTGAAGCGGGCGACGAAGTCGTCGTACAGGTCGTCGACGACGACGAAGCGCTTGCCGGCGTTGCAGGCCTGGCCGGTGTTCTCGAGGCGGGCGGCGACGGCGGCCTCGACGGTGGCGTCGAGGTCGTCGCTGGAGAGCAGGATGAAGGGGTCGGAGCCACCGAGCTCGAGGACGACCTTCTTGAGGTGGCGCCCGGCGATCTCGGCGACGGCCGCACCGGCCCGCTCGGAGCCGGTCAGCGAGACACCCTGGACCCGCGGGTCGGCGATGACGTCGGCGATCTGGTCGTTGGTGGCGTAGACGTTGACGTAGGCACCCTCGGGGTAGCCGGCGTCGCGGAAGATCTGCTCCTGGATCGCGGCCGAGCGCGGGCACTGGGGCGCGTGCTTGAGCACGATCGTGTTGCCGGTGGTGAGGTTGGGGCCGGCGAAGCGGGCGATCTGGTAGACCGGGTAGTTCCACGGCATGATCCCCAGCAGCACGCCGACGGGCGAGCGCTTGATGACCGCGGTGCCGGTGCCGTCGAGCAGGTCGATCGACTCGTCGGCGAGGAACTTCTCGGCGTTGTCGGCGTAGAAGTCGTAGATCGCGGCCGAGAAGTCGACCTCGCCCTCGGCGTCGGCCGGCGCCTTGCCCATCTCCTCGGTCATCGCCGCGGCGAGCTCGGTACGGCGCTCGCGGTGGAGCTCGGCGACGCGGCGGATGAGCGCGGCACGCTCGGCCACGCTCGAGGTCCGGCCCCAGCTGTCGTAGGCCGCGCTGGCGGCGTCGACCGCGGCGCCGACCTGGGCGTCGGTCGCGGTCGGGAAGGTCTCCACCAGCTCACCGGTGGCGGGGTTGCGGACGGCGTACTCGGTCATGGGGTGCTCCTTCGGGAAGGTCTGAGCGGGCGGTGCGTACGTGCGGGGTGGTGCTGCGTTCAGCGGGCGGCCTCGACGTCCGAGGACAGGCGCTGGGCCAACCACACCGGGATGATCGAGAACACGATCAGGACCACCGCGACCACGTTGACCACGGGGGCCTGGTTGGGACGGAACATGTTGTTCAGGATCCAGATCGGGAGGGTGGTGGCACCGTTGCCGGCCGTGAAGGTCGTCACGATGATCTCGTCGAAGCTGAGCGCGAAGGCAAGCATGCCACCCGCCAGCAATGCCGAGCGCAGCTGCGGCAGCGTGATCAGCCGGAACGTCGTCAGCACCCCCGCGCCGAGGTCGGCCGAGGCCTCCTCGAGGCTCGTCCCCATCCGGCGCAACCGCGCCTGCACGTTGTTGAAGACGGTCACGATGCAGAACGTCGCGTGCGCCACGACGATCGTCCACAGCGACAGGTCGACGCCGAGGATCCCCTTGAAGCCGTTGTTGAGCGCGATGCCGGTGACCACGCCCGGCAGCGCGATCGGCAGGATCACCAGCAGGTTGACCGAGTGCTTGCCGAAGAACGAGTAGCGCTGCAGCGCCAGGGCGAGCAGGGTGCCGAGGACCAGCGCGAGCGCCGTCGCGATGACGGCCACCTGGAGGCTGGTCACCAGCGCGTCCCGGGCACCGGCGCTGTGCGCGGCCCGGCGCCACCACTCGAAGGTGACGCCGTCGGGCGGCCAGGTCATCGACTGGCTCGGGTTGACCGAGTTGACGACCACCACGAGCAGCGGCAGGTAGATCAGCGCCAGGACGGCGAACGTGAGGCCGGCGAGCAGGCGCCGGGTGGTGCGGCTCAGGGTCATGAGTGGTCATCTCCGGAAGGTCGGTGGGGGCGGCCCGTGCTCCGGGTGCGTGCATGGCAAGGCGGCGGAGCGGTGGCATGCCGGGTTGTCTGTGGAGCGACGCCAACGCGGCCAGGTGCGTGCCCGGGGCGCGGGCCGCACGGCGAGCTTGTGGAGATGACCACTACATGTTCTCCAGTGCGCCCGTACGACGGATGGCGGTCAGCAGCACGAGCATCACCACGATCGGGATCATCGCGATGGCCGCGGCGAGCGGCAGGTTGTTGGCCGCACCGGCGTTGATGAAGATCAGGTTGCCGAGCATCTGGCTCGCGCCGCCCACGATGTTGACGGTGATGTAGTCGCCCATGGTCAGCGAGAAGCTGAAGATCGCGCCGGCCACGATGCCGGGGACCAGCAGCGGGAGGACGACGGTGCGCACGACCATCCGGCTCGGGGCGCCGAGGTCGCCGGCCGCTTCGAGCAGCGAGTCGGGGACCCGTTCCAGCGCCGCGAAGATCGGCAGGATGACGTAGGGCAGCCAGATGTAGGACTGCGCGATGATCACCGCGGTGAGGCCGTAGCCGGGCGAGCCGAGGTGGCTCCACTCGGCCAGGCCGCCCTCGGAGAGGACGACGCGCCAGGCGAAGACCTTGACCAGGTAGCTCGCCCACAGCGGCGTGAGCACCGCGACGACGAGCATCCGCCGCGCCCGCGGGGAGGCGACCTTGGCCATGTAGAAGGCGATCGGCAGCGCGATCGCGACGTCGATGACGGTGACCGCGGCGGCGACGCCGACGGTGCGCAGCGCGACCTTGCGGTAGACCTCGTTGTCGAGGAGCGTGCGGAAGTTGTCGAGCGTCCAGGTGCGGTCGATCTCGCTGCTGAGGCTGTCCACCGACCACAGCGAGGTGACCAGCAGCGCCGCGAGCGCGACGACGTACACGAGGAGCATCCAGGCGAGGGGCGCGGAGAGCAGGAGGCTCAGGCGCAGCCACACCCAGCGGTGCAGCAGCCGGGACCCCGGCCGGGCCACCGGCCCCCGCAGTGCGGGGGCCGGGGCCTGGTCGGGCCGGGCGTCGGTGACGTCGGTGGTGGCCATGATCAGCCCTTGATCTCCGTCCACGCCTGGGTCCACTGGGCGTAGTCGGTGCACTCCACGTCGGTACGGCCGTCGAGGCACTTCTTGATCGGGGTGCGCCAGAACCAGAGCTGCTTGGCGTACTCCTCGTCACCGGCGTGGAAGGTGTCGCAGTGCTTCGGGTCGGTCGTCTCGGCGCAGGCCTGCGGGCTGTTGGGCGCCTCGCCGAAGTACTCGGTCGCCTGCGCGTTGGCCTTGGGGCTGAGGATGTAGTCCATCCACTTGTAGGCGCAGTTGGGGTTCTTCGCCTGCGACGACAGCATCCAGGTGTCGTTCCACGCGGTCGCGCCCTCGGTGGGCAGGGTGACCTCGACGTCCTTGTTCTCGATGCTGTTCTTGATCACCTGCCAGGTGGTGCCGACGACCGAGTTGCCGGTCTCGAAGGCCTGCACCTCCTTGAGGTAGTCCGACCAGTACTCGCCGACGTACTGGCGCTGCTCCTTGAGCAGCGCGGTCGCCGCGGCGAGCTGGTCCGCGTCGAGCGCGTAGGGGTTCGTGATCTCGAGGTCGGGCTGCGTCTTCATCAGGTAGAGCGCGGCGTCGGCGATGTAGATCGGCGAGTCGTACGCCGTGACCTTGCCCTTGTTCTTGGCGAGCTGGTCCTTCTCGAAGACCGCGCCCCACGAGGTCGGCGCCTCGGGGAAGTCCTTCTTGTTGAACATGAGCAGGTTGGCGCCGTAGCCGTGGGGGACGCCGTAGTTCTTGCCGTCCACCGAGTTCCACTCGGTGTCCTTGAGGAAGTCGAAGACGTTCTTGTAGTTGGGGACCAGGTCGGTGTTGATCTGCTGGGCCTCGTCCGAGGCGATCAGCCGCAGCGACAGGTCGCCGGAGGCGGCGATGACGTCGTACTCACCGGACTTGGCGAGGTTGAGCGCCTCGTCGGAGGTGCCGTAGACCTTGCTCGTCACCTGGCAGCCGGTGTCCTTCTCGAAGGCGGAGACCCAGTCGACCTTGGGGTCGTTGCTGCCGTCCTCGACGTAGCCGGGCCAGGCCAGGATCGAGACCTGGCCCTCGGTCTTGCCGAGCTTCTCGACGGCCTCGGTCTTCTTGTCGCTGTCGCCGCTGCCGCAGGCCGACAGCACGGAGACCGACAGCAGGGTCAGGCACGCCGCGGCCACACGGCCGCGTCGGAGGGTGGTTTTCATCGGGTTCTCCGCTTTCTCGTTGGGTTGCTGGAGGGGAGGGAGCTGGAAGGCCGGGTCAGGAGCCCGACGCGGCGGTGAGGCGGACGACGTCCGCGCGGGCGAACCGGACGGTCACCCGGTCCCCACGGACCTCGTGACCGGCGGCGGCGCCGGTGGACTGCTCGAGCGCGACGAGCTCGACGCCGTCGGCGGTGCGCAGGTGCACCCGGTTGCCGGTGCCGAGGTAGATGGTCTCGACGACCGTCGCGTCGAGACGGACCTCGCCGGGCTCGGCCGGCGCGGTGTCGGAGGCGGCGGACAGGCGGAGCCGCTCGGGGCGGACCGCGTGCTCCTCGGCCGTGCCGAGGAGGCGCTGGGAGGTCGCGGCGTCGAGCAGGTTCGTCGTCCCGACGAAGCCGGCGACGTACGCCGAGGCGGGGTTCTCGTAGATCTCGCGCGGGGTGCCGAGCTGCTGGATCCGGCCGGCGTCGAAGACGGCGATCCGGTCGCTGAGGGTGAGCGCCTCCTCCTGGTCGTGGGTGACGAACACGAAGGTGATGCCGAGGTCGCGCTGGAGCTGCTTGAGCTCGACCTGCATCTGCTCGCGCAGCTTGAGGTCGAGCGCGCCGAGGGGCTCGTCGAGGAGCAGCACCCGCGGCTCCAGGACGATCGCCCGGGCGAGCGCGACCCGCTGGCGCTGGCCGCCGGAGAGCTGGCTCGGGCGGCGGTCGCCGAGGTGGCCGAGCCGGACCTTGTCGAGCGCCTGGCCGGCCCGCTCGCGGCGCTCCTTCTTGCCCATGCCGCGCACCCGCAGGCCGTAGCCGACGTTGTCGAGCACGCTCATGTGCGGGAAGAGCGCGTAGTCCTGGAAGACCGTGTGCACGTCGCGCTCGAAGGGAGCGCTGCGGGTCACGTCGGTCCCGTCGAGCCGGATCGTGCCGGCGGTCGGGGCCTCGAAGCCCGCGATCATCCGCAGCACCGTGGTCTTGCCGGAGCCGGAGGGCCCGAGCATCGAGAAGAACTCGCCGTTGGCGATGTCGATGTCGACGTGGTCGACCGCGGTGACGTTGCCGAACGTCTTGCGCAGGCCGCGAACCGAGATCGCGGGGACCTCGACGACCTCGTCCGCCTCGACGGGAGCGCTGGTCGAGGGTGACATCACAGTGTGCCTTTCGTCTCATCCGGGGTGGATGGTGCGATAACATATGACTTCAGAGTTCAAAGCACAAGAGGGTCGGGCAAGATGGACCCGGATCGAGACCCGGTCCGCGCTCGTCGAGCCCCGACCCGGGGGCTCGGGACAGGAGGGGAAACGGTGGCCGTGCCGTTCTACGGACGCGCATCAGCAGCGGTGTTCTCACCGCTGGAGTCGCTCAGTCGCTCGGAGCTCGTCGTCCGGCGGCTCACCGACGCGATCGCGCTCGGCCTGCTCCCCGATGCCGAGCAGCTGCCCGGTGAGCTCGACCTCGCCGGGATCTTCGGCGTCTCCACCGTCACCGTGCGCGAGGCGCTCTCGGTGCTGCGCTCCGAGGGGCTCATCGAGACCCGCCGGGGACGCGGCGGCGGCAGCTTCGTGCGCACCCCCGAGGACGGCATCAGCCACCTCGCCCGGCGCCGGCTCGACGGCTTCAGCCTCGGTGAGCTGCGCGACCTCGGCGACGTCTACGCCGCCATCTGCGGCGCCAGCGCGGCCCTCGCCGCGCGCCGCTCCAGCCCCGACGACGTCGACCGGCTGCACCGGGTCGCCGTCGTCCTCGCCGACGCCGTCAAGCCGGACGCCCGGCGCCGGGCCGACGCGCAGTTCCACATCGAGGTCGCGGCGGCCGCCCAGTCGCCGCGGCTCTACCACGAGGAGGTCACGCTCCAGGCGGAGTTCGGCACCCTTCTCTGGCTCGCCTTCGGCGACGACGACAGCCACGCCCAGATGGTCCGCAGCTGCCGGGCCGTCGTGGCGGCCATCGCCGACCGCGATCCCCACGCCGCCCGCGAGGCGGCCGAGCAGCGGGTGGCCGACTCCACCGCCCGCCTCATCGACTACCAGCTGAGCGAGGCTGCCTCATGACCGCACCGACCCTGACCGACGTGACCCGCGTGGCGGACGCCGTCACCGGGCTCGCCACCCACGCCCTCGGCCTCGCCGACCGGATCGCCGAGGCGGTGGCCCCCGCCCTCGCCCGGGCCCCGCGCCCCGGGCCGCGGCGCAGCGACCTCGCCGTCGTCGAGCCGCTCGTCGTCCCCGTGCTCGCCGACGCCGGGCAGCCCGTCCAGGGCGCCGGCTTCGTCGCCGCCCCGAACCTGCTCGGCGACGCGGAGTGGTGGCTCGAGTGGTTCGCCCGCGCCCCCGACGGCCGCCCGCAGCGCCTGCTCACCCACTCCGAGCCCCAGGCGATCGGGTTCTACGACTACGAGCACCTGCCCTGGTACGTCGTGCCCCGCGACACCGGGCGGACCCACGTGACCGGGCCTTACGTCGACTACCTCTGCACCGAGGAGTACACCCTCACCTTCACCGCCCCGGTCCTCGTCGAGGGTCGGTTCTGCGGGGTGGCGGGCGCCGACATCGCGGTCAAGAACGCCGAGCAGGCGCTGCTGCCCGCCCTGCGCAGCGCCGACACCCGGATCGCGGTGGTCAACAGCTTCGGCCGGATCCTGTCCAGCAACAGCGGCCGGCACCTGTGCGGCGACCTGCTCGACGGCGTCGACCTCGCGACCCTGCCCGCCGACCAGCGGATCGGCGACCTGCCGCTCGCCGTGGTCGCCCTCGACGACTGAGGCCCGGCCGGATTAGGCCCGGCCGTAGACCAGGTGCGTGACGTACGGCGTGCTCCGCGCCGAGACCGGCACCAGGTCGAGCGCCGGCAGCCCCGCGAAGAGCCGGGACCCCGTGGTCAGCCCGGAGACGAACGGCGCCACGTGCACGCGCAGCTCGTCGATCGCGCCCGCCGCGAGGTAGGTGTTGACCGTGCCGGCCCCGCCGGCGATCGACACGTTGCGCTCCCCCGCCGCCTCGCGCGCCCGCTCCAGCGCGGCGGCCGGGCCGTCGGTGACGAAGTGGAAGGTGGTGCCGCCGGACATCTCCAGCGGCTCCCGCTCGTGGTGGGTCAGCACGAACACCGGCGCCCGGTACGGCGGCTCCTCGCCCCACCAGCCGCGCCAGGCGAGGTCCCAGGGCCCGCGGTCGGGGCTGAACATGTTGCGCCCCATGACGAACGCGCCGGCGTCGAGGATCCCGGCGACCTCGTCGGCGTTGTCCTCGGCGTGGTCGAACATCCAGCCGTGCATCCGGCCCTGGTCGATCGAGCCGAAGGGGTGCTCGAGGGTCTGGTCGGCGGCGGCGCCGAAGCCGTCGGCGGAGGTGGTGAGGTCCGCAGTCACGATGCTCATGAGGGGGTGGACCGCCGGACGGGCCCGGACTCATCGCAAAAACGACTGGGAGACCGGGGCACCTGCGTGGGAGGATCGACCGCGTGCTGGGCATCACCGACCTCTCGACGTACCTCGTCGGGCTGATCCTGATCATCCTGCTGCCCGGCCCCAACTCGCTCTACGTCCTCTCCGTGGCGGCCCGCCGCGGTGCCCGCGACGGCTACCGCGCCGCTGCCGGCGTGTGGACCGGCGACGCGGTGCTGATGACGCTGTCCGCGGCGGGTGTCGCCTCGTTGCTCAAGGCCAACGACCTCGCCTTCTCGATCGTGAAGTTCGCGGGCGCGACCTACCTCGGCTGGCTGGCCTTCACCATGCTGCGCGGGGCGCTGGCGACCTGGCGCTCGCGGCGTACCGTCGCGGAGGTGGCGGCCGATGCCGCCGACGCCGCGGCGCCGGCCACCCCGGGCGAGCGGCCCTACCGCCGGGCCCTGGTGATCAGCCTGCTCAACCCCAAGGCGATCTTGTTCTTCGTCGCCTTCTTCGTGCAGTTCGTCGACCCGGCCTACGCCCACCCGGCGCTGTCGTTCCTGGTCCTGGGCACGCTCGCCCAGGTCGCGAGCGTGGCCTACCTGAGCGCGCTGATCTTCTTCGGCACCCGCCTCGCGGCGGCCTTCCGGCGCCGCAAGGTGCTCTCGGCGGGCGCGACCTCGGCGGTCGGCGCGGTGTTCCTCGGGTTCGCGGTCAAGCTGTCGCTGGCCCACGGCTGAGCCCGCGGCTGAGCCCGCGGCGTTTGCCGAGCGTGCCTCGGGGGGACACCTCCTCCGGGGGGGGAACGCATGGACACGGACAGCTTCGGCGAGGTCATGGCGGCGGCGATGGAGCGCCGCGGCGCCACCTTGGCCGACCTGCGCGAGCGGCTGACGGACCGCGGGCACTCGGTCTCGCTGTCCGCGCTGTCGTACTGGCGCTCGGGGCAGCGGATGCCGCAGCGCCAGACGTCGCTCGAGGCCATCCCCGAGCTGGAGGCGATCCTCGGGCTCGACGAGGGCGACCTGCTCGGCCGGATCCCCAGCACCCTGCAGCGGAAGACGCTCGACGCGGTGCCGTTCAACGACCTCGTCGGCGTGGAGACCAGCGAGCCCCTCCAGAGCGAGTCGTTCCTGTTCCGGGCCTCGGCCCACATCGTCGTGGACGTCGGGGCGCACCGCGAGATCGCCTCGGCCGTGGCACGCACGGTGCTGGTCGCGACGCGCGACGGGGTGGAGAAGGAGACGCTCTACTACCACGGCGACCCCGGGACCGATGACCTCGTGGTCCGGGCCCTGGGCGGTTGCCGGACCGGCGAGAGCACCCAGCTCGAGGGCGGCATCCAGTCGCTGGAGCTGCTGTTCGACCGGCCCCTGGCGCGCGACGAGCAGGTGGTCACCGAGATCGAGCTCACCCACCGCGGGCTGGACCTCGACACGTCCTACAGCCTGGCGACGGGATCGGCCCTCGAGGAGGCGCTGCTCTGGGTGCGCTTCCACCCCGACTGCCTGCCCCGGCGGTGCTGGCTCGGGTTCACCGAGGACGGCGCCGGCTACGAGTGGCCGGTCGAGCTGGCCGGCGGGCGCAGCCTGATGGAGCGCCAGACCGCCTTCGGCCCGGGCCGCATCGACGCCCGCTGGGAGTGGTGAGGACCGGCCCGGCCGCTACCAGGTGACGGCGTCGCAGGCCGCGGAGCGGTGCCCCTCGATCTGCAGCGTGGCGTGCTCGATCTGGAACCGCTCGCGCAGCAGCACCTGCCCCTCGCGCAGGACGCCGGCCCCGTCGGCACCGTCGAGGAGCACCAGGTGCGCGGTGGCGACGTTCATGCCGGAGGTCAGCGTCCAGGCGTGCAGGTCGTGGACGTCGCGGACGCCGTCGAGCCCGCCGAGCGCGCCGGTCACCTCGTCGATGTCGAGGCCCGCGGGGACGTGCTGGCCGAGGACCGCGAGCACCTCGCGGCCGAGCATGACCGCCCGGACCGCGACGAAGGCGCCGATCGCGAAGGCGACCACGGTGTCCCAGATGCTGTTGTCGGTCAGCAGGATCAGGCCGCCGGCGACCATGACGCCGACGCTGCCGGCGGTGTCGGCGATGACCTCGAAGTAGGCGCCCTTGACGTTGAGGGAGTCCTTCGCGCCGCTGCGCAGCAGCAGGAGCGCGATGACGTTGACGACCAGGCCGAGGAAGCCGACGACGAGCATCGGGCCGGTCTCGACGTCCGGGGAGTCGCCGATCCGGCCGATCGCCTCGACCACGACGTAGGCGGCAACGCCGAGCATCATCAGCACCGCCAGACCAGAGGCGAAGACCTCGGCCCGGTAGGAGCCGTAGGTACGCCGTCCGCTGCTGTCGGCCCGGGTCGCGATCTTGGTCGCGACCAGCGCGGCGCCGAGCGCGACCACGTCGGCGGCCATGTGGCCGGCGTCCGAGATCAGCGCGAGCGAGCCGCTGATGATGCCCACGACCAGCTCGACGACGAAGAACGTCGCGATCAGGCCGAAGGAGACCGCCAGCCGCCAGCGGTGGCGTGCTCCGGCATGACCGCTCGTCCCGGCGGCACCTGCCTGGTGTCCGTGACCGTGTCCGACTCCCACGTCTCTTCCCTCTCGTCCGTCGTCTGTGGTGCGTGCTGGGTTCAGCAGGTGGCGCAGCAGCCCTCGCCGCGCCAGGCCTGGATGCCCTCGCGGACCGCGACCGCCGCGATCACCAGCCCGGCGACCGGGTCGGCCCAGGTCCAGCCGAGCAGCGCGTTGAGGAGCAGGCCGGCGAGGAGGGCGGCGGAGAGCCAGGTGCAGAGCAGGGTCTGGGTGCCGTCGGCGACGACGGCGGCGGAGCCGAGCGCCCGGCCGGTCCGGCGCTGGGCCCAGGACAGGAACGGCATCACGGCCAGCGACACCGCGGCCAGCACGATGCCGACCGTGGACGGGTCGGGCTCGTGCCCGCCGACCAGGGCGCGCGTGGACTCGACGCCGACGTACGCCGCGAGGGCGAAGAAGGAGAGCGCCATCAGGCGCAGCGCCGTCCGCTCGCGCGAGGCCGGGAAGGGGTGCCGGAACTGCCACAGCACCACCAGTCCGCTCGACACCTCGACCATCGAGTCGAGGCCGAAGCCGACGAGCGCGACCGAGCCGGCGACCAGGCCGGCGCTGACCGCGATCACCGCCTCGACGACGTTGTAGCTCACCGAGGACGCGGCCAGCAGCCGCGCCCGGCGGACCAGGCGGGGGTCGGGGAGCGACGGCGCGGGGCCGATGGTGAGCGTCACTGCTCGTCCAGGGTGTGCAGCGCGGCGGGACCGAAGTTCTCGCACAGCACGACGGCCGAGCCGGTCGCCGCCAGCAGCCGCTCGGCGGCGCGCAGGATGTCGCGGGTCAGCTCGGGGTGGGCCAGCGAGATCACCGAGGCCCGGCCGCTGGGGCGCGAGACGACCAGCCCGCAGTCGCGCAGGCAGGCCAGGTGCTTGGAGACCGTCGACTGGGCGAGGCCGAGGTGGGCGGTGAGGTCGACGACCCGGTGCTCGCCCAGGGCGAGGTGCTGCAGGATCGCGAGCCGGTTGGGATCGCTGAGCCCGTGCAGCAGGCACGCGGCCGCGACGAGCGCGTCGGCCTCGTTCTCCGCCGTCGTCACGGTCGGCTCCGCCACCGTCTGATTCATCGCCATGTGGCGATGTAATCACCGATCGACGACGAGAGTCAACCCCCGGCCTCGCGACCGCCTCCTATGCTCGGGTCCGTGATGATGCGACCGGCCGAGCTCGAGGGCGTGCGCGCGGGCACCGTCGACCTGGCCTTCCGCCGCTGGGACCGACCGCGGGTCAAGGTCGGCACGCGACTCCGTACGGCGGTCGGCGTGGTCGAGGTGGTCAGCGTCGAGGAGGTCGCCCTCTCCCGGCTCCGGGCCGAGGACGCCCGCCGGGCCGGCGCCGCCTCGCTCACCGCGCTCAAGCAGGCGCTCGCGGCCCGGGCGGAGCGCCCGATCTTCCGCGTCGGCCTCACCTACGGCGGCGCCGATCCCCGCGAGGCGCTGCGCGCGGCCCTCCCCGACGCGGCCGAGATCGGCACCATCCTCACCGGCCTCGACCGGCTCGACGCGGCCTCGCCGATCGGCCCCTGGACCCGGACCACGCTGCGCATCATCGACCGCAACCCCGAGGTCCGCGCCCCCGACCTCGCTGCCGAGCTGGGCCGCGAGACGCCCGACTTCAAGAAGGACGTGCGCAAGCTCAAGGAGCGCGGGCTGACCGAGTCGCTCGCGATCGGCTACCGCCTCTCGCCCCGCGGCGAGGCCGTCCTCGACCACGAGGACGGACCGCGCGAGCGCGCGCCCCGTCGTACGGGCACGCCGTTGCCGCGCACCATCGGCGCCCCTGCCACCCGCGCGCTGCGCGCGGTCGACGTCCACACCCTCGAAGCGGTCAGCGGCTGGCGCCGCGCCGACCTGGCCGCGCTCCACGGCGTCGGCCCGATCGCGCTCGACCGGCTCGCCGCCGCGATGGCCGGGCTCGGCCTCGACTATGCGCCCTGAGCACGGCGGTCTGCTGCTGCGCCGGGTGCTCGTCACGCTCGCGGCGCTGGCCGGGCTGTTCGCGATGCACGGGATGGCCGACCACGGCGTCGCCTCCGCGCCGCTGCCGGCGACGGCGGCCATGGCGACCATGGCCGGTCACCACGACGGGACCGGCGACGGGACCGACGACGGGAGCGGCGGCGGCCACAGCGGCACCATGGCCGAGCTCTGCCTGGCCCTGCTCGTCCTGGCCGCGGCCGGGCTCGCGGCCGGGCTGCTCAGCCGCGGCCGCCCGCTGCTCGCGCTGCGCCCGGCCCCCACCCGGTGGCGGGTGCTGATCGCGCGGGCGGCCCGGTTCCGCGATCCTCCTGATCTCTTCCGGTTGTCGGTCCAGCGCTGCTGAGCGGGGTTCGCCCCCAGCACGCACGACACCGACAACCTCATCAGGAGAAGCAATGCACCGCACGACCCTTCGCCGGCTGGCCTCCGCCACCGGCGCGATCACCCTCGCCCTGGGCCTGGCCGCCTGCGGCTCGGACTCCGACGACGCGAAGCAGGAGCCGGCCGCGGTCGAGACCGCCCGCAACGGCGACGTCTTCAACGCCGCCGACGTCGCCTTCGCGACCGCGATGATCCCGCACCACGCCCAGGCGCTGCAGATGGCGCTGCTCGCCCAGGACCGTCCGCTGCCGCCGGAGGTCCGTGCCCTCGTCGACCAGGTCCAGGCCGCCCAGACCCCCGAGGTCGAGACGATGACGACCTGGCTCACCGACTGGGGCAAGGACATCCCGGCCACCGCGATGGACCACGCCAACGCGGGTCACGACATGGACGGCATGATGTCCGGCGCTGACATGACCGAGCTCGAGGAGTCCTCCGACGAGGACTTCCCGCGGCTCTGGATGACCATGATGATCGAGCACCACGAGGGCGCGATCACCATGGCCCGCGCCGAGCAGGCCGACGGCCGGTACGCCGACGCCGTCGCCCTCGCGAAGGCGATCGTCGAGGCCCAGGCCGCGGAGATCGCCACGATGAAGGAGCTGCTCGGCCAGGGCTGAGCCGGCTACCGCAGGTCGGCGGCGGACCCGACGACGGCACCATAGGCATCGCCGATGGTCGCCAGGGCAGCGGCATGGAGCTGCTCCGCGGGTACGTCGCCGGCCGCGCTCGGCAGCGCCCGGGTCGCGCAGGCGTCGGCGACCACCGTGAGGTCGTACCCGCGCAGCGCCGTGCCCTCGGCGGTGAAGGTCACGCACATGTGGGTCATGAAGCCGGCCAGCACCACCTGCCGGCGTCCGGTCGCCGCGATCAGGTCGGCGAGCGGGGTGTCGACGAACGAGTTGGGCGCGGTCTTGGTGACCACCTCCTCGCCCGCGACCGGGGCGACCCGGTCGTGGATCCGGCCGATCGGCGCCGTGATGTCGTACGGGCTGCCCGGGCCGGAGTCGTGCTGCACGTGGATCACCGGAGCCCCCGCCGCCCGGGCCCGGGCGAGGAGGTCGGCGGCGTGGTCGAGGGCCGGGTCCCAGCCGGTCAGCTCCATCACGCCGGTCGTGTAGGTGTTCTGGTAGTCGATCAGGACGACGGCCGACTCGGCGAGCGTCGCGGGGACGTCGGCGCTGCCGTCGAGCGCGCGCAGCGGGATCGAGGTCATGGGTTTTCCTCTCGGTCGATGGGGTGCTTCCATGGTGGCTGACCCGAATCGCACCCAACAGTCCAGATCGGGTCAGTGCTCGCCGAGATCGGCCGAGCGCGAGCCGAGAGGAGCCCCCGGTGCCCGCACCCCGCGTCGCCGTCATCGCGGCCGACGGGATCAGCCCGTTCCACCTGTCCGTGCCGTCCCTGGTCTGGGGCGGCGAGGAGCCGGCCGGCGAGATGGAGCCCTGGCCGATCGACGTGGCCGCGGTCCGGCCCGGACCGGTGGCGACCTCGGCCGGCTACGCGATCGGGGTCGAGCACGGCCTCGACGTCGTCGAGCGCGCCGACATCGTGGTGATGCCGTGGTGGCACGACCCGCACCGGTCCGCACCGGAGGCGGTCCTCGGCGCGCTCCGGGTCGCCCACGACCGCGGGGCCCAGGTGGTCGGGCTGTGCCTGGGCTCGTTCGTCGTCGCCGACGCCGGCCTGCTCGACGGCCGCGCCGCGACCACGCACTGGAAGTGGGAGGCGGTGTTCCGCCGCCGGTTCCCCGAGGTCGACCTGCGCCCCGAGGAGCTGTACGTCGACGCGGGCGCGGTGATCACCGGCGCCGGCGCCACGGCGGGCGTCGACACCTGCCTCTACGTCCTGGCCCAGCGGGCCGGCCAGGCCGTCGCCAACCAGGTCGCCCGCCGGATCGTCGCGGCACCGCACCGCGCCGGCGGCCAGGCGCAGTACATCGAGGCGCCGGTCCCCGAGCCCGGCGACGACGCCGTCGCGCGCGCCATGGCCTGGGCCGCCGGCGCGCTCGACATCCCGCTCGGCATCGACGACCTGGCCGCGCACGCCTGCATGAGCCGCAGCTCCTTCACCCGCGCGTTCCGCGCACGCACCGGCACGAGCGTCCATCCGTGGCTCGTCGCGCAGCGGGTCGCGCGCGCCCAGGACCTGCTCGAGACCACCGACCTCGCGATGGACGAGGTGGCGCGTCACGCCGGCTTCGGCACCGCGCCGCGGCTGCGCTCCCACTTCGTCGCGGCCCTCGGCGTGACGCCCACGCGCTACCGCTCCGACTTCGCCGCGCGGGCCGTCGTACCGGGGTGACGGGGGAGGTTGTCACACGCGGCGCGCGGCCGGTGTCTTCATGCTCGACCACCCACCAGCACCACCACGGAGGACGACATGACCAGCACCGCCCGCATCCCCGCCGCCCCGATCACCGGCCTCTACGGCGCCCTCGTCAAGAAGTTCGCCGGCAAGATGTTCGGCAGCGTGCCGGAGTCGATCGGGGTGCTGTGGCACCACCAGCCGGCTCTCAAGGCGAGCATGTCCTACGGCCAGAAGCTGCAGAAGTGGGACACCTGCGACGAGACCCTCAAGACCTACGCGCACATGGCGGTCGCCTCGCTCGTCGGCTGCTCGTGGTGCCTCGACTTCAACTACTTCATGGCCAAGGACAAGGGCCTCGACCTCGACAAGGCGCGCCAGGTCCCGAACTGGCGGGCGGCCACGGTGTTCTCGCCGCTGGAGCGCCAGGTCCTGGAGTACGCCGAGGCGGCGAGCCAGACGCCCCCGACGGTGACCGACGAGATGGTCGAGCCGCTGCTTGCCGCGCTCGGGCCGGCCGGGCTGATCGAGCTGACCAACGTGATCGGGTTCGCCAACCTGACCACCCGCTCCAACACCGCGCTCGGCATCGAGTCCGAGGGCTTCGCGTCGGCCTGCGGCCTGGCCCCGCTGGCCGAGCGCCCCACCGTAGGCTCGCCGGCATGACCTCTCGGGACGCCGATCCCTTCGTCACCCACCGCAACCTGCTCTTCACCGTCGCCTACGAGATGCTCGGCTCCGCGGCCGACGCCGAGGACGTCGTCCAGGAGACCTGGCTGCGGTGGGCCGACGTCGACCGGACCGAGGTGCGCGACGCCCGCGCGTACCTGGTCCGGATCGTCACCCGGCAGTCGCTCAACCGGCTGCGCACGCTGGCCCGCCGGCGCGAGGACTACGTCGGCGAGTGGCTGCCCGAGCCGCTGCTCACCGCCCCCGAGGTCGCCGACGACGTCGAGCTCGCCGAGAGCGTGTCGATGGCGATGCTCACCGTGCTCGAGACGCTCCGGCACGCTGAGCGGGCGGTGTTCGTGCTGCGCGAGGTCTTCGACATGCCGTACGACGAGATCGCCGAGGCGGTGGGCAAGACGCCCGCCGCCGTACGCCAGATCGCGCTGCGCGCCCGCAACCACGTCGCCGCCCGCCGCCCTCGCCAGGACGTCGGGCGCGGCGAGCAGCAGGCCGTCGTCGACCGCTTCCTCGGCGCGGTGCGGACCGGCGACATCCAGGGGCTGCTCGACGCGCTCGCACCCGACGTGGTCATGCTCGCCGACGGCGGCGGGGTCGCCCAGGCGATCCGCAAGCCGCTGACCGGGGCGGAGCCGGTGGCCCGCCTGCTGGCGAACTTCGCCCTCCTCGCCCCCACCGCGACCATCTCGCCGACCTGGCTCAACGGGGCGCCCGCCGCGCTGATCGACGCCGACGGCGAGCTCACCGCGGTGAGCCTGGTCGTCGAGCAGGGCCGGATCACCCGGATCCTCGCGGTCCGCAACCCGGCCAAGCTCACCGCGCTCGACCAGGAGTGGCCGCTCACCCGCACCGAGGCGTCCACCACCCCCGCCGAACCCGGGGATTCCGCCCCCTAGGGTGACGCCATGGCAGCCAGCCCCGAGGCCCGGGTCGCGCAGTTCGTCGCGGACTACTTCGCCCGGTGGGAGGAGGTCGCGCCGCACTTCGAGACGCCGGGGGTCGACGGCTTCGCCCACTGGCTGCCCGCCCTCGCCGCGCTGGAGGAGCACCACCTCGTCCCCGGCACGGACTTCCGGATCGACACCAGCTTCGGGCGTCCCGCGCCGTTCCGGCCCGGCGGCGAGACGGTGACGGCGGTCGACACCGAGGGTGACACCAGCACGGTGCGGGCCGCGGTCGACGACATCTTCCACAGCATCCGCGAGTACGTCCTGCGCCGGACCGCGCAGGGCTGGCTGATCGACCACTGCGCGACCTACCTCGACGACCCCGACCTGCCCTTCCTCGGCCCGGAGGAGGCCGCCGCGCACCTCGCCGGCTGCTCCCCCACGGCACCACTGGCGCCCCTCGGGCCGGACGACCTGCGCCGCGACCCGGCGGCACTGTTCCGGCCCGGTCCGACCCGGCTCGACGACCACGAGGGGACCGTCGAGGTGCGCCCGGCCGGCACGCTGACGACCGCGTCCGGCGCGCTCACGGTGGTCGACCTGGGCTACGACAACGACGACGCGCGACCGCTCGCGCGCACCGTCGCGCCGGGCACCTACCCGGTCGAGGTGAGCACCGCGTTCGGGCGCAATGCCGCACTGCGCCTGGTGATCGGGCCCGGAGAGCCGGTCGCCTGGCACCCCGCGACGGTCGTCGGGGGCGGCCACGTCTTCGGCGTCGACGCCGGGAACCTGTGCCTGGCCGACTACCCGTCGTACGCCGCGGTGGTGCGCCGCGCCAAGGAGCGCGCGCTCGAGCAGCTCGCGCGGGAGCGCGCCCGGCCCGCGGTGCGCGGGCACGCCTTCGGCGACGACGACCGGGTCACCGCCGTGGTCGCCGACTCCGGTTGGGGCGACGGCGCCTACCCGGCGTACTGGGGCGTCGACGCCGGCGGGACACCGGTCGTGCTGGTGCTCGACTTCGTGGTGCTGGCCTAGGGATCAGGGCGCGAGGAGCACCGGCATCAGCCGGTGCACCTGGGCACGCAGGTCGTCGAGGACGCCCTCGCGGTCGCACAGGTAGCCCAGCAGCGCCTGCTGGAACAGGCCGTCGAGCAGGCCGTAGGCGACGTGCGGCGTCATCGACGGCTCCTTGCCGGCGAGCTCGGCGTAGGTGCTGACCACGCGCCAGATCATGTCCTCGAGCGTCTGGTCGATCTGGAGGACCGCCTCGCGCAGGCTCTCCTCGAACATGCTCTGGGAGCGCAGGTCGTACCAGAGCCGGTGCATCGGCGCCTCGTCGACGACGGTCTCGACGAGCTTGTCGGCGAAGGCCGCGACCAGCTCGTCGGCGCTCGTCGCGTCGGCGACCACGCCGTCGTAGCGGTGCACGCAGGTCGCCTTGTACTGGCGCACGCAGTAGACGATCAGGTCGAGCTTGTCGTGGAAGTAGTAGTGGACGACGCCGTGGGAGAACTCGGAGTTGTTCGCGATCTCGCGCAGGCTGGCGCGGGCGTAGCCGAGCTCGCCGAGGGTCCGCAGGGCGGAGTCGGCGAGGGCACGCCGCCGTTCGTCGTGCTTGTCGGCCGGCGTACGACGCGCGGTCGCTGTCGTCATGGGGCCCGACCCTACCGCCTCCCGGGCGCTTTCTGGACGATCGTCCGGATTTTTCTTGACGATCGTCCAGAGAAGTCTTGACAGTCGTCAAGGAAACGGGGTTGTGTGGCCCACGTCACCCACCGCAGCACCGACGAAGGAGTCGCACACCATGACCGAAGCCGAACTGTCCGGGCGCACGGCGCTCGTCACCGGCGGCGCCCAGGGGCTGGGCAAGAAGTTCGCCGAGCACCTCGCCGCGGCCGGGGCCACGGTCGTGGTCGGCGACCTGCAGGACGACAAGGGTCAGGAGGTGGCCGCCGCGGTCGGGGGCCACTTCGTCCACCTCGACGTCACCGACGACGCCTCGTGGGCGGCCGGCGTCGCCGCCGCCGTCGAGCACACGGGCGGCCTCGACATCGTCGTCAACAACGCCGGCATCGAGATCGCTTCGCTGTTCGTGAACCTCGACCCCGACGTCTCGCGGCGGATCTTCGACGTCAACGTCGTCGGCACCTCGCTCGGCATCAAGCACGCGTTCCGCACCATGGGTCCGGGCGGCGCGGCGGGCAAGGGCGGTGCGGTCATCAACGTCGCCTCGGTCGCCGCGCACATCGCCTTCCCGGCGCTCTCGCAGTACTCGGCGTCGAAGTCGGCCGTCGACCGGATCACCCGGGTGGCCGCGATGGAGGCCGGCAAGCTCGGGCTCGGCGTCCGGGTCAACTGCGTCTCGCCGGGCCTGATCCCCAACGAGATGGGCGCTGGCCTGGCCAACGAGCTGACCGGCATGGGGCTCTTCGCCTCACCCGACGCCGCCGTCGGCCAGGTCGTCGAGCTCACGCCGTCGGGTGGGCTGGCCACCGAGGAGGACATCGCCGAGGCCGTGGTCTTCCTCGCCTCCGACCGCTCGAAGTTCATCAATGGCGTCGACCTGTCGGTCGACGGCGGAATGGGGATGTGAACCATGGCTGACAACACCGCCGACAAGAAGCCCGTCATCGTCTACGGCGCCTCCGGCTACACCGGGCGGCTGATCTGCGAGTACCTGCGCGAGTTCGGCGTCCCGTTCATCGCCGCCGGCCGATCGGCCGACAAGCTCAAGGCCTCGATGGACGCCCACGTGCCCGGCATCGAGACCGCCGACTACGACATCGTCGAGGTCGGCCACGACGTCGCCTCGCTCACCGAGCTCTTCAGCGGTGCCTCCGTGGTGTGCAACACGGTCGGCCCGTTCAGCAAGTACGGCCCCGAGGTGGTCGAGGCCTGCCTCGCCGCGGGCACCCACTACCTCGACACCACCGGCGAGCAGGACTGGCTCATCACCTGCGACGACCGGTGGGGCGCGGACTTCGCCGCCGCCGGGCTGCTGCTCTCGCCCGGCATCGCGCAGATGTACACGACCGGCGAGATCGCCGCCGAGCTGTGCCTGGAGAAGCCGGGCCTCGACACCCTCGACATCGCCGTCTTCTGGGGCGGTTCGCCGACGATCGCGTCGACCCAGACGATCCTCGTCAACGCCGCCACGTCGCGGGCGCACTACCTCCAGCAGAACCAGTACGTCGAGTTCGACCCCACCCAGGGCCTGGTCCCGCTCGTCGTACCGGGGCAGCACGAGCTCGCGCTCTCGCTGCCGTGGGGCGGCACCTCGCACCCGGTCTGGTACCGCAAGGACCCGCGCGTCGCGAACTGCAAGGCCCAGGGCGGCGTCTTCAACGCGGCGCTGATGAACGGCGTCCCCCAGATCGTGGCGGGTGCGCTCGAGGCGACCAAGGACATGTCGGAGGACGAGCGCGACGAGGCGCTGACCGCGACCGCGGCCCAGGTGATGAACCAGATGCCGCCGCGCGAGAACCCGCGGCTCAACAAGTCCCTCGACTCGGTGCACGCCTCGGGCCCGCTGGGGCGCGCGCACTGCGTCATCCACGGCAACCAGAACTACAAGCAGACCGGGCTCCTGCAGGCCTATGCGGCGTACTCGCTGCTGCAGCAGCCGCCGCTGCGCGTGGGCTTCGCCTCGGGCTGCAAGGCGTTCGGACACCGGGAGCTGCTCGGTCAGCTGCGCGCGTTCGGGCTGGTCGCCGAGCCGGTGCTCACGGTCGAGGGCTGAGGAGGATCCGGTGCGGCTGGTCGACTACCTCGACAAGGGCGCGTCGCTGGGGGGCGACGCGGCCTGCCTGGTCTGCGACGGGCGGACGTGGACCTACGACGAGGTCCGCGACCTCGCCGGACGGATCGCGTCCGCCCTCGTGGGGCGGGGTGTCGCGCCCGGTGAGAAGGTCGCGATCCTCGCGTCCAACGACCCGGTCGCGTTCACCTGCGTCTTCGGGATCAGCCGCGCCGGTGCGGTCTGGTGCCCCATCAACCCGCGCAACGAGGCCGCGGAGAACCGCGACCTGCTGGCGCTCTTCGAGTGCACGACGCTGATCTTCCAGTCGTCGTACGCCGGGCTGGTGGACCAGATCCGCGACGACCTGCCGAACGTGCGCACCTTCGTGTGCCTCGACGGGTCGTACGAAGGGGCGCTCGGGTGGGACGACTTCCTCGCGTTCGGGGGCGAGGAGGTCGACCACCCGGCCGACGACGACCTGGCGATGATCGTCGGCACCGGTGGCACCACCGGGCGGCCCAAGGGCGTCATGCTCACCGGCACCAACATCGAGACGATGACGGCGCTCACGCTGATGAGCTACCCGTGGCCGGAGCGGCCCGCGCGGCCGACGTACCTCGCGCTGGCGCCGCTGACCCATGCCGCCGGCGTGCTGTGCTTCCCGGTCCTCGCCGCGGGCGGCTCGGTCGTCATCATGCGGACGCCCGACGTCAGCGCCTTCCTCGAGCTGGTCGCGGCGGAGCGGGTGACCCACACGTTCCTGCCGCCGACGCTGATCTACATGGTGCTCGACCACCCGGCCCTGGAGACGACGGACCTCTCCTCCCTCCAGTGCTTCTGGTACGGCGCCGCGCCCATGTCGTCGCGCCGGCTGGAGGAGGCGCTCACCCGGATCGGCCCGGTCATGGCCCAGCTCTTCGGCCAGACCGAGGCGCCGATGATGATCTCCACGATGTCCCCGCGCGACCACTTCCGTGCCGACGGCTCGGTCGCCCACGAACGGCTGTCATCAGCGGGGCGGCCCGCACCGCTGGTGACGGTCTCCATCATGGGCGAGGACGGCAGGCTGCTGCCCGCCGGCGAGCGCGGCGAGATCGTGGTCCGCAGCTCGCTGGTGATGCGCGGCTACTTCCGCAACCCGGAGGCGACGGCCGAGGCGTCGGCGTACGGCTGGCACCACACGGGCGACATCGGCTACCTCAGCACCGAGCCCGGGGACGAGGGCTTCCTGCACATCGTCGACCGGGCCAAGGACATGGTGATCACCGGCGGCTTCAACGTCTACTCGACCGAGGTCGAGCAGGCGCTGATGGCGCACCCGGCCGTCGCCGACTGCGCGGTGATCGGGCTGCCCGACGACAAGTGGGGCGAGCGGCTCACCGCCGTCCTGCAGCTGCGGCCGGGGCAGACGGTGACGCCCGCGGAGGTGCAGGCGTTCGTCAAGGAGCGGATCGGCAGCGTCAAGACGCCCAAGCAGGTGGAGGTCTGGGACGACCTGCCGCGCTCCAAGGTCGGCAAGGTGCTCAAGACCGAGATCAAGCAGGTGCTGAACGCGGGCTAGCCGGCAGGCCCAGCCGCAGGTGCTCCCCGTGGTAGATCGCCTGGTCCAGCAGCGCGGAGACGTGGTCGTCGTAGAGCTCGTAGACGATGCTGCGGCCCTCGCGGTTGCCCGTGACCAGGCCGAGGTTGCGCAGCACGCGCAGCTGCTGGGAGACGGCCGGCTGCTCCATGCCGATCGCGTCGACGAGCTCGGTCACCGTCGCCGGGCCGCGCCGCAGCCGGTCGAGGATGAGCAGCCGGCTCGGCGTGGCCAGCGCCTGGAGCGTGGTCGCCAGCGACTTCGCCGCGGCGGCGTCGAGCGGACGCGGCTCGCTGCGGTCCTCGGCATGTCCCACGGGAGCATCGTAGTCGGGCCGGCCGGCGCGCCGTGCCGTTCACGCAATTGCATGCACATATATGCATGTCTCTATATTGGGTCCCATGACGACGCGCTGGGGGCACGGCCATGGACACGGGCACGGGCATGGGCACGGCCATGCCGGGCTGGCGAGTGCCGCGGAGAGCAGCAGCCTCGGCATCCGGGCGGCCTGGATCGGCCTGGCCGGGATGACCGCGACCGCGGCCGCCCAGGTGGCGATCGTCGCGATCTCCGGCTCGGCCGCGCTGCTGGCCGACACCGTGCACAACCTGGGGCACGCGGCGACGACGATCCCGCTGATCATCGCCTTCCGGATCGGCCGGCGGCCCAGCTCGCGGCGCTATCCCTACGGCCTGCGCCGCGCGGAGGACCTGGTCGGCCTGCTCATCGCGCTCATCGTCGCGCTGTCGGCGGCCTGGATCATCGTCGACTCGTTCGACGCCCTGCTCCACCCGCGCCGCATCGAGCACCTGGGCTGGGTGTTCGCGGCGGGCGTGGTCGGCTTCGCCGGCAACGAGGCGGTCGCGGTCCACCGGATCCGGGCGGGACGGCGGATCGGCTCAGCCGCCCTCATCGCCGAGGGCCAGCACGCCCGGGCCGACGGCCTCAGCTCGATCGCGGTCGTGGCCGGCGTCGTCGGCGTCTGGTCCGGCGTCGCCCGCGCGGACGCGATCGCCGGGCTGCTGGTGGGGCTGATGATCCTGGGCGTGCTCGTCGCCACCCTGCGCTCCGTCGTACGACGGCTCATGGACGGCGTCGAGGACGACGTCATCACCCGGCTGACCACGGCGGCCGACGCCGTCCCGGGGGTCGCGGGCGTCGACCGGGTGCGGGCGCGCTGGACGGGACACCGGATGGAGGGCGATGTCGTCGTCCAGGTCGACCCGGCCCTGACGGTGTCCGCCGCCCACGACGTCACCGAGGAGGTAGAGCGGGCGCTGCTGCGGGTGCTTCCCAACCTGGAGTCGGCCGTGGTCCACGTGCGCCCGCTGGGGACACCCTGACCCGCGGCGCCATCGGCTGGAGCTCGACCACCTGACGCCGGATCTCGGCGAGCGCGCGCACCGTCCAGTGGGTCGCCTTGGCGCGCGGGGGCACCAGTCCGGTCAGCTCGTCCTGCACCCGGAGCAGCGAGCCGACCCGCTCCGGACCCAGCCGCGGGCTCTCGACGGCCAGCAGCGTGCTCGGCTGGGCCAGCCCGAGCGCCACCGCCAGCGTCACCTGGTCGAGCAGCAGCGCGCTCTCCCCCAGGCGCCACATCTGCAGGCGCGGGGGCAGCGGCCCGAGCAGCTCCGCCGCCTGGCGCGCCTCGTCGCGCAGCTGGTGCCCGGTCCGCATCCCGTCCCCCGTCCGCTCAGCCCTGCCGGTCGTCGTGGTCGCGCGCGAGGCGGACCCGGGCGACGCCGAGGTCGAGCAGCACGGTGACGAGCAGGATGCCGAGAGCAGTCACGAGAATCGGGAACACGCCAGGGAGACACCTCCGACGCGCCCGCCATTACGCGGTTCCGCGGTTTCAGCGGGGTTCTGGCCGCTCCGGCCGGGAAGGCCACCCCCATGGCTGCGCCAGGTGACCCCGCGTACGACCCGACCGAGGGGTCGGCCGGCTCCACGACGACCTCTCCGGCCCAGGCCCAGGAGCTCGGCGCCGACCTGTACGCGATGTACCGCGCCGGATCCATCGACTTCCCGCTCATCGCGACCCGGCTCCACGAGCAGGCGACCGCGCTGCACGGCCCGCGGGAGTCCCTCATGTCCTTCCAGGCGTCGGTCACCGGATCGCCCGCGATCCTCATGGGCGTCGTGAACGATCTCTACGACGTCCTCTTCCACGCGGTCGACAGCACCGCGCTCGCCTGCCAGGACACCGGCACCGCGCTGGTCCAGGTCGCCGCGGACTTCGCCATCCGGGACCAGGCGGCGGCCGCCGAGTTCGGCCGGCTCCTCGACGGCAGCCGGCCCGACTTCGCCGACCCGCGGCCGCCGATCGGCACGGCCGACGTACCCCCGGCGACGGACGACGGCGGACCGGAGGGCTGGCGGTGAGCGCGCGCTACACCGCATCGGGGTTCGCCGACGAAGCCGCCCGGATGGGCCACCACCTCGGCGTGCTCAAGGGCCTGCAGGACGTGCTCGACCTCGACGCCTGGCCGCGCTACCCCGCCGATCCGATGGGCCAGCGCAACTGCGACGTGATCTACCGGCTCGGTCCGCACGACGGCGTCGCGGTGATGTTCTGCCTGCGCGACCACGCCCCGCTGGGTCGCGTCACGGAGTACGTGCGCGAGCACGTGACGCCGGAGATCAACCGGCTGCTCGACGACGCGATGACCTGGGGCGAGCAGGTCGGGACCGACCTGCTGACCACGGCGGAGCCGCTCACCACCCCGATCACCGCGATCCCCCAGACCGCCGCCCAGATGCTGGAGCGCGACGTGCAGCAGCAGGCGTCGTCCCTCACCGGCACGTTCGCCGACCTGTCGGTCGCGCTGACCGACTGGACCGGCGACAGCGCGACCAACTTCCGGGCCTACATCGAGCAGAAGATCCAGACGGCCACCGCCAACCAGGTGATCCTCGGCAACGGCATCGCCGCGACCCTGGCCGGGGTCACGGTGACCCTCCGCTCCGGACGGGAGAGCCTGATGAGCCTGGCCGGCGCCGTCCGCGGCGCCGCCCAGGACCAGATCGCGCTCCTCGAGCAGCGCGAGGCGGCGGTCGACAACGGCCGGGCCTTCCTCCAGCTGGCCCAGGCCGCGACGTCCGTGCTGTCCGCGATCCCCGTCGCGCCCGTCGCCATCACGGCCTCGGCGGTCGGCGCCGTCCTCGGCCTCGTCGAGAGCGGCATCCCCCCGGCCGACCAGGAGGAGATCACCCTCACCGAGCAGGACGCCACCGCGCTGGCCGCCCGGGTCCGCGAAGCGTCGGCCACGACGGTCTCGCGCTGCGACACCCACGTCCAGCAGATCCACGACCAGCGGCTCACCCCCCTGGCCCAGATGGTGGACGACTGGCAGACGCTACGCCTGCTCGCCCCGCCCCGGCCGGACATCGCCGACGGCGCGACGAGTCCGGCCGAGCTCGGGTTCGGCGGCGCCTGACCCGAGCAGCACCATCACCACCACGGGCAGGTCCGGCGGTGCCCAGGACGCCGGCAGGCGCGCCGCCTCGACCCAGCCGGCCGACCGGTAGAGCCGCTCCGCCGCCGCGTGCAGCGGCAGCACCTCGAGGCACGGCCGCCGGCCCGCGTCCCGGATGCCGGCGACGGCCGTGTCGAGCAGCCGCCGGCCGACGCCGTACCCGCGCGCCTCGGGGCCCACGAAGAGCGTGCTCACCCACCCCAGGTCGTCGACCGCGCAGCCGTGCGCGGCGGCCGCTGCGCGGTTCAGCTCGCACGGCTCGGACGCCTCGGACGATCGGTCGGGCGCCGTCCAGCAGACGTGGCCCACCGGACGGCCGCCGAGCTCGGCCGTCCACGCTGCCCGGGCGTCGTCCGCGTGGAGGAAGGACTCCACGGGGATCGGCAGCGGGTCGCGATAGGGATAGCGGGTCTCCGGCTGCTGCTCGAAGAGGACGCCGGCGAGCGCCGGGAGGTCAGCAGTACGGCGGCGGCGGATCCGGGGTGAGCCGAGGTCCGCCATGGCCCGATGCTCGCACGGCGCGGGTGGCGAGGGCCCCGGCGGCGCACCGGAGGGCGCACACCGCCGCCCCCCGTACGACGTCCCGCGGGCTCACGCGTCCGCCCCCTTGCCGCGCAGCAGCACCCCGGTGGCCACGGCACCGACGCCGGCCACGATCGCGGCGCCGACAAAGGCCGCGGAGTAGCCGTCGGTCAGCGCCACCGGGTCGCCGAGCTTGCCGGCACCGTAGGCCGCGGCGACCGCCGTCATCACGGCGAGGCCGAGGGCCGAGCCGATCTGGTAGCTGGTGTTGACGATGCCGGAGGCGAGTCCGCCCTCCTCCGGCGGCGCGGCCGAGATCGCCGTGCCGAGGGTCGGGATGAAGGCGAGGGACATGCCGAGGGCGGCGACCAGCGACGCCGGGAGGACGTCGGCGGCGTAGGAGCCGTCGGGCCGGATCAGCGCGAGCCAGCCCATGCCCACGGCGAGGAGCGCCAGGCCGGTGACGGTCGCGGTCCGCACGCCGACGACGGCGAGCACCCGGGGAGCGAGCACGACCATGCCGACCATGATGAGCAGCGTCATCGGGAGCAGCGCGGCCCCGCTCGGGAAAGCGCTGAGGCCGAGCACCTGCTGGAGGTAGAGGTTCAGGAAGAACCACATCGGGATCCATGCGGCGCCGAGGAGCAGCTGGCCGAGGTTGGCGGCGGCGAGATCGGGAGCCTTGAAGATGCCGAGGCGCAGGAGCGGCTCGCTGCCACGGGCCTGCTGGGCCACGAACGCGGCGAGCAGGACGACGCCCGCGCCGAGCACCCACCAGGTGCGGGCGGCGCCCCAGCCCACCTCGGGCGCCTGGACGACGGCGTACACGAGGGCGGCGAGGCCGGCGGTGACGGTGACGGCGCCGACGAGGTCGACGCGGCGCGAGCCGGGGAAGCGGCCGGCCGGCATCGAGGCCGGGACGAGCGCCAGGATCAGCACCGCGATGGGGAGGTTGATCGCGAAGACCCACGGCCAGCTGAGGTACTCGGTGATGACGCCGCCGAGGAAGACGCCGGCGGTACCGCCCGCGGGCGCGGCCGCGCCGTAGAGCGCGAGCGCCTTGGTGAGCTCGCGGGGGTTGTTGCCGAACAGCATCATCAGCAGGGTCAGCGCGGCGGGCGCGATGAGCGCGGCGCCGGCGCCCTGGATGGCGCGGCCGGCGAGCTCGACCTCGACGTTGCCGGCGAGGGCGGCGACGAGCGATCCGGCGGCGAGGACGACCCAGCCGGCGGAGAAGACGGTGCGGGCGCCGAGGACGTCGGAGATCTTGCCGCCGAGCAGCAGCAGACCGCCGAAGGCGACGACGTACGCGTTGAAGACCCAGGACAGGTTCTCGGGCGTGAAGCCCAGCTCGCGCTGCATCTCCGGCAGCGCCACGCCGATGATCGAGGTGTCCATGATGACCATGAATTGGGCCGCGGCGATGACCGCGAGCCCGAGCCAGCGACGGTCCGTCGCCGGCGCGGTGGTGACTGACATCCGAATCTCTCCTTCTCGATGACTTGACTTCATACCCTAGGGGGGTATGGTTCCTTTCAAGATCGGGACGTTAGCACGGAATACCGCAGGGGGGTATCCTGGTCCTATCCAGGTCGAATCCCCCAGCAACGAAGGACGAGGGCATGGCACACACCGACGCCGGCACGGAGAACGAGCACAGCTACATCGCGAACCGGACCAAGGACGACTACCTCAAGCGGCTGCGCCGCATCGAGGGCCAGGCGCGGGGTCTGCAGCGGATGGTCGAGGAGGAGAAGTACTGCATCGACATCCTCACGCAGGTCTCCGCCATGACGAAGGCGCTCCAGTCCGTCGCCCTGGGCCTGCTCGACGAGCACATGGCGCACTGCGTGGTCAACGCCGCCAAGGAAGGCGGCGAGGAGGCCGACATCAAGCTCAAGGAGGCCTCCGACGCCATCGCCCGCCTCGTCCGTTCCTGACCGACCGCCCCGATCACCGCACCACATCCCCACCACCGAGAGGACATCTCCGATGAGCACCACCCAGACCTTCACCGTCACCGGCATGACCTGCGGCCACTGCGTCGCCTCCGTCACCGAGGAGGTGCAGGAGATCGCCGGCGTCGAGAACGTCGCGGTCGACCTGCCCACCGGTGCGGTCACGATCATCAGCGCCGCCCCCCTCGACGAGACCGCCGTCAAGGCCGCCGTCGAGGAGGCCGGCTACCAGCTCGCATGAACACCCCGACCCGACTCGCCGGCTTCGCCGCGGTCGCCGCGGCCGTGTTCGGCATCGCCCTCCTCGCCGGCCGGGCCATCGGCCCGGTCGACGCGGAGCCGGCGGGCCACGACACGCACGCCGCCGACACGACCGCGGGTCCCTCGGAGCAGCAGGCCGGCGAGACGACGTCCGAGATCCCAGGAGGACTCATGACCTCGCAGAACGGCTACACCCTCACCCTCGCCGACGACCGCGCGCCCGCCGGGCGCGACGTCCCGGTGCGGTTCACCATCACCGGTCCCGACGGCGCCCCCGTGACGGCGTACGACGAGCAGCACGAGAAGCAGCTGCACCTGATCGCCGTACGGCGTGACTTCAGCGGCTTCCAGCACGTGCACCCCCGGCTCGCCGACGGCGTGTGGACCATCGACCTCGACCTGACGCCGGGCACCTGGCGGCTCTTCGCCGACTTCAAGGCGACCGGGGCCGACGCGCTCACGCTCGGCGCCGACCTCGGCGTCGCCGGCGACTACACGCCGGTCCCGCCCGCACCGGACAACCGCACGGTCACGGTCGACGGCTACGAGGTCACCCTCGACGGCGACCTGTCCGCCGGCGCCGACGCCCGGCTCACGCTGAGCGTCACCAAGGACGGCGCGCCGGTCACCGACCTGCAGCCCTACCTCGGCGCCTACGGCCACCTGGTCGCGCTGCGCAGCGGCGACCTCGCCTACCTCCACGTCCACCCGGACGGCGAGCCCGGCGACGGTACGACGAAGCCCGGCCCCGACGTCGTCTTCCACACCGCGGTCCCGAGCCCCGGGACCTACCACCTCTACCTCGACTTCCAGCACGACGGCGTCGTCCGCACCGCGGCCTTCACCGTCACCGCCGGCGGGACGGGGAAGAGCCAGCCCCAGGAGTCCGGAGAGAGCAGTGGACACGCACACTGAGAACCAGGTCGAGCTCGCCCTCACCGGCATGACCTGCGCGTCCTGCGCCAACCGGATCGAGCGCAAGCTCAACAAGCTCGAGGGCGTCACCGCCACGGTCAACTACGCGACCGAGAAGGCCAAGGTGACCTACGCCGACACCGTCACGACCGACGCCCTGGTGGCGGCCGTCGAGTCGGCCGGCTACGGCGCCGCGCTGCCCAAGCCCCCGGCCGCCGACGGCGGTGCCGAGGGTGCGGGCGGCGCGGACGAGCAGGACCCGATCCGCCCGCTGCGCCAGCGGCTGGTGATCTCGGCCGTGCTCAGCGTCCCGGTCATCGCGATGGCGATGGTCCCGGCGCTGCAGTTCGACTACTGGCAGTGGCTCTCGCTGACGCTGGCCGCGCCGGTCGTGGTGTGGGGGGCCTGGCCGTTCCACAAGGCGGCCTGGACCAACCTGCGCCACGGCACCTCGACCATGGACACGCTGATCTCGCTCGGCACGCTCGCCGCGCTGGGCTGGTCGCTCTACGCGCTGTTCTGGGGCACCGCCGGCGTGACCGGGATGACCCACCCGTTCGAGCTCACCATCGAGCGCAGCGACGGCAGCGGCAACATCTACCTGGAGGCCGCGGCGGGCGTCACGACGTTCATCCTGGCCGGGCGCTACTTCGAGCAGCGCTCGAAGCGGCGCGCCGGGGCGGCGCTCAAGGCGCTGCTCGAGCTGGGCGCCAAGGAGGTCGCGGTGCTCGGGCCCGACGGCGTCACCGAGACCAAGATCGCGGTGGCGGACCTGAAGGTGGACGACCTGTTCGTCGTACGGCCGGGCGAGAAGATCGCGACCGACGGGGTCGTCGAGCGCGGCTCCTCGGCGGTCGACGCCTCGATGCTCACCGGCGAGTCCGTGCCGGTCGAGGTCGGCGTGGGCGACCCGGTGGTCGGCGCGACCGTCAACGCGGGCGGCCGGCTCGTCGTCCGGGCCACCCGGGTCGGCGGCGACACCCAGCTCGCCCAGATGGCCCGGCTCGTCGAGGACGCCCAGAACGGCAAGGCCCAGGTCCAGCGCCTGGCCGACCGGATCTCCGGCATCTTCGTGCCGATCGTCATCGTGCTCGCGGCCGGCACCCTCGGCTTCTGGCTCGGGACGGGCAACGGTCTCGCGGCGGCGTTCACCGCCGCGGTCGCCGTCCTCATCATCGCCTGCCCGTGCGCGCTGGGCCTGGCCACGCCGACCGCCCTCATGGTCGGCACCGGTCGCGGCGCCCAGCTCGGCATCCTGATCAAGGGCCCCGAGGTGCTGGAGTCGACCCGCGCGGTCGACACCGTCGTCCTCGACAAGACCGGCACGGTCACCACCGGCAAGATGACGCTGCGCGACGTGGTCGCCGGCTCGGGTGAGGACGCCGCCGAGGTGCTGCGCTTCGCCGGGGCTCTCGAGGACGCCTCGGAGCACCCCATCGCCCGGGCGATCGCCGACGCGGCCCGCGAGGCCGGCCCGCTGCCCGCCGTCGAGGACTTCGCCAACGTCGAGGGCCTCGGGGTCCAGGGCGTCCTGCTCGACGGGGACGCCAGCCACGCCGTACTCGTGGGGCGGCCGCGGCTCCTGGAGGAGTGGTCCCAGCACCTCTCCCCCGAGCTGACCGCGGCGCTCGAGGAGGCTCAGCGCACCGGCGGTACGGCGGTCGCGGTGGGCTGGGACGGTCAGGCCCGCGGGGTCGTCGTGGTCGCGGACGCGATCAAGCCGACCTCGGCCACCGCCATCGCCCAGCTGCGCGAGCTCGGCCTGCGCCCGGTCCTGCTCACCGGCGACAACGCCGTCGTGGCCCGGACCGTCGCCGCCGAGGTCGGGATCGCCGACGCCGACGTCATCGCCGACGTGCTCCCGGCCGACAAGGTCGACGTCGTCAAGCGCCTCCAGGGCGAGGGCAAGGTCGTCGCCATGGTCGGCGACGGCGTCAACGACGCCGCCGCGCTCGCCCAGGCCGACCTCGGCCTGGCCATGGGCACCGGCACCGACGTGGCGATCGAGGCCAGCGACCTCACGCTGGTCCGCGGCGACCTCCAGGTCGCGGTCGACGCGATCCGGCTCTCGCGCCGCACCCTCGCCACGATCAAGGGCAACCTGTTCTGGGCGTTCGCCTACAACGTGGCCGCCCTGCCGCTGGCCGCCGCCGGCCTGCTGAACCCGATGCTCGCGGGCGCCGCGATGGCGTTCTCGTCGGTGTTCGTGGTCTCCAACAGCCTGCGGCTGCGCAGGTTCAGGGCGACGGCCGGCTGAGACCGGCGACCAGGGCGTCCAGCACCCGGAGCATCTCGTCGCGAGAAGCCTCCGGGTGCTCGGACGTCGCCACGACCAACGCGGCCTCGTCGGCCACCGCGACCAGCGTGTGGGCCAGCGCGCGGACCGGCAGCGCCGGCAGCTCGCCGTTCTCGATCGCGGTGGCCAGCAGCTGCTCGACGAGCGTCAGGGCGTAGGGCTGCAGCAGCTCGCGCCACCGGGACCAGCCCAGGACCGACGGGCCGTCCACCAGCAGGATCCGCTGGACGTCCTGGGCGCTGCACTCGTCCAGCCACGCCGTCATCGCGCGGCGCAGGACGGCCTGGAAGCCCAGGTCCTCACCCGCCAGCGCGGCGACGGCGATCCGGTCCGCGATGCCCGCCTCGACCTCGACCAGGACGGCGGCGAAGAGCTCGAGCTTGCTCCCGAACTGGTGGTACGCCGCACCCCGGCTGACGCCGGCCGCCACGCTCACCGCCTCGAGACCGGTGCCCGCGAATCCCGCCGCCGCGAACTGCTCCCGAGCCGCCGCGATGAGCGCGCCGCGGGTCGCCGCCGTGCGGTCTGCTTGCCTGCGCCTCGTCATTTACCTACTATCTGTTCGTAACTTACATACAGCGCGTCGGTAAATAGGAGGAGAGCCTCATGCACACGATCGAGCTGCCCGCGGGTCCGTTGAAGTATCGGACCTGGGGACCCCGATCCTCCACTGCCCATCCCGTCGTGTTCCTGCACCCGGTGCTGACCGACGGCCGGCTCTGGACCAACGTCGGCGAGCTGCTCGCCGCCCGCGGCGTCCGCAGCTATGCCCCGGACTGGCCCCTCGGCGCCCACGTCGCGCCGCTGCACCCCGACGCGGACCGCTCGCCCGAGGGCGTGGCCCAGATGGTGCGCGACTTCCTGGACCGGCTCGACCTCACCGACGTCTGCCTGGTCGGCAACGACACCGGCGGCGCGCTGACCCAGTTCGTGATCACCGGCGGCGAGCCGCGCGTCTCCAGCGCCCTGCTCATCAACTGCGACGCCTTCACGACGTTCCCGCCCTTCCCGCTCAACGCGATCCTCGCCGCCCTGCGCGTCGAGCGGCTCGCCGTCCTCGTCGCGACCGCGATGAGGTGGACCCCGCTGCGCCACTCGTGGCTCGGCTACGGCCTGCTCTCCCGCCACCTCGACCCCACCCTGACCCGGGACTGGCTCCGCCCGGCGCGGACCGACCCGGCCGTCCGGCGCGACCTGATCGCCTTCCTCCACGCGGTCGACCCGGAACGACTCGACGACGCGACCCACCGGCTCGCCGACGTCGACATCCCGATCGAGGTGCTCTGGGGCATGGCCGACCGCTGCTTCCGCCCGGCCCTCGGCCGCCGCCTGGCCCGGGCCGTCGGCACGGACCTCCGCGAGGTCCCCGGCGCCCGGACCCTCCTCGCCCTCGACGCACCGGAGGAGGTTGCCGAGGCGATCACCGCGCTGCGCCCGGTCGTCTAGGACCGGATGCCCGCCAGGTAGAGCGCGATGCACTCGTCCTCGAGCCGCTCCAGCGGATAGATCTCCGACGGCTCGTACCACCGCACGGTCAGCCACAACCCGTCCCGGATCAACCGGAACGCGACCCGCACGTCGAGCCCCGCCCGCACCGACCCGTCGGCCATCCCGTCACGCAGGCTGGCCAGCCAGGACTCCTGCAGGCCGTTGGTGATCTCGCGCAGCCGCGGCGGCGTCCCGGCCTCGCGGAGCAGTGCGGCATCGCGCTCGTAGATCTGGGTCGCGTGGGGGTGGCGGTGCATCACGCGCAGGGACGCGCGGATGAGACCGACCACGCGCTCGGCTCCGGTCCGGGCGCCGGCCACCTCGGCGTCGTACGCCGCGGCGAGCTCGTCGACGTAGGCCGCGACGATCTCGCCGGCGATCTCCTCCTTGGCCGCGAACTGGTGGTAGAGGCTGCCGGACTTGAGGTCGGCGGCGCTCGCGATGTCGCGCACGGAGGTCGCCGCGACGCCGTGCTCGGCGAACAGCGGAGCGGCGGCGTCGAGGATCTGGCGGCGCCGCGCGGAGACGGGGCGCGCACTCATGGCGTCAGCGTAGCGATCGCACCGCTCGTCGCGGCATCGCCCCTGGCGATGTTGATCTCGACCGTAGCGATCGCTACGGTCGAGACATGATGCCCTGCCCTCTCGCTGTGGTCACCGGCGCCGCCGGCGACGTCGGAGCGGCCACCGCCGCACGGCTGCA
Organism: Pimelobacter sp. 30-1; assembly: GCF_018831735.1. Classification (NCBI taxonomy): domain Bacteria; kingdom Bacillati; phylum Actinomycetota; class Actinomycetes; order Propionibacteriales; family Nocardioidaceae; genus Pimelobacter; species Pimelobacter sp. 30-1. Next base: position 147,685 of record NZ_NHTS01000004.1, read on the forward strand.
CGCCGACGGCTGGCGGGTCCTGCTCGCCGACGTCGACCTGCCGGCCGCGCAGGAGCGTGCCGACGAGCTGGGCGAGCACGCCGAGGCCGCGTACGTCGACCTGGCCGACGACGCCTCCGTGCGGGCGCTCGCCGAGCGGGCCGCCGCGCAGAGCCCGGCGGCGCTCGTCTCGTGCGCCGGTGTTGCCTCGGTCGGCCGGTTCGTGGACGACGTGCCCGCCACCTGGGAGCTCCTGCACCGGGTCAACCTGCACGGGCCGATGCTGCTGACCCAGGCATTGCTGCCGGCGCTGGCCGGCGCCGCCCACCCGCGGATCGTCTACGTCGCCTCGGACAGTGCGCGGGCCGGCGCCGCCCACGAGGCGGCGTACGCCGCGAGCAAGGCGGGTCTGCTCGGGCTGGCCAAGTCGCTGGCCCGCGAGCACGCGCGCGACGGGATCACCGTCAACGTGGTGTGCCCGGGACCTGTCCGCGGACGGATGGTCGACGAGCACATGGCCGGCAAGCAGGCCATGCTGGACAAGCTCGTCGCCGCGATCCCCAGCCGCCGCCTCGCCGAGCCGGACGACGTCGCCGCGGCGATCGCCTGGCTCAGCAGTCCCGACGCCGCCTACGTGACCGGCCAGACGCTCAGCGTCAGCGGCGGCCTGACCATGCACTGAACCCCGAACTGACCCCCACCAGCCCGAGGAGCCCCCACCATGAGCACCACCCCGACGATCGTCGACGCCCACGCCCACCTCTGGGATCCCGCGGCCCACCCCTGGTACCCGGGTCTGCGCGCCTTCGCCGAGCACGCGGCGAGCCCCTGGCTCCTCGACCGGCACCGGTACGCCGACTACGCCGCGCACCACCCGGGCGTCACCCTCGCCGGGCTCGTGCACGTCTCGGCGGCGACCGCGCCGCACGCCTACCTCGACGAGGCGCGCTGGCTGGAGGACGAGCTGTCGGCCGCGGACGTCCCCGCGGTCACGATCGGCACCGTCGACCCACAGCTGCCGGCCGCCGAGCTGGTGGCGCACCTCGACCAGCAGGCGGCGTACGAGCGCTTCCGCGGGGCCCGCGTCTACGGCGCGCTCGAGCCGGACTCCCCCGCGACGCCGGTGCTGCTCGACTGGCTCGACGAGCGCGGGCTGGTCTTCGACCTGGTCGCCTCGCCGGGCTCGCTGCCCGCGTGGGTCGACGTGCTGGCGCAGCGGCCGGGACTGTCCGTCGTCCTGGAGCACCTCGGGACGCCCCACGACGTCAGCCCCGAGGGCCTCGCCGCGTGGGCCGCGTCGATGCGCGAGGTCGCCGCGGGCACCGACTGGGTCTGCAAGTTCTCCGGGCTCGGCATGGTGCTGCCCAGCGTCACCGCCGACACCGTCCGCCCGTGGCTCGACGGCGCGGTCGCGGCGTGGGGCTGGGACCGGCTGCTGTTCGGCTCCAACATGCCCATCGACTCGCTCCACGTCGGGCACGCCGACCTGCTGCGCGCGATCGTGCCGCTGGTGCAGTCGGTGGCGACGCCCGAGGAGAGCGCGCGGTTCTTCGCCGACAACACCCGGGCGGCCTACCGGCTGCCGGCCTGAGGCCTAGGAGACCCGGCCGCTGACCCGGTCGGCGACCCGCGCGATCACCGAGGTACGCCGTGCCCCGCGCGCCTCGATCCGGTCGGCGAGCCCGTAGGCCCGGTAGAGACCGTGGATCCCCAGCCAGCGCAGGGGTTCCGGCTCCCAGCGCCGCGCCTGCTGGTCGACCCAGGGCAGCGTCGTGCGGTCGGTCCGCTCGCCGGCCACGAGGTCGGCGAGGGTCCGGCCGGCGAGGTTGGCGGCGGTGACGCCGGTGCCGACGTAGCCGCCGGCCCAGCCGAGGCCGCGCGCGGCGTCGTACCCGACGGTGGCGCGCCAGTTGCGCGGGACGCCGAGGACACCGCTCCACCCGTGCGCCACCGGTACGTCGGCCAGCGCCGGGAACCAGGAGACGAGGATCTCCCGCAGGTGCGCGACCGTCCGGGGGTCGATGTCGCCGTCGTTGTCGGTCTGCGAGCCGTAGCGGTAGGGGTTGCCGCGCCCGCCGATCGCGATCCGGCCGTCAGCGGTGCGCTGGGCGTAGGAGTAGACGTGCGCGAAGTCCTCGAGCGTGTCGAAGTGCTCCCACCCGATCGCCGCCCAGGCGTCCTCGGGCAGCGGCTCGGTGACGATCATCGAGGAGTTCATCGGCACCCAGGTACGCCGCTCGCCCGCCAGGTTCGCGGTGAACCCCTCGGTCGCGCGGATCACGTGCCGGGCCCGCACCACGCCGCGGTCGGTCTCGACCCGGCCGGGCGCGATCACGCGCACGGTCGTCCCCTCGTGGATCCGGACGCCCCGCTCGCGCACCACCCGGGCCAGCCCGGCGGCCAGCTTGGCGGGGTGGATCCGCGCGCAGTGCGGCTCCCACACCGCCGACCGGGTGCCGGCCACGCGTACCCGCTCCGCCGCCGCGTCGGCCGTCAGCGTCTCGACGCCGACCTCGGGCCAGCGCTCGCCGAAGGCCGCGAACGTCCGCGCCCGCTCCTCCTGCGCGGCGTTGCGCGCGACGAGCAGCGTGCCACCCTGGCGGATCTCCGCGTCGATCGCGTGCCGCTCGGCGACCCCGATCACCTCGCCGACGGCGTCGTTCATGGCGAGCTGGAAGCGCGCGACATCGGGGCGCGGGTGGGTCCGCGCGTAGCCGTCGAGGCCGCCGGTCACCGACGCCGAGAGCCAGCCGCCGTTGCGGCCGGACGCACCGTACCCGGCGAAGCGCTGCTCGATCACCCGGATGTCGAGGTCGGGCCGCAGCCCGGCCAGGTAGTAGGCCGTCCAGAGCCCCGTGTAGCCGGCCCCGACCACCACGACGTCGGCGACGGCATCGCCGTCGAGGACGTCGCTCGGCTCGGACCGGCCGTGGTCGGCCCACCAGAAGGACACGTCACCCGTGCGCACGCGCCCAGCCTGCCGGATCCGGTCAGGAATCGAGAAGCACCCCCGTGCCCGCGGACCTAGCGTCGGGGACATGAGCCACATCGACACCCTGATCATCGAGGCGACCGACCCGGCCGCCGCCCGTGCCTTCTACGACCAGGCCTTCGGGCCCGGCCTGCCCGTCGAGGTCCGCGCCGGCGACAGCCCGACCTCGGGCTTCCGCGGCTTCCACGTCTCCCTGACCCTGGCCCAGCCGGCCGACGTCGACGCCCTCGCGGAGTCCGCGATCGTCGCCGGCGCCGAGGTGATCAAGCCGGTGACGAAGTCCTTCTGGGGCTACGGCGGCGTGCTCCGCGCGCCGGACGGCGCGATCTGGAAGGTCGTCAGCGCCTCCAAGAAGAACACCGGCCCGGTCCGCCGCACCTACGAGAGCGTGGTGCTGCTCATCGGCGCCGACGACGTGCTCGCGACCAAGCGGTTCTACACCGAGCGCGGGTTCGGGGTGGCCAAGAGCTTCGGCCGCAAGTACGTCGAGTTCGAGCCCGGCTCCGGTCCGGTCACCCTCGGCCTGCTCAGCCGCAAGGCGCTCGCCAAGGACGCCGGGGTGCCCATCGACGGCACCGGCGCCCACCGCCTGTCGCTGCGCGGTGGGACGACGGCGGCCACCGACCCCGACGGCTTCGCCTGGGAGCCGGCGACCACGTCCGTGCCCGGCGGCGAGGCGTAGGCCCGCGCCGGCATGTGCACACCGGCCGGGCTGCATGCCGCCTGGCTAGCCGGCCAGCGCGGACTCGACGGCCGCCAGGTCGTCGGCGTCGAGCGTCCAGCCGAGGGCGCCGGCGTTGGCGGCGACCTGGGCCGGCGTGCTGGCCCCGGCGATCACCGAGGTGACGTCCGGCTGGGCGAGCAGCCAGCCGAACGCGAGCGAGACGAGGTCGCGCCCGCCGGCGGCGGCGAGCTCGCTCAGCCGGGCCACGGCGGCGAAGTTGTCCTCGGTCGCGACCTGGGCGAAGTAGGGGATCACCGCGAACCGCGAGCCGTCCGGATAGGGCTGCCCGGCGGCGTACTTGCCGGTGAGCAGGCCCGAGGCGAGCGGGAAGTAGGGCACCACACCCATCCCCTCGGCCCGGGCGGCGGGCACCACGTCGGCCTCGACCGCGCGGGAGAGCAGGTTCCACTCGCTCTGGACGCCGGCGAAGGTGGCGAGCCCGCGCTCGCGCGCCGCCGCGGCCTGCCCGGCGATCTGGCCGGCGTCGACGTTGGACGTCGCGAGGTGCAGCACCTTGCCCGACCGGACCAGCTCGTCGAGCGTCGTGACGAGCTCGTCGTCGGGCGCCTCGGCGTCGGGGTAGTGCTGGTACCAGACGTCGATCCGGTCGGTGCCGAGCCGGCGCAGGCTGCCCTCGACGCCCTCACGGATCCGCCGGGCCAGCGCGCCGAGGAACTCCTCGGAGCGGCCCTCGCCGTACATCTCGGCGGTGTCGACGTGGGTGATCCCCGGCGTCGAGCTTCATGCCGAAGCCGTGGCAGCTAGTCCCAGCACCGACGGCTCCGGGCTGGCGGTACCCAGGGTACCCCAGACCCCTCAGCGCAGGGCGTCGACCCCCGCGCCACTCAGGTCGTCGAGCGCGGCCGTACGCCCCGAGGCGGCCAGCAGCAGCGCCACCGCGGGCCCGCGGACGACGGTGCCGCCGGCCTCGCCCAGCGCGAGCTCGGCGTCGGTCGCCTCGAGCCGGAGCCCGGCGATGCGCTGCTTGGCGCCGCCCATCGAGACCGACGTGCGCGCCTGGTAGTGCAGCGCCCGCTCGACCGCGGTCGGGGCATAGGTGTGCGTGATGCCGAGCGGACGGCGGACGTCCTCGCCGTGGACGACCTCCTCGACCAGGCGGCTGTCGAGCGGGGCGGGCGGGGTCGTCGTCCGGGTGACGACGGCGCGGAGCCGGTCGAGGGTCTCGGCCGGGGTGGCGCCCCGCTCGCGGCGGACGCCGTCGGCGTTCTGCCGGTCGAAGTCGAAGCGTGCCCGGACCATCGCGCGCACGATGCCGAGCCGCGTCGTACGGGCGTTGTCGATGAGATGGGCCACGACGTCGTGGACGCTCCACCCCGGGCACAGCGACGGCGTCTCCCACCGCGCGGCGTCGACCTCGGCGAGGTCGGCGACGAGGGCGGCGCGCTCGGCATGGACCCAGGTCCAGACGTCCTTCATGCGGCCCACCCTGGCACGGGGCTCCGACAACGGTGCCGGAGAGCGGGAGAACCCCGGCAGCTCACCGCGGCTGCTTCCTACGGTCGGCCGCACCCGAATCGTGCACAGGAAGGACAGCCGTCATGACGACCGCTCCCGACATCCCCCGCCAGATCGAGGCGGACCCGATCGCGCAGCGCTACGCCCGGGGCTGGCACTGCCTCGGTCTCTCGAAGGACTTCCGCGACGGCCAGCCGCACCAGGTGATGGCGTTCGGCACCAAGCTCGTGGTGTGGGAGGACGCCGACGGCGAGCTCCGCGTGCTCGACGCCTACTGCCGCCACATGGGCGGCGACCTGTCCCAGGGCACCGTCAAGGACGGCAACATCGCGTGCCCGTTCCACGACTGGCGCTGGGGCGGCGACGGGCGCTGCAAGCAGATCCCCTACTCGCGCCGGGTGCCGCTGCGCGCGCGGACGTCGGCGTGGCCGACCCTCGACCAGGACGGCATGCTCTTCGTCTGGAACGACCCCCAGGGCAACCCGCCGATCGCCGAGCAGGCGATCCCCAAGATCCCCGGTGCGACCAACGACGAGTGGACCGACTGGCACTGGTACTCGATCAAGATCGACGGCTCCAACTGCCGCGAGATCGTCGACAACGTCGTGGACATGGCGCACTTCTTCTACGTGCACTACTCGATGCCGACGTACTTCAAGAACATCTTCGAGGGCCACGTCGCCACCCAGGTCATGAACGGCACCGACCGCGGCGACATCGCCGTCCCGAGCGAGGACGGCTCCACGCTGCTCGCCGTGAAGTCGACCGCGTCGTACTTCGGACCGTCGTTCATGATCGACGACCTCGTCTACCAGTACGACACGGGTGACTTCGAGTCGATCCTGATCAACTGCCACTACCCGGTCGACACCGACTCGTTCGTGCTGCAGTACGGCATCATCGTGAAGAAGCCGCAGGGCGTCTCCGACGAGTACGCGAGCGCCTCGGCCGCGACCATGGGCGACTTCATCAAGACCGGCTTCGAGCAGGACGTCGCGATCTGGCAGAACAAGGCCCGCATCGACAACCCGCTGCTGTGCGAGGAGGACGGGCCGGTCTACCAGCTGCGCCGCTGGTACCAGCAGTTCTACACCGACGTGGACGCCGTGCTGCCGGAGATGACCGAGCGCTTCGAGTTCGAGCTCGACATGACCCGCCCGGCCGAGGCCTGGGGCCAGGAGGTCGCCGACAACATCGCCCGGGCCGCCGAGAACGAGTCGGTGTGATGGGGTCTCCCGCCTCCGGCGTCACCGTCCGCCCCGACGTCCGCCTCGAGACCGCGCCGATGTCGCCGGTCTCGTGCGAGACGTGCGGGGCGGCGGTCGAGGCCCGCAAGAGCAGCTGGGAGCAGACGAGCATCCAGTGGCACGCGGCCGACACCGAGCGCTGCCTGGAGCGGCGGGCAGCGATGCCGCCGCGGATCGAGGGCACGCTGTTCACCGGGTGCGCGTCGCTGCGCCAGGCGCTGAGCCGCGCCGTCGACCGGGGCGAGCTGCCGGTGCTGGTGGACGACGAGGACTAGCCGGAACACGCGAAGGGCCCCGGCCGCACCACCGTGCGGCCGGGGCCCTTCGTGCATCGCGACCGGTCAGCCGTCGTACGAGATGCGCACCCGGTCCGAGACCGGCCGCGCCTGGCAGCCGAGCACCAGCCCGTCGGCGAGGTCGGCGTCGTCGAGGACCTGGTTGACCTCCATCGCGACCTCGCCCTCGGTGACGACGCACGCGCACGCGCTGCACGCCCCCTCCCGGCACGAGTACGGCGCCGGCAGGCCCGCGGCCAGCAGCACGTCGGTCAGCGGGCGGCTCCGCGCCCAGGGCAGGGTGCGGGTCGCGCCGTCGAGGGTGACCTCGAGCTCGGCGGCGTCGACGTCCTCGCCGGCCGCGAGCGCGACGGGCTCGGGCGCGGCGAACGGGTCACCGGTCAGCGACACGAACTCCTCGACGTGCACCAGCGCGGAGTCCGTACCGGCCGCGGCGAGCGCCTTCTCGACCGCGCGCATGAACAGCGCCGGGCCGCAGACGAACGCCTCCCGCCCGGCGTACGCCGCGAGGCGGGCGGCGAGCCGCTGGTCGTCCGGCAGCCCATGCAGGCTCTCCAGCCAGTGCAGCACGACGAGCCGGTCGGGGTGCGCCTGCTCCAGCGCGGCGAGCTCGGCGGCGAAGATCACCGAGCGCTCGTCGCGGTTGGCGTAGAGCACCGCGACCTGCCCGGTGCCGGTAGCGAGCGCGGAGCGCAGGATCGACATCACCGGCGTGACCCCGCTGCCGGCGGCGACCAGCAGGAGGTCGCGGTCGAGGTCGCGCGGGGTGAACGTGCCGGCCGGGCGCAGTGCGTCGACGACATCGCCGACGGCCAGCTCGTCGCACATCCACGCCGAGCCGCGCCCGCCGGGGACCTTCTTCACCGTCACCACGAGCCGGTCCGGATCGGCGTGCGGCGAGCTGCTCAGCGAGTAGCAGCGGGCCAGCGACCCCTCCGCGGACGGCACCCGGAAGGTGAGGAACTGACCGGGCCGGTAGCCGACCGGGCCGCCGTCCTCGGGCGTCAGCACCACCGAGCGCGCATCGTCGGTCTCGGCGACCGTGGCGACGACCCGCAGCCGCAGAGGGGCGGTGCTCATGCGATCTCGGGTCGGGTGAGGAACGCCTCGACGACGTTCTCCCACGCGTGCTTGGCCTCGATCATCGCCCAGTGGCCGCAGTTGGGCAGCACGTGCAGCTCGACGTCGGGGATGGTGCGCATCGGGATCAGGGCCATGTCCATCGGGCTGACCCGGTCGTCGCGGCCCCACGTGATGAGGGTCTTGGCCTTGATCTTGTGCAGCATCGCCCAGTACGGCACGTGGTCCGCGGCCGCCGCGGCCGCGGCATTGCGGGCGAACGCCTCGCTGCCGTAGAGCGTGCGCGCGTTGGCGAGCGTCTCGGGATCGGTGGCCTGCTTCCAGCGGTCCTCGATCATCTCCTCGGTGATCATCGCCGGGTCGTAGACCATCGAGTGCAGCCAGGCGACCAGCTTGTCGCGGGTCGGGTTGTCGGTGAAGTCGACGAGCAGCTTGATCCCCTCGCCCGGCGCGGGCGAGAAGACGTTGCGGCCCAGACCGCCGACGGTGACCAGGCGTCGTACCCGGTCGGGCTGCTCCATCGCCACGAGCGCCCCGGCGATACCGCCGAGCGAGTTGCCGATGATGTCGACCTGGTCGAGCCCGAGCGCGTCCAGGAACCGGATCGTCGCCGCGGCCGCGCCGGGCAGCAGACCCTCACCGGTCGCGTCGCTCACCCCGAAGCCCGGCAGCTCGAGCACCAGGCAGCGGAAGTGCTGGGAGAACCGGGCGAGGTTGCCCGCGAAGTTCTTCATGCCGGTCACCCCGGGCCCCGACCCGTGCAGCATCACGAGCGGCGGGCCGTCCCCGGCCTCGTGGTAGCGCAGCACACCGCGGTCGGTGGCCACCTCGCGCAGGGTCGCAACGGCGTCGGTCGTCGAGGTCTGGTTCATGGACGGCGACGCTAGGTCGACCACGCCCCCGCGCGCCCGGCTCGTTCCGTTCTCCGGGAGAAGAAGGCGTTCCGGCCCCCACTCCCGCCTACCGTCACCCGGTCGGACCACGACGACCCGAGGAGTACCCGATGCCCCAGACCGCCGTCCCCCCGGTGCACGAGCCCAGCCCCGAGCGGATGCGCCGTGCCCTGAGCAGCTTCGCCAGCGGCGTCACCGTGGTCGCCGGCCTCGACGCCGACGGCCCGGCCGGCTTCGCCTGCCAGTCCTTCGCCTCGGTCTCCCTGACCCCGCCCCTGGTCCTGTTCTGCGCCGACCACGGCGGCCGCACCTGGCCCCGCATCCGCACCACCGGCCGGTTCAGCGTCAACGTCCTCGCCGAGGACCAGACCGACCTGTGCCAGCGCTTCGGCTCGAGCCGCGGGCGGCGCTTCGACGAGCTCGGCTGGACGACGTCCGCATGGGGCACGCCGTCGCTGCCCGACGTGCTCTGCCGGGTGCACGCGGAGGTCGCCTCGGTGCACGTCGAGGGCGACCACGACGTGGTGATCGGGCGGGTGCTGGCGCTGGAGACGCCGCGGACCGGGCGGCCGTTGGTGTTCTACCGGGGGCGGTTCGGGGTGGACGGGGACGGGGTCGTCGTCCCGCCGGATCTGTTCGGGTGGAACGAGCACTGGCGCTGAGCGCACGCGCGAAGGCCCCGGTCCACCGGACCGGGGCCTTCGTACGTCGTCCTGGGTCAGCTCACGCCGACGGCGGCACGAACGCCGCGAGCGGCTCCGAGCCGGACCAGTCGTGGCCCCAGTAGGAGTCGGCGGTGATCTCCTCGGCCGTGTACGACGACTCGTCGACCCGGCTGCCGTCGGTGCCGTACTCGACGTCCCAGCCACCGGGGGCGCGGACGTAGAACGACACCATCTTGTCGTTGGTGTGCCGGCCCAGCGTGGACGAGATGGAGAAGCCGCGCTGGTTGACCTGGTCGAGCGCGCGGCCGACGGCGTCGAGGTCGTCGACCTCGACCATGAAGTGCACCAGGCCGGGGGCCTCGCCGTGGGGGGCGCCGATGAGGGCGAGGCTGTGGTGGCGCTGGTTGACGCCGAGGAAGCGGACGCGCGGCTGGTAGCCGTTGATCGGCGGGCCGGCCTTCATGGCGCCGCGGGGCAGGAAGCCGAGGACCTCGGTGTAGAAGGCGAAGGTCTCCTCCGGAGCCGTCGTCGGAACGACGACGTGGCCGAGGCCCTGGTCGCCCGTCACGAACTTCTGGGCGAAGCCCGTGCGGACCGGGCTGTGGTCGAGCTCGGGGGCGAAGAAGATCTCGGTCGGGTTGCCGCCGGGATCGGTGAAGCCGATGGCGCCCTCGACGCGGCGGTCGGCGAGCTCGTCGTCGGTGAGGGGCTTGACCGCGATGCCGGCGGCCTCCAGGTCGCGGGTGACGGCGGCGAGGGCCAGGTGGTCGCGGACCTCCCAGCCGATGCTGAGGACGCGGTCGGGTCCGCCGGGGACGACGACGAGGCGCGAGGGGCGCTCGTCCATCCGGAGGTAGAGGGCGTCCGGGTCGGCGCCGGCGACCTCCTGGAAGCCGAGGGTGTCGATCGCGAGCTCACGCCAGCGGGCGATGTCCTGGCTCTGCATCCGGATGTAGCCGAGCGAGCGGATGTGACGGGTGTTCTGGGACATGCGGGTTCCTTCCGGGTCAGATCATCGAGTGCAGCGGGCCGGGCGGCGGGACGATGTCCATCTCGCCCAGGGCCGAGGCGTGCAGGGCCGGGCCAGGCACGTTGATGGCGTGGGCGAGGCCCATGTGGCCGTCGCGCCAGAAGCGCTGCATCGGGTGGTCCATGCGCAGGCCGTTGCCGCCGGAGCGGGCGACGATCTCGTCCATCGCGCGCACCGCGCGCCAGGACGCGGTGACCTGGGTCTGGCGGTTCTTCGAGCGCTCCGCGAACGTCAGCTCGTGGCCGGCGGCGACCCGGTCGTGGCTCCAGCGCAGGCTGTCGAGCAGCGCCACCTTGGAGGCGTGGATCTCGGCCGCCGCGGCGCCGATCGCGGAGAGGACGTAGGGGTCCTCGCGCACCGCGGTGCCGCTGATCTGGAGCCGGTTGGTCTGGTAGGCGAGGTGGTGCGCGAGCGCGCCCTCGCAGATGCCCAGCACGGCCGAGGTGATGCCGCTGGGGAAGACGGTCGTGAACGGCATCAGGTACGACGGGTCGTCCAGCCCGGCGTCCCGCGGGGCCGAGCCGTCGGTGAGCCGCTCGTAGGCGAGCACCCGGTAGTCGGGGATGAAGGCCCCCTCGACGACGACGTCCTTGCTGCCGGTGCCGCGCAGGCCCACGACGTCCCAGGAGTCCTCGACGATCGTGTAGTCCGCCCGCGGCAGGACGACGTGCCACATGCCCGCGGCGAAGTCGGGGTTGCCGTCGGCGTCGGCCTTGGTGGCGCCGAGGAAGATCCAGTCGCAGTGGTCGGTGCCGGACGAGAACTGCCAGCGCCCGGTGAGCCGGAAGCCGCCGTCCTCGGGGGTCAGCATGCCCATCGGCGCGTAGGGGGAGGCGATCCACACCTCGGGGTCGGCACCCCAGACCTCCTCCTGGAGGCGGGAGTCCATCATCGCCATCTCCCACGGGTGCAGGCCGACGATGCCGGCGACCCAGCCGGTGGCGCCGTCGCAGGCGGCGACCTTCATGACGGCCTCGGCGAACTCCGCCGGGGTGGCCTGCGCGCCGCCGTACTTGGCGGGCTGCAGCATCCGCATCACGCCGGTCTCGCGCAGCAGGGCGACCGCCTGGTCGTCCAGCCGGCCGAGCTTCTCGTTGGCCGCACCGGTCGCGGCGATCTGCTCGGCGCGCTTCTCGATCGCGGACAGGACATCGTGGCCCATGGTTCTCCTCCTCCAGGACTGCTCGGGCAGTCGAGGGGACACCGTCGCAACCGGTCCGGGTCGCGCGCGGCCGTTCTCCCACCAGGCGGGAACGGAGCCGGAACGGACCCGGAACCGACCCGGAACCGGCTCGCTCCTCTCCCGCTGTCCGGCACCGCGGCCCGACACGCGAGAATCGGCGAGCAGCCTGACGGCGACAGGGACAGGAGGGAGACCGCGGTGCCGACCACCCGACCGAGCGAGCCCACCCCCACCCCCTCGCTCGAGGCGACGACCCTGCGCCTGCTCAACGCGTTCGCCCGGATCGCGGAGAGCCAGGAGCACACCCGGATCTTCGAGGAGATGGGCGGCGTCTCGCTGCCGGCCGCGGACCTGCGCCTGCTGGAGTACCTCAACGGACGGCCTCCGGTCGCCACCAGCACCGTCGCCGCCGCGCTCGTCACCGACCTGTCCCGCACGAGCCGCCAGGCCCGCCGGCTCGAGGAGCTCGGGTACGTCGCCCGGGTGCCCGACCCGGCCGACGGCCGGCGCACGCTGCTCCAGGTCGCGCCCGCCGCGCAGCCGGTGATGAACGCCTCGCTGCTCGGCTGGGCCGAGGCCTCGATCAGCGCGACCGCCGACTGGTCCGACGACGAGGTCGCGGCCCTGGCCCGCCTCCTGCGAATCGTGCACACCGGACTCAGCGGCTGGCTGGCCGACCGGCCCGACTCCGCCGCGCCCGAGCTGTGGCGCCGGCTCGTCGCCGAGGACGGCGTCGCGCGCTCGGAGGCGCGGCTGGACCTGGGCGAGACGGCCGTGCGGCTGTTCGCGTGGCTGCCGCAGGCGCGCTGGTTCGAGCAGCTGCTGCGCGACCACGCCCCCGACCTCAGCCCGCAGGTCTACCTGACCCTCGTCGTGGTCGGCCGGCACGGACCGCTCGCCGTCTCCGACCTCGCCGAGCGGACCTGGGTGGACCACACCCAGGCGAGCAAGCGGGTCTCCCGGCTCCAGGAGCTCGGCCTGGTCGAGCGCGCGGCGGACACGTTCGACCGGCGCACCACCCTGGTCCGGTGCTCGCGCCGCGGCGTCGCCCAGGTACGCCGGCTCGGCGCCGCACAGCGCGCCGACCTGAGCGCCGCGCTCGGCCCCCTCGACCCCGCCGACCGGGACCGCTGGGCCGCGCTGGCCGAGCGCTACGTGGCCGCGCTGACCGCCCGCGGGCTCATCTCCGAGCTGTGACTCGCCGGTAGCCAGAACAAATTTATGTGCAAGTGGTCCAGTAAAACTAGCCGTTCGGCAAGTTAGTTGCAGGTCTGTCACTAGAGACGTTTGAGCAGGTCAGAGCCACAATTCTCGGCGCCGAAAGACTCCCGTTCACCGGGAGTGGCGACCCATGGCCGAAACACACCTGAAAAATATGTGCGTTCGATCCACTTGATTTGCCCTGTGTCAGTGCTCACACTCGTCGGGAGGCCCCACCCCGAGGAGGACCCCGCCATGACCGTCACCGCCCTGCCCACCACCGCGCCCGTCGCGCCCGTCGCGCCCCTCACGCCGGACGTCGACCCCGACGACCGGCGTACCCCCCTGGGCGTCGTGGGCCGGGTGACCCGGATCCTCAACGCCTTCAGCGAGTCCCCCGACCGGCTGATGCTCGAGGACGTGATGGCGCTGACCGGGCTGCCCCGCTCGACCGCGTTCCGGATCCTCGGCCAGCTCATCGACGAGGGCTGGGTCGAGCACGACACCCGCGGCTACCGGCTCGGGCCGCACGCGCCCACGCTCACCGGCCGGCCCGGCGAGCACCAGGAGGTCCGGGTCGCCGCGTCGCCGTACCTCAACGAGCTGCACGCCGTCACCGGCGCGGTCGCGCACCTCTCGGTGCTCGAGGGCGACCGGGTGCACTACCTCGACAAGATCGGCGGCTCCGCGGCGCGCGCCGTCCCCTCGCGGGTCGGCGCCCGGCTGCTCGCGTGCGACACCGTCAGCGGGCGCGCGCTGCTCGCCTGCCGCTCCCCCGAGTACGTCGACGAGGTGCTCGGCCCGCGGCTCCCCCCGGCCCGCCTGGCCGATCTCCACCGCGAGCTCGCCGCCGTGCGCCAGCGCCGCGGCGTCGTGCACGCGCCGGCCGACCCGCTCACCACCGGGATCGCCTCGATCGCCGCACCCGTCCTCGGCCCCCACGGCGCCGTCGCCGCGATCTCGCTCGCCGTCCCCGGCGACCTGCCGCCGGCCCGGATCGCCCCGCTCCTGCTCGGCCAGGCCCACCGGATCGCCGGGGTCCTGCACCCCCAGCGCCGCCGCCACGGCCGATCCTGGCTGCGCTGATCCACCGCGCGCCCGGCGACTCCCGCAGGACGGGAGAACCCCCCGGAGCGCCCCCGGCCGCTGCCTAGCGTCGCCGCCACGACGCCGGAGGTCGGCGTCGGCGAACCCGGCGAGAGGATCACGATGGACTGGGCAGAGGAGTACGACGTACTGGTGGCGGGCTCCGGCGCCGGCGGCATGGCCGGGGCCTACACCGCGGCCCGCGAGGGGCTCCGCGTGTGCCTGGTCGAGGCCGGTGACACGTTCGGTGGGACGACCGCCTACTCCGGCGGTGGCGGGGCCTGGTTCCCGGCCAACCCGGTGCTGCTCCGAGCCGGGACCGACGACACGGTCGAGGACGCTCTGGAGTACTACCGCGCGGTGGTCGGCGACCGCACCCCCGCGGACCTGCAGGAGACCTACGTGCGCGGTGGGGCCGGGCTGATCGCCTACCTCGAGGAGGACGACCACTTCTCCTTCGAGCCCTACCCGTGGCCGGACTACTTCGGCGAGGCCCCCAAGGCCCGCCGCGACGGGCAGCGGCACATCGTCCCGACGCCGCTGCCGGTGCCGGACGCACCCGAGCTGCGCGAGGTGGTGCGCGGGCCGCTCGACCACGACCGGCTCGGCACGCCGCAGCCCGACGACCTATTCCTCGGCGGCCGGGCCCTCGTGGCCCGCTTCCTCACCGCCCTGGCGGACTACCCCGACGCCACGCTGCTGCGCTCGACGGCGCTCACCGAGCTCGTCGTCGAGGACGGCGCCGTGGTCGGCGCGATCGTCGAGCACGACGGCGTACGCCGGGCGATCCGCGCGCGCCGTGGCGTGGTGCTGGCCGCCGGCGGCTTCGAGGCCAACGACGAGCTCCGCCAGAAGTACGGCGTCCCCGGTGTCGCGCGCGACACGATGGGCCCGCCCACCAACATCGGCGCCGCGCACCAGGCGGCGATCGCCGTCGGCGCGGACACCGACCTCATGGGCGAGGCCTGGTGGTCGCCCGGGCTGACCCACCCCGACGGGCGCTCGGCGTTCGCGCTGTGGTTCACCGGCGGCATCTTCGTCGACGACCAGGGGCAGCGCTTCGTCAACGAGTCGGCCCCCTACGACCGGCTCGGCCGGGCGATCATCGACCACCTCACCGAGGGCGGGGTGACCCGGCCCTACTGGATGGTCTACGACCACAAGGAGGGCTCGGTCCCGCCGGTGCGCGCCACCAACGTCTCGATGGTCGACGAGGAGCACTACGTCGCCGCGGGCCTGTGGCACACCGCCGACACGCTGCCCGAGCTGGCCGCGCTCATCGGCGTCCCGGCCGACGCGCTGGTCGCGACGGTCGAGCGCTTCAACGGCCTGGTCGCCGACGGCTTCGACGCGGACTTCGGCCGCGGCGGCGAGGCCTACGACCGGTTCTTCTCCGGCGGGGAGCCGCCGCTGACGAGCATCGACGAGGGCCCGTTCCACGCGGCCGCCTTCGGCATCTCCGACCTCGGCACCAAGGGCGGGCTGCGCACGGACACGTCCGCGCGCGTGCTCACCGCCGACGGGACGCCCATCCCCGGGCTCTACGCCGCGGGCAACACGATGGCGGCGCCGAGCGGCACCACCTACCCGGGCGGCGGCAACCCGATCGGCACGAGCATGCTGTTCAGCCACCTCGCGGTACGCCACCTGGCCGGGGCCGGGGAGGAGGCCCGGTGAGCGCCGCGACCAAGGCCGCCGTCGCCCGGTACCTCGACGCCGTCGCGAGCGGCTCCCCGGCCGCCATCGCGGCCCTCTATGCCCCCGAGGCGACGCTCGAGGACCCGGTCGGCTCCGACCCGGTCCGCGGGCGCGCGGCGATCGAGGAGTTCTACGGCGCGCTGGCCGGCGCGCGCGTGCGCACCGAGCTGCTCGCCGTCCGCGCGGTCGCCGGGCAGGCGGCGTTCTCGTTCCGGGTCACCACCGACGGCGGCGACCAGCAGTACGTCATCGAGCCGATCGACGTGATGACGTTCGACGCCGACGGGCAGATCACGTCGATGCGGGCCTTCTGGGCGCCCGAGGACATGGTCGTCACCCCGGTCTGACGGTGGTGCTCCGGGCCCGGCGCCGCTCTCGGGCGGCGCCGGGCCCGGAGGCTTCTCAGCCGACCTGGACGGGCGCGTGGCTAGCCGCGTGGGTGGCCACGATGTGACCGAACACCAGGCCCTGGCCGATGGTCGCGCCGGCACCCGGGTAGCTGCGCCCGAAGACGTTGCCCGCGGTGTTGCCGATCGCGTAGAGCCCGTCGATCACGCTGCCGTCGGCGCGCAGCGGGCGGCCGAGCTCGTCGGCGCGGATGCCGCCGCAGGTGCCGAGGTCGCTCAGCACCACCTGGACGGCGTAGAGGTCGCCGCGGTCGAGGGGGCGCAGGTTCGGGTTCGGGGTGACCGTCGGGTCGCCGTAGTAGCGGTCGTAGGCGCTGTTGCCCCGGTGGAAGTCGTCGTCGATCCCGGCGGCCGCCATGGTGTCGAAGCGGCGCAGGGTGGCGACGAGCGCGTCCTCGGGCAGTCCGGTCGCCCGGGCCAGCTCGGCGGCCGAGCCGGCCTTGTGCGCGATGCCCGCGTCGTACCACTGCTGGGGGAGGGCCATCCGTGGGAACAGCGAGCCGGCGAGGACGTAGCTGTTGCGGTAGGCCTGGTCGAAGACCAGCCACATCGTGCCGACCGGGTCGCCGGCGCGGTCGCGGCCGAGCACGGTCTGGCCGAAGGTCATGTAGTCGGTCGACTCGTTGATGAACCGGCGGCCCTGACCGTCGACGATGATCGAGCCGGGCAGCGAGCGCTCGGCGAGCAGCACCTGCGGCGTACCGCCGGGGAGCGGGGCGACGGCCGGGAACCACCAGGTCTGGTCCATGAGCGTCAGGTCGGCGCCGACCTCGGCGGCGAGCTTGATCGCGTCGCCGGTGTTGCCGTCGTTGCCGAGGCTCCAGTCGTCGAGGAACTCCGCCTGGTAGCGGTGCCTCATCTCCATGTCGTGGTCGAACCCGCCCGCCGCGAGGACGACGCCGCGGCGCGCGGTCACCGTGACCCGGCCGCCGTCGCGCTCCAGCACCGCGCCGACCACCCGGTCGCCGTCGGTGACCAGCTCGACCAGCGTGGTCTCGCGCCAGATCGGGATGCCCGCGCGCAGCGCGCCGTCGAACAGCCCGGCCGCGAGCGCCTGGCCGCCGGCCAGGTAGTCCCGGCCCAGGGCCATGCCGCCGATGCCCTGGGCAGCCCGGCGCAGGATGCGCGGCAGGCCCTTGCCGGGCTTGCGGGCGACCAGGTTCATCCACTTGTAGTCCGCGCCGGTGACCGGCATCGGGACCGGCGCCTCGACCACGCCGGGGCGCAGCAGCGGGCGGGCCTCGCCCAGCACGGAGGCGTCGAAGGGCTTGCTCTCGATGCTGCGGCCCGCGGCGTCGCCGCCGGGCAGCTCGGGGTGGTAGTCGGAGTAGCCCCGGGCCCACATCAGCTGGAGCGCGGTCGTGCGGCGCAGCATCTTGATCGTGTCCGGGCCGTGCTTCAAGAAGGCCTGCCAGCGCGCCTTGGGGGCGTTGTCGCCCACGACGGCGTCGAGGTAGGTCTCGCCGCGCTCGAGCGTGTCGCGCGAGCCGGCCTCGACCAGCGCCGGGTTCGCCGGGATCCAGAAGGCGCCGCCCGAGCGGGCCGTCGAGCCGCCGACGTACTCGGTCTTCTCGACGACGAGGACGTCGAGCCCCTGCTCGCGTGCGCTCAGGGCGGCGGCGAGCCCGGTGCCCGAGCCGATGACGAGGAGGTCCACGGTGGTGTCGGACATGACGGGGTCCTTTCGCAGTACACGGCCAACTAGCCGTTCGGCTAGTTATTCTAGACCGCATGACAGGGAAAGCCCAGGCCCTCGACCTCACCGTCCATGGGCGATGATGCGGTCATGAGCAGCAGCACCGCCGAACGCACCCGCCCCGGCCGCAGCGGCATCCTCGACGCCGCCACCCGGCTGTTCGCGGCGCAGGGCGTCTCCGGCACGTCGCTGCAGCAGATCGCCGACGCCGCCGGGATCACCAAGGCCGCCGTCTACCACCACTTCCCCACCAAGGAGCAGGTCGTCGCCGCCGTCCTCGCCCCCGCGCTCGAGGCCATCGACGCCATCGTGCGCACCGCCGGCGCCCACGAGGGCTCGCGGGCGATCACCGAGGCGGCGATCATCGGGCTCGCCGACCAGGCCGTCACCCACCGCGGCCGCTGGGCCGTGCTGCTCCAGGACGCCGCCGTCGAGGAGTACGTCCGCAACCACCCCGACCACGACGAGCTCTTCACCCGGCTGCGCGCGCTCCTCACCGGACCCGACCCCGCGCCGGCCACCCGGCTCCAGGTCGCGATCTTCCTGTCCGGCCTGCTCGGGCCGGCCCAGGACCCGAGCTGCGCCGACATCGACGACGACGCATTGCGGGCCGGCATCGTCCAGGCCGGGCGCCGGCTCCTGCTGCTCGACGAGCCCCCGGCCTGAGGCCGAGCCCCGAGACCGGAGGACCCGCACCGTGCTGCTCGAGATCCGCGGACACCACCTGCCCGGCCGGACCTGGGCCGGCGACACCGTCGCCCACGACGACGTCCACGTCGGCCTCCAGGTCGGGCGCGAACCCGCCGAGCTGGTCCCCGGGGACGCCGACCGCGCCACCTGGACCACCGAGCTGCGCCTGGTCGACCTGCCCGACGGCACCACCGACGTCCGTGGGCCGGCGGTCCAGGGCCGGCGCGGGGAACGCTTCGTCTACCTCACCTGGGGCGACCTCGGAGCCGACGGGGGCTTCGCGATGTTCCGCCGCGCCAAGCTGATGCTGGCCGACGTCCTCGCGCTCGGTGCGGGCACCGACCCGGGGCTCGGCCCTGACGACCACGTCGTCGCCACCGTCGACCTCACCGACGAACGCGGCGGACCGCGCTGCGCCCGGCTCGAGCCCCCCGCACTGACCCTCACGCTCGCCCGGGGTTGAGCACCCGGGACGCGGGGCAGGCTCGGCGACATGAGCGCTCCCGGTGCCGTCCCGCCCCCGCCGTCTCCGTCTCCGTCGCCGTCGTTCCCCGCGCCGGGCTACCCCGGACCGGGGAGCCGGAGCCGGAGCCCGATGGTGCTGCGCCACCTGATCAGCGCCGTGGTCGCGCTGGTGCTGACCCCGATCGGGATCATGGTGTTCGACTACGGCTCGGGCAAGTACCTCCAGGAGCGCGCCCGGACCTTCGACAACTCCAACGCCGCGGGCGAGCTCGTGCTGCTGGTCCTCGGCGCGCTGATCCTGCTGGCCGTCGCCGTCACCGCCCGGATCTCCGGGCTGGGCCCGGTGCTCGCGGGGCTGGTGTGGGGCGGGATCCCGTTCGTGTGGTTCGTCGCGGATCTGCCGGGCTTCTACGAGTTCGCGCAGGACCTGCCGTCGACGCACTTCTGGTTCACCGCGCCGAGCTACCTGTTCCCGCTCGTCGGCACGCTGCTCGTCGGGGCCGGGCTGGCCGGCGCCTGGCGCGGTCGGCTCCGCTAGACCTCGCGCTAGCCGCGGTCCTCGCGCAGGGTGTGCACGACGAGCGCGTTGGCGTGCCCGTGCCCCAGGCCGTGCTCGGCCTTGAGGAAGGCGACGAGGTCGCCGTGCTTGGCGCTCGCGTAGTCGGGGTGGGCGCGGAGGGTCTCCTGCCACGCGGCGATGGGGCGGCCGTACTTCTTCTCGATCGAGGGGAAGTACGACGCGGGGCCGGGGGCTGCCTTGGCGGTCTCGCTCATGGCCCTACCGACCCGCCGGCGTCCGGAAACTCATCGGTGAGGCCGGTCGCGGCGAACATCCGGGCATAGATCTCGCGGACCACCCGCTCCTTGCGGGCGTTGTACTGCATCCCGTGCTCGCCGGCCGCCGTCGCCGCCGCCGAGGCGCCCCGCTTGGCGTCCGCATAGCGCGCGCACTCGTCGGGGTTGCCGCGCAGCCAGTCGCGGAACAGCCGGTGCTTGACCACCTCGGGGCTGTCGGGGCCGAAGACGTGGAGGTGGCAGGCCGGCAGACCCGCGTCGGGTCGCGGGCGCAGCAGCCGGTGCTCGTGCCACCAGGGCTCGCGCACGCGCAGCTCGAAGCCGGCCTCCTCCAACGCCCCCACGTACGACGACTCGTCCCCCGCGTCGGCCACCACCAGGTCGACGTCGATCACCGGCTTGGCCGGGAGCCCGGGCACCGCGGTCGAACCGACGTGCTCGATCACCAGCGCCCGCCAGCCGAGCGCGCGTCGTACGACATCGGCGAGGTGGGCGAACTGGTCGGGCCAGGTGGGGTCCGGGTCGACGACGCGCACGTCCGGGCTCGGCCCGGCGCCGGCCACCCAGGGCGAGGCGCCCGGCGGTACCGGCGGGTCGTGGAAGGTGACGATGTCGTGGCGGCTGGGCACCCGATCACCCGACCAGCCCGTGCTCGTGCGCGAACACGACGATCTGGACCCGGTCGCGCAGCCCCAGCTTGCGCAGCACCGCGCCGACGTGGGTCTTGACCGTCGACTCGCTGAGGAAGACCCGTCCGGCGATCTCCTGGTTCGACAGGCCCTTGGCGACGGCCGCGAAGACCTCGCGCTCCTTGTCCGTCAGCGACAGGTACGACGCCGGCGGGTTCACCGTCGCCTGGAACTGGCTGTCGAGCAGCGTCGAGAGGTCGGCCGGCGCCAGCACGGCGTTGCCGGCGTGGACGGTGCGGATCGCGTCGCGCAGCATCACCGGCGTGGTGCCCTTGAGCAGGAAGCCGCTGGCGCCGTAGCGGATCGCGGCGGCGGCGCGGTCGTCGAGGTTGAACGTGGTGAGCACGACCACCCGGACCGGGCGCTCGCGGCGGGCCGCGCGGTCGGGCAGGAAGATCTGGCGGGTCGCCTCGACGCCGTCCATCTCGGGCATCCGGATGTCCATGAGCACCACGTCGGGCACCAGCTCGTCGACCAACCGGACCGCCTCGACCCCGTCGCCGGCGGTGCCGACGACCGTCATGCCCTCCTGGGCGTTGACGATCACCCGGACGCCCTCGCGGAAGAGCTCCTGGTCGTCGACGAGCAGGACGCGGATCGGTTCGCTCACCGCCCCATCATGGCGGGCGACGGGTCAGCGCGAGCGCATCGGCACCCAGGCCGTGGCGGTGAACGTCGGCGGGTCGGTACGACGGCGTACGTCGAGGTGGCCGCCGACCGCCTCGAGCCGGCGCCGCATGCCGTCGAGGCCCTGGCCACCGCCGGTCGGGGCCGGCAGGGTCGGGGGCGCGGAGGCGGCGAGGGCGATCGGCTGGGTCTCCGCGAGGTGCGGGAGGTCCTCGGGGACGGCGTTCTGCACCTCGATGCGCAGGTCGCCCTCCCAATGCCGCTCGACCAGGACCGGCCGGTCTCGGCGACCGTGCTTGATGGCGTTGGTGAGCATCTCCTGGAGCACCCGGAAGGCGACCACGCCGAGCTCGGGCGGCAGCGGCTGCGGCGTCCCGACCTCGGTGGTGACCACCTCGTGCCCGCTGGCCCGGACCCCGTCGACGAGGCTGTCGAGGTCGGCGTGCCGGGTGGCCGGCGGGGTCTGGCCCTGGTTCTGGCTGGCGGTCGAGGAGAGCACCTGGCGGACGTCGTCGAGCGAGGAGCGTGCCGACGTGGCGATGTTGGACATCGTGATCTTGAGGCCCTGGGTGTCGGCGTCCTCGAGGTACTGCGCCGACTCGGCCTGGGCCAGGATCACCGCCAGCGAGTGCCCGACGACGTCGTGGACGTCGCGGGCGAGCTGGGCCTGCTCCTCGCGGAGCTGGGCGATCTCCTCGGCCTGGTCGCGCTGCGCCTCGGCCGCGACCTGGGAGCGCCGGGAGAGCTCGGATCGGGCGGCGAAGCGGAGCGCGAGCCCGAGCAGCCAGGGCGTGGCGAGCAGGGCGATGCCGACGACGGCGCCGATGAGCCGCCAGTCGAAGCGGCCGGTCCGGTAGGCGTCGGCGGCGATGCCGTCGATGCCGATGATCTGGAGCGCCTCGTAGAACTCGTAGGGACTCAGCCACACGACCGCGACCACGGCGGCGAGCGGGATCGAGAGCCCGCTCAGCCACACGGTCGGGATCCGGCCCCAGCGGGCGCAGCCGAACGCGACCGTGGCGAGCAGCACCTGGGTCAGCAGCGGGTGGGTGCCCGACTGCACCTGCACCCCGGCGGTCACCCAGGCGGCGGCCAGCGCCACGCCGGGCAGGGCGCGGGAGAGGCCGACGGCGAGCGCGATGCCGGCGACGACCAGGACCGCGACCCACGGGTCGTCGTAGGCGTAGCGGTTGACCTCCGCCATCCCGAGGACGAACGTCGCCAGGGCCGCGGCGGCGTCCGGCAGCCAGCGCGTCACCTGCTTCACGCCGTCACCTCCGCCGTGGCCGGACCCACCGCCCGCCGCCGCGCGGACCAGCGCTGGACCGGCTGCTCGACGTACCGCCACGACAGGGCGGCCGCGACCAGGGTCAGCAGCGCCGCGGGGAGCGCGGGCAGCCACTGCGCGAGCGGGTAGTTCCACAGGTACGCCGCGTAGGACACGGTCCCGAGCGCGACCAGGACGCGCAGCGGACCGGTCACCGTGGTCCACTGCCGCCAGGCGAGGATCAGCACACCGGTGAGCACGGCGATGGCCGGACCTCCTGCCAGGTACGTGAGGACATGTCCCCGCAAGGGAACCACACTCAGCACGAGCAGCACGGCGAGGGCGGCGGGTGCCGCCCAGGACGGGACGGCGAGCCGGTCGCCGTACAGCCGGACGGCGGCGCCGACCACGAAGCACAGCGCCCAGCTGGTCGGCAGCGAGTACGCCAGGTCGGGGTCCTCGGCGAGCCACCAGGTGGTCGCCAGGCAGGCCAGCGTGGTGAGCAGTCCGGCCACGACGAGGGCGCGGCGGCGGCCGAGCAGCATCAAGGTGGCCGGCCAGACGAGGTAGAACTGCTCCTCGGTCGCGAGCGTCCACAGGTGGAAGGTCGCGTCGCTGGCGTGGCCGAACGGCAGGTTGCCGGTCCAGGTCAGCGCCCAGAGCACGGTCCAGCCGAGCTCGCCGCGGTCGCCGAGCGGGTCGAGCGCGAGCGTCACGACGACCACGCCGGCGACGAGCACCACCAGCGGCGGCACGAGCCGCAGCGCGCGGCGGGCGTAGAAGTCCCGCAGCCGCGGGCCCTTCTCCAGCACGCCGGTGATCAGGTAGCCCGACAGCGCGAAGAACATCACCACGCCGACCACGCCCGCGCCGGGCGCGAGGTCGGGCAGCGCGTGGCGCAGGATCACCAGCCCGACCGCGATCCCGCGGAGCAGGTCGAGCCCGTCGATCCTCACCGGTGCGCGGCCCGGACGAGCTCGTCGAGCAGGTCCGGGTAGGAGAGGCCGGCGGCGGCGAACATCCGCGGGGCCTGCGAGTGCTCGGTCATCCCGGGCACGGTGTTGACCTCGTTGAGGACCGGTCCGGCGTCGGTGAGGAAGAAGTCGATCCGGGCCAGGCCGGCGCAGCCCAGCGCCTCGTAGGCCGTCACGGCGGCGTCCTCGAGCGCCTTGGCGTCGGCCTCGTCGATCGCGGCGGGGATCCGGAAGTCGGCGTGGCCGCCGTACTTGGCGTCGTAGTCGAAGAGCCCGTCGACGACGATCTCCAGCGCGGGCGGCACCAGCAGGCTGCCGTCGGCGCGGCGCAGCACGGCGACGTCGATCTCGCGGCCGGTGACGACGTCCTCGACCAGGACCCGGTCGTCGAGCGCGAAGGCGGCGTCGAGCGCGGGCCGCAGCCCCGCGGGCCGGTCGACCAGCGTGACGCCCTGGCTCGACCCGGCGGCGACGGGCTTGACCACGACCGGGTGCGACCACTCCAGGTGCGCGGCGGTGGCGGCGGTGACCAGGCGGCCGGATGCGGTGGCCAGGCCGACCGCCTGGGCGACGAGCTTGGTCGCCCACTTGTCCATCGCGAGCGCGCCGGGACGGATCCCGGAGCCGACGTACGGCAGGCCGGCCAGCTCGCAGAGGGCGGCGAGCGCGCCGTCCTCACCGCGCGGACCGTGCACGACGGGGAAGACCACGTCGCACCCGCGCAGCACCTGCGCGGCACCGCTGAGCCCGATCGGTCGCCCGCCCCGGTCGTGCCAGGTGCCGTCGCGGCCGATGGTGAGCGGGACGACGTCGTACAGCGCGGGGTCGAGAGCCGTCACGACCGAGGCCGCGGAGGCCAGGGAGACGTCGTGCTCGCAGTTGTGGCCGCCGCCGATGACGGCGACCCGGGTGCGGGTCCTCATGCCAGGCTCCTCAGGTGGGGCACCGCGGCGGTCCGGCGCGCGACCCGCGCGCCCAGCCCGGTGACGATCTCGTGCTCGATGGTCCCGGCCCAGCCGGCCCACTCGGCGACGGTCGGCTCGCCGTGCGTGCCGGGGCCGAAGACGGTGACCGGCTCGCCCGCGTCGGCGCCGCAGGCGCCGAGGTCGACGACGACCTGGTCCATCGAGATCCGGCCGACGACCGGGCGCCGGGCGCCGCGGACCAGCACCTCGGCCCGGTCGGACGCGACCCGGGGCAGGCCGTCGGCGTAGCCCAGCGGCACCAGCCCCAGGTACGTCGACCCGCCGGTGCGGTGCGCGTGGCCGTAGCCGACGCTCGTCCCGCCGCGCACGCGTCGTACCTGGACGAGGGGGGCGGTCAGCGTCATCGCCGGCGCCAGCGCGGTGCTCCGGGACGGGTCGATCCCGACCAGCCCGGCGCCGACCCGGCTCATCGTGTGGTGCGTGCGCGGGTCGGTGAGCGTCGCGGCGGTCGCGGCGAGGTGGCGCTGCCGCGGGCGCAGGCCGGCGGCACGGGCGACCTCGACGGCCCACGCGAAGCGGTTGCGGCCCAGCGCGTTGCACGCGTCGGCCGGGTCGTCGGCGCAGCCCAGGTGGCCCATCACTCCCACCACCTCGACCGCGCCGCACAGCTCGGCGCGACGGGCGATCCGGCACAGCTCGGGCCACGCGGCGGGCTCGGCGCCGTCGCGGGCCATGCCCGCGTCGACGTGCAGGTGGATCCGGGTCCGGCCCGGCGCCGCGACGACCGCACCCAGGTGGGCCGCGCTCGGGACCGCGACCTCGACGTCCTGCGCGGTGGCGGCGGCGAAGTCGGCGTCGACCGGGTTGAGCCAGCTCAGCACCGGCGCGACCAGTCCCGCCTCGCGCAGCGGCCACGCCTCGGCGAGGCTGGTGACGCCGAGCCGGGTGGCACCGTGGGCGAGCGCGGTCCGGGCGACGTCGAGAGCACCGTGCCCGAAGCCGTCCGCCTTGACCACGGCCATCAGCTCGCCGTGGGTGCTCGCAGCGAGCCGCTCGGTGTTGCGGGCGACGGCGGTCAGGTCGACGCTCAGCTCCGGACCCGCCACCACGGCCGGCCCGCTCGTCCGGGTCTGCACGGCCAGTCCGCCGCTCATGCCGCCACCGCCGCGGACAGCGGCCCGTAGAGCGCCTGCGGGGCTCCGATGGTCAGCGCCCAGTAGCGGTCGCCGTAGCTCCAGTGCCACCACTCGGTCGGGTAGTTGACCAGCTCCTGCTCCTCCAGCACGTCGGCCAGCAGCGCGCGGTGCGCGCGGGCGTCCGGGCCGATCCCGGCCGCGGCGAACCAGCAGCGGCCGTCGCTCTGCTCGGGCGTCGCGTCGATCGCCGTACCGAGGTCGAGCTCGTCGCCGAGCACGTCGACCAGCGTCAGGTCGACCGCGGCACCGGCCACGTGCGGCGCGACCTCGACCGGCGCCACGAACCGGCTGCTCAGCCGGGCGAGCTCGACCGCGTCGATCTCGGGGTGCAGGGCGCGCAGCTCGCCGTCGTACCGGGCGATGATGGCGCGCTGCTCCGCGACCGGGCGGAACCCCTCGACCACCCGGAGCCGGACCCCGGCCGGCAGCCGCCGGTCCGCCGCGACCAGCCGCTCGGCCAGCCCGGCACGCACCAGTGCACCGGCCGGGGACAGCTCGTGCGGGAGCCGCACCAGCGGCTCGCCGTTCTCGACCACGGGCACGGCCCGCACGCGGGGATCGGACAGGAGGATCGTCATGGCTCCACGCTAGGAAGCGGGGAGGGTTCACCACCTCAGCCTGAGGTGCCGGCGGCGGTCCTCAGGTGCCGGGCCCGTCAGTCGGTGGGACGACAGCCCTCCGTCGGGACCGGCACGGCGCGCACCTCGCCCATCGCGCTGGACGCCCGGGCGCGGCCGAGGTTCCACTCCAGCCAGTCGTCGTCCGAGCGGCTCCAGCCCGACAGCGCGCACGCCCGCTCGGCGGCCGGCAGCTCGGAGAGGACCGGGACGGCGTCGTCGGAGAGACCGTCCAGGTAGGCCCAGTCGACGCGTCCGGTCTGCTCGTAGCGGTCGACGTTGTGCCGGGCGATCCACGCATCGGGGTTGGCGGCGGCCAGGCCGAGCAGGGCGACGGTGCCGCTGATCAGGGCGAAGCGGGGCAGCCAGCCCGCCTTGAGCACGAGACCCGCGGCCATCACGGCGAGCACGAGCAGGCCGAGCCAGGCCTCGAAGACGTCGACCAGCAGGCGGAGCCGGGTGAACCCGTAGGCCTCCTGGTAGACGTCCATCCGGTACAGCGCGGACGCGACGACCACGAGCGTCTCGACGCACAGCGCGCCGAGCGCGCCGCGCAGCCAGAGCCGGTCGGACGCTGTCGCGCGGGGCGCCTTGCGCGCGGCGACGGCGATGACGAGCAGGGTCAGCACGGTGGCGACGGTGAGCTGGGCGAAGCCCTGGTGGACGTACTCGGCGTAGGTCAGGCCCGTCGTCCGGCGCAGGTAGGCGTGGCCGCCGAAGACCACCGTGGCCTGGGCGACGAGGAAGACCGCGAACATCGCGACCACCACGAGCACCGGGGCGAGCCACTCGTAGCGCCGGGCGACCGGCCGCGCGCCGGGTGTCGCGCCCGCGCCCGTGCGCTCGCGCTCGAGTCGCGGCGGGTTGAGCGCAAGGTACGCCGCGGCGAGCACGGTGCCGCCGACGGCGACGGTGACGAAGCCGCGCAGGACGACGTTCTCGGCGCTGAGGTCGGGGACGACCGCGCCCAGCCACTCGGCGACGAGGGCGTCGGCCGAGGCGAAGAGCGCCCCGAAGACGACGAGGCCGAGGGCCGACCAGACCAGCGTGCGGACCAGGGCCGCGCCGTGGCCGAGGCCGGGCAGGGCGCCGAGGGTGCGGCCCAACCAGGGCAGTCCGCGCAGACCCGCGGCCGGCCACATCACGCCGGCCAGGAGGAAGCCGCCGAGGGTCCGGCCGCGGGTCACGCCGACGACGCACACACCGGCGCCGGTCAGGAGGCACAGCACGACGATCCACTCCGCGTCGCGGACGACGGCCGTGCCGGCGAGCAGCACGCACAGCGCCGCGCAGGTCAGCGTGAACGGGTCGCGCCGCCGCGGGCTGGCGACGAGGACGACAGCCCCCGCGCCGAGCAGCACCAGGAAGGTGCCGATGCCGAGGGCGCGCTCGGGCAGCACGAGGCCGCCGAGCAGGCCGGCGCCGAGCGCGCCGAGGAGCAGGCCGACCCGGGCCGGTACGCCGCGCTCGGGCCAGAACGTGCCGAGCAGGTCGTCGGTCACCGGAACCCCGGCCACGGGGGCGGGGGCCGGGGCCGGGGCAGGCGCGGGGGCCGGGACAGGGGGCGTCGGCGCGGGCATCGCGACCTCCTGGGGTCGAGGGGTGGGGGCGAGCGGGAGGTCGACGCGCACCCGGGCACCGGTGGTGCCGGGGACGGGGTCGACGAAGCCGATGGAGCCGCCGTGCAGGTCGGTGACCCAGCGGGCGATGGCGAGACCGAGCCCGGTGCCGCCGGTCGCGGCCGACTCGGGGTGGGTGCCGAACGGCGCGAACACGCGCTCCCGCTCGGCCGCGGGGACGCCGGGCCCGGAGTCGCGGACCTCCAGCAGGTAGCGCTCGCCCTGCGGTCGCGCGGTGACCAGGACGGTGCCGTCGGCCGGGCTGTGCCGGGAGGCGTTGTCGAGCAGGTTCGCGACGAGCTGGTGCAGCCGGGCCGGGTCGGCGACGACCACCAGGTCGGGCGGGGTCACCCGGACGTCGTACTGGACGCCGCGGCCGAGCGCCTCGGCCTCGGCGACCGCGTCCGCCAGCAGCACGGCGAGCGGGACCGGCCGGGCGGCGAGGGGCGCGCGGCCGGCGTCCACCCGGGCGAGGTCGAGGAGGTCCTCGACGAGACCGCTCATCCGCTCCGCCTGGGCGAGCGCGGTGCCGAGCGCGTCCAGGTCGCGCGGACCGACGCCGTCGATGACGTTCTCGAGGACGGCGCGCAGCCCGGCCAGCGGCGTGCGCAGCTCGTGACTGACGTTGGCGACGAGGTCCCGGCGCTGCTTGTCGACGCCGGCCAGGTCGCGGGCCATCGTGTTGAAGGCGCGGGCCAGCTCGCCGACCTCGTCGCGCGAGGTGTCGGTGACCCGGACGTCGTAGTCGCCGGTCGCCATCCGCCGCGCGGCCGCGGTCATCTGGCGCAGCGGCGAGGTCATCCCGACGGCGAGCAGCTGGGTGAGGGCGAGCGCGAGCCCGATGGTGACCGGGATGCTCAGCCAGGCCGGTACGCCGCCCGCGGTGCCGATCGCGCCGACGGCGGCGGCGAGCGTGGCGCTGGCCGCGACGAGGAGGCCGAGCTTGACCTTGATCGAGCGGACGCCGACGAGCGGCTGGGCGCTCACGACCGGTCGCCGCCGATCTCCAGCGCGTAGCCGACCCCGTGCGCGGTGCGGACCAGGTCGGCACCGACCTTGGCCCGCAGGCCCTTGACGTGGCTGTCGACGGTGCGGGTCCCGGTCGCGCCGTCCCAGCCCCAGACCTCGGCGAGCAGCTTCTCCCGGGTCACCACCGCGCCCGGGGTCGCGGCCAGGCACAGCAGCAGGTCGAACTCGGTGGGCGTCAGCCGCACCTCGTCCTCGCCGCGCCACACCCGCCGGGCCGGCGCGTCGACCCGCAGGTCACCGAGCTCGAGCGCGCGCCGCCCGGCCAGCTCGGCCGCGCGGTCCACCCGGCGCAGCAGGGCGGACACCCGGGCGACCACCTCGCGCATCCGGAAGGGCTTGGTCAGGTAGTCGTCGGCGCCGACCCCGAGCCCGACCAGCACGTCGGCCTCGTCGGCGCGGGCGGTGAGCATGAGCACCGGCACCGGACGCTCGGCCTGGATCCGCCGGCACACCTCGTGGCCGTCGTACCCGGGGAGCATGACGTCGAGCAGCACCACGTCGGGCGCGTGCTCGGTGTGCGCGGCGACGGCACCCGGCCCGTCCCAGGCGCGGACGACGTCGTACCCCTCGGCGTCGAGGCGGTCGGCCAGCGCCTGGTTGATGACCGGGTCGTCCTCGACGACGAGGACCGTCCGCCGGCGCGCGCTCTCCATGCTCCGAGGCTACGAGCGTGGCGGGCCGGGATGCGGGGACGACGTGTGGAGGTTCTGTGCAGATCGCCGACGGCGCCGCGTCAGCGGTAGGTCACGCGGCGCACCAGCACCTCGAACGGCCCGCGCCGCCCCCGCCGGGCCAGCCCGTCGGCGAGCACCACGGAGCCCGCCCAGACCGCAGTCGCCAGCAGCGCCGTCGTGGCGACGGTGAGCCGCCCGGAGAGGTCGAGCAGGAAGGGCGTGAACACGAGCGCCCACGCCACCGACTGCAGCAGGTAGCAGGTCATCGAGCGCTGCCCGGCCGCCGCCAGCGCGCCGACCACCCGACCCGGCGACCGGCCCCGCCTCTCGAGCCGCTGGGCCACGAGCGTGACGAGTGCGGCGTACCCCAGGCCGCCGAGGACCCCGGTCGCGGCGTGCAGTGGCCCGATCAGGTCGAGCACGTCCGCGCCGGGCACCTCCCTGACTCCGGCCAGGACCAGCGCGACCGGCTGGGCCCCCAGCACCGCGACCGGTACGCCGACCGCGGCGATCGCCACCAGCGCCCGCCGGGTCTCCGTGGGCCGCTCGAGCAGCCGGCGACGTCCCGCCCACAGCCCGAGCAGTGCCGGGCAGGCGAAGCCGAGCGGACCCAGCAGCGCCACGATCGCGAGGCCGATCGGGCGGTCGGTGAACAGCGCGGCGAGGTCCGGCGGCAGCATCGAGGAGTCGGGCCGGTCGGTGCTCACCGACGACGAGCCCTCGGAGGGCAGCGCGTTGAGGACGAAGAACAGCGCCGCGGTCACCAGCAGCCACCGGTCGTGCCAGAACACGACCCAGGCGCCCACGAGGAGCAGCACGCCGTACATCGCGAGGATGTCGCCGACGTAGAAGAACAGGCCGTCGACGAGGCCGACGGCGATGAGCACCCCCGCGCGGCGCCAGAGCAGGTGCCGGACCTCGCGCCGGGGTCGGTCGCCCTGGCGGCGGACGATGTGCGCGACGCCGTACCCGAAGAGGAAGCCGAACATCGGGAACGCCCGGCCGTCCACGAAGGTCGAGATCACCCAGGTGACCGCGTGGTCGAGCGCGGAGCCCGCGACGGGGAACCCGCCGCGGACCGCTTCACCGGCCCCGAGGAAGTAGTGCGTGTTGGCCAGCGCGATGAACAGCAGCATCCAGCCCCGCGCCAGGTCCGGCCCGAGCGCCCGTGCCGACAGCGCGATCGGGCCCGTGGACGTGCTGGTCACGGGCCCAGTCAACCCTGCTCAGCGCTGGGAGTACGACCGCCCGGGCTGCGGCGCGCCGAGCAGCTCGCTCACGGTGACCAGGTGGTAGCCCTGGCGGCGCAGCAGCTTGATCACCTTGGGCACCGCGTCGACCGAGGTCCGGTGGATGTCGTGCATCAGGATGATCCGCCCCGGCCGGGCACCGCCGCGGACCTTGGCCACGATCGGCGGGACCGCACGGTTCTTCCAGTCGAGGGTGTCGACGCTCCACAGCACCTGGGCGAGCCCGAGGCTGCGCGCGATCCGCAGGACGCGGGCGTCGCTGGCGCCGTACGGCGGGCGGAACAGGGTGGGCTTGTGCCCGGTGACCTGCTCGACCAGGAGCTGGGCCCGGACCAGCTCGCCGCGGATCGCCCGCGGGCGCAGCGTCGTGAGCTGGCGGTGGTCCCAGGTGTGGATGCCGATCTCGTGGCCCTGCCGGGCGACCCGGGCGAGCGTCTCGGGATAGGTCTGCACCTGCTGGCCGAGCACGAAGAACGTCGCCGGGGCGTCCGCGCGGCGCAGCACGCGCAGCAGCCGGTTGGTGTCGGTGACCGGGCCGTCGTCGAAGGTCAGCGCCACGCACTTGACCTTGCGGCAGTTGACGCGGGGCTTGTCCGTGCCGCCGGTCGCGCCACCGGTGGCGCCGTCGGTGGCGCCGTCGGTGGCCGGCGGGGTGGCCGGGTCCGTCGGGTCCGTGGGCGCCGTGGTCTCGGGGGACGGCGGGACGCTCGGCAGGTCGTCCCCCAGCGGCGGCTGGTCGATGGCCGCCTGGCGCGCCCGCTCACCGAAGGGCGAGAGCAGCGCCGCCGTGGCGGCCTCGTCGAGCACGACCGCGACCACCCCGGCACTGCCGGGCGCGACGTCGTACTGGGCGAAGCGGACGCGGAGCCGTCCGTCGTCGGTGAAGTCGACGTCGGGCGCCCCCTGCTCCAGGCTCGACGAGACGAGCGACCGGTCGATGTCGGGGTCGTCGATCGCCGCGAGCACCGCGGTCTCGAGCGCCGCAGGACTGCGGACCAGCCCGGCGTTCGCCCGCAGCCGGCCGGAGGCCCGGTCGTACCACCAGGTGCGCCCGGCGGTCTCGCCGTTGGCCCCGGCGAACAGGTAGCTCTCCAGCCGCACGCCGACGACCTCGTCGTCGTCCGCGACCAGGCGCCACGCGATGTTGAGCTCGGGCGCGGACGTGCCGCCGTCGGTCTCGCCGTACTCGTGGGTGAACTGGTCGACCGTCGCCTTCACGTAGCGGTCGAGCGCCTTGCTCAGCCGCTGCGCGTCCCGCACGTGCGGCCAGGTCGCGTGGAAGCGCGGGTCGTTCGAACTCAGCGATCGCGTCTGCACCTCGGGCTCGGCGTGCTTGCCCCGCGGTTCGGGACTGGTCGCATCGGCGTTGCACGCGGCGAGGGCCGCGACGCAGACGAGCAACCAGGGGACGAGCAGGCCGGCGTACCGGCGACGGTGGGGGGAGAGGCGCACACAGGTGAGACGCACGGCGAGGCGAAGTGGTTGCCCCGACCTGACGTGCGTGACGCCACATTCTCCGGACGGACGTCCGGAATCTCGCCGAGCAGGCACGCGCGCCGTTGACCGGGCTGGAGCGCGTGCCGAGACTGGCCGGCATGACGCTCGCCCGGAAGCCGTTCGCGAGAGCCATCAAGGCGGGACTTGCGACAGGCGTGGCCACGCTGGTCGCTGTCGTCGCGATGCTCGCCGCCACGACCACGTCCGCCTGGGCGACCAATTACACCCCCTACGGCGGCCCGAGCGTGACCTTCGTCGGCACCGGCGTCACGTTCACCGACGTGATCAGCAGCACCTCCGTCGCTTGCTCGACGGCGGACCTGTCGGGATCGGTGGCCAGCCCCGGCACGATCCGTGTCTGGGGAGCCAACGCCGCGACCGTGACCTCGGTGAGCATCAGCGGCTGCACCAACCCCACGGCCGGGGCCACCTTGTGCTCGGTGTCCTCCACGGTGAGCTGGGGGTTCGCGATCACCGGGCCGATCTCCGGCGGTCTGTGGCCGGCCAAGGTGACCGGCGTGAACCAGGTGGTGACCTGCGGGGACTGCGTCTTCGCCCTGGTCGGCGACATCAACGGCAAGTTCAACGCGAACCCCACCGGCACCGGGGCCCAGCGGTTCACCCCCAACGCCGGCGCCTCCGGGCTCGTCGTCGCGAGCTCGCCCCCGCCCACGCTCCCGTGCGTGAACGCCGACATCGTCGCGGGCGACCCGTTCGCGGTCGGCGGCTACTGGACCAACACCGCAACCCTCCCGCTGACCATCACCTGACCACGACCGGACCGTTCAGGCGCCCGACCACTCCGGCCGCAGCACGCTGTAGAGGTAGAGGTCGCGGAAGGCGCCGTCGCGCCACTGCGAGCCGCGCGCGGTGCCCTCGCGGGTGAAGCCGGCCTTCTCCAGCGAGCGCTGCTCGGCGTGGTTGGCGACGTCGGTCGCGGCCTCGACGCGGTGCACCGAGGTGTGCCGGAAGAAGAGGTCGACGAGGGCGACCTGGGCGGCGGTGCCGGCGCCGCGGCCGCGGGCCTCGGGGCGCAGCCAGATGCCGATCATGGGGTTGCGGGAGTCGGGCATGGGGCCCCACTGCTGCCAGATCCAGGTGACGTCGCCGAGCAGCACCCCGCCCCCATCCCGTACGGCGAACGCCCCCGGCTCGCGCAGCACCGCCGGCGGTGGGCCCGATCGCCGGGGTCGCGGTCCGAAGTCGTCGAAGGGCGAGTCGCCGCCCGCGAGCAGGGGCAGGTCGGCCTCGGTGACGGGTTCCAGCCGGATCTCCATGCCGACGATCGTGGCACGGGGCCGGATCAGCAGCCGCCGACGACCTGGCCGACGACCTTGCGCAGGGCGCGGCGCAGCACCTGCTGCTCCTCGTCGTCGAGGACGTCGAGGACGAGCTTGCGGACGTGGGCGACGTGCCCGGGGGCGGCGGCGACCAGGACGTCGTACCCGGCGGGGGTGAGGATCGCGTGGGTGAACCGGCCGTCGCTGGGGTCGGGCTCGCGGCGGACCAGACCGCGCTTCTCGAGGCGTCTCATGAGGTGCGAGAGGCGGGAGAGCTCGGAGCCGGCGAGCAGGGCGAGGTGGCTCATCCGCATGGTGTGCCCGGGCTGGTCGGAGAGGCCGGCCAGGACGTAGTACTCCAGGAAGCTGAGGTCGGCGTCGGCCTGGAGCTGTCCACCGAGCGCGCCGGGCAGGGTGCTGAGCACCAGATGCAGGGTCTGCCAGGTCTCCAGCTCGTCGGGAGTCAGCCAGCGCGGCTCGTCGGGCACGGGCGCAGTCTAGGCGACTTGAATGTTCAAGCCAATCGGGTCTAGGCTTCTCATGAACATTCAAGTCATCACCAGGAGAACCTCGTGAACGTCGTCGTCTGGGTCGTCACCGGCCTCCTCGCCGCCCTCTTCCTCATGGCCGGCACGATGAAGCTGGCCAAGTCCAAGGAGCAGGTCCTCGCCGACCCGCGGATGGGCTGGGCCGAGGCCTACTCGCCCGCGATGCTCAAGGTCATCGGCGGTGCCGAGGTCCTCGGCGCGCTCGGCCTGGTCCTGCCCGGCGCGCTCGGGATCGCCACCGGACTGGTCCCCGCCGCCGCGATCGGCCTCGCCGTGATCATGGTCGGCGCGGTGCTCACCCACCTGCGCCGTGGCGAGATGCAGAGCGTCGTGATGAACGTCGTCCTGCTCGCGCTCGCCGTCTTCGTCGCCGTCGAGCGGATCGGGCCGCAGGCCTTCTGAGCCGTGCTCAGCGCCGGCTCTTGATCGACTTCATGGTCAGCCGCGAGTCGACGCGGCTGATCGCGGGGTCGCCCATGAGCCGGGTGCTGAGCCACTGCTCGTACGACTCCAGGTCGCGGGTGCGCACCCGGATGAAGTAGTCGGGCAGGCCGAACATCCGGCGGAACTCGACGACCTCGTCCATCGCCGCGGTGCGCTCCTCGAAGGCCTCCACGGTGACCCGGTCCTTGGCCACGATCTCGGCGTGGATGATCACCTCGAAGCCCCGGCCCAGCGCCACGTGGTCGACGGTCGCCGTGTAGCCGGTGATGATCCCCTCGGCCTCGAGCCGGCGGACCCGGCGCAGGCAGGGGGCCGGGGTGAGGCCGACCCGGTCGGCCAGCTCCTGGTTGCTCAGGCGCCCCTCGCGCTCGAGAAGATCGATGATGGCGCGATCCAGCGAATCCACGAAACTATCTTGCGCCACCGGGCACCCGCTGAGCAATCTTCGCAATCAAAGTGCGCGGCAATTCGCCTAGCGTCGACGCCATGATCCAGCACCTCCGGACGGCGGCCCGCGACGCCGGCGGCGTGTGGGCCGGGCTCTTCGCGCTGGGCATCGGCTTCGGCGTCCTGGTCACCGAGCACGGCCTGCCGTGGTGGCTGGCGCCGGTCATCTCGGGGGTGGTGTTCGCGGGCTCCGCGGAGTTCGTGCTCGTCGGCCTGATCGCCGTCGCCGCCCCCATCGCCACGGTCGCCCTGACCACGTTCCTGGTCAACAGCCGGCACCTGTTCTACGGCCTCTCCTACCCGCTGGACCGGATCGAGGGGCGCGCGGCCAGGGCCTACAGCGTCTTCGCCCTCTGCGACGAGGCGTTCGCGATCCTCACCGCACGCGGGGGCCGCGAGCTGACCGCGGGCCGGGCCGTGGCCACCCAGCTCGGCATCCACCTGTCGTGGGTGAGCGGCGCGGCCGCCGGCGCCCTGGCCGGGTCGGCCTTCCTGCACGGCCTGCAGGGCGTGGACTTCGTGCTCACCGCGCTCTTCGTCGTCCTCGCCCTCGACGCCTACCGGGCCGACCCCGACCGCCTCGCCCTCGGTACGGCGCTCGGCGCCGCCGGGCTCGCCTGGGCGATCGCCCCCGGCTCGATGCTCCTGGTCGCCCTCAGCGGCTACACCGCCGTGCTCGTCGTCCGGCACTGGTGCGCACCGCGGGCGGTCGAGCATGCCTGAGCCCGGGTACGTCGCCGGGGCCCTGGCCGCCGCGGTCGCGGTCACCGTCGCCCTGCGCGCGCTGCCGTTCGTCGCCAAGGCCGCGGTCAAGGACTCTCCCCTGCTCGCCGACCTCGGTCGCTGGATGCCGCTCGGCGCGGTCACCGTGCTCGCCGTCTACGGCGTCAGCCGGATCGACCTGACCGGCCCCGACCGCGGCGCCGGCGGGCTGCTCGGCGTCGCGGTCACCATCGCGGTGCACCTGTGGCGGCACAACCTCCTGCTCAGCATCGTCGCCGGGACGACGGTGTGCGTGGCGGTCAGCTCCCTGCTCTGAGCCTTCACCCGCGCTTCATCCGCCCGGACCTACGGTCGGACCATGACCGCGCTGATGGAGCACCTGCTGGCCCTGCCGGCCTGGCTGGCGCTGCTGGCCGTGTTCCTGCTGCCCGCCCTGGAGTCGTCGGTCTTCCTCGGCTTCGTGATCCCCGGCGAGCTCGCGCTGCTGCTCGGCGGTGTGGTCGCCGGGCAGGGGCACCTGGCGCTCGGCGCCGTGCTCGCCGCGGGGGTCACGGGCGCGGTCGCCGGCGACGCCGTCGGCTATGTCGTCGGCCGGCGGTGGGGTCGGCGGATCCTCGACGGCACCCTGGGCCGCTTCGTCCGTGCCGAGCACCTCGACCGCGCCGAGCACGCGCTGGCCCGGCGCGGTGGCTGGACCGTCCTGCTCGGCCGGTTCACCGTCGCCCTGCGGGTGCTGGTCCCGGGCCTGGCCGGGATGGGCCGGATGCCGTACCGCCGCTTCGCGCTCTTCAACGTCCTCGGCGCCCTGCTGTGGGGCAGCCTCATGGTCGCGGCCGGCTACCTCGCGGGCGCGAGCTGGCAGCACGCCCAGCACCTGGTCACCGTCGCGGGACTCGCCGCCACCGGCGCGGTCGTCCTCGTGCTCGTGGTCCGCCACCTGCGGCGGCGGCGCACTACCGTGGGGCTGTGATGCGGGCACTGGTCGCCGAGGACGACACCCGGCTCGCGGACCTCCTCGCCGAGTCGCTGGCCGAGGCCGGCTGGCAGGTCGACGTCGTGCACGACGGGCGCTCGGCCTACGACCGGCTCCTCACCGACACCGGGTACGACGTCGCGCTGCTCGACTGGATGCTCCCCGGCCGCGACGGGGTCAGCGTCGCGCGCCAGCTGCGGAGCCTCGGCCTGACCACGCCGATCCTCATGCTCACCGCGCGCGGCGACGTCCGGGACCGGATCGAGGGGCTCGACGCGGGTGCCGACGACTACCTGCCGAAGCCGTTCGACCTCGACGAGCTGCTCGCCCGGCTGCGTGCGCTCTACCGCCGCAACAGCGTGACCGGCGCCGCGCCCGTCCAGGTCGGCGACCTCGTCGTCGACCCGGTCGCGCGTCGCGTCGTCCGGCGCGGCCAGGAGATCACGCTGTCCGCGCGGGAGTTCGACATCCTCTACCTGATGGCCTCACGGGCCGGTCAGGTCGTCACCCGGCTGACCATCCTCGACGAGGTGTGGGACGGCGAGACCGACCTGCGCAGCAATGTCATCGACGTCCACCTGGCCGCGATCCGGGCCAAGATCGACCGGCCGTTCGACACCCAGACGATCACCACCCTGCGCGGGGTCGGCTACCGGCTCGACCCCACCCCGGCGGCCGGATGACCCCGGTCCGCGCCCGGCTCTCCCGGCTCCCGCTGCGCGTCCGGCTGGTCGCGGGCTTCTCGGCGGCGACCTTCGTGGTGCTGCTCGCCGCGGGCGCGCTCGTCTACTGGCGCGTCGACTACGCCCTCGACCGCAACCTCGACGCCGAGCTCGAGCAGGCCGCGTCCACGCTCACGCCGCTGGTCGCTGCGACCGGCGAGGTGACCAACCGGGACGCCGCCGCGGCGACCGGCGTCGCCTGGCAGGTCGTCGACGGCGACGGCCTCCTGCTCGACCGCGGTGGACCCGCGGGCACCACCCCGATGCTGTCGCGCAGCCAGCTCGCCGAGGCCGGCACGCAGACCCGCACCTTCAACGTCGGCGACTTCGACATCCTGCCCGAGGCGGCGCGCGAGCCCTACCGGGTCCAGGTCACCGGGACGCCGACCACGCCGTCGTACCACCTGTTGGTGGCGGTCCGCCGCGACCACCGCGACGAGGCGCTGCGCGAGCTGCTGCTCCAGCTCGTCGTCGCCGGCATCGGGACGCTGCTCATCACGGCGTTCGTGGGTGACCGGCTGGCCCGGGCGGCGCTGCGGCCCGTCGAGCGCTACCGCCAGCAGGCGGCGGCGATCGCGGCCGGCGCGACAGACCTGCGCCTCGACGTACCGCCGGGGCGCGACGACGAGGTGACCCGGCTCGGGCACACGTTCAACGACATGCTGGCCGCGCTGGAGCGGGCGCTCGACCGGGAGCGGCACTTCGTCAACGAGGCCAGCCACGAGCTGCGGACGCCGATCACGCTGCTCGCCGGGCGGATCCAGCTCGCCCGTCGCCGGCGGCGTACGCCCGACGAGCACGAGCACGTCCTGAACGAGCTCGAGATCGACGTCGCCCGGCTGGCCCGGCTCGCCGACCAGCTCCTCACGCTGGGCAGCACCGCGGCGACGAGCGCTCCGCGCGAGACCGAGCACAGCGACCTCGCCGCCGTCGCGGCCCGGATGGTCAGCCAACGCCGGCTGGCCGACCCCGGCCGGGCCGGGGACATCGTGCTCGACCAGCTCGCCACCACGGTCCCCGTCGCGCTGGCCGACGTCGAGGCCGAGCGGATCCTCGGCAACCTCCTCGACAACGCGCTCCACCACGGCGCTGCGCCCGTCCAGGTCACCGTCGACCGGCCGGCGCCGGGGTGGGCCCGGCTCCGGGTCGCCGACGCCGGGCCGGGGATGGCGCCCGACCTACTCGCCACCGCCACCCAGCGCTTCACCCGGGCCGCGGAGGCGCGGACCCGGCCGGGCGCCGGCCTCGGACTCGCGCTCGTGGCCGCCCTGGTCGAGCGGGCCGGCGGCGAGCTGCGGCTGTGCCACGACGGGCGGCACCATCCCTCCCCCGCGCCCGGCACTCCCGACTGCGACCACGGTCCGGAGCTGACCGTGACGGTGCTGCTGCCCGCAGGCCCCGCTCAGGCCTGACCGGCCAGCACGGCCAGCCCGTCGAGCGCCCGCTCCAGCGCGAACTCCCACGCCGCGGCCGGATCGGCGACATCGCCCATCGCGGCGCCCGCCGCCGCGCCGACCCGCTGGGCGAGCGCGAAGTCCTCCCCGACGTACGTCGCCAGCCGGGCGCCCCACGCGGGCCAGTGCGCGGCCAGCTCGCCCGCGCGCGGGTCGGGCCGGGCCGACCGGGCGGCGCCGCGGACCAGGTCGAGCACGAAGGTCAGGGCCGCGTCGCAGGCCACGTCGTCGAGGCCCAGCGGGGTCAGGGCGGCGAGCTCGTGGTCGTACTTCGCGATGGTGCCCGGCCCGAGGGCGGTGCGCTGGTCGGTGACGTCGAGCAGCCAGGGGTGCCGGACGAGGAGGGCGTGGTTGGCCTCGGCCACCCGGCGCACGCGGGTGCGCCAGCCGGTCCGGCCGTAGGCGGGCAGCGGCATCCGCGCGTGCACGGTGTCGGCCATCATCACCAGCAGGTCGTCGCGGCTGTTGACGTGGGTGTAGACCGACATCGTCGACAGGCCCAGCTCCGCCGCGAGGGTGCGCACGGTGACCGCGGCCAGGCCCTCGGCGTCCGCGTCGGCGAGGGCGATCGCCGCGTCGACCACCTCGGACGTGCTCACCCGGGCCTTGGGTCCGCGGCGTCCCGCGGGCGGAGCGCCGGGGTGGTCGCGCCACAGCAGGTCGATCAGCTCGCGCGGCATCAGCAACTTCCTCCGGAACTCGGGAACCTCCCGGCCATCGTAGGCGTTCTCACTCCGTACACCGCACGATGTACGCCGTACATAGTTTAACGAGAGGACTCCTCATGAAGATCACCAGCAGCGCGATCTCCCTCAACGTCCCCGACCCGGCGGCCTCCGCCCGGTTCGCGGCCCACCTCGGCTTCACCGAGGAGATGTCCGCCGACGGCTTCATCTCGCTCGGCCACCCGAGCGCCGGCCTCAACGTGATCTTCCTGCGCACCGGGCTGGCGTCGTTCAAGCCTGCCCGGATCGCCGGGGACGCCGGTCAGGGCACGCTCCTCGCGTTCGTCGTCGACGGGCTCGACGCCGAGTTCGAGCGGATCTCCGCGGCGGGCGCCACCGTGGTCACCCCGCCAGAGACCGAGCCGTGGGGCGAGCGGTTCTGCCAGTTCTCCGACGACAACGGGATCGTCTGGCAGCTCGTGGAGTGGGTGTCCTGAGTATCCGTACGGTGCCGGAGGGTTGACCAGGGGGGGCACGGTGGACCCATGCGTCCCCCCACCCCCCTGATCCTCGCCGCCCGGCTCCTCGCCGTCGCGATCATCGCCCTCTTCGGCGTCGTCCTCGCCCTTCCCCGGGGCGGGGACGGCGTCGCGATCGCCGCCACCGGGCTGCTCGCCCTGGCCCTGACGGGCCTCCTCGTCGCCGGCCACCTCAGCCGCCGGGTCGGTACGGCGCCCGCCGTGGTCACCGCGGTCGGCGGCCTCGCGGTCGCCGGCGCGGAGATGTATCTCCACAGCCTCCCGGCCGACGGCGCCGACATCCCGCTCGCCGGGGTCGGCATCCTCTTCCTCGGCGTGATCGCGCTCGTCGTCGGCGCGATCACGCTCGGCCTGGGCTCCGGCCCTCAGAAGTCCTCGTCGAACCCCACGGACCCGGTCACCCCGACCTGATAGGCCGAGACCCGGCGCTCGAAGAAGTTCGACAGCTCCTGCACGTCCTGCAGCTCCATGAACGCCAGCGGGTTGGCCGATCCGTAGATCGGCTCCAGGCCCAGCCGCTGCATCCGCCGGTCGGCGACGTGCTCCAGGTAGGCGCGCATGTCGGCGGTCGACAGCCCGGCCACCCCCTGGCCGAGCAGGTCGTCCGCGAACTGCGCCTCGGCGTCCACGCCCTCGATGAGCATCTGCCGGATCTCGGCGGCCATCTCGTCGTCGAAGAGCTCCGGCTCCTCCTCGCGCACCGTGTCGACGACGTCGAACGCGAACGCCATGTGCATCGACTCGTCGCGGAACACCCAGTTGGTCCCCGAGGCGAGGCCGTTGAGCAGCCCGCGCGAGCGCAGGAAGTACACGTAGGCGAAGGCCCCGTAGAAGAAGAGCCCCTCGATCACCGCCGCGAAGCAGATCAGGTTGAGCAAGAACGCCCGCCGGTGCTCACGGGTCTCGAGCTGGTCGAGCTCGAAGACCTTGTCGATCCACTTGAAGCAGAAGTCCGCCTTGTGCTTGATCGACGGGATGTTGTCGACCGCCGCGAACGCCTCGTGCCGCTCGGTCTCGTCGGGCACGTAGGTGTCGAGCAGGGTCAGGTAGAACTGCACGTGCACGGCCTCCTCGAAGAGCTGCCGGCTCAGGTAGAGCCGCCCCTCCGGGGAGTTGATGTGCTGGTAGAGGTTGAGCACCAGGTTGTTCGCCACGATCGTGTCGCCGGTCGCGAAGAAGGCCACCAACCGCGAGACCAGGTGCCGCTCGGCGTCGGTGAGCCGGCTCAGGTCCTTGAGGTCGGAGTGGAGGTCGACCTCCTCGACGGTCCAGGTGTTCTTGATGGCGTCGCGGTAGCGCTCGTAGAAGTGCGGGTAGCGCATCGGCCGCAGGGTGAGGTTCATCCCCGGGTCGAGCAGCATCCGGGTGGTGGTGGCGGTGTGGTCGGTGGCGGTCACTGGCAGGCCTCGCAGCTCTCGGGGTTCTCGAGGGAGCAGGCGATCGCTTCCTCGTCGGCGGTCGTGGGGGTGGGCAGCACGGCGACGGTCGCCTGCTGGATGCGCGAGGCGGGTCGCGAGCGCAGGTAGTACGTCGTCTTCAGCCCGCTCTTCCAGGCGAAGGCGTACATCGACGACAGCTTGCCGATCGTCGGTGCGGCCATGAAGAGGTTGAGCGACTGCGACTGGTCGATGAAGCCCTGCCGCTCGGCGGCCATCTCGACGAGCGCCTTCTGCGGGAGCTCCCAGGCGGTGCGGTAGAGCAGCCGTACGTCGGCCGGGATCGCCGCGATCCCCTGGATCGAGCCCTCGGCGCGCTTGATCTCCTCGCGGACCTCGGCGGTCCACAGGCCGCGCGCCTTGAGCTCGCGGACGAGCGCGGAGTTCACCTGGAGGAACTCCCCCGACAGCGTCTCGCGCTTGAACAGGTTGGAGACCTGCGGCTCGATGCACTCGTAGCAGCCGGCGATCGAGGCGATCGTCGCCGTCGGCGCGATCGCGATGAGCAGCGAGTTGCGCAGGCCGTGCTCGGCGACGCGCTCCTTGAGGGCGGCCCAGCGCTCGGGCTGGGTGACGGTGGCGCCCCACAGGTCGGGGTGCAGGTCGCCACGGGCGGCCCGGGTGGCGTCGTACGCCGGGTGCGCGCCGTGCACGGCGGCGAGCTCGCAGGAGACCTCGAGCGCGGTCAGGTAGATCTCCTCGGAGATCCGGGTCGACAGCGCGCGGGCCTCCGGGGAGTCGAAGGGCAGGCCGAGCGCGAAGAAGACGTCCTGCAGCCCCATCAGGCCCAAGCCGACCGGACGCCAGCGCGGGTTGGACGCCGCCGCCTCGGGGCTCGGGTAGTAGTTGATGTCGATGACCCGGTCCAGGAAGGGCACCGCGGTGCGCACGGTCGCGCGGAGCTTGTCCCAGTCGAGGTCGCCGTCGGCGAGGTGCTGGCCGAGGTTGACCGAGCCGAGGTTGCACACGGCGGTCTCGCCGTCGGAGGAGACCTCGATGATCTCGGTGCACAGGTTCGACAGGTGCACGACCGGCTGCCGCGGCCCCGGGGTGTCGGTGGTCTGGTTGCAGAACCGGTTGGCGGCGTCCTTGAAGGTCATCCAGCCGTTGCCGGTCTGGGCGAGGGTGCGCATCATCTTGGCGTAGAGGTCGCGGGCCTTGACCTGGCGCACGTACCGGCCCTCGGCCTCGATCCGGCGGTAGGCCTCGTCGAACGCGGTGCCCCACAGGTCCGGCAGCTCCGGCGCCTCGTTCGGGTCGATGAGCGACCACGTCTCGTCGGCCTCGACCCGGCGCATGAACTCGTCGGGGATCCAGTGCGCCAGGTTGAGGTTGTGGGTCCGCCGG
Organism: Pimelobacter sp. 30-1; assembly: GCF_018831735.1. Taxonomy (NCBI): domain Bacteria; kingdom Bacillati; phylum Actinomycetota; class Actinomycetes; order Propionibacteriales; family Nocardioidaceae; genus Pimelobacter; species Pimelobacter sp. 30-1. The sequence continues at coordinate 190,230 of NZ_NHTS01000004.1, forward strand.
GCGTCCTCGCCGGTGTTGTCGCGCAGCTCGAGGAACTCCTCGACGTCGGGGTGCCACGGCTCCAGGTAGACGCATGCCGCGCCCTTGCGGCGCCCGCCCTGGTTGACCGCGGCGACCGAGGCGTCCAGCGTGCGCAGGAACGGCACGATCCCGTTGGACTGGCCGTTGGTGCCGCGGATCAGCGCGCCGCGCGAGCGGACCCGGGAGAAGCCGATGCCGATCCCGCCGGCGAACTTCGAGAGCTGGGCGACCTGGAGGTAGCGCGCGTAGATCGAGTCGAGCTCGTCGCGCGGGCTGTCGACGAGGTAGCACGACGACATCTGGGTGTGCCGGGTGCCGGAGTTGAAGAGCGTCGGGCTGCTCGGCAGGTAGGCCAGGCTCGACATCAGCCGGTAGAAGCCGATCGCCTCCTGCGGGGTGCGGGACAGGCCGCAGGCCACGCGCAGCAGGAAGTACTGCGGCGTCTCCAGCACCAGCCGGGTCGTCGGGTGCCGCAGCAGGTAGCGGTCGTAGACCGTGCGCAGGCCGAAGTACTCGAAGCGGCGGTCGGCGTCCTCGTCGATCGCGAAGTCGAGCTTGCGGGCGTTGTCCTTGACGAAGGCGGCGGTCTCGTCGCCGATCACGCCCTCGGCGTGGCCCAGCGCGACGGACTGGCTGAACGAGGCCACGCCCTGGTTGCGGACTTCCTTGTCGACGTACCCGGCGAGCAGCCGGGCCGCCAGCCGCGAGTACGCCGGCTCCTCGCCGATCAGCTCGGCCGCGGTCTGGATCGAGAGCCGGTCGAGCTCGGCGGTGGTCGCGCCGTCGTACAGGCCGCTGATGGTGCGCGTGGCGACCCGCATCGGGTCGACGTCGGGCAGGTCGGCACTGACCCGGTCGACGGCGCGGACGATCTTGGTGACGTCGACGCTCTCGGTCTCGCCGTTGCGCTTGCGCACCGTCATGGTGGTGCGGGTGGGTGACTCGGTGACGGTCACTGGCTTCTCCCCTCGGAGTCTGGCTCGCGAGGGGACGACAGCAGGGGAGGCGCCCCGTCGTCGGCAGGCGCCTGCTCAGCCGTCGGCCTTCCCACGAGGCCTCGGACCACCGCACCCGGCGGGTGCGGTGCGCTGGCAGGTCTTCGGACTCGCGGGCGTCTCCTCGAAAGGAGTCCTACTGGCCGTCGCTTCCCAGGTCGCACGTCGCGACCCAGTGCTTGTGTGACGGCGGTCGTTCCCACTCACCGCTGCGGGGCAGTCCCGGACTTCCACCGGGTTCCCTCTTGCCTCCGCGCCCCTGGGTGGGGCGAGGAACCAGCTACGAGAACCACCATATGTAGGGGTTGCTCAGATCCGTGGGACCTAGATCTGGTGTCGGCGTGTCGGGTGCCCCGGAGGTGAGATATCCCACCAAGAGCGCCCGGGCGGCGCGTGCTAGCGTCCGCATCGCCAGTCGTGCTCACGATGCAACGTGAGTCAGGGAACCCGGTGAGAGTCCGGGACTGACGCGCAGCGGTGAGGGTGACGGGCGGGGCAACACGCCACTGGTGGCGGGCAGCAGACACTCGGCTGACCGACTCCGGGAAGGCGCTCCGTCCGGTCGATCCCGAGTCCGAAGACCTGCTGGCCGTGGATCTCGAGGGTCCGCGACACACCCGCACCACAGGCTTCGCGCAAGAGCCTCGGACCCGAAAAGAGTGACCGTGACGTCGTCCCGTCGTACCCGCTTCCTGCCTGCCCTGGCCGCCGTGCCGCTCCTCCTCGCCGGGTGCGCCGGCGCTCCCGAGGCCGAGGACAAGGGCCCTGCCACCACCGCCGGCTTCCCGGTGGAGGCCAGCAGCTGCGGCTTCACCTCGACCATCACCGCGCCGCCCGAGCGCGCGGTGACCATGAACCAGGGCGCGACCGAGGTCATGCTCGCGCTCGACCTGTCCGACCGGATGGCCGGCACGGCGTACCTCGACGACGCGGTGCCGCAGAAGTGGCAGCCGGCGTACGACGAGGTGAAGGTGCTCGCCAAGGAGTACCCCGACAACGAGACCCTGCTCGCCGCGAAGCCGGACTTCGTCTACGCGTCGTACGCCAGCGCCTTCGACGCCGACAACGCCGGCGCCCAGGACGAGCTGACCAAGCTCGGCATCGGCTCGTTCCTCTCGCTCTTCGGCTGCGGCGAGAACAAGCCCAGCGCCGATGTCTCGTTCGACTCGGTGTGGGACGAGATCGAGGTCGTCGCCGACGTCTTCGGCGTCCCCGAGCGCGCCGACGCGCTGGAGAAGGAGCAGCAGGGCCAGCTCGACACCCTCGCCGCGGACAAGCCGGGCGAGGGCCTGGACGTCTTCTGGTTCGACTCCGGCGACAAGACCGCGTTCGCCGGTGCCGGCGAGGGCGGCCCGCAGCTGATCCTCGACGCCGTGGGCGCGACCAACGTCTTCGGCGACGTCGAGGGCGGCTGGGCCGACGTGAGCTGGGAGCGGGTCGTCAAGACCGACCCCGACGTGATCGTGCTGGCCGACGCGAGCTGGTCCACGGCCGACGACAAGATCGCGATGCTCGAGAAGGACCCGGTGCTCAAGAACCTGCGCGCGGTCAAGGCGAAGCGGTACGTCGTGATCCCGTTCTCGGAGTCCACGCCCGGCGTGCGGCTGGCCGACGGAGCCGTCTCCGTCGGCGCCCAGCTCGCCGACCTGCCCCCGCTGGGCTGATGCTGCAGGCGGCCCGGCCGTCCCGGCCGGCGCGCACCCGGTCGGGAACGGGCCTCGTCGCGGGCGCCGCGCTCACCGTCGCCCTCGTCGCCACCGTCGTGGTGGCGGTGGGGATCGGCTCGGTGCACGTGCCCGCCGGCGACGTGGTCGACGTGGTGCTGCGCCGGATCGGCCTGCCGGTCGACGGCGTGACCCTCATCGACGACCGGATCGTCTGGCAGCTCCGGATGCCCCGCGTGGTGGGCGCCGCGGCCACCGGCGCCGGGCTGGCGCTGGCCGGCGCGGTGCTGCAGTCGCTGACCCGCAACGACCTGGCGGATCCGTACCTGCTCGGCATCTCCGGCGGCGCGACCGTCGGGGCGGTGACGGTGATCGTGCTCGGCGTCAGCGTCGCCGGGCTGGCCGGCAGCGCCGCGCTCGGGCTGGCCGCGTTCGTCAGCGCCCTGCTCGCCCTGGCGCTGGTGCTCGGCCTGGCCACGGGCCGCACCGGCGACCTGCCGCCGGCCCGGACCGTGCTGGCCGGGGTCGCGGTGGGCCAGCTCTGCGCGGCGTACACCTCGTTCGCGGTGATGATGAGCGGCGACCACGACGCCGCCCGGCGGGTGCTGGCCTGGACCATGGGCTCGCTCGCCGGGGTGCGCTGGCACAGCGCCGGGGTGCTCGTCGCCGTCGCGCTCGTCGCCCTCGTCGCGATCCTGCTGTACGCCGCCGACCTCGACGCCTTCGCGTTCGGGGACTCCTCGGCGGCCTCGCTCGGCGTCTCGATCCGGCGTACCCGCTGGGTGCTGCTGATCGGCACCGCGCTGCTCACCGCGTGCCTGGTCGCCTACACCGGGGCGATCGGGTTCGTCGGGCTCGTCGTGCCGCACGTCGTCCGGCTGGTGTGCGGGCCGCTGCACCGGCGGCTGCTGCCGCTGAGCGCACTGGCCGGCGCGGTGCTCATGATCTGGGCCGACACCGTCGCCCGCTCGCTGGTCGACGGCCAGGAGATCCCGATCGGCGTGGTGACCGCGGTGCTCGGGGCGCCGCTGTTCGCCTACCTGCTGCGGCGCGAGTCGAGGGCGCGATGAGGATCCACGCCGAGGGCGTCACCTGGGGCGTGCGCAGCCGCACGATCGTCCACGACATCACGCTCGACTGCCCGGCCGGCACCATCACCGGCCTGCTCGGCCCCAACGGCTCGGGCAAGACCACGCTGCTGCACGTGATGTCCGGGCTGCGCCGGCCGGCCTCCGGCACGGTCCGGCTCGGGGACGACGACGTGCACCGCCTGCCCGCCCGGGTGCGCGCGCGACGGATCGCCGTCCTGGAGCAGCACACGTCGACCTCGCTGCCGCTCACCGCGCGCCAGGTCGTCGAGCTGGGCCGGATCCCGCACCGCGGCCGCTGGCCCGCGGCGCGCGACGAGGGCGCCGGCGAGGTCGCCGAGGCGATGCGGCGCAGCGGCGTCGACCACCTCGCCGACCAGGACTGGAGCACCCTGTCCGGCGGCGAGCGGCAACGCGTGCAGCTGGCCCGCGCGCTCAGCCAGGAGCCCGACGTCCTCATGCTCGACGAGCCGACCAACCACCTCGACCTGGCCCACCAGCTCGACCTGCTGGCCACGGTCCGCGCCCTCGGCCGGACCACGGTCGCCGCGCTGCACGACCTCGACCTGGCCGCCGCCTTCTGCGACCGGCTCGTCGTGCTGCGGGCGGGCCGGGTGGTCGCGGCGGGCTCGCCCGACGAGGTGCTGACCGCGGACCTGGTCCGCGACGTCTACGGCGTCGAGGCGACGGTCGGGCGCCACGACCACTCCGGCCGGCTGCACGTCGTGTGGCACGACGGGAGGGTCCGTGCCTGAGCAGGGGTCCGCCGTCGTGCTCGTCGTGATGGGCGCCGAGGGCGCCCGGCACGCACCCGAGCTCGCCGCGGTCGCCGCGGCGACCGGTGCGTCGCTCGCCTACCTCCAGCAGGGTTCGCCCAGCCTCGCCGAGGAGCTCGACCGGCTCCACGCCGACGGCGTCACCCGGGTCGAGCTGGTCGGGATCGCGCTCGGCGCGGCGACCGCCCGGTCGTGGCTGCGCCGGGTGGCCGGGCACTGGCGGCGTACCCACCCCGAGGTGGAGGTCGTGATCGACAAACGCGCGGTCACCGGCACCGAGGCGGCGTTGACGTCCCCGGCGTGGGAGGAGGTGCCGGGCCACGCGCGCCACCTGCTGGTGTGCCGGGGACCGCGCTGCTCGGCGCGCGGCTCGGGAGCCGTGCTGGCCGCGGTGGACGACGAGCTGCGCCGTCAGGGCCTGGGCGACGACGACGTGCTCGTCACCCAGACCGGGTGCCTGTTCCCGTGCAACCAGGCGCCCGTCGTGGTGGTCCACCCCGACGACGCCTGGTACGGCGGCGTGACCGCCGAGCAGGCCCGGGCGATCGTCGTTGACCGCCCGGGACCCGCTGGTCCTGCTGGTCCGGCGGAGCCGGTGCGGCTCAGACGAGAACCGGCGGCTCGGTCTTCTCCCGCACCTCGTCCTCGGTGACCCCGGGGGCGAGCTCGACGAGCCGCAGCCCCTCGGGCGTGATGTCGAGGACGCACAGGTCGGTGATGATCCGCTGCACGACGCCCTTGCCGGTGTAGGGCAGGCCGCACTCCTCGACGATCTTGTAGGAGCCGTCGCGGGCGACGTGCTCCATGAGGACGACGACCTTCTTGGCGCCGTGGACCAGGTCCATCGCGCCGCCCATGCCCTTGACCATCTTGCCGGGGATCATCCAGTTGGCGATGTCGCCGCGGACCGAGACCTGCATGGCGCCGAGGATCGCGGCGTCGATCTTGCCGCCGCGGATCATGCCGAAGCTCAGCGCGGAGTCGAAGAAGCTCGCGCCCGGACGGACCGTCACGGTCTCCTTGCCGGCGTTGATGAGGTCCGCGTCGACGTCCTCGTCGGCCGGGTAGGGGCCGACGCCGAGGATGCCGTTCTCGCTCTGGAGCACGAGCTCGACGTCGTCGGGGACGTAGTTGGGCACCAGCGTCGGCAGCCCGATGCCGAGGTTGACGTAGTCGCCGTCGACCAGCTCGGCGGCGGCACGGGCCGCCATCTCCTCACGTGACCATGCCATGTCAGCGGACCGTCCTCTTCTCGATGCGCTTGTCCGCCGCCTGCTCGGGGGTGAGCGGGACGACGCGGTGCACGTAGACACCGGGCAGGTGCACCTGGTTGGGGTCGATGTCGCCGGGCTCGACGAGCTCCTCGACCTCGGCGACCGTGATCCGGCCGGCCATCGCGGCCAGCGGGTTGAAGTTGCGGGCGGAGTCGCGGAACACGAGGTTGCCGTGCCGGTCGCCCTTCCACGCGCGGATCAGGCCGAAGTCGCCGACGATCGCCTCCTCGAGGACGAACTCCTGCTCGCCGTCGCGGGTGTCGAAGGTCATCACGGGCTTCTGGGGGGACGTCTTGATGACCTTGCCCTGGTCGTCGTACTTCCAGGGCAGGCCGCCGTCGGCGACCTGGGTGCCGACGCCGGTGCGCGTGTAGAACGCCGCGATGCCCGAGCCGCCGGCCCGCATCCGCTCGGCGAGCGTGCCCTGCGGCGTGAGCTCGACCTCGAGCTCGCCGGAGAGGTACTGGCGCGCGAACTCCTTGTTCTCGCCGACGTACGACGCGACCACGCGCCGGAGCCGACCGGCCGTGAGCAGCATGCCCAGGCCCCAGTCGTCGACGCCGGCGTTGTTCGAGACCACCTCGAGGTCCTTGACGCCCGCGTCGAGGAGGGCCTGGATGAGCACCGACGGAATGCCGCAGAGCCCGAAGCCGCCGACCGTGAGGGTCGATCCGTCCGGGATGTCAGCGACCGCCTCGGCCGCCGAACCGATCACCTTGTCCATGCCCGCCAGTCAACGGGCCGGACGTCCCACGGTCAATGAGCGAGCGCGGTTCGGCGGCGGATCTCTCGCACGCCGAGCGCTACTCGTGAGTTGCGTCCACTCAGTGAACGCCGGTCGGCTAGCCTGGCGCCGTGGACACCGGACCCAGCGTCGTCGGCCGGGTCGCGCACCTGCTCCGCGCGCTGGCCGGGCGCGAGCCCGACGGCGTCAGCACCACCGCGCTGGCCGCCGCGACCGCGCTGCCCCGCCCGACCGCGCACCGACTGCTCAGCGCGCTGCGCGAGGAGGGCCTGGTCGAGCGCGACGAGAGCACCGGCGCCTGGCACCTGGGGCCCGAGTGCTTCCTGCTCGGCGCCGCCGCGACGAGCCGCCACGACATCACCCCGATCGCCCGCGAGACCGTGCGCCGGCTGGCCCGCGAGACCGGGGAGAGCGCGTTCTTCTCGGTGCGCCGCGGCGACGAGACGGTGTGCCTGCTGCGCGAGGACGGCAGCTTCCCCATCCGCTCGCACGTGCTGCACGAGGGCATCCGGTTCCCGCTCGGCGTCGCCTCGGCAGGGCTGGTGCTGCTGGCCTTCCTGGGCGAGCGGGAGCGGACGGCCTACCTGGCCGACGCCCACCTGGAGACGCCGTACGGCGCCGAGCACGCCCCCGCCCGGCTCGCGGCGCGGATCGCCGACACCCGGGCCACCGGGTACGCCGTGAACCCCGGCCTCATCGTGCCCGGCAGCTGGGGCCTGGGCGCGGCGGTCTTCGACGCGCACGGCGAGGCGCGCTGGGCGCTGAGCCTGACCGGCATCGAGGCCCGGCTCGCACCCCCGCGCCAGCAGGAGCTCGGCGAGCTGCTGCTGCGCGAGGCGCACGCGCTCACCGGGCGACTGGCGCCGCGACGGGGGCACCGCTGAGCCGGTCCGGGACGGTGGCAGGCTGGACGCATGCACGACGACTCCGCGACGACCGGTGAGCGGCTCGCGACCTGGCTCGAGGGCCTCGGCCTGGGCGACCACCTGGCGGACGCCGGGCTGCCGACCTTCGAGCGCGACCTCGGCGGCGTGGTCCGCTGGCGCGACCCCGGCACCGGGATGCCGCTGAGCGCGGAGCAGCTCACCGACCTCGACCGGGTCCTGCACCAGGACGGCGAGGACCCGGCCCACGCCGTACCGCTGGCGTTGGTGCAGCTGCGCCGCCGGGCCCGGGTCCGGGCCGCGCTGCTGGCCAGCCCGGCGCACACCTACGCCAGCCTGGCCGCGGTCCGCGGCGCGACGGAGAACGCGACCCGGTTCGCGGTGCACAAGGCGGCCGAGCGGCACGCGCTGCTCGTCGTACCGCACGACGGTGGGGTGCTGGTGCCCGCCTTCCAGCTCACCGACGCCGGTGAGCTGCGGCCCGAGCTGGGCGCGATCCTGGAGCCGCTGCTGGCGGCGGGGACGGATCCGTGGCAGGTGTGGTCCTGGCTCACCCAGCCCGCGGGACTGCTCGGGGGCGACGTCCCGCACGAGCTGGCCCGCGACGCCGACGAGGTGGACGTCGTCCGGCACGCGGCGGTGCGGCTCGCGGAGCGGGCCGGCGCCTAGCGGCGCTTCTCGAACCGGAGGTCGCCGTCGGGCAGGTCGGCGACCGCCGTCCACCCGAGCCGGCGGTAGAAGCCGGCCGCGCGGCTGGCGCCGTCGGTGGTCAGCCAGATCACCGGGTGGTCGGCGAGCAGGGCGCTCTCGGCACGCTCCATGAGCAGCCGGCCGAGGCCGAGGCCCTCGTGCTCGGGGCCGACGAAGCAGGCGAACACGCACGCGTCGTCGGTGTCGACCATCGCGAAGCCGGCCGGTACGCCGGCCACCTCGGCGACCCAGAGGCACTCCGGGCCGTCGGCGATCGCGGCGCCCAGCGCGTCGGCGGTGATGCCGAGCTCGGTGAGCTGGTCGCGGGAGAGGTGGTTCTCGGTGACGCTCGTGCGGATCGCGAAGATCGCGTCGAGGTCGGCGGTCGTGGCCGGCCGGACCGTCGGCATGGGCGCCCAGCGGGGCGCGTGGTCCTTGTCGACCAGCACCGCGCGGACGCCCTCGACGAAGTCGGGGCTCGCGATCGTCGTCCGGGCGGCGTCGAGCTCGGCGGCCAGGCAGCCGGGCAGGTCGCGCTCGCGACCCTCGGCGAGCAGCCGGTCGGTGAGCGCGAGGCTGGCCGGGGAGGCGGCGTCGAGGGCCGCCCGGGTCTCCTTGGCCCAGTCGCTGTCGAGCGCGCCGAGCCGATCCCGTACGCCGGCCAGGTCGGCCGCGCCGAACACCCGGTCGATGTCCGCCCGGACGGCGCTGAGCGGCCCCGGCTGGTCGAGGGCGTCGGCCGGGGCGAGCGAGCGCAGCAGCGTCTCGAGCGGGCCGTCGTGGGCGTCGATGAGCCCGGGCAGCCGGGCCAGGTCGGCCGCGGAGCAGGCGTGGGTGGCCAGGCCGAGCGCGAGGGCGTCGGCCGCACCGACCCGGGCGCCGGTCAACCCGAGGTAGCGCCCGACCGCACCGGGCAGCCGGGGCAGGACGTGCGTGGCGCCGACGTCGGGGAAGAAGCCGATCTTGGTCTCCGGCATGGCGAAGGACGCGTCCGGCCCGACCACGCGGAAGGGTCCGTGCACGCTCAGGCCCATCCCGCCGCCGAGGCAGAGGCCGCCGACGAGCGCCACGACGGGGACCGGGTAGGCGCCGAGGAGCGCGTTGACGGCGTACTCGGTGGTGAAGAAGCGCAGGCTCTCGTCGTGCCGCCCGGCCAGCGTGTTCTCGCGGACCCGGCGGATGTCGCCGCCCGCGCAGAACGCGCGCTCCGAGGCGCTCTCGACGGTGACCGCGCGCAGGTCCGGGTCGTGGCGCCACTCGTCGAGCGCGGCGTGGATCCGCTCGACCATGGTGAGGGTCAGCGCGTTGAGCGCCCGGGGGCGGTCGAGCACGATCCGGCCGACGCGGCCGAGCCGCTCGATCCGGACTCCTTCGTCGTGGCTCACCTGATGGGCAGGCCCTGCAGCCGCTCGGCGGTGTCGCCGACGCGGGTACCGCCGCCGGGGAGGGTGCCGGCCTGCCAGTCGCTGACCGTCGAGCGGGCGTCGAGGTCGACACCCGGGTTGGCCCGGGCGTACTCGGCGACGACCCGGTCGGGGTCGACGCGCTCGCCGTTGACGATCAGCCGGCGGTAGGCGACGAGCTGTCGTACCGGGTAGGTCCGCGAGGCGTGTGCAAGATCCCGAGTCACGGGTGCCACGTTACGCCCCGCCCGCCGCCAGGGGCAGCGGTGGTCAGGAGGTGATCCGCTCCAGCTTGGTCCAGCCGGTCCAGCCGCGCTCCTCGAGCAGGGCCATCAGGCGCGGCGCCATCGGGACCAGGTCGACGAACACCGAGTCGAGCAGCGCGACCAGGCTGTCGGGGATCGGGACGTCGTCCCAGGTCGCCTGGTCCACCTCCTCGGCCGTCTCCAGCGTCCCCACCAGCCGGTCGGCCAGCCCCGGCAGCCGCGGGTCGTCGGGCGCCCACCCGATCGCGTCGCCGAGGTCGCGCAGCAGCTCGTCGGTCGCGGCGTCGTCGAGCTGGGCCTCCTTGAGCGCCATGAACAGCGGCATGTGCTCGGGCATCTGTGCCGCGACGAGGATCCACGCGTCGCGCTCACCGGCGATGAGCAGGTCGGAGAACCCGAGCGCGCGCATCCGGTCGAGGTAGGCGACCGCCTCGGGCGGCAGCGCCAGGTTGTCGCCCGCCGCGAGCTGGGCGATCCGCTCCCGGTGCCGCTGCCGCTCCCGGATCTCCGCCCGCAGCCGCCGGTCGATGTCGGCGACCGCGGCGGCGAACTCGTCGGCGTCCGCGTCGAGCAGCTCCGCCACCCGGGCGAGCGGTACGCCGGCCTCGGCCAGCGTGCGGATCTTGATCAGCTCGGCCACCGCGCGGGCGTCGTAGCGGCGGTAGCCGGAGTGGTCCCGCTCGGGCTCCGGCAGCAGCCCCTTGGCGTGGTAGTGCCGGACGGCGCGGATGGTCACGCCGGCGTACGACGCCAGCTCGCCGATGGTCAGCACAGGGGTCAGCCTGCCCGAACCCGGCTGAACAGGCGACGTGCCCACGCGAAGCACAGCACCGTGACGAGCACGCACCACCCGATCGCCCACACCGCGTCCGAGCCCGGGTCGCCCCCGGCGAGGAAGGCGCGCAGGGTGTCGATGATCGGCGTGAACGGCTGGTGCTCGGCCACCCAGGCCAGGCCGGTCGACATCGAGTCGGTGGGCACGAAGGCGCTGGACAGGAAGGGCAGGAGCATCAGGAACATGGGGGTGTTGCTCGCCGTCTCCACGCTGCCGGCGGCCAGGCCGAGGGCCACGCAGAGCCAGGTGAGCGCGATCGCCAGCAGGGTCAGGATGCCGATCGCGCCGAGCCAGCCGGCGATCCCCGCGTCGGGGCGGTAGCCCAGGGCCACGGCGAGGCCGAGCACCACGGCGACCGCGAACGCGGTCTGGAGGACGGCCGCCCCGACGAGCCCGGTGAGGACCGAGGACTTCGCGATCGGCATGGTCCGGAACCGGTCGATGATGCCCTCGGTGGCGTCCTTGGCGGCGTAGATCGCGATGCTGAGCGCGACCGAGGAGACGGTGATGATGAGGATCGCGGGAGCGACGTACGCCAGGTAGGCGTCGCGGCCGCCGCCGCCCGGCAGGCCGGCGCCCATGGTGCCGCCGAAGACGTAGACGAAGAGCAGCAGGAACAGCACCGGCTGGGCGATGAGCATGATCGTCAGCGACGGGTAGCGCAGCATGTGCTTGAGGTTGCGGCGCAGCATGGTGCGCGAGTCGCGCACGGTGTGGGCGAGGGTGGTCATCGGACCGCCTCCTTCTCGTTCTCGTTCTCGTCGTCGTTCTCGTCGTCGGTCTGGTCGGTGCGGGCCGGGTGCCCGGTGAGGGCGAGGAAGACGTCGTCGAGGGTCTCGCCGCCGGCCTGCTCCTTGAGCTGCGCCGGAGTGCCCTCGGCGACCAGGCGGCCGCCGTCCAGGAGGCCCACGGTGTGGGCGAGCTGGTCGGCCTCCTCGAGGTACTGGGTGGTGAGCAGGATCGTGACGCCGTCGGCGACGAGCTCGCGCACGATCTGCCACAGGTCGCGGCGGCTGCGCGGGTCGAGGCCGGTCGTGGGCTCGTCGAGGAAGATCACCTGCGGGCGGCTGACCAGGGTCATCGCCAGGTCCAGGCGCCGCTTCATCCCGCCCGAGTACGTCGCCGCGCGCCGGTCCGCCGCATCGGTCAGGCCGAACCGGGCGAGCTGCTCGTCGACCCGGGCCCGGGCGTCCGGCTTGGGCAGGTGCGCGAGATCGGCCATCAGCCGCAGGTTCTCGCGCCCGGTGAGCAGCTCGTCGATCGCCGAGAACTGACCGGTCAGGCCGATCGAGCGGCGGACCGCGTCGGCCTGGGTGCGGACGTCGTGCCCGGCGACGGCGACGGTGCCCGCGTCGGGCGCCAGCAGGGTCGAGCAGATGTTGACCGTGGTGGTCTTGCCGGCCCCGTTGGGGCCGAGGAGCGCATAGACCGTGCCCGCCGGCACGGTGAGGTCGAGGCCGTCGAGGACGACCTGGTCGCCGTACGTCTTGCGGAGGGCGGCGACCTCGATGGCGGGTGTCGTGAGGTTCATGAGAACAGCGTGGAAGGTTGACGCTGCGTCAAGGTCAAGCCCCGATTCTCGACGATTCCTGGGTCGCTCCGGCGTGGTTGACTCCGCGCATGACCACCGAGGACCGGACGGTGACCGAGGAGCGCCACGCGAGCTGGGCCGAGCTGTTCTTCGACCTCGTCGTCGTGGCGGGCGTCGGGACCCTCGCGCACGTCGTCCACGAGGACGTGGGCGGACGCGGACTGCTGCTGTACGCCGCGCTCTTCCTGACGTTCTGGCTGAGCTGGACCACGTTCATGCTCTACGGCAACGCCAGCGGCGCGCAGACCCGGACCGTGCGGCTGCTGGCCGGCATGTTCGGCCTCGCGGTGATGGCCGCGGCGACGCCCGGGGTCGCCGAGGAGGTGCTGCACCACGGCGCCGACGGTGCCGAGGGCGCCGGGATCACGATGACCAACGCCTTCGCGGTCGCCTATGTCGTCACCCGGGTGATCGGCGCGGGCTCCTGGCGCCGGGGTGCGGTCGTCGTCGACTGGCCGCTCGCCCAGCAGATCACCGGTGCGATCCCGTTCCTGGTCTCGGTGTGGGTCGACGAGCCGTGGAAGTTCGTCCTGTGGGGGCTGGGGATCGCGATCGACCTCTTCCTCCTCGTCGTCGTCTCCGGCGACGACATGATGGAGGGCGCGCAGCAGCGCATCGACGCGATGTCGCGCCGCGACCCCGAGCGGATGAGCCGGTTCGACGGGCTCGTGCCGGTGCGCTTCGAAGCCGAGCACCTCGCCGAGCGCCTCGGCCTGTTCGTGATCATCGTGCTCGGCGAGGGCGTGATCCAGAGCGTGCGGGCGGCGTCCGGCGCGGTCTGGGACGGCGCCCTGCTCGGCACCGGGCTGGCCGCCTTCCTGCTGCTCGCCGGGATGTGGGGGCTGTCCGTCGTCCACGGGCACGCCGGCGTCCCGCACCTGCGGCCGGGCACCGTGCCGCAGCGGCTGGCCCTCGCCCTCCACGCCGGTACGACGGCGTCCCTCGCCGCCGCGGCAGCGGCCATCGGCGCCGCCGTCGGCCACGGCGGTGAGCCGCTCGACGAGCCGCAGCGCTGGCTGCTGTGCGGGGCGGTCGCGGTCTGGTTCACGCTGGGCCTGGTCGCGAGCCTGTGCTCGCGCGGTCTCCACGTGGTCCAGCCGTTCTTCTGGCTGGTCACGGGCGTCGCCGTACCGCTGGTGATCGCGGCGCGCGGCGCGGACCTGCGCAGCTCGGCCGTGCTCTGGTACCTCGTCGCCGTCGTCGGCGCGCACCTGCTCGTCGAACGGCGGCGGCAGCGCTCAGCCGCCGGGTAGCCGCACCCGCAGGAAGCGCGGCCGGTAGCGCCGCGGGTCGTCGCGCACGACGGCGAAGTCGGTGTTGTTCTCGCTGTAGCTCACCACCACGGTGCCCGGCTCGGGCAGCAGGTCCGGGTGGGCCAGGGGCAGGTAGCGCAGGGTTCCGGTCGCGGCGTCCGACGGGATCTCGGCGACCGGCGGGGCGGCGACGAACGGGCCGGTCGGGGCCGGGGCCTCCCAGACGACGAGGTCGCGGCCGAGCACCTCGTCGCGCTTGCTGATCGCGTACCAGCGGTCGCCGTCACGGAAGACGCTCAGCGTCTGCGAGACCCCACCCTGGCGCGGGATCAGGACGGCGGCGCGGTCCGCGTCCGGCGTCCAGGCGGTGCCGTCCCAGTACTCCCACGCCCTCGGGTCGCCGACCGACTCGGGGCGGCTCCGGGCGACCCGCAGGTCGAAGCCGGTGGCGAGGGCGTCGCGATCGCGCGAGGTCGCGTAGAGATAGGCCCACCCGTCGTCCACCACCGCGGCGGCGCCCCACATCGGACGGCTCGGGTCGACGGCGTCCGGGCCGACGTCGCGGACCGAGACGAGGTCGGGCGCCTCGCCGGGCGGGACCCGGAAGAGGGCGACCGCCGGACCGAGGATGTCGAAGCCGAACACGCCGGAGCCCGGCTTGGGGCGGACCCGCTGCACGCCGACGCCGACCAGGTCGTAGCCGTCGCGGGAGACCGCGGCGATCGACATCGGCCAGTACCCCACCCCGTCCGCCCGGTCCGGTACGACGGCGCCCCGGTCGCGCGGCAGCACCACCTGACCGCACCCGGGCGAGAAGAGCAGCATCGAGTTGTGCACGAACTGCTGCCCGTCGAAGTCCGGCCCGCGCAGGGTGTCACCGAAGACGAACATGCCGCGGCCGTCCTGGAGCCGGACGCTCGCGCCGACGTCCCCGCCCGCGAACGCGACGTCGCCCCGGGTGCGGGTGACGAACCGGTTGAGCTCGTCGATGGTGTCGAGCCCACCCGTCGGGACGCACGGCTCGAGGACCGTGGTCGACGCGGCGGGCGTGAGGGTGAGCCGGTCGGGGTCGGTATCGGCGTCGGGACCGGTGCACCCGGCGAGCAGCAGCCCGCCGGTCACCAGCGCCGCGACGGCCCGTCTGCCCATGGGAGCCATCCTGCACCGCGGAGCCATGCCCTAGGGCGTCCCGATGTACTCCCAGTGCCACGGCTCCGGCCGTGACCCGTGCTCACGTGCCCAGCCCGGGTTGACCCAGCCGAAGCCGCCGGCGTTCTCGCTGAACCACCGGTGCTGCTCGCTGTCGAACCGCTCGACCCCACCGCACAGGTCGACCGCGACGCCCCAGCCGTGGTTGCTGGTGCCGGGACGCGCGGCGAGCCCGGGCTTGATCGCGGCGAGGCGCTGCTGCGAGCCGAGGTCGCGGTAGGCGTCGGTCATGCAGACCTCGCTCCCGAACCGCCGCTCGTACGACGAGGCGAGGCGCGACCACGCGGCCGCGGCGTCCCCGCGGAGCAGGAAGCCGTCGGGCAGCTCGCAGAGGTCCTCCTCCGGGATCTGGCCGTTGGGGCTGTCCAGCGTCTGCGGCGTGCGACGGCAGCCCTCGAGCCAGCCGGGGACGCGGTTGGTGGTCCCGCTGGTGGCGCGGGTCGCGCTGCGGCTCAGGGTGCCGGAGAGCAGGCGCTCGTCGACGGCCCGTTCCCGCGCGCGCTCGCTCTCCCGCGCCCCGGTGCCGCCGTCGGCGGCCGCGGCCGGGCGGACCGGGTCGATCGCGGCGGTCGGCGGCGCGGAGGCACCGGTGGTCGACAAGGTGCCGAGGACCACCGCGCCCACCGTGGCGACGCCGGCGACGATCGCGCCGGCGAGGTGGGGGCGACCGGACGCCGTACCGGACCGGGTCGACGTCCGCTCGGCCTTGCGCCGGCCCGCGACGGGGCGGGGGCGCCGCTCGCACGCGGGGGCGCGGTGCCGCGGATCCGAACCCACCCGTGAATCTCCTTGGCACCGCGACGACGAAGTACTAGAGAAGATAGTAGATCCACCCAAGGCGGCCGCTCCTACCGAAGTAGGGGACGGCCGGGGCCGCGAGTCTCCCCCGCTCCATCCCGTCGCCCGGCGCGCGCCGGCGCGCGGGTCGACAGGCTGGACGACGTGCGCCTCACCGGACTCGCCCTCGCCGCCCTGCTGACCACCACGACCCTCACCGCGTGCGGGTCCGACGACCCCGACACCAGCCCCACCTCGAGCCCCAGCGCGGGCGCGAGCACCGGCGCCCCCGCCGGGCAACCGCTCCCCGCCGGCGTGACCGCCCGCCTCGACAAGATCCTGGCCCGCGCGGTCCGCAGCGGCGACCTGCCCGGTGTCGCCGTCGGCGTCTGGGGCAAGGACGGCGAGTACGTCGCCGCGGCCGGGGTCGCCGACCGCGCCACCGGCGCCCCGATGCGGACCGACCTCTTCCACCGGATCGGGAGCGTCACCAAGACCTTCACGGTCACCGCGCTGCTCGTCCTGGTCGACCAGGGCCGGGTGGACCTCGACGACCCCGTCGACCGGTACGTCGACGGCGTCCCCGCCGGGGACCGGATCACGTTGCGCCAGCTCGCGGGGATGACCTCGGGGCTCGACGACTACACGTTCACGCCGGACTTCGTGCCGGACTACCTGGCCGATCCCGCGGCCGGGATGGAGCCCGCCTCGCTCGTCGCCCGGATCAAGGGCACCGCGCCGCGGTTCGCGCCGGGGAGCGAGGTCGCCTACTCCAACACGAACACCGTCCTGCTGGGCATGGTGATCGAGAAGGTCACCGGCCAGGAGCTCGCCGAAGTGATCGCCGAACTCGTCACCGCCCCGCTCGGCCTGGGCGACACCGTGCTGCCGACCGGCACCGAGATTCCCGACCCGCACGCCCGGGGGACCACCAACCAGACGGCCGACGGCTCGCTGCAGGACGTGACCGACTGGAACCCGTCGTGGGCGTGGGCCGCCGGCGCGATGACCTCGACGATGGAGGACCTGCGGATCTGGGCACCCGCCCTGGCGAAGGGCACGCTGCTCTCGCCCGCCCTCCAGGCCGAGCGGCTGCGGACCCGGCCGCTCGCGGAGGACGCCGACGGTGCCGGGTACGGCCTCGGCCTGTTCGACGTCAACGGCTGGATCGGGCACAACGGCAGCCTGCCCGGCTACAAGACGGTCGTCGTCTACCTGCCCGAGGCGGACCTGACCCTCGTCGCGATGACCAACACCGACGCCGAGGACGAGAAGCACAACCTCGCCGGGTCGGTGGTCAGCCCGATCACGGCGCTGCTCACGCCGGACCACGTCTACCGCTGACCGGCCGCGCCCTCGGGCGCCGGGCCGAACGCCTGCTCGCGCAGCACGTCGAGCCGGGCGAACCGGACCACCCCGACGACCAGCGCGACCACCAGGCTGGCGAGCAGGCCGAGCGAGGCGGCGCGCAGTGCCCAGGGGGTGCCGGCCGCGCCGGCGATGACGCCGGCCAGGGCGGCGCCGAGGGGGCTGCCGCCCCAGGCGATGAGCCGGGCGGTCGTGTTGACCCGCGACTGGAGGTGGTCGGGGGTGACCACCTGGCGGGTGACGATGCCGTTGACGATGAGCGAGGTCATCGCGAAGTTGAGCACCACGAGCAGCGGCAGGGCGAGGACCAGCGTCGAGGTGGCCGCGAGGGCGAGCAGGGCGACCAGCCCGACGGCGTACCCGGTGACGGAGATGATGCCGACGCCCAGGCGGGCCTGCACCCGGGGCAGCGCGAGGCTGGCGACGAACGTGCCGAGCGCCCCGGCCGCGAACAGCCAGCCGAGCGCGGGTGAGTCCGCGGCGAGACCGAGCTGCTCGACGCCGACCACGACGAGCAGGCCGGACGCCGCGCCGCCGGCCAGGCTCGCGCCGGTGCCGAGCACGGTCAGCCAGCGCACGACGGGCGTGGCCCAGATGAAGCGCAGGCCGTCGGCGACCTCGCCGCGCAGCCGGCGTCCCGGGGCGGGCCCGGTGCGGTCCTCGCTGCCGGGCCAGCGGAGCCGGGCGACGACCCCCGCCACCACCAGGTACGCCGCCCCGTCGATGCCGATCGCGAGGGCCGGCGAGGTGGTGGTGACGAGCAGGCCCGCGACGAGCGGACCGACCAGGCCGATCGCCGTACCGACGGTGACGAGGGTCGAGGTCGCCGAGGCGACCCGCTCCCGCCCGACCATCTGCGGCACCACCCCGAACGACGCGGCGTCGGCGAACACGAAGAGCGTCGAGACCAGGGTCGCCACCGCCAGCACCTGCCCGAAGCCCAGCACGCCCAGGACGTCGGCGAGCGGCACGGTGAGCAGCGCGAGCCCGCTCGCCGCACCGGTCACGACGAGCACCCGGCGCCGGTTCCAGCGGTCGACGAGCGCGCCGGCGGGCAGCCCCACCACCAGGTACGGCGCGGTCTCGGCCGCCGCGACCAGCGCGGTGAGCGTCGCGCTGCCGGTGAGCCGGTAGACGAGCACCGGCAGCGCGACCATGGTCAGCGCGTTGCCCGCCATCGCGACCGTCCGGGCCGCGAGGAAGCGCCGGTAGGTCGGGTCCGCGAGGGCGCTCACAGGCTGGGCGGGGGCAGCAGGACGAGGGACTCCGGGGTCGGCGCCCGGCCGGCGAGCTCGGTCCAGCGCGGCAGCCCGTAGTAGGGGAAGGCCGCCGGCGCGTTGGGGACCAGACCGCGCGCGCAGACGCGCACCACCCGCAGCGGGGTGAGCGCGATGTCCGGGGTGGTGAGGTCGCAGACGACGACCTCGTGGCCCGCGGCGGCGAGGGCGGCGCGCAGTCCGGCCTCGGTGCCGGTGGGGAGCGCGTCGAGCCCGACCGTCGTACCGGGGGCGGTGAAGCGGGGCATCAGCGTGCGCTGGACCTCCGGGTCGAGCCAGACCTGGGCCTGGGCGCCGAGGTCGCGCACGGCGGCCTGCTGGGCACCACCCGCGACGGCGAGGTAGTCGCGCTCGGGCCGGTGCGGCAGGTAGAGGCCCTCGGAGAGGATGCCGGCCCCGATCGCCGCGAAGACCCAGCCGTCGGCGTCGAGGAGTCCCTGGGTGAAGACCCAGCTGTGGATCGCCTCCAGGACCGCCTTGAGCGCCGTCTCGGCGGGGTCGAGCTTGGCCGAGAAGCCGCCGGCCGCGATCCCGGTGAGGGGGTCGTGGACCAGCGCCGCGACCACCGGTACGCCGAACCACGCGGGCAGCGCGACCAGGTGCACCTCCAGCCGGGAGCCCGCCAGGTGCTCGCGCAGACCCGGCACGCTCGCCGGGTCGATCCGCGGCGCGGACAGCCCGAGGTGCCACCACAGCGACAGCGCGTCGCGCTCGACGAGCTCGAGCAGGCCGCGGCGGGTCGCGTCGGCGACGTCCTGACCGGTGGCGATGCCCGCGTAGTTGACCGGGTGCAGGAAGGGCTCGCCCCGGCGGGCGCCCGTGCGCCAGTTGAGGTGGGCCCAGGACGCCGGGACCAGCACCGGGCCGTCCTCCCCGCGGCCCTCGACCCAGGCGATCTCCAGGTCGTCGGTGAACCGCGCGAAGGGGAAGCCGGGCCGGGCGTGCTGCCAGTCCGCGAAGAACCGCAGGTCCTCCGGCCCGAGCAGCCGGTGCCCCGCCGCGGCCAGGTCCCGGGCCGAGGCGCGCAGCAGCCCGTCGGGCACGTAGTTGCCGCAGTAGCGCTCGACCGCCTCGCCGATCGCGGCGATCCGGGCGCCCGCGGGGTCGCCGAAGGTGGTGCCCAGCGAGACCCGGTCGCTGGGCCAGTTGCCGTGCACCCGGGAGTCGGCGACCTCGGCGGTGATGCCGACGTACGCCGGCGGCAGGCCGGGCAGTCGCTCGACCGGGTGCAGCCCGGTCACCAGGCCGAAGTGCGGGTCGACCAGGCTGTCGACGGTCAGGGTGGCCGGTTCGGTCATGCGGTGAGCTCCAGGTGGTGGTCGGGGACGGCGCCCGGTCGGCGGTGCGACCGGGCGTAGCGGGGGAAGTCGTCGGGGCTCAGCCGCAGCGCCAGGCCGGGACGCTCGCCGTCGGCCAGCACGACCGGGCCGAGGGTGATCCGGTCACCGCGCGCGGCGCCGTGCGCGATCTCGCGCGCGCCGCCGTCCGGGGCGCGGACGACGAGCGACGCGCACCACTGCTCGTCCGCGGCGACCTCGGCCAGCCGGACGCTCGCCAGTGCGGGCGCTGCGGTCCGGGTGGTGCCGGCCCGGTCGAGGGTGAGCGCGCCCGTCGCGGGCCGCCCGGCGAGCAGGCCGTCGAGCCAGTCCAGGATGCGCGCCGCCCGGCGCGCTCCGGCGAGCCCGTGGTCCCACGGCCCGAGGACCAGCCGGGCCGGCCCGCCCCAGGCCGACCACAGGTCGACGGTGTCGTGCGCGAAGTAGTCGTCGGTGCCGCCGATCGCCAACAGCGGGCAGGTGAGACCCGCGACGAGCGCCGCCCGCTCGGCGTCCTGGCGGCGGGCGGCGAGGACGTCGGCCCAGGGCCGGCGGACGTCCTGGGCGAGCCACCACCCCAGCCGGGAGGCCAGCTGGAGGACGCCGCCCCGGGTGCGCGCCGTCTCGCCGAGACCGAGCGCGGGGACGGCGAGGACCACCCCGTCCGGTGCGGCGGTCTCGGCGAGCGTGGCCAGCGCGGCGTGCGCGCCGTACGAGGTGCCCAGCAGGACGACGGGCGCCTCCGCCCAGCCGCGGACCCAGTCCAGCAGCGCCGGCCCGTCCCCGGTGCCGGGCTCGGCGTAGGGGTGGAAGGCGCCGGGTGAGGCGTGCCGACCCCGGACGTCCTGGACGACGAGGCCGATGCCGTGGCCGGTCCAGCCCCGCGCCTCAGCCGCGTGGGACGCCGCGCCGTAGGGCGTGCGGGCGACGAGCACGGCCCGCGGAGAGGCATTCGGCAGCCAGGTCCAGGTGGCGAGCCCGGCGACGGCGCCGTGCCACGACCTCATCGCGGCGCCGGCGGTACCGGCAGCACCGGGTGCCGCGACGTCGTCAGCGCGACGAGGTCGACGACGACCACCTCGTACGCCGGACGCTCGGCCCGCAGCAGCTCGGCCGCCACCTGCACCGCGGCGAGCTCGAGCCCGGCCCCGGCCAGGGCCGGCATCCCCGAGCGGACGCCGGCACCGGACCGGCGCGCGACCCGCCGGTCGGTGTCGCGGTGGAGCGTCGCCGCGTGGTGCCGGGCGGCGACCTGACCGGCCGGGACGGCGGGCGGTGCGAGCAGCACCCGGTGCCCGCTCACCCAGCAGGCGGTCGCCCCGAGGTCACCGCCGTCGGGAAGGTCGTCGTGGTCCAGCGCGAGCACCGGCGTCCCGCCGGGCGAGGTGTCGGGCGCGGCGTCGGGCGAGGTGTCGGCCCCCATCCGGACCAGCGCCGCGCGCAGCGCGCCGGCCAGGACCCCCGTCCCCGTCACGCGCACGCGCCCCGGCCGCGGATCGGCCAGGCCGGCCGCGACCAGCGACGCGAGTGCGGCTCGCGCGCGGGGCGGGTGCGGCTCGCGGCCGGCGACCAGGGCGTCGACCAGGGCGTCCAGCTCGGGCGGGTCGAGGTGGACGTGGTGGTGGGTGTCGCCGGTGCGCAGCACGTGGCCGCCGGTGACGGCGTACAGCGCGACGTCGGGGCGCAGGCGGGCGGAGAGCGGGAGGTCCATGGGGCCTTCGGGTCCGGGGTCGGTCCCCGCGCAGCGACGCCGCGCGGGGACCGACCGGTGGGTCACGTCGAGCAGGCGGTCAGTCGCCCTCGGTGCCCTCGACCTCGTCGAAGGGGTTCTCGACCAGCGCGTTGCTGTGGCCGGCGCTGTGCGTCGAGAGCTGGGCGCGGTGGCTCACGGGGGTGAAGAACTCGTTCATGGGTGTCTCCTTCGTCAGGTGGCGCGACCCACGGATCGGGGCCGCGCCACGGACCGTATCGAGAATGAGAATGATTCTCAATACTATTTGCGGAGATTCTCCTCGACGGTGTCGAGCACCAGGCCGAGCGAGATGGTGCCGCGGCCGGTGGCCCACACCGGCGCCTCGACCTCGACGACCCGATCGGCCCGGACGGCGGAGAGCCCGGCCCAGACCGGGTCCGAGGCCAGCCGGTCGCTGAGCGGCTCGGCGTCCTTGGAGGCCGAGAAGGCCTGGGCGAACACCAGGTCCGGGTCGACCTTGGCGATCTGCTCGACGGCCACGCTGGCGAACGGGTCGTCGCCGGCCGGCCACGGGTAGTCGCTGACCTCGGCGAGCAGCGAGCCGACCGGCGTCTCGACCGAGTCCACGCCGAGGCTGCCCGGCTCGCCGTACATCGACAGGGTGGTCAGCTCGCTCGGCTCCTGCGCGGCGGCCTCGACCCGCGCGACGAAGGCGTCGGCCTTGTCCGTCGCGGCCTGCTCGGTGCCGGTGATCCGGCCGATGGTGCGCAGGAACTCCACCGAGTCGCGCCACGAGTGCGGGTCGACGAGGTAGAGCGGGGCGTGCGCCTCGACCGCCGTGCGCAGGCCGTCCTGGGCGCCGGCCAGACCGATGACGAGGTCGGGCGTGGCGAGCGCGATGTCCTCGACGTTCTCCTCGCCGAAGCCACCGGTGATCTCGCGCATGTCGGCATCGGGTCCGGCATAGCGCTCGTCGAGGGCGAGCGGCTCACGGTAGGCGACCGGCGTGATCCCGACCTCGGTCAGCGCGTCGACGCAGATCATCGTCAGGCAGGCGATCCGCTCGGCCGGACCGGACAGCCGGATCTCGGCGCCGGTGTCGTCGGTGAGCGTGATCGGCTCGGCGCCACCGGCGGGCTCGTCGGCCTCGGACGTCCCGCCGCACGCGGCGAGCAGCGAGGCGGTCAGCAGGGCCGCCGGCACGAGGGCGGCGAGGGGGGTGGGTTTGCGCATGGATCCTCCTGTGGTGAACGATGAGTTGGAAATGATAATCATTCTTAACTCGACGAGCCGGGTGCGCCCCACCGCCGCCCTCGCCGTGGCCGGCCTCGCGACCGGCTGCTGCCTGCTGGCGGCGCTGTGCATCGGGGAGCCGATGGCCGCCCCCGGGACGGCGCTCGCCGCGCTCCTCGACCCGGCGCACCCGCTCCACGTCGCCGTCGCCGACGTCCGCCTCCCCCGCGCGCTGCTCGGGCTGGTCGCCGGCGCCGGGCTCGGCGTCTCCGGGCTGCTGCTCCAGGACGCCCTGCGCAACCCGGTCGCCGGTCCCGAGCTGCTCGGCGTCTCCTCCGGCGCGGCCGTCGTGGTCGCCACGATCGTCGTGCTCGGCCTCGCCGTGCCGCTCGCGCTCCAGCCCTGGCTGGCGCTCGCCGGCGCGCTCGCCGCGGGCGCCGTCGTGCTGCTCACGATCGGGCGCACCCGCGACCCGGACCACGTGGTCCTGGTCGGTGCGGCCATGTCCGCGGCGTGCGGCGGGCTCGTGGTCGCCGTGGTCGGCCTCGGCACCCAGGGCAACGTGGTCGTGCTCTTCCGCTACCTGCTCGGCAGCCTCGCGGCCCGCGGCTGGCCGCACCTGACCACGGTCGTGCCGCTCGTCCTCGCCGGGATCGCGGTGGCCTGGCTGCTGCGCCGCCGGGTCGAGGCGCTCACCCTCGGCGACGAGGTCGCGTCCGGGCTCGGCGTACCGGTCACCCGGACCCGGGTACTGGCCGTCGGCGTCGCCGCCCTGCTCGCCGCCACCGTCGCCGCGGCCTGCGGGCCGGTCGCGTTCGTCGCGCTGCTCGCGCCCCACGTCGCCCGCCGCGCCCTCGGTACGACGAGCACCCGCCGGGTGCTGCCGCTCGTGGTGCTCACCGGCGGCCTGCTGCTCGCGCTCGCGGACCTCGCCGCGCGCCGGCTGCTCTACCCGGTCGAGGTGCCGGTGGGCATCGCGACCACGCTCGTCGGCGTCCCGGCACTGCTCCTGCTCCGCCCCCGGGCGCGCCCGTGAGCCGGCCCCAACGCGCGATCACGGTCGTGGCCGCCGGCGCGGTGGCCGCGCTCGTGCTGGTCCTCGCGCACCTGTTCCTCGGCCGCTCCGAGCTGCCGCCGGGCGACATCGTCCGGGCGCTCACCGGACGCCCACGACTGCCGGTGCACGAGGTGATCGTGCTGCAGTACCGCCTGCCCCGCGTGCTCGTCGGCCTCGGTGCGGGCGCCCTGCTCGCCGTGTCCGGCGTGCTCGTCCAGGCCGTGGTCCGCAACCCGCTCGCCGAGCCCGCGACCACCGGCGTCGGCGCCGGAGCGGCCCTCGCGGTCACCGGATCCCTCGTCCTCTGGCCCGAGCACGGCCTGGCCTATCCCGCAGCGATGGCGGGCGCCCTCGCCACCGGCGCCGTGCTGTACGCCGCCGGCCGGCGCTCCCTCGCCGTGGCCGGCGTGCTGCTGGGCGCCGTCCTCTCCGCCGCGACCTCGCTGGTGCTCGTCGTCGACTCCGCGCCGATCGCGGTCGTGCTCCGCTGGCTCGTCGGCTCGCTCAACGCGCGGACCCCGCAGGACTGGGCTCAGCTGTGGCCGTGGCTCGCCGTGCTGCTGCCCCTGGCCTGGCTGCTGGCCTCCCGGCTCAACGTCTGGGCGCTCGGCGAGCCGGCCGCGGTCGGGCTCGGTCTGCGGACCGCCCCCTTCCTCGCGGTGGTCCTGCTGGCCGCGGTCGCCGCGGCGGCCGCGGCGATCGCCGCCGCCGGAGCCGTCGCCTTCGTCGGCCTGGTCGCGCCCCACGTCGCCCGGCTCGTGGTCGGCGCCGACCACCGGCTGCTCCTCCCGGTGGCGGCGAC
Organism: Pimelobacter sp. 30-1; assembly: GCF_018831735.1. Taxonomy (NCBI): domain Bacteria; kingdom Bacillati; phylum Actinomycetota; class Actinomycetes; order Propionibacteriales; family Nocardioidaceae; genus Pimelobacter; species Pimelobacter sp. 30-1. Next base: position 214,447 of record NZ_NHTS01000004.1, read on the forward strand.
GCTGGGCGCGGTCCTGCTCAGCCTCGCCGACCTCGCCGCCTTCTCCGTCTCGATCCGGCTGCCCGGGCTCGACACCGACGTGGCCGGCGTCCCCGTCGGCGCCGTCACCGCGCTGCTCGGCGCCCCCGTCCTGATCAGCCTCGTCCGCAAGGAGAACCGCCGATGACCCCCACCCCACCGGTGCTCGCCGCGCGCGACCTCGCCGCCGGGCACGGCCGGCGCACCGTCGTACCGGCGCTGACGCTGGACGTCGCCCCCCGCACCGTCACCGCCCTCGTCGGCCCCAACGGGTCGGGCAAGTCGACGCTGCTGATGACGCTGGCCCGGGTGCTGCCGCGCCACGGTGGCGAGGTGCTCCTCGACGGCCGGCCGATGGGGCGGCACTCCTCACGCGAGATCGCGCGGCGGCTCGGGGTGCTGCCGCAGACGGCCGTCGTACCGGTGGGGGCGACGGTGCGCGAGCTCGTCGAGCAGGGCCGCTATCCCCAGCGCGGACCGTGGGCGATGCTCCGCCCCCAGGACGATGCCCCGCTGCACCGCGCCCTCGAGCTGACCGGCCTCTCCGCGCTCGCCGGACGCCGCCTCGACACGCTGTCCGGCGGCGAGCGCCAGCGCGCCTGGATCGCGATGACCCTGGCCCAGGAGACCGGCGTGCTGCTCCTCGACGAGCCGACGACCTACCTCGACGTACGCCACCAGATCGACCTCATGCGCCTGGTCGAGCACCTCCGCGACGACCACGACATCACCGTCGTGATGGTGCTCCACGACCTCAACCAGGCCGCCCGGTACGCCGACCGCATCGTCGCCCTCCGCGACGGCCGGATCCTCGCCGACGGCCCGCCGGCCGAGGTGCTCACCAGCGCCACCCTGCAGGCGGCCTTCGACGTCGACGCCGTCGTCCTCGACGACCCGGTCAGCGGACGACCGCTGTTCGTGGCGCGATGAGGGCGCTCGTCCACGCGGTCCACGACGCCCTCAACGCGACCGCCGTACGCCGGACGCCGGACCCGGACCTGCTCCCGCCCCGCCCGTGCGCCCCCACCACCCGCGCGCTGCCCGCGCCCCGCACGCCCGGCGGCAGCCTGCAGGCGGTGCTGCACGCGCGCCGCTCGCGGTACGCGTTCGGCGCCGTCCAGCCGCCGCTCGCCGACCTCGCGGGCCTGCTCCGGCACGGGATCGGCACCGCGCCCCGCGCCGGCGGCCTGCCCTCCGTCGTCGCCTCGCTCGTGGTGCGCGGCACCGGGCCGCTCGCCCCCGGCGTCCACCGCGCCGACCTCCGGCTCCCGCTGCCCGGCCTGGTCACCGTGCGCACCGGCGACCCGACCCCCTATCTCGCAGCGAGCCTCGACCAGCCGCCGTTCGCGACCCGGGTCCCGCTCTGGATCGCGCTCGGCATCGACCTGGGCGCCACCCTCGGCCGCTACCCCGCCCGTCACTACCGGACCCTGCACCTCGACGCCGGCGCCGCGCTGCAGAACCTGCTCCTCGTCGGCACCGCGCTCGGCCTCGCCACCTGTCCCGTGATGGGCTACGACGACCGCGCCTGGGCCCGGCTGCTCGACCTGCCGGACGACGTCCTGGTCGCGGGACTGGTCGCCGTCGGCTGAGCACCTCGGCGATGTCGGTGGCCACCCCCACGATGGACCCATGGCGACGATCGACGACGTGCTCGCGCTGGGCAGCGAGCTCGAGCGCTCGTACCCGGTCCACGTCCGGCGCCGGCTGAAGTTCCGGGTCGGCCAGATCGTCTACGTCGCCTTCTCGCTCGACGAGCAGGTGATGGGCTTCGCCTTCCCCAAGGAGGAGCGTGACGCCCTCGTCGCCGGCGACCCCGACCGCTTCCAGCTGCCCTCCGAGTCCGACCTCCGCTTCCACTGGGTGCACGCCACCCTCGCCGCGCTCGACCCCGTCGAGGCGCGCGAGCTCGTCGTCGACGCCTGGCGGATGGTGGTCCCCCAGAAGCTCACCCGCGCCTACGACCTCACCCACCCCGACGGACCAGGAGCCCCCTGAGGTCACGCCGTAGGATCGCCGACGTGGAGATCCAGCACCTCGTCGACGCCGTGGCCCCCCTTCTTCGCGAGCCCGCGGCCGAGGAGGACTTCGTCTACGGACTGGCCGCCTTCCCGGCCACCGGGACCGACGTGATGATCAACGTCGACCCCGAGCTCGAGGACCGCTCCGACGTCGAGGTGCCCGCCCTCGTCGACCGGGTCGCCGCCTTCCTGGCGCTGTCCCCCGAGCAGTGGGACGCGCTCGTCACCCGCACCGTCACCGAGATCGAGGAGGCGGCCGGCGAGGTCGCCGTACCGGTGGCGCTGCGGGAGGACCTCGACCTCACCTCGGTCGTCGTCTTCATCGACGCCGTGCTGCTCTCGTTCATCGCGCCGCTGCAGCTGCCCGACGGCATCGTCCGGGTCCAGCTCGACGCGGACCTGGCGTTCGAGGACATCGAGGTGCAGATCGAGGACGGCACCGAGACCGTCACGTTCGACACCATGGACGACCTGCTCGACCACATCTCCCGCGAGGACTGAGGGCGCTCCGGCCGATGACCCCCAGCCCCGTCCACGCGGCGCCGCCTGCTGAGCAGCGGGCGCGGGGGCGCGAGCTGCGGAGCGTGGTCGGCCGCGAGCGGCTCGCCGAGCTGGAGCCGGCCGCGGACCGCGACCCGGTCGCCGTCCTGGCCGAGCAGGACCGGGGCCGGCTGTCCGCGCTGGTGCCGGTGCGCCACGAGCGGATGGCGGAGTCGCCGTTCGCCTACTTCCGCGGCGCCGCCGCGGTGATGGCCGCGGACCTCGCCACCACCCCGAGCACCGGGGTCCACGTGCAGGCCTGCGGCGACGCGCACCTGTCGAACTTCGGCGTCTTCGCGGCCCGGGACCGGTCGCTGGTCTTCGACGTGAACGACTTCGACGAGACCACGCCGGGTCCGTGGGAGTGGGACGTCAAGCGGCTCGTCACCAGCGTCGTGCTGGCCGGGCGGCAGCAGCAGATCACCGGCCCGGACGTCGACGCGGCGGCCGAGGCGACCGCGCGGGCCTACCGGCTGGCCGTGCGGACCCTGGCCAAGAAGCCCGCGATGGCGCGCTACTACGAGCGCATCGACGCCGCGACCCTCCGCGCGTGGGGGACGTCCCTGGACGAGCGGCAGCGCCGCGTCGCCGAGCAGGGCATCGCCAAGGCCCGCCGCAACACCTCCGAGCGGGCGCTGAAGAAGCTCACCGTCACCGACCGGTCCGGCGTACCGCGGATCGTCGACCAGCCGCCCCTGGTCACCCGGCTGCCCGAGCTCGACCAGGAGGTCGCGCGCTCGCTCGCCGAGGCCTACCTGCGCTCGGTCCCCCCGGATGTCGCGGGCGTCCTCCAGCTCTTCCGCTTCCAGGACGCGGCGCTCAAGGTCGTCGGCGTCGGCAGCGTCGGGACCCGCTGCCTGCTGGTGCTGATGACCGATCCGACCGGCGACCCGCTCTTCCTCCAGCTCAAGGAGGCGACCGCCTCAGTGCTGGAGCGCCACGTCGGCGCCAACCCCCTGAGCACTCCCGCCGAGCGCGTGGTCGCCGGGCAGCTGATCATGCAGGCGTCGTCCGACCCCTTCCTCGGCTGGTTCACGGCGCCGGACGGCCGCTCGTACTACGTGCGCCAGTTCCGCGACATGAAGGGCTCGCTCGACCTCGGCCTGCTCGACGCCGGCGGCCTGGCCCGGTACGGCGAGCTCTGCGCGAGCACCTTGGCGCGGGCCCACTCCCAGCTCGGCGCCGCCGCGACGATCGGCGCCTACCTCGGCAAGTCCCGGGTCGCCGACCAGGCCCTGGCCGCGTTCGGGCAGCGCTACGCCGACCGGACCGAGGCGGACCACGGGGCGCTCGGCCGCTGATCGCGGGGCCCCGCCCGGACGCCCGTACGGGATCTCCGCCCCGCGGACCCCCGGCGGTTGACGCGCCGCGAAGACGCGTCCGACCCTGCGAGAGCAGCGCGCGCTTCTCACTCTCGGAACCCACAGGAGACGCCCATGAGACGCCTTGCCCTCGCCGCCTTCGGCGGCCTCATCTCCCTCATCCTGATCGCGCCGTCGACCCCTCCGGCCGCGGCCGACGTGGCCGCCGGCCACCTGTTCCCCCGCGCCCTCCGCTACGGGCAGCTCGGGGACGACAACTCCATCCCGGCCGCGTTCGCGACCTCGATCCTCCAGCCGAACCGCAACCCCCTCGGCGCCAACGACTGGTCCTGCCGGCCGTCGGCGAAGCACCCGCGGCCCGTCGTCCTCGTCCAGGGGACGCTCGCCAACCCCTACGCCAACTGGAACGGCCTCTCGCCGATGATCAAGCACGAGGGCTACTGCGTCTTCGCGCTCAACTACGGCAACACGACAGGGATCCCGTTCGTCAACGCCACCGGCGACCTGATCGACAACGCCCGCGAGGTCGCCGCGTACGTCGACCGCGTGCTCGCCGCCACCGGTGCCACCCAGGTCGACCTGATCGGCCACTCCCAGGGCGGCGCCCTGGCGCGGTACTACACCAACGTCCTGGGCGGCGCCCCCAAGGTGAACCAGGTGATCGCGCTCGCGCCGTCCAACCACCCGACCACGCTGGCCGGCATCACCGAGCTCGGCAAGATGTTCCGGCTCTTCGGCCTGGCGATGGGGCTGTTCGACATCCTGCAACTGCCGGCGCTGAAGCAGCAAGCCGACCAGTCACCGAACCCGCAGGCGCCGTTCTACCAGCAGCTCAACGACAACGGCGAGACCGTCGCGGGCGAGCGCTACACCAACATCGTCACGCGCAACGACGAGGTCGTCACGCCGTACCGGGCGGGCTTCATCACCGCCGGGCCGGGCGCCACGGTCGACAACATCGTGCTCCAGGACAAGTGCGGGCTCGACCAGTCCGAGCACCTGAGCATCGTCTACAGCAAGAACGTCGCCCAGATCGTGCTCAACAAGCTCGACCCCAGCGACACCTACCCGCTGTTCTGCTACGCCCAGGCGCCGGTCTTCGGCAACACCCAGCTGTTCGGCTAGGGCGTGTCTCCCAAGTCCGCGCCTACTGCGCGGACTTGGCAGACGCGCCCTAGGCGCGCCGACGAAGGACGAGGCCGGCCACCCGCGCGCGACAAATGGGAGGTATCGCGCCGCAGTGGCCGGCCGAGTCCACCCTCGGCGACACCGGACGCGACGTCAACGCACCCGGTGGCCGGGCGCCCGAGATCCGTACGGGCGTCCGGAGGCCCGGTCCCGACGACACGACGACGGCGTGAGGTTTCGGTTGGGTCGCCAGGACCGGGCCGGACCACCTTCGGGACCACGGACCAGGGCTGTCAACGGACGGAGCGGTGACCGGGCGCAGATCCGGACGGACGTCCTAGGGCCGCCAGGTGTAGGGCGTCGTCGTGGACACCCGGACGAAGCCGTAGCGCTCCAGGATCGGGCGCGAGTACTCCGTCGAGTCGCTGTGGATCAGCGTCCGGCCGCGGCGCAGCGCGGAGCGGGCCCGGGCGGAGGTGAGGGCGCGGTAGATCCCGTGCCGCCGCCACGCCGGGAGGGTCGAGCCGCCCCAGATCCCGGCGAACTCGGTGCCCGGCACCGGCTCGAGCCGGCCGGCGGAGACCATGGCGCCGTCCGCCTCGGCGACCCAGAGCTCGAGGTCGTCGCCGGCGGAGAGCCGGCCCACCAGGTCGACCGCGATCGCCTCGCCGTCGGAGGGCGGGTCATCGAACGCCCGTGCGCTCATGGCGCACATCGCGCGGACGTCCGCCTCGGTGCTGACCTGGCGGATCGTCACCCCCTCCGGCAGCGGTACGTCGACCGCGAGGCTCGCCGCCTCGCCGATCATGATCGACTCGGTCTCCTCGGCGACGAAGCCGTGCCGCGCCAGGCTCTCGGTCAACCCGGGCGCGAGGTCGTGGGCCCGGGTCTTCCACTCGACCTCGGTGGTCGCGGGGTCGGCGGCGAAGTGCGCCCGCGCCTGCCCGACGAGCTCGTCGATCGCCGCGGCGTCGGCGCCGCCCAGGTCGCGGTAGGTCACGAAGCCCCGGCCCTGGGCGAACGTGACCAGGCGCAGGGGCCCGAGCACGCGCACCGCCAGCGCGCCGGCGGCCTCGGCGTCGGTGCGCAGCTGGTCGTCGTACGCGGCGAGGAGGCGGGCGGCCTCGCTCATGCGCCGGCTCCCGCGGGCGCCAGCGCCGTCGCCAGCGAGGCGAGCACGGCGGGCGCGACGCGGTAGTAGGCCCACTTGCCGCGCTGCTCCCGAGTCGCGAGGCCGGCGTCGACGAGCAGCTTCATGTGGTGCGAGACGGTGGGCTGGCTGAGCCCGACCGGCTCGGTCAGGTCGCAGATGCAGGCCTCGCCCTCGGGCGAGGCCGCGATGAGCGAGAGCAGCTTGACCCGGGTGGGGTCGCCGAGGGCCTTGAACATCCGGGCCAGGGTCGCCGCGGTCTCGTCACTGACCAGACCGCCGGTCAGCGGCGAGCAGCAGGCGGCCAGGTCGTCGGGCTGGATCACCGGAAGCGGAGTGGGCACGCACCGAGTCTGCCCGATGCATTGACATTTGTCGATGCGTCCCTAGGGTTGTCGCATCGACAACCGTCGATGCATGATGTCCCCGAGCTGAGGAGCACGTGATGAGTGACCTGCCTGTCGTGGTGATCGGCGCCGGCCCGCAGGGGTTGGCCGCCGCGGCCCACCTGCGCGAGCGCGGCCTGGAGCCGTTGGTGCTGGAGTCGGGCAGCGGTCCCGGTGCGGCCGTCGCCGAGTGGGGCCACGTACGCCTGTTCTCGGCCTGGCCCGAGCTGGTCGACGCCGCGGCGGTCCGGCTGCTGGAGCCGACCGGCTGGACCGCGCCGGCCTCCGGCTACCCGACCGGCGCCCGGTGGATCGCCGACTACCTCGCCCCGCTGGCCCGGGCGCTCGCCCCCCACGTCCGGTACGACGCCCGGGTGGTCGCCGTCTCGCGCAAGGGCCGCGACCGCCTGGTCGACGCCGACCGCGCGGCCCAGCCGTTCACGGTCCACGTCGTCGACGCCGCGGGCCACGAGTCGCGGCTCGAGGCGCGGGCGGTGATCGACGCCTCCGGCACCTGGCGCCGCCCGGGCCCCGCCGGCGCCGACGGCGTACCGGCGCTCGGTGAGCGGGCTGCCGCCGACCGGATCTCCTACCAGGTCCCCGACCGCGCGACCCCCGAGCGGTACGCCGGACGGCACACCGTCGTCGTCGGCGCGGGCGACTCGGCGTTCAACGCGGTCCACGAGCTCGTCCAGATCGCCGAGCAGCACCCCGGCACCCGGATCACCTGGGCCCTCCGCCGCGTCGTCAGCGCCGGCACCTTCGGCGGCGGCGCGGCCGACGAGCTGCCCGAGCGGGGCGCGCTGGGCCAGCGGGCCAAGAAGGTCGTCGAGGCCGGCGTCGTCGAGCTCGTCACCGGGTTCCGCACCGCCGAGGTCCGCCACGCCGACGAGGGCGCGACCCTCGTCGGCGAGGACGGGCGCGCACTCGCCGTGGCGGACAACATCGTGGTGCTGACCGGCTTCCGCCCCGACCTGTCGTTCCTTTCCGAGCTGCGCCTGGACCTCGACCCGACCCTGGAGGCGCCGCGCCGGATCGCCGCCGAGATCGACCCGAACCTCCACTCCTGCGGCTCGGTCCGGGCCACCGGCGCTGCCGACCTCGCCCAGCCCGAGCCGGACCTCTACCTGGTCGGCATGAAGTCCTACGGCCGCGCGCCGACCTTCCTCGCGCTGACCGGCTACGAGCAGGTCCGCAGCGTCGTCGCCGCGCTGGCCGGCGACCACGAGGCCGCCGCCCGCGTCGAGCTGGAGCTGCCGGACACCGGCGTGTGCGGAGGGGCCGGCGTCTTCGACGACCCCGACAGCGCCGCCGGCGCGGGCAGCGGCTGCTGCGCGCCGGCGCCCCTCGAGATCGGCCGAGCCCCTGTCGACGCCTGAGCCCGTCGACCCGACCGGACGCCGGGCGCGGGCGGCGCTGGTCGCGCTCTGCGCGACGGTGACCATCGCCTACGGCGTCCTCTACTACTCGTTCACGGTGCTCGCCCCGGCGATCACCGACGAGACCGGCTGGTCGGCGACGGCGGTCACGGCGGCGTTCTCGGCCGGCAGCCTCTTCGGGGCGCTGGCCGGCGTCCTGGCCGGGCGGATCCTGCAGCGCCGCGGCCCCCGTCTCGTCATGACCGCCGGGAGCATCCTCGGCGCCGGCGCCGGCTGGCTGCTGGCGGGGGCGGCGAGCGCGGGCACCTTCTACCCGCCCGCGTTCGCCGCGCTGACCCACTGGTTCGGCAACCGCCGGGTGCAGGCGATCACGACGCTCACGCTGGTCGCCGGCTTCTCCTCCACCGTCTTCGCGCCGCTCACCGCGCTCCTCGACGACCGGATCGGCTGGCGCGCGACCTACCTCGTCCTCGGCGCGCTGATGCTCGGCGCGACGGCGCCCGCCCACGCGCTGGCCCTGCGGCTGCCCTGGCACCCCACGCCGTACGGCGGCCCGGCGGGCCCCCGCACGACCTCCGACCGCGACGTCCTGACCAGCCGTACGTTCCTGCTGCTCGCCACCTCGGGAGCCCTGACCTCACTGGTCATGTACGCCTCGCTGGTGCACCTGGTCCCGCTGCTCCAGAGCCGCGGCACCAGCGTCCAGCTCGCCGCGTGGGCCGTCGGCCTGAGCGGCGCGGGCCAGGTCGTCGGGCGGCTGCTCTACCCCGCGCTCGTCCGCCGGATGCCCCCGAACCCCCGTGCGGTGCTGGCGATCGTCGTGCTGTCGGCGATGGTGCTCGCGCTGGGCGTCGTACCGGGGCCGGTGGCGGTGCTGCTCACGATCGCGATCGTCGCCGGTGCCGCGCGGGGGCTGTTCACCCTCGTCGGCGCGACCGTGGTCAGCGAGCACTGGGGCCCGGAGCGCTACGCCGCGCTCAACGGCGTCTACAACGCACCCCTCGGCGTCGCGGCCGCGCTGGCACCGGCGTTCGGCGCCGCCGTCGCGGCAGCGACCGGCAGTCACTCGGCGCTGTTCGTCGTCCTCGGACTGCTGGGACTGGTCGCCGCCCTGCTGGCGTCGGTCGCCGGCACGCCCAGCTCGTCGAGCAGCACCAGCACCCGGCGCTCGATCTCGTCGCGGACCGGGCGGACGCCGTCGACGTCCAGGCCTGCGGGGTCGTCGAGCTTCCAGTCCTCGTAGCGCTTGCCCGGGAAGTAGGGGCAGGCGTCACCGCAGCCCATCGTGACGACGACGTCGGCAGCGCGCACGATCTCGTCGGTCCACGGCTTGGGGAACTCACGGGCGATGTCGATACCGCGCTCGGCCATCGCCGCCACCGCGGCCGGATTGACCTGGTCGGCCGGCTCGGACCCACCGGAGCGCGCGATCGCCCGCCCCTTGGCGTGGTGGTTGAAGAACCCGAGCGCCATCTGCGAGCGACCGGCGTTGTGCACGCACAGGAACAGCACGACCGGGGCGCTCATCGCAGGCCCCCCGCCAGAACCCGCACCCGGCCGGCGATCTCGTCGTGGGCCCGGTCGAAGGCGGCCGCGCCCCCGGCCGCGACCGGGTCCGGTACCGACCAGTGCAGCTGGGCGGCATCGCCCAGCTCCTCGTGCGCGCGGTCGCAGACCGTGACGACCAGGTCGTCCTCGGTCAGCGCCGGAGCGAGGTCCTCGACCCGCTGCGGCCGTACGTCGGGCAGGTCGAGGTGGTGCCGGCGCGCTGCCGCGACCGCCCGCCGGTCGATGCGCTCGGCCGGATGGGTGCCCGCGGAGTCCGCCGGGACCCGGCTCGCCTGGCGCCAGAGGGCGGCGGCGAGGTGGGAGCGCGCGGTGTTGGCGGTGCACACGAACACGAGACGGGCCGGCGTCCGCAGGTGCGGCACCGCCACGGCCCCGGGGTCCGCCGCGGGCGCGACCACGTCGGGCACCAGCCGCCAGTAGCTGCGCCGCCCGTCCCCCTCGGAGCGCCGGCGCCGGATCACGCCCGCCGCCTCGAGGATCTTGAGGTGGTGGGCCAGCAGGTTGGACGGCGTACCGAGCCGGGCGCTCAGCTCGGACGACGCGGCATCACCCGCGCCCAGCAGGTCGACCACTCGCAGCCGCGTCGGATCGGCGAGCGCGGCGTGGACCTCGACCCGGCGGGCCAGCTCGGCATCTTGCTCAGTGTTCATTGCCTCAAGATTGACTGAGCAATCTCTGATCGTCAAGATGGGCGCCGTGAGCACTCCCCCACCCGCACCGCTGCCCCGGCGCCTCCTGGCCGAGCTCGTCGGCACCGGCCTCCTGGTCACCGTGGTCGTCGGCTCCGGCATCGCCGCGCAGAACCTGTCGCCGGATGACATCGGCCTGCAGCTCCTGGAGAACTCCCTGGCGACCGCGCTCGGGCTGGGCGTGCTCATCGTGTGGCTCGGCCCGGTCTCCGGCGCCCACCTCAACCCCGTGGTCTCCCTGGCCGACTGGTTCCTCGGCCGCCGCGACCGCACCGGGCTGTCCCTCCCCCACGTCGGCGCGTACACCGTCGCCCAGGTCGTCGGCGGCATCGCGGGCGCCGTGCTCGCCAACGTCATGTTCGAGGTCGACCAAGGCCTCGCCACCCAGGACCGGGTCAGCAGCGGCCACCTCGTCGGCGAGGTCGTCGCCACCGCCGGACTGGTCGCGCTCGTCTTCGCGCTGGTCCGCACCGGCCGCACCACGCTCGCGGCACCAGCCGTCGGCGCCTACATCGGCGCGGCCTACTGGTTCACCAGCTCGACCTCGTTCGCCAACCCCGCCGTCACCCTCGGCCGGATGTTCACCGACACCTTCGCCGGCATCGCGCCCGGCTCCGTCCCGGCCTTCGTCGCCCTGCAGCTCGCCGGCCTCGCGGTCGGGGTCGCGCTCACCCTCGCGCTCTACCCACGACCCCAGGACCCGACCATCCAGGGCTGACCCGCGCTGACCGTCAGCGGAAGGCCGCGTGCCCGGTCATCGCCTGACCGACCACCAGCGTGTGCATCTCGACCGTGCCCTCGTAGGTGAGCACCGACTCCAGGTTGTTGGCGTGCCGGATCACCGGGTACTCCAGCGAGATCCCGTTGGCGCCGAGCACCGTGCGCGCGGTCCGGCAGATCTCCAGCGCCTCGCGGACGTTGTTGAGCTTGCCGAGGCTGACCTGCTCGGGGCGCAGCGTGCCGGCGTCCTTGCGGCGGCCGAGGTGCAGGGCCAGGAGCACGCCCTTGGTGTACTCGAGGTTCATGTCGACGAGCTTCTGCTGGGTCAGCTGGAAGGCCGAGATCGGCCTGCCGAACTGGACCCGCTCGTTGGCGTACGACAGCGCCGCCTCCAGCGACGAGCGGGCCGCGCCCATCGCGCCCCAGACGATGCCGTAGCGCGCCTCGTTGAGGCACGACAGCGGTCCCTTGAGGCCGCGGACCTCCGGGAAGGCTGCCGCGTCGGGCAGCCGGACGCCGTCGAGCACGATCTCGCCGGTGACCGATGCGCGCAGCGACTGCTTGTGCTTGATCTCGGGGGCGGAGAACCCCGGCGTCGTCGTCGGTACGACGAACCCGCGCACCCCCTCGTCCGTCTGCGCCCAGACCACGGCGACGTCGGCGACCGAGGAGTTGGTGATCCACATCTTCCGGCCGTCGAGCACCCAGTCGGAGCCGGCTCCGGCAACCCGGCGGGCCCGAGTGCGCATGCTGCCCGGGTCGGAGCCAGCGTCGGGCTCGGTCAGGCCGAAGCAGCCGATCGCGTCGCCGGCGGCCATCCGGGGCAGCCACTCGGTCTTGTGCTCCTCCGAGCCCCAGCGCCAGATCGCGTACATCGCGAGCGAGCCCTGCACGGAAACGAGCGAGCGGATGCCGGAGTCGCTGGCCTCCAGCTCGAGGCAGGCCAGGCCGTAGTCGGTGGCCGACATGCCGGCGCAGCCGTAGCCCTCCAGGTGCATGCCGAGCAGGCCGAGCGAGCCGAGCTCCTTGGCCAGGCCGCGCAGGTCGTCGATGGTGCCGCGCTCGAACCAGTCGGCGACGTGGGGGTCGATCCGCTCGGCGCAGAGCTGGCGGACCGACGAACGCACGGCCTTCTCGTCGTCGCTCAGCAGGTCGTCGATGCCGGCCGGGTCGAGGGGCTCGAAGGGAGGCAGGGTGGTCGAGGTGCTCATCGGGAGTTCTCCTTGCTCAGCATGCTGCGGATGTCGTCGTTGTGCTCCCCCAGCCGAGGCGGAGCGGAGTAGGTGGTCACGGGCGTCTGCGAGAACGTGATCGGGCTGCGCACCTGGCGAGGTACGCCGGCGCCCACGTCCACGGTCGGCTCCAGGCCGAGCCGCTCGGCGAGCGCGAAGCCGTCGGCGACGGTGCCGACCTTGCCGGCCGGAAGGCCGGCTCCGGCCAGGCGCTCCGCCCACGCGTCGACGGTGTCCGTGGCGAGCGCAGTCTCCAGGGCGGCGACGAGGTCGGCGCGGTGGGCGACCCGGTCGGCGTTGGTCCGGAAGCGGGCGTCCTCGGCGAGCCCCGGGATGCCCAGAACCCCCACCAGACGGGCGAATTGGGCGTCATTGCCGCAGCAGACCGCGAGCGCTCCGTCGGCCGCGGCCAGCGTCTCGTAGGGCGCGATCGAGGGGTGCTGGTTGCCCATCGCGCGCGGCGCCTCCCCCGTCGTCAGGTACGCCGACGCCTGGTTCGCGAGCGAGCCGAGCAGGCTCGACAGGAGGTTCACCTCCACGCGCTGCCCGCGTCCGGTCGCGGTCCGGGCGTGCAGGGCGGCGAGGATGCCGGTGACCGCGTCCTTCGACGTCAATACGTCGACCAGCGCGACGCCCGCCTTGGTCGGCTCCCCCGGCGGCCCGGTCACGCTCATCAGCCCGCCGACGGCCTGGACCAGGAAGTCGTAGCCCGCGAGCTCGGCCCCGCCGCCGCTGCCGAAGCCGGTGATGGACGCGTAGACCACGCCCGGGTTGGCGGCCGCGACCGCGGCGTACCCGAGGCCGTGGCGCTCGAGCGTCCCCGCCTTGAAGTTCTCGATGAGGACGTCGCAGCGCGCGGCGAGCTCCCGGGCGACGGCGAGGTCGGCCGGGTCGGCGAGGTCGAGCTCGACCGACTTCTTGGAGCGGTTGGCGCACGCGAAGTACGAGCTGGACGTCTCGGTCCAGGGCGGCCCCCAGTGCCGGGTGTCGTCGCCGACGCCGGGTCGCTCGACCTTGATCACCTCCGCGCCGAGATCGGCCAGGGTGGACGCGGCGAGGGGGCCGGCGAGCACCCGGCTGAAGTCGGCGACGAGGACGCCGTCGAGGGGGCCGGTCACGGCCGCTTCCCGTCGACGCGGCGCGGGAGGCCCCACGGGTTGGCGGCCTGCGCCTCCGGCGGGAGCCAGGCGTCGGGCGCGGACTGGTAGGCGACCGGGCGCACGAACCGGGCGAGTCCCGCGGCTCCGACCGAGGTCACGGCCGGCGCGGAGGTCGCCGGCCACGGGCCGCCGTGCTGCTGCGCCCAGGTGAACGCGACGCCCGTGGGCCACGCGTCGACGGCGACCCGGCCGACCTGGCCGCTGAGCAGGCCGACGACCTGCCCGGCCTGGTCGTCCTCGGCACCGCCGGTGAACACGCTCGCGGCGAGCGACGGCTGGAGCCGGCCGAGGACGGCGGCGAGGTCCGCGGTGTCGGCGTACTCGACGACGAGGACGACCGCACCGAAGGTCTCCTCCAGCAGCCGGCTCCCCGGTGCCAGCGCGGCCGCCGGGGCGGCGAGGACGGCAGCCGGTGCGGACCACCCGGCCCCCGCGGCCGGCACTTCGGCGATCACCTCGGCACCCGCCGCCACCATCGCGGCGAGGCCGGTGCGGACGCCGTCCGCGATCGCGCTGGTCAGCATCACGGGCTCCGGAGCAGCGGACCGCAGCGCGTCCGCGACTGCCTGCGCCGCGCCCGCGCCGGCCGGGGCGAGGAGGAGTCCGGGCTTGGTGCAGAACTGCCCGCTGCCGAGCGTGAACGAGCCGACGAGACCCTTCGCGACGGCCTCGAAGTCCCGGGCGCCGGCCGCCGTGACGACGACCGGGTTGACCGTGCCCATCTCGGCGTACACGGGGATGACGACGTCGCGCTCGTGGGCGATCCGCCACAGCGCCATCCCGCCCGCCTGCGAGCCGGTGAAGCCGACCGCGGTGATCTCCGGCGCCCGGACGAGGTCGACACCCACCTGGTGGCCGCTGACCACGGCGAACGTGCCGCGCGGGGCACCGGCCGCGGCGAGGGCCTCGCGCGCGATCTCGGCCTGGCGCACCGAGAGACCGGCGTGGGCCGGGTGCGCCTTGGCGACGACCGGACACCCGGCCGCGAGCGCCATCGCCGTGTCGTTGCCGAGCACGCTGAACGCGAACGGGAAGTTGCTCGCCCCGAAGACCGCGACCGGACCGAGCGGCCGGTTGACCCGCACCAGCCCGGGCGTGGTCGCGGTCGGCTCGTCGACGGTGACGTCGACGTACGAGCCCTCGGCGGCGACCTCGGCGTAGAAGCGCAGCTGTCCGGCCGCGCGCGTCACCTCGCCGGTGAGCCGCTCCGAGCCGAGCGCCGTCTCCAGGTCGGCCAGCCGGGCGAGCTCGTCGCGATGGGACTCGAGGGCGTCCGCCACCGCGTGCAGCCAGGTACGGCGCTGCGCCGGGCTCGTCGCCGCCAGCACCGGCGCCGCGGCCGTCGCGGCGGCGAGGACCGCCCGCAGCTCGGCGTCCTTCGTGTCGGCGACCGTCGCGACGACGGCACCCGTGCGTGGGTCGAAGGAGGTGACGCTCATGCCAGGCTCCGCACCGCGTCGACCAGCACGTCGAGCGCCTCGTCGAGCAGGTCGAACGGGATCACCAGCGGCGGCAGCAGCCGGATGACGTTGCCGAACGTGCCGCAGACCAGCGTCAGCACGCCCTCCTGGTGGCAGCGCTCGGCGATCGCCTTGGCCAGCTCGGGGGCCGGCTCGGTGGTGCCCGGCTTCACGAGCTCGATCGCGAGCATCGCGCCACGGCCGCGCACCTCGCCGACGACGCTGCCCGGCGCGACGAGCTGCTCCAGCCGGGGCCGCACCCGGTCCTCGATGGCCCGAGCCCGGGCGACGAGGTCCTCGGACTCGATCACGTCGAGGGCCGCGAGCGCGGCAGCGCACGCGACCGGGTTGCCGGCGTACGTGCCGCCGAGGCCGCCGGCCGGGACCGCGTCCATCAGCTCGGCGCGGCCGGTGACCGCGGCGAGCGGCATGCCACCGGCGAGCGCCTTGGCCGTGGTGATCAGGTCCGGGACGACGCCCTCGTGCTCGCACGCGAACATCGCGCCCGTCCGGGCGAGCCCGGTCTGGATCTCGTCGGCGACGAACACGATGCCGTGCTCGGTCGCGAACTCCCGGACCGCTGCGAGGTAGCCCGGCGGCGGCACGATGAACCCGCCCTCGCCCTGGATCGGCTCGGCCACGATCGCCGCCACGTTGGTGGCGCCGATCTGGGTCGTGACGATCTCGCGCAGTGCGGCGAACGCCTCGTCCGCGGCGCGCTCGGGACCCGACGGCCAGCGGTACGGGTACGGCGACGGCACCCGGTAGACCTCCGGCGCGAGCGGCCCGAAACCCTGCTTGTACGGGACGTTCTTCGCCGTCATCGCCATCGTCAGGCTGGTCCGCCCGTGGTAGGCGTGGCCGAGGACGACGACCGCGCTGCGCCCGGTCGCGACGCGGGCGATCTTGATCGCGTTCTCGACCGCCTCGGCGCCGGTGCTGAACAGCGCGGTCTTCTTCGCGTGCTCGCCCGGCGTGAGCCGGTTGAGGGCCGCGGCGACGTCGACGAAGCCGTCGTACTGGGTGACGAGGAAGCAGGTGTGCGTGAACCGCTCGGCCTGCTCGGCGATCCGGTGCGCGACCTCGGGGTGCGCGGCGCCCACGCTGGTCACCGCGATGCCGGAGGCCAGGTCGATGATGTGGTTGTCGTCGACGTCGACGATGATCCCGCCGCCGGCGCGGTCGACGAAGACCGGCATCGTCGTACCGAGGCCGTCGGCGAGCTCGGCCTGGCGTCGGGTCTGGCGCTCGCGCGAGCGGGGGCCGGGGATGGCCGTCGCCAGGATCCGGCGCTGCTGCGGCATCGACATGGTGCTCCCTCCGTGGTGGACGAGAGCGACCGTAGGGCGCGCGCGGCGCAGCGTCTTGGGCGATCCTGACGAAATCGACGACGGTTCTGTCGGAATGCCGAAGATCAGCGGGTCAGGCCGCGGTCCCGCAGCGCCAACCAGGTCTCGGCGGCGACGTCGGGGTCGTCGAGGTCGAGGCCCAGCACCTCGACCGCGCGGTCCACCCGGTAGCGCAGCGTGTTGCGGTGCAGCCCGAGCGCGTCTGCGGCGGCACCCCAGTGCCCGCGGTGCCGCAGGAAGGCGACCAGCGCCGCGGCCTGCTCGGCGCCCGCCTCCGCGACGAAGCGGTCGACCGCCGCGGCCACCGTCCGGGCGGCGTCGCGGCGCAGGTCGACGCTCGCGCCGGGCTCGAGCGCCTGAGCCTCCTGGACCAGCCGCGCCCGCACCACCCCGGCGCCCTCGACCGCGACCAGGTCCGAGAGCACCAGCACCGCCGACGGGTCGACCGCGTCGAGCCGGCGGCGCAGGTCGGCGACCGGACCGTGCCCGGCCGGCAGGAAGAACCACGCCGACGTCCGGTCCTCCAGGACGCCGAGCCCGCCGGGGCACCACCGCTCGACGACCTCGAGCAGCACCTCCGTGTCGCGCCCGCGGACCACGAGCACCGCGACCTCACGCGCGGGCGGCGGGCACTCGCTCACCGCCGCGAGACGGCGGGCCGCGTCGACCAGCCCGAGGTCGAGGAGCAGCGCCACGCAGCGCCGGGTCGCCGCCGTCGCCGACGCGACCTGCCGTCGGCGCACGGCGTCGAGGCTGAGCAGCGCCACCGCGGTGTGCACCACCTGGCGCTGCACCGCGTCCATCTGGCGCCGGCCACCGGCCGCCAGGAAGCCCACCACCTGGCTGCCGACGGCGAGGGGGAAGACGACCACCACCCGCTCGCCCACCACGAACGACGCCGAGGAGTGCACGCCCGCGATCTCCAGCCGCGCGACCTCCGCGGCGAGGACCTGCAGCTCGTCGGCCGCGACGTCCGGCTGCGCCAGCGCCACCTCGCCGTCGGCATCGAGCAGCACCGCCCACCCGTCCAGCCACCGCGCCAACCGGCCCAGCACGGCGGTCGCCGGGTCGGGCGCGGTGGCGGCCTCGACCAGCGACCGGTGCGCGGTGACGACGTCGTGGAGGCGGCGCTCCGTCGTCCGGGAGCGGGCGGTCCAGTAGGCGCGGGAGACGACGAGGAAGGGCGTCGCGGCCGGGACCACGAGCAGGGGGACGCCGAGCGCCCGGCAGGCGTGGACCAGGCTCGCGGGCGCCGTGCGGTGCACGGGGCCCAGGCCCAGCGCGAGGGCCGAGACCCCCGCGGCCCGCACCCGCTCGACGTACGCGGTGCAGCCGGCGTCGTCCGCGGGCAGCGCCAGTCCCGTCGTCAGCAGCAGCTCGCCCCCCGACAGGTAGGCCCCCGGCTCCAGCAGCTCGCTGATGTGGACCGCCGTCACCTCGGTGGCCGGCGCCTCGAAGCCCGCCGCGGGCACCAGGTGGTGGCCCAGCGTGGCGCACAGCGACGCGACGGTGGGGACGGGCATGGCGGACCTTCGGCGAGGGGACCGGGACGTGCCCGCAGGCTATCCGCCCCGGTCGGTCGCGCTCATCTCGACACATACCCCCTAGGGGTATATGCTCGGGCCATTCGACCAGGAAGGGGAGCGCCGTGAGCGTGTTCCAGATCCGCGACTACCGCCGGCTGTTCAGCGCCCAGATCATCGCGCTGTTCGGCACCGGGCTGGCCACCGTCGCGCTCGGGCTGCTCGCCTACGAGCTCGCCGGCCCCGACGCCGGCGCGGTCCTCGGGACGGCGCTGACCATCAAGATGGTCGTGTACGTCGTCATCGCCCCCCTCGCCGCGGCGTACGTCGACCGGCTGCCCCGGCGCCTGTTCCTGGTCGCCCTCGACGTGGTCCGCGCCGGCGTGGTGCTCGCGCTGCCGTTCATCAGCGAGGTGTGGCACATCTACGTGCTGATCGCCGTGCTCCAGTCGGCGTCGGCGGCGTTCACCCCGACCTTCCAGGCCGTCATCCCGGACCTGGTCACCGACGAGGCCGACTACACCCGCGCCCTCTCGGCGTCCCAGGTGGCGTACACGATGGAGAGCCTGCTCAGCCCGGTCCTCGCCGCCGTCGCCCTGACGTTCCTGACGTTCAACTGGCTCTTCGTCGGCACCTCGATCGGCTTCGCGGCCTCCGCCTGGCTCGTGCTCTCGACCCGGATCCCGAACGCCCGCCCCAGCACCCACACCAACGCCTGGGACCGGGTCGCCTCCGGCACCCGCCTCTTCGCCCGCATCCCCCGCCTGCGCGGCATCCTCGCCCTGAACCTCGTCGTCGCCGCGGCCGGCGCGATCGTCGTGGTCAGCACGGTCAACTACGTGCGCGACGTCCTCGGCGGCAGCCAGGCCGCCGTCGCCTGGATGCTCGCCGCCTCCGGGACCGGCACCCTCCTCGTCGCCCTCGCCCTCCCCCGCGTCCTCGACCGGGTCGCCGACCGCGCCGTGATGATGGCCGGCGCGGGCGTCCTCGTGGCCGGGGTCGTCGGCGCGGTGACCCTGACCGCGACCGACGCCACCTCCTGGGCCGCCACCGCCGTCGTCTGGGTCCTGATCGGCGGCGGCATGGCCCTCATCGTCACCCCCACCGGACGCGTGCTGCGCGGCGCCGTCGAGCCCGACGCCCTCCCCGAGGTGTTCGCCGCCCAGTTCTCGCTGTCCCACCTGGCCTGGCTGGTCACCTACCCCATCGCGGGCTGGGTCGGCACGAACGCCGGCCTCACCCCCGCCTGGTCGATCCTCGCGGTGCTCGCGGCGGCCGGCGCGGTCGCGGCGCTGGTGCTGTGGCCGCGCGGCGCCGCGGTCCCGGTGTCGGTGCCGGTCGCGGTCCCGGGCGAGCCGGCGCCGGCGCCGGTGCCGGTGCCCGACCTGGTCGGTGCGGGCACCCTCGCCGCGGCGCAGTGCAGCTGCGTCCGGCCGGTCTGAGCCGGGTCCGGGTCAGGTCAGCGGGTCACCCGGAGCGTGGCCTTGCCGCTGGCCGCCGAGGTCATCCCCCGGACCACGACCTTGACCTTGCCGAGGCGGGCCTTGCGCGGGATGCGGACCGTGACCCGCACCGTCCCGTTCGTGGCCACCTTGCCGGTCGCGACCTTCGTACCGCCGATCCGGAGGACGTACCGCTCGCCCGGGACGAGGCCCTTCGCCGCCACCAGCACCTTGGCGCCGCGCGCCTTGGGCTTGCCCGGCACGGTGACCTTCACGCCGCCGGCGGCGGCCTCGGCCCGCCAGACGGCGCGCGCCGTCCCGACCGCCTGGTCGGGTGCCACCACCCGGACCTCGAGTCCGTGGTTGCCCTTCTTCAGCGGCAGGGTCAGCGTCCCGTTGCCGAAGCAGGGGACCGCGGCCGCACCGTCGACCGAGCACCGCACCTGGTACCCGCTGTACGGCGGCTGCACGGCGTCGCGGTCGCGCAGGGCCAGGCGGTAGCGGATCATGCCCGCCGGGGCGTCGATCCGGGTGAGCGTCGGGTCGACGAACCGGGTGCCCAGCTCGACCGCGTAGGCGCCGTCGTCCGACAGCGGCTGGGTCGCCGACTGCAGGTAGGTCGACGCCACCAGCACGTCGCTGTAGCGCTCGGCCGGCCACGGGAACCGCGCGTTCGCGGCACAGGGCTTGTCGAAGATCACCCGGGGCCCGGCCGTCAGCCGGCACTTCACGGTCCCGGTGAACGTGCCGTAGGCGGCGCCCTCGTCGGCCAGCACCTGCGTGACCTGCACCCGGTAGTCGGGATAGGTGTTGCGGTACTGGCGGTCGAGGAACTCCGACGGCGTGCCCCGCAGCACCGCCCGGTAGCCCGGCTCCTTGGCGGCCTTGACCTCCAGGGTCGCCAGCGCGGGCGCCGGCCGGAGCGCCTTGCCGAGCGGCTCCTGCTCGAAGGGGAAGTAGAACGTGTACGCCCCGATCGCGTCCGCCTGCGGCGTCCCGGCGAGCTGGAGGTACCAGCGCCCGGCGCGCTTCTCGATGTCGGCGTGCACGCCGGCCGGCAGCTGGTCGGCGATCGCGGAGACGTACGGCAGGATCGTCAGCTTCTGGCTCTCGGTGAGCAGCGGTGAGGGGAACACCTCGACGAGGTCGACCCGGGAGAAGGTGCCGGCCGGCATCACCGCGGACGGCGTCAGGTCGTCGTAGGAGGGCCGGTGGTCGCCGGTGATCGGGAACACCCGGGTGACCGCGTTCCCGTAGCCGTTGCTGATCCGCACCGTCACCTGGGGCAGGAAGTCCTGGTCGTCCGGGATCCGGTACGTCGGGGACCCGCTCCACTGCGGGTTGACCGGTGGCGCCCCCGGCGCCGGGACCGGGAGCGGTCCGGTGTCACAGGTGTCCGCGCCGACGTTGACGCACTGGACCGTGTAGTTCCGCACGACCTTGTTGCCGCGGGCGTCGTCGGCCCACTCCACCTGGACGTCGAACGTGTCGGTCGGGGTGTTCTGCTTCATCCGCAGGTCGAGCGACAGCGAGCCGTCGAGGACCCGGTCGTCGCGCACCGTGGGCGGGTCGCTGGCACTGGTGCCGGTGATCTCCGGCTCGGGCGGCAGCACGGTGAACTCGACCCGGCCGGCGGCGTGCTGGACCGGCGAGGTGTCGGCATAGTCGACGATCGCGCGGTAGCGACCGGGAGCGCTGAGCTTGACCGGGAAGCCGGGCGAGTTGGCCGGTACGCCGGCCGGCATCGGGATGGTCTGCGCGACCGCGCCCGACTCGTCGAGGCGCTGGAGGGTCCAGGCGAAGGTGCCCGATCCGTCGGCGGTGTCGGACAGGTTGGCCTTCAGCCGGACGTCGGTTCCGGCGACCATCGAGCCCTGCGCGCTGGGCACGACCGAGATCGGCGGGAGCACCGGCTCGGCAGCAGCCGCGTCGAGCCGGACGGTGCGGGTCGCGAAGCCGATCGACGAGAGGGTCCAGGTGTCGCTGACCGTCGGCTCGAAGTTCGCGCCCTCGACGATCGGCTCCTCGCCCGCGGCGAGCGGACGGGTGTGCACGAACCGGGTCTTCGCGGAGCCGCCGGGGTTGAGGTCGCGCCACAGCGAGACCATCGCCGAGCCGCCGGACGGGGTCCGGTACCGCAGGCTCGTCCGCGGCTCGTAGACGTTCGTGGGAGGCTCGCCGAGGTACTGCGTCGCGACGAGGAGCCAGCCGCGGGCGACCTTGACCCGGTAGCCGGAGACCTGCTTGCCGGTGCGGTCGCGGGTGCCGTCGGGGGCCAGCACGACCAGCGGGTCGTAGACGGTGCCGTTGCCGTCGTCGGTGAGCTTGAGGTCGCCCTCCGTGGTCGTCCCGGCCTCGTTCCACCCGGTCAGCGGGTCGGGCACGAGCTCCCCGTCGCCGTCGAACATCATCCACTCGTAGGTGTTGGAGGCGAGCTGCCGGTTGAAGTCCTCCTGGTGGATCAGCGCCTTCTTCGCCGGGTCGGCCGGGTCCTGCGGGCCGTCGTCACTGGCGTAGTCCAGACCGGCGTAGTCGGCCTGGCTGGCCTCGATCCCGAACGGGTCGTCGTTGGCGACGGCACCGGTCACCCGGCGGCGCAGCTCGATGCCCGGCTTGGCGTCCTCGACGATCTTCCAGATCGCGATGGCCGCGACGAGCGCCGCGATCACGACGGCGGCGACCACCGAGGCGACACCACCACTGGCCAGGGTCCAGGTGATGACGCCGTTGGTGCTCGCCTCGCAGTACCAGATGTGGATCAGCGCCAGGTTGAGCGCGGTGATCGCGGTGCCCGTCGCGCCGCCGACGGCCAGGGCGGCGCCCAGGCTGCCGAGCGTGACGTAGTTGTCCATCGTGTCGCCGAGCATCCGCACGACCTCGGGGTCGCTGCCGTGGGCCACCAGCGGCGAGGGGTTGCGGTAGCTCGCCCACGCGTCGAAGACCTCGACCGGGGGCGTGTTGTTGATCAGCTTGAAGGCCTGCACGAGCTGGTTGGGCAGGCAGGCCTGGCTCGCCGCGACGTCGTTCGCGACGTACGGCAGGCCCGGCGGCGGGGCCGGCACGGGGTAGCCGCAGGGGTTCGCGGACCACAGGTCGTACTCGCGCAGGGCGCGCTTGGACTTCGCGACCAGCTTGGCCTTGTAGATCTCCTCCAGCGCGACGTAGGCCCGGTCCTCCTGGGGCGACATCGGCTCGCCATACAGCTTCTTGTCGAGGATGCTGTTGATCCGCATC
This sequence comes from Pimelobacter sp. 30-1, assembly GCF_018831735.1. Lineage (NCBI taxonomy): Bacteria > Bacillati > Actinomycetota > Actinomycetes > Propionibacteriales > Nocardioidaceae > Pimelobacter > Pimelobacter sp. 30-1. The sequence goes on from NZ_NHTS01000004.1 coordinate 236,769, forward strand.
GCCACGAACGCGCGGATCTCCGGGCGCGCGTAGCTGCGCACCAGGTCGTCGGCCCGGACGCCGTGCGTGCGCGCCACGCTGCTCACCGCGTCGTCGATGATCCAGTCGAGGTCCGAGCCGGGCAGGCCGCTCTCCTGGGTGGGGGCGTCGGTGATGGTGATCGGACCGAGCTGGGTGTCGTCGGGGTAGACGAGCTGGTCGGAGGTGCCGAGGCAGAAGGCCGCGTCGGTCCTGCCCTGGATGCATTGCTGGGTGGTCGGCGCGGTGCCACCGGGGTTGGTGACCGTGATCGACCCGGTGCCGATGTTCTCGTTGACCGTCAGCGGCGGGACGCTCGTGCTCGCGACCAGCGGGTTGGTCTGGATCAGGATCGTGTCGTCGTCCGGCGGAGCCTCGCTCGTCACCCGGGCCGTGGCCGGGGCGGCCGCCTGGGTCGCGGAGAGGACGAGTGCGGCGGCGAGCACGAACAGCCCGGTCCGACGTGGCTGGTACCTGTGCTGGATCCCCACGATGCAGCTCCTCGCTCATCCGTGCGCCGCCCGGTCTGCCGGTCGGTCCGCGCGTCGAGGCTAGGAGTCCCGGCGGCCCCGGACACCGCGCTCGGACGAGTCGGTGGGCAGTCGGTGGGTCGGTGCAGCGCTCAGCCGAGACGCGCGAGGTCGTCGTGGACCCGGGCCTCGGCCGCCGGGCACGGCACGGCCCGCGCCCGGGACGCCGTCTCCTCCAGGATCCGCGCCGCCGCCTCGCGGTGACCGCGGACCGCCAGACAGCGCGCCTGCACCCGGTCGGCGTCGAGCCCGTCGATCACGTTGCGGGTGGCCGCGGCCCGGCGCTGGGCCCGGGCCACGAGGACCTCTGCCCGGTCGAGGTCGGCGGCACCGCCGAGCGCGAGACAGGCCTCGGCCGCGGTGCCGAGCAGCATCACGTCGTGGATCTGGGTCGGGGCCTCGACGGTGAGCCACGGCTCGAGCCGGGCCAGCGCCGTGCGCGGGTTGCCGGCCTCCAGCTCCAGGGCCGCGCGCCGCGCCTCGACGTACGCCTCGAACTCGAAGGTGAGCAGGTTGGGCGCCGACGCCGCGTCGTCGAAGCAGATCGCGGCGCCGGCGACATCGCCCTGGGCCGCGCGCAGGACGCCGAGGTAGGCGGGCGGGATCCCCGAGAAGAGGGTGCGGGCGTGGGCCCGGGCCAGGTCCATGGCGGTCTCGAGGTGGCGCTGCGCCTCGTCCCAGTCACCCCGGTAGAACGCGGTCAGCCCCGCATTGGCCAGGTGCAGCGCCTCGGCATCGGTGTCACCCGATCGGCGCGTCACCTCCAGTCCCCGCACGGCCATCGCCCGCGCCCGGTCGAGCTCGCCGCGCATGGTGAGAGTCCACTGCAGCGCGAGGATCGCGCCGCTCTCGACGTTGGGGGCGTCCACGCTCCGGGCGAGGGTCATCGACCGGGTGAGCACCGCGACCGCCTCGTCGGGCTCGTCGAGGAACAGCAGGCTGGTGCCGCGCAGCGCCTCGGCGTCCGCCTCGCTCGCGACCGCCTGCTCCTGCCGGGCCAGCGCGGCCGCCCGGGTGCCCGCCTCCAGGCTCGGCCGGCGCTGGCCCAGCGCGAGCCGGACCCGGGCCAGACCGACGGTGAGCGCCGACAGCCCCGGGACGTGCTCGTCCGGGCCGCTCTCCTGCTCCAGGCCCGCCAGCACCTCCGCGAGCCGGACGGCGCCCGCCTCGCCCTGACCCCGCCGGTACTGGGCCTGGGCCAGCAGCCCCTCGGCACGCAGCCGGGCGCCGAGGTCGCCGAGCCGGCGGTGCTCGTCCGCGGCCCGGCTGAGGTGGTCGACCGCCTCGTCGTACCCGGCCGTGGTGAGCTGCACCTGCCCCAGCCCCTCGCGAGCCGCGGCCGTCGCCGCCTCGTCCCCGACCTCGGCGGCGAGCTCCAGCGCGTGGCCGTAGTGCCGCAGGGCGTCGCCCGGCGAGTGCAGCCCCGCCGCCACGTTGCCCGCGAGGAGCAGGAACGGCACCGCACGGCCCGGCTCACCCCCGGCCTCGAGGTGGCGGGCGATCTCCGTCGACCGGCGCCGTCGTACGGCGGCGGGCCGGTCGGCGAGACGCGCGCCGACCTCCCCGTGCAGGCGGCGGCGGGCGATCGGGGACAGCCCGGCCGAGAGGGTCTGCCGGGTCAGGCTGTGGTCGAAGGCGTAGCGGCCGCCCTCGACCGTGAGCAGCCCCGCCGCGACCGCCTCGTCGAGCGCCTGCTCGAGGCCCGGCTCCTCGGCCAGGTCGGCCGGATCGAACACCTCGCCGAGCACGCTGCCCGCCTCGAGCACCCGCTGCGTCGCCGGCGTCAGGCGCTGGACCCGCTCGACGATCGCCTCGCTCACGCTCGCCGGCACCACGAGCTCGTCGATCCCCCGCCCCACCCAGGCGCCGTCCACGCGGGCCAGGTCGCCCCGCTCGGCGAGCGCCGCCAGGGTCTCGACCACGAAGAACGGGTTGCCGTCGGTCTGGCGGTGGACCAGGGCGCTGAGCTCGCCGGCGACCTCCGCCTCGTCGAGCCGGTCGGTGATCAGCCGGGCGGTGTCCGCGGGCTCGAGCCGGCGTACGGGCACCACGCGGACCAGTCCCTCGCGCTGCAGCGCGCGGCCGAGGCGTCGTACGGGATGGGTGAGGCCGACCTCGGTGTCGCGATAGGTGCCCACCAGCAGCACCCGGTCACCGGGGGTGTGCCGGGCCAGGTGGGTCAGCAGCTCCACCGTGGCGACATCGGCCCAGTGCAGGTCGTCGACCAGGATCGCGACCGGCTGCTCGGCGGCGAGCTCGCGCACGAAGCCGGCCACCGCCCGGTGCAGCCGCTGCGCGGCGTCCGGCGCCGTCGCCGCCGCCGCGACCGGCGGCAGCCGGTGCGGCAGCAGGGTCACCAGCGGCGGCCAGCGATCGACCACACCATCGCGCTCCGGAGCCCGGGCACCCGCCTGGAGGGCGGCCGCCACGTCGAGCATCGGCGCGAACGGCATCTCCCGCTGCGGCTCGTAGCACCGACCGGTCGCCACCAGGAAGCCCTCCCGAGCGGCGTGGAGCGCCAGCTCCTGGGCCAACCGGGTCTTGCCGATCCCGGGCTCGCCGGCCAGCAGCACCACCTGCCCCCGCCCCCCGGGCACCGCACCGACCGCACCCACCGCCTCGGCGAGCGCCGCCCACTCCCGCTCCCGGGCCACCAGCCGCGCCACCGGAACGGCCCCGAGGTACCCGCCGGTCGGCAGCGCCCCCTCCCCACCCGGGTCAGCCGGGTCAGCCGGATCCACGCCCCGGCGCGCCGCCCGCAGCAGCTCGGTGCGCTGGTCCTCGGTCAGCCCCAGGGCATCGGCCAGCAGCCGCACCGTGCTGGCGTACGGCGAGGTGTTGATCCCGCGCTCGAGATTGCTGACCGTCCGCACCCCGACCCCCGAGCGCTCCGCCAGCTCGGCCTGGGTCAACCCGGCGGACTCCCGCCAGCCGCGCAGCACGACCGCGAACGCCGCCAGACGTCGCGACGACGGGGCTGTCATGGCGCACCACCTCTCGGGGCGCAGCCTAGTCAGGTGCGAGCCCCTCCGTCCGGTGGACGAGCCTGCGCACCTCGTCCACGATCAGCTCCGGGTCGGTGAGCGGGACGTAGTGCCCCGAGCGCTCCGCGAGCACGTGCCGCCCGTACGGCGACCGCGCCGCACGGACGGCGTGCGCGGCGTTGGCCTCGGCCCGGATCGCCGCGCTCATCCCGTCCCCCGTGCGGGCGCCCGAGACGACGGTCACCGGGATCTCCCGGCTGGTCGCCATCACCCGGACGGTGAAGGCCTCGGCCAGCAGCGCGGGCCGCACGTCGTCCGGGGCTGATCGCACCAGCCCGCGGTAGAGGAGGCGCAGCAGGCCCACCCTCGCCAACGCGCCGCCCACGGTGAGGGCCGTGCGCTCCAGGCGCCGGAAGCCCGGACCGAACAGGACCGCCGCCGCCTCGTCGGTCGGGTCCACCAGCACGAGTCCTCCGACCCGGGCCGGACGCCGCGCCGCGGCCAGGCGCACCAGGGGGCCACCGGCGCTGTGACCGACCAGGACGAAGCGGCGGCCGGCCGTTCCGTCCTCGAGGTGATCGAGCAGGTCGTTGAGGTCGTCGGCCATCCGGCTCAAGGTCCGGCCGGCCGGGTCAGGCGCGCTGCGGCCCAGTCCGGACCGGTCGTAGGCGACCGCGGTCGCGAAGTCCGCGACCGGCGGCTGCACCGCGGCCCACGACCAGCGGGCCGCCGCGCCCGCCTCGAACACCACCGTGACCGGGCGCCGGTCCGCGGCGGTCGGCGACCGGGCCGGGAGGACCACCGCGTGCAGGGTCCGGCCGTCGCGGGTGGGCGCCCAGGTCGACTCGCCCTGCGGGGTCTGGCTCACGGGTCTCCTCATCGCGGCCGGGAGTCCCCCGGATCCACGGATTGACCAAGAAAGTTAGGTTACCCTAGCCTAAGTACTCCCTCCAGGGCCCGCGCCCTGCCAACAGAAGAGAGCACATGTCGCACCTCGCGCGCCGCTGGCGGCACCGCACCCCTCGGGCTGTCCTTCTCGTCGTCCTCGCCGTGGCGCTGACCGGCCTGGCCGGTCCCGTCGAGGCCGCGGCTCCGGTCACGGTGGCGGTGACACCGGTGGTCGACGAGGGCCGGGCCGTCACGGTGACGGTCCGCTGCTCGGCCCGGTCCGCCTGCTCCGGTACGACGGCACTGTCGCTCGCGGGAGTCGGGTCCGAGCGGCTCCGCTGGAAGGTCGCCGCCAAGAAGTCCCGGACGCTGCGCTGGGTGCTGACGCCGGCGCAGTACCGGACCTTCGCGGCCCGGACCTCCGGCGCGCGCCTCACCGCCACGGTGCGGACCACCCGGCCGGGCACCGTCACCGTGACGAAGCGGGTCACGCTCCGCAAGGCGGCGGCTCCGGTCCAGGTGTCGCTGCCGACGACGGTCGACGCGAACCGTCGGGTGGGCGTGTCCGTCGCGTGCGTCGCGCGCACGACCTGCTCGGGGAGCGCCGTCCTCACGCTGGCCGGGGTGGGCACCACGCGCCTGGCCGTCGACGTCGCGGCGCAGCGGACGACGTCGTACACGTGGACGCTGACGCCGGCCCAGCACGCCGCGCTCGAGGCCGCCGAGGGCGGCCTGACCCTGACCGCCCGGGTCACCACGCTCCGGCCGCACCGGGTCACCGTCACCCGGAGCGGGACGCTCCGCACGCCGTCGGCCCAGGTCAGCACGGACCTGGAACGCGCCGAGATCGGCGCGGACCACCTCCTGACCGTGCCGCTGACCTGTGCCAGCGCGACGGGTTGCGCCGGCACGCTCACCCTCCTGGCCAGCGGGACGCCCAAGATCACCGCGGGCTACACGCTGAGCCGTGGTCCCGGCTCGGTGACGTTCGAGGTGCCGCACGCGGTGGCGATGAACCTCACCACGGCGTGGGACACCGGCTTCGCGCTGCTCGTCTCCGAGTCGGCCCCGCACCCGTTCCGCACCACCCGGCCGCTCGCCCTGCGGCTGAGCGAGCGGGCGCTCTCGGTCGCCTACGCCCAGCGCAACTGGGTGCCGAACTCCCAGGGTGGCGACTACGACACCTGCCCGGCGACGCTGCACGCGTCGTACGAGACGGTCGGCCCGGACGGCAAGGTCTACCCGACCTGGCACCCCGCGCGCGTCGTCGACCCGGCCACCGGCCAGCTCTGCACCTTCGGCCACGAGCACGGCGCGGACCCGACGACGTCGGACATCTACGGCTGGGTCGCCGACTGGTACGCACCCGCCGACCTGCGCCCGAGCGAGCCGCGGGGTCTGCCGTTCGGCTACGTCAGCGAGCAGCTCGACCACTGGATCATGCACGGCGGCGAGGGCCACTCGATGCGCCACGAGGACAACGCCGGCCACAAGGTCTTCGTCGCCAACAACGTCAAGATGATCGACGCGGACAAGAACTGGCTCTACCTGCCGGGTACGACGACGAAGGTCGAGTGCGACTACCTGATCAAGGCCCACCAGGGCTCCTGGTCCGCGGACGCCACCGCCAACAACGCCCACGAGCTGCTCTTCGCGGTCAAGTGCAACGACGGCACCGCGATGATCACCTCCACCCTCGGCAAGTTCGGCAACTCCAACGAGCTCAACCCGAACTGCGATCCCACCCAGACGGTCGCGACCGTGGGCTCGACGCTGCCCCCCGGCCAGGGCGGACGGCGGCTGATCCCCACGGCCGCGTGCATCGAGGCCTGGGCCACCGGCAGCAACGCCCAGGAGTGGGCCCTCTACGAGGTGTGGGAGGGGCACAACACCATCACCACCTCGGACGGCGCGCAGCTGGCCTCGTTCGACCCGTGGTTCGGCGTGCGCGACCCCAGTCGCTACTACGACCCGGCGAAGAGCACCGCGACCGCCAACGGCATCTCCCGCCCGATCGACCTCGCGTGGCGTACGACCTCCCCGGCCACCACCTTCCCGTGGAGCGAGGCGATCACGGCCGGCGCCCACGACTGGGTCTCGCCGGACTCGCCGTTCAACGGTGCCAAGCGCGACTTCTACCTCAACCAGCTCCAGCTCACCGATCCCGGTACGCCGGGCGACGTCGTCTTCACCACGCCGTACGGCGACCAGGCCTCGGCCACGCGGTTCGAGGGATCGATCCCGCAGTACGTCCACCCCGGCGGTGTGCTCGGCACCGTCCGGCTCGCCACCCAGAAGTTCGACACGAACGCGGACTGGGGCAAGAACAACGGCGTCCACGCGCCGAACTGACCGAGCCCCCCGAACCCCGAAAGAGCACACACCGATGAAGCAATCTGCCAAGGCGGCGCTGGTCGCCGTCGCCGCGCTGGGCGTCACCACGCTCGGCCCGCTCGGCCCGCTGGGCGCCGGCCCGGCCTCCGCCGACCCCGAGGTCGCGCCGACCGGACCGGTCGTCACCGAGACCCGCTGGACCTCCGAGTCCGGGGGCAACCTCGGCTACGCGTCCTCGCGCACGTCCTGCGACGTCAACGGCGACGAGTACGCCGACACCGTCTCCGGCGACTGGTTCTGGGACAAGTCGCCCAACAGCAACGTGGGCGCGGCGTACGTCCTGCTCGGCAAGGCAGACCCGGCCGGCGGCCCGGCCGGCAGCGGTGCCGACGCGGGCATCGTCCGGATCGACGGCCCGACCGGCGCCAACAACACCTTCGCCGGGATGAGCGTCTCCTGCCTCGGCGACATCAACGGCGACGGCCTCGACGACATCGCGATCGGCTCCAACCGCGTGCAGAAGGTCTGGGTCGTGCTCGGCGCGGAGGACTTCACCTCCGTCGACCTCGGCAGCCTCGGCACCCGGGGCTTCCTGGTGACCAGCAGCGTCGCGGCCGCGCAGAACACGGCGAACCCGGTCGTCAGCCGCAACTTCGGCTACTGGGTCTCCGGCCTGGGCGACGTCAACCACGACGGGTTCAACGACTTCGCCGTCACCGACAACCTCTACGACGGTCCGAGCGCCGACAACATCGGCCGCGTCTACGTGATCTCCGGCTCCGACTCGGTCGCCGACGTGGACATCGACACGCCGACCGGCGGCACCCGGGTGGTCGCCACCATCGACGGCTTCGACACCGGCGGCCAGATCCTGTCCGCCGAGGACGCGGGGGACGTCAACGGCGACGGCATCGACGACTTCGCCGCCGGCTCCTACACCGCCACGCCGTGGGGCCCGAGCCCGACCGCCGTGGGCGCGGCCTTCGTCGTCTTCGGCTCGGCGCAGCCGCTGACCGTACGGGCCTCGGCGCTCGGCGAGCACGGCTTCACCATCCGCGGGCCGATCCGCGGCGGCGACCGCCTCGGCGTCTCGATCGCCAAGCTCGGCGACGTCAACGGCGACGGCAAGGACGACCTCCTCCTCGGCGCGGACAACGGCAGCGGCGCCGCCGTCGTCCTCGGCTCCGCCTCCACCGGGACCGTCTACACCCGGCCCGGCGCCGCGGACGCCGCCGTGTACGCCTGCGCCGGCAGCACCTCCCCCGCCGGCGACGGAGCCTGCGCGGACGCCGCGGCCCCGGTCGAGCGCGGCTACTGGGTCAACGGCCCGGCCGGCACCAACTTCGGCTGGGCCACGGCCGGCGTGCCCGACATCGACGGCGACGCGGTCCCCGAGCTGCTGATCGGTGCCTACAACGCCGACTTCAACGCGCTGACGAACTCCGGCTCCGCCTATGTCGTCTACGGCAAGGCCCAGGGCCACGGCACCTACGACGCCACCGCGATCACGCCGCAGGGCACCGCCGACGGCTTCCGGGTCGACGGCTACGCCGCCAACGCCAAGCTCGGCCGCTCGGTCGGCAGTGCCGGCGACTTCGACGGCAACGGCCGCCCGGACCTCCTCGTCGGCGCTCAGGGTGCGACCAGCAACCCGCTCAGCTACGCCTCGGTGTTCCTGCTCGGCGGCGCGGAGCTGGCGACGTCGACCCCGACCATCGACGACCCGACGCCGACGTACGGGCAGACGCTGAGCGTGGCCGCGGGTACCTGGACCGACGGCGCCGCCCTCGGCTACCAGTGGAAGCAGGACGGCACCGCCATCCCCGGCGCCACCGGCACCACCCTGACCTTGACCGACCCCGACCTCGTCGGCGCGCGGATCAGTGTCGAGGTGACCGGCACCAAGACCTGGTACGACGACGCCGTGGTCGAGTCCGCCGCCACCGCCGCGGTCGCCGGCGCCACCCTCGCCACGAGCGTGCCCGTCGTCGACGACACGACGCCGTCCTTCGGCCAGACCCTCACGGCCGACCCGGGGACGTGGACCGCGGGCGCCGACCTGGCCTTCCAGTGGCTGGTGGACGGCGCAGCCGTGACCGGACGCACGACGAGCACCTTCACCGTCGACGACGCGGCCTGGATCGGTCACCGGGTGGCGGTGCGCGTCTCCGGCTCCCTGCCCGGCTACGACGATGCCGCCGAGACCAGCGAGCCGACCACCGCGGTGGCAGCGGCGAGCCTGACCGGGCCCGCACCCACGGTCGGGGGCAGCAAGAAGGTGGGCACCACGGTGAGCGCCGTCCCGGGCGCCTGGCCGGCCGGCACGTCCCTCACCTACGCCTGGTACGACGGCGCCACGCGCCTCTCGACCGCGCCCAGCTACCGCCTGCCCGCGGCCACCTACCACCGGACGCTCACCTTGAAGGTGACCGGCACCAAGGTCGGCCACGCCCCGGTGACGACCACGACGACCTTCACCGTCGCGGCCGGCACCCTGACCAGCCCGGCCCCGGCCATCACCGGCACCGCCCGGGTCGGCCGCAAGCTGACCGCCACCACGAAGGGCTGGACTCCCGGGACACGCTTCACCTACCAGTGGTTCGCCGACGGAGTGAAGATCAAGGGCGCGACCGGACGCAAGCTCACGCTGACCTCCGCCCAGGCCCGCAAGCGCGTCGTCGTCAAGGTGACCGGCCGGCTCACCGGCTACGTCACGGTCACGGCCAAGGCCTCGGCCCGCACGAAGCGGGTGGCTCGCTGACGGACCGGGTCCCGGCGCGCGCTCAGCCGCGGGTCGGGACCCGGCCGGTCTCGTAGGCCCACATCGCGACCTCGACCCGGTTCCGGACGCCGAGCTTGGTCAGCAGGCTCGCGACATGGGTCTTGGCGGTCGTGAGGCTGATGAACAGCTCCCCGGCGATCTCGGCGTTGGTCCGCCCGACGGCGACCAGCCGGAGCACCTCCTCCTCGCGCTGGGTCAGCCGCTCCACCGGTGGCGTACGGCGCCGGGCCGGGGCCGCTGCCGCGACGGTCTCCAGCAGCCGCCGGGTGACGTTGGGCGCGATCAGCGCGTCGCCGGCGGCCGCGGCGTGGACGGCCTGCACCAGCAGCTCGGGGCCGGCGTCCTTGAGGAGGAAGCCCCGGGCGCCGGCCCGGAGCGCGCCGTGCACGTACTCGTCCAGGTCGAAGGTCGTGATCACCACGACGGCGATCGGGTCCGCGACGTCCCGTCCGGCGAGGACCTCGGTCACCTCGATGCCGTCCAGCCCGGGCATCCGGATGTCGACCAGGCAGACGTCGGGCCGGAGTCGCTGGGCCAGCGCGACGGCGGTGGTGCCGTCGGCAGCCTGGCCGACGACCTCGATGTCGGGCTGGTCGTCGAGGATCATCGCGAGGCCGGTGCGGACCAGGTCCTGGTCGTCGGCCACCAGCACGCGGATCGTCATCGTGGCACCTCCATCGGCAGCTCGGCGTCGACCGCCCACCCACCCCCGGGCAGCGGGCCGGCGCGCAGCGTACCGCCGAGCAGGTGTGCGCGCTCGGTCATCCCCAGCAGCCCGAAGCCGTGGCTGGCCGACCGCGCCGGATCGGCCTGGCCGTCGTCGGTGACGCGCAAGCGCAGGCTCCCGGCGCCCTCGACGACCCTGATCTGCACCCGGGACGCGTTGCGGGCGTGCCGCAGCGCGTTGGTCAGCGCCTCCTGCGCGATCCGGTAGCCGGCCGCGTCGACCTGGGGCCCGATCCCGGCCAGGTCGCCGGCGAGCTCGACGTCGACGACCGGGACCGGTTCGCGGCGGGCCAGCGACACCAGGTCGGCGACGCCGGGCTGGGGCGCGTAGTCCGCGGGCGCTCCGTCGCGCAGCACCCGGACCATCGCCCGCATCTCCGCGAGGGTCCGCGAGGCCTCTCCCTCGATGGCGACAAGTGCCTCCACCGCCGCCTCGGGTCGCCTCCGGGCCAGCGTCCGGCCGGTCTGCGCCTGCACCGCGATCGCCGAGACGTGGTGGGCGACCGAGTCGTGCAGCTCGCGGGCGAGACCGACCCGCTCCTGGCTGCGGACCTGGTCGAACGCCCGGCGCCGGCTCTCCGCGCGGTAGCGGAACGCCGCGCCGCCCGCCACCGCCGCCGCCAGGACAGCGAGTCCGCCGAAGAGCTCGGCCGGACCGGTGTAGTCGCTCACCGCGCTGAACCCCGCCACCACTGCGACCACGACCAGCCCGATCGCGATCTGACGCCCCGATCCCCAACGGACCAGGGCATAGACGAGCACCAGGACGTACACCATCGTGGCCAGGCCCACCCCCGAGAGCCCGGCCAGCTGGGCCGCCACGCCCAGGGCCAGGCCGGTACCGAGGCCCACTACGACGCAGACCAACGGGTGGGTACGCCGCCACAGCAGCACCGGCGCCAACGCGACCGCCACGATCGTCACGAGCGGGCGCCAGGTGACGTCCTCGACGAAGGTCCCCTCGAGCAGCGCCACCACCATCACCACGCCGACCAGCACCCGGTCGCGCCGCGCCGGCGGGGGCGGGTCCGCGGCGGGAGGCTCGTCCCAGAGCGAGCGCAGGGCGGTCGTGATCATCCGCCCAGCCTAGGGATCGCCGCGGGGTCGGGGATCGGCCGAAAGAACGAGGAAGGTCCGGCCTCGATGCCGATGTGACGCCCGGCCGGTCACGGCGAGGCTTCCGGTCATGATCACCGTCGACCACCTGACCAAGAGGTATCGCGGCGCCACCGCCGTGGACGACATCTCGTTCACCGCCCGCCCGGGCCGCGTGACGGGCTTCCTCGGCCCCAACGGAGCCGGCAAGTCCACCACCATGCGGATCATGGTCGGGCTGAGCCCCGCGACCTCCGGTCACGTGGAGGTCCTCGGCGGCCGGTACGCCGACCTGCCGAACCCGGGCCGCGAGATCGGCGTCCTGCTCGACGCCTCCGCCCAGCACGCCGGCCGGACCGGCCGCGAGGTGCTCACGATCGCGGCCCGCACGATGGGCCTACCGGCCGACCGGGTGCCCGCGATGCTGCGCCGGGTGTCGCTGACGGAGCGGGAGGGCGACGGCCGGATCCGCAACTACTCCCTCGGCATGCGCCAGCGCCTCGGCATCGCGACCGCCCTCCTCGGCGACCCCGCCGTCCTGGTCCTCGACGAGCCCGCCAACGGACTCGACCCGGCCGGCATCCGCTGGATGCGCGACCTGCTGCGCGACTTCGCCGACCAGGGCGGCACCGTGCTGCTCTCCTCGCACCTCCTGCACGAGATCGAGGTCATCGCCGACGACCTGGTCGTCATCGGCAACGGCCGGATCGTCGCGCAGGGCACCAAGCAAGAGCTCCTGTCGACCGCCGGGACCGTCGTCGCGTCCGCGGACGACGCCCGCCTCGCCGCCGCCCTCGCGGACGCCGGCATCGACGCCTCCCCCTCGGCCGGAGGCGCGCTCCACACCCCCGCCGACCCGCACCGCGTCGGCCAGGTCGCCCTCGCGGCCGGCATCGCCCTGACCGAGCTGCGCGCCGCGGACAGCGCCGGCCTGGAGGAGATGTTCCTCGAGCTCACCGCGGACTCCCAGCGCGAGAGCACCGTTCCCGAAGGAGGGGCAGCAGCATGACCACCCAGACCACCTCACCCACCGTGACCACCACCCGGCGCGCCGTACCCCCGCCGATCCCGACCCACCGGATCGTCGCCGTCGAGCTGCGCAAGATGTTCGACACCCGCTCCGGCTTCTGGCTGCTCATCAGCATCGGCGTCCTGTCGGTCGTCGCGACCGTGGCCGCGATCGTCTTCGCCCCCGACAGCACGCTCACCTACGAGACCTTCTCCCGCGCCCTCGGCTTCCCGATGACGCTGATCCTGCCCATGATCGCGATCCTCGCCGTCACCAGCGAGTGGAGCCAGCGCAGCGGCCTGACCACGTTCACGCTCGTCCCCAGCCGCGGCCGCGTCATCGGCGCCAAGGCCCTCGCCGCCACCCTCGTCGGGATCGTCTCCATGCTCGTGGCGCTCACCATCGGTGCCGTCGGCAACGTGGTCGGCTCCGCCCTCGCCGGCGTCGACACCGTGTGGAACGTCAGCCCGTCGTACGCCGCCCAGATCGTCCTGGGCAACCTGATGGGGATGGCCATCGGCTTCACCCTCGGCGTGACGCTGCGCAGCTCCGCGGCCGCGATCGTCGGCTACTTCGTGCTGTCGTTCGTGCTCTCCGGCATCCTCCTGCTGCTGGCCCAGGTGCGCGAGGGCTTCACCGACCTCCAGCCCTGGCTCGACTGGAACCAGTCGCAGGTCGTCCTGTTCGAGGGCGGGACCTCGTCGGCGCAGGAGTGGGCCCAGCTCGGGGCGACGACGACGTTGTGGATCGTCGTACCGCTGGTGGTGGGGCTGGTGCTGGTGCGGCGGTCCGAGGTCAAGTAGCCGGCGACGTCTCGACGACCTCGTGCCTCCGGAGCCAGTCGAGGATCAGGCGGGTGGTCTCGTCCGGCAGCTCCTGCTGGATCCAGTGGCCGCAGTCCAGGTCCGCGACCTCGACGCGGGGGACGAACGCTTCGAGGTTCGGTGCCCTCATGACCGTGTCTCGTGCGCCGTAGATCATCAGCGCCTCCTGGCGGACGATCGGGTCGACGTCCGCCATCAGCTCCCAGTTGCGGTCCACGTTGCGATACCAGTTCACGCTGGAGGTGAAGCCCGATGCCTCGAAGGCGTCGACGAACACCGCCAGCTCGCCGTCGCTCATCACCGGCTCGCCGCGCGGCGTCTCGGCGTGGGCGAGGTGGATGAACGCCATGCCCGGCTCCGGCTCGGCCGGGGGCTCGTTCTTGCGGTAGAGGTTGCGCAGGAACCGTGCGGCGTGGGCGTCGAACACGGCGTCGGCCACCCCCGGCTGCCGGTTGAAGTGGACGAAGTAGGAGTCGCTGCCCACGACCGCCTCGATGAACGCGAGCGGCGGGACGTCGCCGCGCTCCAGGTAGGGCACGCTGAGCGCGATCACCTTGCTCACCCGGGTGGGATGCAGCACGGCGGTGCTCCACACGACGTTCGCGCCCCAGTCGTGACCGACGAACGTCGCGTCGTCGTAGCCGAAGTGATCCAGGAGACCGACGAGGTCGCCCGCGAGGTGCACGATGTCGTAGTCGGTGACCTCGGCCGGTCGGGACGAGCCGCCGTAGCCACGCTGGTTGGGCGCGATGACGTGGTAGCCGGCGGCCGCGAGCGCACCCATCTGGTGGCGCCACGAGAAGGCCAGCTCCGGCCAGCCGTGGCACAGGACGAGGGGCTTGCCGGCGTTCTCCCGGCCCATCTCGAAGACCTCGAGCTCGATGCCGTTGACGGCGACCATGCTCGGTCGGGGGAAGGCGTCGGGGTGTGACATGGGGTGTTCCTCTCAGTGACGGACGGGTGCCGATGCGCGCTAGGGCGATCGGTCGAGTGACCGTAGAAGCAATCGCGGACAGGAGCTGTCCGCGATGACGGGCAGACTCGGCACATGTCGGCTGACCCCACCGGGCGCGCGCTCGCGCTGCTCTCGCTGCTCCAGACCCACCGGTTCTGGCGCAGCACGGAGCTCGCCGAGCGCCTCGACGTGACCGAGCGGACGGTGCGCCGCGACATCGACCGGCTCCGGGAGCTCGGCTACCCCGTCGCCGCCACCTCGGGCAGGTACGGCGGCTATCGCCTCGAAGCCGGAGCGCACCTGCCGCCGCTGGTCGTCGACGACGACGAGGCCGTCGCCCTCGCGGTGGGCCTTCGCTACGCCGCGGTCGCCGCCATCGACGGCATGGAGGAGACGGCGCTGCGCGCCTTCACCAAGATCGAGAACCTGCTGCCGCACCGGCTTCGCCGACGCGTGGCGGCTCTCCACTCCACAGTGACGTCGGTGCCGCCCACCGGCTGGAACCTGGTCGACCCGGAGTCACTCAGCCTGCTCGCGGCGGCGTGCCGCGACCACGAGATCGCCCGCTTCGACTACCGCGCCGGCGAGGGCAGTGCCACGCGACGCCAGGTCGAGCCGCACCGGCTCGTGACCGCCGGCCGCCGGTGGTACCTGCTCGCGTGGGACCGGGACCGCGACGACTGGCGCACCTTCCGGCTCGACCGACTCACCTCCCCCAGGGCGACCGGGGTCCGCTTCACCCCCCGCGAGGTCCCCGGCGGCGACCCGGCGGCGTACGTCGCCCGCGCCACCGGCTCGGTCCCCCGCGACCGGGTCGCGACCCTCGCCCTGGGCGCGGGGCCCGACGACCTGCGGGAGGTGCTCCGCTGGGTGGACCACGTGGTGGTCGAGACCACGACGGGAGCCACGATCGTCCGGATCCGGGGCGAGGACGTCGGGCGGCTGGCCATGACGGTCGCCCGGATCGCCTTCACCACCCCCGTCGAGGTGGTGGAACCTGACGACCTCAGGCACGCCGTCGAGCGGCTCGGCAGCCACCTGGCGCGTCGTACCGGCGTCAGGTGAGCTCGTCGAGCGCGGCCTGCATGGTCTGCTCGATCCGCGCGGCGAAGGCGGCGGCCGCCTCGTCCGGCTGTGCCGTCAGGTCGGGCAGCACCCGGGTGCGCAGGGTCACCGGGACGGGGAGGTAGGGCAGGAAGCCGGCGACCCCGAGGTTGAGTCCCCACGGGAAGGTCACCGAGACCGGCAGGGCCTTGAGCCGCAGGAGCCGGTCGAGTCGCAGTCGCTGCGCGATGGCCTGGCCGTCGCTGAGCACGAGCAGCGTGTCACCGGCCCCGGCGGTGACCACCGGCACCACCGGGACGGCCTGCTCGATCGCCATCCGCGCGAAGCCGACCCGCCCGCCGAAGACGATCCGGTCCTTGTCGCGGCGGCTCTTGAAGGCATCCACGTCCCCACCCGGGAAGACCAGCACGTGCCGGCCGTCCGCCAGCGCCTCGCGAGCCGCCGTACGGCTGGCGGGACGGCACCCCAGCCGCTCGAGCGCCGGCCCGAGGCCGACCGTCCAGGCGACCTGGTGCACCAGCGTCGTCACCGGGCGGTCGAGCGCGAGGTCGTCGAGCGCGGCCAGGGTCGCGAGCACGTTGAGGTCGAAGAGGCTGCCGAACCCGTGGTGGGCGACGAACAGGACCGGACCGCCCGGGACCTCGGCGGGCAGCTCCACCTCCAGGCGGTGGTAGCGGCGTACGGCCGCGACGGCCAGCGCCCGCGCGCTCTCGATCACGGCGCCGCCAGGCGCGATCTCAGCCTCGGGAGCTGGGCGAGCGCATTGGTGCGCAGGACCTTCGGCAGCTCGGTGCTGTCGAACGATCGCGGGAGCTGGGGTGCGGGATCGCCGGGGATGGTGAAGACCTCCGCGGAGAACGGCCAGTCGGTCGCGAACATGATGTGGGACACCGGGGCCACCTCCTTCACGGCCATCATCGCCGACGGCGCCGGCGACAGTGCGGTGTCGTAGAAGAGCCGCCCGTAGTCGAGGTTCTGCTCGTCGAGCAGAACCACGCCGAGGTTCTGCATGATCGGCGTGACGTACTGCAGCAGCGAGGTCCGGTAGGCCAGGAACGGCAGGGTCCCCCCGGCGTGGGCGAGCAGCCAGCGCACGAACGGGTAGGTCGTGAAGGTCCGGTGGTAGCTCAGGTTGACCGCGGCGCGGGTGGTGTCGAAGGGGTACTCGAACAGGAACGCCGGCAGGCCGAGGTCCGGCATCACCGGGGTGACCGGGTGCACGAAGACCATGGCGCCGAGCTGGTTGAGCGTGGCCATCAACGGCTTGAGGCGCGGATCGCCGAGGTAGACGCCGTCGTACTGGCTGAAGAGGCCGACGCCGTCGAAGCCGAGCACCTTGATCGCCCGGGTCGCCTCGGCGCGGGCATTGGCCAGGTCGGCCGGATCGTCGATGTCGCCGAGGGGGAGGACGGCGAACCCGCCGAACCTCTTCGCGAGGGTGCCGCTGCCCTTGATCAGGGTCTCGTAGGTGTAGTCGTTGATCTGGCGGGCCATCGCGTTGCGCTCGGCGGCGGTCGGCAGGTAGGTGACTCCGGGCTCGGAGATGGAGACGACCTGGGCGGCGATGCCGAAGCTGTTCATGAAGGTCACGGCCCGCTGCGGGGACCAGGCGGGCAGCTTCTTCCCCCCGGCCTCGGTGATGCCGTGCTCGGCCAGGGAGGCCCGGTAGAAGTCCGGGAGGTGGTGGCAGTGCACGTCGATCCGGGTCCGCCGCGGCGGCACGAGGGGTACGGCGGACGCAGGCTCGGGCAGCCCGGCACCGAGAGCGGCGACGGGGCCCGTGGCAGCTGCTCCGAGGATCCTGCGGCGACTGATCGGTGCGGTCATGGGGCGGTCCTTCCGGCGAGACGGGGGAACAGGGCCAGGGCGTTGGTGCGGTCGATGGCGGCGCGCTGGTGGGACTTCAGGGCGACGTCCTCGTACTCCTGGCGCAGGAAGCGCACCGCAGGGGCCGGAGCGAACGGGTAGTCGCTGCCGTAGAGGACGTGGGTCGGGTCGGCGAAGGAGAGCAGGCTGGGCAGGGCGTGCGGAGCCGAGGACAGCGCCACGTCGAAGTAGAAGCGGCGCAGCACGTCGAGACGGCGCTCGCGCTCCCGCTTGCGCAGGACCATCGCCTTGGCCTGCGCCGCCCTCGGCTCCTCGCGGATCATCGTGAGCAGGACGCGGTGGGCGATGTAGGGCAGGAACCCGCCCGCGTGCGCGAGGATCCAGCGGATGCCGTCGTACTTCTCGAGCGCGCCGGACAGGACCAGCCCGGTGGCCGCCCGGACCGTGTCGAGCAGGAAGTCGGCCGTGAACGACGGGATGCCCGGCGCCGGGTCCGCCGGGAGCTCGCCGGGGTGCAGGAACACGACCGCGCGACGCTCGTGCAGGTAGGCCAGGAGCGGCTCGATGCCCTGCTCGTAGGGGTAGCACCCGGCCGTGTTGCTCAGCAGCACGATGCCGTCGGCACCCAGGGTGTCGAGGGCGTACGCGGCCTCGGCGATCGAGCCGGCCAGGTCGGGGACCGTCAGGGTGGCGAAGAAGCCGAACCGGCGCGGGTGGTCCCGCACGACGCCGGCGGCGTACTCGTTGACCTCCCGCGCGAGGCGGCGCGCGTGGTCGTCGTCCCCGAACCACGCGCCCGGCGTGGACAGCGACAGGATGCTGGTCGCGATGCCGTTGCGGTCCATCAGGCGCAGGGCGCGCTCCGGTGTCCACGCCGGCACGTCCACGCCACCCGGCCGGATCCCCTTCTCCTTCAGGAAGGCGGCATAGGCCCGCGGTACGACGTGGTGGTGGACGTCGATCCGGGCCGGGCTCCTGCCCATCAGCGCGGGCCCATCAGAGGAGACCCAGCTGGTCGACCAGCGCCCGGGTGAGGGACGCCGGGTCGCCCTGCGCGGTCCCGAACACGAACTTGTCCGGGCGCAGCACCACGACCGCCCCCTCGCGCACGCCGTGGCGACGCAGCCAGCGCACGAAGTCGCCCGAGGTGTCCTCGAGGTCCACCAGGCCGGCCCGCCGGCGGCCGTCGCCCACGGCGCCCTGCGGCCGGGTCCCGAAGGGATAGATCGTGGCGTACGACGGCGCCACCCGGGCCCACGTGGCGAGGTCCGCGCCGAGCACCTCCCGCGGATCCACGCCGACGCCGATCACGGACCAGCCGATGCCGAGGGCGTCGTCGAGCCGGACCGGCCGGCCGTCGTACCGGCGGACGAGGGGCTGGGGCGACAGGGTGCCCTCGACGCCACGCACGCCGCGGGGCAGGCCGAGGTAGGAGCCCCGCCGGTAGCGGGGCTTGGGCTTCATCCCGGCGCGGCGCAACCAGCCGCCGACACCGGGCGTGCGCAGCGCGGTCCAGAGCGCGACGTCGCGGGCTCGCGCCGTGGCCGGGTTCTTGACCGACACCAGGGACTTGTTGAACACCGAGAGATCGATCATCGCCTTGGCGTGCGGGCGGCGCTCGGACTCGTAGGAGTCGAGGATCGCCGGGTCGGCGCCGTGGCGCAGGATCGCCTCCAGCTTCCAGGACAGGTTGTCGGAGTCGCGGACGCCGGCGTTCATGCCCTGACCGATGAACTGGGGGGTCATGTGCGCGGCGTCGCCGGCGAGCAGCACCCGGCCCTCACGCCACCGGTCGGCGACGACGGCATTGAAGGTGTAGACGAGCTGGCGGATCACGACGACCTCGTCGGGGTCGACGTACCGGGTCATCAGGCGGCGGACGGTCGCGTCGGACTCGAACTCGTCCTTGTCGTCCTCGTCCTTGAGCGCGAACTCGAAGCGGTGGTGACCACCGGGCTGGGGGCAGCTGACCGTCGGCAGGTCGGGGTCGCAGACGAAGTCGAAGTACGGCAGGTGCCGGAAGGCGTCCACGCCGTCCTTGGCCTCGAGGTCGATCACCAGCCACCGCTCGGGATAGCTCTTGCCGGTCATGTCGATGCCGAGCGAGGTGCGCACGACGCTGCGGCCGCCGTCGGCACCGACCAGGAAGGAGGCCCGGACCGACGCGGTGGCCTCGTCGACGACCGCTTCGCGCCGGCCGTAGCCGGAGCCGGTCGAGCCGGCGTGCACGACGGTCACGCCGTCGTCGTCCTGGGCGAACGACACGACCTCGCGGCCGCGGCGGACCTCGACGTGCGGGTAGCGGGCGAGCAGCTCCTCGAGCCGGTTCTCCAGGTAGGGCTGGTACAGGAAGTTGGTGACCGGCCAGGACAGCGGGCGCTGCGACTCGCGGAACTGCACGAGCAGGGACCCGTCGGCGCGGACCCACTGCACCGCGCTGTCGACGTTCATGTCGGCGTGGATCTCGTCGGCGACACCGGCGGTCTGGAAGACCCGGAGCGCCTCGTCGTCGGTGTAGACCGCCCGCGCCATGCCGTAGAACTCGGGCTCGCGCTCGAGGACCAGGACGCTGAGGCCCCGGCGACCGAGCAGGGTGGCCAGGGTCAGGCCGGTCGGGCCGAGGCCGACCACGACGACGTCGTACTGGTTCGTGCTCATGCGGACGCTCCGGACAGCTGCGGGACGGTGATCTCGGGACGGCGGGCGTTGAGCGCCGCTTGGCGCAGCTGCCCGAGCCGGTCGAGCAGGCCGGCGTGGACCGGCTGGTGGCCCCAGGTGCTGATGCCCTCGTACGTCGCGACCTGCCAGGCCCGCTCGAGCTCGGGCGTCAGGACGACCGGGTTCCAGCCGACCTCCAGCTCGAAGCCGGAGGGCGTCACGCAGTAGAAGGACAGCTCCTTGTCGTTGGTGTGCTGCCCGACCGACCACGCCATCCGGAACCCCAGGTCGCGCACGCGCTGGTAGGCGCTGAGCATGTCCTCCAGCGTCGCGGCCTGGATGTTGACGTGCTGGGCACGGGTGCGGATCGGGTCCACGGGCAGGCCGCGGACGTTGGCGACCGCGATCGAGTGGTGCCGCTCGTTGACGCGCAGGAAGCGGATCTTGAGGGTGAGGCCGCCGACGTTCTCGTCGATGTAGTCCGTGAGCCGGGAGTCGAGGAGGGCGTCGTAGTAGCGGTGGATGCCGAGCGGGTCGCGCGAGGTGATCGCCACGTGGCCCATCCCCGCCTCGCCCGTGACGAAGCCCGAGCTGATCATCCGCAGCGGGGCATCCGTCGTCAGCGGGCGGGTGAAGATCTCCTGCACGATGCCCTTCGGGCCGGGGAAGCGCCACACCTGCTCGACGCCGCGACGGCGGGCCTCGTCCGCCGTACCTTCGGCGATCGGGACGCCGCGCTCGACCAACCGGGCGAGGATGCGCTCGAAGGTCGCGTGGTCGTCGACCTGCCAGCCGATGGCCATCAGGTCCTCGGCCGGGCCACGGCGGACGAGGAAGCGGCACCGGTGGTGGTCGAGCCGGAAGCGGAGAGTGTCGGCGTCGAGCTCGTCGACGTGCAGGCCGATCGCGTCGGCACCGAAGCGGTGCCACGCGGTCAGCCGCTGGGACTCCACCACGAGGTAGCCGAGGTGGACCGCGCCGAAGACACTGGCGGCGAGGGTGCCCGTGAACGGGCGCTCCAGCACGCTCGTCATCGCTCCCCCTCCAGGAAGGCGACCGCGGTGGTGTTGAAGAGCTCGGCGCGCTCCCACTGGGCCCAGTGCCCGGTGCGCGCCAGGGACAGCAGGTCGCACCGGCGCATCGTGCGCGCCAGGACCGGGCCGCCGGAGGGACGGTTGACCTTGTCGTCCTGCCCCCAGACCACCAGCGTCGGCACCTCGCACCGGCTCAGCCGCCGGTCGCGGGTCAGGTCCATCCGCCACAGCGTCCGGGGCGCGCCCGGACCGGACGGGCGCCGCAGCGGAGGAGACGCCACGACGTCGGGCTGGATGCTGGCCTCGTAGCGCAGGTCGATCAGCTCGTCGGGCACCGCACCCGCGTCGTGCACGAGGTAGTCCCGGATGAAGGTGGCCACCTTGTCCCGCGAGGGCCCGTCGCCGCCGTAGTAGCTCAGCAGGTGGTTGAGCCCCTTCGTGGGCAGGGCGCGCGTGGTCCCGATCCCGCCGGGACCCATCAGGATCATCCGGTCCACCCGGTCGGGGCGGTCCAGCGCCAGGCGGAGGGCGGCCGCGCCGCCGTACGAGTTGCCGACGAGGTGGGCGCGGTCGATGTCGAGGGCGTCGAGCAGGCCGCGCACCGCGAGGGCGAGGTCGCCGAACGGGTCCGACTGGTCGAGATCCTTCGACGAGCGCCCGTAGCCCGGCAGGTCCGGCACGATCACCCGGAAGTGCTCGGCCAACGCGTTGATGTTGCGCGCGTAGTTCGACGTACCGGTGGCGCCGGGGCCGCCGCCGTGCAGCAGCACGACCGGGCGCCCCGCACCCGCCTCGGTCACGAACAGGCTGCGCCGGCCGACCGGAACCATCCGCTCTTCTCGCGTCCTCACGGTGCTCACGCGGACCTCCTCGGAGTAGTGATGATGAAATCATCAGTTCTGCGAATATGATCTGTCAAGCACTTCTGATGAAGTCATCAGATAGGGTGACGACGTGAACACCGAGGCCACCGCGGAGCGCGGCCCGACCCGACTCGACCGCCGCAAGGAGCGCACCCGCGCGGCACTCGTGCAGGCCGGCTGCGCCTTCCTCGCCGAGGGCCGGACGGCGGTGAGCATCCAGCAGATCACCGACGCCGCCGACGTCGGCTTCGGGAGCTTCTACAACCACTTCGACAGCAAGGAAGCGCTGTTCGAGGCCGCCGTGCAGTCCGTGATGGACGTCTACGTCGCCTTCCGCGACCAGGCCGTGGCCGGGTACGACGACCCCGCCGAGGTCTTCGCCGTCAGCTTCCGCATGACGGGGCGCCTCCAGCGCCAGATCCCCGAGCTGGTGCGGGTGATGCTCAACGAGGGCACCCGCGTCCTCGTCCAGGACCAGGGCCTGGCCCCCCGCGCCCTCCACGACATCGAGGTCGCGGTCGCCGCCGGTCGCTTCGACATCGAGTCGCCGCGCCTGGGCCTGATGGCCGCCGGCGGAGCACTGCTCGGCCTCCTGCAGCTGCTCGACGCCGACCCCGACCTCGACGCGGGCGAGGTCTCGGACCTGATGACCGCACGGGTCCTGCGCGGGTTCGGCATGGCCAAGGCCGAGGCCGACGAGCTCTGCTCACGGCCGCTCCCGGCCCAGCCCGAGCTGTAGCCGCGGCACCGCGGGCTCCCCGCTGAGGAGACCGCGTCCGGCCGCACCGCCCGAGCCCGCGGCGGGGTCAGTGCGCCATGTCGACGAACCGGCTGTAGTGACCCTGGAAGGCCACGACGATGTCGCGGGTGGCGCCGTTACGGTGCTTGGCGACGATCAGGTCGGCCTCGCCGGGGCGGGTCGACTCCTTCTCGTAGACGTCGTCGCGGTGGAGCAGGACGACCATGTCGGCGTCCTGCTCGATGGAGCCGGACTCGCGCAGGTCGCTGACGGCGGGGCGCTTGTCGGCGCGCTGCTCGGGGCCACGGTTGAGCTGGGAGAGCGCGATGACGGGGATCTCGAGCTCCTTGGCGATCAGCTTGATCTGGCGGGAGAACTCGGAGACCTCGAGCTGGCGGGACTCGACCTTCTTGCCCGAGCTCATCAGCTGAAGGTAGTCGATGACCATGAGCTTGAGGTCGTGCTTCTGCTTGAGCCGGCGGGCCTTGGCGCGGATCTCGGTCATCGTCATGTTGGGCGAGTCGTCGATGAACATCGGCGCGGCCGAGACCTTGGCGACGTGGCGGGCGAGACGGTCCCACTCCTCGGGGGACATCTTGCCGTTGCGGATGTGGTTGAGCGGGATGCGGGCCTCGGCGGAGAGCAGGCGCATCACGATCTCGCCGCGCGTCATCTCCAGGCTGAAGAAGCAGGCGGTCAGGTTGTTGTGGATGGCGGCCGCGCGGCAGAAGTCGAGCGCGAGGGTGGACTTGCCCATGGCGGGACGGGCCGCGACGACGATCATCTGGCCGGCGTGGAAGCCGTTGGTGAGCTCGTCGAAGTCCGCGAACCCGGTCGGTACGCCGTAGATGCCGGACTCACGGTTCTCCATCGCCTCGATCTCGTCGAGGACGCCGTCCATGATGTCGGACAGCGGGGCGTAGTCCTCGGACTTGTTGCGGTCGGTGACCTTGTAGATCTCGGACTGGGCCTCGTTGACGATGCCCTCGACCTCGCCCTCGCCGGCGTAGCTGATCTGGACGATCTTGGTGCCCGCGTTGACGAGGCGCCGCAGGATCGCCTTCTCGTAGACGATCTCGGCGTAGAAGCCGGCGTTGGCGGCGATGGGGACGTTGGCCGCCAGCGTGTGCAGGTACGGCGCCCCGCCGATCTTCTGCAGCTCGCCGCGCCGCTGGAGCTCGCCCGCGACGGTCACCATGTCGGCCGGCTCACCGCGGCTGTAGAGGTCGAGGATCGCCTCGTGGATCGACTCGTGCGCGGGGCGGTAGTAGTCGGTGCCGCGGATGACCTCGACGACGTCGGCGATCGCGTCCTTGGAGATCAGCATCGCGCCCAGCACGGACTGCTCGGCGGCCAGGTCCTGCGGCGGGGTGCGCCCGCCCGAGGGCGCCTCACCCGGGGCGTACGACGCCGGGCCGTCGCCCCAGTCCTGGGGTGGCTCCGCGGTCCAGGACGGCGCGTCGTCCGTGAGGCTCACGGTCTGGTCCCCCTCGTGGTCGGCCGGCGTGGTTCGGTCGGTGCCCACCTTGCCCAGGGGGTCCGACACAATGGCGAGTGCCGGTCCCGCCGCCGTGCGCCGATGGCTCCGAACCGGCAACCTACGGCCCGCGGACGGCCCGGCGAAAGCGGGCTATGCACAAGGGTTGGGGATAACTCGCGGCCGACCGTGGACGACACGCGGAAACGGTGTGCACGGGCTGGGGAGGAACTTGTGGAGAGGCGGGGTGTGCGGCTGTTGAAACAGCGTCTGACCTGCGAAAACGCTGTTGCACACCTGTGGACGGCGAAAAACAGCGGTGTGATCCCGTTCACCTTTCAGCCATCTCGGCGTTGCAGGGGGTCCGCCCTCCGGCCCCGACCGGCGCCTACCTCAGCAGCCCGGTTTCCACAAGTTGGCCCTAGTTATCCACCGGCGCCCGCGGGACACCCGTGAGCACCCCCACCCGGACGCCGTCCGCACGGCGCGCGCTCGACCGCGAGATCGCCCGGTTGGCGGTCCCCGCCTTCCTCGCACTGGTCGCCGAACCGCTCTTCCTGCTCGGCGACGCGGCGGTCGTCGGCCACCTCGGCACCCCAGAGCTGGCCGGGCTCGGCATCGCGGGGACGATCGTGATGACGGTCGTCGGGCTCTGCATCTTCCTCGCCTACGGCACCACCGCCGGGGTCGCCCGCCAGCTCGGCGCCGGCCACCGTACGGCGGCCCTGGCCCAAGGTCTCGACGGCCTCTGGCTGGCCGCGGCGATCGGCGTCCCGGTCACGCTGGCCACGGTGCTGCTCGCCGATCCGCTGGTCGCCCTGTTCGGCGCCTCCCCCGACGTCGCCGACCCCGCCACGACGTACCTGCGGGTCGCCGCGGTGGGCCTGACCCCGCTGCTGCTCATCCTGGCCGGCACCGGGGTGCTGCGCGGCCTCCAGGACACCCGCACGCCGCTCGTCGTGGCCGTCGCCGGCAACCTGGCCAACCTGGTCCTCAACGTGCTGCTCGTCTTCGGCGCCGGCCCGGTCCCGCGGATGGGCATCGCCGGCTCCGCGCTCGGCTCGGTGCTCGCCCAGAGCGGCATGGCGCTCGCGCTCACCCTGGTCGTGGTGCGGGCCGCGCGCCGCGAGGGGGCGACCCTGCGCCCGCACCTGCCGGGGGTGCGGGCGGCGGCGCGGGCCGGCGTACCGCTCATCATCCGCACGCTGACCCTGCGCGCGTCCCTGCTCGTCACCACCTACGCGGTCGTGCTCACCGCGACCGACACGTCCAGCAGCGCGATCCCGATCGCGACCCACCAGCTCGCGATGACGCTGTGGGGCTTCCTCGCCTACGTCCTCGACGCGATCGCCATCGCCGCCCAGGCGATCACCGGGCGTCACCTCGGCGCCGGGGACGTCGCCGCCACCCGGGCGGTCACCCGGCGGATGCTGTGGTGGGGCGTGGTCGGCGGCATCGTCACCGGCGTCCTGCTCGCTGTGGCGAGCCCCTGGCTGGGCGCGCTGTTCACTCCCGACCAGGGCGTGCGCGACGCGCTCGTCCCGGTCCTCCTGGTCGCCGCGGCAGCGCAGCCCGTGGCCGGGATCGTGTTCGTCCTCGACGGCGTCCTCATCGGCGCCGGCGACGGCCGCTACCTGGCGTACGCCGGCGTGCTCGTCCTGGCCGGATACGCTCCGCTCGTGCTGCTGACGAGTGCGCTGGGCGGGGGCCTGCCCTGGCTGTGGGTCGTGTTCGCCGTGCTCTTCATGGGCGGGCGGATGATCACCCTCGTGCACCGCGCCGCCGGCGACCGCTGGCTGGTCACCGGAGCCGCCGCGTGAAGCCGCTCCAGGCGGTCGCGCTCGGCCTCGTGCTGCTCGCGCTCGGGCCGACCGACCCCCAGCCCGGCGTCTTCGACCCCCTGCCCGACCCGCTCGGCTGGATGCTGGTGCTGATCGGGCTGCACGGGATGGCCGCCGCGCTCGACGTACGACGGCTCCCGGTGCTGCGCTTCCTCGGCATCCTGGCGCTGGGCGTCTCCATCGCGCTCGTCGTCCCCGCCGCCGCCCGCTGGGTCGAGACCGACCCGTCGCTGGGCTGGGCCGCGGACGTGCCGCGGTTCGCCTTCTTCGCGCTGCTGTGCCACCAGCTCAGCCAGGCCGCGCTGCGGGCGCGCAGCACCGGCGGGGCGAGCTCGTTCAGCATGGCCACGCTGGCGCTGCTGTTCGTGCTGGCCGCACCGCCGCTGGCGTTCGGCGCCGGGTGGACGGACGTCGGACCGGCCGGCGAGGTGGCCGCGCAGGTCACCCAGATCGCGCTGGTCGTGCTCTGCTTCGTCTTCGCCGGCCGTACCTGGGCCGGGGCGCCGGTCGAGCCGGACCCCGACCCGAACCCGGCCGAGGCCTAGCCCTGCAGGTCGGCCAGGATCCGCTCGGCGAACGCGATCGAGTCGTTGCGCGGGTCGCCCTGGTAGTCGACGCCGTCCTCGTAGTCCAGCTCCACGTCCAGCAGGACGCCGGCCGTGCACGCGCGCAGCGTCGCCTCGAGCGGCGGCGCGTCGCTGACCTTCCACCAGCCGTCGGTGGCCCCGGCGATGTCATCGGCCGGGTCGACGATCGCGCCGGTCTCGGCGGGCTGGGGGCAGCCGAAGGCGCCCTTGGTGAAGTCGCCCGGGCCGGTCACCTTGACCGTGATCTCGACCAGGTCCTTGGCCTCGAAGGAGCAGTCGTTGCTCTTCCAGGCCCGGCCGCCCTCGCGCGTGGTGTCGGTACCGGCCTCGGCCGGGCCGACGGTGACGCCGAAGTTCTTGGCCACCGACTCGGAGGTCGCGAGGTCGCAGGCCGCCGGCAGGGTCGCGGCCGGCGGGGCCGAGGAGGGAGCGGAGGTCACCGTCGTGGGCGTCGCGCTCGGGGTGGTCGCGCTGGGGGTGGTCGGCGCGTCGCTCGTCGGCGTGGTCGGGGACGACGTCGCGTCGGCGTCGGGGGCCTCGTCGCCGTCACCGCAGGCGGCGAGCACCGGCGCGAGCAGCAGGAGGGCGGCGGGCAGCGTCCGTCGTACATGCATGGGGGTGAACTCCTGGGTCGGGGAAGGTGGAGCACCCTGAAAATAGCCGCGTGGCCGGCCCCGAAGGGACCGGCCACGCGGGTGAAGCCTGGAATCAGGCAGGGATCACGTTGAGCGCGACCGCCGCCGAGACCTCGTCGTGCAGCTTGACCGACACGGCGTGGTTGCCCAGCGCCTTGATCGGGTTGCCGAGGACGATGGTCCGCTTGTCGATCGCCTCGCCGGCCGCCTCGCCGAGCGCCGCCGCGATGTCGGCAGCGGTGACCGCGCCGAACAGACGGCCGCCCTGGCCCGCCTTCACCTTGACGTCGACCGGGCTGCCCTCGAGCTTGGCCTTGATCTCGGCCGCGTGGGCCTCGTCGCGGACCGCGCGCGCGGAGCGGGCGGCCTTGATCGAGTCGGCCTGCGCCTGGGCGCCGCGCGTCCAGCGGATCGCGAAGCCACGGGGGATGAGGTAGTTGCGGCCGTAGCCGTCCTTGACCTCCACCACGTCACCAGCGGCGCCGAGGTTCTCGACCTCCTGGGTCAGGATGATCTTCATGAGTTCAGTCTCCTTCTCTACCGAACCGGATCAGCGGCCGCTGGAGGTGTAGGGCAGCAGCGCGACCTCGCGGGCGTTCTTCACCGCGATGGCGATGTCACGCTGGTGCTGGACGCAGTTGCCGGTCACCCGACGGGCGCGGATCTTGCCGCGGTCGGAGATGAACTTCTTCAGAAGGGCGGTGTCCTTGTAGTCGACACCGGTGGCCTTCTCCTTGCAGAACTGGCAAACCTTCTTCTTCGGCTTGCGGACGACTGCCTTCGCCATTGTGGTGCTCCTCCTCAGAGCCCGGCCGCGTCAGTCAACGACGGCCGGAATGGTTGGTGTGTTGTTGCTCAGAACGGGGGCTCGTCGTTGGACGAGACGCCCGGCGCGGCCCACGGGTCGTTGGCCGGAGCGCCGCCCCCGTAGTTGGATCCGCCACCCTGGTTGCCGCCGCCACCGCCGGCCGGAGCGCCCCACGGGTCGGCCGCGGGAGCACCGCCACCACCCTGGGGAGCGCCGCCGCCGTAGCCACCACCGCCGCCGGCCCCACCGCGCGCCGCGCGGTTGACCTTGGCCGTGGCGTACCGCAGCGCGGGGCCGACCTCTTCGACGTCGATCTCCATGGCGGTGCGCTTCTCGCCCTCGCGGGTCTCGTACTGCCGCGACTTCAGCCGGCCGGTCACGATCACGCGCATCCCCTTGGTGAGGGACTCGGCGACGTTCTCGGCGTACTGCCGCCAGACCGCGCAGGAGAGGAACAGCGCGTCGCCGTCCTTCCACTCGTTGGTCTGCCGGTCGAAGGTGCGCGGCGTCGACGCGATCCGGAAGTTCGCCACGGCCGCACCCGACGGGGTGAAGCGCAGCTCCGGGTCGTCGACGAGGTTCCCGACGACGGTGATGACGGTCTCGCCTGCCATGGTGATCTCCTGGTGAGGGTGGGAACGAACGGCCTAGCCCGGGTCAGCCCCGGACGACGGCCCCCATCGTGTCCTGGACCACCGACTTCGGGAAGCGGCAATCCACAGGCACGGATCCTTCGGGTACCTCAGACGGTGGGTCGCAGGACCTTCGTCCGCAGCACGGACTCGTTGAGGGTCAGCTGACGGTCGAGCTCGTCGACGGTCGCCGGAGCGGCGGTCAGCTTGATGATCGCGTAGATGCCTTCGGCGTTCTTCTTGATCTCGTACGCCAGGCGACGCTTGCCCCACACGTCGACGTTGTCGACGGTGCCGCCGTCATTGCGGACGACGTTCAGGTACTTGTCGAGCGACGGCTGAACCGTCCGCTCGTCGAGGCTCGGGTCGAGGATGACCACGACTTCGTAGTTGCGCAAAGCGGTCTCCACCTCCTCTGGACTCAGGCGGCCGCGGACTTTCCGTGGCAGGAGGGCTCTGCTTCTCCGGACGGTTCGGCCCGTCCGGAAGTACGGCGCCGTGCGGCACCGGACAGGAGAGGTTAACAGCGCGCGGCGGAGGCGGCCGAATCGCGGCGCCGCCACACCAGCGGCACCACGACCAGGCGCCCGAACGCGGTCGCCGACCCAAGGACCAGCGCGAGGCCGAGCGCCTCTGGGTACGGGCCGACCAGCACGATCGCGGAGACCGCCCCGGCCAGCCCGGCAGCAGCGACGTGCGCCGCCTGGGACCGAACCCCACGGCAGCCGAAGTGGACCAGCAGGATGCCCACGACAGCGAAGGGAACCGAGCAGACCGACGCGTACACCGCGACGAGGAGCGTCATCCCGAGCCCGCCCGCGAGCGTGCCGAGGGCGGCCGAGAAGGCGAGCACGCTCGCCACCCAGGCAAGCAGGTAACCCCCGGCACCCGGTGTGTTCGGCACGGCGTTCCCCTTCCGGCGGTCTTGAGCGTTCGCTCAAACCTGCCACGGATTGAGCGAACGCTCAAGACCAGGCAGGATCACCCCATGAGCGCCCCCACCCGCGACAAGCTGCTCGACGCGACCCTGCGCGTGGTCACCGACCAGGGGATCGCGAAGGCCTCGGCCCGCACGATCGCGACGGAGGCGGGGGTCAACCAGGCGCTGGTCTTCTACCACTTCGGGTCGGTCGACGAGCTGCTCGCGGCGGCGTGCGCGCACGGTGCCGCGCAGCGGGTGGCGGCGCACCGGGAGACGCTGCGGGGGATCAGCGGGTTCGGTGATCTGGTGACGGCGGCGCGGGCGATCCACCGGGCCGAGCGGGAGGCGGGCAATGTGGCGCTGCTGGGGCAGCTGCTCGCGGGGACGTCGTCGCACCCGGCGCTCGCGGGGCCGACCCGGGAGGGTCTGGACCTGTGGGTGGTCGAGGTCGAGGCGGTGCTGCGCCGGCTGACCGAGGCGACGGTGCTGGCCGACGTGGTCGACGTACCGGGGCTGGCGCGGGCGATCAGTGCGTCCTTCGTCGGCCTGGGCCTGTACGACGGCGTCGACGCCCCGGGCACCGAGCAGGCCTTCGGGGCGCTGGAGCAGCTCGCCGCCGTCCTCTCCCTGGTCGAGGACCTCAGCCCCCTCGAACGCGCAGCGGTCCGGCGCAGGCTGCGCCGGACCGCTCGCTGAGGCAGGCTCCCGCTACTGGAAGAGCACCGGGTTCTGGATCGAGGACTCGTCGATCACGAGCACGGCGACGGCACCGACCAGACCCTCGGGCAGGTCGAGCGAGACGGCGGCGCAGACCTCGCCGTCGCCCAGGCTCCACGCGCCGTCGAGCGAGCCGAGCAGCTCGCCCTCGGGGTTGTGCAGCTCGATGGTGAACGGCGTGCCGTCCGGCAGCCCGGTCACCGCGAAGTGCGCGTAGAGCGTGGCCGGCAGGGTCACGCCCTCGAGCACCTGCGGGTCCTCGAGGGTGCTGGGGGTGGAGCAGTCGCTGTTGCCGTCGACCGACCAGCCGGCGGGGGCGGCCGAGGCCTGGCCCATCGGGTCGGCCGGGGGCTCCGGCACGTCCTTCAGGTACGGCGAGACGTACTCCGGGTCGCCGCCCTTCTTCGCGAGCTCGATGATGTCCATGGTCAGGTTGACCGGCCGGATCCGGGCCGAGCCGCCGGTGAAGGCGCCGCCCTCGCCGCTGTCGCCGACGGTGGACTCGGTGACCACGGCGCTGTTGACGCCGACCAGCTCGCCGTCGGTGTTGATCGAGGCGCCGCCGGAGTTGCCGGAGCCGATCCGGATGTCGCTGTCGATCCAGGCCCGGTCGCCGGGCACGGCGGTCTCCTTGAGGAAGGTCGACACGACGCCGCGGGTCACGGTCAGCGCGCGGTCGAGGCCGTCGTCGGAGGCGACGTGAGCGACGGCCGGGAAGCCGAGGGCGGTCAGCTCGTCGCCGGTGCGCAGGTCGTCGCTGTCACCGAGGGGGAGCGGGTCGGGGAGCGCGGCGAGGTCCTTGTCGTCGACCTTGTCGCCCTCGGCGTCCGCGGTGATCTTGAGGACGGCGAGGTCGAGGACGCCGTCGGAGACGACCGGCTCCGCCGAGAACGACGGCGCCGCGGGCTTGTCGTCCTCGGCCGAGGTCAGCGCGACGAGCAGGCCTGCGGGGTCCTCGCCGGGCGGGACCTGGCCGGGTGAGCTGGGCTTGCCGACGTGGGCGTTGGTGA
Source organism: Pimelobacter sp. 30-1 (assembly GCF_018831735.1). Classification (NCBI taxonomy): domain Bacteria; kingdom Bacillati; phylum Actinomycetota; class Actinomycetes; order Propionibacteriales; family Nocardioidaceae; genus Pimelobacter; species Pimelobacter sp. 30-1. The sequence goes on from NZ_NHTS01000004.1 coordinate 267,729, forward strand.
GGATCAGGCCGTCCTCGCTGATGATCGTGCCGGAGCCGGTGTAGAGCGGCTGGCCGGTCGCGTCGACGGCGATGATGAGGACGCTGGCCAGCTTGGCCCGGTCGAGCTCGGCGGTGGTGAGCCCGGCGGCCTGCGGCGGGTCGTCCTTGGCGGCCGGCTCGTCGTCCCCGCCCCCGAGGAGGACGGCCGCGGTCACGCCGCCGCCGACCAGGACGAGCGCGGCGACGATCCCGCCGACCAGGGCGGCGGTGCGCTTGCGCTTCTTCTTGGCGATCGACTTCTGCGCGGCACCGGCCGCGACGATCGGGACCACCTCGATCTCGGCGCCCGCGGTGGGGTGTCCGAGCATGAGCGTGGTCGGGTCCTCGAGCTTGCGCTGGGTGACCCGGTCCTCCTCGAGGAAGGTGCCGGCCGACGAGCGGTCGACGTACCACCAGCCGTCGGGGCGGCCCTCGACCACGCCGTGCAGGCGCGAGACCGACGGGTCGTCGACGACCACCTCGTTGCCCGGGTCGCGACCGATCCGGACCACGCTGCCGGGCGGGAACCTCTTCGCCTCGCCGCCCGCACGCACGAGCACACCGGGGCCGCTGACGTAGCCCGGACCGACCGGGCCGGTGCCGGGCAGCACGGTCTGGGCGAGGCCACCCGGGATGCCGGCGACGTCGATGGTCGGGGTCGGCCGCGGGTCGGCGCCGGCCGGGGCGAGGACCAGCTCCTCGCCGTCCGCGGAGCCGAACCGGACGGCGGTGCGCGTGGTGATCCGGACCTCGCTGACCCGGGCACCGTTGAGCCAGGTGCCACTGCTCGACCCGGTGTCGACCAGCACCCAGCCCGTGCCGTCGGAGCGCAGCTCGGCGTGCCGGCGCGAGGCGGTCGGCGTGGACAGGACGATGTCGGAGCTGAGCTCGCGGCCGATCACGACGACACGCGGCTCCTCGAACGACCAGTGCTGGCCGCCGCCGGAGACGTTGAGGGTGGTCACCACCGGGACGCTAGTCGCCGTCAGGGGCGGTCGCCGTGCGTTTTACCCAAGAGGGGCACCGTCGGTGCCGCTCTTTACGATGACGCCATGAGCGAGCTGCGTATCGGTGCCCACGTCGACCAGACCGACCCGATCGCCGAGGCGGCCGCCCGCAACGCCCCGCTCGTGCAGTTCTTCCTCGGCAACCCGCAGTCCTACAAGGGCCCCGTCCTGTCCTACGAGGGCGGCGCGGAGGCCCTGCGCGGCGCGGCCGAGGCGGCCGGCGTCGACCTCTACGTGCACGCGCCCTACCTGATCAACGTGGCGACGACCAACAACCGCCAGCGCATCCCCAGCCGCAAGCTGCTCCAGCAGCACATGGACGCCGCCGCCGAGCTCGGCGCCAAGGGGCTGATCGTCCACGGCGGCCACGTCACCGACGAGGACGACCCGGCCAAGGGCTTCGACAACTGGCGCAAGGCCATCGAGGCGACCGACCTCAAGATCCCGCTGCTCATCGAGAACACCGCGGGCGGCACCAACGCGATGACCCGCTACCTCGACCGGATCAAGGGCACCTGGGACGCCATCGCCGCGGCCGAGGGCGCCGACATGGTCGGCTTCTGCCTCGACACCTGCCACGCCCACGCCGGCGGCAACGTGCTCGAGACGATCGTCGACGACGTCCGCGCGATCACCGGCCGGATCGACCTGGTCCACGCCAACGACAGCCGCGACGAGTTCGACTCCGGCGCCGACCGGCACGCCAACTTCGGCGCCGGCCGGATCGACCCCGACCTGCTGGCCCAGGTGATCCGCGACGCCGGTGCCCCGGTCGTGTGCGAGACGCCTGGCGGGGCCGACGAGCACGTCGCCGACTTCGCCTGGCTGCGCGAGCGCCTCTGAGCCCTTGCCTTCGTGCCGATCGGGCGTAATCTCGATTACATGATTACAACCGACCAGCACGACCAGATCCGCGGCTGGTTCGCGGGTCGCCTGCCCGACGACCTCTTCGAGTCCCTCGTCGAGGTCGCGGTCGATCGCGAGGAGATCACCGTGATCGGCCGGATCCCTGAGCCCCGGCTCGACGCGTCCGCCTCCGACGCCGAGCGCGAGGGCGCCGTCCAGGGCCGGATCCAGGAGTTCCGCGAGCGCACCCGCGACGCGCGGGTCGCCATCGCCCGCGAGGCCGAGCGCACGTACGACAAGAAGGTCTCGTGGGGCGTCGAGTGCGGCTCCACCCGAGCCCTGTTCACCCACGTCGCCGCCCCCGTCATGACCCGGCTGCGCCAGCCCGAGCGCGCGGTCCTCGACACGCTGATCGCGGGCGGCGTCGCCCGCAGCCGCAGCGAGGCGCTCGCCTGGTGCGTCCGGCTGGTCGAGCAGCACGCCGGCGAGTGGCTCACCGACCTGGCCGACTCCCTGGAGCACGTCCAGCGCGTCCGCGCGGAGGGTCCGGACCGGGGGTAGTGCGGGGTCGATAGCCTGCCCCCATGCCCAGCGTGCGCCCGATCACCCCGACCGAGCACCGCGACCACCTCGCCTCGCTGCCCTCCGCGAGCTTCCTGCAGACGCCCGGCTGGGCGAAGGTCAAGAGCGAGTGGCGCAGCGAGTCGCTCGGCTGGTTCGACGACGCGGGACAGCAGGTGGGTGCCGCGCTGGTGCTCTACCGCCAGCTGCCCAAGCTCAAGCGCTCGCTGGCCTACCTGCCCGAGGGACCGGTCATCGACTGGAGCGGCGACGCGCTGGCCGACTGGCTCGACCCGATGGTGCGCCACCTGAGGAAGCAGGGCGCGTTCGCCGTACGGATCGGGCCTCCGGTGGTCACCCGGCGCTGGACGACGGCGCAGGTCAAGGACGGCATCGCCGACCCCGGCGTCCGCCTGCTCGGCCAGATCCCGCCGGCGGAGCGCACGCCCGGCGGCGCGCGCGTCGTGGCCCAGCTCCACGAGCTCGGCTGGCGGCACCAGGGGGTCGAGGGCGGCTTCGCGGCCGGGCAGCCGCAGTTCGTCTTCCAGATCCCGCTGCGGCACGCCGACGGCACCCAGCGCACCGAGGACGAGGTCCTCAAGGGCATGAACCAGCTCTGGCGCCGCAACATCAAGAAGGCCGCCAAGGAGGGTGTCGAGGTCGTCCGCGGCAACCGCGAGGACCTGCCGGCGTTCCACGAGCTCTACGTCCACACCGCGCAGCGCGACCACTTCACACCGCGGCCGCTGCGCTACTTCGAGACCATGTACGACGCCCTCAGCGCCGACGCCCCCGAGCGGTTCACGCTCTGGCTGGCCCGCCACGACGGCGACCTGGTCGCGTCCACGATCGCGATCCGGGTCGGCGAGCACGCCTGGTACTCCTACGGCGCCTCCTCCACCGAGAAGCGCGAGGTCCGCGGCTCCAACGCCGTCCAGTGGGCGATGATCCGCGACGCGATCGCCGCGGGCGCGGCCGTCTACGACCTGCGCGGCATCACCGAGACCCTCGACGCCGAGGACTCCCACGTCGGGCTGATCCAGTTCAAGGTGGGTACCGGCGGAGAGGCGGTCGAGTACGCCGGCGAGTGGGACCTCCCGATCAACCGGCCGTTGTACCAGGCATTCCAGCTCTACCTGAAGCGCAGGAGCTGACCATGACCCTCACGCTCACCGTCGAGGGCCCGCGCTGGCGGGCCCACCTCGAGTCCGTCGCCGCGGCCCACCCCGGCCTGGTCCCGGTCGCCAAGGGCAACGGCTACGGGTTCACGCTCGGCCGCCTGGCCCGCAAGACGCAGTGGCTGGCCGAGCGCGGCCACGACGTCCGCACCCTCGCCGTCGGCACGTACGACGAGCTGCCCGAGGTCGCCCAGCGCTGGGACGGCGACCTGCTCGTGCTCACCCCGTGGCGGCCGTGGGTGCCGCTGCCCGAGCCGGCCCTCGCCCGGCGCCTGGTGCACACCGTCAGCCGGGTCGCCGACCTGCGCGACCTGCTCCACCTCGACCCCACCGCCCGCATCGTGCTCGAGCGGATGACCTCGATGCGCCGCCACGGCATGGCCGCGCGCGAGCTGTGGGAGGCCGGCGACCTGCTCCGCAAGCACCCCGGCGCCCGGATCGAGGGCCTGGCCCTGCACCTGCCGCTCGGCCAGGGCGGCCACGTCGGCGAGGTCACCCGGCTGGTCAACGACTACGTCGGCGCCGAGATCCCCTCGCACCACGCCCCGTCGGTCTGGGTCAGCCACCTCACCGACGCCGAGCTCACCACCCTGCGCGCCCAGTACGGCGACTTCACCTTCCGCCCGCGGATCGGCACCGGCCTCTGGCTCGGCGAGCGCGCCGCGCTCCGGGTCACCGCGACGGTCCTCGACGTCCACCCCGTCGAGCGCGGCGACGCCTTCGGCTACCGCGGCCGCACCGCCCCCAAGTCGGGCCACGTGCTCGTCGTCAGCGGCGGCACGGCCCACGGCATCGGCCTCGAGGCGCCCACCGGCGAGCAGTCGATCAAGGCGCGCGCGGCGACCCTCGCCCGCGGGGGCATGGACGCGGTCGGGTTCGTGCGCTCGCCGTACTCGATCGACGGCAAGCAGCGCCTCTTCGCCGAGCCGCCGCACATGCAGGCCTCGATGCTCTTCCTCCCGCACGGCGCCCGGGTGCCCGAGGTGGGCGAGGACGTCGACGTCCGGGTCCGCTACACCGCGACGGCGTTCGACCGGGTCGACATCGCCGGCTGACGGATCCCGGCGGTCAGCCGTAGCGCGCGTCCAGCCCGGTGAGCGTCACGCCGTTCTGGCCGGCCTGGGTGGTGCCGAGCGGCGCGAGTCCGGCGGCCGCCGCCCGCAGGTCGACGCCGGCCGGAGCCGCGGGGTCGTCGGTGACGGCGATGAGCTGGAGCGAGCTGATGTCCCAGAGCACCTCGGTCCAGATGGTGCGTACGACGTCGTCGAGCTCCTCGGCGGTGAACGGGTCGGCCGAGTCGGTGACGAGGGTGAAGCCGGCCGCGTTGCCGAAGCCGTTGGTCCAGCGCGAGGAATCCTCGACCCGGACCACGCGCGGCACCGCGGCCGGTACGGCGTTCTCGACGTCCCCGAAGCTGATCGGCTTGCCGCGCTTCTGGTCCAGCTCGGCCTGGAGCGCGCCGCACCCGGACAGGCCGACGACCGCGGCGGCCAGCGTCGCGAGGAGCGCCCGGCGGCGTACGGCCACGGTCGGCCTCATGACGTGACGAGCACGCGGCGCGGCTCGACGACGCCGACCGGGTCGTGCCGCGGCCGGTACATGTCGCGCACGATGACGGCGGCGAGGTAGAGCTCGCCCAGCACGCGCACCGCGATGCCGACCCAGTAGAACCCGGCGTCACCGCCGCCGGCGGGCTGGAGGTAGTCGCCGAGGTACCACCAGACCATGCAGAAGTAGACGACCTCGCTGGCCTGCCAGATGATCTGGTCGCGCCAGCGCGGGCGGGCCAGGACCGCCAGGGGCAGCAGCCAGAGGACGTACTGCGGCGAGTAGACCTTGTTGACCAGCAGGAAGCCCACCACGATCAGGTAGCCCAGCTGGGCCACCCGCGGCACGACGTCCTCACGACCGGGGAGGGCGCGGCGCCCGGCGGTCATCCCGATCGCGAACACCCCCACGCACCAGGCGCCGAACAGGCCCCACGACCAGACGTTGATGGTGTGCGAGGAGAAGCCCGCGTCGGCGGCCTGGTCGATGAGCAGCCACAGCGAGCCGAGGTCGGCGGTCCGGTCGGAGTTGAACTTCCAGAAGACCTTCCACTGCTCGGCCCCGGTCAGGTACGCCGGCGCGTTGGCCACCGCCCACGCGGCGACCGCCCACACCGTGGCGGTCACGAACCGGCCGACCTCGCGCCGGCGCAGACAGACCACGAGGAGCGCGCCCAGGAGGAAGAGTGGGTAGAGCTTGGCGGCCGTCCCGAGCCCGATCAGGACGCCGGTCAGCACGGGCCGGTCGCGCGACCACGCCCACAGTGCGGCGGCGACGAGCGCCACCGGGATCAGGTCCCAGTTGATGAGGCCGGTCAGCAGCAGCGCGGGGGAGAGCGCGAACGCGGCGGCGTCCCAGGGCCGGCGCGGATGGACCCCCGCGATGAGCCACACCGAGAGCAGCGCCAGCGCGCCGAAGCCGACGGCGTTGACCAGCAGGAAGATGGTCTCCTCGTCGTCGACCTTCGGGTCGCCGTACAGGTCGCTGACCGGGGTGCTGTCGCGCTCGTCGAGGTCGGGCGATCCGTTGAGCCAGTGGGTCACCCAGGCGGTGCCCCACGCCCAGTAGGAGATCCCGACGGGGTACTCCATCACCTGGGGGTAGCGCGCCCGGGTCTCCGCGTCACCGGAGTAGGGCCAGGCCACCTCGGCCAGCCCGCGCGAGACGTAGAGCGGGCGCAGGTCGGTGTAGCACATGTGGGAGTAGACCCACTTCTGGTCCTTGCCCTCCGCGATCGAGCACGGCGCCTTCTGCACCATGCCGAGCGCGAACACCACGGCGGTGAGCAGGAGCAGCACCCGCGTCGGCGTCCACCACCGGTGCGGGCGCGCCCGCTCGCCCATCGGGCCGCCGACGACCTCGCTGAGCGCGGTGACGACGCGGTCGTCCCGGGTGGGGTGGACGTGGGTCATGGCTCAGCCGGCAGCAGCCGTACGACGGCGCCGGCGCCCCGCGCGACGTCCCTGCCGAGTCGCCCGCTGGTTGCCCGCGGGGGTGCTCGGCCGGGGCTTGAGGATGCCGCCGGGGTTGGTGGTCGGGTCCGTCGGCGTCTCGGTCGGCACCTCGGTCGGCGGCTCGCTCGACGGGGGAGTCGTCGGCACCGTCGGCGTGGTCGGGGTGTCGGTCGGCTTCTGGGTCGGCTTGTCCGGCTTCGGCTTGCGCGTCGGCTTGGTCGGCGGCGGCGGAGCCGGGGCGTGCCCGGTGCTCGGCGCCTCGCCGGTCACGTAGGCGGCCGGCGGCAGGGACTCGACGTCCTCGCCCTCGAGCGCCTTCTCCATCACCGCGGTCCAGGTGGCCGCCGGGTAGGCACCACCGAAGTAGGACGGCAGCCAGTCCTTGAGCTGCTCGTTGCCCTTGCCGCGCACGTACATGACCGCGGTCGAGAGCTGCGGGGTGTAGCCGACGAACCAGGCCGAGGAGACCTCACCGTTGCCGTTGGTCGCGGTGCCGGTCTTGCCACCCGCCGGGCGACCCAGGCCGAGGGTCGACGTGCCGGAGCCGGCCTTGACGACCTGCTGGAGGGCGTAGCCCACGTCGTCGGAGATGCCCTCGTCGAGGGCGCGGTGCTCGGTCACCTTGTGGTCGTAGCGGACCACGCCCTTGGCGTCGACGACCTTCTCGATGATGTACGGGTCGGCAGCCATGCCGCGGTTGGCGATGGTCGCGTAGCCGTTGGCCATGTTGATCGGGCTCACCGTCTGGGAGCCGAGCGAGACGCCGGTGTTGGGCTGGAGGCCGGCGCTGGAGGTCGGGAAGCCGTAGGGCTTGGCCGCCGGCTTCTCCGGCGGGATGCCCATGTCGTTGGCGGTCTCGATGATCTTCTTCGGCCCGTCCGGGATGCCCAGCGTGAGGTCGATGTAGGCGGTGTTGATCGAGTCCTGGGTCGCCTTGATCAGGTTGACCCGGCCGTACGACCGGTTGCCCTGGTTCTCGAACGGGCGTCCGCCGCCGGGAAGGCTGTAGGGCGAGTTGCCGTCGAAGGTGTCCTTGAGCTCGAAGCCGGCCTTGAGCCCGGCCGCGAGCGCGAACGGCTTGAACGTCGAGCCGGCCTGGCCGCCGGCCACGGCCCAGTTGAGCTGGGACTGCAGGTAGTCCTGACCCGCGTAGATGCCCCGCACCGCGCCGGTGCCCGGCTGCACCGAGGCGACCGCGACGTGCAGCTGCTTGGGACCGAAGCCCTCGGGCCGCTGCTCGGCGACGCCCTCGGCCGCGGCGTTCATCGCCTTGCGGGTGAAGGTGGTGGTCACCTGGAGTCCGCCGCCGTTGATCTCCTGCTCGCTGAGCCCGAGGCGGAGCAGCTCCTTGCGGACCATGGTGAGCACGTGGCCGCGCTGGCCGCCGTACTGGGTGGTCTGGCGGATCTTGGGGAACTTCGGGAGCCCCGCCGCGAGCGCCTTGTCGGACTCGGCCGCGGTGATGGTGTCCATCTCGGCCATGTTCTTGACGATCCGGTCGAAGCGCGCCGCCAGGCGCGCCGTGGCGTTCTCGCCGTTGGCCGGGTCGTAGAGCGTCGGGTTGTTGAGCACGGCGGCCAGCACGACCGACTGACGCAGGTTGAGGTCCTTGGCGTCGCGGTCGAAGTAGGCCTGCGCCGCCGCCTGGACGCCGTAGGCGCCGCGGCCGAAGTAGATCGTGTTGAGGTAGCCCTCGAGGATCTCCTTCTTGCTCAGCTGGTTCTTGATCTTGAGCGAGAGGATCGCTTCCTTGACCTTGCGCTTCCAGGTGCGCTCCTGGGTCAGGTAGAGGATCTTCACGTACTGCTGCGTGATGGTGGAGGCACCCTGGGTCGAGTTGCCCTGGGCGTTGCTGAACGCCGCGCGCAGGATGCCCTTGGGGTCGAGCCCGTTGTCGGTCCAGAAGGTCTGGTTCTCCGAGGCGACCACGGCGTCCTTGACCGACTGCGGCATCTCGTCGTAGCCGATCGAGTCACGCTTCTGCACCGCGAACTGGCCCAGCTGGGACTTGCCGTCGGCGTAGTAGACCTGGGTGGTCTGGGTCAGGAACTCCTCGTTCGGCCGCGGGATGTCGATCGACTTGTAGGCGACGACGAACGCGCCCACGCCGAGCAGCGCGAGCACGAGACCGGTGACCAGGGTCCACAGCGTGAACCTCTTGAGCCGCTGCTTCCAGGTGCGCGGCGCGCGGTCCTTGCGTCCCTTGCGTCCCTTGGCCGACCGCGACGACGGCCCGGAGGCACCGGCGGACTTGCGTTTTCCCTTCACCACGCACGACAGAGTACGGCGCGGGTGTCAGCCGACCCGATTTCCGGTGATCTGCTCACGCAGCGTCGCGAGCGCCCGCGACGACTGGCTCTTGACCGTTCCCTCGGCGATCCGGAGCTCCGCGGCGGTCTCGGCGACGGACAGCCCGAGCCAGTGCCGCAGCACCACCACCCGGCGCTGGAGCGGCGGCAGCGCACGGACCGCGGCGAGCAGGTCCGTGCGCTCCTCGGGTGCCATCCCGGTGCGGGCGGCGGGGTCGTGCCCGTCGAGCCCCGGCCGCTCCCGGCGCCAGGGGCGCCGCCGGTCGTCGACGTCGGCGTTGACGATGATCCGGCGCACGTAGGCGACCTCGTTGCCCGCCCGGTGCAGCCGGGGCCAGCTCACGTAGAGCTTGGCCAGCGCCGTCTGGAGCACGTCCTCGGCCCGGTTCCAGTCGCCGCACACGGCGTAGGCGATCCGGCGCAGCCGGACCTGGTGCTCCTCGACGAACGCGGTGAACTCGGTGTCGCGGCTCACCGCAGCCCCTGCCCCGAGGCGTAGCGGTCGCGGGCGTAGGACAGGAAGGCCGCCAGCGTGGGTGCGTCGAGCAGGCCCGCGTCGACCGGGAGGTCGTCGGTCGGGCCGCCGGGTGCGCGCCGGGCGAGCACGAAGTAGGTCACCCCGTCGACCTCGACCTTCGCCACCGCGGTGGTCTCGCCCGGCGCCGCGAAGCCCGGGAGGTCCGGGTCGGCCCACTGCCGCAGGATGCGCACGCCCCGGCCGGGCTCGAGCACGGACCCGGCGCCTGCGAACGTGACGAACGCCGCCGGCTCCGACCCGGTCTGCAGGTCGACCTGGTCGTCGAGCCACTGCTCGAACCGCGTGTACGACGTCCCCGCGGGGTCCCAGGACGCCCCACCGCCCTCGGGGGTGTGGTCGAGCAGGTACCAGTAGGTGGCGCGGCCGTTGGTGACGACCACCCCCAGCGACGCCGCCGGCGCGACCCGCCGCAGGGGGTTGGCGACCTGGCGCACCACCCGCCAGCCGGGCCGGAGCACGACGGTGCCGCGGCCGTCGTACCCGACGTGCTGGCCGGGGGAGAGGACCTCGTTGATCGGCTGGGACGGCGCCGCGTCCGGCACCGGCGCCACGGTCGGCGGGGTCGGCGTGGGCGTCGGCGCGTCCACCACCGGCACCCGGTCCGGCTCGGCGCCCGGCCCGGACCCGCCCGTGAGCAGCCCCCCGACCAGCGCGATCGCGCCGACCGCACCCGCCGCGGCGAGCCCCACGCCCACCCGGCGGCGCCGCTGCCGGCGCCGGCCGAGCGCGAGGTAGCCGGCCGCGGGACGCGGAGCCGGCTCGTCGGCGTACCCGGTCGCGAGGTCGGTGGCGATCTGGTCGGTCAGGTCCGTGCTCATGACTCCTCTACGTAACGAGTCGGCGATCGGTTGCCGGCGCCGACCTGACGATCCGATCGACACCCCCGATCCATCGAATGTTCACGTTTCGCGGATATATCGCTACGATAGGTCGCATGGCACGGCGCGGGGACACCATCGAGCTCGCAGTCCTCGGACTGCTGCACGAGGGACCCATGCACGGCTACGAGCTGCGCAAGCGGCTCAACCTGATGCTCGGATGGGGCCGCCTGCTGTCGTACGGCTCGCTCTACCCGGCGCTGAAGAAGATGCTCCGCGGCAACCTCATCGAGGAAGTCGTCCCGTCGGGTCCGCAGACCCGCCGGCAGCGGATCGTCTACGAGGTGACCGAGCTGGGCACCGCCGAGTTCTCGCGCCTGATGTCGGAGGTGGGTCCTGCCGCGTGGGAGGACGACAACTTCGACATCCGGTTCCGGTTCTTCTCCTCCACCGACATGGAGATCCGCCTGCGCGTCCTCGAAGGACGTCGCTCGCGCCTCCAGGAGCGGCTGGACCGGGTGCAGCGCGAGCTCTCGATGACCCAGAAGGAGGTCGACCGGTACGCCACCGAGCTGCAGCGGCACGGTGTCGAGTCGGTCGAGCGCGAGGTCCGGTGGCTCTCGGACCTCATCAACGCGGAGCGGGGCGTGCAGGGCAACAGCAGCGCCGCGCCCGAGGCGCCGACCTCGGCGCCCTCCGCCTGACGGACACCTGAACACCCACCTGAGCAGTCAGCAGTCATGAGTACCAAGGAAGGAACACCCCCAATGGGTTCGGTTCGAGTAGCAATCGCGGGCGTGGGCAACTGCGCCACGTCCCTCATCCAGGGCGTGCAGTACTACCGGGACGCCGATGCCTCGAGCACCGTCCCGGGGCTCATGCACGTCCAGTTCGGCGACTACCACGTGGGTGACGTCCAGTTCGTCGCCGCGTTCGACGTCGACGACAAGAAGGTCGGCAAGGACCTGTCCGAGGCCATCAACGCCTCGGAGAACAACACGATCCAGATCACCGACGTCCCGACCCTGGGTGTCGAGGTCCAGCGCGGCCCGACGCTCGACGGTCTCGGCAAGTACTACCGGATGACGATCGAGGAGTCGGCCGCCGAGGCGGTCGACGTCGTCCAGGCGCTCAAGGACGCCGAGGTCGACGTGCTCGTCTCCTACCTCCCGGTGGGCTCCGAGGAGGCCGACAAGTTCTACGCCCAGTGCGCGATCGACGCCGGCGTGGCCTTCGTCAACGCCCTCCCCGTCTTCATCGCCTCCGACCCGGTCTGGGCCAAGAAGTTCGAGGACGCCGGCGTCCCGATCGTCGGCGACGACATCAAGTCCCAGGTCGGCGCGACCATCACGCACCGCGTGATGGCCAAGCTGTTCGAGGACCGCGGCGTGACGCTGGACCGCACCTACCAGCTCAACGTCGGCGGCAACATGGACTTCAAGAACATGCTCGAGCGCGAGCGCCTGGAGTCCAAGAAGATCTCCAAGACCCAGGCCGTCACGTCCAACCTCAACGGCCCGCTGGCCAACGTGGGTGCCGACGACCGCAACGTGCACATCGGTCCGTCCGACTACGTCGCGTGGCTCGACGACCGCAAGTGGGCCTACGTGCGCCTCGAGGGTCGCGCCTTCGGTGACGTCCCGCTCAACCTGGAGTACAAGCTCGAGGTCTGGGACTCCCCGAACTCGGCCGGCATCATCATCGACGCCGTCCGCGCCGCCAAGATCGCCAAGGACCGTGGCGTCGGCGGCCCGATCATCCCCGCGTCGGCGTACCTCATGAAGAGCCCGCCGGTGCAGATCGAGGACACCGAGGGTCGCCTGCAGCTCGAGGCCTTCATCAAGGGCGTCTGAGCTCCTGCTCGTCCCACGACCCCGTGCCCTTCCGGGCGCGGGGTCGTGGCGTTTTCCTCAGGCCGGCGCCAGCGAGGCGAGGACGTCGAACTCGTAGTCCTCGGCGCGGGCGATGTGCACCTGCTGGGCCGAGGAGCCGGCGCCCAGGCGCACCGTGCCGCGTGGCCCGTCGTAGGTGACGCCGCGCTCGGCGATCGCGGCCAGCATCCGGGCCGGGTCGGCGCTGCCCACGGCCGCGGCCGCCGCGGCGAGCGCCAGGATGCCCTCGTAGCAGGACTCGGCGGCGTTGTTGAGCGCCGGGGCGCCGGGCCCGAAGCGGTCGGCGTAGGAGCCGGTGAAGTCCATCGCCGAGGCGGTGACCAGGCTGTTGAAGTACGCCGCGGCGACGTAGAGGTCGCGGGTGGCGCCCGCCCCGGAGGCGAGCAGCATGTTCTCCTCCATCAGCGGGCTGAACCGGACCAGGCGGTCCTGCAGGCCGCCGGCGGCGAACTGGCGGTTGAAGAGGACGGCGTCACGGCCGACGAGCAGCATGATCACGCCCTCGGCGCTGCTGCGCCGCACGTCGTGCAGCACGCCGCGGAAGTCGCGGCAGCCGTAGCGGACGAACTCCTCCTGCACGATGTCGAGCCCGGTGGCCCGGGCGTAGTCGCGGATCACCCGCACCGTACGGCGCGGCCAGACGTAGTCGGAGCCGACGATCGCCCAGCGCCGGATGCCGCGCTGCTCGCGCAGCCAGCGCAGCCCGGGCGCGACCTGGAAGGACGGCGTCTCGCCGGGGCACAGCACCGCCTCGCCGCCGGCACCCTCGTGCAGCGAGGTGTAGACGTAGGGGACGCCGAGCCCGGCGAGCACCGGCGCCATGTGCTGGCGCACCGAGGAGATGTGCCAGCCGACGACGGCGTGGATTCGGCCCGCCGCGGCTAGCCCGGCGGTGGTGTCGCAGAACTGCTCCAGGGGCGCGCCGGCGTCGAGCACCTCGACGTCGACCGGGCGCCCGAGGATGCCGGAGCCCTCGTTGAGCTGGGCGATCGCGAGGTCGGCGACCTTCTCGCACGAGGGCCCGAAGATGCCGCCCGGCCCCTGCAGCGGGATGGCCAGCCCGACGCGGAACGGTTCCACGGCGCCACCCCCTCGTCCGGTCTGCCCGCTCCAATAGCACCGAATGGAATAGTTTGGCAGTATGGAGCGTCGCACCGCACGGGTCAAGGGAGAGGGATCGCACTGATGGCAGCCGGACTCGGAGAGCTCGCCACCCTGCTCATCGGCCGCGCCTCGCGGCTGGAGCGGGCGATCGGCGCGGCGCTCGCCGGAACCCCGCTCGGCGCACCCCACTGGCTGGTGCTGACCGCGCTCCACACCCAGCCCGACGGGCGCACGATGAGCGATGTCGCCCAGCTCGTCAGCCTGCCGGCAGCGACATTGACGCGGAGCGTCGACCGGCTGGTCGACCACGCGCTCGTGCACCGCACGCTCGACGGCGCCGACCGCCGGCGGGTCCTGGTCGGACTCACCGACCGCGGCCGCACGACGTACGACGAGCACCGGGCCGCCGTCGACGCGGCCCTCGCCGCCGAGCTCGACGCCTTCGCCGACTGGGAGCGCGAGGCGCTGCGGGGACTGCTGACTCGCACCTCTTGAATTAATTCCAAATGGAAGTAATGTGCTCCGCGTCACCCCCGACGAACGGAGTCTTCCCACCATGTCCGACAGCACCGACTTCACCCGGTCCGGCGTCTCCCGCTTCCCCGACCGCGACCTCGGCGTCCCGCGCTTCCGCTGCGAGGTGGGCGTGCCGTTGGCCGAGCAGAAGCACCTGGGCCACAACCGCTGGCACCCCGACATCCCGCCGCTCATCGAGGTCGGCCTCGGCGACGAGCTCATCCTCGAGAGCGGCGGCTACGACGACTACCAGCTCCGCGACGTCGACGACGACCAGGACATCCACTCCTTCGACCTGACCCGGACCCACCCGCTGACCGGCCCGGTCAAGGTCGACGGGGTCAAGGCCGGCGACCTGCTGGTCGTCGACATCCTCGACGTCCAGCCGCTCTCGGGCATCGGCTACTCCAACATCCTGCCCGGCATGGGCGGCCCGCTCGCGGCGGACTTCCCCGACGGCTACAAGACGGTCTGGGACCTGCACGGTCTGTTCGCCACCAGCCGGCAGATCCCCGGCGTCGAGATCCCCGCGATCAGCCACCCCGGGATCATCGGCGTCGCCCCGTCGCACGACCTGCTGCGCACCTGGAACGAGCGCGAGGACCCGTTCATCGCCGACGGCCTCGCCGCGCCGCGCGCCGATGCCCGCGACACCGCCGTGCTGCGCGACCTGGAGGGAGACGAGTGGGCCCGGGTCGCCGAGACCGCCGCACGCACCATCCCGCCGCGCGAGAACGGCGGCAACATGGACATCAAGAACCTCTCCCGCGGCTCCCGGGTCTACTTCCCGGTCTTCGTCGACGGGGCGCTGTTCTCCAGCGGTGACTTCCACTTCGCCGAGGGCGACGGCGAGATCACCTGGAACGCCATCGAGATGGACGGCGTCGGCTGGTACCGCTTCGGCGTGATCAAGGACGGCATGGCGCGCTACGGCGTACGGACGCCGATGTTCCGGCCCTCACCGGTCGACCCGCAGTTCGGCACCCGCTACCTGTCCTTCACCGGCCTCTCCGCCGGCGGCAAGGAGCAGCGCTACCTCGACACCACGATGGCGGTCACCCAGGTGGTGGAGCAGGCGATCGAGTACCTCGGGAAGTTCGGCTACAGCCCCGAGCAGGCGTACACGATCATCTCGGTCGCGCCGTGCGAGATGCACGTGGGCGGGGTCGTGGACATCCCGAACGCCGCGGTGGTGCTGAAGATCCCGCTCGACATCTTCGACCAGGACATCCTCCCGCAGCCGAAGTAGCCGACGGCGGGCGGACACGGACCCGGGTCGGGCTACTCGCCGATCTTGAAGCAGCCGAGCTCCTTGCGGAACTCGACCCGGGTCCACACCGCGCGGTGGTCGGAGATCGCCGAGCGCAGCACCGCCGACTGCAGCGGCGTGAACCAGCCGTCGTGCAGGACGTAGTCGATCCGGTTGCGCGGGCTGCGCGCCGGGACCGTGTTGCCCGCGCCCTCGCCGACCGCCCAGACGTCGCCGAGGCCGGCCGCGCGCAGCACCTGCAGGGGCGCCGTACCGGGGCCGGCGTTGAGGTCGCCGCCGAAGATCTTGGGGTTCGGGTCGGCCGCCATGATCTGGGCACTGGCCCGGGCCTGGGCCATCCGGGCGGTGCCGGCACCGTGGTCGAAGTGCGTGGAGTAGACGCTGATCATCGTCCCGTCGACGTTGATCGCGGCGTGCAGCAGGCCGCGCAGCTCGCGGCCCCCGGCGACCGGCAGGTGGGTGTTGCGCCAGGTCGTCACCGGGAACCGGGACAGGATCGCGTTGCCGATCGCGCTCGAGCCGCCCCCGCCCTGGTTGCCGCCGTAGACCCAGTTGAGCCCGGTGGCCTTGCCGAGCGCCTCGGCCTGGCGGATGCCGCCGGTGCGCGAACGGCCGTCGTCGACCTCCTGGAGCAGGACGACGTCCGGCTTCCAGGAGGTGATCTCCCGGCCGATCGCGCCCAGGTCGAGCCGCTCGTCGGGCGTCGCGCCGTGGTGGATGTTGAACGACAGCACCGTCAGCGGCCGCTTCAGCGGCGCCGACGGGCACAGCGAGGCGGGGATGCTCGGCAGCGGCGGCAGCGGCTCGCCCCGGGTCGGCTCGTAGCCCGACGTCGGGGGAGCGGGGACCGTGGTCTGGTCGCTCCCACCTGCGGCCGGCGGCTTCGCCGGGTCCTTGGCGCCCTGGACGACGAACACGATGCCGACCACGAGCAGCACCACGATCGCCGCCGCCACGGTCGCCACCTGCACCGCCGGGCTCGCGCCGGGGGCGGTGACGGCCTTGGGCGGGTCCGGCTTGGGAGCGGGCTCCGCCTCGGGCGCGTCGTCGTCCGGCTCCGGCGGCCCCTCGTCGTTCACGGGGCTATTCAACCGGGCCGGCGGTCACCGCCGGCTCAGGCCTCCGCCTCGACCTTGATCCGCTCGAGCGTCTGGCGGATGCCGCGGCGCAGCTCGTCGGTGAAGCCCTCCTGGCCGCCGAGCACGATCTTGGTGAGCACCATCGAGAGACCGGAGACGCCGTCAGGGGTCTCGCGGCGCTCGGTGAGCCGGGTGCCGCCGTCGGCGGTGGGCTCGAGCTCGAAGGACCACACGGTGCGGTTCTCCTTGATCCGGAACGCGAAGTCGCCGGGCGTGCTCGCGGTCGGCGGCTGGAAGCGGACCACCTTGCCACCGGTCGGCCAGCGCTTGATGCCCTGCTTGTTGAGGTTGCTGAAGGTCGCGCCGAGCTTGACGACGCCGCCCTTGACGGACGACTTCACGACCTGCGGGCTCCACTTGGACATCGCGGGGATGTCGGTGACCAGGGTCCACACCTTGTCGGTGGGAGCGGCGATCTCGATCGAGTCCTCGATCAGCTTCTCGTACGTGTCGGCCATGTCCGGACGCTACCCGCAAGTAGCAGACCGGCGGTATGTGAGCCGCGCCACACGTCAGGAGCGGGCGGCCCACCACTCCCGGAGGGCGGTCGCGGCGTCCTCGGGCGCCATCGGCCCGTGGTCGAGACGCAGGTCGAGCAGGAACTGGTAGGCCTGGCCCACCTCGCGGCCCGGGCCGATGCCGAGGATCTCCATGATCTGGTTGCCGTCGAGGTCGGGGCGCAGCGCGGCGAGCTCCTCCTCGGCGGCCAGCCGGTCGATCCGGGCCTCCAGGTCGTCATAGGTACGACGGAGCCGGTCGGCCTTGCGCTGGTTGCGGGTCGTGCAGTCGGCGCGGGTGAGCACGTGCAGGCGCTCGAGCTGGTCGCCGGCGTCGCGGACGTAGCGGCGCACCGCGGAGTCGGTCCACTCGCCCGAGCCGTAGCCGTGGAAGCGCAGGTGCAGCTCGACCAGGTCGCCGACGGCCTGGATCTGGTCGTTGGAGAAGCGCAGCGCCTTCATCCGCTTGCGGGTGAGCTTGGCGCCGACCACGTCGTGGTGGTGGAAGGTGACCGCGCCGTCGTCCTGGAAGCGGCGGGTGCGCGGCTTGCCGACGTCGTGCATGAGCGCGGCGAAGCGCGAGACGAAGTCGGGGCCCTCGGGCAGCCCGGACCGCTCGGCCAGGCGCGGCTCGAGGTCGATGGCCTGCTCGAGGACGGTGAGGGTGTGCTCGTAGACGTCCTTGTGGCGGTGGTGCTCGTCGCGCTCGAGCTTGAGCGCGGGCAGCTCGGGCAGCACCCGCTCGGCGAGCCCGGTCTCGACGAGGAGGGCCAGGCCGAGCCGCGGCTGGGGGGCGCAGATGAGTTTGACCAGCTCGTCGCGGACCCGCTCGGCCGAGATGATCTCGATCCGCTCGGCCATCTCGGTCATCGCCCGGACGACGTCGGGGTCGACCGTGAAACCGAGCTGGGCGGCGAACCGCGCGGCCCGCATCATCCGCAGCGGGTCGTCGGAGAAGGACTGCTCGGGGGTGCCCGGCGTGCGCAGCACCCGGTGCGCCAGGTCCATCACGCCACCGAAGGGGTCCTCGATCTCGCGCCCGGGCAGGCGCACGGCCATCGCGTTGACCGTGAAGTCGCGCCGGCCGAGGTCGCCGGCCAGCGTGTCGCCGTACTGGACCTGGGGCTTGCGGCTGTCGGGGTCGTAGGCCTCGGACCGGTACGTCGTCACCTCGACGATCCAGTCGTCCTTGCGGCAGCCGATGGTGCCGAAGTCGCGGCCCATGTCCCACCAGGCGTCGCCCCAGGACCGGAGGATCTTGTCGGTCTCCTCGGGAAGCGCCGACGTGGTGAAGTCGAGATCGTTGGAGCGGCGGCCGAGCATCGCGTCGCGCACAGGTCCGCCGACCAGGGCCAGCTCGTGGCCCGCCGCGGCGAACCGCGCGCCCAGCTCGTCGATGACGGGCGCGATCCGGTCGAGCTCGGCGCCGACCGCGGCCTGCACGTCGACCAGCCGCAGGGGCGCCCCCGAGGCGGCGAGCAGCGGGGGGTCAGTCGGGGCGTCGGTCACGGGCGGAGAGTCTAGGGCGTGCCTCCCCGGTCCGCGCCGTCGCGAGCGGCGTTGGCGGCCGATCTGGCAAGGCGGAGGGCCGAAGGCGGGCCGGAGGCCCGTCGAGTGCCCGACAACGCGGCCAGATCGAGTCGCCGACGCCGCGCAGCAGACGCGGACCGGGGAGACACGCCCTTGGCGGAGGCCCACAGGTGCCCCCACTACCCTCGGGTTCGTGGTCCGCCCTTCCTCACGCCTGCTCCGAGGTGTGGCGACCCTGCTCCTGCTCGCCACGGCAGGCCTCACCGCGGCCCCCGCCCCGAGCGCGTCGGCCACCCCCGGCAACAAGGCGTACGACGCCCCGCTCGAGGTCACCATCGACGACCTGACCCCGGGGGTGCTGCCCGCCAAGGGCCCGATCACGGTGCGCGGCACGGTGACCAACGTCGACCTGGAGACCTGGACCCACGTCCGGCTCTACCCGATGTTCGGCGTCTGCTCGACCTGCGCGCCGCCGATGACGACCGAGGCCGAGCTGTCCGCGGCCACCAAGACCGACCCCGAGACGTTCGTCGGCGAGCGCTACACCCAGAGCAGCACCGCCCGCTACGACGTCCCGCAGGACCTGGGACCGGGCGAGACGGTGTCCTACTCCTTCACGATCCCGCAGGCCGCGCTGCGCGAGGCGGTGCCCTCGCCCCAGGCCGGGGTCTACTGGTTCGGCGTCCACGCCCTCGGGGCGAGCCCCTCGGCCGGCGACGACCAGAACGCCGACGGCCGGGCCCGCACCTTCCTGCCCTACCTGCCGGCCTCGACCGACGCGAGCGTCGACGCCGCGGTCGTCGTCCCCCTGCGCGCCCGGATCGCGCACGCCGCCGACGGCGAGCTCGGGCGCACCGTCGCCTGGGAGCAGGCGCTGTCCACGGCCGGGACGCTCGGCGGGCCGCTGAGCTTCGGGGGCGCCCGCGGCAGCGCTCCCGTCACCTGGCTGCTCGACCCGGCCCTGCCCGACGCCGTCACCCAGCTCGCCCAGGGCAACCCGACCCGCGAGATCGCCCCGGTCAAGCCCGACGACGAGCCGTCGAGCAGCGAGGACCCCTCGTCCGGCGAGTCCCCCTCCGGCGACGCCGGGGAGGGCGGCGACGACGCGGCCGACGTGGGCAGCGCGACGCTCGACCCCGACAGCCCCGTGGTCGGCGCGGCCGAGAGCTGGCTGCGCCAGGCCCGGGCGGCGCTCAGCGGCGGCAGCGTCGCCCTGCTGCCCTACGGCGACCCGGACCTCTCCGGCGCGGCGACCACCCTGCCCGACCTCTACGCGACCGCCCGCGAGCACAGCTCGACCACGCTCGCCGCCTGGGAGGTCGAGGGGACCCCCGTGGTGGGCTCGCCCAACGGCTACCTCGACGCCACCGCGATCCGCCGGGTCGACGACGGCGCGGTGCTGCTGCTCGGCGACCAGATGTTCCCCGAGGAGACCTTCTCCCCCCAGGCGCCCGTGGGCGGCCTGGTCGGCAACCGGCCGGTCGTGGTGACCAGCTCGGGCGTCGCCCGCGGCGGTCCCGGCCCGGACCCGGCCCAGGCGCCCGTCGCGCTGCGCCAGCGCCTGCTCAGCGAGGCCGTCGTCCGGATCCTCGCCGCGCGCGGGGACGAGCGCCCCGAGCCGCTGACCGTCGTCATCCCCGACACCATCGACGCCGCCGGCGCCCGCGCCTTCTGGACCGGCCTCGAGGGCATCTCGTGGCTGCGCCTGGTCGACCTCCCCAGCCTGGTCACCTCCGGCGGCATCGACGCCGGTACGGCGCGCGACCGGCAGGTCGACCCCGACGACCTCTCCTACCCCGACGGCCAGCGCGAGGCCGAGGTCCCCCCGACGGTGTTCGCCGAGGCCGGCGCGCTGATCCGCTCCGCGCGGACGCTCCAGAGCATCCTCGGCAAGGACTTCTCGATCGGCGACACCCTGGTCGGCGAGGCGCTCGCCGGGACGTCGTACGACGTGCGCGACGACGCCGACGCCGGACCGCGCCTGGCCCGCTCCCGCGCGTGGGTCGACGAGCGGCTCGGCGGGGTCAGCCTCGACGCCCCGCAGGGGGTCACCCTGTCGAGCACCTCCGGCAGCTTCAACATCGCCGTGCGCAACACCCTCGACCAGCCGGTCACCGTGCGGATCGAGGCGAGCACCGACCGCAAGGCCACCATCAAGGCGGCCAACCCGATCGTGCTGCCGGCCAACAGCCGCGCCTCCATCCCGATCAGCGCGGACATGAAGGGCCCGGGCGTCCACAACGTCCGGCTCCGGCTCACCGATGCCGACGGCAACCCGATCGGCACCGAGGACGAGCTCCCGATCCGCTCCGGCCAGGTCGGCGTGGTCATCTGGGTGATCATGGGCACCGGCGCGGGCATCCTGTTCCTCGCCATCGGCATCCGCCTGGTCCGCCGCTTCCGCCGCCGCGGCGAGCCGGACGCCGAGCCCACCTCGGAGTCCGAGCCCGAACCCGAGCCCGCCGGATGAGCGGCGAGAGCACCGCCGACGCCGGCGAGCAGCGCAAGATCCTCGCCAACACCGCCGTGATGGCGGCCGGCACGGTCGTCTCGCGCCTGAGCGGCTTCGTCCGGCTCACCCTGCTCGCCGCCGCCCTCGGGGTCGGCCTGCACGCGGACATCTTCACGGTGGCCAACACCGTGCCCAACATGCTCTACATCCTGCTGGCCGGCGGCGTCTTCAACGCCGTGCTCGTGCCCCAGCTGGTGCGCTCGATGAAGAACGACCCCGACGGGGGAGCGGCGTACGTCAACCGGGTGATCACCCTCGCCGGGCTGTTCCTCGCCGTGATCACGGTGGTCCTCGTCATCGCCGCGCCGCTGGTGATGCGGTTGATGCTCAACAGCGACTACAACGAGCCCGAGCTGGCCGCGCAGCGCCAGTCGGCGATCGACTTCGCGCGCTACTGCCTGCCGCAGGTCTTCTTCTACGGCATGTTCGTCCTGGTCGGCCAGGTGCTCAACGCCCGCAACCGGTTCGGCCCGATGATGTGGGCGCCGATCGCCAACAACGTCATCTCGGTGGCGGTCATCGGCGCCTACCTGTGGATCTACGGCCCCGCCACGGCGGCCCAGCAGCGCGGCGCGTTCAGCACCGACCAGGAGCTGCTGCTCGGCATCGGCTCGACCGTCGGCATCGCCGCCCAGCTCCTCATCCTGGTCCCCTACCTGCGGGCCGCGGGGGTGCGCTACCGGCCGCGCTTCGACTTCCGTGGCGTCGGCCTGGGCCACACGCTGCACCTGGGCGTGTGGACGGTGCTCTTCGTCGTCGCCAACCAGCTCGCCTACGTCGTGGTCGTCCGGCTGGCCTCGGGCGGCAGCGCGGGCGCCGAGGACGGCACCGGTATCACCGTCTACTCCAACGTGATGCTGCTCGTGATGGTCCCGCACTCGGTGATCACGGTCTCGCTGGCGACCGCGATCCTGCCGCGGCTCTCGGCCGCGGCCGCCGTCGGCGACATGGGGCGGCTCGCCACCACGCTGGGCAGCACGCTGCGCACGGCGCTGGCGGTCGTCGTCCCGTTCGCGGCGCTGCTGCCCTCGATCGCGCTGCCCCTGGCCCAGGTCGTGTGGGGCCACGGCGCGAGCGCGTCGACGTACTACCGCTTCGAGGCGCCGATGGTGCTCTTCGGCTTCGCCGTCGTCGCCTTCACGGTCCACTACCTCGTGCTGCGCGGGTTCTACGCCCTCGAGCTCAACCGGCTCGTCTTCTTCGTGCAGTGCGCCGTCGCGGCGACCAACATCACGCTCGCGCTGCTCTTCGTCGCCCGGGTCGACCCGTGGGACACCGCGCCCGTGCTCGTCCTCGCCTACGGCGGCGCCTACACCGTCGGTGCCGCGGTCTCCACGGTCGTGCTCGTCCGGCGCCTGCGCCGCGGCGGAGCGCCGTCCCACGTCCGGTCCTGGCTCGGGTACGTCGGCCGGCTGCTCGGCGTCGCCGTGCTGGTCTGGTTCGTCGCCCGCTTCTTCGACATCGTCATCACCGACACCGTCGTCGAGCTCGTCGGGAACGATCCGCACTGGGCGTTCGCGGCCCTCGAGGTGGCCGTGGTCAGCATCGGCGGCGGCGGCACGCTCCTGGCCGCCGCCCGGCTGCTGCACCTCGACGAGGTGACGTCCGTGGCCGGCACGGTCCTGGGGCGGCTGCGGCGGGGCTAGGGTGACTAGTGTCCTCTCACGAGGAGCGATCACGAGGGGGATCGAGTGGCGACGTCGACGCGGTCGGGGGATGTCCTCGCCGGCCGCTACCGGTTGATCGACCTGCTGAGTGAGAGCGGCGGCGGGCGCTTCTGGCGTGCCCACGACAACGTCCTCGAGCGGTTCGTCGCGCTCCACGTCATCGCCGAGGACGACGACCGCGCCGGCGGCCTCGTCGAGGCGGCCCGGATCTCCGCACGGGTCCTCGACGCGCGCATCCTCCGCGTCCTCGACGCCGAGGAGGAGCAGGGCCGCTGCTTCGTGGTCAACGAGTGGGGGACCGGCATCTCCCTCGACATCCTGGTCACCCACGCCGGCCCGCTCGACCCGCGCCGCGCGGCCTGGCTCGTCGCCGACGTCGCCGGGGCGCTGGCCAAGGCCCACGCCGCCGGGGTCACCCACGGCCGGCTCAACCCCGAGAACGTCCTCATCGACCGCTACGGCTCGGTGCGGATCATCGGCATGTGCGTCGACGCCGCGCTCCACGGGCTCTCGCCCGGCGACGTCCGCAGCGACCTCGAGGACCTCGGTGGGCTGCTCTACTGCGCGCTGACCGGCACCTGGCCGGGACCCTCCGGCTCGATCGTGCCGGCCGCGCCCCGCGAGAGCGGCGTCTTCCTCAGCCCGCGCCAGGTGGTGGCCGGCGTACCCAAGCCGCTCGACCTGCTCTGGCGCGAGTTCGACTGCCGCAGCATCCACGGCCGCCGGCTGCTCGGCGCCGAGCACCCCGACGTGAGCTCGGCCGAGGCGATCGCGGCCGAGCTGCTCGCCTTCGTCGGCGACCCCACCGGGATGCCCGAGGCCCTGGCCCGCGCCGTGCCCGCGATCAACGAGCTGCGGCCGGTCTGGCTGCCCGCGGTCGCCGACCCGCTGCCCCACGACTCCTCGCGCGACGACCTCCCCGTCGTCCCCGCCGACGACGAGCCGGAGCCCGAGCCCGCCCCGGAGCGCGGCCCGGTCGAGCCCCCCATCGCCGACGTGGACGACGGCCCGCCCATCCCGCTGGTCACCGAGCTGCCGACCGAGGCCGGCATGCCCGTCTTCGACGACGACGACGTCTCCTGGCTGCGCACCCGCAGCACGCCCCCGCCCCCGCCGCCCCCGTTCGAGGAGCCGCCGGAGCGTCCCCTGTTCGCCCCCGACCCGCCCGGCGGCGTACGCCGGCCGCGGATCGCGCCCGTCCCCTCCGAGGCCCCCGTGCCCCCCGGCGCCACCGACTACTGGCCGTGGGAGACCGGTGGCGGCGGTGGGGCCGGCGGCACCGGCAACGACGACGACACCGCCGAGGACGCCCGGGTCCCCGGCCGGACCTGGCTCCGGCTCGCGATGGCGGTCGGCCTGGCCGTGCTGCTCCTGGTGGCCGTCGCGATCGCGTTCAACCTCGGCCGCGGCCGTACCGCGCTCGGCGGCGACCCCGACGCCGAGAGCACCCCGCGCGAGACGACGAGCGCCACGACCTCGCCGGGCGCCGTCCTGTCCGGGATCAAGGTCCGCGACTTCGACCCGCTCGGCACCGACGGCGGCGAGGAGAACCCCGACACCGTCGGCAACACCATCGACGGCGACCCCGCGACCACCTGGCGCACGGCCACCTACGTCGACCAGCTGGGCCCGAAGCTGCCGGCCCTCAAGTCCGGCGTCGGGCTGCTGCTCGACCTCGGCAAGGTCCGCGACCTGCGCTCCGTCGAGGTCCGCGCCGCACCGGGTGAGGCCACCGTCTCGCTCTACGCCTACGACCAGGCGCCGGTCCAGGCGCCCACCGGCGAGCCCGTGGCGACCACCACAGGATCGGGCCGGCTCACCCTGACCCCGGCGACCAGCCCGACCCGGGGCCGCTACCTTGTGCTCTGGTGGACGGCGTTGCCCGCGGTCGACGGGGGCTTCCGGGCAGAGATAGCTGAGGTGGTGGTCCGTGGCGAGTGAGCTGTCGGACGCCGACCTCCTCTCCGCCCACGTCACGGGCGATCCCGATGCCTTCGGCCTGCTCTTCGCCCGGCACCGCGACCGGCTCTGGGCGGTCGCCCTGCGTACCTGCGGTCACCCCGAGGTGGCCGCCGACGGACTCCAGGAGGGCGTCGTCGCCGCCTTCCGCCGGGCGGACTCCTTCCGCGGCGAGGCCGCCGTCACCACCTGGCTGCACCGGATCGTGGTCAACGCCTGCCTCGACCGCCTCCGGGCCGAGAAGGTACGCCGCGCCGACCCGCTGCCCGACGACCTCGACGAGCCCGACCGGGCACCGCGCGCGACCGTCGGTACCGAGCTCGACCCGGCCCAGCAGGGTCTGGCCGCCGAGCGCCGCCGCCAGGTGCTCGACGCGCTCGCCACGCTGCCGGCCGGCCAGCGCGCGGCCGTCGTCCTGGTCGACATGGAGGGCTACTCGGTCGCCGAGGTGGCCCAGATCCTCGAGTGCGCCGAGGGCACGGTCAAGAGCCGCTGCTCGCGGGGCCGGGCCCGGCTCGCCGTCCTGCTCGCGGGGATCCTCGGCGAGGACGACGTGACCACGCCCACCCGGGCCCCCGGGAACCCTCCCGGCACGCCGGACGTCGGACCGATGACCCCACGCGGACCACCCGCCGGCACCGCCGCCGTCGACTGACCCGCACCGGCCCCACCGGTACCCACCAGGAACGAAGTCCCCATGAACGACACCCCCGAGCACGACCCGCCGCTGAGCCCCGCTCAGGAGGCCGCGGTCCGGCGTGCGCTGGCCGAGGCCGGTGGCCCCGCGCCGATGCCGCACGAGGTCGTCGACCGGCTCGACACGGTGATCGCCGGGCTCTCCGCCGAGCGCACCGGGAGCGCGCTGCCGCCCGGGGGAGTACCCGAGAACCACCCCGAGGCGCCCGCGGTCGTCCCGCTCGACCCGGCCGCGCGCCGGCGCCGTACCCGGGCCCGGATCGTGCTCGGCGCCGCCGCGGCCGTCGCGGTCGTCGCGGTGGGGGTCGGCATCGCCAACGACGACGGCGCCGGCGGCGACTCGGCCGCGACCGCCGACCAGCTCTCCGAGCGCGACCCCGCCCGGTCCGACGACGCTCCCCACGCCTACGCCGCCGACAGCGGAGCGAAGGCGGCGAGCCCCTCGCCCGGCGCCGGCGACCTGACCTCCCAGCAGGAGGATGCCGACGGCGACCTCGAGAAGAGCGCCACTCCCGCCCCGCGCCGGGTCGCGACCGACGAGCCGCTGCGCATGGTCCGGATCGACCGGCTCCAGGAGGACCTGATGGCCCTCCAGCGGACCACGCTGCCCCACGCCGCGACCGCCGACTACACCGGCGCCACGCTCACCGCGCCCGCGGACTTCCGCTGCGCCGAGGCGTCCTACGGGCAGGGCTACCTCGTCGGCGTCCTGTACGACGACAAGCCCGCGGTGGTCGCCTTCCGCGAGCCGATGGGCTCGACCCAGGAGGCCGACGTGCTCTCCTGCGGCACCGGCGACGTCCTGCGCTCCACGACGCTGGCCACCACGGACTGAGCCCCGCTGGAGCGCGGGAATGCCGGCGCCTACCATCGGGTTTGCTCAAGAGCCGTCTTTCCTCTGCCTGGGAGTCCCATGTCCGAGTCCGCTGTGACCACCTCCGAGACCCGCAACGTCATCGTCGTCGGGTCCGGCCCCTCCGGCTACACCGCCGCGATCTACGCCGCGCGGGCGCAGCTGAACCCCCTCGTCTTCGAGGGCTCGGTGACCGCCGGCGGTGCGCTGATGAACACCACCGAGGTCGAGAACTTCCCCGGCTTCCGCGACGGCATCCAGGGCCCGGCCCTGATGGACGAGATGCGGGCCCAGGCCGAGCGCTTCGGCGCCGAGCTGATCGCTGACGACATCGTCGAGGTCGACCTGACCGGTGAGATCAAGGTCGTCAAGACCGCCACCGACACCTACACCGCCCGCGCCGTGATCCTGGCGACCGGCTCGGGCTACCGCAAGCTCGACCTGCCCAACGAGGAGCGCCTCTCGGGCCGCGGTGTCTCCTACTGCGCGACCTGCGACGGCTTCTTCTTCCGCGAGCAGCACATCGCCGTGGTCGGCGGCGGCGACTCCGCCGTCGAGGAGGCCACCTTCCTGACCCGCTTCGGCTCCAAGGTCTCGCTGATCGTGCGCCGCGACGAGCTGCGCGCCTCCAAGATCATGCAGGAGCGCGCCTTCGCCGACCCCAAGCTCGAGATCGTGTGGAACTCGGTCGTCGACACCATCAACGGCGAGGACTCCCTCGCCTCGCTGACGCTGCGCGACACCGTCACCGGCGAGAAGTCCGAGCTGCCCGCCACCGGACTCTTCGTGGCCATCGGCCACATCCCGCGCTCCGAGCTGCTCGTGGGCCAGGTCGACCTCGACGACAACGGCTACGTGCTGGTCCAGCCGGGCTCGACGGCGACCAACATCCCCGGCGTCTTCGCGGCCGGCGACCTCGTCGACCACACCTACCGCCAGGCCATCACGGCCGCCGGCACCGGCTGCTCGGCCGCCCTCGACGCGGAGCGCTACCTCGCCGAGGTCGCCCACGTCGCCGCGACGGCGGGGAATGTCCCGGCCGACGCGTAGGTTCTACCACCAGACTTCACGTTCACCAGATCCGAAGGGGTGCCCCCAGTGGCCGACAACATCTCCGCCGTGACCGACGCCGAGTTCGACGCGCAGGTCCTCAAGTCCGACAAGCCCGTCCTCGTGGACTTCTGGGCCGAGTGGTGCGGCCCGTGCCGCCAGGTCGCCCCGATCCTCGACGAGATCGCCGGCGCCCACGGCGACAAGATCAGCTTCTACAAGCTCAACGTCGACGAGAACCCGGTCACCCCGGCGTCCTACCGCGTCACCGGCATCCCGACGATCAACGTCTACCAGGGCGGCGAGGTCGTCAAGACCATCGTCGGCGCCCGCCCCAAGGCCGCGATCCTCAAGGAGCTCGACGAGTTCATCAACGCCTGAGCCTCGCTCTTCTGCGCAACCCCCGGTCCGTCAGGGCCGGGGGTTGCGTGCTTCCCGGGAGGCCGGCGTGGGCTTGCGCTGCGGCCGTCGTACGACGCCGACGAGGCGCTCCCACGCGGCCTCCACCTCCCCGCGCCAGGTGACGAGCGAGCGCAGCTCCATCCGCATCCGCGGGGTGACCGGGTGCGCGCGGTGGGTCTTGAAGCCCACGCGGGCCAGGAAGGCGGCGGGGACGACGCACTCGGTCGTCGTACCGGTGCGGGAGCGGCCGGTCCGGGCGAACGCCTCGACCGCGCGCAGGCCCTCGCGCCCGACCAGGTCGCGCGCCATGCCCTGCACCAGCAGCCGGCCCAGCCCGCCGCCGGTGTGCTCGGGGTGGATCCAGGCCGTGGTCAGCAGCACGGCGTCGCTCGACACCGGCGCGGTCGGGAACGCCGCGACCCCCGGCACGAAGGCGGCCGGGGCGTACGTCAGGTAGCCGACCGGCCGGCCCTCCACCAGCACCACGCGGCCGCACGAGCCCCACTCGCGCAGCACCTCGGAGACCCACGCCTCCTTCTCGCCGGCCCGGGCCTCGCGGTCGAGCTGCTCGCGGTGCACCGGATCGCGCTCCCAGAACAGGCAAGTGCGGCACGGCGCGTCGAGCGCGTCGAGGAGATCGAGCGTCAGGGGGACCGTGGTCCGAGCCACACCTGATGCTACGTCCGCGAAGACGGGACAAAACAGGTGGCGCCGACCTGAGAGGATGGACTTCGTGCGCAAGATCCGCCAGAGCAAGAAGCTCCGCAACGTCCGCTACGACGTCCGGGGACCGATCCTCGTCGAGGCCCAGCGCCTGGAGGCAGAGGGTCACAAGATCCTCAAGCTCAACATCGGCAATCCCGCACCCTTCGGCTTCGAGGCACCCGAGGCGATCGTCGCCGACATGGTGCACAACCTGCCCGACGCGCAGGGCTACTCCGACTCGCGCGGCATCTACTCCGCGCGCACCGCCGTGGCGCAGTACTACCAATCGCGCGGGCTCAAGGACGTCGCCGTCGAGGACGTCTTCATCGGCAACGGCGTCTCCGAGATGATCTCGATGGTGCTCCAGGCCTTCCTCGACGACGGCAACGAGATCCTGGTGCCCGCGCCCGACTACCCGCTGTGGACCGGCGCCGTCTCGCTGTCCGGCGGGACGCCCGTGCACTACCGGTGCGACGAGGAGAACGGCTGGATGCCGGACCTCGAGGACATCGAGTCCAAGATCACCGAGAACACCCACGGCATCGTCATCATCAACCCCAACAACCCCACGGGTGCCGTCTACAGCAAGGAGATGGTGGCCGCGCTGGTCGACATCGCCCGGCGCCACGACCTCGTCGTCTTCTCCGACGAGATCTACGAGAAGATCCTCTTCGACGACGCGGTGCACCACCACGCGGCGGCCGCGGCCGGCAACGACGTCCTCTGCCTCACCTTCAGCGGCCTGTCCAAGGCCTACCGGGTCTGCGGCTACCGGGCCGGCTGGGTGATGGTCTCGGGGCCCCAGGAGCTCGCCGAGGACTTCCTCGAGGGCCTGACCACGCTCTCCAACATGCGCATGTGCGCCAACGTCCCGGCGCAGCACGCCATCCAGACGGCGCTCGGCGGCTACCAGTCGATCAACGAGCTCATCGTGCCCGGCGGGCGCTTCTACGAGCAGGCGATGCTCGCCGACCGGCTCCTCAACGAGATCCCCGGCGTCTCCTCGGTGCGGCCGCGCGGTGCGCTCTACTGCTTCCCGCGGCTGGACCCCGAGATGTACCCCATCGACGACGACGAGAGCTTCGTCATCGAGCTGCTGCGCGCCAAGAAGATCCTGGTCACCCACGGCACAGGGTTCAACTGGTTCCACACCGATCACTTCCGTCTCGTGACGCTGCCCGACGTCGACGTCCTCGAAGAGGCCATCGGCCGGATCGCCGACTTCCTCGCTACGCGGCGCTGACACACTGGGCCCACCGACTTCCCGTCCGAGAGGCCCATCGATGCTCGACATCACCTACCCGCCCGTCATCGTCACCGCCAAGGTGCTCTTCAAGCTGATGCGCCAGCGGGTCGTGGTGACCGGCTCGGAGTCGGTGCCGCGCAAGGGCGGCGCGCTGCTCGCGATCAACCACACCGGCTACGTCGACTTCATCTACGCCGGTGCCGGCGCCGAGCCGCGCAAGCGCCTGGTCCGGTTCATGATCAAGAAGGAGATGATGGACGCGCCGGGTGTCGGCCACCTGCTGCGCTCGTTCCACCACATCCGCGTCGACCGCGGCTCCGGCGTGCAGTCGATGAAGGACGCCCTGGCCTACCTCGAGGCCGGCGAGGTCGTGGGCATCTACCCCGAGGCGACCATCTCGCGCTCCTTCGAGATCAAGGAGCTCAAGTCGGGGGCTGCCCGGATCGCGACCGACGCCGGCGTACCGCTCCTCCCGGTCATCGTCTGGGGCGCGCACCGGCTGATGACCAAGGACCACCCCCGCGACTTCTCGCGCTCGCCCAAGACGATCGTGGTCAAGGTCGGCGAGCCGATCACCCCCACCGGCGACATCGCCGCCGACACGGCGACCCTGCGCACCGCGATGCAGGAGATGCTCGACCAGGTCATCGCGGAGTACCCCGAGGACGAGAAGCAGCCCGGCTCCTGGTGGACCCCCGCCCGCTTCGGCGGTGGCGCCCCCACGCCCGAGGAGGCCGACCGGCTCGACCGCGAGGAGCTACGCGCCCGCGCCGCCAAGCGTGCCGCCAAGGCGGCCGAGAAGAAGCAGGGCTGATCCGCCCGCACGTCTCACCCGCGTTGTTTCACGGGAAACCACGCACGGTCGATCTGTCGCTCTAGCGACAAGGAGACAAGTCGCTTTGTCGACAAGAGCGAAGCGCCCCGGTACGCCGTGCGTACCGGGGCGCTGCTGTCTCTCCGGGGAGGACGGGCCTCGCTCAGATCGGGCGGTCGGCCCGGTTGCGCGGGTCGATCAGGTCGACGATGCGCTGGAGGTCGCCGGTGTTGGCGAACTCGATGGAGATCCGGCCCTTGGCCTTGCCGAGGTCGATCTTGACCCGGGTCTCCAGCCGGTCGCCCAGCCGCTCGGAGAGCTCGCCCAGGCCGGGGGCCTTGGGCCGGGCCCGCTTGGTCCGCACGGGCGCCTCACCGCCGCCCTCGCCGACCGCGACGATCTCCTCGAGGCCGCGCACCGAGATGCCCTCGGCGACGACGCGCTGCGCGAGCCGGTCCTGCTGCTCGGCGTCCCCGACCCCCAGGAGGGCCCGCGCGTGGCCGGCGGACAGGACGCCCGCGGCGACCCGGCGCTGGACCGCGGGGGAGAGCTTGAGCAGCCGCAGGGTGTTGCTGATCTGGGGCCGCGAGCGACCGATCCGCTGGGCCAGCACGTCGTGGGTGCAGGCGAAGTCCTCGAGCAGCTGCTGGTAGGCGGCCGCCTCCTCGAGCGGGTTGAGGTTGCTGCGGTGCAGGTTCTCGAGCAGCGCGTCGCGCAGCATGTCGGTGTCGTCGGTCTCGCGGACGATCGCGGGGATCGTGGCGAGGCCGGCCTCCTGGGTCGCGCGCCACCGGCGCTCACCCATCACCAGCTCGTACGACGCCGGGCCCGTCTTGCGGACCACGACCGGCTGGAGGAGCCCGATCTCCTTGATCGAGTGGACCAGCTCGGCCATCGCCTCCTCGTCGAAGACGGTCCGCGGGTTCACCGCATTGGGCCGGATCTCGTCGACAGGCAGCTCGGCGAAGTAGGCCCCGTCGACGGCCCGCAGACCCGAATCTTCGATCTGAGCGCCGTTCGCGGTGCCGGTGGGCCCCTGGTCCGCCGGAGGGCTGGGAGGCGCTCCTGCGGAAAGGTCCGCATGCTGGGCGTCGGAGTTGACACCGGCGCCATTCGTCCCGGCCGGAGCGGGGGCCGGGGGACCGGTCGGGATCAGCGAGCCCAGACCCCGGCCGAGACCGCGACGGGGAGCCCCGGCGTTCACGAGAGGCTCCCGCGGACGACGATCTCGCGGGCCGCTTCGAGGTAGCTGAGGGCGCCGGGGGAGCCCGGGTCGTAGGTCATCACGGTCTGACCGTACGACGGCGCCTCGGAGACCCGCACCGAGCGCGGGATGGCGGTCTTGAGGACCTGGTCTCCGAAGTGCTCGCGCACCTCGCTGGCCACGCCGGACGCGAGCCGGGTGCGGGCGTCGTACATGGTGAGCACGATGGTGGACACCGCCAGGTCGGGGTTCAGGTGGGCCCGCACCATGTCGACGGTGGAGAGCAGCTGACCGAGACCCTCGAGCGCGTAGTACTCCGCCTGGATCGGGATCAGCATCTCCGCGCCCGCGACGAGGGCGTTGAGGGTGAGCAGGCCGAGCGAGGGCGGGCAGTCGATGAAGACGTAGTCGAAGCGCTCCTCGCCGACCGCGTCCGCCGTACCGATGCGGGGGTGGGCGTCGAGCGCCTTCTTCAGCCGCTGCTCGCGGGCGACGACGCTGACCAGCTCGATCTCGGCGCCGGCCAGGTCGATGGTCGCCGGGACCACCCAGAGGCCGGTGGCGTCGGGGCAGGGCTGGACCAGATCGGCAATCGCGACGCCGTCGACCAGCAGCTCGTACGACGACGGCGTGCCCTGGCGGTGCTCGATGTTGAGCGCGGTGGAGGCATTGCCCTGCGGGTCCAGGTCGATGACCAGGACGCGCTGGCCGAGCTGGGTGAGCGCGGCCGCGAGGTTGACCGTCGAGGTGGTCTTGCCGACGCCACCCTTCTGGTTCGCGACGACGAACACCCGGGTCTCGCCGGGACGGCTGAGCTGCTCCTGGGGAATCCCCGCCCGGACCATCACCGTCGCCTGGGCGGCCCGCGCGAGCGGGGTCAGGTCGTTGTCCTCGTTGGCCGCGCGCTCGGCGAGCTGAGCGGCCGTCAGGGGCGCCGCCGAAGCAGCGGCCACCAGGGGAGGGGTGGCGTCCGTTTCACGTGAAACGTCGCTCTCGGACGCCGTCACCGTCGCCGACCCGACCTGTGGATAACCACCGCCGGTCTGTGGAGACTCACGCTCAGCACTGCCCTCTGGACCGGTGGAAAACCCAGGACCGGGACCCAATGAGTCGCTCACGACTTCCTCCTCTTCTTCTTCGTGGAACCACGCCGCGAACCCCGAGGATCGCGCTGACCACGAAGCGGCAACGATACGCGGGCCGGATCGGCCCACGACAGACGGACGATGCGAATCGGCTCCACTGCGCCATCGGCGGCGAGCTCCGCACCCAGTTCTTCGATGACCGCCGGCGCACAGCCCAGGCGGTCCAGTACCGGCTGCGCGGCGGCCACCTCGTCCTCGGCACTCGTGCCCTTCATCGCCAGCAGCGCCCCCTCCGGGGCGACCAGCGGCAGGCACCAGGTGGCGAGCTTGTCGAGAGCGGCGACCGCGCGTGCGGTGACGACGTCGAAGGTGGCCGTGCCGTGCACGGCATCGGCGCGACCGCGGATCACGGTCACGTTGGTCAGGTCGAGGCGGTCCACGACCTCGTCCAAGAAGGTGGTCCGGCGCAGCAGGGGCTCGATCAGCGTCACGCGCACGTCGGGGCGCGCGATCGCGAGAACCAGGCCGGGCAGGCCCGCTCCGGACCCGACGTCGGCAACCGTCGCGTCGGCGGGCAGGGCGGCGGCCAGCAGGCCGCAGTTGATCAGGTGGCGCTCCCAGAGCCGGGGCGTCTCGCGGGGGCCGATCAGACCGCGCACGACCCCGTCGGTCGCGAGCAGCTCGGCGTACGCCTGCACGAGCGTGAGGCGGTCGGCGGGGAAGACCTCCGCCAGGACCGCCGGGGGAGCAGGCAGCACCCCCGGGCCCGCACGGTCCTCATCCTCAGGACCGGGGGACACCGGGGGTGCAGTGTCGTCGTGTTTCACGTGAAACGTCGACTCGTACGGACCGGGACGCTCAGGCGTCCGCGGGCAGCACGACGACATACCGACGCGGCTCGACGCCGGCGGACTCCGAGCGGAGACCGGCGGCCGCCACGGCGTCGTGCACGATCTTGCGCTCGAAGGGCGACATCGGGTCGAGCGACACCGGCTCGCCCGAGGCGGCGACGGCGGCCGCGGTCTCGCTGCCCAGCTGGGTCAGCCGCGAGCGCTTGTCCGCGCGGTAGCCGGAGATGTCGAGCATGAGCCGGGAACGCTCGCCGGTCTCGCGGTAGACCGCGAGCCGGGTGAGCTCCTGCAGCGCCTCGAGCACCTTGCCGTCCTGACCGACCAGCTGGCTCAGCTCGGCGCCGACGATGGAGACCGCCGCGCGGTCCGCCTCGACGTCGATGTCCAGGTCGCCGTCCAGGTCGGCGATGTCGAGGAGCTCCTCGAGGTAGTCGGCGGCGATATCGCCTTCCTGCTCCAGCCGGGAGACGTGGTCACCCTCCCCCGCCTCGTCGGCCTCGTCGGCCTCCACAGCGGCGTCCTCGGGGGCCTCAGGGGCCTCCAGGACCTCGGTCACGACCTCGGTCTCGGTCTCGGTCTCGGCGCTCACTTGCTGTCTCCCTGCTCGTTCGTGGTCTCGTCGGTCCCCTCGGTCGGCGAGCTGCTCGCCTGACCGTCGGGGTTGTTCGGGGTGCCGCCGGCGCCCGCACCCGACGCCGGGGTCCGCGGACCGCCCTTGCGCTGGGAGCGGCTCTGCCGCTTGGGCTGCTGGCGCGTCGAGGGACGCACCTCGACCTCGGGACGCTCCTCGACCGCGGTCTCGGTCGTCGCGTGGCCGTGCCGGGCCGCCTTGGCCTTGTCCCGGTCGACCTTGGCCTGGAAGGCCGGCGTACCGGGGGCCGGGTTGTTGCGGATGACGTAGAACTGCTGGCACATGGTCCACAGGTTCGAGGTGGTCCAGTAGAGGAGGACACCGACCGGGAACGCCACACCACCG
The DNA here is from genome assembly GCF_018831735.1 of Pimelobacter sp. 30-1. Taxonomy (NCBI): domain Bacteria; kingdom Bacillati; phylum Actinomycetota; class Actinomycetes; order Propionibacteriales; family Nocardioidaceae; genus Pimelobacter; species Pimelobacter sp. 30-1. Next base: position 301,976 of record NZ_NHTS01000004.1, read on the forward strand.
AGACCGAAGGCCACCGGGAGGATGTAGAGCAGCATCTTCTGCTGCTGGGCGTAGGGGCCGCTCATCGCCTCGGCGGGCATGTTCTTGGCCATCAGCTGACGCTGCGTGGTGAACGTGGTCGCGGTCATCGCCAGCACCAGGATCAGCGCGACGATCATGACCAGGCTGTTGGGGTCGTCGCCCCAGGTGCGCGAGCCCCAGAACGAGTCGGCCAGCGGGATCTTGCCGAAGATGTCGGACTGGCCGAACTCACGCGCTCGCTCGGCGTCGAGGAAGCCGTGCGGCTTGCCGGTCTTGGCGGCCTGGTCGAGGAGCCGGAAGAGCGCGAAGAAGATGGGCATCTGCAGCAGGATCGGCAGACACGACGCGAACGGGTTGGTGCCCGCCTCGCGGTAGAGCTTCATCGTCTCCTCGGCCAGCTTCTGCCGGTCGTGGCCGTACTTCTTCTGCAGCTCCTTCACCTTGGGCTGCAGCAGCTGCATGTTGCGGCTGGACTTGATCTGCTTCACGAACAGCGGGATGAGCGCCGCCCGGATCACCAGCGTCAGGCCGATGATCGACAGGGCCCAGGACAGACCGCCCTTGGGGTCGAGCACCAGGCTGAGCAGCTCGTGCCAGCCGATGAGCACTGCCGAGATGATGTAGTACAGCGGCACCATGATGAAGTGGCCGATGTCGCCGATGAATCCCACGGAATCAGGCTCCTTGCTGGGAGTGGCCGCCGGCGACGGTCGCCGGGCGGAAGTCGGAGGCGCGCTCAGCGCGCGCGTCGGGCTCGGTCTCGAGCTCGGGGGAGGAGCCCGCGGAGCGGCGCGGCGGGACGTGGTCGACGCCGCCGGGTGCCCACGGGTGGCAGCGCAGCAGCCGCCGGATCGCGAGCCAGGTGCCCTTGATCGCGCCGTGCACGCGCAGCGCCTCGACGGCGTACGCCGAGCAGGAGGGGTAGTAGCGGCACGACGGTCCGAGGAACGGGCTGACCACCAGCTGGTAGCCGCGCACCAGACCGATCAAGAGCCACTTCATCGAGCCTCCCGCTGCTCCGCGCTCACGCGGTCCAGACAACGGTCGAGATCGGCCAGCAGTTCCGGGTACGACGCCTCGGCCGCCGGCGGTTGCGCCCGGACGACGAGCACCGACCGCAGCGGCAGGGCCGCGACGCGCTCGCGCATCGCGTGCCGCAGCCGGCGCTTGACCCGGTTGCGGACCACGGCACCGCCGACCGCCTTGCTGACGACGAAGCCGACCTGGACGGCCGGATCCTGCGTGCCCCCGGACATGCCGGAAACCTGCTGCTCCTCGAGGAGCAGCAGGTGGGCGACGAGGGTGCGCGATCCCGCACGACGGCCGCGACGGCCGGCCGCCCGGAAGAGATCCGGGTCGGTCAGCCGGTGGCCTGCAGCGAGCACGTCAGCCCCACGGGAACCGCTGGGCGGACACGCTGGTCCGTCCGTCAGACGGACAGGCTCGAGCGGCCCTTCCGGCGACGGTTCGCCAGGATGGCGCGACCGGCGCGGGTGCGCATCCGCAGTCGGAAACCGTGCACCTTGTGACGGCGACGGTTGTTGGGCTGGTACGTCCGCTTGCTCACGAATCGGCCTCTCAATGCATGTACGGGAAGGGTCTTGCCGGCAGCCTCCAGCGCACTCCGGTCGGGAGTCCGCTCAGCACGTCGGCCGGCACCGCGCAGCCACGACGACCCCGCGGGGAGCGAGAAGGTCGTGGACATGCGGCACCGGTCGACACCGGCTGACCGATCAACGGTACGCGGAGGCCGGATCAGGGGTCAAACCGGCGGCCCCTCGGCAGCGGGTTCTGTGATCCATCTCCACCCCGGACCACAACCTGTGGATGACAGGTTGATCCACAGGCCCCGCGGCGGTTAGGTTCGACCGATCCGGGTTTCCCCGCCGGTGTCGGCTCGCCCCCTCGGCCACCGCGGGGCAGGCTCCCACCACATCTCGGGATCCTGCCGCTGACCTGCGGAAACACTGGTTGCGGTCGGCGATCGAACGGTCTCCCGACCGCATCGAGAGCCCGATGATGCAAATGTTCACAACCTGTGGACAAACTTGTGGAGCCAGGTCGGGCCACCGCCCGCCGACGGCGCTGCAGCACCCACCACGAACGAGAGGGACAGGCGTGACCGGCAACCCGGATCAGCCCCAGGACGAGATCGACACCCCCGCCCCGGACACCCCTCCCGTCGACCCGGCCACCGCGCGCCTGGTCCACGAGTGGTCCGCGGTCGTCGGCGACCTGCAGACCCACCAGCGCGCCTGGCTCCAGGCCAGCCGACCGGTCACCCTCCACGGCACGACCGCGATCGTGGCCGTGCCCGACGACTTCACCCGCAAGCGCCTCGAGGGCCGGCTGCGCGGCGAGCTCGAGGACGCCCTCACCGAGCGCTTCGGTCACGAGGTCCAGCTCGCGGTGACCGTGGACAGCTCGCTGCGCCACGAGCTCGGCGCCGAGTCCGCGTCGTACGACGACGGGCCGGCGTACGAGAGCCCCAGCTACGACGCGCCCGTCGAAGCCCCCAGCGTGGATCGACATGTCGATTTGTCGACAAGTCCACCTGTCGACATGTCGACCTCCGGTACGCCGGACACCCCGCTCCCGACCGGCCCCGGCCCGTCGATGCCCGACCTCGGCGCCGCCAGCGGCTCCGGTCCCTCGGCCGCAGCGACGGGCGGTGAGTCGCGGCTCAACCCCAAGTACACGTTCGAGACCTTCGTCATCGGCTCCTCCAACCGCTTCCCGCACGCGGCCGCGGTCGCGGTGAGCGAGGCGCCGGGGCGCAGCTACAACCCGCTCTTGGTCTACGGCGAGTCCGGCCTCGGCAAGACCCACCTGCTCCACGCGATCGGCCACTACGTCCGGACCATCTATGCCGGCTCCAAGGTGCGCTACGTCTCCAGCGAGGAGTTCACCAACGAGTTCATCAACGCGATCCGCGACGACCGCCAGGACCGGTTCAAGCGCAAGTACCGCGACATCGACGTGCTGCTCATCGACGACATCCAGTTCCTCGAGGGCAAGACGCAGACCCAGGAAGAGTTCTTCCACACCTTCAACACGCTCCACAACGCGAACAAGCAGATCGTGCTGACCTCCGACCGCCCGCCCAAGCGGCTCGAGGCGCTCGAGGACCGGCTGCGCAACCGGTTCGAGTGGGGCCTGATCACCGACGTCCAGCCGCCCGACCTCGAGACCCGCATCGCGATCCTGCGCAAGAAGGCCGCGATGGACCGGCTCACCGCGCCCTCCGACGTCCTCGAGTTCATCGCCTCGAAGATCCAGACCAACATCCGCGAGCTCGAGGGCGCCCTGATCCGGGTCACCGCCTTCGCCAACCTCAACCGGCAGGACGTCGACATGACGCTCGCCGAGATCGTGCTCAAGGACCTGATCCCCGAGGGCGGCGAGCCCGAGATCACCGCGTCGCTCATCATCGCCCAGACCGCGGCCTACTTCGGGCTCTCGATCGACGAGCTCACCGGACCCAGCCGCGGCCGGCACCTGGTGATGGCCCGGCAGATCGCCATGTACCTGTGCCGCGAGCTCACCGGGCTCTCGCTGCCCAAGATCGGCGCCCAGTTCGGCAACCGCGACCACACGACCGTGATGTACGCCGAGCGCAAGATCAACCAGCTCCTCGGCGAGCGCCGCGCGGTCTTCAACCAGGTCAGCGAGCTCACCAACCGGGTCAAGATGCAGGCCCGCCAGAGCTGACGCACGGCCGCGGCGAACGACAAGAACCTGTGGAGAAAACCGGCGGAATTGTGAGAACTACACGGGGAGGATTCCGTGGAGCCGCCAGGCGCGCGCTCCACAGCGCCCCCGTCGTCCACACCCGGGCCTTGTCATTCGGTTTTCGTCCACAGCCGTCATCCACCGGCAAAACCGCCGCTCACCTGGGCAAACGCCGGTTCTCCACAGTTTCCACCGCCGCTATGACCACTCCCTGACGACATGCTGCCCTCGATCGCCGGAACTCCTCCGAGCCCCCTTCCTGTGGATCGATCCCTCCCGGTGCATCCCTCACCGGCGACGTGGCAGGATGCAACTCCCACCCAACTCGTGAAGAGGTAGGACGACGTGAAGTTCCGTGTCGAACGCGATGTGCTCGCTGACGCCGTCGCCTGGGCAGCGCGCAGCCTGCCCGTCCGACCGAGCGCGCCCGTGCTCGCCGGCCTGCTCATCGAGGCCGGTCGCGACGGCCTGGTGCTCTCGACGTTCGACTACGAGACCTCCGCTCGGGCCACGCTGACCGCCGAGGTCAACGACGAGGGCAAGGCGCTGGTCAGCGGCCGGCTGCTCGCCGACATCTGCCGCAGCCTGCCCAACAAGCCCGTCGAGCTGACGCTCGACGGCGCCCGGGTCTCGCTGACCTGCGGCTCCTCGCGGTTCTCGCTGCAGACGATGCCGGTCGAGGACTACCCGACGATCCCCGAGATGCCGGCCGCCACCGGCACCGTGCCCAGCGACGCCTTCGCGCACGCCGTGGCCCAGGCGGTCACCGCCGCCGGTCGCGACGACATGCTGCCGGTGCTCACCGGTGTCCGCCTCGAGATCGAGGGCGACACCATCGCGCTGCTCGCCACCGACCGCTTCCGGCTCTCCCAGCGTGAGCTCACCTGGAACCCGGGCACCCCCGACGCCACCGTCGCCGCGCTGGTCCCGGCCAAGGTGCTCGGCGACACCGCCAAGTCGCTCACCGCCGGCCCCGAGGTGACCATCGCGCTGTCGGCCTCCGGTGCCGGCGACGGCATCATCGGCTTCGAGGGCACCGGCCCCGGCGGCGTACGCCGGACCACGACCCGGCTCCTCGACGGCGAGTTCCCCAAGGTCCGCAGCCTGTTCCCGTCCGAGAAGCTCACGATCGCCAAGATCGACCGCCAGGAGCTCATCGAGTCGGTCAAGCGCGTCTCGCTCGTCGCCGACCGCAACACCGCGGTCCAGCTGAGCTTCCGCGACGGTGCGCTCATCCTCGACGCGGGCTCGGGCGACGACGCCCAGGCCTCGGAGTCGGTGGCCGCCGAGATCGAGGGCGACGACCTGGTCACCGGCTTCAACCCGAACTTCCTGCTCGACGGGCTCGGCGCGATCGACGAGGCCGTCGTCGAGCTGGCCTTCACCCAGGCCTCCAAGCCGGTCGTCATCAGCGGCACCGGCGACGAGGCCGCCGACCAGGGCGGGAGCTTCCGCTACCTGCTCATGCCGCGGCGCCTGCTGAGCTGACCCGGGCCACGCACCACCGCCACCCACCCCGCGACCAGAGGGAGATGCGCCATGCACATCGGACTCGTAGGACTCGGAAAGATGGGTGGCAACATGCGCACCCGGTTGCGCAACGCCGGCCACACGGTGGTCGGCTACGACCGCAACCCGGACCTGGCCGACGTCCCCAGCCTGGCCGCCATGGTCGAGGCGCTGCCCGCACCCAAGGTGGTCTGGGTGATGGTGCCGGCCGGTGACCCGACCCGCTCCACGATCGCCGAGCTCAAGGACCTGCTGGGCGCGGGCGACCTGGTCGTCGACGGCGGCAACTCCAAGTACACCGACGACGCGGTCAACGCCGCCTCGCTCGCCGAGAACGGCATCGGCTTCGTCGACTGCGGTGTCTCCGGCGGTGTGTGGGGCCTCGAGAACGGCTACGCCCTCATGTACGGCGGCGCCCCCGAGGACGCGGCCAAGGTGATGCCCGCCTTCGAGGCGCTCAAGCCCGCCGACACCGACGACGGCCTGGTCCACTGCGGCCCGACGCCCGGCGCCGGGCACTTCGCCAAGATGGTCCACAACGGCATCGAGTACGCCATGATGCAGGCCTACGCCGAGGGCTGGGAGCTGCTCGAGAAGGTCGACATCGTCGACAACGTCCCCGAGATCTTCGCCTCCTGGCGCACCGGGACCGTCGTCCGCTCGTGGCTGCTCGACCTGCTCGTCGACCAGATCCGCGCCGACGAGCACCTCGACGCCCTCCAGGGCTACGCCGAGGACTCCGGCGAGGGCCGGTGGACCGTCGAGGCCTCGATCGAGAACGCCGTACCGATGCCGGCGATCTCGGCCAGCCTCTTCGCACGCTTCGTCTCGCGCCAGGAGGACAGCCCGGCGATGAAGGCGATCGCCGCGATGCGCAACGGGTTCGGCGGGCACGCCGTGCGCAAGGAGTAGCGGTCTAGACCGAGAGCACCGCGCGGACCACGGCGAAGCCGAGCCACGCGGTCAGGACGACCACCGCGAGGGGCGTGCGCACCAGCCGGTCGAGCGACGGCGCCGCGGTACGGCGTACCCGCGCGCGGACCACGGCGAGGGCCAGGCCGAGCACCACCAGCGCCAGGACGATGCCGAACGGGTTGGCCGCGAGACCCTCGCGCCACCACCCGTGGGCGAGGTAGACCCAGGACCGGGTCAGACCGCAGCCCGGGCACGGGAGCCCGGTGAGGTTGCGGAACGGGCAGATGACCGGCCCGTCCTCGACGTGCTCGGGCGAGAACACGAAGCTCGCCCCGAGCGCGACGATCCCGGCGGCCGCGAGCACCTCGGTGCTCGCGATCCGCCGGGAGGTCGTCGGTTGCTGCGTGGTGGTCATGGCACACCAGGTCAGCGGAGCGGACGGCCCTGGGCGTCGGGGATCTTGCGCAGGGTGACCAGGATCGCGTCGATGAGCGACCAGATGCCGAGGCCACCGCAGGTGAGCAGCTTGGCGATGCCCAGACCGGTGTAGCCGAGGTAGAAGCGGTCGATGCCGAGGCTGCCGAGGAGCCAGGTGAAGATCAGCGTCATCACCCACTCCTTGTCGGAGAACAGGCCGGGCACGTCCTTGGCGAGGACGTACTGCTGGCTCTCCGCGGTGCGAACGGCGGTGTCGGCCTTGAGCTGGCCGCTGACGGCCATCTGGGCGAGCTGACCGAAGTCGATCGGGCCCTGCTCCTGGCCGAGGTAGTTGATGAAGAACGGCCCGGCCGGGGCGCCGTAGCCGCCCGGGGCGCCGGGCCCGCCGTACGGCGGGGGAGGGGTGGGTGGTTGCGTCATGCCGGTCAGCCTAGGGTGATCCAGCCCGGTCCAAACCCGATCGCGGTGAGAATCGGGGAGAATCGGATCACGGGAGGAGGTGGACCGGTGCACGTGGCGCACCTGACGCTGCACGACTTCCGTTCGTACGCCGACATCGACGTCGCGCTGGAGCCCGGCGTCACCGCTTTCGTCGGCAGCAACGGCCAGGGCAAGACCAACCTGGTCGAGGCGGTCGACTACCTCTCGCGGCTCTCCTCGCACCGGGTCGCCACCGACGCTCCGCTGATCCGGGCGGGCGCCGACCAGGCGATCGTGCGCGCCGCGGTGGTGCGCGACGGGCGTACGGCGATCCTCGAGGTCGAGCTCAACCCGGGGCGTGCCAACCGGGCCCGGATCAACCGCTCGCCGCTCTCCCGGGCGCGCGACCTGGCCGGCATCGTGCGCACGGTGGTCTTCAGTCCCGAGGACCTCGCGCTGGTCAAGGGCGACCCGGGTCAGCGCCGGCGCTTCCTCGACGACCTGCTGGTGCTGCGCACCCCGCGCTACGCCGGGGTCCTCTCCGACTACGACCGGGTGCTCAAGCAGCGCAACACCCTGCTCAAGACGCTCTACGCCGCGCGCGGCTCCGCGCGCGACGCGGCGCTCGCCACCCTGGCGGTGTGGGACGACCACCTGGTCGCGACCGGCAGCGAGCTGCTCGCGGCGCGCCAGGCGCTGACGACCGACCTGGCGCCGTACGTCGGCAAGGCGTACGAGGCGGTGGCCCGTGGTGCCTCGCGCGATGACGCCCGGGTCGAGTACCAGGCGAGCGTGCCCGAGGCGACGCCCGAGGCCTTCCGGGCCGAGCTGGAGCGCCGCCAGTCCGACGAGATCGGCCGCGGGCTCACGCTCGTCGGGCCGCACCGCGACGACGTGCTGCTCACCCTGGGGCCCGGCGATGAGCAGCGGCTGCCGGTGCGCGGCTACGCCAGCCACGGGGAGTCGTGGTCCTTCGCGCTGGCGCTGCGGCTGGCGTCGTACGACCTGCTGCGGGCCGACGGCGACGACCCGATCCTGGTCCTGGACGACGTCTTCGCCGAGCTCGACGCCGAGCGGCGGGTCCAGCTCGCCGGTCTCGTCGCCGGTGCGGAGCAGGTGCTGGTGACGGCCGCGGTCGCCGCGGACGTGCCTGAGCAGCTGGCCGGCACCACCTTCCACGTCGCCGCGGGGGAGGTGACCCGTGCCTGAGCCCGACGAGGAGCAGACCGAGGGGCCCGAGGGTGCCGAGGTCCCCGAGGAGCACCGGGCCGACGGCCTCGACCTGGCCCGCGCCCAGATGCTCGGCACGGCCGGGGCGAGCACCACGCCCGCGGGCCGGCGTCCGCGCCGAGGCTCCGGGTCGTCCTCCGGCAGCAAGTCCACCTGGACGCCGCGCGGACGTCGGGTGCGCGGCGAGGCCCAGCTGAGCAGTGCCTATCCCGACGGTCGCGACCCCCAGGGTCTCGGCTCCGAGCTCGGCCGGCTCATCGACGGCCGGGGCTGGGCGCTCGACCTCCAGGTACGCGGCGTCTTCGCCCGCTGGGCCGAGATCGTGGGTGCCGAGATCGGCGCCCACTCGACGCCGGAGTCGCTGGTCGACGGGACGCTCGTGGTCCGCACCGACTCGACCGCCTGGGCCACCCAGCTCAAGCTGCTCGCCGCGACGGTGGTCAAGCGGCTCAACGAGGAGCTCGGCCACGGCACGGTGACCGTGGTCGAGGTGCTCGGCCCGCACGCACCGAGCTGGAAGCACGGACGCCGCAAGGCGCCCGGCAGCCGCGGTCCGCGCGACACCTACGGCTGACCCCCGAACGGGGGTCGTGGGTCGGGGTTCGGTGCTCGACGGTGGCCGCGTCCACTAGCGTTCCTCCCGTCTCCGGTTGCGATCGGCGACCAGGGTGGGAAGCGGGGAGAGCAAACGGTGGTGGGGTGGGCAAGCGTCCGCCGGCGGCTTCTGGACGACCCCTTCGGCGACGAGGGCCAGGCCGGCTGGACGATGCGGACGGTCACGGCGTCGATCAGCCGGACCTTCCTGCGCGGCATGGCGCTGTGGCAGGCGGTCATGGTGCTGACGGTCGTGATCGAGCCGGTCGCGCCGGCGCTGCGCGTCGCGCTGCTCGCGGCGCACCTGGCCCTGGCCGGCTGCGCGCTCCTCGTCGCGTCCGGCCGGCTCCCGGTGTGGAACGTGATGCTGCTGGCGTACGCCGCCTTCCTGGTCGACTGGACGACGGTCACCTCGCCCGACAGCCCGCTGCTCCTGGCCGCCTGCTGGATGGCGAACCTCGCCGCGATCCTCCCCGCCTTCCTCATGCGGGGGCGCACCGCGATCGCCTGGCCGGTCGGCGCGGCCCTGGTGGTCCCGGTGCTCATGGTGCTCACCGTGCCGGACTCGGGCAGCGGCCTGCCGGCGTCCGTCGCGGGGACGGCCCTGGCGATCATGGTGGCGAGCCGGTTCGGGGTCACCTTCCTGCTCGACTTCGTCCGTCGTGCTGACGCCGAGCACGAGCTCGCCGACGCGGAGCGCCACACCGTCGAGGTACGCCGAGCGGCCAGCAGCCGCGCCGCCGAGGACGCCCGGCTGCTGCACGACACGGTCATCAACACCCTCGGCGCGCTGGCCAACGGCGGTGGCGCGACCACCGACCTGGACGCGGTCCGCGCCCGGTGCGCCCGCGACGTCGCCACGCTCGAGGCGATCACCGACGACGCCGAGCTGCCCCTGGCCGGGCACGGCATCCGGCACGGGCTGTACGCGAGCGGCATCCGGATCGTCCACACCGGCGTCTCCGACGAGGAGCTCGCCCGGCGCGAGGCGCTCGTGCCCCCGGCGGTGCTCGACGCGCTGGCCCGGGCCACCGGTGAGCTGGTGCGCAACGCCGAGAAGCACTCCCGTGCGGCCGAGGTGCGCGTCGACGTCCAGGTCCGGCCGAGCGGGCTGGTCGTCACGGTCAGCGACGACGGCGTCGGCTTCGACGGCGTCGCGCCGTCCGGGCGCGGTCTCGCCGAGTCGGTGCTGGGCCGGCTGAGCGACACCGGGGTCGACGTCGAGCTGGTCTCCACCCCCGGCTTCGGCACCCGGGTCACGCTCACCTGGACCATGGCCGGCAGTCCGGCCGCTCCGGCCGAGGCCGACCGGAGCGCCGCCACCGACGCGATGATGGGCGCGGTGGTCGACGGGCTCCAGCGACGGGCGTCGGGGCTCTTCGCCCTCGCCCTCGTCGTGGTCGGCGTCTACCTGGCCTTCACCAACCACCGCGGGCAGGCGACCGAGGAGTACCCGATGGTCGCCGTCGTCGCGGCCGTCTGGGCCCTGGCCTGGTGGTTGCGGGGGGACACCCGGCCACGCCGGGTGCTGCTGCCCCTGCTGCTCGGCGTCGGCTCGTCGGCGGCGTTCGTGCTGTCCGCGGCGGCGGTCGACTTCGGGCGCTCGGAGATCGTACTGTGGCAGGCGATCTGCCCCAGCGGGCCGCTCCTGCTCGTGCTCGGCGACCGGTACTGGCGCCGGATGGCCTGGTGGCCGGTCGGCATGCTGCTGCTGACGATCGCGACGGTCGCTGCGCTGGTGGCGCCGTCGAGCGGCCGGGGCGCGGTCTCCGTCCTCGTCGCCGGTGCGGCGTGCGTGGGCCTCGTCGCGGCCTGGGCCGCCTTCCAGCGGATGGTCATCACCATCGGCCGTCAGGTGGTCGCCGACCAGCAGGCCGCGGCCCGGCTGCGGACCGAGGTCGAGACCCGGGAGGCCGCGAGCCGATCCCGCCGGCGCTGGGCGGCCGCGGGGCTCGCCGAGTCCGTGGCGATCCTGCGCCGGGTGGCCGACGGGGAGGTCGATCCCACGGCGGAGCCGCTGCGGCAGGTCTGCGTCGAGGAGGAGGCCTACCTGCGCCAGCTCACCCAGCTCAACCCCGAGCTGGTGTGGATGGGCGACTGGTTCGCCCGGGCGCTCGCCGAGGCGCGCACCGGCAAGGCCGCGCTCGCGGTCCGTTCGGGCCCGGTGGATGCGGGTGCCGAGGTGGCGCCGGCGCTGGGCGAGCTGCTGCTGACCGCGGTGGGCGCCGTACCTGCGGGTGAGCAGATGACGACGACGCTGTTCCCGGCTCCCCGGAGCCTGCGCTTCACGCTGGTCGGCCCGGCGCCGTACCTGGCGACGGTGGCGCGGGCCTGGCGGCTGCCGGACGGCGTGGAGATGTCGGTGCAGAGCTTCGGCCCGCAGGACCTGGTCGAGGTGGTGGTCCCGGTGGCAGCGCCGGAAACCGTGAGGATCGGAGATGAGGACTCGTGAACGTTCCTTCCCAGGGCGCCCGGCGCTACGAGTGGCGCGTGGCGCTGGTCGAGGACCACATGCTCCAGCGCAAGCGCACCGAGGAGCTGGTGGCCGCCCAGCCGGGCCTGCGCGTGGTGTGGAGCGGGGAGACCCTCCGCGACTTCACCGCCTGGCTCGACACCGTGCCCGAGCCCCGGCGCCCGCAGCTGCTGATCCTCGACCTGATGGTCGAGCGCGGGGCGAGCGCCGACCCGGCCGTCGTCCGCGAGCTCACCCGCTCCGGGCTCAAGGTGCTCGTGCTGTCGGCGATGGCCTCGCCCGAGCTGGTCCGCAAGATCCTGCGCGCCGGCATCGGCGGCATCGCGGGCAAGCGCGACTCCGAGGAGGACATCGTCGCCGCGATCTGGACGGTGCTCGGCCGCGGTCAGTGGCTGACCCCCGAGCTCGCCAGCGTGATCGCCGGGGACGCCGAACGCCCCCAGCTCAGCGACCAGGAAGAGCGGGCGCTCGTCCTCTACGCCTCCGGGCTCACGCTCGAGGCGGTCGCCGCCGCCCTCGGCGTCAAGAAGGACACCGCCAAGAAGTACCTCAGCCGGGTGAAGGCCAAGTACGCCACCGCCGGGCGCCCGGTGGGCACCAAGCTCGAGCTCAACACGGTCGCCCAGCAGGACGGCTACCTCGATCCGCCGTCGCGTTCCTGACCTCCCGGCGGCCCCCTGAACGGAGGTCAAATCCGCCGCTCCGGTCCCGGAACCGCCCGTCGTCCCTAGCATTTCGGCGCGACCTGGCTGTGTGCCGGTGCAGCAGCCAGCGGGCGCGATCGAGCGCCCCTCGACCGCGGAACAGAGATGACGAGAGATCGGGAGTTCGGCCCCCGTGCGCGGCGGTACCGGTGGCGCGTCGCGCTGGCCGACCGGGACCCCCGCCACCGCAGGCGCAGCGAGGAGCTGATCGGTGAGCAGCCCGGTCTCGACCTGGTGTGGTCGGGGAGCACCGCCGGCGAGCTGGCGGCCTGGCTGGCCGAGGCGGCGCCGTCCGAGCACCCGGTGCTCCTGGTCGCTGACGCGCCGCTCGCCCAGCAGCAGGACGGTGTGCTCGCCGGCCTCCGGGTCCTCGTCGGACCGGACGACGAGCTCATCGCGGCCATCTGGTCGGAGCTGAGCCGCGGGCGCCGCATCGGGCTGGACCAGCTCGGACTGGGTGCCGAGGCCCGCCCCCTGCGGACGGGTGTCGTGCGGTCCCGGGAGGGGACCCCGGAAGGGGGGTCATCTGGCGCCGGGAAGGGCTTTTCGGACCACCGGACCTGAGTCCTTCCCCTTGAATCGCGCCCGACCGAGTTTTTCTGAGTGGGGACGTGAAGGAGTTCAAGGTGCACACAGGTGCTGATCGGATCGGGCGTCGGCCCGGCCGTCGTACCGCTCGCATCGCGGCGCTGGCGCTCGGCGCCGGAACGCTCGCCTTCGGTGTCGGCGTGCCGACGCCGCCGGCGGCGCAAGCAGCGAGTGGCGATGGCGGACTGACCGTGCGGGTGATCCGCGACATGGGGGCGAACGGCGCCTGGGACCCGGTCATCGACCTGGCCCTGCCGGGAGTGGCGGTCACGGTGACCGATGCCTTCGGGCACACCGTGTCGCTGACGACGGACGCGACTGGTGTCGCGACGCTGCCGGCGGGTGACCCCCGGCTGACGGGCGGCAAGTACCGCGTCAACGTCGCCAACCCCGACGCGACCTACTACACGCCGGCCTTCGCGTCGTCCGCCGACCCGGCCGACACGCCCTCGGCCACGCGGCTCTCGTCGAACCAGGAGTTCGTCGACCTGTCGTCGGGCTCGGACAAGACCGTGACCACCGGCTTCTGGCGCGCGCGGGACTACTGCCAGTCGAACCCGCAGGTCGCCAACGCCTGCCAGCCGGGCATGTTCGTCCACGACGGTGCGGGCGCTGACGCCAGCACCGAGTCGAAGGACACGGTCTTCCTCACCAACTACAACACGAGCGCCTACCAGGAGCTCGCGCAGTCGAAGACCACGGGCAGCGACATCGGCACCGGTGCGGTCTACGGCATCGCGTACGACCGGATCCGCAAGAACGTCTTCTCCGCGGCCTTCGCCAAGCGCAACGTGGACTACGGTCCGCTCGGCCCCGGCGGTCTCTACGTGACCGACCCGGCCACGGGTCTGACCCGCGCCTTCGCGACGGTCCCCAACGCGGGCACCACGCTGCACGACTCGACGGGTGTCGCCAACGGCGGCAACGAGGACTTCGACTTCCGCACGGTGGTCGGCAAGGAGTCCCTCGGCGCGATCGTCATGAGCGACGACTACACCAAGCTCTTCGTCGCCAACCTCAACGACAAGAAGGTCTACGTCTACGACGTCACCGACACCTCGGGTGCCGCGACGCCGCTGACCTCCTTCGCCATCCCGGACCCGGGCTGCGCCAACGCCGGTGACTGGCGTCCGGGCGGTCTCGGCGAGGCCGACGGCGTGCTGTACGCCGGCGGCGTCTGCAGCGGTGAGAGCGAGGGCACCGCCCGCGCGACCACGATGCGTGCGGTCGTCCAGACCTTCAACGAGACCACCTACGCGAGCATCGCCACGGTCCTCGACCAGTCGATCTCCTACAAGCGTGCCGGCGACGGCTACGCCTGCATGGGCGACGCCGGCTGGTTCGGCTGGAACGACGACATGTGGTGCGGCAACAACGGCCAGGTCAGCGTCCCGACGCCGTGGCTCGGCAAGATCGTGGTCGAGGCGAACGGCGACCTCAACCTCGCCTTCCGCGACCGCACCGGTGACCAGGTCGGCGTGAACCTCGAGGCCCGCACCGACGCCGGTGGCACGGTCTACCCGTACTACCAGGTCGGCGGCGACCTCAACAAGGCGTGCCTGGGCGGCTCGGGGACCTACGTCCTCGACAGCAACGGCGGCTGCGGGATCGCTCCGGTCGCGGCCGGCAGCCCGGTCAACCGCTTCTACGACACCCAGGTCGTCCACCCGAACGGCGTCTTCGCCGGCATGACGATGAGCCGCGCCGAGCCCGGCCTGATCATCGACGAGATGGACGGCGGCGGCGCGTTCCACACCCAGGCGATCGTCGCCAAGAACCGCGGCACGGGCAACAACACCGCGGGTCAGACGATCGGCGAGGCCAGCGGTCTCGGCCTCAAGTTCGGCAAGGGCCAGGGCCTGGCCGACATGGACGTCCTGTGCGACCTCGCGCCGATCCAGATCGGCAACCGGGTCTGGTACAACGACGCGGCCGACGGCAAGCAGAGCGCCGGGGAGAACCCGGTGGTCGGTGCCACGGTGAACCTGTACGACAAGCAGGGCAACCTGGTCGCCACCACGACGACCAACGACCGCGGCGAGTACTACTTCGACTCGCTCACCACCGAGGGCCTCGACTACGAGACCGACTACGTGGTCAAGATGGACAACCCCGCCGACTACCAGCCGGGCGGTCCGCTCGACCGTGCCGACTGGGCGCTCTCCAAGACCGCGACTGGTCCTGAGGGCAACAAGGCGACCGCGGGTGGCGACGGGTACCCGGCGATCTCGCTCAAGACCGGCAAGCCGGGCGAGAACAACCACGACCTCGACTTCGGGTTCACCCCGAAGCCGAGCATCCACATCGTCAAGTACGACGGCCGCCTCGAGGGCCCCGTCGGTGGACCGCTGTCGCACGCCAACAACGAGGCGTCGCCGACGGTCTACCAGGCCGGCCCGAACGGCATGACCGGTGCGCAGCCGGTCGCGATGATCGTCACCAACGACGGCAACGCGGCCCTGGGCAACGTGAAGGTCACCGACGAGACGCTCTCGAAGCCCGCGATGAAGGGCCTCACCTGCGACTTCTCGGCGCTCGGTGGCCCCGCCACCGGTACGACCTGGGCCGGGATGTTCCTGCCGGGTGACTCGTTCCCCTGCACGGGCACGATCGACCTGGAGGCCGGTGAGGTGCACGCCGACCGGATCAAGGTCGTCGGTGAGCAGTTCAACCCGCTCACCAACCAGCCGGTCGCGGGCGTCGCCCCGGTGACGGACGCCGACAAGTACTACGCCAAGACCGGGTACACGTCGAAGATCGTCATCACCAAGAAGGACAAGGCGACGGGCGCCGAGGCCGACACCAAGGGCACCGCCCTGCGGTTCCGCCCCGGCCAGACGCGGAAGATCGTGATGCCGGCGACCAACCTCGGCACCTCGCCGATCCGCCGGGTCCAGGTCAGCGACCGCACGCTGAGCGGCGCGAAGGTCACCGACTTCCGGTGCACCTTCCCCGACGGCAAGACGGTCAAGGCCAACCGCAAGGGTGTGGTCCGCTGGGCCGCCAGCTTCGGGGCGAACCCGAAGACCTGGAAGCCGGGCGTCACCTTCAAGTGCACCGCGAAGCTGACCATGAAGCCGGGAGCGCGTCTCCACGGTGACAAGGTCACGCTCACCGGTTCCGACCCGAAGGGCACCCGCCTCACCTCGAAGAACCGCTTCTACGCGACCACGAGCCAGCTCGCCGGTGTTCCGGCGACGGGTGCTCGGGTGCTGCCCGGGATCCGGTAAGTAGTGAGCAACCAGCGGCGGCTACGGCTGATCCTCTCGGCCGTAGCCGCTGCTGCCTGCCTGACCGGGTGCGGGCAGCAGCAGAACTCACCGGACGCGGAGCCGCCGAAGCGGCTCACCACCGAGCAGGCCCAGGCCTTGGCGGTGCTCCGGTTCAACAACTTCTCGGCGGGACGCGTCCCGCTGACGATCGAGGCGCACGGCGCCGTCACGCTGCGCGCGAGCGTGGTCGTGGACTTCCGTGCCGGTGCCGCCTACGGCGACTACACGACGAGCGAGCCCGGGAGCAGCGAGTCGCTGACCTCGGGTGTCATCGCCTGGAGCACCGACCAGGTCGGTACGGCGAGCGGCACGGCCGACGGCGCCGTCCCGGCGGCGACCGCCTGGACGCAGCGCCCGATGGACGCGAGCCAGCCGACCGACGTGGCGCTGGCGCTCGCGCTCCAGTTGGGCGCGGACCGGCCGGAGAACCCGGTGCTCCTCCAGCAGAGCGGGGCCCGGCTGCTCCGGGTCGAGGGCAAGGGAGACGACACGGTGTACGTGATGAGCGGTCCGGGCCGAGCGGCCGCGGACGGCAGCCCGGGTGCGGCGGCGTCCTCGCGGACGACGTACTGGGTCGACCGGACCGGCCACCTCGTCCGCTTCGAGGCCCAGATCGGCGGCGGCGACCCCGCGACCTTCACGGTCGGCGACGGCGAGCCGGCCGCGATCCCCGGCAAGGTGCTGCGCTTCCTCAGGAGGACCTCGTGAGCCGCATTCGCGGACTCGTCGCCGCGCTGGCCCTGGTGCCGGCCCTGCTGACCGCCTGCGGCGCGAAGGACGACGCCCCCCCTCATCCCGGCGCTCCTTCGCCCGCAGGCTCCCCGCTCGTCGAGGTCCCCCAGGACGCCCCGACGATCCAGGAGGCCGTCGACCGCGTGGCTCCCGGCGGGATGGTGCTCGTCTCGCCGGGGACCTACCACGAGAGCGTGGTGGTCGCGACCGAGGACGTCACCGTGCGCGGCACCGACCGCGCGGGTGTGATCATCGACGGCGACGGGATCCGGCCGCACGGCGTCGTCGGGATCGCCGACGGGGTCCGGATCCAGAACCTCACGGTCCAGCGCACCACCTTCTACGGGGTCCTCGTCACCGGCCTGCACGACGGCGACGGGCCGCGCGCCAACACCGACGGCTCGGGCTACGAGAACTTCGACCCCGAGAAGTTCCCGCCGCTGCAGCGCTTCCAGGTCGACCACGTGACCGCGGCGAACAACGGGCTCTACGGCATCTACGCCTTCAACGCCCAGCACGGCGTCATCCGCGACAACTACGCCAGCGGCTCCGCCGACAGCGGCTTCTACGTCGGGCAGTGCCACGCCTGCGACATCCTCGTCACCGGCAACGTGGCCGAGCGCAACGCGGTCGGCTTCGAGAACGCCAACGCGTCGACCCCGCTCATGGTCGTCGGCAACCGGTTCAGCTCGAACCGGGTCGGGATGACCTTCCTGTCGGACTACCAGGAGGCGTTCATCCCCCAGACCGGCGACGTCATCGCCGGCAACCTGGTCGTGGACAACAACGAGGCGACCAGCCCGGCCCAGGCCGACGGCGGCTTCGGCATCGGCATCGGGATCAGTGGCGGCACCGACAACCGCTTCGTCCGCAACCGCGTCGAGGGGCACCGCCGGGCCGGGATCAGCATCGCGAGCTCCAGCGACCTGCCGGCCCTGCGCAACACCCTGACCGGCAACGCGTACGCCGGCAACGCGATCGACTTCGCCGACATCTCCTCCGCGCGGGTGCTCGGCACGGGCAACTGCCCCGAGCCCGGGACGTCGACCCTGCCCGCCGGGCTGCCCATCGCGGGCGCCGGCTGCACCGCGCAGACCGCCGGGCGCGCGGTCGCGCCGGAGCAGGTCGCGCGCCTCGCCGCCGCACCGCCGGGGATGAGCTTCCTCGAGGTGCCGCTGCCGACCGCCCTGCCCGGGCTCACCGACGTCACGACCGCCCCGCAGCCGCTACCGGAAGGCCCCACGATGCCCGACCTCGCGTCCGTGAAGGTGCCCGGCCGATCGCTGCTGAGCGCGTGGGTGATGGTCCGATGAGGTATCTCGTGCTCGCGCTGGCCACGGTGGCCGCGCTGCTGCCCGGACCGGCGTCCGCCGCTCCCGCTGCGGCTGCGGCCGACCCGGCCGCCCGCACCACCACCTGCGCGACGACCGCGTCGTCCGGGATCCGTCCCGTGGGCGCCCGCTTCGACGTGCTCGGCCGAGAGTTCCGGGTCGTCCGCGTGCGCCGTACGGCGAGCGGTGCGATCGGGACCCCGCCGGTCACCAAGGCCGGCAAGAAGATGGTCGGCTGGGACCGCCAGGTCCGCCCCGGCGCCGGGGTCGGCTCGGTCATCCTCGACGCCCACACCTGGCCCGACGGCTCGGCGCTGGGCAACTCCCTGCTCCGCACGCTGCGTGCCGGGCACACCTTCTCGCTGCGCGCTGCCGACGGACGGACCGTCTGCTACCGGGTGCACGCGCGGCGCAGCTACCCGGCGGCCCGGGTGCCCCGCGCCAAGGCGTTCCGCGACTGGGGGTCGGAACAGGCCGTGATCGTGGTGTGCTCGGGTCGCCGGCTCGGGCCGGGCAAGTGGACCCGGCGGACGGTCTGGTACGCCGTGCCGCTCGCCGTGGTGCCCCGATGACCGCCCGCACGAGCCGGCGGGGCCTGCTCGCGTTCGGATCCGCCGTGACCGCGATGGGTGTCGCGGGCTGCGGTGCGGACCGGACGCCGGGTCCTTCCGCGGCGCCGGTGCCGGGGGGCGCCGGCGCCGCGGGGGAGGCCGGTGGCCCGGTCGCGGCCGACGGCACCGCCCAGGCGGGCATCGACCGCCCCGTGCTCCCGCAGACCCACCTGACCTCGCTGGTCCTCGACCTCGACGTCCCGCCCGGGCCGCTGCTCGCGGCGCTGGGGACCACGATCCGCACGCTCACCACCGAGGCCACCGACGGGGTGGACCCCGGTGACCTGACCGTCACCGTGGGCGTCGGGCCGGCGCTGGTCCGCCGGGCCGGGGCCGACCTGCCCGGCGCGACCGACCTGCCGTCGTACCGGCGCGAGGAGATGGGGGAGCGCGAGCGCGGCGGCGACCTGTGGCTCCAGGTCTGCGCCTCCGATCCGCTCGTCGTGGCGCTCGCCGTGGCGACCCTGGAGGAGCAGCTGCGCGGCTCCGCGCGGCTGCGGTGGGCCCAGCGCGGCTGGCGGGGTGCCTACGCCGCGACGCCGGGGGACCACCAGGCGACCCGCAACGTCCAGGGCTTCCAGGACGGCATCGTCGCGCCGCGCTCGGCCGACGAGCTCGCCGAGGGCGTGTGGCTGGCCGGGCCCGTACCGGTGGCCGGCGGCACCATCGCCGTGCTGCGCCGGTTCCGGATCGACGTCGCCGGGTGGCGGCGCCTCGGCGTCGACGGCCAAGAGGCCGCGGTGGGCCGGCGCCGGGGCTCGTCGCTCGCGCTCTCCGGCGGTGCCGACATCGACCTGGGCGCCAAGACGCCCGACGGGCAGTACCTGGTCCCGGCCGACGCGCACGTGCGCCGGGCCCACGCCCGCGACGCCGGGGTGCCGTTGATGCTGCGGCGCTCGTACTCCATCGACGACCCGGACCCCGGGCTGCTGTTCGTGAGCTTCCAGAGCACCCTTCGGGCGTTCACCGCGACGATGCAGCGCCTCGAGGAGAGCGACCGGATGCTCGACTTCGCGACCACGACCGCGACCGGGACCTTCCTGGTGCTGCCCGGTCACGCGGAGGACCGCCCGCTGGGCGCGGGGCTCTTCGGCACGGCCGGCTGACAGGGCGCGCCGGGAGCCGCTTCGACGTACGGGGACCTGTCGACACCCCTGCTCGGGCCTCCGAACCCCGTTTATGGGCCGTCCAGGGCCCTTTTTCGCAGACCGACCCCTGTTTGCGCGCCCGCAAGACGTGTCTGCAGGCCCTCAGAAGGCTAGAATGGGCAACTGGGCCGGGAACGCGTTTCGGGACGTCTGACTCGGCCTTCGCCATGCTCCCGGCAGGCGCTCACGAACGATCGAAGTGAAGAGGTCCCGCGTGTCCACTGACGACCAGTCCCTCGAGCCGGAGTCCCCGGAGTACGACGCGTCCGCCATCCAGGTCCTCGAGGGTCTCGAGGCGGTCCGCAAGCGACCCGGCATGTACATCGGCTCGACCGGTGAGCGGGGCCTGCACCACCTGATCTGGGAGATCGTCGACAACGCGGTGGACGAGGCGCTCGCCGGCTACTGCGACACGATCAAGGTGACCCTCAACCCCGACGGCTCGGTGAGCGTGGCCGACAACGGCCGTGGCATCCCGACCGACACCGCGCCCGGGCAGGAGCTGCCCGCCGCGACGCTGGCGCTGACCGTGCTCCACGCGGGCGGCAAGTTCGGCGGCGGCGGCTACAAGGTCTCCGGCGGTCTGCACGGCGTCGGCTCGTCGGTGGTCAACGCGCTCTCGACCCGACTGCGGCTGGAGATCAAGAACCGCGGCTACCTCTGGGAGCAGGACTTCTCCCTCGGCGTGCCCGACTTCGACCTGCGCCAGGTGCGCCCCCTCGAGGAGGGCGAGCGCACCGGTACGACGGTCACCTGGTTCGCCTCGGACGACATCTTCGAGACCACCGACTACACCCTCGAGACGATCTCGACCCGGTTCCGCGAGATGGCCTTCCTCAACAAGGGCCTGCGGATCGAGCTGCGCGACGCCCGGCCCAAGGCCGAGGACCTCGCCGACGCGGTCGAGGACGGCACCGTCGACGAGTCGGCCGGCGTCGCGGCGGCGGCGTCTGCCGTCCACGCGGTCGACGTCGACGGGCACAAGGCGCTCGAGCAGGTCTTCCAGTACGAGCGCGGCCTGGCCGACTACGTCGACTTCCTCAACCGCAGCAAGACCCCGATCAGCTCGATCATCGCCTTCGAGGACCAGACCGCGGACGACGCGGCCAACCCGATGAGCCTCGAGATCGCCATGCAGTGGCAGGCGTCGTCGTACAACGAGTCGGTGCACACCTTCGCCAACACGATCAACACCCCCGAGGGCGGCACCCACGAAGAGGGCTTCCGCGCCGCGCTCACCTCGCTGGTCAACCGGTGGGGCGAGGAGTGGGGCCTGATCAAGAAGAAGGAGGACCGGCTGACCGGTGACGACATCCGCGAGGGTCTCACCGCGATCATCAGCCTCAAGATCTCCGAGCCGCAGTTCGAGGGCCAGACCAAGGCCAAGCTCGGCAACACCGAGGCCAAGGGCTTCGTGCAGTCGGCCGTCAACGACGAGCTCGGCGCCTGGTTGGAGCAGAACCCCAACGAGGGCAAGGAGATCATCCGCAAGGCCCAGGCCGCGGCCACCGCGCGCATCGCCGCGCGCAAGGCGCGCGACCTGGCCCGCAACCGCAAGGGCCTGCTCGGCGGCGGCGGTCTCCCGGGCAAGCTGCGCGACTGCAGCTCGCGCAACCCCGAGGAGTGCGAGGTCTTCATCGTCGAGGGTGACTCGGCCGGCGGCTCGGCCGTCATGGGCCGGGAGAACCGGATCCAGGCGATCCTCCCGATCCGCGGAAAGATCCTCAACGTCGAGAAGGCGCGCATCGACAAGGTCCTGGCCAACCAGGAGGTCCAGGCGATCATCTCCGCGCTCGGCACGGGCGTGCACGAGGAGTTCGACCTCGACAAGCTGCGCTACCACAAGATCGTGCTGATGGCCGACGCCGATGTCGACGGCCACCACATCAACACGCTCCTGCTGACGCTGCTGTTCCGCTTCATGCGTCCGCTGATCGAGGCCGGCCACGTCTACCTCGCCCAGCCGCCGCTCTACCGGATCAAGTGGAACAAGCCGGCCGAGCACGAGTACGTCTACTCCGACGCCGAGCGCGACGCGGTCATGCGCGACGGCCTCGAGCAGGGCAAGAAGCTGCCCAAGGAAGCACCGATCCAGCGCTACAAGGGTCTGGGCGAGATGAACGCCGACGAGCTGTGGGAGACCACGCTCGACCCCGACCAGCGCGTCCTGCTGCAGGTCAACCTCGAGGACGCGGCCCAGGCCGACGAGATCTTCTCGATCCTCATGGGCGAGGACGTCGAGCAGCGGCGCTCGTTCATCCAGCGCAACGCCAAGGACGTTCGCTTCCTCGATATCTAGGTCTCTAACACCTTTCCTAGATATCGATAGACGACACCAGAGAGAGCAATCGTGACTGAGACGCAGAGCAACCTCGGCGACGGCGCCGGCGGCGGGCGGATCGAGCCCATCGACCTGCAGGAGTCGATGAAGCGCTCCTACATCGACTACGCGATGGCCGTCATCGTCGGCCGCGCGCTTCCCGACGTACGCGACGGGCTCAAGCCGGTCCACCGCCGGGTCCTCTACGCCATGTACGACGGCGGCTACCGCCCCGACCGCGGCTTCAACAAGTGCGCCCGCGTCGTCGGCGACGTGATGGGTAACTACCACCCCCACGGCGACTCGGCGATCTACGACACCCTGGTGCGCCTCGCGCAGCCGTGGGTGATGCGCAACCCGCTGGTCAACGGCCAGGGCAACTTCGGCTCTCCGGGCAACGACCCGGCCGCTGCGATGCGGTACACCGAGTGCCGAATGGCGCCGCTGGCCATGGAGATGGTCCGGGACATCGACGAGGACACCGTCGACATGACCCCGAACTACGACGGCAAGACCGAAGAGCCGACCATCCTTCCGGCCCGGTTCCCCAACCTGCTCGTCAACGGCTCGGCCGGCATCGCGGTCGGCATGGCGACCAACATCCCGCCGCACAACCTGCGCGAGGTCGCCGAGGGCGCCACCTGGGCCCTCGAGCACCCCGACGCCACCCGGGTCGAGCTCCAGGAGGCGCTGCTCGAGCGGATCAAGGGCCCCGACTTCCCCAACGGCGCCATGATCGTGGGCCGCGAGGGCATCGAGCAGGCCTACCGCACCGGTCGCGGCTCGATCACCCAGCGCGCGGTCATCGAGGTCGACGAGGAGAAGTCGGGCCGCACGGTCCTGGTGATCACGGACCTGCCCTACATGGTCAACCCCGACAACCTGCTCGTGAAGATCGCCGAGCTCGCCGACGCCGGCAAGGTCCAGGGGATCAGCGACGTCCGCAACGAGACGTCCTCGCGCGTGGGCCAGCGCATCGTCGTCGTGCTCAAGCGCGACGCCGTGGCGCGCGTCGTCCTCAACAACCTGCTCAAGCACACCGAGCTGCAGACCAACTTCAGCGCCAACATGCTGGCGCTCGTCGACGGCGTCCCGCGGACCCTGACCATCGACCAGTTCATCAGCAACTGGGTCGAGCACCAGATCGACGTCATCCGGCGTCGTACCGAGTTCCGGCTGCGCAAGGCCGAGGCCGACGCCCACATCTGGCGCGGTCTGGTCAAGGCGCTCGACATGCTCGACGACGTCATCGCCCTCATCCGGCGCTCGCCCGAGGTCGAGGACGCCCGCCGCGGCCTGATCGAGCTGCTCGACATCGACGAGGTCCAGGCCAACGCGATCCTCGACATGCAGCTGCGGCGCCTGGCCGCCCTCGAGCGGCAGAAGATCATCGACCGGTTGGCCGAGCTCGAGATCGTCATCGCCGACCTCAAGGACATCCTCGCCAACGTCAGCCGCCAGCGGCAGATCGTGATCGACGAGCTCGGCGAGATCGTCGCGAAGTACGGCGACGACCGTCGTACCCAGATCATCGCGGCGGCCGGCGACATGTCGATGGAGGACCTGATCCCCGACGAGGACCAGGTCGTCTCGATCACCCGCGGCGGCTACGCCAAGCGCACCCGCGCCGACCAGTACCGCACCCAGAAGCGCGGCGGCAAGGGCGTCCGCGGCGCCTCGCTGCGCGGCGACGACGTGGTCGACCACTTCATCTCGACCACCTCGCACCACTGGCTGCTGTTCTTCACCACGGCCGGCCGGGTCTACCGGACCAAGGTCTACAACCTGCCCGAGGCCTCGCGCGACGCCAAGGGCGGCCACGTCGCCGGCCTGCTGTCGTTCCAGCCGGACGAGTCGATCGCCCAGGTGCTCGCCATCCGCGACTACGAG
The DNA here is from genome assembly GCF_018831735.1 of Pimelobacter sp. 30-1. Lineage (NCBI taxonomy): Bacteria > Bacillati > Actinomycetota > Actinomycetes > Propionibacteriales > Nocardioidaceae > Pimelobacter > Pimelobacter sp. 30-1. Next base: position 325,904 of record NZ_NHTS01000004.1, read on the forward strand.
CAGGCGCCGTACCTGGTGCTCGCCACGCGCAGCGGCCTGATCAAGAAGACCCGCCTGGGCGACTACAACAGCCCGCGCCAGGCCGGCGTCATCGCGATCAACTTCCGCGAGGACGACGACGAGCTGATCGGCGCCGAGCTGGTCGACGGCGACGACCACATCCTGCTCGTCTCCCGCAAGGGCCAGGCGATCCGCTTCCCCGCCGACGACAGCCAGCTGCGCCCGATGGGCCGGGCGACGTCCGGCGTCACCGGCATGAAGTTCCGCGACGGCGACGCCCTGCTCTCGATGTCGGTCATCCGCGCGGCCGACGTCGCGCACGAGGAGTCCGACGCCGACGTCCAGTACGTCTTCACCATCACCGACGGCGGCTTCGCCAAGCGCACCCGCATCTCCGAGTACCGCCTCCAGTCGCGCGGCGGCATCGGCATCAAGGCGATGGCCCTGGCCAACGAGGACCGCGGCGTCCTGGTCGGCGCCTTCATCGTCGTCGACGGCGACGAGATCCTCTCCATCACCCAGTCCGGCCAGGTCGTCCGCAGCCCCATCAACGACGACTTCCGCCCGACCGGCCGCTCCACCCAGGGCGTGAAGTTCGTCAGCCCCAAGAAGGGCGACGCCGTCGCCGTCGTGGCCCGCTCCGTCGAGGCCAAGGACGCCGACGAGGAGGAGGGCGCCGAGGGCGCCACCGAGCCGGGTGCCGAGCCGGGTGCCGAGGCGACGGAATCGCCGGTTCAGGGTTCGGATGCCACAATCGTTGAATCGGACGACCCGGGCACGGGCGAGACCGGGACGTCCGTGGACGAGTCCGGAGAGAGTGAGAGCTGATGACCGAGCGCGTCGAGGACACCGTGATCCGACCGACGGCCGATGGCGGCCGCCCGGCGGGCGCACCGTCCCCGACCCACCCGGCCCCCAGCGGCCCGCCCCCGGTCCCCGGCGCCACCGACGCCCCGGCCGCCGCCCGCGGCCGGGCGCCCCGCCGGGCCCGGCTCCGCCTCACCCGGGTCGACCCCTGGTCGGTGATGAAGACGTCCTTCCTGCTCTCCATCGCCTTCGCGGTCGTCACCGTGGTCGCCGTCGCGATGGTCTGGCAGGTCCTCGGCGCCGCCGGCGTCTGGGACTCGATCAACTCCACGATCCAGGAGGGCATCGGCGGCAAGGACGTCCAGTCCTTCCGCATCGAGGACTACCTCGGCACCAGCCGCGTCCTCGGCTTCACCATGCTCGTGGCCGCCATCGACGTCGTCCTCATCACCGCCGCCGCCACCCTCACGGCCTTCCTCTACAACATGTCGGCCGCCCTCCTCGGCGGCGTCGAGATCACCCTCGCCGAGGACGGCAACTGACCACCCGCCCCGTTTTGTCCCCGGCTCACCGCCTCCGGTAGTGTCTGTCCTCGGCTTGCTGCCGAGGGGCTTCCACCCAGAGCGGCTAGCCACCCGGGCCTATAGCTCAGACGGTTAGAGCACCACACTGATAATGTGGGGGTCAGAGGTTCAAGTCCTCTTAGGCCCACGGAAAAGCCCCGGCCGCGCATCCCGCGGACCGGGGCTTCTTTCGAATGACGGGACCATCCCGTCGAAGGGAGAGTGCACAGTGAAGAAGATCCTCCTCGCCGTCCTGGCCGCCGCAGGCGTCGTCATCGCCGGCAAGAAGCTCCAGGAGAGCAAGGCCGAGCAGGCCCTGTGGGCCGAGGCCACCGACACGCTTCCGAAGAACTGACACACCGCCCGGCCGTCGTACGGCTGGGGTGGGGGCCTTGGCGCAATTGGTAGCGCACCTGCTTTGCAAGCAGGGGGTTGCGAGTTCGAGTCTCGTAGGCTCCACCAGAGAAACCGCAGGTCATCCTGCGGTTTCTTTCATTTCTATAGTGCTCTGTTTTGATTCCAAATCGGGCGCGAGGGGGACTGTAGGGGGAAAGGTATTCAGCGAGGCAGTCGAGAGGATCCATCGATCCGTCGCCAAACCGCTGTCTCGACGCCGCCGCCTGACTTCGGACACACCCTCGTGACTTCTCGGGTCGCAGGTCGCTGACCTGGGGTGATGG
>NZ_NHTS01000005.1:0-719644 GCF_018831735.1 Pimelobacter sp. 30-1
GGTGACGTTTCCAACGCGGTGACCCACATGCGCACCATCCGCGCCGAGATCCGCCGCCTCGGCGCACTGGCCGACGACGAGCTGTACGTCGCGGCCAAGGAGCTCCAGGCGCCTTACGACCTGGTCGTCGAGGTCGCCCGCACCGGCAAGCTCCCGGTGGTGCTGTTCACCGCCGGCGGGATCGCGACCCCGGCGGACGCGGCGATGATGATGCAGCTCGGCGCCGAGGGCGTCTTCGTCGGCTCGGGGATCTTCAAGTCGGGCAACCCGGCCCAGCGGGCCGAGGCGATCGTGAAGGCCACGACCTTCCACGACGACCCTGATGTGGTTGCGAAGGTCTCGCGTGGTCTGGGTGAGGCGATGGTCGGCATCAACGTCGACGAGCCCGCCCGCTCGATCCAGTTCGCCGAGCGTGGCTGGTAGGCGCTCGTGCCCCGCACCTGCGCGGTCATCACGCTCGCCGAGGCGGAGGCGGTCGTGCGCGCGGCGCTCGCCGCCGCGGCCGCCGCGGACCTCGCGGTCGCCGTCGTCGTGGCCGACCCGTGGGGCGTGCCCGTGGCCACCGCCCGGATGGACGGCGTCCCGGCCCTCGTCGCCGCCGCCGCCCACGGCAAGGCGGTCACGGCAGCCGCCCTCGGCGTACCGACGGGGGTGTGGGAGGAGCGCACCGCCGCCGACCCGTCGTTCCCGGCCACCGTCGGCACGGTCCCCGGCTTCACGCCCATCGCGGGCGGCGACCTGGTCCGGATCGGCGGCGAGGTGGTCGGCGCGGTCGGCGTCAGCGGTGGTACGTCGGACCAGGACGCCGCGATCGCGCGGACCGCGGGCGCCTCACTGGTTCAGCCGGTGGTAGATCTCCAGCGCCGGCTTGACGACGGCGGTCACGAGGGAGCCGATGACGACGACGGCGGCGGTCCGGCCCAGCAACCAGGGGCGTAGGCGGTCGAACACGGGCGGCCACGAGCGCTTGGCGATGTCGGTGGTGATGCCCGTTGCAGGGATCTCCTCGCGGATGATCGCGTCGACCATCCGGCGCATCTCGTCGGTGAGGTCCGTTCCCGGTGCCGCGAGCTGGGTGAGGAGGGCGATCCGCCCCTCCTCGGTGGTGACCCCCGCGGGATAGCGCAGGGCGACGCGCTTCAGGGCGAGCGCCGCGATCCAGGTCGATCGACGCTTCCGGTGACGCACCTTCTGCGTTGATGTCTCGGCCAGGCGCAGCGGGTTGACCACGGCATCGGCGCCCTGCCTGGTCGGGGGTTCCTCGTCGTCCTGGGCTCGGTCGAGCCACAGCTGCTGGACGAGCCGGGCCAACGGATCCAGGAAGGTCACCGCGCTGTCTGCCGCGATCAGGATGACTCCCCACACCGTGAGCGTCCCCATCAGGACGACGAGGTCGGCCGGTCCGGACGTGGGGGCGTTCGCGAGGAACATGCCGAGTGCGACGATCGCCCCGACCGTCGCTCCGAGGCAGGTCGAACCGTAGCGGTGCATGCTCCGGGCGACGCGCCAGCCGACGATGCGCGCGTCGTCGCCGTGGTGACCGAGCATGTCGGGACGTCGGCACCTGTCCTCCCAGGCTCGCAGGCTGTGGGTGACGAGGCGGTGCCAGAGGGCCTCGGCCGCGGCCGCGATGGCCACCAGCGCCAGGAGGAGCCCCCAGCCCGCCCAGTCCGGCACCGCGAAGGGCGCCAGCGCGTCGACTACCTGGATCAGGCCGAGCAGGAGCATCGATCCCGCGAACAAGCGCGCGGCGAGGGAGAAGAGCCAGAGGAGGACGCGCGCTCGCGCCGGCCACGCCGGGCTGAAGGTCCGCGCGGTTGCTCGCACGGTCGTCACGCCGAACTCGACGAAGTGGACGAGAAGCGCGACGAGCAGGCCGAGCACGGTCATCTCGACCAGCTCTCGGGTGTGGTGCAGATCGATCATGGTCCTGCCCCTACCGCCTGCCCGCGACCGCTTCGCGAGGTGGTCAGCGACGGTAGGTGGGGGCAGTCCCGGCGGGAAGGCCGGAGCCCCGGCTTGTTCGCGAATCGTCGAGCACGGCTCGGCGCGGCCGGTCAGGGGGCCGGAATGTCGCGCGCTCTCGTGCTCCCCGTCGCCCCGTCGCGCGTCCCGGCGAGCGACCGGGTCGCCGCGGAGGCCGCCCGCAGCCAGCGCTCGACGACCGCGACCTCGTCGGGGTCGAGCCCGTCGAGCGAGTCGCGCAGTGCGCCCGCGAGCGGGCGGAAGAACTCCCCGGCGAGCTGCTGGGCCGAGGGGTGCAGCTCGAGCAGCCGGCGGCGGCCGTCGGCCGGGTCGGGCGTGCGTACGACGTGCCCGCTCGCCTCCAGCCGGTGCAGGAGCGCGGTGGTCGCCGGCGGGCTGAGCTCGATCGAGGCGGCCAGCGAGGACGGCGTCACCGGGAGGCCGCGCAGCCGGGCCTGGTGCAGGTAGGCCAGCGCGTCGACGTCGGTGGGGTGCAGGCCGTGGCGGTGGGCGAAGCCGTGGGAGAAGCGGTTGAGCTCGTACGACAGCTCCTGCACCAGCACGGGCACCGCCGCGCCCGGCGTACCCCTGGGGTCGCTCATGGGCTTATCCTTCCATCATGGAACTATCTCCGCTGTCCCGGCGCCTGCTCCCGTTCCTGCGTCCGCGGGTGGCCTGGGTCCTCCCGATGATCTACCTCGTCGTGGGTGGCGCGCTCATCGGACTCGCCGGGACCGCGCCGGTCGAGCGCGGGACGACCGACCAGCTCCCCGCCGGGTACGACGCCACGGAGGTCGCCCGCCTGGTCGACGCCTTCCCGTCGGGCCGCGACCAGGTCGCCGTCGTGCTCTTCTCCGCCGACCACCAGCTGACCGCGGCCGAGACCACCGCGGTCGGCGACGTGCTCACCCGGGTCGCGGGCGGTGCGGTGGCGCCGCCCCAGCCCTCCGCCGACGGTACGGCGCTCGTCGGCGTGGTGCCGGTCGCCGAGACCGACGCGGCCCGGCTCGCCGACGACATCGACCGGCTGCGAGCCGACGTCCGCGCGGGCCTGCCGGACGGCGTGCGCGCCGCGGTCACCGGTCCGGCCGCGATCCAGGGGGACCTGGCGCGGGTGTTCGACGGCGCCGACCTCCGGCTGCTGCTGGTGACGGCGTCGGTGGTGGCGGTCCTGCTGATCATCACCTACCGCTCGCCCCTGCTCTGGCTGGTCCCGTTGACGGTCGTCGGCCTCGCGGACCGGCTCGCCGCGGTCGCCGCGACGCACGCGCTGTCGGGGCTCGGGGTCGCCTTCGACGAGTCGACGACCGGGATCCTGTCGGTGCTGGTGTTCGGCGCGGGGACCAACTACGCGCTCCTGCTGATCTCCCGCTACCGCGACGAGCTGCGTCGTACGGCCAGCCGGGGGGAGGCGATGGCGCACGCCTGGGTGCGGACCGGCGAGGCCGTGCTGGCCAGTGCCGCGACCGTCGTCGTCGCGCTCCTGGCCCTGCTGCTCTCGGCGTTCCCCACCACCCGCGGGCTCGGGCTGGCCTGCGCGATCGGCGTGGTCGTGGCGGCCGTCGCCGTGCTCGTCGTGCTCCCGCTGGCGCTGGTCGTCTTCCCGCGCGGGATCTTCTGGCCGCGCCGGCCCGCGGTCGGGCAGGCCGCCCTGTCGGACGACCGCACGGTGTGGCGCCGGATCGGCGACGCCGTCGCCGCCCGTCCGCTCGCTGCGGCACTGTCCGGGCTGGTCGTCCTCGCGGTGCTGGCGAGCGGCTTGCTCGGCATCCGCAGCGGGCTCTCCGAGGCGGACCAGTTCATCGACACCCCCGAGTCGATCACCGCCGCCGCCCGCCTGGCGGAGTCGTTCCCGGCCGGCAGCACCGACCCGGCCGTCGTCCTGACCTCGGACCCGGCCGACGAGGTCGTCGCCGCGGCCGAGGCCGCCGAGGGGGTCGAGTCGGTGCGCGAGGCCGGCGAGCACGACGGACGGACCCGCCTCGACGTCGTCCTCGCCCACGCCCCCGGTACGGCGGCCGCGCGGGCCGACGTCGCCTCCCTGCGCGCCGCGCTCGACGACTTCCCCGGCACACTCGTCGGCGGGACCGACGCCGAGGAGGCCGACATCGCGGCGGCCACGTCGGCCGACCGCGGCCTGATCCTGCCGCTCATCCTGGTCGTGGTGCTGCTCGCGCTCGGGCTGCTCCTGCGCTCGGTGGTCGCGCCGATCGTGCTCGTGGCGACGGTGGTCGCGACGTACCTGGCGGCGCTCGGCGCCGGCTGGCTCATCGGCTCGCAGGTCTTCGGCTTCGACCGGCTCGACGTCGGCGTCCCCCTGCAGGCCTTCCTCTTCCTCGTCGCGCTCGGCGTCGACTACAACATCTTCCTCGTCACCCGCGCCGCCGAGGAGGGCCGCCGCCACGGCCCGCGCGAGGGCATGCTGCGGGCGCTCGCGTCGACCGGCGGCGTGATCACCAGCGCGGGCATCCTGCTCGCCGCGGTCTTCGCGGTGCTCGGCGTGCTCCCGCTGGTCGTGCTGGCCCAGCTCGGCATCGTGATCTGCGTCGGCGTCCTGCTCGACACGCTCCTGGTGCGGACGGTGCTGGTGCCCGCGATCGCGATCCGGATGGGGGAGCGGTTCTGGTGGCCGCGGCGGCTCGGCTGAGTCAGGTGCCCTCCGGCTCCTCGGCGCCGTCGTGGTCGAGCACCAGGTAGTGCTCGCGCAGGGCCGCGATGACCGACCGGGCGTGCTCGGGGCCGCGGGTCTCGAGCTGGAGCGCGACGTCGACCTCGCCGAGCCCGTGCCGCGTCGTACGGTCGTGCGCGACCTCGTGCACGTTGACCTCGCAGCGGGCGAGCTCGGCGAGCAGTCCGGCCAGACCGCCGGTGCGGTCGGGGATCCGGACCCGCGCCGACAGGTAGCGCCCCGAGGCCGCGAGGCCGTGCCGGATCACGTTCATCATCAGCAGCGGGTCGATGTTGCCGCCCGACAGGACGGCGACCGCGGGCGTGGTGAACGCCTCGGGCTCGGCGAGCAGGGCGGCGACGGTCACCGCGCCCGCCGGCTCGACGACGAGCTTGGCCCGCTCCATGAGCTGCAGCACGGCGTGGGCGATCTGGTCCTCGCTCACGGTGACGACCCGCTCGACCTCGGCCTGGACGTGGGCGAAGGGCAGCGCTCCGGGACGGGCCACGGCGATGCCGTCGGCGATCGTGGCCATCCGGTCGAGCGGCACCGGCGCGCCGGACCGCAGCGACGCCGGGTACGCCGCCGCCGCGGCGGCCTGCACCCCGACCACCCGTACGTCGGGCCGCACCGCCCGGATCGCGTGCGCGACCCCGGCCGCCAGCCCGCCGCCACCGATCGGGACGACGACGGTCGCGACCTCCGGGCACTGCTCGAGCAGCTCGAGGCCGAGCGTGCCCTGGCCGGCGACGATGTCGGGGTGGTCGAAGGGGTGGACCAGCGTGGCGCCGGTCTCGGCGGCGTAGGCCTCGGCGTGGGTGAGGGCCTCGTCGATGGTGGCGCCCGCGATCCGCACCTCGGCGCCGTAGCCGCGGGTGGCCTGCTCCTTGGGGATCGAGGCGCCCCGCGGCATGTAGACCACGGCCGGCATGCCGAGCAGCTGGGCGGCGAGCGCGACGCCCTGGGCGTGGTTGCCGGCGCTGGCGGCGACGACGCCGGCCCGGCGCTCGTCCGCGCTCAGCCGGGCCATCCGGACGTAGGCACCGCGGATCTTGAACGAGCCGGCGCGCTGGAGGTTCTCGGCCTTGAGCAGCACCGGGCCGCCGAGGATGCCGGAGAGCCAGCGCGACTCCTCGACCGGCGTCCGTACGGCGACGGGGGCGATCAGCCGCTGGGCGGCACGGATGGCGTCGAGGTCGATCACAGCGCCTCCCGCTCGCGCTCGTAGGCACCCCAGGCCGCGGCGAGGCGGTCGACCGCCTCGGTGAGGACCGCGGGTGGGGCGACGAAGGGCAGCCGCAGGTGGTCGTGGTGGCTCTCGTCGGCGCAGAAGATCGGGCCGGGGGAGACGTCGACACCGTGGTGGACCGCGATCCGGGCGAACTCGTGGGCGCTCCCGCGGGGGAGCTGGGTCCACATCGACAGCCCGCCGACCGGCAGCGTGGGGCGCCAGCTCGGCAGCCGCTCGGCCAGCGCGCTGGTGAGCGCGGCGAGGCCGGTCTCCGCGTGCGCACGGCGGGCGGCGGCCAGCTCGTCGAAGCGGTCGAGCAGGCCGAGCACCACCAGCTGGCTGAGCACCGGCGTGCCGTTGTCGGCGACCGCCTTGAGCCGGGCCAGCCGGTCGATGGTGGGCTCGGAGGAGCGGACCCAGCCGATGCGGAGCCCGGGCCAGACGACCTTGGAGAACGAGCCGACGGTGAGGATCCAGCGGTCCGGCGAGAACGACGCGATCGGCGGGAGCACGGGGGTGTCGCCGAGCTGGAGGCCGGCCAGCGCGATGTTCTCGACCACCGGCACCTGGAGGTCGTGGGCGAGCTCGGCCAGCCGCTTGCGGCGGGCCAGGGTGAGCTGGGCGCCGGTGGGGTTGTGGAAGTCGGGCGTGACCAGCACCAGGTCCGCCTGCGACTTCGCGATCGCGTCGGGGACCAGGTCGACCCGGGCCCCGTGGGCGTCGACGGGTAGCGAGCGGATCTTGGAGCCGTGGGCGGTGAGGGCGTCGAGGGTGCCGGTCCACGTGGGGTTCTCGACCACCACCGGTTCGCGGTTCGGCAGGAAGAGCTGGGCCAGCAGGGTGATCGCCTGGGCCACGCCGGTGGTGATGAGGATCTGGCTCGGGACCGTCGGCAGCCCGGACGCGCTCAGGTGGCCGGCGATCGCGGCCCGCAGCTCGGGGTGCCCGTACGGCAGGTAGCCCATGCCGACGGACCCGGCGCCGAGCGAGAGCGAGCCGAGGGTGTCGGCGACGCCGAGCGGCTCGGTGAAGGCGGCGCTGGCCATGTCGATCAGGGCCGGAGCCGGCTCGCGCGTCGAGCGGAGCAGCCGCTGGACGGGGTAGGAGGAGTAGACCGCGCCGTCGGGGGAGACGCCGAGCGTGTCGCTGCGGGTGGCGACCCAGGTGCCGGCGCCCTGCCGGGCCTCCAGCCAGCCGTCCTGCTTGAGCGCGTCGAGCGCGGCCACGACCGTGGTCCGGCTGACCCCCAGCGCGTCCGCGATCTGGCGCTCGGGAGGGAGCCGGGTACCTGGGGCCAGGTCGTAGCGCTCGATCGCGGCGCGCACGGCCGCGGCGAGCTGGACGTAGCGGGGCCCGGCGCCGGACGCCCAGGGTCCGAGCACGTCGCCGAGATTGAGGCCCATCATGTGCCTTTCCTCTGCATTTCAATGCCAATATGCGGCAGATTGGATATGTACGAGCAGAGCGTTCCTCCGCAGACTACCTGATATCTGAAATTGGTCACGTAAAGCCAATCCAATATGTCAGAGTCTTGCAATCCAAATCAGACCAACCGGGTTGATTTCCAAGGAGCGGGTTCATGTCTCTCATCGGTTCGCAGAAGGCGTCGCACAGGCTCGGGGAGCGCGACGAATGGGCACACGACGTCGCGACCCGGCTCGGGTCGTCGGCGCACCTGGCGCAGGTGCGCGCCTCGCTCGGCGCCCTCGCCACGGCGAGCGGCTCGCGCCGCGACGTCCTCAAGTGGCTGGGCATCGGCGCCGGTGTCGCGGCCGCGCCGACGCTGCTGGCGGCGTGCGGCAGCGACGCGAGCACCTCGCCGGGCTCGGCGGGCACCGGCATCCCCGACGGGAGCGGCCGCACGCTGTCGGTCTCGGTGTGGGGCGGTGAGACCGAGCGCGCCTTCAAGGAGACCGTCGAGCCGGTCTTCCGCAAGCTCACCGGCGCCAAGGTGCAGTACGACACCGGCTCGGGCGGCGAGCGGTTCAACAAGCTCCTGGCCCAGATCGGCTCGCCGACCGTCGACGTGTTCATCAACTCGGGCGAGAACGTCTACCAGGCCAACCGCCAGGGTCTGCTGACCGACATCGACACCCGGCGCGTCCCGAACGCCGCCGACATCGCCGACTGGGCCAAGCTCTTCCCCTACGGCATCTCCTACGGGCTCGTCGCCTTCGGCCTGACCCGGGCCAAGGGGGTGCCGGCGCTGACGAGCTGGGGCGACCTGTGGCGTCCCGAGCTCGCCGGCCGGCTCGGTCTGCCGGGCATCGGGCACACCCAGATGCCGATGTTCCTGATCATGGCCGCCGAGCTCAACGGCGGCTCGGCCACCGACATCGACCCCGGGCTCAAGGCGCTGGCCAAGCTCGATCCCGCCGTGCTCCAGTACTTCTGGACCGAGTGGGCCGACCGGGCCAAGGGCGGCGAGGTGGACGTCGTCCCCGAGTTCAACTACTCGCTGCTGGGCGCGAACGACGCGGGCGTCGGCTTCTCCTTCGACTTCCCGCAGGAGAAGGCGATCGCCGCCGACAACACGATGGCGATCGTCAAGGGCCGGCCCAACGAGGACCTCGCGCACGTCTTCCTCGACGTCGCCTTCGACGCCGACGTGCAGACCGCCTTCTGCGGAGAGTGGCTGGGCTCGCCGGCCAACACCAAGGCCACGATCGCGCCGAAGGTCGCCGGCAAGGTGCCGCTCGCGTCCGAGATCCTCGACCAGGTCCGGTTCTTCGACCTGGGCGAGATCGCCAACAAGCGAGCCGAGTGGACCGAGCGGCTGAACTCCGAGGTGCTGCCCTCGTGGGAGTGACACCACTGCGGCGGCGTGCGGGCGCGCGGAGGTCGACGAGCCACGTCATCGGCTCGTCGGGCCTGTCCGTGCTGCCCGCCGTCGTCGCCTTCGCCCTCGCCGTGCTGGCGCCGGCGGCGGTCATCTTCCACCAGAGCCTGCAGCCCAACCCGCTGGGCGACCCGAGCGCGGCGCACGAGACGTGGGGCAACTACGACCGGCTGCTGACCGACCCGATCTACCGCGACGTCATGCTGCGCACGCTGCGGGTCAGCGTGATCGGCGGCGTGGCCAGCGTGCTCATCGGGCTCGCGCTGGTGGTCGCGCTGACCGCCTTCCGGCGCCGGGAGGTCAGCTCGGTGTGGCTCTTCCTCCTGGTCGCGCCGATCCTGTCCGGGCCGGTGATCACGGTGCTCGGCTGGATGGGTCTCTTCGTGGAGGGCGGCCTCGGCTACCGCGTGGTCAACGCGCTGCGGCCCTTGTGGGGCGGGAGTCCCGGCCGGGTCGCGGAGACCGAGATCGCGATGACGATCGGCACGGTCCACTTCGTCGTCCCGTTCGTGGTGCTCACGCTCTACCCGATCGCGCGCACCGTCTCCAAGGACCTGCTCGAGGCCTCGCTCACCCTCGGGGTCTCGCCGGTGCGGACGGTCTTCCGCGTCGTCCTCCCGCTGTGCCGACCCGGGATCCTCGCCGCCTCGATCGTGGGCCTGGCGATGGCGCTGAGCGCGTTCGTCAACGCCCGGTTCCTCGGCGGCGAGCGCAACCTCGTGCTCACCACGCTGGTGAGCCAGCTCGTCAACACGTTCAACCCGACGCTCGCCGCGGCCAGCTCGGTGCTGCTCGTCGGGCTCGGCCTGCTCCTCGTCGGCATCTACGGCCGGGTCCTCAGCCGCAGCGCCGCGCGCGAGGTGTCCCGATGAGCGCCCGGCCGCGTCGTCGGCGCCAGCAGGGCTGGGCCGCCTGGCGGGTGCTGCGGACGTCGACGATCGTGCTCGGCTTCGCCTTCGTGCTCGGCCCGGTGCTCCCGGTCGTCCTCCAGGCCTTCAACGACTCCCCGACCTTCCCCGACCGGATGCGTGGCTTCACGCTGCACTGGTTCGCCGACCTGCTGACCTACGACGAGTTCATCGACGGCACGCTGACCAGCGCCAAGATCGGGATCGGGGCCACCGCGCTCGCCCTGGTGCTCGGCGTCTCCGCGGCCTTCGCGGTGACCCGGGGACCACGCTGGATGACCGGTGCCGGCGCGACGTCGGTGCTGATGGGGCCGATCGTCGTCCCGCAGATCGTCGTCGGCCTGGCGATCCTCCAGGTCATCAACCAGCTCCAGATCCAGGTCGGCCTGGCTGGTCTGGTGGTGGCGCACGGCGTCTTCGTCGCGCCGTTCGTGATCCGGCTGGTCGCCGGAGCCCTGCAGGCCCAGGGCACGTCGTACGAGTCGACCGCGATGGCGCTCGGCTCGTCGCCGGCGCGGGTGCTGACCACGGTCACGTTCCCGATGCTCCGGCCGGCACTGATCGCGAGCTCGGTGTTCGCGTTCACGCTGTCGTTCGTCAACGTGCCGCTCTCGCTGTTCCTGGCGCCCTCGGACCAGCGTCCCCTGCCGATCAGCATCTACCAGCAGATGGCCAGCAACCGGACGCCGGTGCTCGCTGCCCTGTCGTTGCTGCTGGCTGTTCTCCTCCTGGTGGCCGCCGCCGCCGTGGAGCGATTCCTACGAGTGAGGTTGCTTCAATGACGGGATCTTCGCAGCGGGTCGCGCTCGCCGGCGTCACGGTCGACTACGGCAAGGGGCCGGTGGTCACCGACCTCGACCTGACCATGGCGCCGGGGGAGATCACCGCGCTGCTCGGGCAGAGCGGGTGCGGCAAGTCGACCACCCTGCGCGCGATCGCCGGTCTGGTCACCCCCACCGCGGGGACCATCCACTTCGGCGACGACGACGTGACGCTCACCCCGCCGTGGCGGCGCGACCTCGGGCTGGTCTTCCAGAACCACGCCCTGTTCCCGCACCTCAGCGTGGCCAAGAACATCGAGTACGGCCTGCGCCGCCGGATGTCCCGGACCGCCCGCCGGCAGCGGGTGGCCGAGATGCTGGCGCTCGTCGGGCTCGAGGAGCTCGCCGAGGTCGAGCCCGGCCAGCTCTCCGGCGGCCAGTCGCAGCGGGCGGCGCTCGCCCGGGCACTCGCCCCCGATCCGCGGATCCTGCTGCTGGACGAGCCGTTCTCGGCGCTCGACGCGAACCTGCGCGACCGGATGCGGGCCGAGGTCGAGTCGATCATCCGCAAGGTCGGCGTCACCACCGTGATGGTCACCCACGACCAGGACGAGGCGATGTCGATGGCCGACCGGGTGGCGGTCATGGCCGACGGGCGGATCCTCGAGGTGGCCCCGCCCGAGGACATCTTCCGGCGCCCGGAGTTCGCCTACACCGCGCGCTTCGTCGGTGCCTCCAACCTGCTCGCCGGGCAGGTGGACCGCTCGGGCGGCGCGCCCCGCTTCCTGGTCGGCACGACCGCGGTCGCCCTCGCCGAGCCGGCCGGGCGGGCCGAGCCGGCCGAGGTGCCGGGCGCGGCCGCGCTGGCGCTCAAGCCCGAGGACGTGCTGCTCGACCCCGGCGCGAGCGCGGACGTCGTGCTCGACGCGTGCCTGGTGAGCAGCAAGTTCCACGGTCCGATCCGCGACCTGACCTGGCGGGTCCCCGCGCTGGGCGATGTCGTCCTGCGCTCGCGCGTCCCCGCCGGTACGACGGTCCCGGACGTCGGCGGCGCCGGCCGGATCGGCTGGCACGCGGCCTCGGCGACCCTCGTCCACGACCCCGACGGCGGTGCCTCGTGACGGTGACCGGGCCGGCCCTGCTGGACGACGTGTTCGCGCGCCTCGACGACGACCTCGACGCCGCGCTCGCGGTCCTCGCCGAGCACGTCGCCCAGCCGAGCGTGAGCTCGACGGGCGAGGGCGTGCGTGCCGCGGCCGAGCAGCTCCGGGCCCGGATGGAGGCCTGCGGGTTCGCCGGCCGGGTCGTCGAGACCGCCGGCCACCCGGCCGTGGTCGGGCGCCGGCCCGGGCCTCCGGGCGCGCCGCGCCTGGTGTTCTACGGCCACTACGACGTGCAGCCGGCCGCCGCGGCCGACGGCTGGTCGTCGGCACCGTTCGCGCCCGAGCAGCGGGACGGACGGGTCTACGGCCGCGGCAGCGCGGACAACAAGGGTCAGCACCTCGCCGTCCTGCACGGCCTGCACGCGCTGCTGGCGGCACACCCCGGTCTCCCGATCGACCTCACGGTGATCGTCGACGGCGAGGAGGAGATCACCTCGCCGTCCCTGGGCCCGGTGCTCGCCGCGCACCGCTCGGCCGTCGGCGCCGACCTGGTCGTCGCCACGGACGGCGCGCTGCACCCCAGCGGCGCGCCGACGGTGGTCCGGGGCTGCCGCGGTCTCGTCTACCTCGACGTGAGCGCCGTCGGTGCCGACCGCGACCTCCACGGCGGCACGTACGGCGGCGCGGTCGACAACGCGGTCACGCTGCTGGTCGGTGCGCTGGCCTCGCTGCACGCGGCCGACGGCACGGTCGCCGTCGCCGGCTTCGCCGACGGTGCGCTCGCCCCCGACCCCGACCCGCGCGACCCGGACGGCCGCCGCCCGGTGCTCGTGCCGCACGTCGGCCTGGCGGGGATCGGTGGCGGTCACCAGGGACCCGGCATGAAGACGGTCGTGCCGCACCGGGCGCACGCCAAGGTCGAGTGCCGCCTGGTCCCCGGGCAGTCGGCCGTGCGGGTCGGCGCTCTGGTCGCCGCGCACCTGGAGCGGTCCCGCGGGGTGAGCGCGCGCGTCATCGGCGTCACCGAGCCCTACCGGTGCGCGCCCGGCGATCCCGTGCTCGACGAGGTGGCCGCCGCGATCGGCAGTGCCGGGGGAGCGGAGCCCGTGGTGGTGACGTCGCTCGGCGGGACGCTGCCGCTGGCCGTCCTGGCCGAGGGCCTGGACGCCCCGGTCCTGCTGGTGCCGCTCGCCGGTGCCGACCAGAACAACCACGGCGTGGACGAGAACCTCCGCGTCGACGACTTCCGCTACGGGATGCGGGCGGCCGCGGCGATCGCGGCAGCTGTGGCCCGGCGGAGCGAGGAGGAGCAGCGGTGAAGATCGGGATCGGCTACCCCCAGGCGCTCGACCCGAGCGCGGCGCTCGCGCTGGTCGAGGACGCCGACCGGGCGGGCCTCGACAGCGTGTGGATCGCGGAGAACCCCTACTGGCCGGGAGCGTTCGCCACGGCCGGCGCGGTCGCCGCTCGCTCGCGGCGCATCGAGATCGGGATCGGCGTGGTCAGTGCGTTCACCCGCTCGCCCGCCGTGATCGCGATGGAGGCCGGACAGGTGCAGCGGCTGTCCGGCGGCCGGCTGGTGCTTGGGCTCGGTGTCGGTGGTCCACGGGTGCTGGACGACCTCGGCGTCAGTGTCGCCCAGCCGGTCGCGGCGCTCGAGGAGACGCTCGTCGTCCTGCGTGCGCTCTTCAGCGACGGCATCGCGGCGCACGAGGGGCCCGTGCACCGGCTGCGCGACGTCCGGCTGTCGTTCCCCGTCGAGGCGCCGCCGCTGGTGGTGGGCACGATCGGCCCCCGGATGCTCGCGATGACCGCCGCGACGGCCGACGGCGTCGTGATCTCGGCGCACGTCCCGACCGCCGAGATCGAGCGGATCGCGCGCGAGCACCGGGCGGCCGAGCGGCCCGGGACGCGCGGACGGATCACCGCCTTCGTCGCCGCCGCGCTGGACGACGACCCCGACCGGGCCCGCGCCCGGCTCAAGCCCGACCTCGCCGCGACCATGGTGCGCCTGCTGCGCATCCCGTCGCTGCAGCCGGTGCTCACCGCCGGCGACCTCACGCCCGACGACCTGGCGGCGACCGCCGCCTGTGCCCGCGAGGACCGGCCCGGCGAGGTCGCCGACCGGGTCGTCGACGAGCTCTGCCTGGCCGGCGACGCCACCGCGGTCGCGGCCCGGCTGCGCCGGCTGGCCGACGCCGGTGTCGACGAGGTCGTCCTGCTGCAGGCGGCCGAGAACCCCGGATTCACCGCGCACCTGGCCGCCCTGGCCGCGTGCGCGCGCGAGATGCGATGAACCCCCGAGAAGGAGAAGAAGACATGGAGTCCCTCGACCTGCCCGACCGCTACGCCGGCCTCGACCTCGTGGTGGAGGGAGGCACGGACGACGAGCGGCACGCGCTGCTCGTGGCGTACCACACCTACATGGTCGCCAACGATCACCTCGACTTCGGGCTGCTCTCGACGGTCTGGCACGCCGGTGCCGAGCACCTCTTCTTCAACACCAACGGGCACACCTACGAGGGGCTCGCGGACTGGGAGAACATCTGGAACTTCTACCGGCCGCAGTTCGAGCTGGTCTCGCCGTACCTGCCCGGGCGGCTGCGGGTCGGGATCGAGGGCGACCTCGCCTTCATCGCCTCCGACCGAGTGACCCGGTTCAAGCGCTGGGTCGGCGGCGACCTGAAGCACAACCCGGCCGCCTACCGCAGCACGCTCGTGCTGCGCCGCGGGGACGACGGGTGGCGCGTGGTGCACGCGCACTTCTCCACCGAGGACGAGGGCCTGCGCCCCGATCGCGACCCCGCCGGGGCGCCGGCATGACCTTCTCCGTCGTCGCCAGGGACCCGGGTTCTGGCTGCTTCGGTGTCGCGATCGCCACGGCCCGGCCGAGTGTCGGCGCCCGCTCGGCCTTCGCCCGACCCGGCATCGGCGCCTGCGCGACCCAGGCGATCGTCAACCCGGCGCTCGCCGGCGGTGCGCTCGCCGCGCTCGCCGGCGGGGACGGCGCGACGTCCGCGCTCGCCTCGGCGCTGGCGACCGATCCCGACGCCGCCCGGCGACAGGTCCTGCTGTCCGGACCGGACGGCACCGCCGCGCACACCGGCGCCGAGGTGGCCGGCTGGGCCGGTCACCTCACCGGGCTCGATGTCGTCGTCGGCGGCAACCTGCTGGCTGGCGCGGAGCCGCTGCACGCGATGCTCGCGGCCTTCGAGGAGACGCCCGGCGAGCTCGCCGACCGGCTGCTCGCGGCCCTGGTGGCGGGCGACGCCGCGGGCGGCGACCGCCGGGGACGCGAGTCCGCGGCGCTCCTTGTCGTCGACACCCGGGCCTGGCCTGCCGTCGACCTCCGGGTCGACCACGACCCCGACCCGGTGACCCGGCTCGGCGCGCTGCTCCCGCGCTGGCGCGCCCACTGGACGGCGTACGACGTGACGGGCGCGTTCGTCCCGGCCGACCCGCCCGGGCAGCCCGGCCGGCGTCCGGCGGTGACCCCGTGACGGCGCTGCACGAGCTGACCGCGGAGGCCGCCGCTGCCGAGATCCGGGCCCGGCGGCTCTCGCCGGTCGAGCTCGTCGACGCGGTCCTCGACCGGATCGAGTGGCTCGACCCCGCGCTGTCCTGCTTCGTGAGCGTCGACGCGGAGGCCGCCCGCGCGGCGGCCCGTGCGGCGGAGGCGGCGGTGGTGGCCGGCGACGAGCTCGGCGCGCTGCACGGCGTCCCCTGCTCGGTCAAGGACCTCATCGACGTCCAGGGGCTGCCGACCTCGCGCGGCGCCCTGCCCTTCGCCGGCCGGGTCGCCCAGGCCGACGCCCCCGCCGCGACGTTGGTACGACGGGCGGGCGCGATCTGCGTCGGCAAGACGACGACGCCGGAGTTCGGCTGGTCCTTCGTCACCTCCAGCCCGGTCTCGGGCAGCACCGTCAACCCGTGGTGCCCGACCCGGACCGCGGGCGGGTCCTCCGGAGGCGCGGGCGCGGCACTCGCCGCCGGGCTCGGTCCGCTCGCCGTCGCCACCGACGGCGGCGGCTCGATCCGGCTGCCGGCCGCCTTCACCGGGGTGGTGGGCCTCAAGCCGACCAGCGGGCGGGTGCCGACCTATCCGCCCAGCGACCTGGGCACGCTCGGCCACCTCGGGCCGATGGCGCGCAGCGTGCGCGACGTGGCCCGGCTGCTCGACGTCCTGACCGGGCACACCGGGAGCGAGCCCGGGCCGGCGCTGCGCGCGTGCGGACGGCCGGTCGAGCACCTGCGGATCGGCTACGCACCGACCATCAACGGGGCACCCGTCGACCCGGAGGTCCGCGAGGTCGTCGAGACCTGGGTCGCCGACCTGGTCGGCGCCGGGGTCGCGGTGACCGCCTTCGACCTGGTCGTCGACGGGGTCGAGGACACCTGGGACCGGCTCTACGCCCAGTCCATCGCCCGCCAGGTCGACGCCCTGGCGCCGGCCGACCGCGCGCTGCTCAGCCCCGAGCTCCGCTCGTTCGTCGACTCCACCCGCGGGCTGCCCCGCAGCGCCGGTCCCGACGCCGAGCTCGCCCGGCGCGCGGTGGTTGCGCAGGGCGACGCCCTGCTGCGCGAGTACGACCTGGTGATCACCCCCACCACCAGCACCGTCGCCTTCGACGCGGGGCTGGCCCACCCGGGCACCGTGGCCGGTCAGCCGGTCGGGCTCACCGACTGGACCCGGCTCACCCAGGTCTGGAACCTGACCGGCTTCCCGGCGATCTCGCTGCCGGCCGGGACGGCGTCCGACGGCCTGCCGGTCGGCGTCCAGGTCGCCGGACCGCCCCAGGGGGACGGCGTGCTGCTCGCCCTGGCCGCGTTCGCCGAGCGCGCCCTGGGCCCGCGGCTGCCGGCGCGCGTCGCCGGCTGAGCGGCACCAGAATGACGAGACCCCCGCCGGGATCCGGCGGGGGTCTCGTGCTCGGTGGGCAGGGGCGGGGTCGAACCGCCGACCTATCACTTTTCAGGCGATCGCTCGTACCAACTGAGCTACCTGCCCGAGCAGTCGCCTACCCTACCGGAGGGTGCCGCGTCGTACGAAAGCGGCGGCGACATGTGGACCTCGCGCGACCTAGGCTGGGCCGATGACAGCGCCTGCCGAGGCCGTCCTCCGACCTCTTCGCGAGTCCGACGCCGAGCGGATGGCGCGCCTGCACGTCGCGGGCTGGCGGAACGCGGCGGCCTCCTCGCTCGCGGCCACCACGGTCGCCGAGCACGACGGTGACCTCGTCGGCTTCGTGTCGGTGGGACCGGGGCGCGACGAGGACCTGGACCTCGAGGTCGAGCTGTGGGCGCTCTACGCCTGCGCGGCCTGGTGGGGACGCGGGCTCGGGCACCGGATGCTCACGCACGCCCTCGCCGCGCGGGCGTCGTACCTGTGGGTGCTCGACGGCAACGAGCGGGCGACGGGCTTCTACCGGCGGCAGGGGTTCGTCGCCGACGGCACCGAGCGCCACGAGCCCGAGGGCCGTGAGCTCCGCATGGTGCGCCGCTAGGCCGGTCCCGGTGCTCAGCCGAAGCAGAGCCACAGCCCCAGCAGCGTCGGCAGGACGCCGAGCGCGAGCCACGGGCTGAGCGGGCTGCGCCGGTGGATCACCAGGCCCGCCGCGACGGCGATGACGCCGAAGCCGCCGGCGATGACGTTGAGGCCGATCCGGGCGGCGGTCGCCGAGTCCGGGGTCTCCAGGGCGGCGAACACGATGCCGAGCGCCAGGTGCGAGATCGTGAACACGGCCAGCGTCGAGGACACCCAGCGCTGGGTGTGGGTCAGCGAGCGGTCGTTGACGGGCCGGACCGGATGGGCCGGGTCCATCAGGTGGCGGCGGCGGGGTGCGGTCGAGGCGGACACGGCTCAGACCTCCACGGGGACGCCGACCAGCGAGCCGTACTCGACCCACGAGCCGTCGTAGTTGCGGACGTCGGGCAGCCCGAGCAGCTCGTGGAGCACGAACCACGTGTGCGCGCTGCGCTCGCCCACCCGGCAGTAGACGGTCACGGGGGAGCCGTCGAGCGGGAGCCCGGCGTCGCCGTACAGGGCGCGGAGCTGGTCGTCGGGCAGGAAGGTGCCGTCCTCGGCCGCCGCGCGCGACCACGGGACGTTGACCGCGGTCGGGATGTGGCCCGGCACCTGCGGCAGCTCCTGCGGGAAGTGCGCCGGGGCGAGGATCTCGCCGCTGAACTCCGCGGGGGAGCGGACGTCGACCAGGGCGCGGACGCCGATCGCGGCGATGACGTCGTCGCGGACGGCGCGCAGCGCGGGGTCGGCCGGCCCGGCGGCGTACGACGTCGGGGGCAGGGCGACCGGCTGGGTGGTGAGCGGGCGCTGCTCGAGCTCCCACTTCTTGCGGCCGCCGTCGAGCAGCCGCACGTCGCGGTGCCCGTAGAGCTTGAAGGTCCAGTAGGCGTAGGCCGCGAACCAGTTGTTGTCGCCGCCGTAGAGCACGACGGTGTCGTCGTTCGCGACGCCCTTGGCCGAGAGCAGCGCGGCGAAGGCGTCGGCGTCGACCACGTCGCGGCGAACCGGGTGGCCGAGGTCGTGGCGCCAGTCGAGCCCGATCGCGCCGGGGACGTGGTCGATGCCGTGGCGGGTCGCGTCCTCGTCGACCTCGATCACGACCAGGCCGGGCCGGCCGAGCTGCTGCTCGAGCCAGGCGCCGTCCACGAGTACGTCGGAGCGAGCCATGGTGTCCTCCTTAGTGCTTGCCGCACCAATAGTTGGGGTACTAAGTATTGCTAGACTAACGATCGTGGCAAGCAACGAGAAATCCGGTCCGGGCACCGAGCACCCCCTGGCCGGGATCGACGACCCGCTGGCCCTCGAGCAGCAGGTCTGCTTCGCGCTCGCGGTCGCCTCACGCAGCGTCATCGCGGTCTACAAGCCGCTCCTCGAGCCGCTCGGCCTGACCCATCCGCAGTACCTCGTGATGCTCGCCCTGTGGGGATCGGAGCCGCTCAAGGTCGCCGACCTCAGCCGCCTCCTCCAGCTCGACCCGGGCACCCTGTCGCCGCTGCTCAAGCGGCTCGAGGCGATCGGCTACCTCCGCCGCGCGCGCGACCCCCGCGACGAGCGCGCGCTGGCCGTCGTCCTGACCGAGCGCGGGCGGGACCTGCGCACCGAGGCCGAGAAGGTGCCGCCCGCCATCGTCGAGCGCCTCGGCATCGACGTCGCCGAGCTGCTCACCCTGCATCGCCGGCTCACCGAGGTGATCGCCGCGGCCAACGCCGCCAACGGCGCCCCGACCTCGCGCTGAGGGGAGCCGAGGGGATGCGCGGGCCCCGGCCGAGGGGCACTATGCTGGCCCGGCTGCGGAGGATCCGTCCTCCTCGGTGGGCCCCCATCGTCTAGCGGCCTAGGACACCGCCCTTTCACGGCGGGTACGCCGGTTCGAATCCGGTTGGGGGTACGGGGTGCGTCCCGATTGGGAGCCGCACACCGCCATGGGTTAGAGTTCCATCCGCTTCGCCCGCCAGGGAGAAGCAAGCCAGGCCCCGTAGCGCAGTTGGTTAGCGCGCCGCCCTGTCACGGCGGAGGCCGCGGGTTCGAGTCCCGTCGGGGTCGCAGAGAGCAAGCCCGGACCACCAGGTCCGGGCTTGCTGCATTTGGCCGCCCGGCACAATGAACCCGTGCCGGTCGAGATGAGTCCCGAGGAGTTCGACGCGCTGGTGGACACCGCGCTCGACGAGATCCCCGACGAGCTCGCCGGGCTGGTCCGCAATGTCGTGGTCCTCGTCGAGGAGGAGCCGCCCGAGGGCGAGCCCGACGACCTCCTCGGCCTGTACGACGGCGTGGCGCTCACCGAGCGCGACGGGTCGCTGCTGCCGCACCTGCCCGACCGGATCTTCCTGTTCCGCGGCCCGCTGCTCGACATGTGCGACGACGAGGAGGACCTCGCCAACGAGGTCCGGATCACCGTCGTCCACGAGGTCGCGCACCACTTCGGCATCGACGACGCCCGGCTGCACGACCTCGGCTACGCCTGAGCGAGCGCGAACCCCAGCGCGCAGGCGGCCAGGCCGAGCACGATCGTCGTCGTCGCGTATGCCATACCGCGGGCGGGGCCGAGGTCGCGGGTCTGCACCGCGAGCGAGGAGTAGGTCGAGAGCCCGCCGCAGAACCCGGTGCCGACCAGCGCGAGCACCGAGCCGTCGACGGACCAGCCGACGCACGCGCCGAGGACCAGGCTCGCGACGAGGTTGGCGGTGAGCGTGCCGTGGTGCCAGCGGCCGTCGAGGCGCTGGCCGAGGTAGTAGCGCAGCGGAGCGCCGACGGCGGCGCCGAGCGCCACGAGGAGCGCGCTCACCGCTCGTCCTCCGCGGGCAGGGGCGGCGCGAGCCGGCCGACCAGGGTGACGACGACCAGGCACGAGGCGAGCGTCCCGAGCAGGTAGGCCAGGGCCAGCCCGGTGCGCCCGGACGCGAGCAGGGCCCGGCCCTGCTCGGAGGTCGCGGAGAAGGTCGTGTAGCCGCCGAGCACGCCGGGGCCGAGCGCCGCGGCCCACACCGGCGAGCGGCGGGCGAGCGGGAGCAGCAGGAGGGCGGCGAGGAGGGCCGAGCCGGAGACGTTGATCGCGAAGGTGGTCCACGGGAAGCCGGAGCCGTCGTGGACGAGCTCGGTGGCGGCGTACCGGGCGACCGCGCCGACCGCTCCGCCCGCGGCGACCGCCAGGAGCAGGCGCGGAGAAGGGGTCACGCTGGGTGATCCTAGAGAGCGCGCGAGGGGGCTCCGGAGCCGGCGCTGCCCTGCCAGGCGACCGGGGGAGCGCCGACGGACTGGCGCCGGAACTCGCCGAGGAACCAGATCTGGAAGGCGCGCTGGTCCTGGGTGCGGGGCGCGGTCAGGAGTCGCTGCGCCCGGCTGAACTCGTCGGCGGCGTCGAGCAGGTCGATCAGCCCGCCGATCTGGCGGGCGACCTCGCGTGGCATCCGCAGCCGCAGGTCGACGGCGTTGCGGCCGGCCTCGTGGGCCCCGTCGACCTGCTCGCGGCCCATGTTGGAGCGCAGCGGGCGCTCGAGTGCGTCGAAGTGCTCGGAGAGCACCTTGGCCAGGGGGTAGTCGTCCTCGTGGGCGAGGGCCAGCAGCCGGATCTCGCGGCGCAGGTCGCGGTAGTGGCGCTGGAAGCGGCCGAACTCGACGACCGGGACGCCGTTGATCTGCACCGCGACCTCGCCGACCCGGGTGTGGTCCTCGGCGAGGGGCGGGATGCTGTGGGTGAGCTGGTACGGCGCGCCGCCGGTCTCGGAGAGCTCGTCGGAGGGCTCGAACCAGACCGCCTTGCCGTCCTCCTCGATCTCCGCGCCCCAGGCCAGGGAGGCCCGGGCGACGATGTCGAGGCCGCGCCCGACCGTGGTCAGCGCGGCGAGCTGCTCCTCGTCGAGGGCGTCGAAGGCGTCGAGGTCGAAGGCGTCGATGTCGAAGCCGCCGGCCTGGGTCGAGGGCTGCGGGGCGATCGTGGAGCCGTCGTGGACCTCGAAGCGCGGGTGGTCGGCGGTGCCGCTCAGGTGCAGGCGCACCGGCGGGGTGCCGTGCAGGACCGCGTTGGTGACCAGCTCGGAGACGGCGAGCTCGGCGCAGTCGGCGACGTCGTCGCGACCGATCTGCACGCAGGTCTGGACCACCCAGCGTCGTGCGTCGTGCACGATGCGTGGCCCGGGGGCCAGGTCCAGGGTCTGCCGGTGCTGCACGGATGCGCCTCGCTGGGTGTGTCAGCCGGTGGGGGTCGTGGTCTCGCGGATGGTCCCATGATCGACGAGGTGCCGATCCCGGGTGGGATACCCCGCCGTGCACTCCCCTAAACCAACGTCCTCGACCGAGTTCGGTGACGGCCGGAACGAGCCCTCGGGGGTGCTCCCGGGCAGTGTGACCGACCAGACCGCGACCTCGGATTGGGGCCCGCGGACCGGACGCGGAAGAATGGCCTCCAGAGGACCTGCCAGCGTCGTCACCCGAAGTGCCCAGGAGGAAGAAAGTCATGGCAGCAGGCGACACCCAG
This sequence comes from Pimelobacter sp. 30-1, assembly GCF_018831735.1. Classification (NCBI taxonomy): domain Bacteria; kingdom Bacillati; phylum Actinomycetota; class Actinomycetes; order Propionibacteriales; family Nocardioidaceae; genus Pimelobacter; species Pimelobacter sp. 30-1. Next base: position 21,474 of record NZ_NHTS01000005.1, read on the forward strand.
CCGGAACTGCCCGATCGCGTGATCGTCCCCCGGTCCGACCGCCATCAGGTGGTCGTCATCGGCTCCGGGTTCGGCGGGCTCTTCGGCACCAAGCAGCTGCGCAAGGCGAACGTCGACATCACGATGATCGCCAAGACCACCCACCACCTCTTCCAGCCACTGCTCTACCAAGTGGCCACCGGCATCCTCTCCGAGGGTGAGATCGCGCCCCCGACGCGCGAGGTGCTGGCGAACCAGAAGAACGCCCAGGTGCTGCTCGGCGAGGTCACCGGCATCGACCTCGAGAGCCGCCTGATCACCTCCCACGTCCTGGGCCGCGAGCTCGTGACGCCGTACGACTCGCTGATCGTGGCGGCCGGCGCGGGCCAGTCCTACTTCGGCAACGACCACTTCGCCGAGTTCGCGCCCGGCATGAAGAGCATCGACGACGCCCTCGAGCTGCGCGGCCGGATCTTCGGCGCCTTCGAGATGGCCGAGCTCGCCGCCGCCCGCGGTGAGAACGTCGACCACCTGCTCACGTTCGTCGTCGTCGGTGCCGGCCCGACCGGCGTCGAGATGGCCGGCCAGATCGCCGAGCTCGCGCACCGCACGCTGACCCGCGACTTCCGCGCGATCAGCTCGCGCCACGCGCGCGTCATCCTCGTCGACGCGGCGCCCCAGGTGCTGCCGCCGTTCGGCGCCAAGCTCGGCAAGTGGACCCAGGAGCGCCTGGAGAAGCTCGGGGTCGAGGTCATGCTCGGCGCGCTGGTCTCCCAGGTCGACGAGCGCGGCCTGACCGTCAAGTACAAGGACGGCAGCGAGAAGCGCATCGACGCCGTGGCCAAGGTGTGGGCCGCCGGCGTCCAGGCCAACCCGCTCGGCAAGCAGCTCTCCGCCCAGACCGGTGCCCCGCTCGACCGGGCCGGCCGGATCTCGGTCAACCCCGACCTCACGCTCCCGGGCTACCCCGAGGTGTTCGTGGTCGGCGACATGATCTCGCTCGACAACCTCCCGGGTGTCGCGCAGGTCGCGATCCAGGGGGCGAAGTACGCCGCCAAGGAGATCGACGGCCGGCTCCAGGGCAAGCCCGCGCAGCCGCCGTTCAAGTACTTCGACAAGGGCTCGATGGCGATCATCAGCCGGTTCCGCGCGGTCGCAATGGTCGGCAAGCTGCGGATCACCGGCATCCTCGCCTGGCTGATGTGGCTCGTCGTCCACCTCTTCTACCTGACCGGCTTCAAGAACCGGGTCACCGCGGTGCTGCGCTGGGCCGTCTCGTTCCTCGGCAAGGGCCGCTCGGAGCGGACCTCGACCGAGCAGCAGATCTTCGCCCGGGTGGCGCTCCAGCGGCTCGCGCGCGGCGCCACGGACCTGGTCTCCCAGCCCGGTGAGTTCGACGAGTCGCAGCGCCGTGCCGAGCTCGAGGCCCAGGCCGCCGAGGAGGCGCGCCTGAGTGACGAGAACAAGCGCGGCGTCAAGGTCGGCGGCTGAGGCTCTCGCGCACGGCGCGGGGGAGGATGAAGACGCCCTCGGCCTCGGCGGTCACGCCGTCGGGGCCGATCATCCGGGCCTTGGCCCAGGTCTTGATCCCGTCCTCGCGATCGATCCACGCCTCGACCCGCAGGTCGCCCAGCGGCGTGCCCTGCCGGTAGACCAGCGTCAGCGTCCCGGTCATCCCGGGGCGCCCGGCCGCGCCGACCGAGTGGCCCAGCACCTGGTCGAGGATGAGCGCGACCACGCCGCCGTGGACCAGTCCCGGCGGGCCCTCGTACGCCGCGCCGCAGTGGAAGTCGGTCTCGGCGCGCCCGTCGGGGCGGCTGTGCACCTCCAGCGGCGGCGCGATCGGGTTGCGCAGCCCGATCACCGGGTTGCCCCACGGACGCCGGCGCCCGGCGGTGAGGTGCTCCTGGCCGAGCGTCTGGGTCCGGCGTACCTTGCGCAGCCGGGCGACCGCCGCCTCGACGTCGGCCTGGGCCGCGCGGACCTCGGCCTCGTCGACGTCCGACATCACGCACAGGTCGACGAGCTCGCGCGCGGCCTCGGCGAGCGGACGCCACACGGCGGCCTCCTCCTCGACCACGGAGGCGGGCGTGTCGTCGGCGGCGAAGGGCCAGTTCATGAGGGCAGACTAGAACAAGTTCTCGTTTCGGGGGTGGCTGCTCCGACGTGGTGGGATCGGGGGATGACCGCACTGGTGGAGCCCGACGTACGCCGCTGGCAGCCCTGGGCCGCGATGGTCGAGGACTTCGACCTCGTCGCCGAGATGCACGGCTCGGGCACCTGGCAGCTCTCCGGTGACCCGGTGCCGACCGAGGCCGGCTGCACGGCGTTCGTCACGATGACCGAGGTGACCGCGCCGGCCGACATCGACGGGACGCGGGTGCCGTCGACGTACTTCTGGATCGCGGGTGGGACCGGCGGACCCGACGACGAGCTCGTCGGCTTCCTGCACCTGCGCCACGCGCTCAACGACTGGCTGCTGGAGCAGGGTGGGCACATCGGCTACTCGGTCAAGCCCTCCGCCCGCCGCCGCGGGCACGCCGTGGCCGCGCTGCGGCTCGGCGTCCAGGCGGCCGCGGGGCTCGGCCTGGACCGGGTCCTGGTCACCTGCGACACCGGCAACGAGGCGTCGCGGCGCACGATCGAGGCCGGCGGCGGGGTGTTCGAGGACGAGCGCGCCGGCAAGCTGCGCTACTGGATCACGGCCTGAGCGCGCCGGCCCGGACCGCGGCCTCGTCGGCCGCGACGGCGTGGGCCGGGCGCAGCTCGGGACGCAGCCGGTAGAGCACCGTGGTGAACCAGAACGGGTCGACCATCGAGCGGGTGACCACGATCAGCGGCAGGCCCTCGCGCTCGATGAGCACCGTCCAGCGCCGGTGCCCGGGCTCGCCCACGATCGCGATCGGCGTGTAGGGACTGCCCACCTCGACCACCTCGGTGTGGCCGCCGCGCCGGAGGGTGAGCTGGCCGCGCCGGATGGTGAGCTTGGTCGTGGTGCAGCTCGCCCGCACCGCCCACACGACCAGCAGCAGGAAGCCGAGGGTCGCCGCGACCCCGACCGTCGCCGTGGTCGGCGCCGTCGCGGCGGCGTACGACGCGGCCGCGGTGCCGGCCAGCACGACCAGCAGCAGGATCGTCATCGTGCGCCGGATGCCGCTGCGCTCGGGGAAGTCCGCGTCGGTCGTCGCGTTGAGTGCGTTGCGGTGCTCCTCGGGCTCGGTCCAGCGCCCCGCCCGGACCGTGGCCGGCTCGACCGGCCCGCGCGGCGTCGGCGCCGCGCGGCGCGGCTGGGCGTCGGGGCCGGGGGTACGCGGCGGCGGGGAGGTCGCGGTGAACCCGCGGGACGGCGGTACGGGCGCCGGCGCCGGTGCTGGTGTTGGTGCGGGCTCGGCGGTGGGCTGCGGCGGTGCGGCCGGTGCGGCCGGCCGGGAGCGCTTCGGCGCCGGGGCGTCGGTCGTGCGGAGGGCGTCGACCACGGACCGGCCGAGGTCGGTGCTGTCGAGGCTGCCGGCCTGGGCGATGCGCGAGGGCGGCTCGGGCGGCGTACCGACCCCGAGGGCGTCGAGCACCGAGCGTCCCGCCTGGTTGCTGTCGGGGCCGGGACCGGACCCCTGGGCCCGGCGCCGCTGGGGCTTCGGCGGCTCCGTCGGCTCGGGTGGCTGCGCGGCGACAGGGGGCTCGGGCGCGGGAGCAGCCCCGGCGCCGGCGCCGGCGCCGCGGGGCGCGGAGGTCACCCGGGCGTCCTTGGCATAGGTCGCACGCTTGTTCAGCCACGCACGGATGGTCTCCGTGTCGGGTCCGAACTCGTCATTGCTCCCCACGACAGAGTCCTCCCTTTCCCTCAGTCCCGGCGCTCAGGGTATCTCGCCGCGGTCCCGGCCGTCGTTGGTCCGAACGTCCGCCGCGGATGGTCCGGATGGGCTAGTCCCTCCGGGAGCCCGGTAGATTGAGAGCGATTCCCAGTCCGGTTCGACCCCTCAGGAGGTCCGGTGTCCGACACCGATGCACGCCCGCCCTCCCTGCGGCCGACCCGCCAGCGCCGGGCGATCACCGACGCCCTCGCCGCGGCGGCGGACTTCCAGAGCGCCCAGGAGATCCACGACAGCGTGCGCCAGGGCGGGGACAAGGTCGGCCTGGCCACCGTCTACCGGACCCTGCAGGCGATGGCGGACGCCGGGGACGTCGACGTCCGGCACAACCCGGCCGGCGAGGCGACCTACCGCCGGTGCAGCAGCTCGCACCACCACCACCTGGTGTGCCGCTCGTGCGGCCGGACGGTCGAGATCACCGGCTCCGCGGTCGAGCGGTGGGCCCAGGCGATCGCCGACGAGCACGGCTTCTCCGAGGTGAGCCACACCGTCGAGCTGGTCGGTCTCTGCGCCGAGTGCGCCGCCCGCGCCTGAGCGCGGGCAGCGACCGGTCCTGGTAGGCCGTGCGGGGCTCGAACCCGCGACACTCGGATTAAAAGTCCGGTGCTCTACCAACTGAGCTAACGGCCCGGGACGAGCCTAGCGAGCGGCTCGGCCGCGGTGTGGCCCCGGTCGCCCCGGAACAGCGGGGGCAGGAAGCGCACCATGAGCGTGGACCAGGTCAGGTGCGTGATGACCGGCGCCTGCAGGCCGCCGGAGGCCCGGCGCTGGAGCGCGAAGAGGGTGCCCATCGCCCCCGCGGCCAGGACCAGCGCGGGGTTGCGGGTCGTGGTGGTGGCCAGGGCGTACACGGCGGTCGACGCGGCGACCGGGTGGTGCTCGCCGAGGGCGGCGTAGAGGGCGCCGCGGAAGAAGATCTCCTCGGCGGCGCCGTTGGCCAGCGTGGTGGCGAGCACCGCGGGGCCGGCGCCGTCGTCGGCGAAGCGCAGGACCCGGCGGACGGCCTCGTCGAGGACGGGGACCCGGCGGGCGACGAGGGCGGCGCCGTAGAAGAGCCCGAACGCGCCGACGCCGGTGGCCAGCGGGGTCAGGACGGGACGGCGCAGGGTGGCGTCGCGGTTCTCGATCCAGCCCAGGTGCAGCGGTCCCGAGGCGAGGCCGCCGGCGGTCCACACGCCCGCGACGGCGGCGGTCGAGAGGTAGAACGCGCGGGAGCCGGGTGGGGTGGAGAGCGAGGCGCCGAGGAGTCCCGCGCCCGCGACGGCGGTGGCCGCGGCGACCCGGCGCCGGCGGGTCCGGGTGGCGGCGGGCTCCACCGGCGCGTTCCGGGTGACGTGGGTGAGCGGCATCGGCAGCAGCCGGTCGCGGCGCCGGGTCATCGCTCGCCCCGCCGTCCGGCCCGGCGCTCGGCCCGGCGCTCGGCGAGGGCGGCGCGCACCGCGTCGTCGTAGCCCGTCGTCGGGAACGGTACGACGTCGCGGATGCCCGGGTCCGTGACGACGACCTCGTTGACCATCGAGTCGACGAGGTTGCGCCCGGCCCGTACGTCGACGTCGGTGACCAGCGCCAGCCAGCGCGAGGACAGCGCCGGGCTCAGCAGCGGCACCGGGACGATCGGCAGCCGCCGGCCCTCCAGCGCGGCGACCCGGGAGAGCATGTCGGCATAGGCCAGGACGTCGGGCCCGCCGATCTCGAAGGTCCGGCGCCGGGCGTCGGGGTGGTCCAGGACGCCGAGCAGGTAGCGCACGACGTCGGCGATCGCGATCGGCTGGGTCCGGGTCCGGACCCAGCGCGGGGTGACCATCGCGGGCAGGTGCTCGACCAGCTGGCGGGTGATCTCCCAGGAGATGCCGCCGTGGCCGACGATGATGCCGGCCCGCAGCACCGTCACCGGTACGCCGCCGCGGGTGAGCAGCTCCTCGACCTCGCGCCGGCTGCGCAGGTGCGCGGACAGGTCGTCGTGGTCGTCGCCCAGGCCGCCGAGGTAGACGAGCTGGGCCAGCCCGGCCGCGCCCGCCCGCTCGCCGAAGGCCGTGGCCGCCGCGGCGTCCCGGGCGGCGAAGTCCGCGTGCCCGAGCGCGTGCACCAGGTAGTACGCCGCGCGGCAGCCCTCCAGCGCGGCGTCGAGCGAGTCCGGGTCGGACACGTCGCCGAAGACGGGGGTGCCGGGGCCGTCGTACCGGTCGGGGTGGCGCGTCATCACCCGGACGCCCGCCTCCTGCGCGGCGAGCGCGCGCACCAGGCGGCGCCCGACGAAGCCGGTGCCGCCGGTGACGAGGACCGGGCCGTGCGCGGGGCCGGTCAGGCCGCCGGTCACGACGCTGCCGCCGGGTCGAGGCTCAGCAGCCAGGCCTGGGGCGAGCGGCCCGAGCGAGGCTGGGCCGCCGCGTGGCGCCAGGCGGCGGCGTACCGGCGGCGCACGGCCTCCTCGGCGGCGACGGGGTCGCGGTGCCGGCACAGCTCGAGGCGCCACACGAGGTCGCAGGTGAGGTCGTACAGGCGGGCGAACGACGCGCCGTCGCCGGCCGCCGCCCGGCCGAGGAGCAGGCGCAGCTCGGTCGGGCACGGACCGGTCCGGGTGCCGCTCATCGTCGCCTCCTCAACTTAAACAGATACTTCAGCAAGTTGTTTAGGTTTATGGTGTGAGCATGGACCAGGGCACCGAGTCGGCGCAACCCCCGGCCGTCGGGGGCGACCTGACGATCGGCGACCTCGCCCGGCGCTCGGGCGTCAGCCCGGCGGTGCTGCGGATGTGGGAGAGCCGGCACGGCTTCCCGGTCCCGCGCCGGCTGGCCAGCGGGCACCGGCGCTACGCCGAGACCGACGTCGACCTCGTGCGCCAGGTGCTGCGGCGCAAGGACGCCGGCATCCGGCTCGAGGTCGCGATCGCCGAGGCCGCCGCGACCACGCCGCCCGAGAGCCCGTCGGTGTTCGCCGAGCTGCGGCGCCGGCACCCCGCGCTCGCGCCCCACCGGCTGCGCAAGTCGACGCTGATCGCGCTGTCGTGGGCGATCGAGGACGAGTGCTGCGCCGTCGCCGAGCGCCCGGTGCTGTTCGGGGCGTTCCAGCGCCCGGAGTTCTACGCCCCGTCGGCTCCGCGCTGGCACGAGCTGGCCCGGGTCGCCCGCTCGGCGGTGGTCTTCGCCGACCACTGGGACGGCGGCGCCGAGGACGCCGACGGGCCGGTGCGCGCCGCGCTCGGCCCGCGGGCGCCGATGCGGCGCGAGTGGGCCGTGGTGTGCGACGCCTTCGACGCGACCGCGTGCCTCTCGGCCTGGGAGCTGCCGGGCCAGAGCACGGTCCCCGACCGGGAGCGGGTCTTCGAGGCGGTGTGGACCGTCGACCCCGTCGCGGTCCGCGACGCGGCCCGCGTCGCCGCGTCGGTCGCGGCCGACGCCGGCGTCCTGGCGGCCCAGCCGCTGCTCTACGAGCTCGCCGAGAGCCCGGCTCCGCGGACCACCGCCCCGAGCGGCGTCACTGCGCTGTTCAACCGGGTCGTCGCCTACGTCGACCGGCTGGTCTGAGTCCTCAGCGCCGCTCCGCGCGGGCCCGCTCGGCGCAGAACCCGGCGATCGCCTCGACCATCTGGTCCAGGCCGGGCTGCTCGATCGGGTAGTGCCCGGCGCCGTCGAGCAGCACCGTGGTGACCGGCACCTTCGTGATCCGCGACAGGAACGGCGTCGACAGCGCGAGCGGCGTCCACCGATCGGCGGCGGGCTGGGTGAGCAGCACCGGGCAGACGTCGAAGTCCTCGGGTGCCACGGCCGGGCGGTGGCTCAGGTAGGAGTCGAGGAAGGCGACCGAGACCAGGTTGCCCGCCGAGCTCCGGTCGGCGTACGCCGCCCGCTTGGCCGCGCGGTCGTTGACCAGGGTGCGCATCTTGCTCACCCAGCGCATCGGCACCCGGACCCGGCGCAGCGGCGTGCGCGCCAGCAGCGCCATGAGCGGACGGCCGAGCAGCCCGGTGACCGGGTCGAAGGCGGTCGCGACCCGCACCCGCAGCGAGTCCTGGTCGAGGAAGGTCATCCCGACGATCCCGGCGATCCCGCTGCCCGGCGGCGCCTGCGCCGCGACGTGGAAGGTCTCCATGCCGCCCGCGGACAGGCCGTAGAGCACGATCGGCCGGTCGTCCCGGGCCCGCTCGGCGGCGACCAGGTCGACACCCAGCCGGACCCAGTCGGCGTAGGTCACGGTGGTGCCGGGCGCGACCTCCGTGACGCCGTACGTCGGCATGTCGACCGCGATCGTCTCGTACCCGCGCTCGGCCAGCGGGCGGCCCAGGATCGTGGTCATCTGGCGGCCGTTGGTGCCGACGCCGTGGAAGAGGATCACCTTGAGCGGCGCGTCCGGAGCGCGGTAGGTGTCGAGGTGGATCCGGTGCCCGCCGGGCCCCTCCGGCTCCCACCACTCCTCGGCCGGCTCGGTCTCAGGCGTGAGCCGGTAGGGCTCGGGGAGGTGCTCCTGGATCGCGCGCCACGCCGGCTGCGCCGCATAGGTCATGGGCTCCAGTGTGCGGGGGTGCGGGTGCCGCTGACCGGCACCTCGGGCCCGGCCCGGCGTCGGGGCCGCTTCATTGGGCCCATGACCACGACCCAGCACCCGTCCCCGTCCCCGACCTCGATCCCGACCGGCCGCGTCGCCGGCCGGGTCGTCATCGTCACCGGCGGCGCCCGCGGCATCGGCGCCGCGTGCGTCCGCTCGCTCGTCGCCGAGGGCGCCCTCGTGGTGGTCGCCGACGTCCTCGCGGACGATGCGACCGCGCTGGTCGCCGAGCTGGGGGAGCGCACGGCGTACGTGCCGCTCGACGTGACCAGCGAGGAGGGCTGGCAGCAGGCGGTCGCCGCGGCCGAGGAGCGGTTCGGGCCGGTCTGGGGGCTGGTCAACAACGCCGGCATCGTGCACGTCGACCCGATCGAGACGCTCAGCGAGGCCGACTACCGCCGCGTCATCGACGTCAACCAGGTCGGCGTCTTCCTCGGCATGAAGGCGGTGATCGGGTCGATGCGGCGCGGGGGCGGCGGCTCGATCGTCAACATCTCCTCGACCGGCGGGCTCGTCGCCTACTCCCGGATCCTCGGGTACGTCGCCTCGAAGTGGGCCGTGCGCGGGATGACCAAGACGGCGGCCCAGGAGCTCGGCCCGGACGGGATCCGGGTCAACTCGGTGCACCCCGGGATCGTCGCCTCGGAGATGACCGCGAGCTCCAGCCGCTCCCACGAGCAGGTCAAGACCCAGCCGCTGGCGCGCGCCGCGGACCCGTCCGAGATCGGCGCGCTCGTCCTCTTCCTGGTCTCCGAGGAGTCCAGCTACAGCACCGGCTCGGAGTTCGTGGCCGACGGCGGGTTCACCTCGCTCTGACCGACCGGCGGGCGGCACCTATTTCGAATAGGAATATGTCGGTTCCGCACAGTGGCATCAGCGGCCCCGCGAGGCGGGGCCGCTGCCTACCTTCGCGACATGATCGACCAGCTCGACCCCGAGGTCGCCGGCTTCCTGGCGGCGCTCAACGAGGGCTTCCCCCCGGTGGCCACCATGACCGGCGCCGAGGCGCGTGCCGCGACCCGGGCCCGGCAGGTCCCGCCGGCCAACCTCGACGACGTCCGCTCCGCCGAGGACGTGACCATCCCGGTCGCCGGCGGCACGATCGGCGCCCGGGTCTACCGGCCGCACGGCGCCGATGACGTACGCCGTCCGCTCGTGGTCTTCCTGCACGGCGGCGGCTTCGTCTTCTGCGACCTCGAGAGCCACGACGGCTTCTGCCGCCAGCTCGCCCGCGGCGTCGACGCGGTCGTCGTCTCGGTCGACTACCGCCTCGCCCCCGAGCACCCCGCGCCGACCGCCGCCGAGGACGGCTACGCCGCCCTGCTCTGGGCGAACGAGCGCCACGACGAGCTCGGCACCGACCCGGCCCGGGTGGTCGTCGCCGGCGACAGCGCGGGCGGCAACCTCGCCGCCGTCGTCGCCCTGATGACCCGCGACCGCGGCGGGCCGGTCCTGGCCGGCCAGGCGCTGCTGGGCCCGGTCATCGACCCGGCCTGCGACACCCCGAGCTACGACCTGTACGCCGAGGGCTGGTTCAACACGCGGGCCACCATGGAGTGGTACTGGGACCAGTACCTCGGGCCCGAGCGCCGGCTGCCGGAGCCGCCCGAGCTGGTCGCGCCGGCGCGCGCCGCCGACCATGCCGGCCTGGCCCCGGCGATCATCGCCATCACCGCCGCGGACCCGCTGCGCGACGAGGGCCAGGCCTACGCAGCCCGGCTGGCCGCCGCCGGGGTGCCGGTCGTCGCCCGGACCTATCCCGGCCTCTTCCACGGCACCCTGACCTTCCTCACGCTGCGCGCCGGAGACTCCGCGCGCGAGCTGCTCTACGCCGACCTGCGCACGCTGCTCGACCGAACCACCCGGGAGACCCCTCGATGAACGCACCGAACGACACCCCCGTCCGCGACCTCCTCGTCGTCGGCGCCGGCCTGGCCGGCATCTACGCGATGTACCGGGCCCTCGAGCAGGGGCTCGACGTGGTCGGCGTCGAGGCCGGCGACAGCGTGGGCGGCACCTGGTACTGGAACCGCTACCCGGGTGCGCGGTGCGACGTCGAGAGCGTCGACTACTCCTACTCCTTCGACCGCGAGCTCGAGAAGGACTGGCGCTGGACCGAGCGGTTCGCGACCCAGCCCGAGATCCGCGCGTACCTCGACCACGTCGCCGACCGCTACGACCTGCGCCGGCACTTCACCTTCGGCCGCCGGGTGAGCGCGGCCCGCTTCGACGAGCAGGCCTCGACCTGGACCGCGACCCTGGACGACGGCACCGAGCACCGGGCCCGCTTCGTGATGATGGCGACCGGCTGCCTCTCCGCGCCGCACCGGCCCGACCTGCCGGGCATCGACGACTTCGCCGGCACCCAGCTCTTCACCGCGCAGTGGCCCGAGGAGCCGGTCGACCTGACCGGCAAGCGGGTCGGCCTCATCGGCACCGGCTCGTCGGGCATCCAGGCCGCGCCGCTCCTGGCCGAGCAGGCCCAGTCGCTCACCGTCTTCCAGCGCAGCGCCAACTACACGGTGCCGGCCCGGAACCGGCCGCTGACCGAGGACGAGCAGCGCGAGATCCAGGAGACCTATCCCGAGCGCCGCGAGGCCTCGCGCTACGCCCCGGCCGGCTCGCTGAGCACCACCCACGCGCAGAAGGCGACCGAGGTCAGCCCCGAGGAGCGCGAGCGCGCGTTCGAGGCGCGCTGGCAGGAGGGCGGCGTCCTGTTCGCCAAGACCTTCCCCGACCAGAGCAGCGACCTGGTCGCCAACGACTACGCGCGGGAGTTCGCCGAGGCCAAGATCCGGGGGATCGTGGCCGACCCGCAGGTTGCGACCGACCTGATCCCGACCGACCACCCGATCGGCACCAAGCGGATCGTCACGGACACCGGCTACTACGAGATGTACAACCGCGACGACGTCGAGCTGGTCAACCTGCGCCGGGACCCGATCGAGCAGGTCACCACGTGGGGGATCAAGACCGCCGACGCGTCGTACGAGCTGGACGTGCTGGTGTTCGCCACCGGCTTCGACGCGCTCACCGGCGCGCTCACCTCGATCGACCTGCGGGGCGCGCGGGGCGCGGTCCTCGCCGACGAGTGGGCGGCCGGGCCCACGACGTACCTCGGGCTGGGCGTGGCCGGGTTCCCCAACCTGATCACGCTCAACGGCCCGGGCAGCCCGTCGGTGCTGGCCAACATGTCCACCCACACCGAGCAGCAGGTCGACTGGGGCATGGACCTCATCGCCTACTGCCGCGAGCACGGGATCGACCAGGCCGAGCCGCGCCGCGACGCCGCCGAGAAGTGGACCGACCACCTCGGCGAGGTCGCCGAGGGGACGCTCTTCGTCAAGGCCGCGTCCTGGTACATGGGCGCCAACATCGAGGGCAAGAAGCGCACCTTCATGCCCTACATCGGCGGCTTCGGCAACTACCGCCGGCTGTGCGACGAGGCCCGCGACACGGGGTACGCCGGCTACGTGCTGACCACCCGTTCCTGACTCAGGGAGCGGCCCAGGGCGGGGTTTTCCGCGGCGTCATCGGTGGGACGCAGAACCTTCATGATCGAACCGAACTTCCTGTCGGCGAGGAGGTTCCGCTGTCGCTTCGGATTGGTAGGGTCGACTTCGCAGCGGCTGCAGTTCTCGAAGGTGAACGCCTGCGGAGTCTGTGGCCGACGGCGTACCTGGTTTGTGGTGGGCTCATCACGGTCGGTGCGACGTGTCATCGCAGCCGCTGCGGGCCGTCGAGGTGGCGGCTCTCGCCCCGACACAAGGAGTAATGAGCGCATGGCTCAGGGCACCGTGAAGTGGTTCAGCGCCGAGAAGGGCTTCGGCTTCATCGAGCAGGACGGTGGCGGTGACGACGTGTTCGTCCACTACTCCGCCATCCAGTCCAACGGCTACAAGTCGCTCGAGGACAACCAGAAGGTCGAGTTCGACGTCACCCAGGGCCCCAAGGGCCCCCAGGCGGAGAACGTCCGTCCCCTCTGATCCGCGCTGATCGAGGAGACCACGCGTCTTCCGTGAGGCCCCGCCGGTACGCCCGGCGGGGCCTCACGAATTTTTCCGGAACTTTAGGGTTTGCCCGCTCCGGTTGGGGGGAGGATGGAGGCGGATCGATGTGCTGGCCGGGGTAGGGGCCTGAAGGGAGGGGCGCATGGCAGATCAGTTCGACGTGACCCTCGAGGACGGCGACCTGCTCGTCGAGGTCGAGCTGACGACGAACCTCATCATCGCCGCCAGCTCCTCCGACGAGCGCCTCACGACCGAGGAGATCGACCGCATCCTCGGCGTCGGCCTGGTCTAGTCCTCGCCTAGCCTCGCCCCGCGGCGACCGGCCCGTTCCGCCTGCCCGGCCGGACCGGCTCAGCAGGTCGCGAAGAGCACCGGACCGCTGGTCAGGTCCGAGAGCACGAAGGTGCCCGCGAGCGGGTGCAGCTCCATGGTCAGCACCGAGCCCGAGGCGACCACCTTGCCCAGCCGGAACCGGTCGGGGAAGCTCCCGCCCTGGCCCGGCGCCGGCCCGGCCGCGAGCCGGGAGCGGGTGTCGGCGTCGGTCCGGGCCTGGTCCTCGGTCTCGAACGCCATCGCCACCCGGACGTCGCCGCCCGGCAGCGCCGCCGAGGCGTAGCCGGCGATGGGGTGCACCTCACCGGCCGCCTTGATCAGCTCGCTCGCCCGGCCCTGGTCGGCCGGATCGGCCGCGGACATGGCGAGCGCGGAGCACGCCTGGTCGCCGGTGTAGGCGGCCGCGCTCAGCGCCGGCCCGGTCGCCGCGACGGCCTCGGCCACCGCGTCGTCCTCGTCGCCGCGGGCCAGGTCGGTGCGCTGGGCGAGGAAGGCGGCGTCGTCGCTGCCGACGAGCAGGTGGTCCTCCTCGTCGATCTGGAGCGCGGCCAGCTCGGGCGTGATCGAGCCGCCCAGCCGCTCGAGCAGGTCCACCCCGCCCTCCCAGACGCCGTCGGCCTCCTTGGGCTCGGCGAAGCCCGCGGAGCGCAGCTGCTCGCGCAGCCGGCCGATGTCGTACGACGCGGGCAGGCCCATGATCACCAGCGCACCGTCGCGGCCCTGGGTGAACAGCTCCCAGTCGATGCTCGCGGGGGAGAAGCCCAGCGCGCGCTGGATGTTCGGGGCGGACTGGTCGAGCGCGGTCATCTGCACGAGGTCGTGGTCGTAGGCCTGGTCGAGGAGGTCGGTGACCTCGTCGGGCGTGGAGTCGACCGACAGGTCCAGACCGAGCTCGTCACGGACGCCGGCCCAGTCGGTCCAGCTGTAGCGCTCGGTCGACGCCGGCGCCAGCGCGAGCGCCGCGGAGAACCGGCTCGGGTCCTCGCCGCGCAGCCGCCAGACCACCACCACGGCAGCGGCGGCGAGCACGGCCACCGCCACGACCAGGACCATCCAGCGGCGAGGCGTCACGGTTGCATACCCTAGGCCCGTGCCCGACATCCTCGCTGCCGGCGTGGTCGCATTCCGTCCAGGTCGTGAGGTGCTGCTCGTGCACCGCCCCAAGTACGACGACTGGTCGTTCCCCAAGGGCAAGCTCGACCGCGGCGAGCACCCCACCGCCACCGCGGTGCGCGAGGTCGCCGAGGAGACCGGCGTCCACGTCCGGCTCGGCCCGCCGCTGCCGACCCAGCGCTACCCGGTCGCCCGGCGGAGCAAGACGGTGCACTACTGGACCGGCCGGGTGGTCGGGGACGACGACGTGTCGTCGTACCGGCCGAACGAGGAGATCGACCAGGTCGCCTGGGTGCCCGTCGACGAGGCCCCCGAGCGGCTGTCCTACGACCGCGACCGGGAGACGCTCGCCGACGCCCTCCGGGTCCGCCGCAAGACCCACGCGGTCGTCGTCCTGCGCCACGCCCAGGCCCGCTCCCGCGCGGCCTGGCGCGGTCCGGACGCCGGCCGCACGCTGCTCAAGGTCGGCGAGGCCGAGGCCGACCGCCTGGTCCCCCTCCTCGCGGCGTACGGCGTGACCCGGGTGGTCACCTCGACCAGCACCCGCTGCGTCCAGACCGTCCGGCCCTACGCCGAGACCGCCGGCTACGCCTTCGACCTGCGCCCCCGGCTGACCGAGGAGAACGCCGCCCCGCGCCCGGTCACCAAGCTCGTCCACGACCTCCTCGACCCCGACGGCCCGCCGTCCGCGGCCGAGAACGCCGTCCTGTGCACCCACCGCCCCGTCCTCCCGCTGGTCCTCGATGCCGCCGGCGTCGAGCTCGCCCCGGACGCCCCGCTGGCGCCGGCCGAGATGCTCGTCCTGCACGTGCGCAAGGGCCGGGTCGTCGCGGTGGAGCGACACCGGCCGCGCTGACGGCACGCACCCCGACGCATCCCGGCAGACGCGTGGCCGGGGGCGGCGCTGCGTGCTGCCCGTAGCCCAGATATCGGATGTTTGTGGTGGCAGATCGCCATTCCCGGTGTTAGCGTGCGCCTGTGAGTCGGGTCACAGGGCAATAGACATCCGATCTTCAAAGGGGTAGGTGTGGTGAGCATCACAAGCAGGACAAGAGTCGGCGTACGCCGCCGGCAGGTCCGGTTCCTGGCCGCGGCAGCCGTGTCCGCGACGGCGGTCTCGCTCGCGGCGGTCGTGCCGGCGCAGGCGGCGGGGCCGGTCGTGATCCAGGTGGCGAGCACCGGCGACGACGCCAACACGGGCGCGAGCGGGAGCCCGGTGGCCACGCTCCAGCGGGCCCAGCAGCTGGTCCGCGCGGCGCTGCCGGGTGCCGACGCACCGATCACCGTCGAGATCGCGCCCGGCGACTACTACCTCAGTGAGCCCCTCGCGCTGACCACCCAGGACTCCGGTACGGCGCAGGCGCCGGTCACCTGGAAGGGCACCGGCGACGGCGTCCGCATCTCCGGTGGCCGGGCGCTGTCGTCGGCCTGGACGCCGAGCGCCGGCGACCCGTCGGTGATGGTGACCTCGGTGCCCGACGCCATCGACTTCGACGAGCTGTTCGTCGGCGGTCAGCGCCAGGTGATGGCGCGCTACCCGAACTTCAACGAGTCCGCCCCCCGGCTCGACGGCTCCACCTCGCTCAGCACGCTCAACGCCCGGTCGGCCGGCTGGAGCAAGCCGACCACGGGCTACGTCCGCGGGATGCACTGCCACGACTGGGGCAGCGTCTCGTTCACGATCACCGGCCGCACCGACGACGCGCTGGACCTGAAGTACATCGGCGACAACAACCGCCCTCAGGACTGCAACCCGACCCAGCCGGCCAACAGCGGCGTGGTGATGGTCGAGAACATCAAGGAGGAGCTCGACACCGCGGGGGAGTGGTTCCTCGACAAGGACGAGCACCGGCTCTACTACAAGCCCGCCGCGGGCGTGGACCTCTCCACGGCCACGGTCGAGACCGGCGAGCTCGAGCAGCTCGTGACGGTCGAGGGCGCCAGCGCGGCCGACCCGGTCGCCCACGTCACCTTCGACAACCTGGACTTCCAGCGCACCCACCGCACGATGTTCGGCCCCGGCAACACGTTCGAGGGCATCTCGCGCGGTGACTGGTCGGTCGTGCGCAAGGGCGCGATCTTCCTGCAGAACGCCGAGGACATCACGGTGACGAGGTCGTCGTTCACCGACCTGGGCAGCAATGCCGTCTTCATGAGCGGCTACAACGACGGCAACAAGATCCTCGACAGCCGGTTCCGCAACTCCGGCGGCACCGACGTCCACGTCGTGGGCCTGCCGGACGCCGTGCGCAACTACGCCGGCAATTACTTCACCACGCCGCCCATCGACGACCTGGGCACCGGCCCGAAGTCGGAGAACTACCCCCGGAACATCCTGATCCAGGGCAACGACATGGCCAACAACGGTCACTACGAGAAGCAGACGTCGTCGATCAACATCGGCACCGCGCTCGACGTGACCGTCAAGGGCAACAGCCTCTCCGACAGCCCGCGGGCCTGCCTGAACTTCTCCGACACGACCTGGGGCGGCCACGTCATCGAGGACAACGACATCTTCGACTGCGTCAAGGGCAGCGGCGACAACGGCTCGATCAACGCGTGGGGCCGCAGCCGGTTCTGGAAGACCGGCGCGAGCGCCACGGCGTTCGCGAGCCTGGCCAGCGGCGTGACCTTCATGGGCAACACCGGCGGCCCGCTGACCGCCGTCCAGGCGCGGGAGATGGCCAAGCTCGACACGATCCGGCCGATCAAGATCGACCACAACCGGTTCTGGCACGACGGGGACTGGGCCATCGACCTCGACGACGGCTCCTCCCAGTTCGAGCTGACCAACAACCTGCTGCTCAAGGGCGGCATCAAGCTGCGCGACGGCTTCGACCGCACGGTGCGCAACAACCTGCTGCTCAACGGCTCCACCTTCGAGCAGGTCAGCTACATGCCCGGTGGTGACGTCATCGAGAACAACGTCACCTACGGCAGCACGCCGTGGAAGAACTGCTGCCAGCCCGACTACGCCGCCGCGCAGTACCAGGTCGCCAAGAACCTCTACTGGAACGCCGGCAAGCCCGTCATCGTGAGCCAGGGCAGTAACCAGCAGCTCTCCGCCGACGGCAGCACGATCAACACCGCCACCGGCTGGTACGCCGCGGGCTACGACCGGGACTCCGCGGTCGCCGACCCCAAGCTCGCCCACGCCGACGCGATCGACCGGTACGACTTCACGCTCGCGGCCGACTCGCCGGCCCTGGCGCTGGGCTACCAGAACTTCCCGATGACCTTCGGGGCGCCCGGTGCGGCGCTGCCGCCCAAGGCGGTGCTCGGCGCCAACGAGGACCCCGAGGTCCCGGCCCGGGACCTGGTGGTCGAGAAGTGGATGGGCGCCGACCTCACCCAGATCGGCACCAAGGCCGAGCAGTCGGCGTACGCCATCGCGGACTTCAAGGGCGTCAAGCTCAGCACCGTGCCGGCCACGAGCGACGCCGGCAAGGGCGGGCTCCAGACCAACGACCTGATCCGCACGATCAACGGCGTCGAGGTGACCACGCAGCGCAACACCTTCTGGCGCACCTACAACGCGCTCGCTCCGGGCGCCTCGCTCACGCTCGGCGTCCGCCGGGCCTCGACCGACGTCACGGTCGAGCTCACCAAGACGCTCGCGCCCGAGCTCCTCAACAACACGGCCGGTGTCGTCTACACCGATGGCGCGGGCAGCAGCGAGCACTGGCTGTGGCGGGGTGCGGCCGCCGGCGGTGCGAGCGCCTACCTCGACGACATCGACGCCACCCAGAACACCGGTGACAGCTGGTCGCTGGACTTCTACGGCACCGGGATCGACGTCATCTCGCAGGTGAACTCGGACCTGGGCGATGTCGAGATCAAGATCGACGGGGCCTTCTACAAGACCCAGTCGTTCCAGAACGGCTCCCGGGTCCACCAGAAGACCGTGCTCTCGGTGACCGGACTCGAGCCGGGCAAGCACACGATCACCGGGACCAAGAAGACCGGCAGCTACATGATCGTGGACGCCTTCAAGACCCACCCCCAGCCGCTCGACGAGACGGCGCCCGAGGTGTCCGCCGTCGAGGCGCCGGAGGCCGGCGCGACCGGGTGGCAGACCGCCGCCACGACGGTGACCGCGACCGCGACCGACGCGCAGGACCCGGCGCCGGTGCTCGAGGTCAAGCTCGGCAGCGGGGACTGGACGGCGTACACGGCGCCGGTGGTGTTCTCCGAGGACGGTCGCTGGGCCTACCAGGTCCGGGCCCGCGACGCGGCCGGCAACGTCTCGGAGCCGGTCGTCGGCGAGGTCGCCCTCGACGCCTCGGCCCCGGTCTCCAACGCCAAGGTCGACCAGGCGACCCGCAAGGTCACCCTCCGCTCGGCCGACGCCCTGTCCGGGCTCGACCGGATCGAGTACCGGATCGGTACGGGAGCCTTCGCGGCGTACACCGCGCCGGTCGTGGTCGGCAACGCCGAGACCGTGGTCGAGTACCGCGGCGTCGACGTCGCGGGCAATGTCGAGGAGTCCAGCACCGCCGTGGTCCCGGCCAAGGCCGACCCGGCCGTGGCCAGCACCACGAAGGTCACGCTGTCGCCCGCCGCGGTCAAGGTCGGCTCCCGGGCGAGCGCGGTGGTCACCGTGACCCCCGCCTCCGGTACGGCGGTCCCCTCGGGCGACGTGGTCCTCGCGGCCGACGGTGTCGAGGTCGGCCGGGCGACCCTGGTGGGTGGCCGGGCGACGATCGCCTTCCACGCCACGGGTCCGGTCGGGCCGCGCACCCTCACCGCCACCTACGCCGGTGACGCCGCGGTCCTCACCTCGACCGGCACCGCCGTGCTGACGGTGGCCAAGGCCGTCACGGTGGTCCAGGCGAAGGCCAGGGTGGTCAAGGCCGCCAAGAAGGCGAAGAAGGCCAAGGTCACGGTCGGCGTGGCGAGTGCGGGCCAGCGCGGCGCGACCGTCCGGATCGAGGTGCGCCGGGGCACGAAGGTCGTCAAGGTCGTCACCGTGCGGCTGACGTCCTCCGGCACCGCGACCTGGACCACGCCGCGGCTGACGAAGCCCGGCACCTACAAGATCCGGGTCACCGCGGCGGGCAGCGCCACCAGCGAGGCCGCGACGACGGTGGTGAAGGTCAAGATCAAGAGGTAGCGGCACCGGAGGACCGCCTCCTCCGGCAGCACCGGTGGCCCCGGACCCCTGTGGTCCGGGGCCACCGGCGCGTCCGGTTGAGACCGGCGCCACGCCCGATCCCCACCCCGACCGCTGCTGTTCACCATGCGTTCAGATCCGCCGGGGAGTTGCGTTACCGACGCTGCCTAACTTCTCCAGCGTCCAGTACGCATCGAGGGGCGGATCGAGAAGGCCCCTCACCTCTGAGAGGCAAGTTCCTTGAACCTCAAGACCATCCGCCGCGCCGCGGTGCCCGGTGTCGCTGCTCTGGCCCTGCTCATGAGCGCCTGCGGTGCCTCGAACGAGTCCGGCTCGGGCGACGACAACACCGACTCCGCGGGCCTCAGCGGCACGCTCAAGGGTGGCGGCGCCACGTCGCAGGAGAAGGCCCAGGAGGCCTGGAAGACCGCGTTCCAGGGCAAGAACACCGGCCTGACCATCGACTACAGCCTGCTCGGCTCGACCGACGGTCGCAGCCAGTTCATCAGCAAGGCGCTCTCGTTCGCCGGCTCGGACTCCTACATCAAGGACGAGGAGCTCACCAAGGCCAAGGAGCGCTGCGGCGGCAACATCATCGAGATCCCCGCCTACATCTCCTCGATCGCGATCGCCTACAACCTCCCGGGCGTCGACGACCTCAAGCTCGACGCGGACACGCTCGCCAAGATCTTCGACAACAAGATCACCAAGTGGAACGACCCGGCCATCGCCGCTCAGAACGACGGCGTGGACCTCCCCGACCTCAAGATCACGCCCGTGCACCGCTCCGACGACTCGGGCACCACCAAGAACTTCACCGACTACCTCAACAAGGTCGCTCCGGAGGCGTGGAAGTACGAGGCCGAGGACGCGTTCCCGGTCTCCGGCGGCCTCTCCGCCGAGGGCACCTCGGGCGTGGTCAAGTCGATCACCGACACCGAGGGCGTCATCGGCTACGCCGACGCCAGCCAGACCGGCGACCTGAGCCACGTCTCGGTCAAGGTCGGCGACGCGTACGTCGCGCCGTCGCCCGAGGGCGCCGCCCAGACCGTCGCGGTCTCGCCGGTCG
Organism: Pimelobacter sp. 30-1; assembly: GCF_018831735.1. Lineage (NCBI taxonomy): Bacteria > Bacillati > Actinomycetota > Actinomycetes > Propionibacteriales > Nocardioidaceae > Pimelobacter > Pimelobacter sp. 30-1. The sequence goes on from NZ_NHTS01000005.1 coordinate 41,502, forward strand.
TCGAGGGCCGTGACGCCACCGACATCGCCGTGGACGTCGACCGCACCACCACCGAGGCCGGTGCCTACCCGGTCATCCTGCTGTCCTACCTCATCGCCTGCGAGAAGTACGACGACAAGGCCGAGGCGGACAACGTCAAGGGCTACCTCGAGTACATCGTCTCCGACGAGGGCCAGGCCGAGGCGGCCGACTTCGCCGGCTCCGCGAAGCTCTCGCCCGAGACCGCCAAGAAGGCCCAGGACATCGTGGCGGGCATCTCCGCCAAGTGATCCACCGGAGGGGGTGAGGACGCGCGACGCGGTCCTCACCCCTTCCGCCAGCCCCCCGCACGACCACCCCCGAGCACGAAGGCGAACGACGTGACAGCACCCACCGCCGAGGCCGAGGACGCCCCCGCGGCCTCCTGGGCCAGCGTCCGCGGCGGGGTCGGCGACCGCATCTTCAGCGGCGCGGCCCTCCTGGCCGGTCTGAGCATCCTGGCCGCCCTCGCGGGGGTCTTCATCTTCCTGGCGATCAAGGGCATCACCGGCTTCACCAAGCCGGCCGCCGTCTACGGCCCGCACGCCGAGAGCTTCATCGGCTACGTCGTCCCGCTGCTCGTCGGCACCTTCACCGCCTCGGTCATCGCGCTGATCATCGCGGTGCCGCTCGCCTTCGGCATCGCGCTGGTGATCAGCCACTACGCGCCGAAGTGGATCGCGGCGCCGGTGGCCTACGTGATCGACCTGCTGGCCGCCGTCCCGTCGGTCGTCTACGGCCTGTGGGGCGCGTTCTACCTGGCCAAGAAGCTCGTCCCGATGCACGAGTGGCTGCACGATCACCTCGGCCCGATCCCGGTCATCGGTCACCTCTTCGGCGAGCCGAGCCCGGCCGGTCGCACGCTCCTGACCGCCGGCATCGTGCTCGCGATCATGATCCTGCCGATCATCACCGCGATCACCCGCGAGGTCTTCTCCCGCACGCCGCGGCTGCACGAGGAGGCCGCCCTGGCCCTCGGTGCCACGCGCTGGGAGATGGTCCGGATGACGGTCTTTCCCTACGCCCGCTCCGGCATGGTCTCGGCCGTGATGCTCGGCCTGGGCCGCGCCCTCGGCGAGACGATGGCGGTCACCATGGTGCTCTCGGTCGGCTTCGACCTGTCCTGGAACGTGCTCGCCACCTCGAGCCCGACCTCGATCGCGGCCAACATCGCGCTCAAGTACAAGGAGCGCAGCGCCGACCTGCTCAACGTCCTGGTCGCGACCGGTCTGGTGCTCTTCCTGCTGACCTTCCTGGTCAACTTCCTCGCCCGCTGGATCGTGGGCCGCAGCGAGAGGCGGATGGCTCGATGAGCACGCTCGAAGAGGTCTCGACGCGGGTCCACGTCCCGCTCGTCCAGCCGCGCCTGCCGCGGCAGGCGCCGGCCATCATGGGCGTCGTCGCGGTCGCCTTCGGCGCGCTGATGCTCGTGCTCGGCATGGGTGTCGTCGGAGCCGTCGTCCTCGCCGCGGTCGTCTACATCCTCGCGCTGCCGCTGTGGTCGCTGGCGATCGAGGGCCGGCGCAGCGCGACCGACCGGCTGATGACCGCGCTGATCTGGTCGGCCTTCGGCGTCGCCGTGGTCCCGCTCGTCTCGCTCATCTGGCGGGTCGTCAGCAAGGGCGCCGGCCGGATCGACGGCACGTTCCTGAGCTACTCGTTCTTCAAGACCCAGATCGACCAGCCGGTCGGCATCTACCACGCGATCATCGGCACCCTGCTGATCACGCTGGGCGCGACGATCATCTCGGTCCCGGTCGGGGTCATGGCCGCGGTCTACCTGGTCGAGTACGGCAAGGGCAACAAGCTGGCGAAGGCGATCACCTTCCTGGTCGACGTCATGACCGGCATCCCGTCGATCGTCGCGGGCCTGTTCGCGTTCGCCCTCTTCACGCTGATCTTCGGGCCGGCGTACGTCTCCGGGTTCGGCGGCTCGGTCGCCCTCTCACTGCTGATGATCCCCATCGTGGTGCGTGCCACCGAGGAGATGCTGATGCTGGTGCCCGACGAGCTCCGCGAGGCGGCGTACGCGCTGGGGACGCCGAAGTGGAAGACGATCGTGCGGATCGTGCTCCCCACCGCGCTCGGCGGCATCCTGACCGGCATCACGCTCGCGATCTCGCGGGTCATCGGTGAGACCGCGCCGCTGCTGCTCATCGCCGGGGCGACCGACCGCACCAACATGAACCTCTTCGACGGCGCGATGACGACCCTGCCGGTCCTCATCTACGGCCAGAACCTGCGGGGCGACGCTCCCGCGGAGGCGATCGCCTGGGGCGCCGCCTTCATCCTCATCGTCATCGTGATGGTGCTCAACCTCGCAGCACGCATCGTCGGCAAGATCTTCGCGCCCAAGAAGGGCTGAGAGGCAACACCATGGCCAAGAGCATCGACGTCTCCGACGTCAACATCTACTACGGCGACTTCCTCGCCGTGCAGGGCGTCAACATGACGGTCCGGGCCGGCGCGGTGACCGCCTTCATCGGTCCGTCGGGCTGCGGCAAGTCGACCTTCCTGCGCTCGCTCAACCGGATGCACGAGGTGATCCCGGGGGCCCGCGTCGAGGGCAAGATCGTGGTCGACGGGCAGGACCTCTACGAGGCCGGCGTCGACCCGGTCGCCGTACGCCGCCAGGTCGGCATGGTCTTCCAGCGGCCCAACCCGTTCCCCACGATGTCGATCTACGACAACGTGCTCGCGGGCCTCAAGCTCAACGCCGGCAAGATCAAGAAGGCCCAGGCCGACGTGGTCGTCGAGAAGTCGCTGCGCGGCGCCAACCTCTGGAACGAGGTCAAGGACCGCCTCAACAAGCCCGGCATGGGTCTGTCCGGTGGCCAGCAGCAGCGGCTCTGCATCGCCCGCGCGATCGCGGTCGAGCCGCAGATCCTGCTCATGGACGAGCCGTGCTCGGCGCTCGACCCGATCTCGACCTCGGCGATCGAGGACCTGATCCACGAGCTCAAGAACGACTACACGATCGTCATCGTCACCCACAACATGCAGCAGGCGGCGCGCGTCTCCGACGACACCGGCTTCTTCAACCTCAAGGCGACCGGCGAGCCCGGCCACCTGGTCGAGTTCAACCCGACCAAGAAGATGTTCGCCAACCCCGACGACCCGGCCACCGAGGCCTACATCTCCGGCCGGTTCGGCTGAGCCGGCAGGCTCTCGGACCAGACGACGACATGGGCATGCTGGACGGGCGTCGGGACGCCCGTCGTCAGTCCGTGCGCGCCTACCTGCACCGCTGGGTGGAGACCGCGGGAGCCCAGCTCCTCGTGGTCGACCCCACCGATGACGGGGGAGCGCTCGCGGAGGCGATGGCGGGCCGCGGCGTGCACGTGACCTGGGTGGGGACGACCCTCGACGGCCTGGTGGCCTTCGGGCGCACCGACCCCCACGCCGTGGTGGTGGCCGCCGGTGCGCCGGGGATCCCGCCGGACGAGTTCGTCGGGCTGATCCGCCAGCACGGCTCGCCGTACGTGATCGCGGGGACGGGCGGGGTCGACGACCCCACCGCGGAGGCGGTCGGGCCGCTGATGCTGGCGGGTGCCTCGGCGGTGACGGTGCGGCCCTACGCCGCCCAGCACCTCTGGGACCTGCTCACCCACGCGCCGCGCTCGGTCGCCGAGCACGCGACGCTCGAGGTGGGACCGATCGAGCTCGACGCGACGGCGTACGCGGTGCGGGTCAACGGCGCCCGGATCGCCGACCTGCCGCTCAAGGAGTTCGAGCTGCTGCGCGCGCTCATGCTCTCCTCGCCGGGGGTGGTGACCGACGACGAGCTGCGCGAGGCGCTGTGGGGCGCCGACGGGAAGCGTCCGGGCGGCAACACCATCGCGATGCACGTCACCCGGCTGCGGACCCGGCTGGGCGACGTCGCCGACGTACGCCGGATCCGCGGGCGCGGCTACAGCCTGACCGTGGGCTGACCGAGCGGGCTCGGCCGGGTCGGTCAGGTCAGAGCAGGATCAAGCGGAGGATCTCGTAGGAGCCCCAGGCCGCGAGCGCGGCGGCCGGGAACGTCGAGACCCAGGCGGCGAGGATCGTGCGGGCCATGCCCCAGCGCACCGCCGAGAGACGCTTGGTCGCGCCGGCGCCCATCACCGCGGAGGTGATGGTGTGCGTGGTCGAGATCGGGGCGTGGAAGACGAAGGCGGTCGTGTAGAGCACACCGGCGCCGACCGACTCGGCGGCGAAGCCGCGCGGCGGGTCGAGGTGGATGATCTTGCGACCGAGGGTGCGCATGATCCGCCAGCCGCCGGCGTAGGTGCCGGCCGAGATGGCGCCGGCCGCGGCGAGCACGACCCAGATCGGCAGCGTCTCGATGTCGTAGGAGCCCGGGTAGGCGATCACCAGCGTCAGCAGGATGACGCCCATCGTCTTCTGCGCGTCCTGCAGGCCGTGGCCGAGCGCGAGCGCGGCGGCCGAGACGGTCTGCATGCCGCGGAAGCCGCGGTTGACCTTGTGCGGATTGCTCTTGCGGAAGATCCACAGGATCGCGGTCATCACCGCGAACGCGGCGAGGAAGCCGAAGAGCGGCGAGATCACCATCGGGATGAGCACCTTCTGCACGATGGTGTCCCACTTGACGCTGACCCCGCCGGCGATCGCGGCGCCGACCAGGCCGCCGATGAGCGCGTGGCTCGACGACGACGGCAGGCCGAAGTACCAGGTGATCATGTTCCAGATGATCGCGCCGAGCAGGCCCGCCATCACGATGACCAGGCCGTGGTGCACGCCCACTTGCAAGGTGCCGTTGGCATCCTCGATGGTGATCACGTCGGCGACGGTCTTGGCGACCTCTTGGCCGAGGAGCGCGCCGATGAAGTTCATCAGCGCGGCGAGCGTCAGCGCGATGCGCGGGGTGAGCGCCCGGGTGGAGACGGAGGTCGCGATCGCGTTGGCGGCGTCGTGAAATCCGTTGGTGTAGTCGAACGCCAGGGCGATGACGACCACGGCGATCACGATCGCCAGCGTGAGAGTCACAGACTCAGCTTTCCTTGACGGCGATCTGCTCGATGGTGTTCGCGACCTTCTCGAACGCGTCGATGGCGCCCTCGAGGGACTCGACGATGTCCTTGAGCTTGAGGATCTCGATCGTCGGGTACTCGCCGGAGAACAGCTTGGCGAGCGTACGACGGTGGTTGCGGTCGCCGGCGTTCTCGAGCCGGTTGATCTCGATCCAGTAGTCGTCGAGGGACTGCATCGACTGCAGGCGCGGCATCGCGGCCGCGGTCAGCTCGGCGCAGCGCTGGATGACGTCGACCTGCTCGGAGAGCTCGGCCGGCAGCTCCTTGACCTCGTAGAGCAGGATCAGGTCGACCGCCTCGTCCATCATGTCCATGATGTCGTCGAGGCCGGACCCGAGGGCATAGATGTCCTCGCGGTCGAAGGGCGTGACGAAGGTGCTGTTGACCTTCTTCACGATCTCGTGCGTCGTCTCGTCGGCGGCGTGCTCGGCGGCACGCATCCGCTCGGCGACGGAGTCCTTGTCCGAGGAGTCGGACAGCATCTCCGCAAGGAGCTCGGCGCCGCCCACGAGGTGCTGGGCGGACTGGGTGAAGAGGTCGTAGAAGGAAGTATCGACCGGACGCAGACGCAGACCCACATGGACTCCCGTTGAGGCGGAGACGAACGCGCTCATGCTAGGGGGTCACCTTCTGGTGAACGCAACCCGCGGGGCACCGTTCGGAGTGTGGCTCCGCGCACGTGACGCGTTGTCGCAGGTCAGCGCGGCGTGTCGGCCCTGCGGCGGCGTTGCTGCTCGATGAGCTTCTCCTGCAGGTGGTCGACCCCGTCGTTGCGCTTCCACTCACCGTCGGAGCCCAGCTCCCACGCCTGGGTGGTCGGGGCGAAGGCGAGATCGAGCAGCCGTCGTACCTCGTCGCGGGAGGCGTCGGGGAGCCGGACGAGCACCTCGACGCGCCGGTCGAGGTTGCGGTGCATGAGGTCGGCCGAGCCGATCCAGGCGACCGGCTCGCCGCCGCCCTCGAAGGCGAAGATGCGGCTGTGCTCGAGGAACCGGCCGAGCACCGAGCGGACCTTGACGTGGTCGCTGAGACCCGGGACGCCGGGGCGCAGCGCGCAGATGCCGCGGACCAGGAGCTCGACCGGGACGCCCTCGCACGAGGCGAGGTAGAGCGCGTCGATGGTCTCCTCGTCGACCACGGAGTTGGCCTTGAACCGGATCCCGGCCGGGCGGCCCGCCCGGTGGTGGGCGATCTCGGCGTGGATCTGCTCGACCAGGCCCGCGCGCACCGAGTCGGGGGCGACGAGCAGCTGCTCGTACGTCGCCTTGCGCGACCAGCCGGACAGGTTGTTGAAGAGGTGGGCGACGTCCTCGCCGATGGTCTCGTCGGTGGTGAGCAGGCCCAGGTCCTCGTACATCCGCGAGGTCTTGGGGTTGTAGTTGCCGGTGCCGATGTGGGTGTAGCGGCGGATGCCCTCGGGCTCGTCGCGCACCACCATCGCCAGCTTGCAGTGGGTCTTGAGGCCGACCAGGCCGTAGACGACGTGGCAGCCGGCCTGCTCCAGCTTGCGTGCCCAGCGGATGTTGGCCTGCTCGTCGAAGCGGGCCTTGATCTCGACCAGCACCAGCACCTGCTTGCCGGCCTCGGCGGCGTCGATGAGGGCATCGATGATGGGGGAGTCGCCGGAGGTGCGGTAGAGCGTCTGCTTGATCGCGAGCACGTGCGGGTCGGCCGCGGCCTGCTCGATGAAGCGCTGCACCGAGGTGGCGAACGAGTCGTAGGGGTGGTGCACCAGGACGTCGCGCCGGCGCAGCGCCTTGAAGACGTCGACCGGCGCCGCCGACTCGACCTCGGCCAGGCGGGCGTGGGTGGCCGGCACGAACGAGGGGTACTTGAGGTCGTCGCGCGGCAGGTCGGCGATCGAGTGCAGCCCGCGCAGGTCGAGCGGACCGCGGACCCGGAAGACCTCCTGGGGGCTGATGTCGAGCTCGGAGACGAGCAGCTCGAGCACCGAGGGGGCGATCGACTCCTCGACCTCCAGGCGCACCGGCGGGCCGAACTTGCGGCGCAGGAGCTCCTTCTCGAGCGCGGCGAGGAGGTTCTCGGCGTCGTCCTCCTCGACCTCGAGGTCCTCGTTGCGGGTGACCCGGAAGGTGTGCGCCTCGAGCACCTCCATGCCGGGGAAGAGCCGGCCCAGGTGAGCGCCGATGACGTCCTCGAGCGGGACGAAGCGGGCGTTGCCGAGCCCGACGAAACGGTCGAAGTTCGAGGGCACCTTGACCCGGGCGAACAGCTCCTTCTCGGTCTTCGGGTTGCGGATGACGACCGCGAGGTTGAGCGAGAGCCCCGAGATGTAGGGGAACGGGTGCGCCGGGTCGACCGCGAGCGGGGTCAGTACCGGGAAGATGCGGTCCTTGAACAGGCGCTTGCAGAACTTCTGCTCGTCGCGGTCGAGGTCGGACCAGCGGACCAGCTCGATGCCCTGCTCGTTGAGCTCGGGGATCACCTGGTCGTGGAAGGCGCGCGCGTGGCGGTGGCTCAGCTCGGCGGTGCGCTGCCAGATCGCCTCGAGCACCTCGAGCGGCATCATGCCGCTGGCGGCCCGGACGGCGAGGCCGGTCGCGATCCGGCGCTTGAGGCCGGCCACCCGGACCATGAAGAACTCGTCGAGGTTGCTGGTGAAGATCGCCAGGAAGCGGGCCCGCTCCAGCAGCGGCAGCGTCTCGTCCTCGGCCAGCTCGAGCACCCGCTCGTTGAAGCGCAGCCAGGACAGCTCGCGGTCGATGAAGCGGTTGTCGACAGCCTCGATCGCGGCGACCAGGTCGGCGTTCGGGATGCCGTCGAGGTCCACGGCCGCAGGGTCGGTGGCGAGGTCGAGGGGGCCGCCGACGGACGGCGGGACGTCGATCTCCGGCTGCTGCTCCAGGGACATGTGATCGAGTGTGGCAGTTGCGGGTGAACGCGAGGTGACGTCGCGGGGGACGCCGGGGCGCGGACCCCTCCTCCTGGAGGTGACTCACGGGTAAGTTGTGCTCGTGAACCTGCGAGCGACCCTCGAGGGCGGCGCCCTCAAGACCCTGCTGAGCCTGCCGGCGAAGGCGCAGCGCGCGCTCTCCGGCCGCCCGCTCGTCCTCGACGGGCAGACCCTGGCCCCCGACCTGCAGCTCCTGCTCGGGATGCAGAAGCTCGCCCGCCGCGGCGAGCTCGGCCACACCTCCGTGGCCGACGGGCGGGCCTCGATGAACGCCAACGCGGCCCTCGCCGGGGGCCGCCAGCCCATCGGCGCCGTCCGCGACCTCGTCGTCGCCGACCGCGCTGCCCGTCTCTACCTGCCCCACGGCGCCCGTCCCGCCGACCAGGGCACCCCGCTGCTGCTGTTCTTCCACGGCGGCGGCTTCCTCTACGGCGACCTCGACTCGCACGACGCGCCCTGCCGGGTGCTCGCCGAGGAGTCCGGCGTCCCGGTGCTGGCGGTGGACTACGGCGTCGGCCCCGAGGCCGCCTTCCCGGCCGCCTTCGACGACGCCGAGGCCGCCCTGCGCTGGGTGCACGAGCACGCCGACGAGCTCGGCGTCGACCCCGCCCGGATCGGCGTCGGCGGCGACTCCGCCGGCGGCAACATCGCCGCCTGGACCGCCATCGCCGCCGCCCGCGACGGCGTCCCGCTGGCCTTCCAGCTCCTCGTCTACCCCTGCACCGACATCGACCGGGAGACCGAGAGCCTGCGCCTGTTCGGCGAGGGCCTCTACCTGACCGCCGAGTCGATGGAGATGTTCACCGCGACCTACCTCACGACCCCCGAGGCGCGCGCCGACGAGCGGGTCAACCTGCTCGACGTCACGTTGCCCGCGGGGCTCGCGCCGTCGTACGTGGTGACGGCGGGGTTCGACCCGCTGCGCGACGAGGGCGAGGCCTACGCCCGGCACATGGTCGACGCCGGCGCCGAGGTCGAGCTGCGCCGCTTCGTGGACCAGATCCACGGCTTCCTCAACATCGTCGGCGTCGGCCGCACCAGCCGCGCGGCCGTGCTCGAGATCGCCGGACGACTGCGGGAGCTGGCTACAGCTCGGGGCGGTACTCGCGCAGCTGACGGGTGAAGTCCGCCGCGTCCACCATCGACCCGTCGACCACGAACGGGTCGAGGTTGCGCCGTGGGAACCGCACCGCCCACCCGCTCTCGCCGGGCCGGCCGTCGATCTCGACCTGGGTCCCGGGCTTGCGGAGGTCGAAGCGGTAGGTCGTCTCGCCCTGCTCGACGTACACGATGCCGCGGACGACACTCACCTCGACCGGCACCACCCGCGTGCGCGCCGCCCCCCACGCCAACCCGATCGTCAGCGCGATCATGACCACCCCGAACGGCGTCGCGATCTTGCCGTTGAGCAGCGCCAGCAGCGCCACCATCCCGGCCACCACCGCCGTGGCTCCCAGCACCATCGACAGGATCCGCGGATCACTGCCGTCGCCCGTCAACCGGTCGCTGCCCGGCGCCGGATCCCCACCGAACAGGGACAACGAGCCGTCATCGGCCTCCAGCGCAGCCACCCGCTCCTGCGCCGCCGCCAGCTCACCCGTCAACGCCACGACCTGACCCTCCGCCGCCTCACAGCGCCGCAGCAGGTCGTCGCGCTCACTCCGGAGCGCCGTCGCCTCGTCGGGTTCTACAGGTCCGTTCGCCACTGCCGCAGCGCCTCCATGAACGTGTGCGGCTCGACCATCCGCGCGTCGATGACCACCGGGGACATGCTCCGCCGCAGGATCAGCACCCGCCAGTTGCGCTGCCCCGGCGTACCGGTCTGCTCGATCTTGGTGTTCGGGCTCGTCAGGTCGAACTGGCTGTTGGTGTCGCCCACCGTCACCTTGAGCACGCCCACCTCGTCGATGTGGACGCTGCGCGAGGAGCTGCTCACCTTGAGCGCGTAGCCCAGCAGCACCGCCGCCACCACCGTCAGCGTCGCACTGAACCCGATGTCGTCCCACAGGCTGCCCTTGATCGCCATCCGGCCGACGACCGCGGCACAGGCCAGCGCGACCAGGATCGCGACGGGGGCGAGGCTGCCGCTGCCGCGCTTGGCGTGGAAGGGGATGTGCTTGGTGTGGGGGTGGGTGGGCTCGGGCTCGACCGCGGGCCCGGGGGTCGGCTCGGGGGTGGGCTCGGGCTGCAGGTCGACGATCGGCTCGGGCTCGGGCTCGGGCTCGGGGGCGGGCTCCGGCTCGGGCTCCTCGGTGACCGGGTCGGGGTCGATCGGCTCCGGCTGGGCGTCTTCGGTCTCGGCCGCCTCTTCGGTCTCGGCCGCTTCGTCGGCCTCGTCGACGAGCTCGGCCGCGGTCCTCATCCGCCACGGCGTGGGCGCCTCTTCGGGCTCCTCGACCGACGTGTCGTCGTACTCGGGGGGGATGAGCTCGTCGGTCTCATCCGGCGCCCCGACCTCGGCCGCCGGCACCGACTCCGCCGTCGCATGCCACTGCTCGAGCAGCGACGGCGGACGCTCCTCGTCCCTGACCTCCGCCTCCGGCTCCAGCGCGTCCTCGACCTCCGGCTCGGCCACGGCCTCGGGAGCGGGCTCGACGGGACCGCCCTGCTCCGCGCGGAGCCGCGCCCGGATCTGCTCCATCTGCGCCGCAACGGACGTGAACGACGCGGATTCCTCGGCCGCCTCCGCAAACACCGGCTCCGCCTCGACGACCAGCTCGGCCTCGGGCTCGGCCTCGGGTTCCGGCTCGGGCTCCGGCTCGAAGATGATCTCGGGCTGGGGCACGACCGCGGCCTCGGGCTCGGGCTCGGGCTCGATGACCGGATCGGCCAGTTCCGGCTCCGGCTCAGCGGCCGGTTCGACGGCGGCCTCGGCGACCGGCTCGGGGTCGGGCTCAGGCATGGGCGCAACGGCTGTTTCGAACTCCGGCTCGGCATCGGGCTCGGACGCGATGACTGCCTCAGGCTCCGGCTCGGGGACAGGCTCGATGACGGCCACTGGCTCCGGCTCGGGGACAGGCTCGATGACGGCCACTGGCTCCGGCTCGGGGTCAGGCTCAGGCTCGACCACCGGCTCCACTTCAGCCACGGTCACCAGCTCGACCGGCTCCGGATCCGGCTCTACCGACTCAACCGGCTCAGCAACCGGCTCGACGACCGGCGCAGCCCCGTCCCCGTCCCCGTCCTCGCGCCGCAACCGTGCCTGGATCTCCGCCATCTGGCTCGCCAGCGCAGCAGTCTGGGCAAGCGCCCGCTCGCGCTCCTGCGCAAGCTCGGCGGCGCGGGCCTCGGCGTCGGCGCGGGCGCGGGCTTGTTCGGCGGCGGCGGCTTCGGCGTCGGCGCGGGCTTGGGCGTGCTGGAGGGCGCGCTCTTCGGCGCGGACGAGGTCGGACTGGAGGGTCTCGACGGCGGCGGCGTGGGTGGCGGCGGAGTGCTCGAGCTCGGTGAGGGCGGCGGCGGCGCGCTGCTCGGCCTCGGTGCGGGCGTTGGCGGCTTCGGTGGCGAACTCGGTGGCGAGGGCGAGGGCCTCGGTGGCGGCCTTCTTCTCCTCGGCGAGGGCGGCGGCGGAGCTGTGGGCGGAGGCGGCGGCGGCCTGGGCCTCGGTAGCCAGCTCGAGCTGTTCGCGGGCGGCTTCCTCGGCGAGGCGGCGGGCTTCGTGGGCCTCTTCGGCGCGGCGGGCCTGCTGGGTGGCGGACTCGTCGGCGGCGACGCGGGCGGCGGCTTGGGCCTCGGCGCGGCCGGCGGCGTCCTCGGCGCGGCGCTCGGCGGCCTCGGCGGTCTCGAGGGCGAGGCGGGCGAGCTCGGCTTGTTCGAGGGCGGCCTGCTCGGCGAGCTGGCGGGCCTGCTGGGCTTCTTGGGCCAGGTGGGCGTGCTCGGTGGCGGCGAGCTCGGCGACCGCGCGCTCCTCGACGGCCTGGCGGGCGAGGGCGCCGTGCTCCTCGGCGCTGGCGGCGGCCTGCTCGGCGAGCATCCGGGCGCGCTCCTCGGCGGCCTCGGCGGCGCGGTGGGCGTCCTGGGCGAGGGCGGCCTGCTGGCGGGCGGACTCCTCGGCGAGGGCGCGGGCCTGGGCGATCTCGGCGGAGGTACGTTCGGCGGCCTCGCGCTCGGCCAGCATCCGGCGGGCGAACTCGGCGTGCTCGGCGGCGCTGACGGCGGCGGCCTCGGCCATGACCCGGGCGCGGTCCTCGGCGGCGGCGCGCTCCTCGTGGGCGACGCGGGCGGCCTCGGCGTACGTCTCGGCGGCGGACTCCGCCTGCTGGCGGGCTCCGGCGGCGACGGCGGCGAGGTCGGCCTGCTCGCGGGCGTTGGCCTCGGCGGCCTCGCGGGCGGCGTGGGCCTCGCTGGCGCGCTCGGCCTGCTCGACGGCGTGGCGCTCGGCCTCCTCGCGACGGGCGGACTCGGCGTCGGCCAGCTCGGCGCGCTCGCGAGCGGCGCGCTCGGCGGCCTCGCGGGCGGCGGCCTCGGTCCGGGCGAGCTCCTCGGCCTCGGCCCGGGCGCGGTGCGCGGTGGCCGCGGTCTCGGCCTGCTCCTGCGCGAGGCGGTCGGCCTCGGCGCGGGCCTCGCTGGCGCGCTGGGCGGCCTCCTCGGCGGCAGCGCGCTCGGCGGCCTGCTCGGCGGCGGCCAGCTCGGCGTCGCGGCGCAGGCGCGCGGCGAGGGCGGCGACCACCTCCGCGTTGTCCGGTACGACGACCTCGGGCTCCGCGCTCGTACCGTCCTCGGTTGCGACCGGCGGCGCGGACTCGACCAGCTCGGCCTCGATCTCGGCGCGCGCGTGGGCGAGGACCTCCGACGGGCGACGCGGTACGTCGGCCGGCTGGTCGATGTTGGGGATCGGTTCCTCGAGCAGCGGCGGCTCGACGAACTCCTGCAGCGGCCGCGCCTCGGGCCGCGGCGCGGAACCCGCGCCGGGACGCCGGCGCAGCCGGGCCAGGCCCTTGGGCTGGGGGACCGGGGTCGGCTCGGCGAAGCCGCCGTCGAAGGCGTCGGCGATGACGCGCTGGCCGGCCTCCTCTGCGGTACGACGGTGGTCCGGCAGGTCCGCGGTGGCCGGGTCGAAGTCGGCGTGCGGCTCCGGGGCGGGCTCGGGCTCGACCGCCTCGGCCTCGACTGCCTCGGCCTCGGGCTCCGGCTCGGGAGTGGGCTCCGACTCGACCACGGCCTCGGGCTCGGGCTCGATGATCCAGGTCTCGGACGTGAGGGGGTCGAGGTCGGCCTCGACCTCAGCGACGGGCTCAGGCTCCGGCTCAGGCGCGGGCTCCGGCGCACTCAGCCCGTGCCGCTCACCGAGCGAACGACTGGTCGAGCGGGAGATGACCGCAGCCCAGTCACCCTCCTCGGCCTCGGCCTCACTCGCGGCCACCGGCTCACCGGCAACCGCCGGCGCCGCGTCGCCGCTGGCCACGTCGGACTCGGACCGCATCCGCTCCAACCGGTCCGTCAGCGTCCCCCGCAGCGACGGGTCGTCGCTCGCCGGAGGCGTGACCTCGAACTCCTCGGGCGCGATCTCGGTCAGCGGGCGACCCAGCGAGCGGTCGATGACGTCCGACCAGTCCCCGGCGCGCGCCTCGGGCGCAGGAGCCTCAGGAGAAGCAGCAGCAGGAGCAGCAGGCTCGCCCGGAGCGTCGTCCTCCGGCGCGACCGAGGTGTTGCTGCGACGCAGCAGCTCGGCCACCTCGTCCGCGTCGAGCTCGCCGGCATCGGGAGTCTCGTCCTCGTGGCGGCGCCACAGCCGGCCACGGCGTCCCCGACCGCGCGCGGGGCGCGCGTCGTCGAGCCGGGAGTCCTCGGGCTCCGGCTCGTTGTCGGTGACAGAGCTCATGTCAGGTAAATCTACTCAGCCGCAGGGGGGTTACGGCGAAACTTGGGAAACGTCCGGTCGGCGGTACTGGACGTGGGTGTCCGCTGCAGCGTGGCCGAAGCCGAGGCCTTCGTACAGTCGCCGCGCCGGTTCGTTGTCGGACTCGACGTACAGGAGCACCTCCGCGACGCCTCGAGAGGCGAGGTGCTGGAGGCCGGCGAGGGTGAGCACGCGGCCCAGGCCGCGGCCCTGGGCGGTGGGGGAGACGCCGACGACGTAGACCTCACCGGTGTCCGCGTCGTGCTGCTTGGTCCAGTGGAAGCCGAGCAGCTCGCCGTCGTCGGCGACGGCGAGGAGCAGGCCGGCGGGGTCGAACCAGGGCTCGGCCATCCGCTCGGCCAGGCCGGCCTCGTCGAGGGAGCCCTGCTCGGGGTGGTGGGCGAAGGCGGCGGCGTTGACCGCGAGGAGGGCGGTGGCGTCGCCGGAGCCGTAGTCGCGGATCCGGATGCCGTCGGGCACCACGTTTCCCGCCAGCGGTACGGCGGTCGGCCGGCGCATCACCCACAGCTCCCGGGTGCGGGCGAACCCCCAGCGGGCGGCGAGCGCCGCGGCGGCGGGGTGGTCGCCGTGCGACCAGGCGGTCAGCGGGCCCGGCTCGGCGACCGCGAGCCCGCCCAGCGTGCCGGCCACGCCGCGTCCGCGCGCGGCGGGCGCGACGGCGAGGTCGATCTCGTCGTCGCGGCGCAGGGCGAAGCCGTCGGCGGCGACCCAGGCGCCGATGCCGTCGAGCCCGTGGTGCTTGAGGCGCAGGGTGGCGGCCTCGTCGAGCGGGTCGGTCCCGTCGGCGTCGCGGCAGGCCTCCCGCACGCGGTCGATCGCGTCGAGGGCGGGGGTACCGGTCAGCAGGGGGAGGTCCGGGGTCACCTCGCGACGCTATCGCGCGGGCCCCTGCCCCCTCTTACCCGCGACGTCGCGACGCGGTAGGAATGGCCCATGAAGCTGAGCCGCGCGGTGGGTGGGGCCGCCCTCGCCCTCGGAGCGGTCGCCGCGCGCGACCTCGTCCAGAAGAAGCACGCCCTCCAGCGCAACTTCCCGGTGATCGGCCATGCCCGCTACCTGCTGGAGAAGGTCGGTCCCGAGCTGCGTCAGTACATCGTGACCAGCAACGAGGAGGAGCGGCCGTTCAGCCGCGACCAGCGGACCTGGATCTATGCCTCCAGCAAGGAGCAGAACTCCTACTTCGGGTTCGGCACCGACGTCGACGTCGAGCACACCCAGGGGCACGCCTACATCAAGCAGCGCACGTTCGCCGACCAGCTGCCCAGCGACCAGGACCACGACTGGACGCTGCCGAGCGCCAAGGTGCTCGGCGGGCCGCGCGGGCGGGCCCGGGCGTTCCGGCCCGGCTCGGTGGTCAACGTGTCGGCGATGAGCTTCGGCTCGCTCTCGCCCAACGCGATCACGGCGATCAACAAGGGGGCGGCCGCCGCGGGCTGCCTGCACAACACGGGCGAGGGGGCGATCTCGCCGTACCACCGCAACGGTGCCGACCTCACCCTCCAGATCGGTACGGCGTACTTCGGGTGCCGCGACGAGCACGGCGCCTTCTCGCTGCCGGGGCTCAAGGAGATGGTCGCGTCCGCGCCGGTCCGGGCGATCGAGATCAAGCTCAGCCAGGGCGCCAAGCCGGGGCTGGGCGGGCTGCTGCCGGCGGCGAAGGTGACGGCCGAGATCGCCGAGATCCGCGGCATCCCCGAGGGCCGGGACTGCGCGTCGCCCTCGCGCCACACCGCCTTCCACGACGTCGACTCGATGCTCGACTTCGTCGAGATGATCGCCGCCGAGACCGGGCTGCCGGTCGGCATCAAGTCGGCCGTCGGTGCGATGGACTTCTGGGAGGAGCTGGCCCGGCTGATGCTGCCGCGCGAGCGCGGGGTCGACTTCATCACCGTCGACGGCGGCGAGGGCGGTACGGGCGCGGCGCCGCTGATCTTCGCCGACTCGGTCTCGGTGCCCTACCGGATGGGCTTCTCCCGGGTCTACGGCACGTTCGCCGAGCTGGGGCTGACCGACGACATCACGTTCATCGGCTCAGCCAAGCTGGGCTTCCCCGACAACGCGGTCGTCGCGTTCGCGCTGGGCGCCGACATGGTCAACGTGGCGCGCGAGGTGATGCTCTCGATCGGCTGCATCCAGGCCCAGAAGTGCCACACCGACCACTGCCCGACCGGCGTCGCCACCCAGAACCCGTGGCTGGTGCGTGGCCTCGACCCGGTCTCGAAGGCGGAGCGCTGCGCGGTCTACCTCCGCACCCTCCGGAAGGAGCTCACCCGGGTCTCCGCGGCCGTGGGCGTCGCCCACCCGGGGCTGATCAGGACGGCGGACGTCGACATCTTCAACGGCGACTACGACGCCCGCTCGCTGGCGTCGGTCTACGGCTACAAGGAGGGGTGGGGCGAGCTCGGCCCGGAGCTGCGGGAGCAGGTGCGCCGGCTGATGCACACCGCCGACCACTTCGACGAGCAGGGCCGGACGTCCTAGGACACGCCCTAGGCGTCCTGCTGGTCCCGCTCCGCCACGGTCGCGGCGTCGGCCTCGGCGGCCGCCTCCTTGGAGGGCAGCACGAACCGGTAGCCGACGTTGCGCACGGTGCCGATGAGGGTCTCGTTCTCGGGCCCGAGCTTGGCGCGCAGCCGGCGTACGTGGACGTCGACCGTGCGGGTGCCGCCGAAGTAGTCGTAGCCCCAGACCTCCTGGAGCAGCTGCTGGCGGCTGAACACCCGGCCCGGGTGCTGGGCGAGGAACTTGAGGAGCTCGAACTCCTTGAACGTCAGGTCGAGGGTGCGCCCGCCGACCTTGGCCGTGTAGGTCGCGTCGTCGACGACGACCTCGCCCGAGCGGATCACGTGGGCCTCGGGGTCGGCGGCGTCGCGGGCCGCGGCGAGGCGGCCGACGGCGAGCTTGATCCGGGCCTCGAGCTCGGCCGGGCCGCAGGTGTGCAGGACGACGTCGTCCATGCCCCAGTCGTGGTTGACGACGGCCAGGCCGCCCTCGGTCACGACGAGCAGGACCGGGACGTCGGTCCCGGTGGTGCGGATGAGCCGGCACAGGTCGCGGGCGCCGGCCAGGTCCTGGCGGCCGTCGACGAGGAGCAGGTCCGCGTCGGGGGCCTCGAGCAGCGCGCTGCCCTCGGCGGGCAGGATCTTGACCTGGTGACCCAGGAGGGCCAGACCGGGCAGCACCTCGGCCGAGGGTTGCAGTGCGCTGGTCAGCAGAAGGAGAGTGCTCACGCTGGCCTCCTCACCGGCATCACCGCGATCGCGGGCGCCGAGTCGAGAGACCGAAACGCAACGCTGGGTCCCGGCCAGTTTTCTGGTGAGGGACGATACCGAAACAACAGTGCAACGGGGAAGGGTCGCCGAGGTGAATGAGACGCAGGTCATCCGGGTCCGCTACTGGGCCGCCGCCCGGGCGGCAGCGGGTCAGGCGGAGGAGGAGGTCGCGGCGCCGGGACCGGTGACGCTGGCCGACCTGCGCACCGAGCTGGTACGACGCCACGCCGGCGGCCGCTTCCCCGAGGTGGTCCAGGTCTGCTCGGTGCTCGTCGGCGAGCGGCCGGTGTCGTCCGAGGATCCGGCCGCCGTCGTCCTCCAGCCGGGCGACACGGTCGAATTCCTGCCGCCGTTCGCGGGCGGATAGGAGAAAGGCCGTCCCCTAGACTCCCTTCCGCCGTTGACGCATACGACGACAGCGGAATGCAGAGGAGACCCGTGCCCCACCAGACCACCCCGCGACCGCCCACGGCGGTGACGGGAGACGGCAGCACCGGCGTCGTCGAGCGCCGTGCGGTCACCGTCTTCGTGGTGCTGCTGGCCGCCGTCCTGGCCGCCGCCGCGGCGCGCGGCCCGGTGCTCGCGGCCATCGCGGTGGGCCTGGCCGGGGCCGTGATGGCGCTCGCCGTCCTGGGCCGGGAGCGGATGGCGCTCCTGGCGATGATCGGCGCGTTCGCGACCGCGCCGATGTACAAGGGCATCGCGCCGAGCCCGGACACCCCGATCACGCCGACCGACCTGCTCTTCGGCGTCGCGGTGCTGCTGCTGGTGCCGACGCTGATCGGCCGCCCGGTGCGGCTGCCGATGGGCTATGCGCTCGGCGTCCTCATCATCTTGACCACGGGCATCCTCTCGACCGTCTTCTCGCCGTCGCCGATCATCAGCGCGCTGCAGTTCTTCCAGTGGCTCGTCGTCCTGGTCGGCCTGGTCGGTCTGCTGGCGATCTGGGCGCCGGGCTGGCGGATCATCGACACGCTCGTGTGGAGCTACGTCGCCGGGCACATGCTGAGCGTCGTGTACTCACCGGTGGGCGACAAGATCGCCAACCGCGACGTGGGCCTGACCCACCACCCCAACGCCTTCGGCGAGGCCGGCGTGATGGCCTTCGCGCTGACCATGTACCTCTGGAAGCGCCACGACGCGGTCTGGTACCGCGTGCTCGTGGCCGGCTGCGCGGCCCTCTCGGTCCTCTCCGTGGTCACCAGCGGCAGCCGCGCCGCGGCGGCGGTGGTCGCCGGTCTGGTCGTGATGATCCCGTTCGTCGAGCGCTCGGCGGTCAAGGGCTTCCTGCTCGCGCTGCTGATGGCGATCGGCATCGTCTCGCTGCCGCTGCTCATCGACAGCTCGGGCGACTCCTCGGCGCTGAGCCGGCTGGCCGGCTCGGGCGACGCGATCGTGGCCGACAACGCGCGCCTCAACGCCCAGGACTTCGGCATCGAGATGTTCCTGTCGCACCCGGTGCTCGGCAACGGGTTCGCCGAGACGATCTACGTCCACAACGTGGTGCTCGGCGTCGCCGCGAGCATCGGCCTGGTCGGTCTGGTCGGCTACCTGATGGTGCTGTTCGTGATGGCCCGGCCGATCATCGGCAACCACCCGCGGCGCCGGCTGACCTATGTCGCGTGGGCGTTCATCGCGATCACGCCCACGGTGCCCGCGCTCGAGGACCGCACCCTGTGGGTCGCGATGGCCCCGGCCATCCTCGTCGCGATGAACATGCGCCGGCTGCGTCCCGACGACCCGTTCGACGTCGACCCGCCCGACCCGGAGGCCGAGGCTGCCGAGGCCGCCGAGGCCCCCGGCGTGCCCGCCCTGACCGCCACCACCACCGCCACGGAGACCTCGCGATGAGCAACGGCCCCGACCAGAGCCTCAAGAACCGGGTCCGCGAGCGGGCCAAGCTGGCCATCCGCGGCGGCCTGCACCGGCTCGACCTCGACGTGAGCAAGGGCGTCTACACCCGCCAGGTCGCGCGCACGCTCGCCGCACGCAGCGCCGACACCGTCCTCGACATCGGCGCCAACGTCGGGCAGTACGCCCTCGGCCTGCGCCGCTCCGGGTACGGCGGCCGGATCATCAGCTGCGAGCCCCTCTCGGGTGCCTACGCCGAGCTCGAGCGCCGCGCCCAGCGCGACCCGCACTGGCACCCGGTCAACGCCGCCGTCGGCCGCGAGCCGGGCACGATCGACATCCACGTCGCGGCCAACTCGTACTCCTCCTCGATCCTCGACATGACCCAGGCGCACCTCGACGGCGCGCCCGACTCGGCGTACGTCGCCGTGGAGCGCGTCGACGTCACCACGGTGACCGAGCTCGTCGAGCGGTTCGCGGTCGACCCGGCGCGCACGCTGCTCAAGATCGACACCCAGGGCTACGAGGCCGAGGTGATCGCGGGCGCCGGCGACCTGCTGGGACGCTTCGACGCCGTCCAGCTCGAGGTGTCCTTCGTCGAGCTCTACGAGGGCCAGCAGCTCGCCGAGCAGTCCGTCGCCGTGCTGCGTGAGCACGGCTACCGCCTGCAGAGCCTCGAGACCGGATTCTCCGACCCGACCGGACGCCTCCTGCAGGCCGACGTCCTCGTCGTGCGGGACCACTGACCACCCACCGCAGCACCCCCCACCGACAGGAGACCCCCTGTGGCACGTCCGCTCCAGACCGCCATGGCCAGCTTCCGGATCAAGTCGAAGGTCGCGATCGCCAAGATCGGCGTCGACAGCCGGCGGCTCGACACGCTGGTCAACCTGCCGAAGATCGAGACCTGGCGGCGCGAGCACGTCCCGGACGGCACGCCGGCCTTCGCCGAGCGCACCGCGATGTACGACCACGTGCACGCCTCGCTCATCGGTGAGGCGCCCATCGACTACCTGGAGTTCGGGGTCTTCCAGGGCAGCTCGCTGCGGCACTGGGTGGAGATGAACCACCACCCCGAGTCGCGCTTCTTCGGCTTCGACTCCTTCGAGGGCCTGCCCGAGAACTGGAAGCGCTTCGACGGCCGGATGGTCAAGGCGCACTTCGACGTCGACGGCGCGCTGCCCGACATCCAGGACGAGCGGCTCTCGTTCGTGCCCGGTTGGTTCCAGGAGACGCTCGACCTCTTCCTGGAGAAGTTCGACCACGACCCGCAGCGCCAGCTCGTCGTCCACGTCGACTCCGACCTCTACTCCTCGGCGCTCTACGTGCTGACCCGGCTCGACGCGCTGCTGGTGCCCGGCACGATCGTCCTCTTCGACGAGTTCTCCTCGGTGCTCAACGAGTTCCAGGCGCTCGACAACTACTGCTCGGCCTACATGCGCGAGTACGACGTGCTCGCCTCGGCCTGGCACTACTTCGGCCACCTCGCGATCAAGATGCGCTGACCGCGACCGCGAGCGCGACCAGACGCGAAGAACCCCCGGGCCGATCGGCCCGGGGGTTCTGTCGTGGTGCGGGGGAGGAGCGAGCCGCCGATCAGGCGACGTCGGCCTCCGGCGCGGCGGCTCCGTAGAGCGGCTGCGCGAGGTCAGGGGTGTGCACCCGCTGGCGGCGGGGGCGCGGCTGGGCGAGCTGGAGCGCGCCCTCGAACGTCATCGGCTGCTTGAGGCCGAAGGTGATGAGCACCGTGAAGAGCAGGATCTTGAAGTCCAGCCGGATGCTCGCGTCGCGCGCGGTGCGCATGGAGTAGGCCGACTCGAGCACCAGGCGCTGGTGGTCGTCGATGTCGTGGCGGCCGATGAGCTGGGGGAGACCGGTCAGGCCGGCCGGGGTCTCCCAGCGGGTGTCGATGTCGCCGTGCTGCTCGGTGAGCGCGTCGCGCACCACGTCCGTGAGCGGACGGGCGCCGACGATGCTCATCTCGCCGCGCAGCACGTGGACGAACTGAGGGATCTCGTTGAGACCCAGCCGGTCCAGCACCCGCCCGATGGGGGTGTAGAGCGGCGAGTCCGGCGGAGTGTTGAGGAAGCGACCGGCCTCGACCGGAGCGACCACCTTGTTGGCATTGGGCACCATGACCCGCAGCTTGACCATCTCGATCGCGGTGCCGGGACCGACCCAGCGCCGCGAACGGTAGTAGATCGGACGGCCGGAGAGCACCAGCACGGCCAGTGCGGCCATGAGCACCACAGGTACCCACACCACAGCGGCCAGGCAGATGACCACGACGTCGAACGCCCGCTTCTTCACGCGCAACCTCCACTTGTCCCCGGTGGCGGGATGAGGCCGTCCCGCGAACACCTCAACGAGCGAGTCACGAATGAGATACGAGTCTCACCACAACTTTGTGAGGCTTTTCCGATCACGTCACCGGCGCTCCACCTGAGCGGCCAGCAGCCGCTCGAAACGGGAGGCGCACTCGGCGAGCGCGAACTCCTGCTCGGCGAGGTCGCGGGAGGCCTCCCCGAGCTCGTCGCGCAGGTCGCGGTCGGCCAGGACGCCGCTCACCCAGCGCGCCGCCTCGTCGAGCGAGGCGTCGGCCGGAGGGAGGACCAGGCCGCCGGCCCGGTTGACCAGGGCCGAGGCGAGGTTCTCGCCCGGCATCAGGCCGAGCACCGGGCGGCCGGCGCAGAGGTAGGACAGGGTCTTGGAGGGCACCGAGAAGGCACCCGCCTCCTGCTCCAGCAGCACGACGAGCACGTCGCCGCTGCCGAGCACCTCGGGCAGCCGCTCGTAGGGCTGGAAGGGCAGCAGCGTGACCGGTACGCCGAGCCGGTCGGCCTCGGCGCGCAGCACCTCGAC
Organism: Pimelobacter sp. 30-1; assembly: GCF_018831735.1. Taxonomy (NCBI): domain Bacteria; kingdom Bacillati; phylum Actinomycetota; class Actinomycetes; order Propionibacteriales; family Nocardioidaceae; genus Pimelobacter; species Pimelobacter sp. 30-1. Next base: position 63,309 of record NZ_NHTS01000005.1, read on the forward strand.
CGCGGGCCCCTCGTTGACCACGACGAGCCGGACCGGCGTACCGGCGTCGTGCACGGCGCGGGCCAGGCGGACCAGCAGGGCCGGGTTGTGCTTGAGGCCGAGCGTGCCGGAGTAGACCATCGTCGGCACGTCGTCGAGCTCGTGCTCGATCGACCAGTCGTTCTTGCGCTCGGTCGGGACGATCTCGTCGAGCGGGGCCCAGTTGGGGATCACGGTGACCTTGTCGGCCGTGCCCCACTTCTCGTGGACCGGCACGAACGACGGCGCGATGGCCACGATCGCCGAGGCCCGGCGCGAGCACCAGCGCTCGGCGACCTCGAAGGCCCACGCCACTACGGCGAACCGCTTGGGCAGCTTCTTGCCGGTGAACGACTTGACCGCGACGGCGTAGACGTCCTGGTGCCACAGCACCCACGGGCGGCGCAGCACGGCCATCGCGAACGCGAAGATCACCAGCGTCGGGATCTGCACGTTGGACACCATCACGATGTCGGGGTTCACCTGGCGCACGTGGCGGACCAGCTCGCCGCCCCGGCGCAGCTCACGGCCGAGCCGCTGGAGCAGCCGCTGGTTGTCGACCGGCTTGGCGCCGCCGATCCCCTCGAAGGTGATCGCCTCGCCCGGGCCGGCGGCGAGCCGGCCCTTGCCCGAGACGTAGCCCTCGACGAAGGAGTGGGTCACGACGTGGCCCCGGCGGGAGAGCTCACGGCTCAGCTCCGCCTGGAAGGGGTGCCCGCTGTGGTCGTGGACGAGGATCCTCACCGGACGTACCCGGTCAGCCCTGTGCGCGCTTGACCTGGTCGTAGACCCAGGCGTAGGTCTTGGCCAGCCCGTCGGCGAGGCTGATCGACGGCTCCCATCCGAAGACCTCGTTGATCATCGTGTTGTCGGAGTTGCGGCCGCGCACGCCCTGGGGCGCGCTGAGGTCGTACTTCCGCTCGCACTTGATGCCCGCGATCTCCTCGACGATCGAGTAGAGCTGGTTGATCGAGACCAGCTCGGCCGAGCCCAGGTTGATCGGGTCCTCGAGGTCGCTGGCCAGGATCATCTGGGAGCCGCGGACGCAGTCGTCGATGTACATGAACGAGCGGGTCTGCTCGCCGTCGCCCCAGATCTCGAGCTCGTGCCTGCCGGAGATGACCGCCTCGGCGATCTTGCGGCACACCGCGGCCGGGGCCTTCTCGCGACCGCCGGTCCAGGTGCCCTCGGGCCCGTAGACGTTGTGGTAGCGGGCCATCCGGGTGACCAGGCCGAAGTCCTCGCGGAAGTGGCGGGCCATCCGCTCGGTGAAGAGCTTCTCCCAGCCGTAGCCGTCCTCGGGCATGGCCGGGTAGGCGTCGGACTCCTTGAGCGCCGTCACCGACGGGTCGGTCTGCTTGTCGGCGGCGTAGACGCACGCGGACGAGGAGTAGAAGTAGCGCTCGACGTCGTACTTCTGGGCGGCCTGGAGCATGTGCGTGCTGGTGAGCACGGTCAGCATGCACAGGGCCTTGTTGTTCTCGATGAAGCCCATGCCGCCCATGTCGGCGGCGAGCATGTAGACCTCGCGCGCTCCCTTGGTGGCCTGCTCGGCGTTGTCGAGGAGCGACAGGTCCGCGACGCCGTTCTGGGCGTCGGCGTGCACCTGGTACCACTCGTCCACCGGCTTCACGTCGATGGCGCGCACCGTCTTGCCCTGGGCGAGAAGGTCGGCGACCAGGTGACCTCCGATGAAACCGCCGCCACCGGCGACGAGAACATCAACGTGGCCCGAGTTCATGTGCACTCCTCATCGATCGTGATCCGCCCCCCAGCGTCCTTGCGTTCACTGACCAACGAGGCGTCGCGGCGCGCGTCACGGCCTCGTGCCGGGCATTCCGGGCTTCAGTAGGCTGCGCCTCGTGCGTACCGCCCTGGTGACCGGTGTCGCGGGGCAGGACGGCGTCTACCTCGCGCGCTCGCTGCGCGCCTCCGGGCGCCGCGTGGTCGGGACCGTCGCGCCCGGCTTCGCCCCCGACGACCCGCGGCGGACCTACCTCGACGGCATCGACCTGCGCCCGCTCGACGTGCGCGAGGGGGCGGCGCTCGAGGCGCTCGTCGCCGAGGTGGCGCCCGACGAGGTCTACAACCTGGCCGCGCTGAGCTCGGTCGGGCGCAGCTGGGAGCAGCCCGAGCGCACCGCGGCCACCAACGCCGCGCCGGTCGCGCACCTGGTCACCGCGCTGCTGCGGCTGCGCGAGCGCGGAGGGGTCGAGCCGCGGCTGTTCCAGGCCTCGTCGGCCGAGGTCCACGGCAGCGCCTCCGACAGCCCCTACGCCCGGGCCAAGGCGGCCGCCGACGACGTGGTCCGCCGGGCTCGCGAGGAGCACGGCCTGTTCGCGGTCTGCGGCGTGCTGCACAACCACGAGAGCCCGCTGCGGGGCGCGCAGTTCGTGACCCGCAAGATCACCGCCGCCGCGGCCGAGATCGCGCTCGGGCTGCGCGAGAGCGTGAGCCTGGGCAACCTCGACGTCCAGCGGGACTGGGGCTTCGCCGGCGAGTACGTCGAGGCGATGCGCCTCCAGCTCGCCCACGACGAGCCGCTCGACCTGCCCATCGGCACCGGCCGGGTGCACGCGCTCCAGGACCTGCTGGAGCGGGCGTTCACGGCGGCCGGCCTCGGCGCCCCGGGCGACCGCGTCGTCCAGGACCCCGCGCTGCTGCGGCCCTCCGACACCACCGTCTTCGTCGCCGACCCGGAGCCGGCGGCGGCTGCCCTGGGGTGGCGCGCGCGGGTGACCTTCGCCGAGCTCGTCGACCACATGGTCAGCGTCGACCTGCGGCGGCTGCGGACCGGCGTACCGGCGGCGGTGGACTACCTGCTGCCGGCGCGCATCGTCGCCTGAGCCCGGCTCAGGCCTTGCGGGCGCGCACGTCGAGGACGATGCGCGGCGCGAGCCGGCTGGCGACGGCCTTGTCGAGCAGCCAGGAGGCCGGCCCGATCGTCCACTGCGGCGGGTTCATCGAGGCGAAGTAGGCCCGCGAGGTCAGCGTGTAGCGCAGCTTGGGCTCGGCGACCACGTCGGTGAAGCCGAGCCGCTCGAGCTGGGCGGTGATGCTGCGCCGGGTGTGCAGGATCCAGTGGTGCTGGGCGATCCGCCGGTCCGGGACCTTGCTGAACCGGCCGCCGGTGAGCGTCTTGACGCCGTTGGCGGCACCGTCGGCCGCGGTCCAGTGCGGGGTCTGCAGGAAGAGCACCCCGCCGGGACGCAGCATCGTGTGCACCTCGCGCAGCAGCTGGTCGCCGTCGGGGACGTGCGCGAGCACGCACCACAGCGTGGCCGCGTCGACGTCCTCGACGTGGCCGAGGTCCTCGAGGACGCCGAGGTCGAGGTCGACGTCATAGCGCGCCTTGGCCAGCTCGACGGCGCCCTTGGCGATCTCGTTGCCGGTCACGGCGAAGCCGCCCTCGTCGCGGGCCAGGCTCAGGAAGTGCCCGTCTCCGGCGCCGACGTCGTAGATGACCGGCGCGCCGTCGGTCGGGGGAAGCGCACCGCGGATCCAGCCGATCGCGTCGCGCCACGCCTCGGGACCGGCCTGCTCGCGCTTGATGTCGACCCAGTCGCTGTAGCCCTCGGCCGTCAGCTCGGACTGGATCTCGATCGCCTCCAGGCGCTCGGCCGCCTCGTGGTCGGCCCAGAAGTGCACGCCGCAGTCACGGCAGGCCGTGATCCGGCGGCCGGTCGCACCGGACGCGGGCCCGGTGCGGATGCGGGAGCCGGCGCAGGCGGGGCAGACGAGCATCGGGTTCCTCCGAGTGGTCGAGCGGGTCGGGGCAAGGGTAGGGGTGCGCGGCCTCAGGAGAGACCGGTTCGGATCACCTCGGCCGTACGACGCCAGGTGAACGCCTCCGCGAACGCCTGGCCCGCGGCCAGCTGCTCGGGCGTGCGGGCCAGCGCCGCGGCGAATCCCTCGGCCAGGTCGGCCGGCGTGGTCGAGGCCGCGACGACGGCGTGCCCGCCGGTCACCTCGGCCAGCGCCGGGTCGGTCGAGACCACGGCCGGGATGCCCAGCCGGATCGCCTCGGCCGCGGGCAGGCCGAAGCCCTCGAAGTCGGAGGGGAACACCACCAGCCCCGCACCGGCGAAGGCGCGCGCGAAGGCGTCGTCGTCCAGCCAGGGCATGAGCTCGATGCGCTCGCCGACGCCCAGGCGGCGTACCTGCTCCTCGGCGGCCGCGCGGTCCTGCGCGCCCATGCCGACCAGGCGCAGCCGCCAGCCGTCGGCCTGGTCGGCGTGCTCGGAGCAGAACCGCGCCCAGCCGTCGATGACCGCGTTGGCGTTCTTGTTGCCGTAGTGGCCGAACGCGATCGCGTAGGGGTGGTCGGCCTCGACCGTGGCGGGGTGCGGCCAGGCGAGCGCGTGGTCGGAGCCGAGCGCGGCCGTCTCGGCGCGGCCGCTCAGCGAGGGGTGCAGCGTGCGCAGGTCGTGCAGCGTGCGGTCGGAGATCGTGAAGATCCGGTCGGCCAGGCGCATGCTCCACAGCCACGAGACCTTGCGTGCGATGCGGGTCTTGCGGCTGAACTGCTCGGGGCGCAGCTCGAAGCGCAGGTCGTAGAGGATCACCCCGCGCGGGCTGCGCGCGCCCAGCAGCCCGCTGGCCGGTACGGCCGCCAGCACCGCGTCGGCGCCGAGGCGGCTCGCGGCCCGCCGTACGGCCACCGAGCGCAGCCACAGCCCGCCGAGCGGACCGCCGGGCTGGGTGAGCACCTCGGCGTGCGCGCCCTCGGGCAGCGGGAAGGTCTGCCCCTCGGGTCCGAAGAGCACCGAGATCCGGTCGCCGGGGAAGGCCTCGGCCCAGGCGCGGACGAGGTGTTCGAGCACGATCGTCACGCTTCCGGTGCGAACGACTACGGAATCTACGACCAGATGCACGAGGCGCGACGATACTGTGCCCCCGTGACCAAGCGCGCACTCATCACCGGGATCACCGGTCAGGACGGCTCTTACCTCGCCGAGCTCCTGCTCGGGAAGGGCTACGAGGTCCACGGGCTGGTCCGTCGTTCATCGACCCTGAACCGCAGCCGGATCGACCACCTGCACGGCACGTCGGGCCTCCACCTGCACTACGGCGACCTGACCGACGGCGTCAGCCTGGGCAACCAGATCCGCGACATCGCTCCGCACGAGGTCTACAACCTCGGCGCCCAGAGCCACGTCAAGGTGTCCTTCGAGCTGCCGGAGTACACCGCGTCGACCGACGCCGTGGGCACCCTGCGCCTGCTCGAGGCGATCCGGGCGGCCAAGATCGACTGCCGGTTCTACCAGGCGTCGACCTCGGAGATGTTCGGCGCGACCCCGCCGCCGCAGAGCGAGAACACGGTGTTCTACCCGCGTTCGCCCTACGGCGCGGCCAAGCTCTACTCGCACTGGGTGACGGTCAACTACCGCGAGGCCTACGACCTCTTCGCCGTCTCCGGCATCCTCTTCAACCACGAGTCGCCCCGGCGCGGCGAGAGCTTCGTGACCCGCAAGATCACGCTCGGCGTCGCCTCGATCAAGCTCGGCATCAGCGACCACCTCGACCTCGGCAACCTCGAGGCCGTGCGCGACTGGGGCTACGCGCCCGAGTACGTCGAGGGCATGTGGCGGATGCTCCAGCAGGACGACCCGCAGGACTACGTCCTCGCCACCGGCATCGGCACGACCGTGCGCGAGTTCTGCCAGTACGCCTTCGCGCACGCGGGCCTCGACTGGGAGGACCACGTCCGCTACGACAAGTCCTACGAGCGCCCGACCGAGGTCGACGCCCTCATCGGCGACGCGACCAAGGCGCGCGACGTCCTCGGCTGGAAGGCCGACACCGACGCCAAGGCGCTCGCCGAGCTCATGGTCGACGCCGACATCGAGCACCTGGGCCGGCTGGTCCAGCACAAGCGCGAGCTCGACTGAGCCCCCGCCGGGGTGCTGGCTCAGGCAGGCTTCTTGCGGGCCAGCACCCGGTAGGCGTGATAGCTGCGCAGCATCCGCGGCAGCACGACCTTGTCGACGAACCGCGCCAGCGGCACGAACGGCGCCGCGATCGCCTTGCCGACCAGCCGGCGCGCCCGCGCGAACCGCGGCGGACGCCCGTCGCGCCACGGCACCTCCTCGCCCGGCGCGATCCGGTTGAGCACCGTCGCCAGCACGATGAACGCCTCGAGCGGGATGTGCGCCTCGCGGTGCACCACCTCGACCACCTCGAAGCCGCGCTCCTCCAAGGCCTTGGTCAGGTTGGGCAGCGTCACCATGTGCAGGTGCTCGGGCTGGTTCCAGCCCGCCCACCACGACCCGAACAGCCTGGCCGAGCGGGCCTGCGGATCGGGCTGCTCGATGAGCACCCAGCCGTCGTCGGCCAGCACCGTGGCGACCGCGTCGAGATCGGCCAGCGGGTCCCGCGTGTGCTCCAGGTAGTGGAACATGCTGACCTGGTCGTACTGGCCCTTCAGCTGGGGCGCGAGCTCGGGCAGCTGCCCCTGGTAGGCCGTCGCGATCCGGCCCGCCCGGTGCCCCGACAGCACCCCCTCGGACATGTCCAGGCCGTCGAAGACCGTGCCCGGGAAGAGCTGCGCAGCGGCGGCCGGGAAGTGCGCGGACGCCGTACCGACGTCGAGCCAGCGGCGCGGCTTGTCGGGGCGGTGGTCGAAGACCGTGCTCGCCCGGTTGCGGTAGATCTCGCCCATCGAGCCCAGGTTGGCCTCGGCGCGCTCGGCGTTGAGGCCGTCGTACGTGTCGCGGTAGTAGAACCCCAGCCCCTCGTCGCTCAGCGCCGGGTTCTGGAAGACGTGCCCGCACGAGCGGCACTCGTCCAGCCGGAACCGGCCCGGCTTGAACTGGCGCAGGTCCCGGGTCGTCGTCCGGTGCTTGAGCCGCTCGCCGCCGCACCACGGGCACGTCGTACGGACCTCGAGGAGGAAGCGATCCACGCCCTGCGCGAGCTCGTGGGAGTAGTAGTCACGCGCCGCGTCGAGGGCGGCGGTCGTCGTCGCATTTGCGATGGAGCCCGACATGACGCACATCCTAGGGCCGAATCTGCGGGTGCTGTGCCTGCTCTACGAAGTGCGCCGGTTGCGGGGCCGAAGTGGGGAGGTTGGCGCACTTCGGACCAGCAACCCACGCACTTCGCGGGGGGAGGGGGAGGGCGTTGGCGGATCACCGCGCCCGGGGCGCCGATATGCCCTAGCATCCGGCGAGTGACCGGACTCGGAACCCTTGCTTCCACCGCCAAGCGCCGCGTCGGTTGGCTGATTCGCGACCGCTTCCCCTTCCGGCCCGTCGTGCGGGAGGTGCAGGGCGTCGAGCTGGTGCTGCCCTGGTCGCACCGGCTGCCCGACTATGCCGCGTGGGGACCGGAGTACGGGCAGAACCTCGTCGAGCTCGCCCGGCTCCTCGCCGAGTCGGCGCCGCTGACGGTGCTGGACGTGGGGGCCAACGTGGGGGACTCCGCGGTGCAGATCCTGCACGCGGCCGACGGCAAGGTGCTGTGCATCGAGGCAGACCGGGCGTACCTGGAGTTCCTGCACCGCAATGTCGACAAGGATCCGCGGATCGCGGTCGTCGAGGCGCTGCTGACCGTCGACGGCGAGGACAGCGGTACGACGGCCGTGCGCACCGGCGGCACGACACGGTTCGTCGAGGGCGCTGCGGGGGACGCGATGCCGACGGTGTCGCCGGCCTCGCTCAAGGCGGAGTTCACCGACTTCGCGCAGCTGCGGCTGGTCAAGTCCGACACCGACGGGTACGACGTCGACCTGGTCCCCGCGATCGCGGAGACGTGGGATGACGCGCACCCGGTGCTGTTCTTCGAGTACGACCCCTACCTGACGCGCCTTGCGGGCCTCGACCCCGACGCGGTGTGGCCGCGGCTGGAGGCGCTGGGCTACCGCAACGTGGCCGTGTGGGCCAACGGCGGTGCGCCGCTCGGGCAGACCACGACCGACCAGGTGGCGGCGCGCTCGCGGGTGCTCGACGACGTGCCCAACGGGCGGGCGCGCTCGCGCGCCTACTGGGACGTCGCGGTCGTGCACGGCGACGACGTGGCCGCGCAGGCGGCCATCGACCGGCTGGTGCCGGGCACGCTCGCCTAGGGCGTCTGGACGAGCGCCGCCACCGCCCGCCGTACGACGTCGCGGCCGGCGGCGTTGGTGTGGCACCCGTCGTCGGTGAGCTCGTCGCGCATCAGGCCCGAAGGCCCGGCCAGGGCGTCGGTGAGGTCGAGCAGGCGCAGCTGCGGGTGGGCCGGCGCGGCGCCGACGGCGACGACGAGCGCCGACCGCACGGACCGGTGGGCGGCGAGCCGCTCCTCGGGGGTGCCCGCGACCGGGAAGGCCGCGTGGTCGTAGCTGTCCAGGCACGGCGGCACCGGTACGACGAGCGTGCCGTGGTCCGCGCCGAGCCGGCCGAGCAGGTCGTGCACGCGGTCGGCGTACGTCGCGACGAAGCCGACGTCGCCGCCCTGGGCGAGGCGCGGGGCGAGGTGGCAGCGGATGTCGATCTCGCCGAAGGAGAAGTACCACTCGGCCTCGCGGGCGCCGCGCACCCGCGCGATCAGGCGCGCGACCCGCAGCAGGGTGGGCGGAAAGCCGTCGCGGGCGATGGAGAACATGACCCGCGGACCGAGGTGCCAGGTCCAGCGGCGCTCGCCGGTGCGGAGGATGCCCGGCAAGGGGGAGTGCTCGGTGTTGAACGTGACCGAGTGGGAGTCGCCCACCCAGATCTCGTCGACCTGGCCGCGGGCGGCCGCCACCAGCAGCCGGACCAGCGCGAGCCAGCCGCGCAGCCGGGCCCGGCGCATCCGCACGAAGGCGCGGAACGACGCGGGGCTCACGAGGCGTTCACCGCGCGCGCACCGCGTCGGCGATCGCGTCGGCGACCTTGGTGCGGCCCGAGAAGGCGAAGTGCTCGGTGGCGTTGAAGCTGTCCTCGAAGTCCTCGTCCTCCAGGTGGATGTCGAGCATCGGGCCGATCGCGGCGGAGCCCCGGAGGATCGCCTGGTCCTGCAGGTCCTTGTGGGAGCGCACGTGCGCCTCGAACTCGCCGGGGAAGTGCATCTCGCCGCGCTGCATCGGGGGCCGGGTCCACACACCGACGGTCGGTACGCCGTAGGACTCGAGGTGGCGGGCGAGCTCGGTGAGGCGCGCCAGGCCGGGGTTGTCGGCGCGCAGCTGCTCGCCGTAGAAGTAGTCGAAGCGGAGCTTCTCGAGCTCGATGGGCCACGGCGGGAGGCCGGTGCCGACGAGCTGCTCGCGGTACCAGCCGATGGTGCGCCGGCCGCTCCAGCGGCTGTCGACGGGCTGGGCCAGGAAGGTGTCGCGCTCCTCGTCGGTGGCGAATGCGCCGCCGCGGCCGACGTACCGGACCTTGCGGCGGGCACCGGGCACCTTGGCCATCGTGGCGAGCGAGCGGTGGTAGCCGGTGATCGGGTCGGCCACGATGTGGGTCGCGGTGCTGGTGCGCAGCGCGAGCGTGAAGACGACGGCCTTGGGGCGGCGCTCCATCGAGGACAGGATCCGGGTGGCCTCGCTGTAGATCCCCGCGCCGAAGCCGGGCCCCGCGAGGGCGACGACATTGCCGAGCCGCTGGCCGAGCATGGCCGGCAGCAGCGTGCGATCGGTGTCGCGCAGCGACCAGCACAGGGTCGAGCTGTCGCCCAGCAGCAGGACGTCGACGTCCTCGGTCTCGAGCCGGCGGCGGGCGTGCTCGACCTGCTGGAGGGGGACGTTGACGAGCCGGCTGCGGAGCCGGCGGACTTTGCTGAGCTGGCGCTGCACCCGCACAGAGCCCTGTGCTTTGTGGAGGACGGAGCTGAGAGCCACGGTGGTCACGATGGCACAACGGCCGGAGCACCTCGTCGTTACCGTGCCCGGCCCATGGTTGGTCGTTCCCGCGCGGCCGTCCAGGGTGCGTGCGATGATGCGCGGGTGCTCCAGGGTTGCTCCGCGGATAGGAGGCGCCGATGACCGCGCCCGTCGCCTCGGCGGGCCGTCGGCTCAGCCTGGTCACCGTCGACCAGATCCTCTCCAGCCTGTCCAACATCGCGGCGCTGATCTGGGTGGCCCACGCGTTCGGCCCGGCCGACTTCGGCCGCTACAGCCTGGTCGTCATGGTCTACACGGTCGCCCAGGTGGTCTTCCGCAGCCTGATCTCGACGACCGCGCTGGTCCACCCCGACGACGCGGACGCCCGCCCCGGCGCCATCCTCAGCGCGACCCTCCAGCTCGGCGTCCTGGCCGCGGCCGTCACGGTGGCGAGCGGTGCCGCGCTGCTCGCGAGCGGCAGCGCGCTGGGCGGACCGATCCTGGTCTTCGGCCTGTCGCTGCCGTTCCTCGTGCTCCACGACGTGGGCCGCTACCTCGCGATCGCCCGGCAGCGCCCGGGCGGCGCCGTCGTGCTCGACTCCCTGTGGTTCGTGCTGCTCGCGGTCGGCTTCGTCGGTGCCGGCGCGCTCGACCTCGACTCGCTGACCTGGTTGGTCGCGGCGTGGGTCGGCTCCGGCGTGATCGCGTCGCTGTGGGTCTTCGTCCAGAACGGCGCGCCCACGGGCGGGGGCCGCGACTGGCTGCGCCAGCGCTGGGACTTCTCGTGGCGCTCGATGGTCAGCGGGCTCGCCGCCAGCGGTACGGCGCTCGCCACCGCCTCGCTCATGGCGCTGTTCAGCAGCCCCATCGCGGTGGCCGCCTTCCGGGCCGCGACCCTGCTCGGTGCGCCGAGCACCGCCGTCCAGATGGCGGTCGGTACGTCGGCCGCCGCCGATATCGCCCGCGACCGCGAGGACCCGCGCCTGGTCTGGGGACACGTGCGGCGCGCGATCACGATCGCCACCGTCGTCGGCGTCCTCAACCTCGTCGTGCTGGTCTTCCTGCCCGACGTGATCGGCCACGCGGTGCTCGGCGACGCCTGGGACATCGTCCAGCCGCTCATGCTCGCGCTCAGCCTCAAGGTGCTGCTCATGGCGGCCCAGAGCGGCCTGCGCGCCTCGCTCATCGGCACCCACCGGATCCAGACCGCGATGGTCACCGACATCGTCTCGATCGTCCTGGTCGGCGTCTGCATGGTCATCGGCGCCGCCTGGGGCGACGCCGAGGGCGCCCTGTGGGCGATGGCCGTCGGCACCGGCGTCTCCACCGTGTGCTGGTGGATCGCGGTGGTGTGGAAGGGCCGCGGGCCGCTGCCCGAGGTGCCCGAGCCGGCCGCCGCGGCGCCGCGGCCGGAGCCGAAGCCCGTGCCGGCCAAGCCCGGCCGGCACCGCCTCACTCCGGTGAAGTAGCCCGCACCGTCTTGCCGCCCTTGGTCGCCGCGGCCAGCTCGGCCTCGGCGACGACCTTGATGCTGCGCGGCTGCCAGGCGCGCGGGAGGTCCGCGCACGCGCTGCGGATGGCGGCCTTGACGGCGCTCTCGTCGGCGCGGCCCTCGTCGGTGAGCGCGACCTCGACGGCGACGACGGCGCCGACCATCGGGTTGGCGCGGCCGTGGACGCGGGCCACCTGGACCCCGGGCACGGCGGCGACCCGCTCCTCGATCGGCAGCGGGTGGACCTTGACGCCGCCGACGTTGATCACCTCGGACGAGCGGCCGCGGAAGAGGACCCGGTCCTCGACCACCTCGACCAGGTCGCCGGTGGCCACCCAGCCGTCGGCCTCGCGCGGCGACTCGGCCGCGTCGCCGGCGTAGCCGAGCATCCCGGTGCCGGCCCGGACGAGCAGCTCGCCGTCCTCGACCTTGAGCAGGCCCTCCGGGTTGTCGGGCCCCCACAGGCTGGTGGCCGACAGACCGGGGCGCCCGTCGCGCACCGAGGCGATCGAGCCGAACTCGGTGGAGGCGTAGACCTGCGAGATCCGCGCGTCGGGGAAGGCGTCCTGGAGCTCGGCGAGCAGGTCGGGCGGGCTGGCCTCGCCGCCGAGCGTGATCTGGGTGAGCCGGGGGAGCGCGGCCTTGGCGCTGCGGGCCTCGGCCAGCAGGAAGCGCCAGTACGTCGGGGTGGCGCTGACGCAGGTCACGTCCTGCTCGACGAGCGCGGCCAGGCCGTCGCGGGGCTGGCGCGGGAACGGCGCGACCAGTGTGGCCTGCACCGCCAGCACGTGCAGCAGCACCTGGATCCCCGCGAACTGCTGGGGTCCGTAGGCCAGCAGCCAGCGCTCCTCGGGGTGCGGCCGCGCGGTGCCGGCGCGCCGGGCGAGCACCGCCCAGTCGTGGCGGGCTGCCTTGGGCAGCCCGGTGGTGCCGGTCGTGCGGATCATCACGGGCTGCGGGGCGCCCTCGGCGACCGGGCCGCCGTCGTACGGTGCGCCGAGGGTGTCGGGCCGCAGCACGGTGAACCCCGCCGGCAGGTCGGTACGCCGCGTGACGACGATGGTGTGCCCGAGCGCGGCCGCCTGCTCGGCGAACTGAGCGGCGTCGAGGTCGGGCTGGTACTGGCACGGCTCGCTGCCCACGGCCGCCGCACCGGCGAGCAGGCGCAGCACCCAGCCGGCGTCGGGCTCGAGCACCGCGAACCGCTCGATGCCGCGCTCGGCGAGGGCTCCGGCGACCTGGCGGGCGCCGTCGAGCAGCTCGCCGTAGGTCAGCGTGGCCTCGGGGGTGACGACCGCGACCTGCGCCGGCCGTTCGGCGGCGGCCTTCTCCAGCAACCCGATCATCGGTGTCGATCCTTTCGCAGAAAGTCCGGGGCGAGTATGGCGCATGCGTCACCCGGAGGGCGGTCGAAGCGTTGGCAGGGGGCAGGATCGTCCTGTGTCCCGAGAGGCTGGAGTGCGCGTGGGTGCCCATCGTCCGATGACGGTCGCGGAGAAGTACTACACCTTCCTCGACCAGGCCTGGCCGAGCACCTCCATGATCTCGGCCGATCTCGACCGCTGCTTCGACCCCGACGACGTACGACGCACGTGGGACGCCTTCCGTGCCCGCCGGGTGCTCGCGCGCTCGGCCGCGACCGAGGACCTCACCATCGCCGACGTCGGTCTCGACCACGACGTCTTCCGCAGCGACGAGCTGCCGGTGAGCGCGTGGGACCGGGTGTTCGAGGAGGAGGGCGACACGGCCTGTCCGCTCGGCGTACCGCTGCGCTGCCACTACGTGACCAGCCCCGGCGAGGGCCGCTCCCGGGTGATCTTCAACGGTCACCACTCCGTCATCGACGGCCGGATCGGGATCACCGAGCTCCAGTGGTTCGTGCGGATGCTCGACGGCCAGGACGTTCCCGAGCAGCAGCAGCTCTCCGAGCCGCCCGCGCCCGCGACCACCCACCCGTGGCAGCAGAGCCGAGCCGCGATGATCGACCTGCTGCGCGAGATCAAGACCCGCAATGCCGCCTTCGGTCCGCCCGGACCGGCGGACTGGCCGGACGCCGCGGTCCCGCGCCGCTCCTGGCTGCGCCACGTCGAGATGGGCCCGGAGACCTCGGCCCGGATCGTCGCCGACGGCCGGGCGCACGGCGCCAACCCGTTCGCCAACGTGGTCTCGGCGCTCCTGACCAGCACCGCGCACGTCCTGGCCGGCGGCGACACCACGCTCCAGCTCGCCGCGCCGGCCGACCTCGGCGCACCGCCGAGCGACCCGGCGCTCGCGCAGGCGATGGCGATCGCCGTGCTCTCCCGGCCGTTCCGGGTCGAGGTCGCCGATCGCTGGGCACTCGCCGCCGAGGTCAAGGCCGGCATCGTCGAGGCGCTCGGCCGCGGCGAGGGCGACCTGTTCTTCCACCTCACCCGGCTCGACGCGGTCTCCGAGCTCGCCGTCGGGCGGGACCGGATCGCGGCCGCACTCGCCGCCGGGCCGCCGTGCGTCGTGGTGAGCAACATGGGCGTCGTCGACGCCGGCACCGACCCGGAGTGGCTGCGCAGCCTGCACGGCCAGCTCGTCGCCGCGCCCAACCAGGTGGTCTTCCTGGCGCTGACGTTCTACAAGGGCCGGCTGATGCACACGTTCGCGACCGACGACAACCGCGTCGCGCCGGAGCAGCGCGAGGCACTCGTCGCCGAGTACCTCGCGCTGGTCGGCGCGGAGGAGGACAGCCTCAGGCGGTGAGGCCGCCGTCGACGACGAGCACCTGACCGGTGATCCAGTCGTTGCGCTCGTCGACGAGGAAGGCGATCGCCCGGGCGATGTCGTCGGGCTCGCCGAGCCGCCCGGCCGGCGTACGGCGGACGATCTGGTTGAGCTGGTCGTCGTCGAGGCCGTGGCTCATCTCGGTCTTGAGGTAGCCCGAGGCGACGCTGTTGACGGTGATCTTGCGCGAGCCGAGCTCGCGCGCCAGGCCGCGGGTGAAGCCGTCGAGCGCGGCCTTGGTGGCGCCGTAGACGCTGAGCCCGCGGTAGCCGGTGAGCCCGGTGATCGAGGAGATGTTGACGATCCGGCCGCCGCCGTGCGCCAGCATGTTGCGCACGATCTGCTTGGTGAGGTGGATCGTCGCCTTGAGGTTGAGGTCGATGACCGTGTCGGAGTCGTCGTCGCTGAACAGCGCGAGGATGCCGTCCCGGGCCACCCCGGCGTTGTTGACGAGGACGTCGACCGACTTCCACTCGGCGATGACGTCCTTGCCGAACTGCGTGGACTGCTCCCGGTCGGCCAGGTCGGCCTTGCGGAAGAGGAAGCGGTCGGCGTAGGCCGGGTCCGCCTGCCACGAGCGGACCGCGTCGGTCTCGCTGCGCGCACAGGTGGCCACCCGGTCACCGGCGTCGAGGAAGTGCTGGACGATCCCCTCGCCGAGCCCGCGACTGCCGCCGGTGACGATGACCGTGCGGGGAGCGGTCATGCGGACGCGGCGGTGGCGTCGGCGTAGAACGCGACGATGTCGGCGACGGTCTCGGGCAGCAGGCCCGCGCCGAAGGGGTCGGTGCCGAACTCGTCCTCGAGGATCGCCGACAGCTCGGCGGTCTCGAGCGAGTCCAGGCCGAGGCCGTCGTCGCCGTGGAGCGTGGCGCCGAGCGAGACCGTCTGGTCCTCGCGGTCCGAGCGCTCCAGCAGCTCGGTGACGATCGTGACGATCCTGGGCTCAATCTCGTTCATGCCGACCTCTACTCAGATGGGGGTTCGGAGATCCCAACGACGTCACGGGGTCCTTGGTAACGGGCTCGGTCGTAGACGTGGCGAGGAATGTCGATCGGCGCGAGCCGGCGGGCCGGTACGCCGCCGTGCAGGTGGGCGCCCTTGGCCTCCTGGCCGGTCCAGGTGGTCGAGCCGGCCGCGATCAGCGCGCCCTCGCCCACGACGGTGCCGGGCAGCATCGTGCAGGACGTCGCGATGACCGCCCGGTCGCCGATGGTGACCGGGTCGAGGATGACGCCGCCGTTGGTGGGGTCGAACGCGTGGGACAGCAGCGTCGAGCGGATGCCGGTCACCCAGGCGTTGTCGCCCAGGATGATCCCGCCGCCGCAGTCGAGGTAGTGCTGGCTGATGATGTGCGAGTCGTCGCCCATGCGCAGCGTGCGCAGGTCGTCGGTCGGGGGCGCGCCGGGCTCGTAGCCCGAGTCGCCGACCACCTGGTTGAACAGCATGATGCGGCAGCCGACGCCGAGCTTGACCAGGCGCAGGTCGCGGAACATGTTGAAGTGGTGGATGAGGGAGCCCTCGCCCAGCTCGAACCGGTCCACGCGACGCACGAGGTTGATGCCGACGACCGCGGTGTCCGGGATCGCGTGTCCCAGCCTGCGCAGGAGCCGGTTCTTCAGCTTGCTCGGAGGCAGCAGGAAGACAAGGGTCGTCAGGGCCTGGCGCACGCGGCGCAGCCTACACACGCCGTAGGTCCGGTGGAGGCGTTCCGGGGAGCGGATGGTCCGGCAGGCCCTATCCTCGGCCGCGTGCTCCTCACCCCGTTGGCCCACGGCCGGGTCTCGATGCAGTGCGACCTCTGCGTCCCGCCCGTCCTGACCATCGCCAGTCCGGCCTGGCTGCGTCGTACCGGCTGGACCCTGGCGGCCGACGGCGGACCCGTCGACGCCTGCCCGAACTGCACGGTGCGCGTCGCCGCCCGGAACCGGGTACGCCGCGGCGACCCGGCGCCGGTCACGCCCGATCCCGCGCGACTGCCCAATGTCGTCGTCGTCGGGGCGACCAAGGCCGGCACGACGAGCATGCACAACTACCTCGCGGTGCACCCCGAGGTCGCGGCATCGGAGGAGAAGGAGATGCGCTTCTTCACCGACCCCGACTGCCGCGACTGGATCGGCGCCTACCAGGAGCGGTTCGCCACCGGCACCCGCTACCGCCTGGAGTCGACGCCGTTCTACAGCAAGACCCCCTGCTACCCGGGCGTCGTGGACCGGATGGCCGACCTGGTGCCGGACGCCCGGATCATCTACCTCGTGCGCGACCCGGTCGACCGGATCATCGCCGAGCACGTCGAGATGGTCGCCTGGAACTCCGCCGAGCGCCCGCTGGACGAGGAGCTCGCCGACCCGGCCGAGCCGACCAGCCCGCTCGTGGCGTCGAGCCGCTACGGGACCCAGCTGGCGGCGTACCTGGAGCGGTTCGGGCGGGACCGGGTCCTCGTCGTCGACCTCGCCGACCTCGGTGCCGACCTGGTCGGCACGATGGGCCGGGTCTTCGACTTCCTCGGCCTCGACCGTCCCGAGCTCACCGCCGAGGAGTACGGCCGCTACAACACCGCCGAGGAGAAGCGCGGGCTCCCGCCGTGGCTGATGGCGCTGCGCCGCGGCCCGCTGGTGCGCGCCGTCCGGCGGCTGCCCGCCGCCCAGCGACTGGTGCACCTCGCGTGGCGTCGTACGGGGGAGAAGATCGAGCGGCCGCAGCTCAGCCCCGCCATCGAGGCGGCGTTGCGGGCCGAGCTGCAGCCGGAGGTCGATCGGTTGCGCGAGCTGACCGGTCAGTCGTTCCCGACCTGGTCGCTCTAGGGGTTCAGGCCTTCTTGCGGAAGAGGTAGAACCGGTCGTGCAGGTCGATGAGCTCGCGGAGCTCGTCGGACTGGTGGATCGGGCGGTCGTCCACGAGCTCGTAGCCGCGGTCGAGGACGTCCTGGCGGAACGCCTTCATCGAGCCGTCGAGCTCGGTGCTGCGCAGCTCGTCGGGCGTGTTCGGGACGATGAGCAGCCACGGGATGTCGCGCTCGGCGATCCGGTCGAGCCACCAGCACACGGCGTCGTGCGAGGCCTCCGAGAACGAGTGGATGTTGACCGCGACGTCATAGCGCTCGGCGAGCTTCTCGTGCTCGTTCAGCGGGACGACGCGCACGCTCTCGGGCAGCCCGCGGAACTTCGTGTAGTACTCGCACAGGAAGGTCGAGGTGGCGACCGCGTCGACGCAGTCGTACGCCGCGAGGTCGGGGAACGCGGTCGACATCCGGTGCGCGAGGCGGCCGTAGCCGGCGCCGATGTCGAGGACGCGCAGGCCCTGGATCGACGAGAGCCCCATCTGCTCGTCGAGGTAGTTGATCTCGTTGATGCTGTCGAGCAGGTCGCGGCTCACCGACGGGCGCTGACCGAACTCGAACGTGAACGCGCCGAACAGGCCGTCCTCGGTGAGCTTGTCGAACAGCCCGAGCTTGTCGCGCTCCTGGACGTCGAGCATGGCGAGGTACATCCGGATCCGGGCGGCGTTGCCGAGCTGGCGGAACTGCCAGACGTAGGCGTTGTCGCCGCGGAACCAGGCGAGCGAGAGGTTCTTCTTGAGGAAGCCCTGGCGCCACTGGGTGTGGACCGCGGAGGGCAGGTCGAGCGCGTCGTACGTCGCCTGGAGCTCGGCGAGGCGCGGGTTGTCCTGGCGCAGCTCGGTCTCGGCACCGGCGGGCAGCGCGACGTCGTCGTTGTGGGTCACCTCGACGTAGCGGCGGCCCTCCTCATCGATCCGGCTGACCATGAAGCCGGCGCGGGCAGCGCCCGACTTGGCCCGGCGGCGGAGCCAGCCGGCGACCAGCTCGGGGTTGGCACGACGGGCCTTGGCGACGAGTGCGTCTGCGGAAATCGGGGGCACAGCGCGCAACTGTAACCGCATCGGGCGCGGGTCGTTCTGACATCTGGTGGAAGACTTTCCACCGAATCATCGCCAGATCACCGCTCGCTCATCGCCAGTCCACACACCCGAGGAACGGCTTGCTCACGACCCCCGTGGCGCTCATCGCCTTCAACCGGCCGCAGCTCACCGAGCAGACGCTGGCCGCGATCAGGTCGGCGCGCCCTGCGCAGCTCTTCCTGGTCGCCGACGGGCCGCGTCCGACCCACCCCGACGACGCCGAGCGGTGCGCGGCGACCCGTGCGGTCCTGGAGCAGGTCGACTGGCCGTGCGAGGTGCACCGCCGCTACGCCGAGACCAACCTCGGCCTGGAGGCCAACGTCGAGCTCGGCCTGGACTGGGTGTTCGCGCAGGTGGACCGCGCGATCGTGCTCGAGGACGACTGCCAGGCGGGCCCCGACTTCTTCCGCTACGCCGACGAGCTGCTGGAGCGCTACCGCGAGGACGAGCGCGTGTGGCAGGTCTCGGGCAGCGGGCTCGGCGTACCGCGCCGGCTCTTCGGCGACGACAGCTATGCGTTCACCGCCTGGGCGAGCGTGTGGGGCTGGGCGACCTGGGCCGACCGCTGGCAGCGGCACCGCGAGGTGTTCCCGCGCGACCACGTCTCCGGGGACGCGCCCGTGCGCACCGTCCCGGCCGCCCCGCGGGACGGGCTGCTCGTGACCCGCTCGGGTCAGCAGCACTTCGCCGAGGCGGCGGCGTCGTCCGACACCGTCACCCACGGCTGGGACAAGCACTGGTGGCTGACGATGATGACGCTCGGCGGCCTGGCGACCTCGCCGGCGGTCAACATGGTCGAGAACGTCGGCTGGGGCGAGGACGCCACCCACGGTGTCGCGCCCGGCAAGCGCGACCACGCCGCGGCGTCGATCGGCTTCCCGCTGCACCACCCCGCGCAGGTCGCGCTGTCGACCGACGTCGAGCGCGAGCTCGAGCTGGTGCTCAGCCGGGTCGGCGGCCGTGCGGCGACCCTGGCCCGGCAGGTCCTCCGCTCGCCCCGGCTGCGCCACGCGGCCCGGACCGCGGTCAACAGCAAGGCGGCGACCGCCACCCACCGGTTCCTGACCCAGCTCGGAGAGAAGGGCCGTCGTGCCTGAGTCGTCCGCCCTCCCGCTCCGCACGCCCGTCGTCATCGTGGCGTTCAACCGGCCCGCGGTCGTCCGCCGTACGGTCGAGGCGGTGCTCGCGGCCGCTCCCGAGGACGTCTTCCTCGTCGTCGACGGCCCGCGCGCGACCCACCCCGAGGACGCCGCGCGGTGCGCCGAGGTCCGCGAGCTGCTCACGTCGGCGCCCTGGCCGGGGCGGGTCCACACCCGCTTCGCCGAGCGCAACATCGGGCTGGAGGCCAACGTCGAGCTCGGCCTGGACTGGGTCTTCGCCCAGGTGGACCGGGCGATCGTGCTCGAGGACGACTGCATCCCGCACCCCACGTTCTTCGACTTCTGCGTCGAGCTGCTCGACCGCTACGCCGCCGAGCCGCGGGTCTGGCAGGTCGCGGGCGACAACAAGGGCATCCCGCGCGGGATGTTCGGCTCGGACAGCTACGCGTTCACCACCTGGGCGAGCGTGTGGGGCTGGGCGACCTGGGCCGACCGCTGGCACGCGCACCGCGCGGTCTTCCCGCGTGACCACGCCGGGGCCGAGGAGCGGGTGGGCGCGACCCCGCGCACCGCGGACGCCGTACGGCCGGTGGAGGTGCTGCCGCACCCCGACGCGCTCGTGACCGAGGCCGCGCTGCGCCACTTCACCCAGGTGGCCGGCGACCGCGACGGCGACTCGCGCGGCTGGGACCACCACTGGTGGGTGACCATCATGTCCCGGCGCGGGCTGTCGATCACGCCCTCGCTCAACCTGGTCGAGAACGACGGCTTCGGCCCCGACGCGACCCACACGCACACCGCACGCGACCCGATGCCCGCCCAGGAGATGCCGCTGCCGCTCGTCCACCCGGCGTCGGTGGAGCTGAACGAGAGGGCCGAGGCCGAGCTCGAGCTGGTCCTGCTCCAGATCGACGGACGCCTCTCGCGCGCGGTGAAGCGGATCATCAAGCCGCTGTGGATGCGGGTCCTCATCGGCCGCGTCGTCCGCTTCCGCCCGGTGTGGGCGGTCGTGCGCCGGCTGGTGGCGCGATGAGCCTCCCGGCCTGGCTGCGGCCGTGGTGGCCGTTCCTCAAGCGGGTGCACCTCCTGGTCACCCGGCTGCTCGGCCACGTCTTCCGGGTGCTCTCGCCGCTCCTCGGTGCCCGCGGCGTCCCGCGCCGGGCGACCTCGTCCGCGCGCGACACCGCCGCGGGCGAGCCCGGCGTGACGCTGCACCCCGGACGCCCCGAGGAGCCGTGGGTCCGCCCCGCGACGCTCGGGGAGCCTGCCGGACACTGGCTGTTCGCCGCGATCCACGCCGCGACCGTGCCCACGCCGCGGGTGCCCGCGACGACGGTGCCGGCGACGTTCACGCTCGAGATCGCCGACGGCCGGCTCTCCGGCGACTACGGCGCCGCGACCACGCCCGGCAAGGTCCTCGACCACGAGACGAGCACCTACTTCGGGGTCGTCGACTGGCGCGAGCACCCGATCTTCCTGCGGCCCACCCTCGGCCCGACCGAGCACGTCCGCGGCACGGTGCTCAGCCTCACCGCCCGCGGCACGGCCGAGAACTACTACCACTTCCTCTACGACGCGATCGGGCGTCTGGCGGTGCTCGACGAGACGCTCGGCGACCGGGTGCTCGACGAGGTCGCGGCGGTCGTCGTACCGCACGGGACGGGGTACCAGCGCCAGCTGCTCGAGCTCGCCGGCGTCCGCGGCCGGCTGATCCAGCCCGAGCGCGGCCGCACCGTCCGCGCCGACCGCCTCCTCGTCCCGAGCAACCCCAACTGGGCGCTCCAGGCCCCGCCCGCGACGGTCGACTGGCTGCGCAAGCGACTGCCCCCCAGCGCGGGCGTCGCCGACGGCCCGCGCCGCCTCTACATCACCCGCGGCACCACCCCGCGCACCCGCCGGTACGTCGAGGAGGCCGCGCTGTGGCCCGAGCTGGAACGGCGCGGCTTCGTCCGCATCGACCCCGGCAAGCACAGCGTCCAGGAGCAGATCGACCTCTTCCACGGCGCCGACGTCGTCGTCTCGCCGCACGGGGCGGCGCTGACGAACCTGACCTTCGCCCGGCCCGGGGTGCGGGTGCTCGAGATGTTCGCGTCGACGTACGTGCACCTGGGCCTGTGGGCCATCTGCCAGGCGATCGACGCCGACTACCGCTACCTCGTCGCCGAGCCCGCCGCCGGTCCCGACGGACCCAACCAGGGCGTGCTCGACGACGTGTCCATCCCTCCCGCAAGGGTGCTCGCCTCGGTCGACGCCCTCCTCGCGGACCTCTAGAGATCTAAGGTGTGGTCGTGAACGACTCCGAATCGACGTTCCGCCCGGGCGAGACCCTCACCCGGCTGTACCCGGAGGTCCGTGCCGGCGGCTACACCCGCCACGACGGCTTCATCGAGTTCTACACGCGCGTCAACGCGCTGCTCGCCCCCGACAGCCGGGTCCTCGACTTCGGCGCAGGCCGCGGCCTGTGGGCCATCGAGCCCTTCCCGGACCTGCACCGCATGCTCCGCTCCTTCCACGAGCGGGTCGCCGAGGTCCACGGCGTCGACGTCGACCCCGTCGTCCTCGACAACCCCACCCTCGCCTCGGCCCAGGTGATCGAGCCCGGCGCCCTGCTGCCCTTCGCGGACGCCTCCTTCGACCTGGTCCTCGCCGACCACGTCCTGGAGCACGTGGGGGAGGCGGACGCCCCCACGGTCGCCGCCGAGATGCTCCGCATCCTCAAGCCCGGCGGCTGGATCGCCGCCCGCACCCCCAACAAGTGGGGGATCATCGGCATCGGCGCCCGCGCCGTACCCAACGACCTGCACACCCGCGTGCTCTCCCGGCTCCAGCCGCACCGCAAGGCCGAGGACGTCTTCCCGGTCCGCTACAGCATGAACACCCGCCGCTCGCTCTCCTCGCTGTTCCCGGCGCCGAACGAGCTCGTCGTCTACGGCCACGCCTCGGAGCCGACGTACTTCGGGTCGAACGCGCCGGCCTGGCGGGTCGCCCAGCTCGTGGACCGCCTGACCCCGCCGGCCCTCGCGCCGACCCTCATGGTCTTCGTCCGCAAGGGCTGATCTTCCAGCCCGCCGAGGTCGCAGGGTTGCTGGGTTGAGGGTGCAGGTTTCCTGGGTCGAGGTTGCAGGGTGGCTGGTGAGCTTGGTTGCGGTGGCGGCCGCGCTCAGCCGGCCGTCCCCCGCCGTCAAGGACCCTCGCTTCGCTCGGTCCGCTTCGCGGCCGCCACCTCCGCCCCACGCACGAGCCGCCGGCCCCTCGTACGGGGACCGGCGGCTCGGGTGCTTGCGGCGTGGCGCGGGGTGTCAGGCGCGGCGGCGGCCGGAGCCGTTCGACTTCGAGCTCGACTTGTCGCCGCGGCCCGAGGGGCTCGTCTCCTCGTAGTAGTAGTAGTAATACGAGCCGATCGCGCGCTTGGCGACCATGTTGACCACGACGCCGTAGAGGCGGGCGCCGACGTGGTTGAGGCGGTTGATGGCCTCGTTGACCTGGTCCTTGGTCGTCCGCGCATGCCGTACGACGATGATGACGCCGTCGGCGAGCTTGGCCAGCACCGAGGCGTCGGCCACGGGGAGCAGCGGCGGGGCGTCGATGATCACCATGTCGTACGACGAGCGCAGCCGCAGGATCAGGTCGTGGGTGATCTTCGACTGCAGGATCTCGGTCGGGTTCGGCGGCTTGGCGCCGGACGCGAGGACGTGCAGGCCGCTGGCCTCGTGGACCTGGATGGCGTCGTGGATCTCGGTCTTGCCGACGAGGGCCGTGGTGAGGCCGACGGCGGGGTCGAGGCCGAGGGTGCTCGCGACGCGGGGACGACGGAGGTCGGCGTCGATGATGAGCGTGTTGCGGCCGGTCTGGGCGAGGGCGACGGCGAGGTTGGTCGACGTCATGGTCTTGCCCTCGCCGGGGACGGCGCTGGTGATGACCAGGCAGCGGGGCTGGTGGTCGAGGTCGATGAACTGCAGGTTCGTCCGGAGCAGGCGGAAGGCCTCGGTGCGGGCCGCGAAGCCGCCCAGGTCGGTCAGCAGGGGTGCGGAGCGGATGTCGCCGTCGAAGCCGATGCTGGCCAGGACGGGCGACTCGGTGAGCTCGGAGACGTGGTCCGCGGTGCGGATGGTGCGGTCGAGGAGCTCACGGGCGATGGCCAGGCCGATGCCGAGCAGGATGCCGATCAGGGCCGCGACGACGAGGTTGAGCACGATGTCGGGGGAGACCTGGTTCGGGTTGTAGCTGGCGTTGTCGGTGATCTGGGCGAGGATCTGGGACTGGCCGCCGCCCTCGCCGCCGGGTGTCTCGAGACCCCCGACGTACTTGATGAACTCCTTGGTGGTCCGGTCGTTGATCGTCTCCGCGTCGCGCGGGTTCTCGGCCTTGACCGTGATCTGGATCAGCGAGGTCGTGTCGATCACCTCGGCGTCGACGCGCGAGGCGAGCACGTCGGCGCTCTCCTTGCGGTTGAGCTGCTCCTTGACGATCGTGGCGAGCTCGGTGCTCTTGACCACCGTGGCGTACGACGCCGCGCGGTTCGACGCGAAGAGCAGCGCGGCGTAGGCGTCGGTGGTGTCGCGGACGTCGACGGTGAGGAAGATCTTGCTCTTCGACTCATACATCGGGGTGCGCGTGAAGGTGACCGCCGAGCTGACCGCGAGAGCGAGGAGAATGATGGCCACGATGCTCATCCAGCGACGCCTCAGCACCGCCAGAAATTGCTTGAAATCCAAGTCCCCATCCCTTGCTGTGTCTTGCGTGGCCCCAATGCACGGTGATCCTAGGGCACGCCCCTGTGACCAACGTCCGCTCCCGGCCGGGGTCACTGTTCCATGTCGAGGTATCGACCACTAGTGTCCCGTCCTATGTCGCCCGAGATCCGGCGTCGGCGCCGATCTCGAGGCGTGCGGCGGGCGCTCCGTCAGGTACGTCGCTTCCGCCGGGACCATCCTCGCGCGACGATCGCGATCGCGCTGGGTTTCGTCCTCTTCGTGGGACTGGGATGGACGCTTCTTGCCCTCACCGGGACCGCCCGCGACCTCAAGGACGCCGAGGTCCAGGCGCGCGAGATGCGCGAGGCGCTGGTGCGCGGGGACGCTCAGGGGGCCCGGGAGGCGCTGCGCGCGTACCAGCGGGCGACCGACGCGGCCGCGGACCGCACGAGCGGGCCGACCTGGTGGGTCTTCGAGCACGTGCCGGTCCTGGGGGACGACGCCGAGGGCGTCGCCACCGTCGCCGAGGTGCTGCGCGACCTCGGTCGGGAGGGCCTGCCGCCGGTCATCGACGCCGCCGACCAGGTCTCGGCCGAGACGTTCAAGCCGGCCGGCCACGTCTTCCCGCTCGAGCAGGTCGCCGGGCTCGAGGAGCCGGCCCAGCGCAGCGAGCGCGCGTTCGACGCGGCGAGCACGCGGCTCGGCGAGGTGGACTCGTCGGCCTTCATCGGGCCGGTGCAGACCCGCTTCACCGCGCTCCGCGGGCTGGTGGACGACGCGCGCGACACGCTCGGGTCGACGTACCGGGCGGCGCGGCTGCTCCCGGTGCTGCTCGGCCAGGACAAGCCGCGCAACTACCTGCTCGTCCTCCAGAACAACGCCGAGTCGCGCAGCAGCGGCGGCCTGCCGGGCTCGCTCTCGCTGGTCCGCGCCAGCCGCGGCAAGGTCGAGATCGTCGATCAGCGCGACATGGCCTCGCTCGGCGCGAGCGAGAAGCCGATCCTGCCGCTGACCTCCGAGGAGCGCGCGCTGTTCGGCGAGATCCTCGGCACCGCCGGCGTCGACGCGACGCTGACCCCCGACATCCCCCGCTCGTCCGAGCTCATCCGGGCCCGCTGGCAGCAGGTGACCGGGCAGCGCGTCGACGGCGTCCTGTACGTCGACCCGGTCGCCGTGTCCTACCTCCTCGCCACGCTCGGCGCGGTCCCCGTCGCCGGCTACCCGCCGGTGACCGCCAAGGACGTGGTCGCCCGCGTCGAGAACCAGGTCTACGCGCTGGTCCCGACCACGCAGGGCCAGAGCGACTACCAGGACGCCGTCGCCAAGGGCGTCTTCAATGCCTTCGCTGACGGCCGCGGCAGCGCGCCCGACCTGGTCCGCGGGCTCGTCAGCGGCGTCCAGGAGGGCCGGGTCCGGATGCACTTCTTCGACCCCGCCGCCCAGGCCGAGATCGCCGGCACCCGGATCGCCGGCGAGTTCGTCGGCCGCGACCCCGACCATCCCGAGGTGGGCATCTACGTCAACGACGCCGGCCCGACGAAGATGCAGTACTACCTGCGCCAGAACGCCTCGCTCTTCTCCCGCGGCTGCACCGGCGGCCGCCAGACCCTCGGCGTCACGATCAACTTCGACAACGCCACCCCGCCGGGCGCGGACGAGCTGCCCGACACCATCACCGGTGAGTTCTTCCCCGGCAACCGGACCGACCCGGGCCAGCAGCTCCTCGTCGTCTACGTCAGCACGCCGGTCGGTGGCGAGGTCGTGGAGATGTCGGTCGACGGCCAGCGCGTCAACAACCCCTCCGTCCTGTCGTACGCCGGCCGCAAGGTCGCCAGCGTCGGCGTCCTGCTCGACCCGGGCAAGTCCCAGACCGTCGACCTGGTGCTGCGCTCGGGCAAGGGCCAGGAGGGCGACCCGCGCCTGGAGATGTCGCCGGGCGCGAGCGCCGGCAGCTCGAACGCCACCGTGCGCTCGTCCTGCACCGTGCGCTGAGGGATTCCTTTACCTTTCTCTTCACCTGGCGGGCCCCGCGCGGCCATCGATCAACACCGTTGACTTCAACTGCGCCGGTTTCGATGAGGTCCCGTGCCCCCCACGTCCCTCGATGACCGTCTGCTGAGCCTGGTCCAGTCGCCTGGATTCCTCCCGGTCGCCTTCGTGCTCGCCTTCGCCGCCGGCGCCGCCCACGCGGTCGGTCCGGGGCACGGCAAGAGCCTCGCGGCGGCGTACCTGGTCGGCTCGGACGGCAAGGTGCGCGACGCCGCGTGGCTCGGCGTCTCGGTCGCGGTGATGCACACCCTCTCGGTACTGGTCATCGCGCTGGCCTGGACGTTCCTCTCGCTCTCGGACCTGCTGCCGCTCGAGCGGCTCACCTCCGGCCTCCAGCTCGTCGCCGGACTGATGGTGGTCGGCGTCGGGATCTGGCTCTTCCGCCGGCACCTCCGCGCCGGAGGCCACGGTCACGGGCACGGCCACGGTCATGGGCACGGCCACGGTCATGGGCACGGCCACGGTCATGGGCACGGTCACGGACACGGCCACGGACACGGTCATGCGACCGGTCCCAGTCGTCCGGGCCTGGTCCTGCTGGGCATCTCCGGCGGACTGACCCCGTCCCCCGCCGCCTTCCTGGTCCTGGTCACCGGCATCTTCGCGGGCCGCTCCGGCTTCGCGCTACTGCTCGTCATCACGTTCGGGCTGGGCCTGGCCACGGTGCTCTTCGGCGTCGGCCTGCTCGCGCTGGCCGGGCGCGGCATCGTGGTCCGCGCCGCGGAGTCCCGCGCGCTCCTGGCCGTCGCCACCCGGGTCGCCCCCGTCCTCGCCGCGACGAGCGTGACCGTGATCGGCTGCGTCGTGACGACGCTCGCCGTCGGTCAGCTGGTGGCGACGACGTGATCGCCGCCCATCCGTTCGGCGACCCGCAGACCCTGGGGGTCTCCCGCGACGCGACCGACCCGGCCGTCGTCCACGTGACGTGGAAGGTCGGCGCCGCCGACGACCTCACCCTGCTCGGCATCCACCTCGGCGTCCTCCCGCAGGACCGGGTGATGCTCGACGGTGCGGTCGCCTACGAGGCGGACGACGGCGCGCAGGTCCAGGACGACCCGGCCCTCGCCACCTACCTGCTCGACCACGTCGCGGTCACCGCCGACGGCGCCCCGTGCGTGGGGGAGGTGCACGCGGTCGGCGACCTCGTCGCAGACGGTGCTGACGTCACGTTCACCTGTCCGCAGGCCACCGACGCGGTCACCGTCCGCGCGTCCACGCTCACCGACCTGCACCCGGCGTACCGGACCCTGGCGAGCGGCCCCGACGGCCAGCACCAGGTCTACTCCGTGGACGACCCCAGCCACACCTGGTCGCTCGGCAGCGGGTCCGGGCCCACCGCGACCACCCCCGGCGGCGAGAGTGCCGCGCTCCAGATGGGCGGCGTCCTCGGCGCCGTGCTGCTGCTCGCCGTCGCCGGGGCCGTGCTGGCCCGGCGGCGTCGGCGTCATCCCTCCACCCCCACCCCCACCCCCTGAAGGAGACTCGTCGTGTCCGCACGACCGATGCGCAGGCTCCGGATGATCGCGACCTCCCTGGTCGCGACATCCGTGGCTGCCGGTGGCCTGCTGGCCGCCCCCAGCCAGGCCGCACCGCTCACCCCACCCACCCTCGTGCCGGAGGCGGCGGCCGCGCCGGCCGCCGTACCGGCGCCGGTGCCCGACATCCTCGACGTCGGCTTCGCCGGCGGCGTGGCCGCCGACAAGGCGCAGTCGCTGGCCCCGATCACCTACGGCACCCCGGTCTTCGGCACCGATGCCAAGCAGGGCCCGGTGATGACCGTCGACGGCGTCGACGACGCCGTGGGCTTCCCGTTCGAGGACCAGTGGAGCAAGCTCACCACCGGCCTCAGCGTGGAGTGCGTCTTCCGGATCGACACCACGATGCCGGTCGCCAACGAGAAGGACCTCTGCTCCGACAAGGAGGCCGGCGGCATCTCGATGTACGTCACCGGCGGCAACCTGGGCTTCATGGCCCACGTCGGCGGCGGCTACAAGAGCGCGCTCACGCCCGTCGAGGGCAACCGCTGGTACCACGCGGTCGCCACCTGGGACGGCAACCAGATCAAGCTGTACGTCAACGGCCAGCTCGCCCAGACCACGACCGCGAGCGGCGCGCTGACCTTCCCCGTCGCGACCTCGCGGCGCTTCATCGTGGGCGCCGACGCGAGCCCGACCGGCATCGGCCAGCCTGCTCCGCCCAGCACGTTCGCGGCGTCCAGCGTGTACTCGCGCGCCGTCTCGGCCGACGAGGTCCGCGCTCTCGCCGCCGAGTGGGACACCGCGATCCCCGTGCCGCAGGCCGACGTCCTCGACGTCGACTTCGCCGACGGCACGCCCAAGGACCGCGTGCGCGACCTCGCGGTCAAGACCTTCGGTGCGCCCAAGATCGGCGACGACCCGGCCCTGGGCCGCAAGGTGGTCACCCTCGGCGGGGCCGACGCGTACGGCTACGCGCTCACCCCGCACTGGGGCCAGATCACCAACGCGGTGACCCTCGAGTGCACCTTCCGCTACAACGGCACGCTGCCGACCAGCACCGAGGCGTCGGTCTGCTCCGGCAAGGAGGCAGGCGGCTACTCGATCTACATCAACGACGACAAGGTCGGCCTGATGGCCCACATCGGCGGCGGCTACAAGACCGCCCGCGCGACCATCACGCCCAACCGCTGGTACCACGTCGCCGCGACCTGGAACGGCACCGAGATCAAGCTGTACGTCGACGGCGTGCTCGCCGCGACGACGCCGGCCACCGGCGCGCTGACCCTCCCGGCCGCCACCGCGCGCGCCTGGACCGTCGGCGGTGACTCCTCGCCCAACGCCGGCGCGCAGTTCTACGCCAAGGCCAAGATCGCGAACGCCCGCATCTACGGCCGTGCGCTCAACGAGTCCGAGATCAAGGCGCTCGACATCGCCGCCTTCGGCGAGCACCCCGACGCCCGCGTCGCGGTGACCTCGTCCGTCCCGGCGCCCGGTGACCGGCTCTCGGCGCCGGTCGAATTCGACGTCACCGTCAGTAACCAGGACAACGCGACCGGCTGGACCTACCTGCTCGACGGCAAGCCGATCACGCCCGGCCAGCTGGTCGGTCCCGGCCTGTCCGCCGGCGCGCACACGATCACGATCAGCGCGATCGACGTCTTCGGCAAGGAGATCAAGAACGAGATCGCCTTCGAGTCCGACAGCATCCCGACCGGCGGCGGTACCGGGGCCGGCGAGGGCAAGGGCCGCGTCGAGCTGTCCGCGATCGCCAGCAGCCCCGACGGCAGCGACGTGACCACGACCTTCCGTGCGGCGACCGCAGCCGTCGCCGAGGGCGGCGTGCAGGGCGTCGTCAAGGAGCTCCCGACCTCGCTCGACTTCACCTACAGCGACGGCAAGCAGCTCACCGGCAAGGCCACGCCCGACGACGCCAAGGCGTCGACGAGCCCGACCACCGGCGACCTCCCCTTCCAGAAGTACGACGTCCAGGTCGGTCCGTCCGTGACTGGTCAGCAGGTCGTGTGGAAGGGCGTCGTCGACCCGGCGCGCTCGGTCACGCTCCACGCCTGGAACAAGGAGACGTCCACCTGGGCCGAGCTCGCCACCGCGCGCGGTGTGCGCGAGGGCGACACGGTGCTCAACGCCACCGTACGGCCGGCGCTGGTGGACAACGGCG
This sequence comes from Pimelobacter sp. 30-1, assembly GCF_018831735.1. NCBI lineage: Bacteria > Bacillati > Actinomycetota > Actinomycetes > Propionibacteriales > Nocardioidaceae > Pimelobacter > Pimelobacter sp. 30-1. The sequence continues at coordinate 92,760 of NZ_NHTS01000005.1, forward strand.
TCGTCCACCTCCTGGTGCTCGGCACCGACCCGTTCGCCGACGACCTCGCCCCGCGCGACGAGAAGGCCGCGAACGACAAGGACAAGTTCGAGAACCCGGCGGACTACGACTTCTCGCTCGCTCACTTCACCGACACGCAGTACCTCGCCGAGGGTGCCGCCGGCGGCACGTACGACGACTGGGACGGCGTCGCCGAGCCCAGCGACGTGATGCAGGAGGAGGAGCGCGCCATCTGGGCCAAGGCCTACGAGGCGAGCACGAGCTGGATCGCCCAGCAGGCGGGGCCGCGCAAGATCGCGTGGGCCGGCCACACCGGCGACATCATCGAGAACGACTACTACAACCCGCTGGCCAAGGACGGTCTCGGCAACCTGCTCTACCCGGGCCTCGACGCCCAGGTGACGCGGGAGTTCGAGTTCACCTCGGGCGCGCAGGCCACCCTCGACGACGCGGGTGTCGTCAACCAGGTGATCGCGGGCAACCACGACAACCAGCTCGGCAACGAGACCGGCCCGACCTCGCGGTTCAACCAGCACTACGGGCCGGAGCGCTACTACGACGCCGAGAAGAAGTGGCCGACCGGTGCGTCGTACCACGCGTGGGACGAGACGACCGACAGCCAGGGCAAGGTGCTCACGCCCGGCCAGGACAACCAGAACAACTACGTGCTGTTCTCGGCCGGCGGCCTCGACTTCGTCGCGGTCGGCCTGTCCTACGGCGTGACGCAGGCCGAGGCGGACTGGGCGAGCTCGGTGTTCGAGCGCTTCCCCGACCGCAACGGAATCCTGCTCACGCACGCCTACATCGCGCCCTCCACGGCCAAGGACGGCCGCGGCTCGGCGTTCTCGGGTGACGGCTCCAAGCTGTACGACGAGGTGGTCACCGCCAACCCCAACGTCTTCTTGATCCTGGCCGGTCACGAGCACGGTGTCGGCACGAACCTGAAGACCAAGGTCGGCGCGACCGTCCAGCACAACGTCGTCGAGCTGCTCGCGGACTACCAGTTCTACAAGGTCTCCGCGCGCGAGCTGTGGCCCGACAAGGTCGACTCCTCGGGCAATATCGACCTCAACGGCGACGGCGTCACCGACCACAAGGCGACCGACCTCCTCCAGTTCGGCGCCAGCTGGCTGCGGCTGCTCCAGTTCGACGTCGCGCGGGCCGAGGTCAGCATCGACACCTACTCGCCGCACTTCGACAACTTCGGCGCGACCGAGTACGACGACCGCAAGCGCTACAACGGCGCCGAGGACAACCTGGTGCTGCCGGTCGACCTATCGAGCCGCACCACGACGTTCTCGACCGACGGCCTCACCGTGGTCACCCCGACCGACACCGTGATCGGCACCGACACGGTCCGCTCGGGCTGGCCGGCGACGGTGGAGTGGAAGGGTCTCGCCGACGGCGAGGTCTACGCGTGGACGGCGGAGAGCCGCACCGCGGGCGGCGACCGGATCGGCGCCCTGCGCCAGTTCGGCACGGTGTTCCGGGCGACCGCCGCCGGCACCGACACCACCGCGCCGGAGCTCACCCTGCCCGGGGAGACCACGCTGACGGTCGGGGACGCCTTCGACCCGCTCACCGGCGTCACCGCGACCGACAACACCGACGGCAACGTGACCGACCGGGTCCGCGTGGTCGGCACGGTCGACGTCGACAAGGTGGGCAGCTACGCGCTGACGTACGTCGTCGCCGACAGCAACGGCAACCAGGTCGTCGCCCCGCGCGTCGTCCGGGTCGTCGCCGCGGTCGACAACCGGGCTCCGGCGACGGTCACGGGCGGCAACGTCACTGCCGTCTTCGGCCAGACGCTCCGCCTGAGCGCCAAGGTCGGCCCGTCGGCAGCCACCGGCACCGTGCGCTTCCTCAACGGCGAGGAGGTGCTCTGCGAGGCCCCGGTCTCTGGCGGCACCGCGAGCTGCACGGTCAAGACCCTGCCCCCGCCGGGGGAGTACGTCATCGTCGCCGGCTACTCGGGCGACCAGGGTCACCAGCCCGCCCAGCGGACGTTCGTCCTGTCGGTGCGTCAGCCCGGCAAGCCGGCCCCCGCCAAGGCGCACCCGAAGCTCAAGGCCAAGGCGGCCAAGAGCAGCGTCGCGCGCCGCAAGCCCGCCGTCCTGACCGCCACCGTCGCCCCGACGGCGACCGGCCGGATCGTGTTCACCAGCAAGGGCCGCACGCTCTGCACCGCGGTGATCCGCAAGGGCAAGGCCTCGTGCTCCACCGCCCGCAGCCTGCGGCCGGGGACGTACCGGGTCAAGGCGTCGTACGCCGGCAACGCCACCCACTACGCCGGCACCGCGACGTTCACCTTCCGCAAGCGTCGCTGACCCACCCGCCCCGCGAAGTCGCAGGGTTCCACCCCCGAAGTCGCAGGGTTCCCGGGTCGAAGTAGCAAGGTTTCCCGGTCGAGGTCGCAGTGTCGGACAACTGCGATCTCGGCCGGGAAACTGCGCATTTTCGAGGAGTGAAACCTGCGCCTTCGACGTTGCCAATCTCAATTAATGGACAACCGTCTCAGGATTTGGAATGCCGAGTTCGTGGTTCGCGCAAAGCCGCCTAGGCTCTTCCTCATGTCGACGACCCTGCTGCTGACCAAGCGGCGCGCGGTGGACAACTGCCGCGTCAGCTCGGCGCTGTGTCGACCCTGCTGACGGGTCTCTGAACTCCGGCGGTTCCGCCGTTCTCCCGTCGCCTCCGTGGCACTGCCGTGCCCAGGCGTAGTCCTGTGCCGTGCCGTGCTGCCGCAACAGCACCGTCGTACCGCACCATCGCAACCATCGAAGGAATCACCATGAGCCGCGAGAACTCCCTCGTCTCCGCCCAGTGGGTCGAGGACAACCTCGACAACCCCCAGGTCGTCGTCATCGAGGTCGACGAGGACACCACGGCCTACGACAAGGGCCACATCCGCAACGCCATCAAGCTCGACTGGACCACCGACCTGCAGGACCAGGTCCGTCGTGACTTCGTCAACAAGGCCCAGTTCGAGGCCCTGCTCTCCGAGCGCGGCGTCGGCAACGACCAGACCGTCGTGCTGTACGGCGGCAACAACAACTGGTTCGCGGCCTACGCCTACTGGTACTTCAAGCTCTACGGCCACCAGGACGTCAAGCTCATGGACGGCGGCCGCAAGAAGTGGGAGCTCGACAGCCGCGAGCTGACCGACGAGCTGCCCACCCGCGCCGCGACCAGCTACACCGCGCAGGAGCAGGACAGCTCGATCCGTGCCTTCCGCGACGACGTCGTGGCCGCGATCGGTACCCAGAACCTGGTCGACGTCCGCAGCCCCGACGAGTACGCCGGCCGCCTCCTCGCCCCGGCCCACCTCCCGCAGGAGCAGTCGCAGCGCGCCGGCCACATCCCGACGTCCGTGAACGTCCCGTGGAGCAAGAACGCCAACGACGACGGCACCTTCAAGTCCGACGCGGACCTGCAGGCGCTCTACGCCGAGGTCGGCTTCGACGAGGCCAAGGACACCATCGCCCTGTGCCGCATCGGTGAGCGCTCCTCGCTCACCTGGTTCGTGCTGCAGGAGATCCTCGGCAAGAAGAACGTCAAGAACTACGACGGCTCGTGGACCGAGTACGGCTCCCTCGTCGGCGTTCCGATCGCCCTCGGCGACGAGCCCGGGGAGGCCTGAGCACATGTGCGGAGCGACTGTCGGAGGGCTTTCCCTCGAGGGCGTCAACGTTGCCAAGGAGGCCGTGATCCAGGGCCAGGTCGTGCGCGGCACCGGTGACGACGCCACGCCGGTGTCGGGCGCCTACGTCCGGCTGCTCGACAAGAGCGGCGAGTTCACCGCGGAGGTCCCGACCTCCGCGACCGGCCACTTCCGGTTCTTCGCCGGCGACGGCCAGTGGACGCTGCGGACCCTGGCCCCCAAGGCCGACCCGGTCGACCGCGCCGTCCAGGCGCAGACCGGCTCGGTGGCCGAGGTCCTGATCGCGATCTGAGACCCAGCAACGCCGCAACGGCCCGGACGACGTATGTCGTCCGGGCCGTTCTGCGTCCTCGGGGCCGGAACCCCGCGACTTCGGTGCAGAAACCCTGCGACTTCGTGGCCGGAACCCTGCGCCTTCGGCGGTCAGGAGGCCGGGACGGAGGAGATGGTGGCGAAGTGGGGGGTGTCGGTGCCGGGGATGCCGCGCAGGCCGCGGCCGGGGGTGCGCAGGGTGATCCGGACCCGGTCGGAGCGGAAGAGGTCGTGGGAGAACTCGAAGGGCGTGCCGCCGGTGTCGTACGTCGTCCGGGTGATCGAGACCAAGGGGTCGCCGACGGTGACGGAGAGCAGCGCCGCCTCCTCGTCGGTGGCGTGGACGACCTCGACGACCTCCTCGGCGTCGCCGATGGTGACGCCGTAGTCGTTCTCGATGAGCTCGTAGATCGAGCCGCCCAGCGGCTGCTCGAGCAGTCCGGGGAAGCGGTCGGCGGGCAGGCGGGCGTGGTCGAGCGAGAACGGCGTGCCGTCGGCCAGCCGCAGCCGTCGTACGTCGACCACGAGATCGCCCTCGCCCAGCTGGAGCGCGCGGCGGGTCGGTGCGTCGGCGACGCCCATCTTGGTCGCGACGACCCGGGTGCCCGCCGAGTAGCCCTGCCGGGCGAGGTAGGCCGGGACGCCGACCACCTTGGTCAGGTCGTGCTCGACCTTGGCGTGGTTGATGAAGGTGCCGCCCCCGCGGCCGGCGACGCGGCGGACGAGTCCGGCCTCCTCGAGCGCGGCGAGCACCTGGCGCAGGGTCGCGCGGCTGACGCCGTAGTGCTCGGAGAGCTCGCGCTCGCTGCCCAGCCGGGCGCCCGGGGGCAGGGTGCCGGAGCCGATGTCGGTCAGCATCCGGCGCCGCAGGTTCTCCGCGACGGCGTGCTCGTTGGCCATGGCCCCGCTCCTCTCCGGCTGTTCCTGGTGAACCGCCCGATTCGGTCTGACCAGTAGGCGAAACGGTACCCGACCGGTCCGCTCAGATCTCCTCGAGCGCCTGGAGCGACTCCGGCAGCACCTGGCCGCCGTCGACGACCAGGCTCTGGCCGGTCACGTAGCCGGCCTCCTCGGTGGCGAAGAACAGCGCGGCGTTGCCGATGTCGGCGACGCTGCCGAGGCGCTTCTGGGGGACGCTCGCGGCCATCGCGGCGAGGTAGTCCTCGCCGAGCCCGTCGAGTCCCTCGGTGGCGACATTGCCCGGGAGCACCGCGTTGATGGTGATCCCGCGCGGGGCCAGCTCGAGCGCCGCCGTACGGACGAAGCCGAGCTGGGCGGCCTTGCTGGCGCCGTAGTGCGACCAGCCCGGGTAGCCCGTGAAGGGCCCGGTGATCGACGAGGTGACCACGATCCGGCCGCGGCCGCTGGCGGTCAGCGCCTCCAGGCAGGCCTGGACCGCGAACACGGTGCCGTCGAGGTTGGTCGCCATCACGGTGCGCAGGTCGCCGGGCGTCATCGCGTCGAGACGCGCGGCGGGGAAGATCCCGGCGTTGGCGCACAGGACGTCGATGCCGCCGTGCCGCTCGACGGCGGTGGCGGCCATCCGGTCGCAGTCCTCGCGCGAGCTCACGTCCGTCACCACGTACGACGTCGCGCCGCCGATCTGCGCGCAGGCGGTCGCGAGCGCGTCCTCGTCCCGGCCGGTGACGAGCACCCGGGCCCCGGCCTGGGCGAAGACCGTGGCGATGCCGCGGCCGATGCCCTTGCTGCCGCCGGTGACGACGACGGAGCGTCCTGCGAGTGAGGTGAACATGGGTCCTCCGTGGTGGGTTCAGGTGAGGGTGGCGCCACCGGACGCCACGTAGCGGTGGGCGAGCTCGACCGAGCCCGCGGTGTAGCCGGGCCCGAGGTCCTGGCACTCGCGTGAGTGCGCGTGCGAGCCGAGCCACGCGACGAGCAGCAGCCGGCGCAGCATGACGAAGGTCGGCAGCATCGCCTCGTGCTCGGGCGCGAGCGCCGCCACCGAGCGGTAGCCGCGCAGCCAGGCGTCCTGCCACTGCGGCAGCCGGGCGTCGTGCTCGATGAAGGACACCGCGGTGCCGAAGTCGTACATGAACCACGACAGCCCGCAGTCGTCGAAGTCGATCACGGTGACCAGGTCACCTTCGACGAGCAGGTTGGCCAGCCGCAGGTCGGCATGGACCAGGCCGAACCGGTCCGCCCCCGTCCCGTACGACGCGAGCCGCTCCTCGACGATCGCGGCCGCCGCACCGAGCACCTCCTCCTCGGCCGCTCCGACGCCGATGCCGTCCTGCCAGCGCCCCCAGCGGGGCTGCTCGCCGAGGGAGTGCTCCCAGTCCCACCGGAACCGGTGGAAGCCGGCCGGCGGCGTCCAGGAGCGCGCGTGCTCGTGCATGCGCGCGGTGATCGCGCCGAGCGTCTCGAAGTCGGAGGTGCCGAGCGCGACGTCGTCCGGCTCGATGCCGGGCACGAGCTCGAAGAGGACGCAGTGCCGCTCCTGCCCGTCGACGACGACGGTGGTGACCCGCTCGCCGTGGTCGTTGGCGATCTCCGCGGAGGTGGCGACCCCCGACTCGGCCCGCAGCGCGGCGAGCCAGGCGAGCTCGCTCTCGATGTCGCCGCGCGAGTGGTAGCCGACCCGGTGCACCCGCAGGATCGCGGTACGGCCGGGCTCCTCGACCAGGAAGGTCGCGTTCTCGGACAGGTTGATCATCCGCAGGGTGCGCCCCGCCCCGAAGCCGTACGACGGCAGCGCCAGCTCGGCGACCCGGGTGTCGGTCGCCGCGGCCACGGTGTCCATCAGTGCTCCCGTCCCTCGATCGACTCCAGGACCTTGGTGATCCGGTCGCGGGCCACCTCGACGTCCTCGGTGGTGCCGCTCAGGTACAGCCGCCCCGCCGCTCCGATGAACTGCACGTCGACCATCGTGATGCCGGGGGCCGCGCGCTCGGCCTCGTTGGCGGCCACGGCCGCGAACAGGGCAGGAGTCATCTCGTAGACGAGGAGCGACTGTCCCGGCATCACCATCGACCCCGATCGGTTGCGGTTGAGGATCACCGCGTGCTGGTCGGTGATGTGCTCGATGATGTCGTGGTAGAGCACCCGCGGGCGGAGCTGGTCACTGGCCGAGCTGCCGGTGCCGTCGAGCACCGCCTGGCCGGCGGCGGTGACGTCGGCCAGCGACGAGGCGTGCAGCTCGAGGACGCCGAACTGTCGCTCCACGAAGAGGATGCCGGGCTCGACCGTGGGCACCGCGCGCAGCGCCAGGTCGATCACGCGCTCGATGGCGAGCGCGGGGGCGACCTCGATGATGAGCGCGTGGTCCCCGGCGTACGGCGGGTACCCGCGGGCCCGCGTGGGCGTGCCCAGGTAGGCGGCGAACTGCGGCTGCAGGTCCTCGACCATCAGGTTGACCCGCAGCTCCGTACGGGCGTGGGTGGCGGTCATCGGACCTCCTCTTCTCGGGATGCTGGCGTGACGGCGGTGATCGGGCTACTTCGCGCTGACGTCGAAGTGGTTGCCGATCTCGGCGTGGGGGCGCGGGATGACGTGGACGCTGACGAGCTCGCCGACCTGCGAGGCGGTCTCGGCGCCGGCCTCGGTGGCGGCCTTGACCGCGCCGACCTCGCCGCTGATGACGACGGCGACGAGCCCGTCGCCGACCTCCTGGCGGTCGGTGATGGTGACGTTCGCGGCCTTGACCATGGCGTCCGCGGCGGCGAGCGCGGCGACGAAGCCCTTGGTCTCGATCATGCCGATGGCGGTGCTGGACATGTGGTGCTCCTTGGTTGTGCGGTGGTTGTTTGCGGTGGTGGTGGGTGTCAGCCCGTGGGCTGGGAGTCGATCGAGCCGATGACGAGCGCGTCGACGGGCGGTGGGGTGCCGGGGAACCAGGCCGCGGCGACCGATCCCTGGGCGACCAGGACGGTCTCGCCGACCCCGCTGCCCAGGACGTCGAAGGCGACCAGGCGACTGCCGCCGTCCACCTCGACCTCGAGGAAGGCGCCGTTGGGCAGGCCGTCGATCCTCTTGGTGGACCAGACATTGCCGGTCACGACTGCTCTCAGCATCAGCGCTCCTTCTCGATGGGTACCCCCAGCGCGCGAGCCTTCTCGCGCGCCAGGGGAGTCAGCACGGCCCGGCGGCCGAGGACCAGCCGGCGGCCCGCTTCGGCGGCCGCCTTGACCTGGCGCTCGGTGACGGCGCCGGTGTCGATCCGCTGCACCGGCCGGGCCTCCGGTACGGCGCTCGTGGTCCCGCCCTCGAGCCGGAACCGCAACCGGCCGGACTTCAGGTCCTGGCGGTTCTTGGGGTTCTCGAACAGGGCGAGCAGCTGCCGGGCGAACCGGTCGAGGTCGGCGTCGTCGGCGATCCGGACCGCCTCGACGCGCTCGCGCAGCGCCGGCGGCGTCACGTGCTCGGTGCCCGCGACGCCGGCGGGAGGTGCCGGCGCCGCGGGCGGCGCCGGGGGCGCGGCGGCCCGGGCCGCCGGACCGGCGAGGTCCGCGACGACCTCGCGGACGACGTCCGCGATGAGCGCCCGCAGGTCGGGGGACGAGGTCACGTGAGCCCTCGCAGGGCGTCCTCGGCCGCCTCGGCCGCCTGCCGTACGTCGGCCTCCTTGCCGGCCAGGTAGACCCGGCCGGTGGCACCGATCATGCGGTAGTCGACGACCTTGATGTCGGCGGCCTTCTCGGCCTCGTTGGTCGCCACGATCGCGTACGACGCGGGCTGCACCTCGAGCACGTACATCGACTCGCCCGGCAGCACCATCGACCCGATCTTGTTGCGGTTGATCAGGAAGGCGTGCTGGTGGTCGATCGAGCTGATGATCTTGCTGGCCAGGATCTGCGGCCGCACCGCGCTCGACGCGTCGGCGCCGAGTGCGTCGAGGACGCCCTCGGCCGCGGCCTTGACCGAGCCGGTCTCGCCGTGGAACTCCAGGTAGCCGAACTGCCGCTCGACGACGAGGACGCCGGCGGCCACCTCGGCGTGCTTGAGGGCGACGTCGGTGATCGGCTCGATGTCGATGCCGGGCGCGACCTCGATGATCTGCGCGGCCATGTGGGCGCGCGGCAGGGTGCCCTTGATCCAGGTGCCGAGGTAGCACATGGTCTGCGGCTGGAGCCGGTCGATGAAGATGAAGGAACGCAGTTCAGCCATGGGTCAGCCCTTGATGAGGTGGGAGAGTTCTTCGACGACGAGACGACGGACCTGCTCGCGGAAGGCCGCGTCTCCGGAGCCGCCGAGCCGGTCGACGACCGCGTCGACGGCGGACGGCACGGCCGTGGCCGCGCGCTGGTCGTTCGACGGCACCGGGTACGCCGGCACGGGCGTGCGGTGCTCGGACCACGGGCTCAGCCCGGCGTACGCCGGCATCGCCTCGGCGGGATCGGCGTTGTAGGCGATCCGGGTCCAGTCGACGAGGTGCTTCGGCTGGAGGTTCTCGCCGAGCGCGCTGCGCCCGACGAAGCCGGTCCCGATGGTCATGGTGGGCGCGAGGTTCGTGTCGAGCCCGGAGCTGCCGGTGCTGTTGCCGACGTTGACCGAGACCCGCAGCACGGGCACCTCGGCGGCGTAGCGCATCACCGTGCCGGGGTCGGCGGAGTGGATGGCCGCGCTGTGCCCGGCGCCGGCGATCCGGATGATCGCCCGCGCGGTCGCGATGCCGGTGCTCGCGTCGGGGACCCGGATCAGGCCGAGCACCGGCGAGAGCTTCTCGTGGGTGAGGGGCTCCTCGGGCACGGCGGTGGCGAAGGGCGCGACGAGCACCTGGGTGCGCGGACCCACGCGGATCCCGGCCTGCTGGGCGATCCACGAGGCGTCCTTGCCGACGACGTCCACGTTGAGCCGGCCGAGCGGGAACATGTAGTCGCGCAGCCGCTGGGCGTCGTCCGGGCTGAGCACGGCGGCACCGGCCCGCTCCATCTCGCGCACGAGCTTGTCGGCGATCGCCTCCTCGGCGATGAGCACCGACTCGTTGGTGCAGAGCACCGAGTTGTCGAAGGCCTTGCTCTCGACCAGGCGCTGCGCCGCGGCGCGGACGTCGGCGGTCGCGTCGACCAGGACCGGCACGTTGCCGGGCCCGACGCCGATCGCCGGGTTGCCCGAGCTGTAGGCCGCCCGGACCACGCCGGTGCCGCCGGTGGCGAGGATGACGTTGGTGCGCACGTCGCCCATGAGCGCCTCGACGAGGGGGATCGTCGGCTCGGCGATGCTCTGCACGATGCCGTCGGGCGCACCCGCCTCGACCGCGGCGCGGGCCAGCAGCTGCGCGGCGTCGTGGCAGCACTCCTTGGCCATCGGGTGCGGGCTGACCACCACGGCATTGCGGGTCATCAGCGCCAGGATCACCTTGAAGAACACGGTGGCGACCGGGTTGGTCGAGGGCGTCAGGGCGAGCACGACGCCCGCGGGGCGCGGCACCTCGACGATCTTGTCGTCGATGCGGACCCGGGGGGTCACGAAGTCCTGGCCGACGTAGGTGTCGACGATGCCGCGCGAGCAGGCCTGGTTCTTGCGGACCTTGTGCTCGACGACGCCGAAGCCGGTCTCGCGCACGGCCCACTCGGCGTACTTCTGGGCGTGGGCGTGGGCGACGTCCGCGACGGCGCGCACGATCCGGTCGACATCGCTCGCCGAGTACGACGCGTAGGCGCGCGCCGCCCAGCGCGCCCGCTCGAGCAGGTGGCCGGCCGCGCCGGGTGCGGTGACGGTCTGGTCGGACATCAGCTGGCCCTCCGGCGCGAGAGTGCGGGATCGGCGGCCGCGCGGCCGATGGCCAGCGCGGTGCGGTCGAGGAGCTCCTCGACGAGGTCGGGCGTCATCAGGATCCCGGGCTTGTACTGCAGCACCCGGGGGTCGAGGGTCGAGAAGATCGCCCAGACACCGAGCTCGTAGAGCTGGCGCATGACGAACTTCGCGCCCTCGGGGTGGGCGAACTCCAGGCCGAGCACCACGCCGTTCTGCCGGATGCCGACGAACCAGTCGGGGTACTGCGCCTGGACCTGGCGCAGGCCCGCGCCGACCTGGTCGGCGATGTAGTGGACCATCGAGCGGACCTCGGGACGCTGGGTGATCTCCAGCGTCTTGAGCGCCGCCACGCAGCCGAGCTCGGCACCGCCGAAGGTCGAGATGTGCCCGAAGCCGTCCTCGTGCAGCCAGGCGCCGGCGCGCTCGCTGAGGAGCACCGCGGCGATCGGGTAGATGCCGCCGGACAGGCCCTTGCCGCTGACCAGGATGTCCGGCTCGATGCCGTGCTTGGTGATGGCCCAGAGCTCGCCGGTGCGCATCAGGCCGGTCTGCACCTCGTCGGCGATGTAGAGCGCGTCGTACTTCTCGCAGAGCGCCTTGACCGCCTCGAGGTAGCCCGGGTTCGGCAGCGGGAAGCCGTACGTCGCGGGGATCGTCTCCATGATCACGGCGGCGACGTCGCGGCCCTTGAGCGCCTGCTCCATCGCGTCGAGGTCGTTGAACGGGACCTGGGGGAACTCCTCGGGCCGGTCGGCGAGGAAGAGCTTGGCGAACCGGTCGTCGCCGGTGGCGACGGCCAGCCCGGTGTGCCCGTGGTAGGCCTTCACGATCGAGACGATCTTGCGCTTCTGCATGGCGTGCCGGGCGCTCTTGAGGGCGATGTCGATCGCCTCGCCGCCACCGGAGGCGTAGGCGACCTTGGTCAGGCTGGCGGGTGCGGACTCGACGAGGGCCTCGGCGAGGGCGGTCCGCCCGAGCGAGGGGAAGTGGTGGTTGCCCACGTCGAAGCGGTCCATCGCCTGCTTGACCGCGGTGACCACCTCGGGGTTACGGTGGCCCAGGTTGTAGGTGCCGCCGTTGAGGTGGACGTCGATGAGCCGGCGCCCGTCCATGTCCCAGAGCAGGTAGCCCTCGCGGCGGTCGATCACCAGGTCGACCCCGCTGTCGGACCAGAACCGCGTCTTGTCCGGGTTCCAGTAGTGCGCCGACTTCTCGAGCATCTCTGCCTTCGAGTCGAAGCTGAACGCGTCGTAGTCGTGCATCGCCATCCCTACGTGTCGGTGGCCGCCCCGTGCAGGCACCGGAAGCCTTGTGGTGAGGATCCTGTTTGGTCAGACCGAAAAAGTCAACGGTTCAAGATTGAGAAAATTGTCTGACCCAAAACCTTGATTTGGTCTGTTCGGTAGTGCCAGCATGCGGGGCCTGGTGTGAGCCAGGACACAACCCGGACGTGCCCCCTGGGCACGGGAGAGAGAGTCCGCATGTCTGCAGAGGAGACGCGCGCAGTACCGGAGACCGACACAGGGGTCCAGCGCCTCAAGCCGAACGCCGTCGGCCTGGTGGGCGTCATGTTCATGGCGGTCGCGACCGCCGCGCCGATCACCGCGATGGTGGGCAACGTGCCCATCGCGATCGGCTTCGGCAGCGGGGCCAACGCCCCGGCCGGCTATCTCGTCGCCACGATCGTGCTCGGCCTGTTCGCGCTGGGCTACTCGGCGATGGCCAAGCACATCACGTCGACCGGAGCCTTCTACGGCTTCATCTCGCACGGCCTGGGCCGCGTGGTCGGGATGGGCGCCGGGGCCCTGACCACCCTCGCGTACGTCGTCTTCGAGGCCGCCCTGGTCGGGATCTTCTCGTTCTTCGCCGCGAGCTTCTTCGCCACGCACACGGGCCTGGACATCTCCTGGATCTGGTACGCCCTGCTGATGCTCGGCGTGAACACCGCGCTGACGTACTTCGACATCAACCTGACCGCGGTGGTGCTCGGCATCTTCCTCGTCACCGAGATCGTGATGCTCGGCGCGATGACCGTCTCGATCCTCGCCTCGGGCGGCGGCCCCGACGGCTGGTCGCTCGGCTCGCTCAACCCGCTCAACGCCTTCCAGGGCCTGGACGGCAGCGTCACCAGCCCGGACACCGGCGCCACGCTGGTCGTGGCCGGCTCGGCCGGCATCGGCCTGTTCTTCGCGTTCTGGTCGTGGGTCGGCTTCGAGTCCACCGCCATGTACGGCGAGGAGTCGCGCAACCCCAAGAAGATCATCCCGCTCGCGACGATGCTGTCGGTGCTGGGCATCGGGCTCTTCTACGTCATCGTGTCGTGGTCGGCCATCGTCGGCACCGGCCCGGACAACGCGGTCGCGCTCGCCCAGGACAGCAGCACCGCCGGCCAGATCTTCTTCGGCCCGGTCGAGCAGCACCTCGGGCACGGCGCCGTCGTGCTCTTCGAGTTCCTGCTGATGAGCGGCTCGTACGCCTGCGGCATGGCCTTCCACAACTGCGCGTCGCGCTACATCTACGCGATCGGCCGCGAGAACCTCGTGCCCGGCTTCGGCAAGACCCTCGGCGCCTCGCACCCGCGGCACGGCTCGCCGTACATCGCGGGGTTCGTGCAGACCACCGTCGCGACCGTGATCGTGCTGCTGTTCTTCGTCACCGACCGCGACCCCTACGGCCAGCTCTACGCGCTCATGGCGATCATGGGCACCACGGCGATCATGATCGTCCAGGCGCTGGCCGCGTTCGCCTGCATCGCCTACTTCCACGCCCAGGGCAAGCACCCGGAGACCGCCCACTGGTTCCGCACGTTCCTGGCCCCGCTCATCGGCGGCATCGGCATGGTCTACGTGATCTGGCTGCTGGTCGAGAACGCCGGCTTCGCGGCGGGCGCCGCGGCCAGCGACGTCGTCTTCAAGCTGTCGCCGTGGGTGGTCGGCGCGGTCGGTGTGGCCGGCGTGCTGTTCGCGCTGTGGGCCAAGCGGTTCGCGCCCGAGCGGTACGACACGATCGGCCGGATCGTCCTCGAGGACACCCAGGAACGTGCCGACGCCTGAGCCGTCCGCGCGACCCGTTCCGGACGGGCGGCGGAGGGCGTACTCTTCGAGGATCGCGAGCTGGGAGACCCGATGAGCAGCCGTCCTTCGCCGCTCGACCTGGTGGCCGACGTGGCTGCCATCTGCGTCGAGCACACCCCCGCCACCGTGCGGGCCACCGCCGTCCTGCAGCGGATCGGTGAGGCCATCCCGCTCGAGGCGGCGGCCCTGTCCACCTTCGACCCGGTCGAGGAGCGGCACCTGACGGTCGCCGAGATCGGGTACTCCGACCCGGTGCTGACCTACCTCAACGACGGCTTCGTCAACGACGACCCGGCGTTCCTGACCATGCGCTTCCGCAACCCGCGGCCGCTGCGCTGGTGCGACATCCCCAACTACCGCGACATGTTCAGCGCCCACGAGGTCTTCATCCCCGGCGGCTTCGCCGAGGGGTCGACGACCTGCCTGTTCACCCGCGACGGGCGCTACACCGGGGCGCTTCACCTGAGCTCCGACTCGCCGTTGCCGATCAGCGACTCCGCCGTCGAGACGCTGATCGCGCTGCAGCGCGTGATCGCGCCGCTCATGGACGCGATGCGCCCGCCCGAGGGGCACAGCTGGACCGAGCTCCTCGAGGAGGCCGCCGAGGCCGGGCTGATCACGGCCGACCGCCGGCTGGTGGCGCTGCCCGGGCTGCGCCGCGACCGCTGGCTCGCCGACGACTCGCCGCTGACCGCCGAGCTGCTGGCGCGCCCCGAGGGTCCGCCCGCGCGGTTCACCTGGGTCTCCCCGGCCGGCCGGTGCCACGAGGTGCGCACCACCCGGCTGGCGACGGGGGTCCTGGTCACGCTGCGCGAGGCGGCGGCACCGTACCGGCTCTCGCCGCGCGAGGTCCAGGTGCTGACGCTGGTCGCCGCGGGCCTGGGCAATCCCGGCATCGGGCTCTCGCTCTCGCTCAGCCCGCGCACGGTCGCGACCCACGTCGAGCACATCCTCGCCAAGCTCGGCTGCGCGACCCGGGTGGCCGCGGCGAGCAAGGCGGTGGCCGAGGGCATCGTGCCGCTCACGGTGTCCACCCCATCCACCCCCTTGCTCGCGCGCACCTGAGCCGCCGTTCCCCGGGCCCGGGGCCTCAGGCGTCCAGTTCGACCGGCGTACCGATCGTCCAGCCGCCGTCGACCAGGAGGTTGTCGCCGACGACGTGGTCGGCGAGCGGGCTGGTCAGGAACAGCACTGCGTTGGCGACGTCCTGCGGGCTCGCCCAGCGGCCGCGGGGTGTCTGTCCCGCGAGCGCGTCGTGCGTGGCCTGGTCGTAGAGCGCCGTCATGTGGGTCGTCACGAAGCCGGGGGCGACCGCGTTGACGTTGATCCCCTTGCTCGCGTAGTCCAGCGCGACCTGGCGCGTGAAGTTCACGATCGCGCCCTTGGTCGCGCAGTACGCCGCGAAGCCCGGGTTGCCGCGGAAGCCGCTGATCGAGCTGATGTTGACGATCTTTCCGGGCTTCTCGCGCGCCAGCAGGCCGCGCACCATCTCGCGGGTGCAGTGGAAGGTGCCGTCGACGTTGACGAGGAACTGGGTCCGCCAGGTCTCGTCGTCGGTCTCGTGCACGCTGCCCTCGCGGAGCACGCCCGCGTTGTTGACGAGGATGTCGAGCCCGCCGAGGCGCTCGTCGAGCTCGGCGAAGAACGACGCCACGTGGGCGCTCGCCGTGACGTCGAGCTTGGCGAACTCGGCCGAACCACCCGCGGCGGCGACCAGCGCGGTCGTCGTCTCGCCGCCCTCGCGGGCCTCCTCGGTGAGGTCGGCGACGACGACGTGCGCGCCCGCCGCGGCCAGGGTGGTGGCGATGGCCCGGCCGATGCCGGAGGAGGCGCCGGTGACGACGGCGTTCTTGCCGGTGAGGTCGATCATGTTCGGTCCTTTCGGTAGGTCAGGGGGAGAGGGTCAGTCCGTGCCGCACCAGTCGAGGGCGAGCGACGCATAGGTCCGCGCGGCGAGCCGGACCTCCTCGATCAAGCAGTACTCGTCGTCGGCGTGCGCGACCCGCAGGTCGCCCGGGCCGTAGCTGATCGCCGGGATGCCCGCCGCGGTGAGGAAGGAGCAGTCCTCGACCGCGCAGAACCCGGCGACCGGCGGCGGCCCCTGGTACGGCGTCATCCCCGAGACCCGCTCGTGCGCCGACGAGACGGCGGCGGTGATCGCATGCGCCGCCTCGCCGGGGTCGTTGGCCGGCCAGTTGAGCTTCCACTCCACCACCGGCGGGTGCTCGCGCAGCCAGCCGTCGGTCTGCGCGATCGCGCGGATCTGGGCCTCGACCTCGGCCTTGACGGTCGCGGGGTCGTCCTGCGGCGGGTACCAGATGCAGTACTCGATGGTCATGTACTCCGAGAGGATGAACGGCACGAGCACGCCGTGCGGTCCGCCCTGCACGACCCCGGGGTGGATGGTGAAGTGGCCGGGCGCGAAGAGCGGGTGGGTCTTGGTGAACGCCCACTCCTCCTCCAGGCGCTGCATGGCCTGGAAGACGAGCATCCCCTTGTCGATCGCGTTGACGCCGACCGCGCTGCCGCCACCGCCTGCCCGGATGGTCTGGCCGCGCATCGAGGAGTGCGTCGCCTTGCCCTGCACGGTGACCGAGAACCACAGCAGCCCGGGCGTCACCGGGATCACGCCGAGGTTGGTCGGCCCGCTCGGCTCGGCCGCGACGGCGGCGTCGGCGCGGTAGCCGTGATCGATCGTCGAGGTGACGCCGCACTCGTGGTCCATCACCTCCTCGCCGACGACGGCCTCGACGATCAGGTCGCCCTGGAGGGAGACCCCGGCCCGCTGCAGCGCCTTGACCGCGAACGCCTGCGCCACCAGGCCGGCCTTCATGTCGCTGGCGCCGCGGCCCCAGACCCGGTCGCCGTCGACCTTGCCGGAGAACGGGTCGCCGGATGTCCAGCGGTCCGGGTTGCCCGGCGGGACGACGTCCACGTGACCGTTGAAGATCAGCGAGCGGCCGCCGCCGGTGCCCTTGAGCGTGCCGACCGCGTTGTCGCGGCCCTTCTCGACCGCCCAGTACTCCACGTCGGCGCCGGCGTCCTCGTAGATCTCGCCCATCAGCCGGGAGACCCGGCCCTCCAGGCCGACCACCTCGTCGTACACCTGGCCGGGGTACTTCGGGTTGACGCTCGGGATCGCGATCACCTCCGACAAGGTGGCGACGAGGTCGTCGGCGAGGGCGTCGACCGCCGCGAGCACCCGGTCGTGGGTCTCCTGCGGTGTCGTGGGCGTCGTGGTCATGGCACAGCTCCTTGGGTGGGTGCGGGTGGTCAGGCGGTGGGGGACAGGACCGGCTCGGTCCGGGACTTGCCGGCCTCGAAGAGCTCGTCGACCCGGCGGCGCTCGGCGGCGCTCTGCGGCAGCAGGTAGGCCAGGACGACGTACACGACGAGGTTGAGGAGCAGGGCCAGGACGCCGCCGGTGACGCTGCCCAGGGCGGGCATGTCGTCGGGGTACTTCCAGGTCAGGACCGCGGCGACGAGGAAGCCGGTGCACATCGAGGCGAGGGCGGCGGTCTTGGTGCCGCGCTTCCAGAACATGCCGAGGAACATCGGGACGGCGAGCTGGACGATGCCCTGGTAGGACATCTGCGCCAGCAGCTGGAGCCGTGGGTAGTCGAAGGCGATGTAGGCCACCACGGCCGAGGCCAGCATGTAGACGACCATCGAGCCCTTGGCGACGACCTTGAGCTGGAAGTCGGTGCGCGGCGAGATGACGTGCACGATGTCGTTGGCGATCTGGGCACCGCAGACCTGCACGCAGCCGTCGATCCAGCCCATGCTCGCGGCCAGCACGATCACCAGCGCCATGCCGAGCAGCCACTGGCCGCCGCGGTCGTAGAGGAGGACGAACCAGCCGTCCTGCGGCGCGGCGACGATGTCGGTCATCGACGCGGCAGCCAGCGCCACCAGCGTCAGCAGCAGGTAGAACCCGCCGGCGACGAGCATCGTCTGCAGCGTCCCCTTCTTGACGCTCCGCACGCCCTTGGCGGTGTAGATGCGCTGGTAGCTGGTCGGCCAGCACAGCGAGCCGATGACGCCGGTGACGATGAGCGAGAAGAGGTACCAGGGGCCGTACGCGCCGCCGTCGCCCGGGACGACGAGCAGGCTGTCCGGCAGGTCCTTCAGGGCGACGAAGCCGCCGGCGTCGGCGGGCCCGAACAGGATGCCGAGGCAGACCAGTGCGGCCAGGCCGTACGCCACGATGCCCTGCACCAGGTCGGTGATGACCAGGCCGCGCATGCCCATCTGGACGGTCCAGATCTGCCGGACCGCGATCACCGCGACACCGACGATCAGGCAGGTCGTCACCGACCACTGCCCGAAGCTGGCGAACCGGAAGATCAGGCCCATCGCCTGCATGCCGAGGACGATCCACGGGAACAGGCACACGACGCCGATCGCGCTGGCGATCACGCGCACCGCCTGGGAGTCGAAGCGCAGGCCCAGCATGTCGGGCTGGGTCTTGAGGTCGTAGCGCTTGCCCCACAGCCAGGCCCGCTCGGCCATCAGGTACATCGCGGTGACGCCGAGCAGCGAGTAGGCCAGGGCGTAGAAGCCGAGCACACCCGCGCCGACGCTGAGCCCGAAGAAGGCGGTGTACGTCGCACCGGGCCACCACGAGTTGGTGTAGGACATCGCGATGTACCAGCTGCTGAACGAGCGGCCGCCGACGGCGTAGTCGGAGAACGACTTGGCGCTGCGGTTGGTCGCGTAGAGCACGAAGACGATGAGGGCGAAGAACGCCGTCAGCATGCCGAGGGTGACGGCCATGGAACCGGTCATGGAGGTCATCAGGCCGCCACCTCCTCGGGCTCCTCGCCCACCTCGCCGCGGATGTTCTCGAAGACCCACAGCAGCCAGACGGCGCCGGTGGCCAGCAGGGCGTCGACGACCCAATACGCGACGCTGAACGGGACCCCGAGGATCGGGGTGTCGATGCCGCTGCCCGCCAGGTAGAGCGGCGGGGCGACGGCGAGCAGGATGCTGGCGCCGAACAGCAGCCAGAAGATCGTCATCTTGGTTCGTGACGACATCGCTCGGATGGCGCTTCTCATGGGTCCTCCAGGGTTCGGTCTGACCGAGATGGCCCGAAACTATGTGCGCCGGATCACGCCCGGTATCGGGTCGCGTGCCCGAAACTCGGCGCGCAGAGGGCCTGCGGCATCCGTCACCTGACGGATGCTCAGGCGGGGGAAACCCGACCACTCCGCGGACGCCGTGGTCGGACCGAACCGGCGCGGAGTGGAATGGGCAGGACCCCGCCGTCGTTGGAGATGACCGTGACCGGAATCGTGCTGCTCGTGCTGGCCGTCGTCGTGGCGGTCGGCTTCGGCCTCTACCGGCGCCGGATCGACGGCAGGTTCGCCACCGCGGCCGCAGCGGCCCCCACGACCTGGACGGCCGTCGCCGGTGCCGTGCCCGACGTCGCGCTGGGGGAGCGGGCCACGCTCGTGCAGTTCTCCAGTGCGTTCTGCGCGCCCTGCCGCACGACCCGCGTGGTGCTCGCCGACGTCGCCGGCCGGGTCGACGGCGTCGCGCACGTCGAGATCGACGCCGAGCAGCACCTCGAGCTGGTCCGCGCGCTCGACGTACGCCGGACGCCGACGACGCTCGTCCTCGACGGTGCCGGCCACGAGATCACCCGCGCAGCCGGGGCCCCGCGTCGCGAGCAGGTCCTCGCCGCCCTCCCCACGCTCCAGGAGTCCTGATGACCAGCACCGCCGACCGCACCGCGACCGGGATCGACCCGCGCGGCCCCCGCTTCACCGCGGCGATCACCGTCGTCGTCTTCGCCGTGGCGCTGCTGCTCTCCGACGCGGCCCCCGGTGTCGCGGCCGTGATCACCGGCGTCCAGGCGGTGCTCTTCGCGATCGGCGCCGGCCTCGGCGTGCAGAAGACCCCGACCGGGCTGCTCTTCCGCCGCCTGGTCCGCCCGCGCCTCGCCCCGCCGGCCGAGCTCGAGGACCCGGCCCCGCCGCGGTTCGCCCAGGCCGTCGGCCTGGTCTTCGCCGTCGTCGCGACGATCGGGTTCGCGACCGGCGCGGTGCTGCTCGGTCAGGTCGCGGCGGCGCTCGCGTTCGTCGCGGCGTTCCTCAACGCGGTGTTCGCGTTCTGCCTGGGCTGCGAGATGTACCTGCTCGGGCTGCGGATCACCCGCCGCAGCGCGGCCTAGCGCCGCCTAGCGCCGCCCGCCGGCTAGGGGGCGAGCAGCCGCCAGCCGAGCCGGCGGGCGGCCGAGCGGTCGAAGGTGACCGTCTCGTGGGCGCCGAACTGCTCCATGGTCCCCTGGATGAGGGCGTCGGCGAAGTCGGCCCCGGCCTCGGCCAGGTGCAGCGCGCGGACGACGCCCTCGCCGTCGTCGAACTCCAGGGACTCGGTGCGCACCAGGGACTGGACGACGGCCAGGCAGCTCGACCGGTCGAAGCGATAGCTGCGGGAGAGGACCCAGTAGAGCTCGGCCATGGTGACCTGGGTGATGAAGCCCGGGTTGTCGGTCGTCAGGTCGCCGAGGAGGTCCGACGCGGCGCGGTAGGCGGCCTCGTCGTCGCGGACGAAGTAGCGGAGCAGGACGTTGGCGTCGAGGCCGATCACGCGTCGTCCTCGTCCTCGTACCCGGGCATGCCGCGCATCCCGCTCGCGGCGCCGCCCTCGGCGATGCCCTCGTTGATCTCCTCGATGGTGAGCGTCCGCTGGCCGGGCCGGTAGAGGATGCCGGCGAGGTCCTCGATCTTGCCGGTGCGGGGGACGATCCGGAAGTGCCCGGGCGCGATGCGCACGAACATCAGCTTGGAGCCGGCGACCAGGTTCATGTCGTCGCGGACGTCCTTGGGGATGGTGATCTGGCCCTTGCTGGTCATCGTGGCGGTGGTCATGGCGACGGGTCCTTACTTCTCCGAGAGATTCCTTACTTCGAGAGTCGCGTAAGGACGGCGGGACGTCAAGGGGATTCCAGCAGCACGGTGAACGGCCCGTCGTTGACCGAGGCGACCTTCATGTCGGCACCGAAGATCCCGCGCTCCACGTGCGTGCCGGCGGTCTCGAGGGCCGCGCACACGGCGTCGTAGAGCGGCTCGCTGACGGGACCCGGCGCCGCCGCGATCCAGGTGGGGCGGCGGCCCTTGCGGGCGTCGCCGTAGAGGGTGAACTGGGAGACGACGAGGACCGGGGCGCCGGTCTCGCCGACGGAGCGCTCGTCGTCCAGGATGCGCAGGTCGCGGATCTTGCGCGCCATCCAGGCGACCTCGGCCGGGCCGTCGTCGTGGGTCACGCCGAGGTAGACGAGCAGCCCGGGTACGTCGATCGCCCCCGTCACCGCGCCGTCGACCACGACGGACGCCGAGGCGACCCGTTGGAGGACCGCTCGCATCAGTCGACGACCTTCTCCAGCAGCCGGGCCACGGCCTCCTGCTCCTCGGCGTAGGGGTGGTAGGCGAAGCCCTTGCCGCGCACGGTCTGGCCGGCGATCCACGGGTCGTCGCTGCAGATGCCGTGGCCGTCGGTGGCCGAGAAGACGTCGAGGTACTCGGCGCCGGCGGCCTTGGCCGCCGCCTCGACGGCCGCGTTGAGGCCCTCGTTGAACCGCCGGGCCAGGGGCAGGTCGCCGTCGGCGAGGGGCAGGTCGTCGCAGCCGGTCGTGGTGGCGGGGAAGATCTGCGGGTAGCCGACCATGACGACCTGGGCGTCCGGCGCCTTGGCCTGCACGTCCTGGAGCACGCGGGTCACGTTGGCCTGCACGTCCTTGAGCCGGCTCTCGATGCCCCGCGGGCCCGCCGCCGCGTCGAGCGTGGTGCAGGGGCTGGGCTCGGTCGAGGTGCGCGCGATCTGGACGCACGTCGTGATGATCCGGCCGATCAGGTTGAAGTCGTTGGCGCCGATGCCGACCGTGACCAGCCGGGTCGTCGGGCCGATCGCGTCGAGCTGGGGGTCCAGCCGGCGCTTCTGGGGCGTGACCTGCTCGCCGTCGGTCGCGTCGGTCGTGGCCGCCGAGCAGCTGACGTCGGTCAGCTCGAGGTCCTTCGCCTCGGCGAGCAGGTGCGGGTAGTTGTTGCGCGAGCGGAAGCACCCGTCGCGCCCGTCCATCGTCCCGATGTAGGGGCCGGCCGTGTAGGAGTCGCCGAGCGCGACGTACGCCGCGCCGGGCTTGTGCTCCTCCTTCTTGCCGGTGAGGAGGCAGGCGGACAGGCCGATGCCGACGAGGCTGAGCACCAGGAGCAGGGGGAGCACGCGCTTCACGGGCACAGCCTACGGATCAGACGGCGGGCGCCCGCTGCACGTCGTACGGATCCCAGGACTGCTTCCAGAACGCCTCGAGCCCCTCGGTGCGGATGTACTGCCGCTCGCTCTCGTGGATGGGGTACATCCCGGCGATGTTGACCACGTGCTCGGGCGGCGCGCCCTCGCCCGCGCCGAGGACGTCGAGGTAGTCCTCGCGCTCGAGCACCGACGGCGCGAACACGACGAACGCCGAGAGCGTCGTGCCGTCGACGATCGGTCCGCCGAGGTCGATCGTGTCGCCGTACTGGAAGGGGCAGGCGCCGGCCAGCCGGCTCGCCAGGTCCGCGATCGCCAGGCCCCAGGCGGCGTCCTCGGACCGGACGCTGATGCACAGCTCGGGACGCCCGAGGCGCCAGGACTCGTGCTCGCCCAGCGACAGGCCGTAGGTCAGCGCGGTCAGCAGCCCCGGCTCGGGCTGGTCGCGGTAGACGATCGCGCTCAGGTCCGGCCCGCCCTCGTGGGCGCCGACGCGCAGGTACTCGGCCTCGGCGCCGCCGCTGAGCCGCTCCAGGTGCGCGAGGTAGCGCTCGACCCGGCTCGCCATCAGTAGACCAGCGCCTGGACGCCGTCGCCGAGGGCCTCCTCGACGAACACCGGCGCCCCCGCGATCCGTACGCCGGGAAGCAGGTCCGCCTCGGTCAGCGAGCGCCGCGCGGCGCACTGGGAGCACACGGTGACCTGCCCGGCCGCGAGCACGGTGTCGAGCAGGTCGGGCAGGGGAGTGGCGAGGTCGAGCTGCAGCTCGGCGGCCCGCCCCGGGACGGCCAGCCAGGAGGCCTCGCCGGTGAGCCAGAGCGAGACCGGGACCCCGGAGACGGCGGCCGCACCGGCCACCGTGAAGCCCTGGTTGCAGCGCTCCGGCGCGTCGGCGCCGCAGGTGACCTTGACGAGGAGTGAGCGTGCCATGCCCGAGAGCCTAGAATGACCGGTCGTGGCCTTCGAACTCCCCGACAACCTGCACCCCGACTGCGGACCCATCGCCTGGATGCTCGGCACCTGGCGGGGCAACGGCCATGGCGACTACCCGACGATCGACAGCTTCCAGTTCGGCCAGGAGCTGATCTTCACCCACGACGGGCGGCCGTTCTTCCACTACATGGCGCGCTCCTGGATCGTGGACGAGAACAACGAGAAGGTCCGCGACGCCGCGATCGAGACCGGGTTCATCCGCGGGGTCGGTGACGGCAAGTTCGAGATCCTGCTGACCCACAACACCGGCATCGCCGAGATCTGGCACGGCGAGGCCGACAACGGCAAGTTCGAGTGGACCACCGACGCCGTGGCCCGGACCGAGACCGCCAAGGAGTACACCGCCGGCAAGCGGCTCTACGGCAACGTCGAGGGCGACCTGCTCTACGCCTTCGACATGGCCGCCGTGGGCCAGGCCCTCCAGCCGCACCTGTGGGCGAGGCTCAAGCGTGCCTGACGAGCAGGACTGGCGCTCGGCTCTTCGCGAGAAGGGCTACCGGCTCACGCCCCAGCGCGAGCTGATCCTGGCGGCGGTCGACGCGCTGGGCCACGCCACCCCCGACGAGGTGCTCGCGCACGTGCAGCGCACGGCGTCCACCGTCAACGCCTCGACGGTCTACCGCACGCTCGAGGTGCTCGAGGAGCTCGGCCTGATCCGGCACGCGCACCTGTCCGACCGGGCGCCGACGTACCACTCGACCCGGGGGCACGAGCACTTCCACCTGGTCTGCCGCACCTGCCGCGAGGTGATCTCGGTCGACGCGGTCGAGGCCGAGCCGTTCGTCGCGGTGCTGCGCACCAAGGGGTTCACGCCCGACCTCGGCCACCTCACCGTCTTCGGCCGGTGCGCCCAGTGCGAAGGAGAAGCACCGTGACGACCGTCTTGACCTACGGCACGTTCGACCTGTTCCACATCGGCCACCTGCGCCTCATCGAGCGCCTCGCCGCGCTGGGCGACCGCCTCGTCGTGGGCGTCTCGACCGACGAGTTCAACGCCGGCAAGGGCAAGAAGTCCGTCGTCTCCTACGACGACCGCGCCGCCATCGTGGGCGCGATCAAGGGCGTCGACCTCGTCCTGCCCGAGCGCTCCTGGGACCAGAAGCGGGCCGACATCGTCGAGCACGGCGTCGACCTCTTCGTGATGGGCGACGACTGGACCGGGAAGTTCGACGACCTCGCCGACGTTTGCGAGGTGAGGTACCTGCCGCGCACCTCGGGTGTGTCGAGCACGGAGATCAAGGAGATGCTCCGCACGCTCGACCCCGCCCACATCGAGGAGATGCAGGCAGCCCTCGGCACCCTCACCCGCCTCCTCGAGCACTACCGGGACCTGACATGAGCACCGACCTCCGCACCAGCCCCCTCCTCGACCTGCCGGGCGCCGTCGCCGGCGAGGGGGTCGACGCCGGCGTGGCCGCCCACTACGGCAGCCTGTACGGCGAGCAGCGCGCCCTCGCGGCCGGTGAGGGCTTCGTCGACCTCTCCCACCGCGAGGTGATCCGGGTCAGCGGCCCGGACCGGCTGAGCTGGCTGCACTCGATGACCACCCAGCACCTGGAGCGCCTCGAGCCGGGCCGGTGGACCTCCGCGCTCCTGCTCGACGCCAACGGTCGCGTCGAGCACGCCTTCAGCGGCATCGACGACGGCGAGGCGTTCACCGCCCACACCGAGCCGGGGCGGGCCGCGGCGCTGGTCGCGTTCCTCGACCGGATGCGCTTCATGCTGCGCGTCGAGGTCGCCGACGTCACCGCGGACCTCGCGGTCGCCTGGCGCCCGAGCGCCGAGGGCGGCAAGCACGACCTGGTCCCGCGCGAGCAGCTGACGTCGTACGCCGAGGCGGCGGGGCCCGCGGCCGGGCTGTGGGCCTACGAGGCGCTGCGGATCGCCCGCGGCGAGCCGCGCCTGGGCTTCGACACCGACGAGCGGTCGATCCCCAACGAGCTGGGCTGGCTCCAGGGCGAGCAGCCGTGGGCCGCGGTCCACCTCGACAAGGGCTGCTACCGCGGCCAGGAGACGGTCGCCCGGGTGCACAACCTCGGCCGCCCGCCGCGCCGGCTCACCCTGCTCCACCTCGACGGCTCCGAGAACCGGCTGCCCGCCCGCGGCGCCGAGGTGCTGCCCGAGGGCGGCGGCCGCGCGGTCGGCGTGGTCGGCTCCTCGGCCCGGCACCACGAGCTCGGCCCGATCGCGCTCGCGCTGCTCAAGCGCAACACCGACGTCGCGGCGCCGCTCGTCGTCGACGGGCTGCCGGCCGCCCAGGAGGTCCTGGTCGACCCCGAGATCGGCCTGCACTTCCGGCCCCAGCGCTGAGCCGGGCCCGCTCCGCGGGCGCCAAATCGTCGTTTTGCGCACGGGCGCGGCCGATCCGGCCGCGCCCGTGTCTCGTCGTGCCAAGGTGATCCGGCCCGGGCCAGGTCTGTCCCGTGGCTCGAATGATCTTCGCGTCGAGAGGGACGAATCTGATGAAGAAGCTGGTTCTCGGGATGCTGGCCACCGCCCTGCTGACCTTCGGTCTGGTCGGGGTCGAGAGCACCGCCGCCCACGCCGACCCCTACCCGGGGACGGTCGTCACCAAGACCAAGGCCAAGGTGGCCAAGGTCGGCAAGGGCCGGCGGGCGACCTTCGCGGTCACGGTCAAGGCCGGGGCGGCCAAGCCCACCGGCAAGGTCCAGGTGACCTGCACCAAGGGCCGCAAGAAGGTCGTCGGCGCCGCGAAGTCCTACGCGGGTGCGCCGATCAAGGTCAAGAGCGCCGCGCTCAAGCGTGGTGGGTGGCGTTGCGTCGTGAAGTTCAAGGGCACCGGCGTCTACAAGAACAGCAAGGTCGTCAAGCAGGTCCGCGTGCGCCGCTGACCGCGCGCTGAACACCGGGGTCCCGTGGCGCTCGCCGCGGGACCCCTGCTCCTGCCTGCCCTGATCCTCCCCCGTGAGAGCGGTGATCCCTGTGCTCCGTCGTCGTGGACGACTGATCGGCGCCAGCCTCGCGGCGGTGCTGCTCGGCGCCGGGCTGTGGGTGGCCTGGCAGGCGTGGCAGGTCCAGCGCGACCTGGACGCCGCGGCCGGTCACGCCGAGGCCGTCCGGCGCCTGGTCCAGGACCGCGCCGATGCCGGCGATCCGGACGACCCGGCGCTGCGCGCCGAGCTCGACGGTCTGCGGACCGCGGCGTCCGCCGCGGCCGAGCGGACCTCCGGGTCCACCTGGCGCCTGCTCACCCACCTGCCGCTCGTCGGCGACGACGCCGACGGGGTCGCGGTGACCAGCGCCGTCCTCGACCGGCTCGCCCGCGACGGCGTCGAGCCGCTGGTGCGCGCCGCGGGCCGCTTCGAGCAGCTGGTGCCCCACGACGGCGCGGTCGACGTGGCCGTGGCCCGCGACCTGGTGGCCCCGGTCGACCAGGCCGAGCGGGCCTTCGCCGCGGCCGACCGCACGCTCGGGGCGGTCGACGACAGCGGCTTCGCCGGGCCGCTGCAGCGGCGCTTCGCGAGCCTGCGCGACCAGGTCGGCCAGGGGGCGCGCACGCTCGCCTCGGCCAAGGTCGCGACCCGGGTGCTGCCCGCGATGCTCGGCGGGGACGGACCGCGGCACTACCTCCTGGTCTTCCAGAACAACGCCGAGGTCCGGGCCACCGGCGGCCTGCCCGGCGCGGCGTCGTACGTCGAGGCGCGGGCGGGCCGGCTGCGCATCCGCGAGCACGTCACCGGCGCCTCGTTCGGTCAGGCCCCGGCCCCGGTGCTGCCGCTGAGCGCGCCCGAGCGGGCGCTCTACGGCGAGGTGCTGGGGACCTACTTCCTCGACGCCACCATGACCCCCGACGTCCCCCGCGCCGCCGACCTGCTGCGCGCTCGCTGGGCCCAGCGCTTCCCGGACCGCCCGGTCGACGGCGTGGTGCTCGTCGACGCCGTGGCGATCGGCTACCTGCTCGACGCGACCGGTCCGGTGAGCATCGGCGGGGTCCGGCTCAGCGGCGAGAACGTCATCGACGAGCTGCTCCACCGGGTCTACCTGCGTCTGCCCGAGCCCGCGCGCCAGGACGCCTTCTTCGCCCGCGTCGCCGCTGCCACGCTCGACCAGGTCAGCGCCGGCCGCGGGCACCCGCGCGCGCTCCTGGCGGCCCTGAGCCGTGCGGTCGACGAGCGCCGGGTGTTCGTGCACGCGTTCGGCGCGACCGAGCGCGACGCACTCGCCGGGACGGCGCTCGCCGGCGAGCTCGGCACCGACCCGGACGACCCCCGGCCCGAGGTCGTGGTGACCCTCAACGACACCACGGGCGCCAAGATGTCCTACTTCCTGCGCTACGACGTCGACGTCGCCGCGACCTCGTGCGTGGCCGGCGTGCAGGCCTACGCCGCCAAGGCCCGGCTGCGCTCGACCGCGCCGGCCGACGCGGCCCGGCTGCCGTCGTACGTCACGGGGGGTGGGCGCTACGGCGTCCCCGCGGGCAGCCAGCTGGTGACCCTGCGGATCTTCGGTCCGGTCGGCGGCACGATCGGCGCCCTCAGCTGGAACGGCGCGCCCCTCGACGTCGAGAGCGTCGAGCAGGACGGCCGCCCGGTCGCCATGACCTACGTCCAGCTCGACCCCGGCCAGGTGGCCGACCTCGCCTGGACGATGCGCTCGGGCCCCGGACAGGTCGGCGCCACCGCCCTCGCGGTGACGCCGACGATCGAGAGGAAGGACGGTGCGGAGACGCTCGCGAGCGCGTGCTCCCGATGACCATGGAACTGCGTGACTACGTGCGGGTGCTGCGCCGGCGCTGGCTGATGATCGTCCTGCTGGGTGCCGCGGCGACCGCGGCCGCGGGTGTGCTGACGGCGGTGCAGGCGCCCCAGTACGCCTCGACGGCGCGGCTGTTCGTCTCGACCTCCCAGACCGACGACAGCCAGCTGCTCCAGGGCGGGCAGTTCTCGGCGCAGCGGGTGAAGTCCTATGCCGACCTGATCACCAGCCGCGAGCTGGCCCGGCGGGTCATCGCCGAGACCGGCAGCGACCTCGAGCCCGACCAGCTGGCCGAGAAGGTCTCCGCCGAGGCGGTCCTCGACACGGTCAACCTCGACCTCACCGTGACCGACGGCGACCCGCACCGGGCCCAGGCCATCGCGCAGTCCTACGCCGAGCAGCTCACCGACCTGGTCCGCGAGCTCGAGACGCCCGGCGGCCAGGACGAGGCGCCGATCAAGGCCACCATCGTCGACGCGGCGTCCTACTCCGCCGACCCGGTCGCGCCCCGGCCTCGGCGCAACCTGGCGCTGGGTCTGGCCGCAGGCCTGCTCCTCGGCTTCGGCGCCGCGGTCCTGCGCGAGGTGCTCGACACCCGGGTCAAGTCGCTCGACGACGTCGCCGCGCTGACCGACGCCCCGACGCTCGGCACGATCGTCGCCGACCCGACGACCGCCAAGACCCCCCTGCTCACCCAGATCGCCTCGCACGCCCCGCGCGCGGAGTCGTTCCGGGTGCTGCGCACCAACCTCCAGTTCGTCGACGTCGACAACCGGCACAAGGTCTTCGTGGTGACCTCGGCCGTGCCCGAGGAGGGCAAGACCTCGACCGCGACCAACCTCGCGATCAGTCTGGCCCAGGGCGGTACCCGCACCCTCCTGGTCGGCGGTGACCTGCGCCGCCCGACCGCGGCCGAGCGGCTCGGGCTCGACGGCGCCGTCGGCCTGACCGACATCCTGATCGGCCGGCTCTCCACCGCCGACGCCACCCAGACCCACGTCGAGTCGGGCCTGCGGTTCGTCGCGTCCGGCCCGGTGCCGCCCAACCCGG
The DNA here is from genome assembly GCF_018831735.1 of Pimelobacter sp. 30-1. Taxonomy (NCBI): domain Bacteria; kingdom Bacillati; phylum Actinomycetota; class Actinomycetes; order Propionibacteriales; family Nocardioidaceae; genus Pimelobacter; species Pimelobacter sp. 30-1. Next base: position 121,539 of record NZ_NHTS01000005.1, read on the forward strand.
CCGAGCTGCTCCAGTCCCACGCGATGGAGGACTTCCTCGCCGGGGTGCGCGCCGATCACGAGATCGTCATCATCGACGCCCCGCCACTGCTGCCGGTCACCGACGCGGCCCTGCTGGCGGCCAAGGCCGACGGGGCGCTCGTCGTCCTCAGCCACGGCCGGGTGACCCGCGACCAGGTACGGCTCTCGATCGAGCGGCTCAAGCAGGTCGACGCCCACCTGACCGGGCTGGTGCTCAACAGGGTGCCGGTCAAGGGCAGGTCCTACGGCTACGGGTACGGCTACGCCCCGGTCACCGCGACCGGCGCCCCGGTCGTCGCCGGGACGGACGAGGCCTAGGCATGCGCTCGCTCGTCAACGGTTTCGGGGCCCACCACGGCGGCATCGTGCGGGTGCACGACGCGCTGTGCGCCGAGCTGCGCGCCTACGGCCCGGTGGTCGTGGCCAACGCGCCGCGCGCGCAGGGCGGCGGTGCACGCGAGAGGCGCGCCGGGACCGAGGGCATCGAGGGCATCGAGATCGCCAGCACCCAGCGGTCGAGCCGGGTGGGCTCGTTCCTCGGCGATGCGTGGGCGGCACGTCGTGCGCCGCGCTTCGACGTACGGGTCGACGCGGCTCCCGCGCTGCGGTTCCTGACCCGCTCGCGCGCCCACGTGGTCGTCGTCCACGACCTCAACTTCCGGCGTCCCGAGATCCACGGGATCGGCCGCGGGCAGCGGCTCTACCGCGTCCTCCTGCACCACTGGACGCTGCGCCGCGCCGACCGGATCGTGGTCAACAGCCGCGCCACGGCGGCCGAGGTGGCGGCCTTCCGGCCCGCGGCCGCGGCCAAGACGCTGGTGCTGCCGCTGCCGGTCGACCACGTCGCCGTCCCGGCCCCGGTGACTCCCGCCCGCGACCGTGCCGACCGCACGGTCCGCCTGCTCACCTTCGGCCACGCCCGCAACAAGGGCGTGGACCGGCTGCTGCGGCTCCTGCACGAGCGTCCCGACCACCGGCTCACGGTGATCGGTACGCCGGACTCGTGGCAGGCCCACTGGGCCGCGACCGCCGACCGGTTGGGCGTCGCGGACCGGGTCACCCGGCTCGAGACGCCCGGCGATGCGGAGGTGGTCGCGGCCTACCTCGCCTGCGACGTCTTCTGCATGCTCTCCACCTACGAGGGCTACGGACTTCCCGTGGCCGAGGCGCTGCGCCTGGCCCGGCCCACGGTGGTCAGCGACCTGCCGGTCCTGGCCGAGACCGCGCGCGGCCATGCCGTCGTCGCCCAGGGGGACGACGACGCCGCCGTCGCCGCCGCGGTCGACGAGGCCCGCCGCCGTCCGGTCGCCGCGTGGGAGAGCGCGGCCCGCGCCTTCGGTGCCTGGACCTGGCGGTCCTGGGTGGCCCGGGCGATCGGCGGCCTCGGATGAGCCCGCGCGTCGCGGTGGTCACCGTGACCTTCCACAGCCGCGCCGACCTCGACCGGCACTGGCGCGGGGCCGCCGCGCTCGACGCCGCGTGGATCGTGGTCGACAACGCCTCCACCGACGGCTCGGCCGAGCTCGCCGAGGAGCTCGGGGCACACGTGGTGCGGCTCCCGGACAACGTCGGCTTCTCGGCCGCCAACAATGCCGGCGCCGCCGCGGCGGCCGCGGCCGGCGCCGACTGCCTGGTCTTCGCCAACCCCGACGTCACCGTCACCCAGGAGGGCATCGACCGGCTCGCCGCGCTCGCGCTCGACCGGCGCGCGCTCACCGCACCCCAGCTGCTCAACCTCGACGGGAGCCCCCAGGAGAACGGCCGCCGCGCGCCCTATCTCTACCGCAAGGTGCTCCACTTCGCCGGTTCCGCCGCCAGCCGGGCTCACTACGAGGTCACCGCGGCCCCGCACGAGGTCAAGGACGTGCCGTGGGTCATCGGCGCCGCGGTCGCCGTGCCCCGCAGCGTCTTCGACGAGATCGGCGGGTGGGACGCGGGCTTCTTCGTCTACTACGAGGACTCCGACCTGTGCCTGCGCGCGCGGCGGGCCGGGCACCCGGTGCTGCTCGACGGCGGGGTGCGCTGGACGCACGCGTGGGCCCGGGCCACGCGTCGTACCCGGTCGTGGCGGGTGTGGCGCATCGAGCTGCGCTCGGCGCTGCGCTTCTACCGCCGCTACTGGCGCCTCCTGGGCCACCCGGCGCTCCCGGGCCCACGCTCCCGCGGTGGGCGCCACGACGTGGTCACCTCGGCGAGGACGCCCGCGTGATCGAGCTCCAGCTGCTGGTCGCCTACTTCCTGCTCTCGTGCGCGACCTACCTGGTGTGGCCCAGCCGCTGGAACATCCCCGCGCACGTCGCGCTCGGCTTCTGGGTGGTGGCCTACCTGGTGCCCATCGGTGTCGTCGGCACGCACCGGACGTTCGCCCCCGGCCTCACCGACGAGTACGCCGACGTCCTGCTCGGCGGCGCGATCGCCTTCACCGTGGGCGTCGTCCTCGGCACGGGGGTGGCGCCGCGCAGCACCCACCTGTTCGGCCGCATCGCCCGGACGAGGTTCGCGCCCGGCGACGAGGCGGTCACCCGGACCGCCGTGGTCACGGTCGCGGCGATCGCGGTGCTGCTCTTCGCGATGCTGCGGATGGGCTTCGTCCCGATGTTCGCCGACGACCCACTCGCGGCGAAGTTCTTCCGCGGTGCCTACGGCGAGGCCTACCGCCCGGTCGCGATCCCGTACCGGGTCGGGACCGGGATCCTGCCGCTGCTGCTGCCGATCCTCGCCGCCTTCGCGCTGCGCGCCGAGGCGCGGGCGCGGGTGCGCTGGTGGTTCCTCCTCGGCGTCGCCCTGCTGCTGATGCTGCTGACCCTCCAGCGCGGCCCGGCGGCCACCGGTCTGCTGCTGCTCGTGGGCGTGCTGCTCGCCGGACGACGCCGGCCGCTGACCCTGGTCACCACCGCCGTCGCCGTGTACGTCGGCGGCGCGCTCTTCTACGTCGCGCTGGGGTGGCTCGGCCTGGTCGAGAGCCCGGTCGCCTCCGGCCCCGGCCTGGAGGCGTCGATCGCGGCGTCGACGCCCGACGTCAGTGACGGCCTGGGCTTCCTCCAGCGCTGGCACCAGCACGGTGAGCCCCTGACCGCCGGCCGGACCTTCCTCGGCGGGCTGGTGCCCGGCAACTTCCGCTGGAACCCGGGTGTGTGGACCGTGGCGCTCGGCGACGACGCGGTCCGGCTCCAGCAGCTCAACACCGGCGGCCTGCGGCTCGCCTCGCCGGTGTGGGGCCTGGTCAGCCTCGGCCCGGTGGGCGTGGTGCTCGTGCCGCTGCTCAGCGGGATCGTCGCCGGATCGCTCACCGCCCAGCTGCGCCGCGCCCTCGACAGCGCCACCGACCTGGTCGCCCGGACCTGGCTGTTCGTGGCCCACGCGGCCCTCGCGGGGGTGCTCGTCGAGTTCATGACGATCGGCTACATCGGGGTCCTCCAGCTCATCGCCGGGCTGTGGATCATCGGCCGGCCGCGAGCCGATCGCGAGGAGGCCCGGTGCACCGCCTGAGCCGGGTGCTGGCCCCGGGCGACCTCGCGGGGCGCGTCGTACGCCGGGCGCGACGGGTCGCCGACCACCTCCGCCTGGTCGTCGTGATGCGGATCCGGCAGCGGACGCCGCTCGACCAGGCCGTCCTCTACGGCCTCAACGACGACGAGGAGAACCTGCTCTGCGCCGCGCTCGGCTGGGCCGACCGCTACGGCGGGAGCACGATCCTCCTCGCCGCGGACCCTCCCCGGGTCCGCGCGCTGCTGGCGGTCGAGGCCGCGCTGCTCGGCACCCCCGGCCTCGCCGACCGGGTCGAGGTGCGCCCGCGGACCCGGCGGACGCTGGTGCGCCTGCACGGCCGGAGCCGCTACGTGCTCACCTCCCACGTCGTGCTGGCCGCGCCGCGGGCCCGGGCGCCGCGCACCCACGTCCACCTCGGCCACGGCCTCGGGCCCAAGACCTACCGCAACGTGCGCTCCAGCGAGTCCGGCTTCCTCTCGGCCGCCCGGGTGTGGGACCCGGCTCACCGCCGGGCGATGCGCCTCGACCCCGCCGCCGCCCGCTTCTCCGGGTTCCCGCGCGACCAGGTGCTGTACCCGCCGCGCACGCCCGCCGACGACCACGCCCTGCGCTGGCTGGGCATCGACCCGGACCGGCCGTTCGTGCTCTGGATGCCGACCTTCCGCCGGACCCGCATCGGCGGCTCGGTCTGGGCCGAGGGCCGCGCCCTCACCGACCTCACGACCGAGCTCGCCGGCTCCGCGCGGGCCGCGCCGGCACCCGGGCCCGTGCCCGCGCCCGCGCCGACGGCGCTGCGCCCGGCGGCCCGGCACCACGGCGTCCAGCTCGTGGTGAAGCCGCACCCGGTCGAGCACGACGCCCTGACCGGACTCGCCGACCGCACCCTGACCAACCCCGCGATCTGGGCCGCCGGGATCAGTCCCTACCGGCTGATCGGGCTGGCCGACGGGCTGCTGACCGACTACTCGAGCGTGGCCGTCGAGGTGCTGCCGCTCCAGCGCTCGCTGGCGTTCTACTGCCCGGACCTCGACGAGTTCGAGCACGGCGTGCGCGGGCTGTGCCCGCCGGACTACCGCGCGCTCGTCGGGCGGTTGCTGCTCGACGACGCGGCCGCGCTCGACGCCTTCTTCCGCGCGGTGGCGGGCGGGCAGCGGTTCCGGCCGGTCGCGGCCGGCCGGTTCACCCAGGTGGTCGGCTCCACCGCGAGCGCGCAGGCCGCGGCCGGGGCACTCGACGAGGTCGTCCGCCACGCCCTCGACCGCGCGCCCGACCCGCTGCTGCGGCCGCGGTGAGCGGGCGGCTGCGCCGGCTCGGCTTCCTGCTGCCGCCGGCCGCCCAGGCGCTCGTCGTGCTCGTCTCGCTGCCGGTGATGCTCGGTGCGCTCGGCCCGGCCGGATGGTCGTCGGTCGCCGTGGCCCAGACCGTCGGTGGCCTGTGCGGCACGGTGATCGCGCTCGGCTGGGGGGTGAGCGGCCCGGCCCGGGTGGGGCGGGCCGTCGCGCCGGCGACCGTGCTGAGCGAGGCGTCCTGGTCCAAGGCGCTCGTCGCGGGGCCCGTCGTCCTGGTGGGGGTGGGCGTGGCCCTCCTGCTCCACCCGGGCGGCCCGGGCGGCCCGGTCGCGCTCGGCGTCACCTCGACCGCGGTGCTGGGCCTGGCCCAGACCTGGTACTTCGTCGCCGCCGATGACGTACGCCGCCTCCTGCTCCTCGACACCCTGCCCCGCCTCGTGCTGGGTCTGGCCGGCTGGGCCGCGGTCGCCGGGGGAGCGGACGTCCGGGTCGGGCTCGCGACCCAGACCGCGGCGGCGCTGGTGGGCTTCGCGCTCTGCTGGGCCCGGATCACCCGCCCCGCCCGGCGTACGACGAGCCTGCGCGCGTGCGCGGCGGTCGTGCTCGGCCAGCGATTCGCCCTGGCCACCCAGGTGCTCGGGTCGGCGTTCCTGTTCGGGCCGCTGCTGGTGCTGGCGCCGGTCCACCCGGCCGCGCTCGCCGTGTTCGGCCTGGTCGACCGGGTCCAGCGCCAGCTCGTGACCGCGTCGATCCCGCTCGGCAACGTGGTGCTCGCCCGCCGGATGGCCCATGAGCGCCGTACCGCCGGGCCACCCCAGGTCCGGGTCAGGCGCCGGCTGCTCGACGTCGCCCTGGTCGCGGCGGGCTGCGGCCTCGCCGCGGGGGCGCTGGCGGTGCCGCTACTGGCCTACCTGGGGGCCGGTGCGGTCCGGGTGCCGGTACCGGTCGCGCTGCTCATGGGGGTGGTCGTGGCCGGCGCGGTCGCGACGCTGCTGATGCCGACGATGGTGCACGCCCCGCTGGGCCGCGAGCGCCGGGCGGTCCTGGCGGCGGCGACCGGCGTCCTGGTCGGGATGCCCGCGGTCGCGCTGCTCGGGGCCGAGCTGGGCGCGCTGGGCGCCCAGGTGGGCATCGTCGCCGGGCAGGCGGCGGCGCTGGTCGCCTACCTCGCCGGCCTGCGGGGACGTCCGGAGACGACCGTGGCCGCCCGCTGAGAGCGGACGGCCACGGAACGGTGGTGCGGGTGGATCAGCCGTTGATCATGCCGGCGCCGACGGTCACGCCGGTCGCCTCGTCGATCAGCACGAACGAACCGGTGGTGCGGTTCTTGGAGTACGGGTCGCACAGCAGCGGCACCGTGGTACGCAGGGTGACCCGGCCGATCTCGTTGACGCCGAGCTCCTTGGTCTCCTGGTCGCGGTGCAGCGTGTTGACGTCCAGGCGGTACTGGATGTCCTTGACCAGGGCCCGGCCGGTGCGGGTCGTGTGCTTGATCGCCAGCTTCTGCCGCGCCTGGAGGGGAGCGGTGGTCATCCAGCAGATCATCGCGTCGATGTCCTGGCTCGGCGTCGGCGCGTTCTTGACCCGGGCGATCATGTCGCCGCGCGAGACGTCGACGTCGTCCTCGAGGTGGACCGTCACGCTCATCGGGGGGAAGGCCTCGGTGACCTCCTTGTCGAACAGGTCGATCTTGGAGATCTTCGACGTCATACCCGAGGGCAGGACGACGACCTCGTCGCCCGGCTTGAGCACGCCACCGGCCACCTGGCCGGCGTAGCCGCGGTAGTCGTGGAACTCGTCGGACTTGGGCCGGATGACGTACTGCACCGGGAACCGCGCGTCGATCAGGTCGCGGTCGGAGGCGACGTGGACGTGCTCGAGGTGGTGCATGAGCGTGGGACCGGAGTACCACGGCATGTTCTCGGAGCGGGTCACCACGTTGTCGCCCTGGAGCGCCGAGATCGGGATGACCTCGAGGTCGGGCACGTTGAGCTTGGTCGCGAACTGGGTGAACTCGCGGTAGATGTTCTCGTAGATCGACTGGTCGAAGTCGACGAGGTCCATCTTGTTGACCGCGAGCACCAGGTGCGGGACGCGGAGCAGCGAGAGGATCACCGCGTGCCGGCGCGACTGCTCGGTGAGGCCCTGGCGGGCGTCGACGAGCACCAGGCCGAGGTCGGCGGTCGAGGCGCCGGTGACCATGTTGCGCGTGTACTGCACGTGGCCGGGGGTGTCGGCGATGATGAACTTGCGGCTGGGCGTCGCGAAGTAGCGGTAGGCCACGTCGATGGTGATGCCCTGCTCGCGCTCGGAGCGCAGGCCGTCGGTGAGCAGCGCGAGGTCGGTGTAGTCGTAGCCCTTGGCCTCGCTGGTGGCCTCGACCGCCTCGAGCTGGTCCTCGAAGATCGACTTGGAGTCGAGCAGCAGCCGCCCGATGAGGGTGGACTTGCCGTCGTCGACCGAGCCGGCGGTGGCGAACCGCAGCAGGTCCATGGGGCGCTTCTCGTCGGTGCTCATCAGAAGTAGCCCTCCTTCTTGCGGTCTTCCATGGCGGCCTCGGAGAACCGGTCGTCGCCACGGGTGGCGCCGCGCTCGGTGACCCGGGCGATCGCGACCTCGTCGATGACCTCGGCGATGGTGCTCGCCGTGGACTCCACGCAGCCGGTGAGCGTCAGGTCGCCGACGGTGCGGAACCGGACGGTGCGCTCCTCGGCGACCTCGCCGTCGCGCAGCGGGTTGTGCTCGCTCTCGGACAGGAGCATCCCGTCGCGCTCGAAGACCCGGCGCTGGTGGGAGAAGTAGATGCTGGGGATCTCGATGCCCTCGCGGCCGATGTAGTCCCAGATGTCCAGCTCGGTCCAGTTGGAGATCGGGAAGATCCGCATGTGCTCGCCCTCGTGCAGGCGGCCGTTGTAGAGGCTCCAGAGCTCGGGGCGCTGGTTCTTCGGGTCCCACTGGCCGAACTCGTCGCGGTGGGAGTAGACGCGCTCCTTGGCGCGGGCCTTCTCCTCGTCGCGGCGGCCGCCACCGAAGGCGGCGGTGAAGCCGTTCTCCTCGATGGCGTTGAGCAGGGTGCCGATCTGGAGGCGGTTGCGCGAGGTCTTGCCGTCGTCGACGACGATGCCGTCGGCGATGGCCTGCTCGACGCCGGCCACGATCAGCTTGACGCCCAGGCGGTTGACCCAGTTGTCCCGGGTGGCGAGCACCTCGGGGAAGTCGTAGCCGGTGTCGACCTGCAGCACCGGGAACGGGATCTTCGCCGGGTAGAAGGCCTTCTCGGCGAGGCGCATCATGACGATCGAGTCCTTGCCGCCCGAGAACATCAGCACGGGCTTCTCGAACTCGGCCGCGACCTCGCGGAAGATGTGGATCGACTCTGCCTCCAGCTGGTCCAGCTGGCTGAGGCGGTAGTCGCTGTGCGTCACTGTCACGCGGACGGCCCATCCCTTCTAGAACACGTTCTACTCAAACTCCGGGCTCGCCCATCGTGCCATGCGGCACCTTGCACCGAGACATTCTCGACGGCTCGCTAGACAAATCGACGAGTTTCGCGGCGCCGGGCGCCTAGGATCACCCCCGTGGTCGCCGACTTCGTCGCCCGGCTGGGCTCGCGCGGCTCGGTGCCTGGGGAGGTGCGCAGCGCGTGGGACGTGCCGTCGTACGTCGCGGCGACGGAGCGCCCCGGCCTCGACGACGAGGTGGCCGCGATCGAGCGCCGGGCCCGGGCCCGGCGCCGGATGGACCCCGAGCGGCTCCGCGCGATCCTCGGCGCACTGGCCGACCCGCCGGCCGGTGAGCTCAACAAGGCCCGGCTCGGGGCCGCGGCCGGCATCCCGCCCACCACCGTCTCGCCGTACGTCGACGTGCTGGTCGAGCTCGGCGTCCTCCTCCTGCTGCCGGGCAGCCGTGCCGCCGCGGCCAAGCGCGCCATCGGGCGCCCGCAGGCGGTGCTGGCCGACCCGGCGCTGGCCCGGCACCTGACCGGACGCTCCGCCGCCGAGCTCGGCGAGTTCGCCGGCCGCCGGGCCCTGGCGCCGCTGCTGCGCGGGATCGTGGCCGCCGAGCTGCTGCGCCAGCGCGAGACGAGCGCGGTCGAGCACCGGGTGTCGTACCTGCGCGAGCGCAACGGCCTGGCCGTCGACCTGGTGATCGAGCTGCCCGACGACAGCCTCTACGGGCTGGAGGTGCGCACGGCGGCGAGCCTGCGCCCCCACCAGTTCGTCGCGCTGGAGTCGCTGGCCCGCCGTGCGGGCCAGCGCTTCCGCGGCGGCGTCGTGCTCAACACCGCCCCGGTCGGCCACCAGTTCGGGCCCCGGCTGTGGGGGCTGCCGATCTCGTCGGTGTGGGATTGGCAGCAACCCGGCGTCCGCCGTTAACGCGGACGTGGCGCCCCGTTCGATCGCGGCGGTTGTCCTCGAAGCATGAAGATCACCGTGGTCGGAGCCGGCTACGTCGGCCTCTCCAACGCCGTGCTGCTCGCCCGCAACAACGACGTGACCGTGCTCGACGTGAGCACCGAGCGGGTCACCGCGGTCAACGAGGGCCGCTCACCCGTGGTGGACGCCGAGCTCGAGGAGTACCTCGGGTCGGGTGAGCTCTCGCTCCGCGCGACCCGCAGCCGCCGCGAGGCGTACGCCGACGCGACCTTCGTCATCGTCGCCACGCCCACCAACTACGACCCCGAGACCAACCGCTTCGACACCTCCACCGTCGAGCGGGTCACCGCCGAGGCGCTCGCTGCCAACCCGGCCGCGACGGTCGTGGTGAAGTCGACGGTCCCGGTCGGCTACACCAACACGCTGCGCGAGCGGCACCCCGGCGCGGCCATCCTGTTCAGCCCCGAGTTCCTGCGCGAGGGCCGGGCGCTGCACGACAACCTCCACCCCTCGCGGATCGTCGTCGGCTCCGACACCGAGCCGGGCCGGCTCTTCGCCAAGCTGCTCGTCCAGGCGGCGCTCGCCGACGACGTCCCGGTGCTGTTCACCGGCTCGACGGAGGCCGAGGCGATCAAGCTGTTCGCCAACACCTACCTCGCGCTGCGGGTGGCGTACTTCAACGAGCTCGACACCTATGCCGCGCTGCACCACCTCGACACCCGCCAGGTGATCGAGGGGGTCGGCCTCGACCCGCGGATCGGCTCGCACTACAACAACCCGTCGTTCGGGTACGGCGGCTACTGCCTGCCCAAGGACACCAAGCAGCTCCAGGCCAACTACCGCCAGGTGCCGCAGAACCTCATCAGCGCGATCGTGGAGGCCAACACCACGCGCAAGGAGTTCATCGCCGAGGACGTGCTGCGCCGCGACCCGAAGGTGGTCGGGATCTACCGGCTGACGATGAAGGCCGGCTCGGACAACTTCCGCGAGTCGGCGGTGCAGGGCGTGATGAAGCGGATCAAGGCGCGCGGCGTGAAGGTGATCGTCTTCGAGCCCGAGCTGGACCAGAAGAGGTTCTTCAACTCGAAGGTCGTGCGCGACCTCGACGAGTTCAAGCGCAAGGCGGACGTGATCATCGCCAACCGGCGGACCGACGTCCTCGACGACGTGGCCGAGAAGGTCTATACCCGCGACGTCTACGGGCGCGACTGAGGCCGGACGACCGGCCGCACCCGCTCCACCTGGAACGGGGTCTCGAGCGCGTGCGCGCGGCTCACGCCGAAGGTGAACAGCGCCGCAGCGCCCACCCAGATCGCTCCGATGCTCAACATCAGGTCCATGACGGCCTCCCTTGCCTGCTCCCACGGTAGTCCGCGGGTGGGCACGGGGGGATCCTCTGATCGTCGGGCGTGGCGATGGCCCGAAGGGACTAGGCCTCGTTCCGGACGGTGGTCTGCTCCGGCGAGCCGAACGACTCGATCTCGGCGACGGTCGGCGCGCCGAACATCGGCAGGTCGTGCCGGCGCCGGATCAGGCCCCACACGAGCGGCACAAGGACGAGCATGGCCACGCCGATCCCGGCGACCACGAGGGCCTCGGCGGTCTCGTGGCCCTCGCCGAACGGGTGCAGGCCGGCCTTGAAGAGCAGGGCGACGCCGGACATGGTCAGCACGATGACGATGCCGCGGCGGATGTAGGACTGGGGGACGCGCGGGGCCAGGCGGGCGCCGATCAGGGTGCCGGGCACGGAGCCGATGACGAGCGGGATGACCAGGCTCCACTCCAGGCCGTGGATGGCGATATTGGCCAGCGCGGCGCTGAGCACCAGCGGCACGGCCTGGACCAGGTCGGTGCCGACCAGGCGGACCGCGGACAGGCCGGGGTAGAGCATGAGGAGCGCGATCATGATGACCGAGCCCGAGCCGACGCTGGTCACGCCGACGAGGAGGCCGCCGAGCATGCCGACCAGCAGGGTCGGCAGCGGCCGGATGCGGGGGTTGTCGTCGGGCAGTGCGCCGCCGCGGCGTACCCGCTTGAGGTTGATGTAGAGCCGCAGCGCGTAGGTGGAGGCGGCGAAGAGCAGGGCGATGCCGATGCAGAGCTTGAGCGTCTTCTCGAGCTCGGTCGGGTCGTCGGTGAGCGCCTTGACCAGCCACGGCCCGACGAAGGCCATCGGTACGGAGCCGAGGATCAGCCAGCCGGCCAGCTTGAGGTTGGGCGAGCCCTCCCGCGCATGGGTGATCGCGCCACCGGTCTTGTAGACCGCCGCCGCGGTGAGGTCCGCGGTGACGATCGCGGAGGTGTGGCCGACCCCGAGGAAGATCAGGGCGGGCGTCATCAGGGCGCCACCGCCCATGCCGGTGAGGCCGACGACGATGCCGACGAAGAAGCCGGCCGCCGCGATCGAGAGTGCGGTGAGGGTGAGCAGGTCGTCCATCAGTCACCTGTCTGGGGCAGGGCCAGGCGGGGGAGCACCGCCTGGAGGAGGGCATCGATCTGGTCCGCCGAGACGTCGGCGGCCGCCTTGCCCCGGCGGTACGGGTCACGGATGTCGTGGTGCTCGGTGGCCCCCGCACGGCGGTGACCCACGGCGGTGACCAGGTCGGCGCCGTGGAGGGCCGGGTCGACGCGGTCGATCGACTCGGCGAACTGGCCGAGCGTGAACGCCTTGCGGAAGGCGCCCGGCACCTCCTCGAGCACGAACGCGCGGTGTGCGGCCTCGGCGGTCAGGACGAGGTCGGCGACCTCGATCAGGTCGTCGGTCAGCGGGCGGCTGGCGAAGCCGTTGATCAGGTCGGTGCTCACCCCGCGCTCGGCGAGGACGGCGCCCATCGTCCGGTCGACCGGGTGGGCGTTGAAGCCGTGGGTGCCGGCGCTGGCGAACTCGATGCCGGACTCGGCGCCGGTCAGGGCGCGCGAGCGCAGCTCCATGTACGGCGAGCGGCAGATGTTGGCGGTGCAGACGAAGAGCACGCGCAGCGGGGTCGCCTCGACCCGCCCGCGCGCGTCGGGCACGGGCTCCGGGTCGGGCTCGGTGACCACGAGCGGCGCGGCCGGCTCGGGCACGGCCTCCGCCGCGAGGTCCTCGGCCGGCGTGCCCAGGTCGAGGTAGCCCGTCGCGCGCAGTGCCGCGATGACGTCGTCGAGCGCCTCGTCGATCGTCCGGCCGGTGGTGTCGACGCGCACGTTGGCGTCGAGCGGCTCCTCGTAGGGCGAGGAGATGCCGGTGAACTCGGGGATCTCGCCGCGGCGGGCCTTGGCGTAGAGACCCTTGCGGTCGCGTCGCTCGCACTCCTCGAGCGGGGTGGCGACGTGGACCAGGAAGAACGCGCCGCCGGCCTCGTCGACCATCGCCCGGACCTGCTGGCGGGTGTGGTCGAAGGGCGCGATCGGGCTGCACACCGCGACCCCGCCGTGGCGGGAGATCTCGGCGGCCACCCAGCCGATCCGGCGGATGTTGGTCTCGCGGTCCTCCTTGGAGAAGGTGAGTCCGGCAGACAGGTTGCGGCGCACGACGTCGCCGTCGAGGCTCGTCACGCTGCGCCCGCCCTGCTCCAGCAGCCGGTCCATGAGCGCGCGTGCCAGGGTGGACTTGCCGCTGCCGGAGAGTCCGGTGAAGAACAGCACCAGGCCCTGCTCGTCGGGACGCGGGCGCTCCTCGCGCGCGACGTCGGCGAGCTCGGGGAGCAGGTGGCCGCCGTACCCGAGCTCGACGACGGGGTCGGTCTCGGCGTACGAGGTGAGCACGGAGATGCGCAGCGCCGGGTCGGCGAGCGAGGCGTGGTCGGCCAGCGGGCAGGCGACCACGTCGGCGTCGATCAGGGCGGCGACCCGGAGCGTGGCGCGCAGCAGCCCGACCGGGCTGACCGCGGGGGTCCCGGCGCCGACGAGGGCGACCAGGACGACCGGGCCGAGGCCGCGCAGCTGCTCGAGCTGGACGTCGGTGACCAGGTCGGTGACCGGGACGAAGGTACGTCCGGCGTAGCGCTCGCGGACGGCGTCGGGGGCCAGGTAGAGCCGGCGGAAGGGGCCGTACTGCGCGTGGGTCAGCGAGGTGACCGTCAGGCCGCGCAGCGCGCTGGCGACCCGGGCGAGGGGCAGGCCCTCGGGGTCGACGAGCTCGACCGCGTTGCCCTCGTCGAGGTGGGTGCGCAGCTCCTGGGGGAGCGAGAGCGTGATCGGGCTGCCCGGCTCGTTGAACCCGCGGATCGGTGCCGCGGCCCCGGAGGTCAGCAGCTCGAGGTCGTCGAGCTCCCGCGGCGTGGGGCAGTGCTGGGGGACTGGCGGCGCTGGCACAGGGGAGATCGTACAGAGTCGAGTGAGTTGATCCGATTTGAACAGTGGAAGGCGGACACGATCACCCGGGCGGGGCGTGGGGCGGTCCGCGGCGCTCGTGCTCATGTGAACGACTTCACGTGCTGCCTGCTTGCAACTTGCTAACTATTGCTAGCACGATGGGCGCATGGCGAAGGGAAAGGTCGTGAAGACCGTCGGGTCACTCGGCGACTACCTCAAGGAGCAGCGGACCTCGGCCCGTCTCTCCCTGCGGCAGCTGGCCGACCAGGCGGGGGTCTCGAACCCGTACCTGAGCCAGATCGAGCGAGGGCTTCGCAAGCCGTCGGCCGAGGTGCTCCAACAGATCGCCAAGGCCCTGCGGATCTCTGCGGAGCAGCTCTACATCAGGGCCGGGATCCTCAGCCCTGATGACGGCGTGGGGGGATCGGTGGAGCTCGCGATCGTGAGCGACACCGGTCTCACCGAGCGGCAGAAGCAGTCGCTCCTCGATGTCTACGCATCGTTCCTCGCGCTCAACGCGGCCGAGTCGGAAGGCTCCGCCGAGGCCGCGGACGAGGCGCCGGAAGACGCGCCGACCACTACCGAGACGGACACCGACGCCGTCGCCAACGAAGGGTGAAACCAGCAATGCCGAAGATCGAGCTCCCCAAGATCGAGATCCCGACCCTCGACCTCGCCAAGGTCGACCTCCCCCCGGCCGCCGCCAAGCCGCTCTACGCCGGCGTCGGCGCGACCGACCTCGCCGTCGAGAAGGTCCGCACCTACGTCGCCGACGTGCAGGCCAAGGTGACCGCCCGCGTCGCCGACGTCCAGAAGGACGTCACCGCCCGCGTGGCCGGTGTCCAGACCCGCGTCGCCGGCGTCCAGAGCAGCGTCAAGGGCTTCGAGCTCCCCGAGCCCAAGTCGCTCCAGGGCAAGGCCGTCAGCACCCTCGCCGACCTCCAGGCCGACGCCAAGGCGCTCCCGGCCAAGGTCCAGAGCAGCGTCAAGGGTGCGTACGACGACAACGTCGCCACCGCGACCGCGCTCTACGCCGACCTCGCCAAGCGCGGCGAGGGCGTCGTCGTCAAGCTCCGCACCGGTGAGGTCCCGGCCGCCCCGGTCGCGACCGCCCCCGCCGCCCCCGCGAAGAAGGCCCCGGCCGCCAAGAAGGCCGCTCCGGCCGCCAAGAAGGCGCCCGCCAAGAAGGCCCCGGCCAAGAAGGCTCCGGCCGCCAAGAAGGCGCCCGCCGCCAAGAAGGCGACCCCGGCTCCCTCCGCCTGAGCCGACCCGCTCCGCACCGCGACCCCGAGGCCCCGGCCTCGGGGTCGCTGCTTTTTCGGGTGCTGCCCTAGGATCGACCCACTATGTACGGGGGATTCGTCGGCGCAGCCAGTGACCTGGAGATGTGGATCAACGTCGGCATCGCCTTCGTGCTGCTCGTGGTCAAGATCTTCGCCTTCGTCAGCGCGCTGCTCTACTCGGCCGACTCCTACGACGCCGCGGACAAGCTCAACAAGACGACGTGGACCCTGATCCTCGGCATCGGCGTGATCCTCCAGGTGGTCCCGATCCCGCTCTCGATCGTCAACCTGGCCATGCTCGTCGCGGCGTGCGTCTACCTCGCCGACGTCCGGCCGGCCCTCGCGGGGCTGCGGCGCCGCTGAGCCCGCGCCGGGGCGGCTAGATCAGGTCGTCGAGGCGGCCGGCCGCGCCGTCGGGCGCGTAGGCCTGGGCGACCTCGCCGGTGCCGACGATGCGCAGCTCGCCGTCGCCGTCGTCGGCGTACGCCGCATCGCCCCGGCGCAGGTGGAGCATCTCGTCGCGCTCGTTGAGCAGCGCGACCTCGCCGCCGGTGCACACGAGCAGGCGCGGTCCGGTGGAGGGCAGGATCACGCCGGCCGGGTCGGCCTGGGAGCTCTGGGTCAGCGAGAGCGCGAACTCGCGGTTGGGGCTGAAGATGTCGGTCGAGGTCCCGAACAGCTGGGGCGAGACCCGGGCGACCCGGGACATGCCCTCCTCGAGGCAGAGCACGAGCCCGGCCGGGTCGACGTGCTTGGTGGTGAGCCCGGCGCGCAGGACGTTGTCGGAGGAGACCATCACCTCCAGGCACATGCCGCTGAGGTGGGCGTGGATGATCCCCGTGTCGAGGTACGCCGCCTCGCCGGGCTGCAGGGTGAGCCGGTTGAGGAGCAGCGAGACGAGCACGCCCACGTCGCCGGGGTAGAACTTCTCGATCTCGACGGCGGTCGCGTAGGCCCGCTTGATGTCGATGCCGTCGTCGAGCGCCGCGCGGCACTGCTCGACGATCGCGGCGACGTCGTCGGCGCCGGGCGGCTCGAGGAGCAGGCCCTCGACCAGGCGGACGATGCCGGCGAAGCCGGGGTTCTCGCGCAGCTTCTTGGTCAGCGTGCGGACCACGGGGTGCGGCAGCGGCATGAGCACGCGCAGGATCTCGGCAGTCGGGCGGAAGCCGACCAGGGTGTCGAAGGTCGACAGCGCGACGACCATCTCCGGCTTGGGCCGGGGGTCCTTGAAGACCCGCTCGGGCGCGGCGAGCGGGACGCCGCGGGCCTCCTCGGCGGCGTACCCGGCCTGGGCGCGGGCGGAGTTCGGGTGGACCTGGATCGAGAGCGGGCGCTCGGCGGCGAGCACCTTGAGCATGAAGTCGAGCTGTCCGGCCACCTCGCTGAGCGGGCGCTGATCGCCGCTGTCGTCGACGATCCGGGCCGTACCGAGCGGATGGGTCCCCAGCCACACCTCGGCGACCGGTCCACCGTCGGGACGGCGGCGCTGGAAGCCGGGGATCGCGTGGGTCGAGCCCCAGTCGTAAGCCTGGGTGGGGCACTCGAGGGGGAGCAAGGGGAGAACCTCCTGGCGGGAACGGTCGGTGAGACTCTACTGACCGGTCGCGTCCGCGCCGTGCTTTCGCCGAAGGTTCGCCTGGCCGCCGTCGCCGTGTCGCGCGGCGCGGGCGAGGCGCTCAGTAGGCGCCGCGGGCGCCGACGACGGCGCGCGCCGTCCGGGCCAGGATCGCCAGGTCCTGGAGCATCGACCAGTTGTCGACGTAGTAGAGGTCGAGCCGCATCGCCTCGTCGGGGCGCAGGTCGTTGCGGCCCGAGACCTGCCACAGCCCGGTCATGCCGGGGCGGACGAGCAGGCGGCGGGTCATCGCGCCGTCGTACAGGGCGACCTCGCGGGCGACCTGGGGGCGCGGGCCGATCAGGCTCATGTCGCCGCGCAGCACGTTGAGCAGCTGGGGCAGCTCGTCGACCGAGTAGCGGCGCAGCCAGCGCCCGGGGCGGGTGATCCGGGGGTCGTCCTTGACCTTGAACAGCAGGGCGTCCTGGTCGGTCGCGGCCATCAGGTCCGCGACCTGGGCCTCGGCGCCGACCCGCATCGTGCGCAGCTTGAGGCAGCGGAAGGGACGGCCGCTGCGGCCCACCCGCGGCTGGGCGAAGAGGACCGGGCCGCGGTCGTGGACCCACACGGAGGCCGCGGCGATCACCAGCAGCGGGCTCAGCGCGAGCAGCAGCACGGAGGCGCCGAGGACGTCGAAGAGCCGCTTGCCGACCGCGCCGGCGTCGGTCCACGTGGGTGACTCGACGTGGATGAGCGGGACCCCGCCGACCGGGCGCACCGCGATCCGCTCGTGGGAGATGTTGTCGAGCTGGGGCGTCAGCACGACGTGGACCCGGTGCCGCTCCAGCGCCCAGATCGCCTGCTTCATCTGCGCGGCGTCGGCGATCGCGCCCGGCGCGAAGAGGACCACGTCGGCGGCGTGCTCATCGACCACGGCGGTCAGCTCGGTCAGGTCGATCCCGGCCCCTGCCTCCGCCGGAACGACGGCGCCGACCACCGCGTAGCCCAGCCAGCTCTCGCGGCGCAGGATCCGGGTCATCGCTTCGCTGCCCGCGAGCGAGCCGGCCACGAGCACCCGCGTGGTGAGCCGGCCGCGGCGGCGCAGCACGTGGAGCACCTGGCGCACGACCCAGCGGCCCACGAGCAGCAGCGCCGGCCCGATCACGAAGGCCAGCACGAAGAAGCCGCGCGGCAGCGCGAACTTCGCGAGGTAGCAGCCGATCCCGACCAGGCCCGCGGTGAGCACGCTGGCCTGGAAGACCCGCTTGAACTCCTCGGTGCCCGCGCCCAGGACCTCGCGGCGGTAGCCGCCGAGGAAGCCGGTGCAGAGCAGCCAGCCGAGCAGGATCAGCGGCGCGGCCACGTCGAGGTGGGTACGGACCCCGGACGGCGGCGCGAAGACGGTCAGCGTCTCGCGGCCGAGGACCGCGAGCGCGAGGGTGAGGCCGAGGAGCAGGGCGTCGACGACGAGCACGGCGACGGGGACCAGGGGGAGCGGACGCGGCCGGACCACGCGCAGGTGGCGCGGTGCGCGGTCGACGACCGTCATCGGACCCCCGGTTGTCCTCGTGCAGCCCCCTCGCCGGACCGCTGTGCGCGGACGTGACCGTAGGGAGGACGCGGGGCGGCTGTCGCGGCGATCGGGGCGGCTGTTCGCAAAACGACGGTTTACGGGGGAGCAGGGGTCGCTCAGTACCCTCGGGCCCATGAAGGTTCTCGTCACCGGCGGCGCCGGCTACCTCGGTTCGATCACGGCGAAGGCGCTCGAGCAGGCCGGGCACACCCCGGTCGTCCTCGACTCGCTGCTCAGCGGACCCCGGGCCTACGTCGGCGACCGGATCTTCTACGAGGGCGACATCGCCGACCGCGCGCTGTTGCGGCGCGTGGTCGCCGAGCACCCCGACCTCGACGCGACGATCCACATGGCGGCCCGGATCGTCGTACCGGAGTCGGTGGAGAAGCCCTACGAGTACTACCGCGACAACGTGGCGAAGTCGCTGGAGATGTTCGACGAGCTGACCGCGCTCGGCAAGGGCCGGATCCTGTTCTCCTCGACCGCCTCGCTCTACGCGCTGACCCCGCAGTTCTCGGTCACCGAGGACGACGCCGTGGACCCGACGTCCCCCTACGCCCGCACCAAGCGGATGATGGAGATGGTGCTCGAGGACCTCGCCAAGGCGAGCGACCTGCGCGCGATCATCTTGCGCTACTTCAACCCGATCGGCGCCGACCCGGACCTCGAGACCGGCTACCACCTGCGCGACGCGACGCACGTCGTCCCGCTCATGGCGCAGACGGCGCTCGGCTTCCGCGAGTCCTTCACGCTGACCGGTACCGACCACCCGACCCGCGACGGCACGGGCATCCGCGACTACATCCACGTCTGGGACCTGGCCCGGGCCCACGTGCGGGCGGTCGAGGAGTTCGACGCCGTGCTGGCCAAGGTCGACGCGCCCTACACCTACATCAACCTCGGTGCCGGCGATGGCGTCACCGTGCGCGAGCTGCTCGCCGCGGTCGAGCGCGTGGTCGGCAAGCCGGTCCCGGTCGTCGAGGCGCCGCCGCGCCCCGGTGACGCCGCAGGCGCCTTCGCCAACGCCGACAAGGCCGCCGAGCTCCTCGGCTGGCGGACCGAGCTGAGCCTCGACGAGGCCATCGC
Organism: Pimelobacter sp. 30-1; assembly: GCF_018831735.1. Lineage (NCBI taxonomy): Bacteria > Bacillati > Actinomycetota > Actinomycetes > Propionibacteriales > Nocardioidaceae > Pimelobacter > Pimelobacter sp. 30-1. Next base: position 140,509 of record NZ_NHTS01000005.1, read on the forward strand.
CTCGGCGCTCGCCTGGGGAGAGAAGCGGAAGGACGTGCTGGGGTACGCGTGACCAGGCGCGCCGCCGCCGTCCTGCTCGCGGTCGCCGTCCTGGCCGCGGGGTGCTCCGACCCGGAGACCCCCGGGCCCGGCGCCGGGACGACGAGCGCCGCCCCGCCCTCCGCGGCACCCACCTCGGTCGACCTGCCGGAGCGCCCGCCGAAGCGCCGCCTGCTGGCCGGCAAGGTCGTCGTGCTCGACCCCGGCCACCGGCTGGGCAACGCCCGGTTCCCCGACGAGATCAACCGGCCGGTCGATGCCGGCGGGCTGACCAAGGAGTGCAACACCACCGGGACGGCGACCGACGACGGCTACCCCGAGGCGACCTTCACCTGGCAGGTCGCGGTCGAGGCCCGGCGGCTGCTGCGCCGGATGGGCGCGCAGGTCGTGCTCACCCGGCCCGACGACGCGGCCGACGCCTGGGGCCCGTGCGTCGACGAGCGCGGCCGGATCGGCAATCCCGGCAGGCCGGGGCCGGACGCCGACGTCCGGGTGAGCATCCACGGCGACGGCGTGCGGTCGTCGACCGCGCACGGCTTCCACGTGATCCGGCCCGGTGACCGGGCCGGCTGGACCGACGACATCGAGCGGCCCTCCCGCCGCCTCGCCGTGGCCCTGCGCGACGCACTGGTCCGCGCCGGGTTCACCCCGTCGACCTACCGCGGTGCCGACGGGATCGACGTCCGTACCGACCTCGGCACGCTCAACCTCTCCGACGTGCCCGCGGTCATGGCCGAGCTCGGGAACATGCGCGACGCCGGGGACGCCGCGGTGATGGAGAGCGCGGCCGGCCGGCTCCGCTACGCGCGGGCGATCGCGGCCGCGGTCCGGGCCTACCTCCGCGGCTGACTCAGGTCCGGGCGTGCCGGCCGAGCGGTGGTGGCTGCGCGGCCACCCGGCGCGGCCGTTTGGGGCGGCGCGAGTGGCGTTCGATGTGCGGGCACCGGTGGGGTCCGTACCTCAGCAGGCAGCGCACCTTGCGGCGGAATCGGCGGAAACCCATGTCGATCTCCAGGGGGGAGGGAGCACCCAACGTCCCGAGATGACTTCGACCGTAGCACCGGTTCTGGCAGTTCGGGGCGAGTCTGCCGGGTGAATCCGGACCGCCCCCGTCCGGCCGGTAGGTTGGCCGCTATGGGGATCCGCGCCGCCCACTGGGACGACTGGAGCCTCGAGGGACTCCTGGGCCGCAAGGTGGCCCTGGGGCACCGGGTCAGCCTCGTCGTCCCGGCCCGCAACGAGGCCGCGACCGTCGGCGCGGTCGTCGCCCGGGTGCGTGAGGCGCTCATGGACACCGTCGCGCTGGTCGACGAGATCGTCGTCATCGACAGCGACTCCGTCGACGACACCTACGCCGTGGCGGAGTCGGCCGGGGCGCGGGTGCACCGCGCCGCCGAGATCCGCCCCGACCTCGGCACCCACCCGGGCAAGGGCGAGGCGATGTGGAAGTCGCTCTTCGTGACCTCCGGCGACCTCGTCGTCTTCATGGACGCCGACCTGCACGACTGGGACACCCATTTCGTGCCCGGCCTGCTCGGCCCGCTGCTGGCCGACCCGCAGGTGCAGCTGGTCAAGGGCTTCTACGACCGGCCCGGCGCCGACGGTCCGCTCGAGGGCGGCCGGGTCACCGAGCTCGTCGCGCGGCCCCTGATCGCGCTGCTCTTTCCCGAGCTGGGCGCGCTCGTCCAGCCCCTCGCCGGCGAGTGGGCCGTGCGCCGGGCGTGGTTCGCCGGGCTCCCCGTCCCTACCGGGTACGCCGTCGAGCTCGCCGCCCTCGTCGACACCGTCCGCGCGGGCGGCCCCGAGGCGATCGCCCAGGTCGACCTCGGCGTGCGCGCCCACCGGCACCAGGCGCTGCGCGACCTCGGCGGCATGGCGACCCAGATCATCGCGGCGGCCCTCGCCCGGTCCGGCGTCACGCCGGTCGCCGGGGGCGACGAGGCCGTGCTGCGCCAGTACCTGCGCGGGCTCGAGCCGGTCGAGCACGTCGTACCCACGGTGGAGCGACCGGCGGCGGAGGCCTACCTGTGATGAAGCTCGGACGGCACGCGTTCGGCGAGGACGAGGCGCTGATGATGGCGATCGTCAACCGCACGCCCGACTCGTTCTTCGACAAGGGCGCGACCTGGGCCGAGGACGCCGCCTTCGCCCGCGTCGCCGAGGTGGTCGCGCAGGGCGCCGAGATCGTCGACATCGGCGGCATCAAGGCCGCGCCCGGCGTCGAGATCTCGGTCGCCGAGGAGAAGGCCCGGGTGGTCGACTTCGTGGCCCGGGTCCGCGAGACCTACCCCGACCTGGTGATCTCGGTCGACACCTGGCGCGCCGAGGTGGGCGCCGCCGTCTGCGCCGTCGGCGCCGACGTGCTCAACGACGCCTGGGGCGGGGCGGACCCCGAGCTGGTCGACGCGGCCGCCGAGTACGGCGCCGCCCTCATCTGCACCCACACCGGCGGGGTCACGCCCCGGACCCGCCCCTACCGCATCGAGTACGACGACGTGGTCGCCGCCGCGATCGCCGACACCGTCGCCTACGCCGAGCGCGCCCTGGCCGCAGGCGTCGCGCGCGAGTCGATCGTCATCGACCCGGCCCACGACTTCGGCAAGAACACCTTCCACTCGCTCGAGGTGACCCGGCGCCTCGGCGAGATGGTCGCCACCGGCTGGCCGGTGCTCGTGTCGTTGTCCAACAAGGACTTCGTCGGCGAGACGCTCGGCCTCGACGTGGGGGAGCGGCTGCTCGGGACGCTGGCCGCCACCTCGGTCTGCGCGCTCGCCGGCGCCCGGATCTACCGCGTGCACCAGGTCGTCGAGACCCGGCAGACGGTCGACATGGTCTGGTCCATCGCGGGGCGGCGCGCGCCGCTGCGCGCGATCCGGGGGATCCAGTGAGCGCCCCGGCCGCGGCCGTGACGGCCCTGGTGCCGGGCGTGCCGGCCCTGCTGCCGTCGTACGCGTCGCTGGAGGACCCGGTCGCCGACCTGCGCGCCGCCTGCCGGTCCGCGGTCGGCGAGCTCGGCCCACGGGTGCGCGTCGTCGCGTCCGGGCCGTCGGGCCTGCGGGTCGGGGCCGCCCTGGTCGCGGACGCGGGGGCGAGCGTGGTCGATGCCGGCGAGACCGGCGTCCTGGTCGTCGGCAACGGCTCGGCCAAGCGCACCGAGAAGGCGCCCGGGCACCTCGACGAGCGGGCGGCCGGCTTCGACGCCGCGCTGCGGACGTCGTTCGCCGGCATCGACCCGGTGCTCGCCGGCGAGCTGTGGGCCGACGCCGCCTGCCTGGGCGACCTGCCGCCGCTGGCCGCGGCCGACGTCCGGTACGACGACGCGCCGTTCGGCGTCCAGTACTGGGTCGCAGTCTGGGCCTGACCCGCCACACTGTCCCCATGCCCCTGCAGACTCGCCCCGCCTGGCAGGTCGCGGCGCTCGCCGCCGGCGTGTTCGTCGCCCTGCTCTGGGTGATCGAGGCCGTCGACGTCGCCGCCTCGCACCGCCTCGACGGATGGGGCATCCGCCCCCGTGACGGCGAGGGCCTGCTCGGGATCCTCGCCGCGCCGCTGCTCCACGGCGGCTGGGGCCACCTGAGCGCCAACACCGTGCCGGCGTTGGTGCTGGGCTTCCTGACGCTCGCCACGGGCGTGACCCGGGGTCTCGTCGCGACCGCGATCATCTGGCTGGCCGGTGGGTTCGCGGTGTGGCTGGTGGCGGGCGGCAGCTCGGTGCACCTCGGGGCGTCGGGGCTGATCTTCGGCTGGATCGCCTACCTCGCCGTCCAGGGCTTCGTGGACCGCAAGCCGTGGGAGATCGTGATCGGCCTCGGGGTGCTCGTCGTCTACGGCAGCGTCCTGTGGGGCGTGCTGCCCGGTACGCCGGGCGTCTCGTGGCAGGGGCACCTCTTCGGCGCGCTGGCCGGCGTGGGCGCTGCCTTCGCCGTGCGGGAGCGGCCGGCGTGAAGCCGCTGCGCTGGCCCTGGCTGTGGCTGGGGCTGTGGGCGCTGCTCGTCGGGGCGGTGATCGTGCTGTCGCTCGGGTCCGCGCCGCCGGGCCCGGACGTGCCGGCGAGCGACAAGTGGCAGCACCTGGTGACCTACGGCGTGCTCGCGGCGGGTGCGGTCCAGGTCTTCCGGGGCGGGCGGCCGGTGCTGGTCGCGGCGGTCGGACTGGTCCTGCTCGGCATCGGCCTGGAGATCGCCCAGGGCACGCTCACCAGCGACCGGGTGATGGACTGGCGCGACGCTGTCGCCAACACCGCCGGGGTCGGGCTGGGCTTGCTCACCCGGCGGACCGTGGCGCGCGACGTCCTGCTCCGGGCGGCACCGGCACCGGCGTCGGCGCCGGCTCCGGCTCCGACGCGCGGCGCATGATGGAGGGGACGGTGAACCGAACGGCTCCCGTCGTCGTGTCCTCCACGGAGGTGGACGATGCCGGGCGATCCCGACCTGATCCAGGAGCTGCACCGCGCGCACGCCGCGGCGCTGGAGCGCTACGTCCTGCGGCTGGTCGGTGACCCGCAGCGCGCGGCGGACGTCGTCCAGGAGACGTTGCTGCGCGCCTGGCTCCACGACGTGCGCGACGACGAGCGCGGCTCGGTCCGGGCCTGGCTCTACACCGTCGCCCGGCACCTGGTCGTCGACGAGGCCCGCTCGTCGCGGGCCCGGCACGAGACGAGCGCGGCCGAGCCGCCGCAGACCCCCGCGACCATCGAGCCCGACCAGGTGGACGCGCTCTTCGACGCCCTGCTGGTGGGCGACGCGCTCGCCACGCTGAGCCCGGAGCACCGCGCGGTCGTCGTCCGGGCGTACTACCTGCGGCTCAGCGTGGCCGAGATCGCGGCCGCGCTCGACATCCCGCCGGGCACGGTGAAGTCCCGGCTGCACTACGGCCTGCGCGCGCTCCGGCTCGCCCTCCAGGAGCGGGGGGTGACCCGGTGACCGGCCCCGACCCGTACGCCGACTGGGACGCCGCCTACGTGCTCGGCGCGCTGTCGAGCGCGGAGCGCCGCGCCTACGAGGACCACGTCGACGACTGCGCCCGCTGCGCGACGGCGGTGGCCGAGCTGGGGATGCTGCCCGGGCTGCTCCGGCTCGTCCCGGACGAGGACGGTGCGGCGCTCCTCGCCGGACCGGAGGTCGTGCCGGCGCCGGCCGCGCCAGCGCGGCGCCGGCGGAGCCGGGTGAGCGCCGCCGTCCTCGCGGTGCTGCTGGTCGGGGCGGTCGGCATCGGCGGCGTCGTCCTCGGGAACCGGGCGGAGGAGCCGCCCGGCAGCGTCGCGGTGACCCTCGCCGGGGTGGCGCCGAGCCCGCTGCGGGCCACGGTCCGGCTGACGCCGACCTCGTGGGGGACCGAGATCGCGATGACCTGCACCTATGCGGGGGACTACGGCGACCGGCACCGCTACGCGCTGTACGTCGTGGACGGCGCCGGCGAGCGCCAGCTCGTGTCCCGCTGGCAGGCCGGACCGGGGGACACCGCGCGGACGACCGGCTCGACCGATCTCGCGCCCGGGGCGATCCAGCGGGTCGAGCTGGAGGCGGCCGACGGCACGGTCCTGCTCGCGGGCGCGCCCTGACCGGGTGAACCTCGGTGGCTCCGGCGTCGTGTCACGGATGCCCTACCCGCCCGCCCGACCCGAGGAGTCCCGATGAACAAGCCCGCCGCCCTGGCCACCTCCCTGCTGACCGCGACCGTCCTCGCGCTGGGCGGCTGCGGGTCCGACGGGGGCGGCGGCAGCGGCGGCGACACGACGCCGACCGCCTCGAACCTGACCCTGCGGCTGGCCGACACCGAGGTCGGCAAGGTCCTGGTGGACGCGGCGGGCCGGACCGTCTACTTCTACGACAAGGACCAGCCCGGCGCGACCGCCAGCGCCTGCACCGGGCCGTGCGTGGGGCTCTGGCCCGCCGTACCGGCGCCGGCGAAGCCGAGCCTCGGCCCCGGCGTCCAGGGCACGCTCGGCACGGTCACCGGGGCCGACGGCAAGGACCAGCTCACGCTGGAGGGCCACCCGCTCTACACCTACGCCTCGGACGGCGAGGCCGGTGACGCCTACGGCCAGGGGTACGGCGGGATCTGGTGGGTGGTCGGGGCCGACGGCGCCAAGGTGACCACGCCCGCCGCGCCGTCGAGCCCGTCGAGCCCGTCGAGCCCCTCGGATCCGTCATCTGGCGGGGGCGGCGGGTACGGCTACTGAGCCTGGGAGAATCCCGGGCGTGAGCGACCTGATCATCGACCGCGAGCGCCCCGGCGTCGTCGCGGTGACCTTCAACCGTCCCGAGCGCCGCAACGCCTTCACCAAGGAGATGTACGGCCGGATGCGGGCCCTGTGGCTCGAGCTGGCCGAGGACCGCTCGGTCCGGGTGGTGGTGCTGCGCGGCGAGGGCGGCAAGGCGTTCGCGGCCGGCAACGAGATCTCCGACTTCCTCGAGGCCGACGCCGTCGAGTACGAGACCTGGATCCGGGAGATGCTCGACGGCCTGTTCGCGCTGCCCCAGGTCACCATCGCGGCGATCGACGGGGTGTGCGTCGGGGGCGGCCTCGCGGTGGCGACCAACGCGGACCTGCGGGTGGCGACGTCCGGCTCGCGCTTCGGCTACCCGATCGCGCGGACCCTCGGCAATGCGCTGTCCTCGCCGGTGCTCTACCGCTGCGCTGCGGTGTTCGGCGAGTCGCTCACCCGCGAGATGCTGCTCGCCTCGCGCCTGGTCACCGCCGACCGCGCGTACGCCGCCGGCGCGATCTCCGCGGAGGTCCCCGACCGCGCTGCGCTGGACGCCGAGGTCGACGCCTTGGTCGACGGGATCCTCCAGGCCTCGCCGGTCACCCTCAGCGTCACCAAGCAGCAGCTGCGCCGCCGGGCCGCGATCACCGAGACCGCGCCGGCCGACGAGGAGCCGCTGCTGCGCGAGGTCTACGGCGGGCCGGACTTCGCCGAGGGTGTGCGGGCGTTCCTGGCCAAGGAGAAGCCGGCCTTCGGGCGCTGAGCCCGGCTCAGAGCGGGCGCAGCGCCGCCGCCAGCGCGGCGACCTGGTCGAGCGGCGGTTCGTAGCCGGGGAAGTAGCAGCACACCCGGTTCACCCCGGCCACCCCGGCGAAGCGCCGGCCGATCTCGGCCGCGCACTCCTCGGGTGTGCCGGTCACCGCGAGCGTGGCGAGCATCCGGTCGTCGACGAGCGCGGTCATCGCCGCGACCTCGCCGGTCTTGGAGAGCCGGTTGAGCTCGGGCTGGAGGTCGCTCCAGCCCTCGACGTCGAGCACCGGCCGGTACGCCGGCGTGGACCCGTAGAACGCCAGCAGCCCCCGCACGCCCGCCCGGGCGGCGGCGAGCTCGTCCTCGGTCCGGCCCATCGCGACGATCGCCTGCGGGTGCACCGCGAGGTCGCCGGGGGAGCGCCCGGCCGCGGCGAGCCCCTCGGCGATGGCGGGCAGCGTGCGCTCCTGGAAGTGGCGCCGGCTGTGGAAGGGCATCACCAGCAGGCCGTCGGCGACCTCGGCGGCGGTCCGGGTCATCAGCGGGCCCAGCGCGCCGAGCAGCACCGGCGGCGGGCCGTGGGGGTTGGGTCCGGGCACGAAGGTGGGCGGCATCAGCGTGTGGGTGGTGTGCTCGCCGCGGAAGTCGAGTCGGGTGCCCTCCTGCCAGGAGTGCAGGATCGTGCGCACCGCGGCGACGATCTCGCGCATCCGGGCGGCGGGCGGGGACCAGCGGGCGCCGTACCTCTTCTCGATGTGGGGGCGGATCTGCGAGCCCAGGCCGAGCCGGAACCGGCCGCCCGACATCAGCTGGAGGTCCCACGCGGTGTGGGCGAGGTGCATGGGCGAGCGCGGCATCGCGATCGCGACGTTGGTCATCAGGTCGGCGTCGACCTCGCCGGCGACCGCGGCCAGCGGCAGGAAGACGTGGTGCGGGCCCTCGAAGGTGAACAGCCCCGCGGCACCGGCCGCGGTCAGCTCCCGGGCGCGCTCGCGCGCCTGGTCGGGGCGGCCGCCGAGCTGGAGGTCGAGGAGCATGGCTCCATCAAAGCGCCTCGGGCTGCGCGGCGGGGGCCGTTCGCCGCAGCCACGGTACGACGACCACCGCGACCGTCGCGACCAGGCACAGGCCGGCCATGGTCAGGGCCGTCGCCCGGAAGGCGGCGACGTGGCCGCCGTACATCTCGAGGAGGGCGACGGTGACCGCCGAGCCCACCGAGAAGCCCAGGTAGCGCAGCAGCTGGTTGAACGCGAGCGCGCTGCCGGTCTCGGCGCGCGGCACGTGGGGCACGATCAGCGTCGGCAGCGACGAGAACGTGAACCCGCTGCCCAGCCCGCCCACGGCCATCGCCAGCAGCGCCTGCGGGTAGGTGTCGTGCCACAGCGTCAGCAGCACCATCGCCGAGGCGAAGACCGTCGAGCCGAGCGGCAGCAGCAGGTGCGGGCCGTGGCGCCGGGCCAGACGCAGCGCGACGCGGCTGCCGGCCACGCTCATGAAGGAGTAGGGCAGCAGCACCGCGCCGGCCTCCGCGGGGCCGAGCCCGAGCCCCCAGCCCGCGCTGCCGTCGTCGCGGACGAGCAGCACGACCAGCGTGAGCAGGCCGTACATGGCGACCGCCAGCGCGAACGCGACACCGTTGGGGCCGAGCACCCCGGGCCGGGTGGCCAGGCGCAGGTCGACGAGCGGCTGCTCGCCGCGGGCGGTGAGCCGGCGGGTGCGCAGCACCCAGCCGGTCAGGAGCAGCACGCCGCCCGCCGCGGGGCCGAGCACGCCGGGCGCGGTCCAGCCCCACCGCTCGCCCTGGCTGACCGCGAGCAGGGTGGCGACCATCCCGACGCCGACGAGCGCGACGCTGGGGACGTCGACGCGCTGCGGCGCTCCCTGTGCCTCCCGGGGCAGGAAGCGGACCGCCAGCAGCAGGGTGAGGGTGACGAGCGCCGTGCCGAACCAGTAGGCGCCGCTGATGCCCCAGTGCTCCGCGATCACGCCGGTGACGGGATAGCCCAGGCCCGCGCCCGCGACCGTCGCGATCGACAGCAGCGAGAGCCGCGAGGCCAGCCGGGGACCGGTCCACACGTCGCGCGCCACGGCCAGCGTGAGCGGGGTCAGGGCGAGGCCGACGCCCTGGAGCGTGCGCCCGGCGATGAGCGTCCCGATGGTGATCGGCAGCGCCGCCAGCACTACGCCGACCAGGACGACGGCCAGGCCGGCCAGCAGCACCGGCCGCCGCAGCCGACCGCTGCCCCAGCGCCCCAGCGCCGGGGTGGTGGCGGCCGCGGTGACCAGGGTGGACGTGAGCACCCACTGGGCGGTGCTCAGCGGGACGTCGTACCGGGCGGCGATGCTGGGCACCAGCGGCGCGCCCAGGCTGCTGACGACCGCGGTGACCGTGGTGATCGCCGCGAGGGTGGCGAACAGCCAGCGGTCCTCGCTGCTCGCCGGTCTCGTCACGGCGCCCAGTCTCCCGCGCCCGTACGCCGCCCCGGGCCGCGCGTTCCGCTGGGCGGTCCGTCAGTCGCCCGCCGCGAGGTCGGCGTGGGCGTCGCGGAGCTGACGCTTGAGGATCTTGCCGCTGGGGTTCTTGGGCAGTGCCTCGGCCAGGACGACGTACTTGGGCGCCTTGTAGCCCGCGAGCACCGAGCGCGCGTGCGCCAGGACGTCGTCCGCGCTCAGGGCGGCCCCGGCACGGGGGACGACGACCGCGGCCACCGCCTCGACCCAGCGCGGGTGGCTGACGCCGAACACCGCGACCTCGGCGACGTCGGGGTGGGTGTAGATCGCCTCCTCGACCTCGCGGCTGGCGACGTTCTCGCCGCCGGTCTTGATCATGTCCTTCTTGCGGTCCACGACGTAGAGGTGGCCGGTGTCGTCGAGGTAGCCGAGGTCACCGGAGTGGAACCACCCGCCGCGGAACGCCTCCGCGGTCTTGGCCTCGTCGCGGTAGTAGCCCAGCGTCGCGTGGGGGCTGCGGTGCACGATCTCGCCGACGGTGCCGGCCGGGACCGGCTCGTCGTTGTCGTCGACGATCCGGGTCTCGACGTTGAGCGAGGGACGCCCGGCCGAGCCCGCGTAGGGGAGCTGCTCGTCGGGGCCGAGGATCGTCGCGAGCGGGGCCATCTCGGTCTGGCCGTAGAAGTTCCACAGGGCCACGCCGTGCAGCCGCTCGCTCAGCTCGCGCAGCACCTCGACGGGCATGGGGGAGGCGCCGTAGTAGCCCTTGCGCAGGCTCGACAGGTCGGTCGTGTCGAAGTCGGGGTGACGCAGCAGCCCGATCCAGACCGTCGGCGGCGCGAAGAACTTCGTGACCCGGTGCTCGGCGATCGTCCGCAGCACCGTGGCCGGGTCGGGGCCGGGCAGGATCACGCTGGTCGCGCCGAGGTAGACGTCGGTGCCGAGGAAGCAGTCGAGCTGGGCGCAGTGGTAGAGCGGAAGCGTGTGCAGCTCGATGTCATCGGCGCTCATCGAGCCGTCGAGCGCGCACGAGACGTACTGCCACATCAGCGAGCGGCTGCTCAGCAGCGCGCCCTTGGGGCGCGACTCGGTGCCCGAGGTGAACATCATCCGGACCGGGTCGTCGTCCGCCATCGGTACGACGACCGCCGGCCCCTCGTGCTCCAGCCAGCCGCCCAGGTCGCTCCACCCGTCCGGCACGGCCGCGTCGCCCAGCCGGATGACCTGTCGCGTGCGCACCTGCGGGTCGGCCGCCGCCGCGATCGCCGCGTCGGCCACCGGTACCAGCGCGTCCTCGGCGACGAAGCCCGCCGCCCCGCTGTGGTCGAGGATGAACGCGATCTCGTCGGCGCCGAGCATGAAGTTGATCGGCACCAGCACCACGCCCGCCCGGGCCGCGGCGAAGTCGAGCACCACGAACTCCCAGCAGTTGTGGCTCAGCAGGGCCAGCCGGTCGCCCTTGGCCAGGCCGGCGGCGGTGATCGCGGCGGCCGTGCGCTCGACGTACCCGTCGAGCTCGGCGAACGTCAGCCGGGTCCCGCGGTCGATGATCGCGAGCTTGTCCGGGACCCGCTGCGCGGTGCGCCGGGGGAGGTCGCCGAGGGTGTGCTGACGGGCCGAGGAGACGTCGAGGTCGGGCATGGTTCGGAGGCTAGTCGAGCGGAGGTCGGCCGGGCGGACGGCGACTACCCTCGTTCGGGTGCACCGGATCTTCACCACGAGCGTCGCGTCGGTCTACCCCCACTACGTGACCAAGGTCGAGCGCAAGGGCCGCACGCAGGCCGAGCTCGACGAGGTGATCACCTGGCTGACCGGCTTCGACGAGGCCGCGCTGCGCCGCCACCTCGCGGACGAGACGACCTTCGCGGACTTCTTCGCCGCCGCGCACCTCCACCCGAACGCCGCGCTGATCACCGGCTCGGTGTGCGGCATCCGGGTCGAGGACGTCGAGGACCCGCTCATGCAGAAGATCCGCTACCTCGACAAGCTCGTCGACGAGCTGGCCAAGGGCAAGGCGATGGACAAGGTGCTGCGCGGCTCCTGACCGGCCCCCCCGCCGCTTTTTGGACGCCTTGTCAACAAACGCGCCTCGATGTGGGAGTCTTAGGTAAGGCTCACCTAATTTTCGGTGACCTCTCTCGGCCACCCCCATCCCGTGCCGGCGCGCGCCGCCGGTCCGACCGCAGGAGGCTTCGCGCTCATGGCAGCACCCCGACCCCGAGAATCGATCGCGCCGCCCGGCCGGCGCGCCCGCTCGCTCGCTCTCGCCACCGTGCTCGGCGTGCTGCTGGGCCTGCTGGTCACCGGGACGGCGGCGCCCGCCCGGGCCGCGACCACGCAGGTCGGCGGCGCGGTGCTCGACTGGGGGATCAAGGCGTCGTTCCGCAGCTATGTCGAGGGCGCCATCGCGCACGGCTCGATCACCACGTCCGGCGGGGCGAGCCGCAACGCCGACGGCACCTTCCGGTTCACCGGGGGCACCGGCATCTTCGACGACGAGGGCAACCTGACCCGGATCGCGTTCGCCGGGGCGGTCGGCTTCGACGGCCACGACGGCCAGCTCGACCTCGACGTCACCGACGTGCGGGTCGACCTCAACGGCGACCAGAGCGTGCTGCGCGCCGACCTCACCAGCAAGGACATGACCTCCGGCGAGGTCACCGCCTACCCGGACGTCGTCCTGGCGGTGCTCGACACCGAGGCCGGCACCTACGCCGCCGACGCCGGTACGTCGACCTGGACCGGCATCCCGGCCCGGCTCACCGCGGCGGGCGCCCCGGCGTTCAGCGGCTTCTACGCCGCCGGCGCCGAGCTCGACCCGGTGGCGCTGAGCTATGCCGGCCCGGGCGGTTCTCCGGTCGTCACCACCGAGTCGTGGGACCCGCAGGGTCAGCCGTTCTACGCCAACACCAGCGTCTCGCTCGACACCTTCCAGGGCCAGAGCATGAGCTACGACACCGACCACGACTGGCTGTGGACCCGCAACTACAACACCGGCCAGGTCGTCGCCCTCGACGCCCGGACCCTGGAGCGCAAGGTCGCGGTGACCGTCGCGGGCCAGAACCCGCGCCACGTGGTCTACTCGCCGCAGAACGACCGCGCGTACGTCATCGACACCGCCGTCACCGTCATCGGCCAGGACGCCGAGGGCGAGTGGAAGGTGCTCGACACCCTGCCCGTCCCGGACTCCGGCGCGAGCAACGACATCGCGGTCAACCCGGTCACCGGCGAGGTCTGGGCCTCCTGGCAGGTCGGTACGCCGTCGCTGCGCGTCTACACGCTCCAGCCCGACGGCAGCCACACCCACCGCGACCTCCCGTACCCGGACGGCGGCAAGCCCGGCACCGTGCTCTTCGCCGCCGACGGCCAGGGCATCGTGATCGGCTCGACGTTCCAGTGGCAGCCGATCGGCGCCTACCGGATCGTCGGCGAGACCGGCTCCGAGTCGCTGGAGGCGACGACCGGCATCGACGCGACGACCGGTTACGGCATGCTCGACGACGGCACGCTCGTGCGCGCCGCCGGCGACTACGACGACTACCCGACGATCCGCACCGGCGTGCTGCGCTGGAACCGCACGCCCGAGGGCTATGTCGCCGCCGACCCGCTGGTGCCGTTCGCGACCAGCCCCGACGTGGGCGGCGCGGTGTCGAGCCTCAGCGGCGACGGCGACCTGATGGCGCTGGCGAGCATCAACGCCCGCGAGCTGCGGATGCTCCTGGACGGACGGATCAGCAAGGTCCGCGGCTTCGGTACGACGATCGCCGCGACCCTCGTGCACGGCGACGCGGTCTACGTCCTCTCGAACAACCGCATGGTGCACCGCCTAGAGCTGGCCGGCCGCACCCCCGAGATCGGCACCGACCCGGCCGACACGACCGTCACCCTCGCCGCCGGCGAGTCGACGCGGACCGCCGAGCTCACCGTCGCGCTCGCGGCCGGCTCGACCGGCGACCTGCAGTGGCAGACCAAGGCGCCGGGGGCACGTCGCTTCGCCGACGTCGACGGCGCGACCGGCACCACGCTGCGGCTCGACGCCGGCACCGCCGACAACGGCACCGAGGTGCGCGTCGTCGCGACCAACCCCATCGGCACGGTGGTCTCGGAGGTCGCCACCCTCACGGTCGACTCCGCGCCCACGATCGTGACGCCCCCGCGCTCGGTCACGGTCAGCGCCGGCAGCCCGGCCGTCCTCACCGCCGGCACTGCCGGACTGCCCGCGCCGCGGCTGACCTGGGAGCGCCGGGTCGGTGGCTTCTGGCAGCCGATCGACGCCGAGGACGAGAACTTCGTCATGGCCGAGGGCTCGCTGATGATCCCCGACACCGACGTCGCCCAGAGCGGTACCCGGTTCCGGGCCAAGGCGACCAACCGGGTCGGGAGCGTCCGCTCGGCGGCGGTCACCCTGACCGTGCAGCCCGCGGTCACCATCCCCGAGGACGGCCTCACGCTCGACGGCGTCAGCATGGAGTGGTCCGGCAACAAGGAGATCCAGGCGGTGCCGCCGTTCGGCGGGTCGAACTACCTCTCCGCCGGCGTCTCCGACGGCGACGAGGCCACCTACCGCGCGACCGACGGCGACGTCGCCGTCGTGCACCGGGCGCACTCCGGGACCGAGACCGCGGCGACGTACGGCACCCGGGCGGCGCCTGCGAGCGGCACGGTCACCCAGCTCGTCCGGCTCTCCGAGGGCCGCGCCGAGCTGGCTGCCGACGGCTCGGCGAGCATCGCGTGGGACGGCGCGTTCAGCGTCAACTTCTACGGCGGCCTGGTGCCGTTCACGCTCACCGACCCCGAGCTGAGCGTCGCCGCCGACGGCACCGGCACGCTGACCGCCGACCTGTCCGGGTACGCCGCGACGATGGCCGACCCGAACGACCGCACCCCGCTCGACCCGGTGGCGGACGTGACCGTGGCGACCTTCCACGACGTGGAGATCGACCCGGCCGGGCGGATCTCGGTCGCGCCCGACTACGCCGGCGTCGAGCTCGGCGTACCGGCCGGCCAGGCCGCGCAGGACCGGACCGGCGCGGGCTGGGGCTCGTGGCCCCAGGGCTTCGTCGACTTCCAGTTCAAGACCGGGCTGTCGTCGTACTGGTACTCGTCGGGTGGGGCCGCGGACGCCAAGAAGCCGCCGTACCCGTTCGTCGTCGACCTCACTGGCGCCCGGCCGGTCGACACCGGCGCCGTCGTCCCGCAGATCACCGCGCAGCCGGCCTCGGTCACCGCGACCGCGGGCGACCCGGTGACCCTGCAGGTGAGCGCCACCGGTCCCGACCTGACCTACCAGTGGCAGCGCCGGGTCGGCTCGTCGTGGGTCGCCGCCGAGGGCGAGACGTCCGCGCAGCTGACCCTCGACGCGGTCGAGGCCGGCGACCACGGGGCTCGCTTCCGGGTCAAGGTCGCCAACCGCGCCGGTGCGGTGGTCTCCGAGGCCGCGGTGTTGTCAGTGACGCCGCGCACGACGGACCTGACGCTGTCGGTCGCCGGGCCGAGCGCCTACGGCAAGGCCGCCGTGGTCGTCGTCCGGGCGCCCGGTCGCACCGGCGAGGTCCGGCTGACCGGGGCCGGCCGGGACCGGAGGGCCGCGCTCGTGGCCGGCGTCGCCCGGTTCACCCTGCCGGCCCGGCTCGCGGTCGGGACGCACGCCCTGCGCGCGTCGTACGCCGGCGACGGGAGCCAGGCCGCCGCCTCCGCCACGGCGACCCTGCGGGTCACCCGGGCCGCGGTCACGCTGACCCGCGTCGCCGTCACCGGTGCCGGCAAGCGGGTCCGCGTGGTGCTGGGCTCGGCCACCGGCGCCCGGGTCGACGGCACGGTCCGGCTGACCCTGAAGAAGGGCGGCGTGACCCGCCGGGTCACCGCCCGCGTGGTCGACGGCCGGGCGAGCGTCGCCGTACCCCGCCTGGGTGCCGGCCGCTGGCGGATCACCGTGACCGTGCCCCGCACGGCCACGCACGCCGCGGTCACCGCGACCCGTACGGTCCGCGTCACCCGCTGAAACGCACGAGGCCCCCGCCCCGGACCGTGGTCCGGGGCGGGGGCCTCGTGTTGCGCTGGAGCGCGGGTGCTACTTGTTGGCCTTGCGGGCGCGGCTCGCGATCTTGGCCCGCTCGTTCTGGTCGAGGATGACCTTGCGGATCCGCACCGTCTCGGGCGTGATCTCGACGCACTCGTCCTCGCGGCAGAACTCCAGGCACTGCTCGAGCGAGAGCTTGCGCGGCGGGATGAGCTTCTCGAAGTTGTCGGAGGTGGCGGACCGGATGTTGGTCTGCTGCTTCTCCTTGGTGATGTTGACGTCCATGTCGTCGGCGCGGGAGTTCTCGCCGACGATCATGCCCTCGTAGACCTCGGTCGCGGGGTCGACGAACATCGTGCCGCGCTCCTGCAGCGACGTCATGGCGTACGCCGTCGCGGCACCCGAGCGGTCGGCGACGAGCGAGCCCGACTGACGCGAGCGGATCTCGCCGGCCCACGGGAAGTAGCCCTCGGAGATCGAGTGCGCGATACCGGTACCGCGGGTCTCGGTGAGGAAGTCGGTCCGGAAGCCGATCAGGCCGCGGGCCGGGACGACGAACTCCATGCGCACCCAGCCGGTGCCGTGGTTGGTCATGCCCTCCATGCGGCCCTTGCGGTTGGCGAGGAGCTCGGTGATGGTGCCGAGGAACTCCTCGGGCGCGTCGATGGTGAGCCGCTCGAACGGCTCGTGCACCTTGCCGTCGATCTCGCGGGTGACCACCTGCGGCTTGCCGACGGTGAGCTCGTAGCCCTCGCGGCGCATCTGCTCGACCAGGATGGCCAGCGCCAACTCACCGCGGCCCTGCACCTCCCAGGCGTCGGGGCGCTCGGTCGGGAGCACGCGGAGCGAGACGTTGCCGATGAGCTCGGAGTCGAGGCGGTCCTTGACCAGGCGGGCGGTGACCTTGTGGCCCTTGCCGCCCTTGCCGACGAGCGGCGAGGTGTTGGTGCCGATGGTCATCGAGATGGCCGGCTCGTCGACGTGGATGAGCGGCAGCGCGACCGGGTTCTCCGGGTCGGCGAGCGTCTCGCCGATGGTGATCTCGGGGATGCCGGCGACGGCGACGATGTCACCGGGGCCCGCGGACTCGCCGGGCTTGCGCTCGAGGCCCTCGGTGACGAGGAGCTCGGTGATCTTGACGTTCTTGACCTCGCCGTCGCGGCGCATCCACGCGACCTGCTGGCCCTTCTTGAGCGTGCCGTGCTTGATCCGGAGCAGCGCGAGGCGGCCGAGGAAGGGGGAGGCATCGAGGTTGGTGACGTGCGCCTGCAGGGGGGCGTCGGCGTCGTACTCGGGGGCGGGGATGGTCTCGAGGATCGTCCGGAACAGCGGCTCGAGGTCGGTGCCCTCGGGCAGCGTGCCGTTCTCGGGCTTGGTCAGCGAGGCGATGCCGGCCTTGCCGGAGGCGAAGACGACCGGGAAGTCGAGCGCGTCCTGCGAGTGCGAGTCGTCGAGCAGGTCCATGAACAGCTCGTACGTCTCGTCGACGACCTCGTCGATCCGGGCGTCGCCGCGGTCGGTCTTGTTGACCACGAGGATCACCGGCATGTCGGCGTTGAGCGCCTTGCGCAGCACGAACCGGGTCTGGGGGAGCGGACCCTCGGAGGCGTCGACCAGCAGCACGATGCCGTCGACCATCGACAGACCGCGCTCGACCTCGCCACCGAAGTCGGCGTGACCGGGGGTGTCGATGATGTTGATGACCATGTCGCCGTCGGCCATCTCCTGCGCGGACGGCCCGCGGTAGTGGACCGCGGTGTTCTTCGCGAGGATCGTGATGCCCTTCTCGCGCTCCAGGTCACCGGAGTCCATCACGCGCTCGGCGACACCCTCGGCCTGGTGCGCGCTGAAGGCACCGGCCTGGTGCAGCATGGCGTCGACGAGGGTGGTCTTGCCGTGGTCGACGTGGGCGACGATGGCGACGTTGCGGAGATCGGTACGACGAGTCTGGGACACGAACGACCAGCCTACTGGCGCGGGACCTTCCTCCGCGCATCGCCGACGTGACCCTAGACTCAGCCCATGCAGACGATCGGCCTCATCGGCGGTATGTCCTGGGAGAGCAGCGCTCTGTACTACGAGGCGCTCAACCGCGGAGTCGAGCAGCGGCTGGGTGGCTTCCGCTCCGCCAAGACGGCGATGACGTCCGTCGACTTCGCCGAGGTCACCGCCCTCCAGGAAGCGGAGGACTGGGACGGCGTCGCGGCGATCCTGAGCGACGCGGCCGTCTCGGTCGAGCGGGCCGGCGCCGACTTCCTGATGCTCTGCACCACCACCTTCCACCGCGTCGCCGAGCAGGTCCAGGACGCCGTCGGCATCCCCCTGCTCCACCTCGGCGACGTCGTCGCCGAGGCCTGCAAGGCCGAGGGCGTCGAGACGGTCGCCCTCCTGGGCACCCAGTTCGCGATGTCGCGCACCTTCTTCACCGACCGCATCGCCAGCCACGGCCTCGGCGTCCTCGTCCCCGACGAGGCCCGCCACGACGAGCTCAACCGGATCATCTACGACGAGCTCGTGCACGGGAAGGTCCTCGACGACTCCCGCCGCGCCGTCGTCGGCATGATCAGCGAGCTGTGGGACGCCGGCGCCGGCGGCGTCATCCTCGGCTGCTCCGAGCTCGAGCTGCTCGTGCGCCAGGCCGACTCCGAGATCCCGGTGTTCCCGTGCACGTCGCTGCACGTGGCCACCGCGCTCGACCGCGCGCTGGCCTGACCGGCGCCGCCCTGCCCGCCCCGCCCTGCCCCGCCAGGGAGGCCGGGCGGCCGGGCGTTGGGTGTCAGGCCAGGCCGAGCGCCGGGCCGGTGTTGGTCCAGTAGCCGCCGACGGAGATCGTCTGCCCGCTGCTGAACCCCAGCGAGGCGCACATCGCGCCCGTCGGCGTACTGGAGATGGTCAGGCCGGAGGCCCCCGACCCCGGCGTGAACCGCTGGGTCGTCTCGTTGAAGCTGCCGTTGACCGACCCGGTGATCGTGAACGAGCACCAGCCCGTCCGGGCGTAGGCCAGGGTCACGTTGGTGAGCCGGGTCGGCCAGACCAGGCCGGTCGCATCCGGTGCCGCGGTGACCACCAGGTTCCAGGAGCCCGACGGCGTGAGGGTGGCCGGACCGGAGCACCCGCTCGTCGCGTTCGTCGGGAGCGACACCGCTGGCGATCCGTAGGCACGAGGCGTGCCCGGGTTCACCACCGAGCCGCTCATGGTGAAGGTCGGGCAGGTGGTGATCAGCTGGTTGGCCGGGATGTCGTGGAGGCTGACGTTGGTGCCGACGAAGGCGACCGTCGTACCGGTGGCGCCGAAGCCGGCGGTCGCGGTGAGCGGGGTGCTGCCCGCCGGCGGGGTGTTGGTCCAGTAGCCGCCGACGCCGATGGTGTCGCCCAGCTGGAAGTCGAACGTGGCGCACAAACCTCCGTTCGGGACCCCGAGGTTGCTGATCGGGGTGCCCGTGATGGTCAGGCCGGAGGCACCAGCGGCGGGTGTGAACCGCTGTGTGGACTGGTTGAAGGTTCCGTCGATGTATCCGCCCATCGGGAAGCTGCAGCCCGAGGTGAAGTTGATCGTGACGTTCGAGATGCGGGCGGGCCAGACCGCCCCCGTGGGCGCACCCGTGAAGGCCAGGTTCCACGTGCCGACCTGGGTCAGGGTGCCCGGGCCCATGCCACTCATGCAGCCGCTGGAGGTCATCGTCGTCAGTGATGCAGCCGGGCTGCCGTAGGTGCGCGTGACGCCCGGGTTGATGACGGTGCCGCTGAGGTTGTTCGTCGGGCAGCTGATCGTCTGGGCGGCTTCGATGTCGGTGAAGGTGATCCCGGTACCGACGAGGTTGATCCCCGGCCCACCGGTCGGCGTGTACCCGGTGGCGTGCGCCGCCGGAGCGGTCAGCGACAGCGTCGCGGTGAGCGCGGCGACCGTGCCGGCCAGCAGGGTTCCGATACGGCGGGGGATCTTCATGGCGCGCTCCTCGGGGTGGGTCTGGAGCGACCGTCCGGCGAGTTGTCCGTACCTGTCAAGGCGCGCAGGGGCGCGGCGACGATATGGCGTACGGGCGTCCGGTCCCGCAGGTCTCAGGGCGCCGCGAGCACCATCCGCTTGCCCCGCAGCTGGTCCAGGAACGCCTGGACGTCGGCGCGGCAGCGCTCAGCCGTGACGTCGTACTCCGCGGCGACCAGCGCGCACAGCTCGGCCAGGTCGCGGGGCTCGGCGAGGTGGCGCCAGAGGGTCGCGGCGACGCCCTTGACGGAGTAGTACTCGCCCTGGGCGAGGCCCATCATCACGAACTCCTCGCCCATCTCGACGGCGTGGAGGTCCGGGTCCCGCACCCATCGTTCAGGCTGGTCGGCTCGGCGCATGCTGGTGCTCCTCTCGGCCCGAGACGTCGGTGCGGATGTCACTGCGGATGTCGGTGAGGATCGCGTCGGCCGAGGCCGCGACCGAGTCGATCCCGTGGGGGCGCTCGACGCGGGCGATCCGGGCGGTGCCGACCAGGGCGGCGCTGCGCGCCAAGTGCGTACGACGGAGGTCGCCCACAAGGATCTCGTTGCGATAGCCGTGCTCGTGCAGGCAGGCGAACGCCGCCGCCCCCGCCACAGGTACGACGCGCAGCGGCCCGTCGTGCCGGTCGAGGACGTACAGCCACCGGACCGGCACCGGCGCGAGGACGCCGGGGGCGCGGTCGAGGGGCACGTGGAACTTCGCGAAGGCGGCGTCGACCCGCGCCAGCCCCGCCGTCGGTACGCCGATCCGGTCGAGCGCGTCCTGCCACAGCTTGATCCGCGGCCAGCCGGCCAGGGCCCGGCCGGCGGCATCGACGGGCACCACGTCGTCGCTGAGCACGAGGTGCCCGCGCCGGTGCATCTCGGCGGCCAGGGTGGACTTCCCGGCGCCGGAGTGGCCGAGGACGATCGCGGCGGCGCCGTCGACGACGAAGGCGTTGCCGTGCAGGACGAGCAGGCCGCGCTGGGCGAGCAGCGCACCGAGCGCCGAGCCGAGCAGGAACAGCCGCAGGCGATCGGGGGAGACGCCCGGCGCGGCCTGGATCGTGATGCGTGCGCCGCCCTCGCACGCGTAGCGACCGACGTCCGGGACGTCGATCCCGACCCGCGCGCCGTCGACCCACAGCCCGCGTGGGAGCAGGGTCGCCGATGACGACGGGGGCGCCACCGCCCCCAGCCGTACGACGACATCGGGGCGCGGGCGCGACGGTCCCGCGGGCTCCGGTGCCAGGTCGGGCAGCGGGAGCTCGCTGTCGATGCGCAGTCCGTAGCCGGAGTACATGACGTGAGCGGTTCAGGGATGCCAGCTGAAGCGGCCGACGGGCGTCCACTCCCGGGTCGAGCCGCCGGTGACGGTCGCGTCGCCGACGGTGACCCAGGCGTGCGCCCGCAGGTCACCGGCGGTGCCGCGGCGCAGCCCGAAGACGACCGTGTGCGGGACCCGGGCAGCCCGCAGCAGCAGGCGCGCGGTGAGCGCCTGCGGGTAGCAGTCGGACGTCCACGGGGTCCGCGTCGCGGCGTACCGGACCACCCGGGCCACCGACCGGGCACGACCGAGGTCGCGCGCGGTGGCGTCCGGGCAGGCCGGGGTGACCGAGGGCGCGGCTGCGTCCGGTGCGGCCGGCTCGCCGAGGAGGCGACGTACCGCACCGAACGGCAGGACCACCGTCAGCAGCCGCGTGAGGCCGAGCAGGCACCACGCGACGGCCGCAGCCAGGCGGAACCTGAAGGTCAGCTGCCGAGCCCGAGGGTGATGTCGATGTCGATGTCGATGTCCTGCGTCGCCGTGAGGCTCAGGGACTCGAGCGTGGGTGCAACGTAGCTCAGCTTCATAGGAGCTCCTTGGGTGCTGGACGGAGGGAGGGAGTGCTCCGTCACCACTGCAACGCGGCGGGCGGTCCCCAGGACACGTCCTGATCGCCGGTTCACCCCATTTTTAACCTTTGCCGACTCCGGGTTCGGCTGAGCCGGGCCGTCACCGCGTGCCACGCTCGCGCGGTGACCGGTGCCGCGCTCGACCTGCTCTGCCGCCTGGTGCGCAGCGCGCTCGACGCCGAGGAGGGCCGGGCGACCGGCGGTACCGTGCCCCTCGGGGAGGTGCCGGTGCGCGACCTCCTCGACGCCGTACGACGGCACCGGGTGCCCGAGCTGCTGCTGGCCCGGGCGGACGTGCTGGGCCTGCCCGCCGAGGTGGTCCGGGTCCTCGGCGCGATGGTCGAGGGTGCGCGCGGGCAGCGCCAGGTGCACGTGCTCGAGACGGTCCGGGCCTGGCGGCTGCTCGACGCGGCGGGGCTCGACCCGCTGGTGTTCAAGGGGGTCGCGCTCGCCGTGC
The DNA here is from genome assembly GCF_018831735.1 of Pimelobacter sp. 30-1. Lineage (NCBI taxonomy): Bacteria > Bacillati > Actinomycetota > Actinomycetes > Propionibacteriales > Nocardioidaceae > Pimelobacter > Pimelobacter sp. 30-1. The sequence goes on from NZ_NHTS01000005.1 coordinate 162,295, forward strand.
TGACGACCGGCGACCCGGCCGCGCGCGGCGCGGGCGACGTCGACCTGCTGGTCCGCCCGGAGGCGGCCGCCGCGGCGCACCGCCTGCTCACCGGGGCCGGGTGGGCGCTGCACGAGCAGGGCCGGGTCGAGCCGGACATGTGGGCCTGGCGGCACGTGCAGCGGTGGGGCCACACGCTGACCTACCTGGGCGCCGGGGCCGACGTCGACCTGCACTGGCGCCTCGACGCCATGCCCGGGGCCCAGCCGGCCACCGCGGACCTCCTCGCCCGCCGTACGACGGTCGCGGTCGGCGGGGTCCGGCTGCCCACGCTCGCGCCGGCCGACGCCTTCCGCCACCTCGCGGGCCACCGCGAGGGCTGGACCTGGCTGCGCACCCTGGTCGACCTGCGCCGGCTGGCTCGCGACCCCGCCGTCCTCGCCGAGCCGCTCTCGTCCCCGGCGCTCACCTCGCTGGCCGCGGCCCGCGCGACGGTCGGGCTGCCGGCGACGGTGCCGGCGGCGGTGCTGGCCGCGCTGGACCGGGTCCCCGACGCGGCCCTGGCCCGGGCCCGCGCCGCCCACGAGCACCCGGTCGCGATCTTCGGCGGCGCCCGGGCCGGGCGCGAGGTGCGCAACGGGCTGGCCACGGTCCGCGGCGCCCGGGACGTCCAGCAGCTCGCGATGACGCTCGTGCTGCCGGCGCACGCGGCGCTGCCGGTCCGCTCGGCGACCGCCTGGGGCGGGGTGCCGCGGGCGGTCGCGCTGCGGGTCCGGCGGATCCGGCGGCTGGTGGGCCGCTGAGGGTCAGACCCGGTGCACCTTGTGCGCCGCGGCCTGCGCGCGCGGCTTGATGACGAGCTCGTCGATGTTGACGTGCGCCGGGCGGGTGGCCACCCAGGCGATCGCGTCGGCGACGTCCTCGGCGACCAGCGGCTCGGCGACCCCGGCGTAGACCGCGTCGGCGCGCTCCTGGTCGCCGCCGAAGCGGACCAGCGAGAACTCGTCGGTGCGCACCATCCCGGGCGCCACCTCGCAGACCCGGACCGGCTGGTCGAACAGCTCGAGCCGCAGCGTCTCGGTGACCACCTTGGTGCCGTGCTTGGCGGCGGTGTAGCCCGCCCCGCCCTCGTACGCCGTGCGCCCCGCGGTCGAGCCGATGTTGACGATGGTGCCCGCGCCGCTCGCCACGAGGGCGGGCAGGAGCGCCTGGGTGACCTGCATCAGGCCGAGCACGTTGACGTCGTACATCCGGCGCCACTGTTCGGGATCGGCGTCGGCCACCGGAGCCAGGCCGATCGCGCCGCCCGCGTTGTTGACCAGGACGTCGAGCCGTGGGCCGACCGCCGCGGCGAGCGCGGCCACGGAGTCCACGGAGGTGACGTCGCAGACGACGGCCCGGCCGCCGATCTCGGCGGCGAGCGCCTCGATGCGGTCGGTACGGCGGGCGGCGCAGACGACCGTGAACCCCTCCTGCGCGAGACGGCGCGCGGTGGCCGCCCCGATCCCGCTGGAGGCTCCGGTCACGACGGCGGTGCGGGTGCTCATGGACCCCATCTTGGACGAACGGGAATGCCAGGCACACTGGGAGGGTTGACCGATCGACCGGGATTGGGCGAGCAGAGCGCAGACGACTGCGGGAGGTGGCATGGCAGAGGCCGCGATCAAGCGTGTCGCCATGATCAGCCTGCACACCTCGCCGCTCGACCAGCCCGGCACGGGGGACGCGGGCGGGATGAACGTCTACGTCCTCGAGGTCGCCCGCCGGCTCGCCGACTGCGGCATCGCCGTCGACATCTTCACCCGGGCCACCAGCTCCCAGCTCGACCCCGTCGTCGGCGTGCGCGACGGCGTGACCGTGCACAACGTCCACGCGGGCCCCTTCGAGGGGCTCGCCAAGGAGCAGCTGCCCGGTCAGCTGTGCGTCTTCGCGCGCGACGTCCTGCGCGCCGAGGCGGAGCACCCGCCGGGCCACTTCGACGTCGTCCACTCCCACTACTGGCTCTCCGGCCAGGTCGGCGCGCTCGCGCGCGACCGCTGGGGCGTGCCGCTGGTGCACTCGATGCACACGATGGCCAAGGTCAAGAACGAGGCGCTCGCCGCGGGCGACGCCCCCGAGCCCGAGGCCCGCGTGATCGGCGAGGAGCAGGTGGTCGAGGCCGCCGACGTGCTCATCGCCAACACCGACCTCGAGGCCAAGCAGCTCATCAACCTCTACGACGCCGACCCGGGCCGGGTCGAGGTGGTCCACCCCGGCGTCGACACCGACGTCTTCCGGCCGCTGACGCCCGCCCAGCGGGCCCGGGCCCGCCGCGAGCGGGACCTGCCCGCCGACGCGCTCGTGCTGCTGTTCGCCGGCCGGATCCAGCCGCTCAAGGCGCCCGACGTCCTGCTCCGCGCGGTGGCCGAGCTGCTCGTGCGCCGGCCGGACCTGCGCGCGCGGCTCGTCGTACCCGTGGTCGGGGGGCCGTCCGGCAGCGGCCTGGAGCGCCCGGCCGCGCTCGCCAACCTCGCCGCCGAGCTGCGCATCGACGACGTCGTCCGCTTCGTCCCGCCGGTGCCCCAGCACGAGCTGGCCGGCTGGTACGCCGCCGCGAGCGCCGTCGCCGTCCCCTCCTACAACGAGTCGTTCGGCCTGGTCGCCGCCGAGGCCCAGGCCTCCGGCGCCCCGGTCGTCGCCGCTGCCGTCGGCGGCCTGACCACCGTCGTCCGCGACGGCCGCAGCGGCCTCCTCGTCGACACCCACGAGCCGCACGACTGGGCCGTCGCGCTCGAGCGCGTGCTCGGCGACGCCGACCTGCGCGACCGGCTCGCGGCCGGCGCGCTCGTCCAGGCCCGGGAGTTCTCCTGGGAGGCCACCGCCGCCCAGACCCTCGCCGTCTACGAGCGCGCGCACGCGCTGCTGCGCCACGAGGCGGGTGCGGTGCGATGAGCGAGCCCGCCGCCGTCGTCCGCGCCTGGTTGCGCGACAACGAGATCGAGTTCGACGAGACCGACGAGGGCAGCGTCTTCAGCTTCGCGCTGCCGGGCGAGAAGAAGCTCCAGACCCCAGTCCGCCTCGACCTCGGCCCGCACGCCCTCGGCGTCCACGCCTTCGTGTGCCGCCGGCCCGACGAGGAGTTCGAGCGCGTCTACCGTTGGCTCCTCGAGCGCAACATGAAGATGTACGCCGTCGCGTTCGGCATCGACCACCACGGCGACATCTACCTCGACGCCCGCCTGCCGCTGTCGTCGGTCACGACCGACGACCTCGACCGGCTCCTCGGCTCGGTGCTCACCTATGCCGACGAGGCGTTCAACACCATCCTCGAGCTCGGCTTCGAGTCGTCCATCCGCAAGGAGTGGGCGTGGCGCATCGAGCGCGGCGAGTCGACGGCCAACCTCGAGGCGTTCCGCGGCTGGCTGGAGGCGGACCAGCAGGACTGATCCGCCCCCAGGCTCAGCGCTGCGCGCTCAGCGGCGGATCTTCCAGGTGACCTTGGCCGGGGACGCGTCCCGGCGGCCCGAGTTGTCGATCGCACGGACCAGAACGGTGTGCTTGCCGGGCTTGAGCTTCTTGAGCCGCAGCGGCGACGCGCAGCTCTTCCAGCCCTTCTTGTCGACCTTGCACTGGAACGTCGAGTCGCCCTTGGTGGACTTGAACGCGATCGTCGCCTTGCGCGCCTTGGTCGAGCGCTTGGGCTTCTTGGTGATCACGGTGTTGGGCACGGCGTCGGTCTTGATGACCAGCTGGACGCCGGTGATGAACCCACCGTCGCTGGTGTCGTCGTCCACGACGTACAGGCGCCAGGTGCCGTTGGCGACCCCGCCCGCGAGGTCGGAGAGCTCGTCGCCGTACGGCCCGGGGGGAGCGGGTGCGTTGAAGACGTCGGTGTTGTCGTCGTTCGACGGTTTGAAGGTCCCGGAGGTGCATGGCCCGCCGTCGGTCATCGCGGCCGCCGCGCTGTCGTCGAACCGGAGGTTCGCATTGACGAGGTCGGTGCCACCGCAGACGTCGGACATCAGGAGCGTCGAGGCGCCCGCCGGGCTGACCAGCAGCAGGTCGAGGTCGTCGGGATAGGTGTGGAAGACCCCGTTGAGCACGACGTCGACGTCGGTGATCCGGCCCGGCTGGTCGCTCACCGTCCGCTGGAAGGGGTACGGCGTGGCGAGCCCCGTCGTGGGGATCGAGATCGCCGCGGGCCCGGTGGTGATCTTGAGCGTGAAGCCGCCCGTGATCGAGCCGCCGTCGTTGAGGGTGTCGTCGAACACGACGAGCTGCCAGGTGCCGACCGGGTTGGTGCCGTTGAAGCCGGCCAGGGTGCTGCTCAGCGTCGTCGCCCCCGACGGCGTCGTGTCGCCGCCGCCGATGTTGGTCGGCCGGTAGGAGCCCGTCGCGCAGCCGGTGGGCACCGGGCCCGCGGCGGCGTCGTCGAAGGTGAGGGTGCGCCCGCCGACGTTGGTCGTGCCGCAGGCGTCCGACATCAGCGGTACGGCGATGGGGTTGCTGCCCGGCCCGCGGAGCCAGATGTCGAGGTCGGACGGGTGAGCGTGGCCGAGGCCGTTGAGGACGACGTCGACATCGGTGATCCGGCCGCCGATGCCCGAGACCTGGATGCTCGAGGTCGTCGAGCCGTTGTCGACGACCGCGATCGGTGCGGAGTTGGTGAACGTACCGCTGGCGGCCTGCGCGGGACCTGCGGTGCTGAGGCCGACGGCGAGGCCGCCGGCCGCGAGAAGGCCTGCTGTCATCAGTGCGAGACGACGCATGGCTGCTCCTTCCGGGAGTGAGAGCCCGGCCAGCCGAGGGAGCCACGCGTCCGGCTGTCGCGGGAAGGGTCACTTCCGTGTGTAGACCTGTGCCGGGGGCGTCGCCGCGGGAATGCCGATTTCTTTACCCGGGTGGGGAGGGGAGCTCCCGGCGCCGTCAGGCCTGCTGCGGCAGGTGCAGGTGGCCGAAGGCGTGGGCCTCGGGCGAAGGCGAGTCCGTCCGCGTTGGCGGCGAGCACGACGGTCTCGATCCGGCGGGCGCCGAGCCGGTGGGCTCGCTCCAGCTCGGCCTGCAGGTATGTCTCAGCGGCGTCGGGCTCCTGGGGCGGCCTGACCGTGCCGTCGCGACGAGCTCCCCGCCGGCGTCGGCCAGTGCGATGCGGGGCCGGCCGCCGCGGCCCGCCCACCGTCGGTGCCGAGGCCTAGGGTCGCGGCCATGACGACCACCGCCGAGAAGCGCGCCGCCTTCCGGGCCCTGCACGAGCAGGGCTGCTTCGTGCTGCCCAACCCCTGGGACCGCGGCACCGCCCGCTACCTGGAGCACCGCGGGTTCGCCGCCCTAGCGACGACGAGCTCGGGCGCCGCCTGGAGCCGCGGGCGTCCCGACGGATCGGCGACGCGGGACGAGGCGCTCGACCACCTCGCCGACATCGTGGGTGCGACCGACCTGCCGGTCAACGCCGACTTCGAGGACGGGTACGGCGCCACGGCCGACGAGGTCGCTGCGAGCGTCGCGCTGGCGGTCACGACCGGGGTCGCGGGGCTCTCGATCGAGGACGGCGCCGGCGGGACGTCGTACGAGCTGGGGGTGGCGGTGGAGCGGTTGAGCGCCGCGCGGGAGGCGATCGACGCCAGCGGGCACGACGTGCTGCTGGTCGGGCGGGCCGACGGGTTCTTCAACGGCCGTCCCGACCTCGACGACATCCTGACCCGGCTCCGCGCCTTCAGCCGGGCCGGTGCCGACTGCCTCTACGCCCCGGGGATCACCGCGCCCGACCAGGTCGCCGCGGTCGTCGCGGCCGTCGCCCCGCGGCCCGTCAACCTCCTCATCGGCGGCCAGAGCGAGCTCACCCTCGCTCGCGTCGCCGACCTCGGCGTCCGTCGGGTCAGCGTCGGCGGCGCCTTGGCCCGGACGGCGTGGGGCGGGGTCCGGACGGCCGTCGACCGGCTCGCCGAGGGGTACTTCGACGGGTTCGCCGGCGCCGCGCGGGGCGACGAGCTCAACGCACTGTTCGGGTCGGCTGAGGCGCGAGGTCGACGATGAGGTTGTCGGCGTAGTGGAAGGCGCCGCCGGTGCCGCTCTGCCGGCTGGCGCAGGTGATCAGCCGGAGCCGGCGCTCGGTGCCCGGGAGGAACTCCGCTCGGGACAGCGCGTCCTTCGCGACGTGGCGGACGCCGACCACCCGCCAGCGCCGCTCGGCGCCGTCCTCGTCGACGGTGACCGCGACGGCACCGACCTGCACGTCCCACAGCGCGAGGAAGGCGCCGGCCCGGTCGGTCCGGTCGCTCACGTGGCCGGTGATCACGGTGGGGGAGCGGCCGTCGTCCGCGAGGGGCGCGCCGTCGCTCCAGATCCCCGCCCGCCGTACGTCGTCCGGCGGGCTGAGCACGGAGCCGTCGAACCGGATCGGGTCCAGCGGCGCCCGCAGCCCGACGCTGGCGATCTCGATCCGCGGCCCGGTCGCCGGCAGGACGACGGGCGCCGCGGCGGCGCGCGGGCGCGCGAGGACCGGCTCCGCACTCGGCGCCGCCCACGACGGGGTGGGCGGCAGGAGCCTCAGGCCGGTCGAGTCCGCGCACAGCAGGGCGCCCAGCAGCAGGGCCAGGGCGAGCGCACGGCCGAGGGGCCGGCGCCGTCGCTGAGAACGGTGCCGGCCCCTCGTCGCGTGCTGCGGGGTGGAGATGGTGCTGCCTAGCCCTCGACGCCGCGGCGCCGGGTCGCGAAGGCGGTGAGGCCCGCGGCCAGGGCGAGACCGAAGCCGGCCAGACCGGTGATCGCGCTCCACGGCGTACCGGTGCCGTCGTCCGCGCCGCCGGCGGGGACGCTCGGGTTCTCGGGGACCACGGGGTCCTCACCGTCGGGGTCGCTGCCGTCCGGGTCGGGCTGGGTGCGGTCGGTGACCGCGGCCGTGTTGTTGGCCAGGACGGGGTCGTCCTCGTTGCCGGTGACCTCGGCGCGGTTGCGGACCGTGCCGGTGAAGCCGGCCGGAACCTTGCCGGTGACCTCGACCGCGACCGCGTCACCCGGGGCGAGCTCGCCGCCGGTGCAGGTCACGTCGTTGCCCGCGACCTGGCAGGCGGTGCCGGCCGCCGCGGTCGTCGCGGTGACGTCGGTGAGCACGGCGGGGACGGCGTCCTCGAGCGACCAGCCGGTCGACCAGCCGCGGCCCTTGTTGGTGACCGTCAGCGTGTAGCTCACCGTCGCGCCCGGGGCGAAGTCGCGGGAGGTCTTGGTGAGCGCGAGGTCGGCCGGAAGGCCGGGCGAGGCGGCGCCGTCGTTCGCGGAGCTCGACGGGCCGGTGCTGACCTTGACCACGGTGAACGTCGGGTTCGCCGCGGCCGGGGAGGTCACCTGGATCCGCTCGACCTGGCCGGTCGCGTTGTGCGAGAAGCCCATCGAGCCGTCGGCGTAGGTCCACGCGGCGCCGGTGAACCCGGTGTCGACGCGGCCGTCGGACAGCGTCCAGGTGGTCACCGTGCCGTCGGCCGGGGTGATCCGGACCATCGTGCGGTTGGCGCCGACGCCCCACAGGAAGCCGCCGGAGAAGGTCCAGTCGGAGACGTCGCCGTACGACGCCATCGAGCCGGTGAGCGGGATCGTGTTGCCGACCTGGACGCCGGTCGCGGGGTCGATGACGTACATCTGGGTCGCGGTGTGCACGGCCGCGTAGATGTTGCCCGACGCCGGGTCGATGGCGCCGAGGTTGAAGCTCGTGCCGCCGAGCTCCCAGGTGGCGGTGCCGACCCGGGTGCTCGTGCCGCCCTGGCCGATCCGCACCAGGGAGCCGGTCGGGATGCCGTTGCCCGCGCCGACCGCGAAGCCGTAGAGGTAGTTGTCCTCGGTCGAGAACGACAGGCCGTTGTACTGCACGCCGGACGGACCGCCCTCGGCGCCGAACGAGAAGTTGCCGTTCGCGTCGGGCTCGGCGATCTGGAGCTGGCTCGGGTTGCCCTGGACGATGTAGACGGTCGGCTTCGCCGGGTCGAACGGGTCACCGGGGGCGGCGTGCGCGGCCGGGGCCAGGCCGACGACGGCCAGGCCGGCGGCGGCGGTCAGGCCGGCGAGGGTGACGAGGGGGGACGTTGCGTTCACGGACGAGATCCTCCGAACGGGGGTAGGACGACTCCGGAACGTAGTGAGCACGCGCCTCCTCGGTCGCCCGATTGAGCCCCAGATCGACGAATTGACCCCTGCCCGGGTGACGCGACCGGCCCCGCTTCGGGGGTCAGGCCGGCGCGTTGAGCCGTGCCGCCTGCCGGGTCAGGTGGTCCCGCTCGGCCGTGGTCGAGGCTCGCGCGGCGGCGCGCGCGTAGAGCCCGGCGGCGCTCTCCCGGTTCCCGGCGCGCTCGTGCAGCCAGGCGGCGACGGCGTCGCGGCGGGGCAGGTCGCCGGGGAGGCCGTCGAGCACGCGCAGGCCGGCGAGGGGGCCGTCGACCTCGCCGACGGCGACGGCCCGGTTGAGCGCGACGACGGGGCCGGGGGCGAGGCGGAGCAGCTCGTCGTACCACTCGAGGATCTGGGGCCAGTCGGTCTCGTCGGCGCTCGCGGCGTCGTCGTGGAGCGCGGCGATGGCGGCCTGGGCCTGGTACTCGCCGAGCGCGTCGCGGGCGAGCGCGGCCTGCAGGACGTCGACCCCCTCGGCGATGAGCGCGGTGTCCCAGAGGCCGCGGTCCTGCTCGGCCAGGGGCACCACCGCCCCCGAGGCCGTACGTCGAGCGCCCCGCCGCGCGTGGTGCAGCAGCATGAGCGCCAGCAGCCCCGCGACCTCCGGGTCGTCGCTGGAGGCGGCGAGCTGGCGGGTCAGCCGGATCGCCTCCTCGGCGAGGTCGACCGCGCCGGTGAAGCCCTCGTTGAAGATCAGGTAGAGCACCCGCAGCACCGCGCCGACCTCGCCGGGGGTGTCGAAGCGCTGGCCCGAGACGGTCTTCTTGGCCCGGGAGATCCGCTGGCCCATGGTCGGCTCGGGGACCAGGAAGGCCTCCGCGATCTGGCCGGTCGTGAGGCCGCCGACCGCGCGCAGCGTCAGCGCGATGGCCGAGGCCGGGGTGAGGGACGGGTGGCAGCAGCGGCTGAGCAGCAGGAGGGCGTCGTCGGCCTGCTCGGCGGGGCCGGGCTCCGGCTCGCGGTGCACCTTGAGCTCGCGCCGCTGGCGGGCGGCGACCGAGCGCTGCTCGTCGATGAGCTTGCGCCCGGCCACCTTGACCAGCCAGCCCCGCGGCTCGGCCGGCGTCCCGTCCTGCGGCCAGTGCCGCCAGGCCTCGACCAGCGCCTCCTGGACGGCGTCCTCGGCCGCCGCGAAGTCGGCTCCGCGGCGGACGAGGATGCCCAGGACCTGGGGCGACAGCGTGCGCAGCAGGTCCGTGATGTCGTCGGGCACCGGCGGCACCGGGCTCACTCGGTGACGGTCGGCGGCAGCTCGGCCATGAACGGACGGACCTCGAGCCACTCGTGGATCGGGGCGCCGTCCTTGCCGGGCGCCGACGAGAGCCGGGCGGCGGCCTGGTAGGCCCGCTCGGGGGAGTCGACGTCGATGATCATCCAGCCGGCGATGAGGTCCTTGGTCTCCGCGAACGGGCCGTCGGTGACCGGCGGGCGGCCCTCGCCGTCGTACCGGACCCAGGTGCCCTCGGGCGAGAGCGCCTGGGCGTCGACGAACTCACCGCTCTCGCGCAGCTCGTCGGCGACCGTCTGCATGAACGCGATGTGGGCGGTGACGTCCTCGGGGGACCACTGGTCCATCGGGATGTCGGTACCCGGGACCCAGGCGGGTCCGGTGCGGCGGTAGTGCTTGAGGAGGAGGTACTTGGCCATCGGGGGCTCCTTCGGTCCGAGACGGCCATCTTGCCGCCTTCACCCCCAGGACGGAGCCGTTGGCACGGTCTCGACATCGGTTGGCAGAAAATCTTGGCGCCGATGTCGGCGCTGGTCCCTAAGGTTCTTCTGTGACGAAGCGTGGATGGTCGCTGTTCCTGGCGATGTGCCTGATCTGGGGGCTGCCGTACCTGTTCATCCGGATCGCGGTCGAGGACGTCTCGCCGGCCGCCCTGGTGTTCCTGCGGACGGCGCTCGCCGCGCTCGTCCTGCTCCCCATCGCGCTGGTCCGGCGCGAGGTTGGCCCGGTGCTGGCCCGCTGGCGCCCGCTGGTGGTCTTCGCGGTCATCGAGATCATGATCCCGTGGGTCCTGCTGGGCCACGCCGAGCAGCGGATCTCCTCGTCGCTGGCGGGTCTGCTCGTCGCCGCGGTGCCGCTGTTCGGTGCCCTGGCGTTCCTCGTCACCTCCCACGCGGAGCGGTTCACGCTGTCCCAGACCGGCGGCCTGGTGCTCGGGTTCGCGGGCGTGGCGAGCCTGGTGGGCCTCGACGTGAGCCACATCGACGTGCTCGCCGTGGTCGAGATGCTCGGCGTCGCGATCTGCTACGCCGCGGGGCCGCTCGTGCTCGCGCGCTCGTTCTCCGACGTCTCGGGGCTGGGGGTGATGGCGTGCGCGCTCACGCTCACCGCCGTCGTCTACGCGCCGTTCGGGCTGCTCGACCCGCCGACCGACGTACCGGCCAAGGGGTGGGTGAGCATCGTCGTGCTCGCGCTGGTCTGCACGGCGCTGGCGTTCGTGATCTTCCTCGAGCTGATCAAGGTGGCCGGGCCGACCCGGGCCACGATCATCACCTACGTCAACCCGGCCGTCGCGATCGCGCTCGGCGTGGTGCTGCTCGACGAGAAGCTGACCACCGGCATGCTCGTCGGCTTCCCGCTCATCCTGATCGGCTGCGCGGTCGCCGCGGGCGGCCGCGCCCCGGCCGAGGCGGTGGTCGCGGCGCCGGAGCCGGCGGCCGACCTCGCGCTGGCGGTCGAGGGCGAGCCGGACCCCGACGCGGAGCCCTGCCCGGGCTGACCAGGGCCGCGTGGTCCGTTCGGGTCATGCGGACCGGGCCCTGCTTGCCGGAAGATGTCCGGCATGCTGGGTTCGCAGACGCTGGAGGTCGGGATCGGCCTCGCCCTGCTGTTCTTCGTCCTCGCCACGGCGGCCTCGGCGTTCGTCGAGCTGGTCGGCCGGCTCCGCTCGATGCGGGCCAAGGACCTGGAGAAGGCGATCGTCACGATGGTGACCGGCGCCCCGCCGGCCGCTGCCGGACCCGGCGTGGGTGCCGGCGCCGGAGCCGGGGCTGCGGGTGCGGCGGTGCAGCGGCTGACCGCGCTGCTCAACGTCGGCCGGGCCCGGACCAACGCCAGCTACGTCTCGGCCAAGGCCTTCGCGGACGCCGTGACCCAGCTCCTCGACGAGCTCGAGGACAGCGCGACGGCGGACGCCGTCCAGCCGCTGCTGAAGCGCGCGGACACGCTCGCCCGCCAGGCCCGCGGCAACCTGACCTCGGTCAAGGCCGGGCTGGAGACCTGGTTCGACGACGCGATGGTCGACGTGCGCGCGACGTACCAGCGCTATGCGACGTTGTTCGTGCTCGCGGTGGGCTTCGTGCTGGCCGGCCTGGCCAACGCCTCACCGGTGCACGTCGCCCAGGACCTCTGGAAGGACAGCGCGACCCGGGAGGCCGTCGTCGCCGCGGCGGGGGCGACGGTCGCCGAGAACACCCCGGCCCCGGCGGCCAAGCCCGGGAAGCCCGGGAAGCCCGCCCCGCCGGCGAAGCCCGCTCCGTGCACCCAGGGCAGCGAGATCGAGCGCACCGCGTGCGGCGTGGACCGGCTCTCGGCGCTCTCGCTGCCGGTCGGGTGGAGCGAGAAGCACCGGCCGCAGGGCTTCGGGGACGCCTTCTGGCACGTGATCGGCTGGGGTGTCACCGCGCTGCTGCTCATGCTGGGCGCGCCGTTCTGGTTCGACCTGCTCACCCGGCTGGTCAGCGCCCGCGGTGCCCGGGTCAAGCCCGCCAGCGAGGACGACGGCTCGCACACCGCGCTGCTGCGCGCCGATCCCGTGCTCGGGCTCACCGGGTCGACCGGGCTCTCCGCCGGCCTGGTCGACGGGCAGCCCGAGCCGGACTGGCTGGCCCAGGCGCTCAACCGGCCCGCGCTGGCGCTGCGCGAGCCGCCTCCGCCTCCGGCGCCGATCTAGATCTCGAGCTTGTAGCCCAGGCCCCGCACCGTGACGAGGTACTTCGGCTCGCTCGGCTCGGGCTCCAGCTTGGCGCGCAGCCGCTTGACGTGGACGTCGAGCGTCTTGGTGTCGCCGACGTAGTCCGAGCCCCAGACCCGGTCGATGAGCTGACCGCGGGTGAGCACCCGGCCGGGGTTGCGCAGGAACATCTCGAGCAGCTCGAACTCCTTGAGCGGCAGCCGCTGCTCGACCCCGTCGACGGTGACGACGTGGCGCTCGACGTCCATCCGGACCGGGCCCGCCTCGAGGGTGTCGGGGAGCAGCTCGTCGCCGATGCCGCGGCGCAGGACGGCGCGGATCCGGGCGACCAGCTCGCGGGGGGAGTACGGCTTGGTGACGTAGTCGTCGGCGCCGAGCTCGAGGCCGACCACCTTGTCGACCTCGTCGTCCTTGGCGCTGACCATGATCACCGGCACGTTGGAGGTCTGCCGGATGGTGCGGCAGACCTCGGTGCCGGGGATCCCGGGCAGCATGAGGTCGAGCAGCACGATGTCCGCGCCGTTGCGGTCGAACTCCTTGAGCGCCTCGTTGCCGTCGGCCGCGATGGCGACCTCGAACCCCTCCTTGCGGAGCAGGTAGGCGAGGGCGTCGCTGTAGCTCTCTTCGTCTTCGACGACAAGTACCCGGGTCATCGGGCTTCCTCCTGATCTTCGGTGCGTGCGCCCGGCGATTCCGAGGCGGACGCAAGGGGGGTGAGCCGCACGAACGGCCCTCCCTCGTCGTGGTTCGGGTGCTGCGGCAGGATGAGCGTGAACGTCGAGCCCTGCCCCTCGACGGACCAGACCCGCACCTCGCCGCCGTGGGTGGCCGCGACGTGCTTGACGATCGACAGGCCCAGGCCGGTACCGCCGGTCGAGCGGTGCCGGGCGGGATCGACGCGGTAGAACCGCTCGAAGATCCGCTCCACCTCGGCCTCGGGGATGCCGATGCCCTGGTCGATCACCGAGATCTCGACGGCGTGGCCGCTGCTCTTGCGGGTGACGACCACGCGCGACCCGGGCTCGGAGTAGGCCACGGCGTTGGCCACCAGGTTGGAGACCGCCGCGCTGACCTGCTTCTCGCTGCCGAGGACCTTGAGGCCCTCCTCGCCCTCGGCGATGACCTGGATGTCCTTGGCGCCGGCGTTCATGTCGACGAAGTCGACCGCGGAGGCGACGACGTCGTCGATCGAGACGCGCACCGGCGACTCCAGCGGCTCGTCGCCCTGGAGGCGGGAGAGCTCGATGATCTGCTGGATCAGGCGGGAGAGCCGGTCGCTCTCGGTGAGCATCCGCGAGGCGAAGCGGTAGACGGCGTCGGGGTCGTCGGAGGCGTCCTGGACGGCCTCGGCGAGCAGCCGGATCGCGCCGATCGGGGTCTTGAGCTCGTGGCTGACGTTGGCGACGAAGTCGCGCCGGACGGCGTCGACCTGGCGCTCCTTGGTGCGGTCCTCGACCAGCGCGAGCACCAGCCGCGAGCCCAGGGGCGCGACACGGGCGGTGACGTGGCGCGGGGGACCGCCGGCACGCGGCACGATCAGCTCGGTCTCGCGGATCTGGCCGTCGCGGCGTACCTGGCGGATGAGCACCGCGAGCTCGTCGGAGAGCAGCCGGGTGCCGCGCACGAAGCCCATCGCGAAGGCCGGCGCCGACGCCTTGACGACCGCGTCGGACTCGTCGATGACGACCGCGCTGCTGCGCAGCACCGAGAGCACCGCGGCCACGCCGTCGGGGAGCTGGGGCTCCTCGCGGGGGACGTAGGTGCTCTGCTGCCGGTCGCTCAGGTGCCAGGCGAGCATCGCGCCGCCGGCCACGAGGGCACCGAGCAGCGCGGCCAGGAAGGCCTGCGTCGTCGGGTCCACCCCTCGATCGTACGGCGCGTCGCGGGCGCCGCTCCGAATCCGCGGGGCCGTGCTTCGCGATGTTCACCCCGCGTTCACCGCAGGCCGCTTGAAGGACACTTAGCATCCGTAGGCTGGCGCGCATGCGTGATGCGTACACCGACCAGCTCGATGCGATCTTCGACGACCTCGCGGCCATCAGCCGCCGGGTCCAGGTCGCGGTGGCCGAGGCGACCGAGGCGCTGATGACCGGCGACGCGACGACCGCGGAGAAGGTGATCAGCGAGGACGCCGCGATCGACCGGGCCCGCGAGCAGGTCGAGGAGCGGGCCTTCGAGCTCCTCTCGCTGCAGGCGCCGGTCGCCGGCGACCTGCGCACCGTCGTCGCGGCGCTGCGGATGGTCGCCGAGCTCGAGCGGATGGGCGACCTCTCCGTGCACGTCGCCAAGATCGCCCGGCTGCGGGTGCCGGACGTCGCCGTGCCCGACGAGGTCCGCCCGACCTTCGAGCGGATGGGCGCGGTCGCCGAGGACATGGTCGCCCGGGTCACCGAGGTCATCGCGGGCCGCGACGTCGAGGCCGCGATCGCCCTCGGTCGCGACGACGAGGAGATGGACCAGCTGCGCCGGCGCAGCTTCGCCGAGCTGCTCGGCGACGAGTGGACCCACGGCGTCGAGGCGGCGGTCGACATCGCCCTGCTCGGCCGCTACTACGAGCGCATCGCCGACCACGCCGTGTCGATCGCCAACCGGGTGATCTTCGTGGTCACCGGGCACAACCCGGCCGCCTGACCACCGACGCGACGGCCCGCCCCGCATCGTGCGGGGCGGGCCGTTCTGCGTGCTGGTGCCGGTGTCCTCAGGCGGTGGCCGGGAGGACGGTGCGCGGCCGGGCCAGCAGCGAGGCCGCGCTCGCCAGGGCGAGGGCCGCGATCACCGCGGCCGCGGCGAACCCCGCATGGGCGCCGACCAGGAAGTCGCCCGGCCGGGCGTGCGAGGCGTACACCGAGGCGATGACCGCGAGGCCCACCGCGCCGCCGAGCTGCTGCATGGTCTGCAGGAGCCCGGAGGCCGAGCCGGCGTGCTCGGGCTCGACGCCTTGGAGGGCCAGCGAGGTGATCGGCATGAAGCTGCCGCCCATGCTCACGCCCATCGCCAGCAGGGCCGGGAAGACGCCGGTCCAGTAGCTGGTCGACGCGTCGATCTGGAGCAGGTAGAGGAAGGCGCCGAGGACGCCGATCGTGCCGGCCACGATGATCGGCGGCTGCCGGAAGCGGGCCACCAGGCGCGGGGTGATCCGCGACATCGTGAACACGCTCAGCGGGATCGGCAGGAAGGCGAAGCCGGTCTGGAGCGGTCCGTAGCCGAGGTCCTCCTCGAAGTACTGCACCATGAGGAAGAACGTAGCGAGCATGCCGCCGTACAGGGCCGCCATGGTGAGCAGGGTGGCCACGCGGGTCCGGCTGCGGAGCAGGCCGAGACGCAGCAGCGGGTGGCTGTGCCGGGCCTCGGTGACGACGAGGGCGACGGCGAGCGCGACCGCCAGGGCCAGGCCGACGATGGTGTGCGCGGAGAGCCAGCCGTGCTCGGGGGCCTTGATCAGGGTCCACACGAGGGTGGCGGCGGCGCCGGTGGAGGTCACCGCGCCGACCACGTCGAAGCGGCCGGGACGGCGCGGGGTGTCGACCACGTGGCGTCGTACGGTGAGCAGGACGGCGATGCCGATCGGGACGTTGATGAACAGCGTCCAGCGCCACGAGAGCAGGTCGGTGAGGACGCCGCCGAGGAGCATGCCGAGCGCGGCGCCACCCGACGAGACGGCCGTGAAGAGCGCCAGGGCCCGGTTGCGGGCGGCCTCGTTGGGTGCCGAGGTGGTGATGAGGGCCAGCACGGAGGGCGCGGCGATCGCGGCCCCGACGCCCTGGAGGACGCGCGCGGTGACGAGCATCCACGGCTCGGTGGCGAGGCCGCCGAGCAGCGAGAAGAGGGTGAACACGGCCAGGCCGGCCCAGAAGACCGAGAGCCGGCCCAGGACGTCGCCGAGCCGGCCGCCGAGCAGCAGCAGGCCGCCGAAGGCGAGCGCGTAGCCGTTGAGGACCCACGACAGCGACGCGGCGCCGAAGTGGAGGTCGGTGGCGATGTGGGGGAGCCCGACGTTCATCACGGCGGAGTCGAGGACGAGCATCAGCTGGGCCAGCAGCACGATGGCGATGCCGGCGGCGGTCGTGGTCCGGGCGGTCGCCCGGGGTGCCGCGGAGGTGAGCGTGGAGGAAGACAAGGGTGGTGTCCTGTTCTGGCCGGGGTGGCCGAGGTACTCTTAGCGGAGGATGACTCCGGTTAGCCCTCCACGATACGGAGGGTGTCTCCGTTTAGCAAGGGAAAAGGTGATCCACGTGCGCGCCGATGCCGTCCGCAACCGTGAGCGCATCGCGGACATCGCCCGTCAGCTGTTCCGCGAGAAGGGCTACGACGCCGTCTCGATGGACGAGGTCGCCAAGACCGCCGGCGTGGGCGTCGGCACCCTCTACCGGCACTTCCCGACCAAGGAGGCGCTCTACGACGCCGCCATCCAGGCCTGGGTCGAGACGGTCAACGCCGCCGCCGACAAGGCGCTGGCGGGCGAGGGCAGCCCCCGGGAGCGGCTGCTCGCCTGGTTCGAGGCGTACGTCGACTTCCTGACCCGGCACAAGGGCGCGGCCTGGCGGATCACCAGCGCGATGGGCGACGACGACTCACCCTTCGCGGCGAAGTGCCGTACCTACCTCAACGCCAACCAGCGGGTCGTCGACGCGCTGGCCGGCGAGGGCGCGCTGCGCGGCAGCGTCGACGCGATGCAGCTGTGCCGCCTGGTCGGCGGGGTCGCCGCGGTCGTCGACAACAGCGAGCTGGGCGCCGAGGCGGCCCGCTCGATGCTCGTCGTCGTCGCCGACGGCGTGCTGGCCGGCTGAGGCTCAGCGACCCTGGTTGGCCACGGCCGCCGCGGCCGCGGCAGCGGCCTCGGGGTCGAGGTAGCGCCCGCCCGGGACGATCGGGGCGAGGGTGTCCTCGTCGAGCTCGTAGACCAGCGGCATGCCGGTGGGGATGTTGAGCCCGGCGATGTCGGTGTCGCTGACCTGGTCGAGGTGCTTGACGATCGCGCGCAGGCTGTTGCCGTGGGCGGCGACGAGCACGGTGTGCCCGGCGCGCAGGTCCGGCACGATCCCGGCGTCCCAGTAGGGCAGCAGCCGGTCGATGACCTGCTTGAGCGCCTCGGCACGGGGCAGCTCGTCGCCGAGGTCGGCGTAGCGGGGGTCACCGGACTGGGAGTACTCGTCGTCGTCGGCCAGCGGCGGCGGCGGGGTGTCGAAGGAGCGGCGCCAGAGCATGAACTGCTCCTCGCCGTACTCGTCCTTGATGGACTTCTTGTCCTTGCCCTGCAGGGCGCCGTAGTGGCGCTCGTTGAGGCGCCAGGAGCGGCGGACCGGGATCCAGTGCCGGTCGGCGGCGTCGAGCGCCAGCGCGGCCGTGTTGATCGCGCGGCGCTGGAGCGAGGTGTGCACGACGTCGGGCAGGATGCCGGCCTCCTTGAGGAGGTCGCCCCCGCGGACCGCCTCGCCCCGGCCCTTCTCGGTCAGGGCCACGTCGACCCAGCCGGTGAAGAGGTTCTTGGCGTTCCACTCGCTCTCGCCGTGGCGGAGCAGGACCAGGGTGAAGGTCATCAGTGCGCCTCGCCGCCACCGGGGCTGGGGATCTCGTCGGCGCAGGTGAAGTTCGGGTCGGTGGCCCCGTCGTGGCCACCCTCCTCGTCGGCGGCCGCGTCGGCCGCGGCACCGTCCTCGCCCTTGGCGCCCTTGTCGGTGTGGCTGGAGGAGGCGGCCTCGGTCGGGATCTCGGTGTACTGGAAGCAGCGCTTCACGACCGGGACGTCGAGGCTGAAGGACTGGCCGTTGCTGAAGCTGAACTCGAGCGTGATCACGTTGCCCGCGGTGAAGTCACCGGTGAGGTCGACGTGCTCCTCGAAGGTCGACAGGTTGACCGTCCCGTTGGGGGCCACCTCGATCGGCTCGAACTCGGCGGCGGTGATGCCACCGCCGGGCGCGCTGACGCCGGAGAGCGAGGCGTCCTCGGTGCCGTTGTTGACCAGGGCGCCGATGAGCCGGCCCTCGCCCTTGGCGCTCGCGAGCACCCGGATGCCGAGCGCCTTGACGTCACCCTCGCGGTTGTTGACGCCCGCGGCGATCGTGTTGACCCGGTCGGTGGGGTAGTCGAAGCCGCAGGACGAGAGCGTCGCGGCGGCGGGCACGAGTGCCAGCAGCAGTCCGGCGATCGCGGTCGGGCGCTTGAGGGGCATGTCGGCAGGCCTCCGGGTCAGGGTTGATCGGTGCGCGCGGACGACGCGCGCGGGGCGCAGGGTCGAGCGAGCGGGCCTCACTCTAGCGGTCGGGGATGACGGGGAGACGAGGTGGCTCGGTCCCGGCCGCTCGGTCCCGGGTCAGCGGCTGAGGCCGACCTGGGTGCCGACCACGACCAGCGCGATCCCGACCCCCACGGTGAACACGGTCGAGAGCGCCAGGAGCCGGGTCGCGCCCAGCTTGAGCCCCAGCTTGAGCGGCAGGTAGGTCCAGCCGTCCTCGTGGTCGGCGACCAGACCCCACACGGCCCGCATGAAGTGGACGCCGACGCCGAGCAGCGCCGCGAGCGCGACGATGGCCGGCTCGGGGGCGTGGCCCTGGGCCTGGCCGCCCCAGCCGCCGTACGAGAGGTAGGCGGGGAGCAGCGCGAACGACGCCGCCCACGACCACCACGAGAAGAAGCCGGTGCGCAGCACGACGTTGCCGAGCATGCCGATCGCGATCGAGGCCAGGTAGAGGCACCCGGCCCGGATGCCGGTGGTCCACGACAGCGGCAGCACCAGGAGGAAGCCGACGGCGATGGCGTACCAGACCGTGCCCACCGCGAGGCGGCCCATCGCGACCGGCTTGCCGGTCAGGCCGTGCGCCTGGTCGCGCTGGCGGTCGACGATGTCGTTGTGCCAGCCGAGCATGGTCTGGCCGACCAGGACGGTCAGCACCACGACGCCGGCCTCGCGGGCCGGCCGGCCGGTGACCGCTGCGACGACGCCCATCGCGAGCGCGGTGGTGATCGCCTGCTTGGCGTGGGCGGCCTGGAGCAGCTGGATCGCCAGGACGTCGGCCGGGCGGCGTCCGCCGAGCAGGCGCCCGGCCAGGCCGGTGTCCTCGGGGACGTGGGGGAGCGGGGGATGGGTGGGCTCGACCTCGAGGTCGTCCTCGGGCTCGTCCTTGGGCTCGGGCTCGTCCTCGGGCTCGTCGAGCTCAGGCTCGTCGGACTCGTCGGTCTCGGGCGCGGGTGCCGGGGGGAGCTCGGCGACGTCGTCGTCGGCCGCCGCTGCGTCCGGGGAGTCCGTGACCTGGTCGGTGTCCAGCGCCTCGTCGAGGTCGCTGTCCAGGACGGTCGTGTCCTCCCCGGCAGAGCGGCCGCGTCGCCAGCGCTGCATCTTTGCCATGGCGGCAGTATTGACCACGCGAGCCGTGCGCGGGGGCGAGCCCGCCGATCGGCGCGGCTGCTGACCACGGGTGCCTGGTGATCTGCCCCACGTGCCCCAGGGGATGCACGGGACCCGTTGCCGGGGCCGGACGGACCATAGGTCTGCGTGCTTGTCAAGCCGCGGATAGCGCCCCTGACCTGCGCAAACGCATTCGGAGAGTCCTTGATGACGTGGTAAGATAGGTCACCCTAGGAAGGGGTTTTGCTCATATGACTTTCACCGTCGGCGAAACGGTCGTCTACCCCAATCACGGGGCCGCTGTCATCGAGAACATCGAGATGCGGACGATCAAGGGCCAGGAACGGCAGTACCTCGTGCTTCGGATTGTCGCCCAGCAGGACCTCGTGGTCCGCGTTCCGGCTGACAACCTCGATCTCGTGGGTGTTCGGGATGTCGTGGACAAGGACGGGCTGGACAGGGTCTTCGGGGTGCTCCGCGCGGAGCACGTCGAGGAGCCGACCAACTGGTCGAGGCGCTACAAGGCGAACCTCGAGAAGCTCCACAGTGGCGACGTCATGAAGGTGGCCGAGGTCGTCCGCGACCTGTGGCGCCGCGAGCGTGACCGCGGTCTGTCGGCAGGCGAGAAGCGGATGCTCGCCAAGGCCCGCCAGATCCTGGTCTCCGAGCTCGCGCTCTGCGAGAACACCAACGAGGACAAGGCCGAGACCATCCTCGACGAGGTGCTCGCCTCCTGAGCCACTGAGGCAGCCTTCAGCTGCACGACGACGACGTCATACGGTGGGTTCGATGAACCCGCATCCGTATGACGTCGTCGACATTTCGGCCCGGGTCGCCGGGATCGTGCTCGAGGAGGGCCGTGGCGCCCTCCCCTTCCGGTTGATCCACGGTGAGTCGCTGGTCGCCGCGGCGGCCTGGGCGGCGGGCGAGGCGGGGGTGGACCTGCTGGACCAGACCGTGCCCTGGGAGGCGCTGGTCGAGCGCGAGGAGCCGCTGCTCCTGCACGACCCGCTGTGCCCGATGACGCCCCCGGACTTCCTGCGCGCCTGCGCCGAGCGGGCCGAGGTCGCCGACGTCGTGGTCGTCGGCGTCCGCCCGGTGACCGACACGGTCAAGGAGGCGCACGCGGCGCCCGACGGCGGCGAGACGCTCGGCGCGCACGTCGACCGGGACGCCCTGGTCGCGGTCTGCTCCCCGATCGTGCTGCCCACCTCGGTGGTCGCCGACCTCCTCGGCGGCCCGGACGCCCGGTTGCCCACGACGGACTTCGTGGCGCTCGTCGCCGCGCTCCGGGACCGGTACGGCGCCGCGCGCGTCGTCCTGGTCGACGCGCCGCCGGCGGCGCGCCGGATCGGCTCGGACGCCGACCTGCAGGTGCTCGAGGCGCTCACCGACCCGCGCTGAGCGGTCCTGGACCGGCGTCCAGGACGTACCGGGCGTGCGGGCCACACCTGCTCCTCACGGTGGGCGGCGAGGCGGCGAGGCGGGTTCACCGCTGCGTGCGCGGGTCGTGGGTGGGGTCAGGGTAGCGAGGCGGGCAGCCCTGATCGGTCGCCTCGGGGCGCAGCTCGTAGTGCCAGGGCTCGTTGTCGTAGATCCGGCACAGCCCGTAGCGCGCGCCGTGGGCGGCGAGCCAGGTCGTCGCGGCGGTGGGGCCGACGTCGACGGCGTCGCCGGCCACGTGGGGGGAGGCCTGGGGGGTGGCGACCCAGCGGGCGGCCTCGGCGCGGGAGCCGTACTTGGTGACGGCCTCGTCCAGCAGCCGCTTCTGGTACGACGGCGAGCGCCAGCCGCTGTTGACCACGATGTCGACGTCGTCGCCGGCCGCGTCGGTCGCGGCCCGGCGCAGGGCGCGCAGCAGGCCCGGGTCGAGCTCGGTGATGCCGGCGTGGTCCTCGTCGTACACCGAGGTGCCCTCGGGGAGCCGGCCGTCGCCGACCGGCGCAGCGTCGGCCGCCGACGAGGAGGACGAGGTGAGCGAGCGGTAGCCGACGGCGCCGAGCAGCACGACCACGACGAGGAGGAGGAAGGCGGAGCGGGGGGAGGGGAAGAAGGTCATGGCGAGGAGTCAAGGCAGGACGCCGTTGCCAGGCCGTATCGGATTTTCGATATGCCCGCGATATGCGGGGGCTCGTAGCATCGGCGAGGTGCGGGTGCTGATCGTCGAGGACGAGCCTCTTCTGGCCGAGGCCGTCCGGGACGGACTGCGCCTCGAGGCGATCGCGGCCGACATCGCCGGGGACGGCGACACCGCGCTCGAGATGCTGAGCGTCAACAGCTACGACATCGCGGTGCTCGACCGCGACGTACCCGGTCCGGACGGCGACGAGATCGCCCGGCGGATCGTGGCCTCCGGCAGCGGGATGCCGATCCTCATGCTCACCGCGGCCGACCGGCTCGACGACAAGGAGTCCGGCTTCGAGCTCGGCGCCGACGACTACCTCACCAAGCCGTTCCAGCTGCGCGAGCTGGTGCTGCGGCTGCGCGCGCTCGACCGGCGCCGCGCCCACCACCGCCCACCGGTGCGCGAGATCGCCGGGGTGCGGCTGGACCCGTTCCGCCGCGAGGTCTACCGCGACGGGCGGTACGTCGCGCTGACCCGCAAGCAGTTCGCCGTCCTCGAGGTCCTCGTCGCCGCCGACGGCGGCGTGGTGAGCGCCGAGGAGCTGCTGGAGCGGGCCTGGGACGAGAACGCCGACCCGTTCACCAACGCCGTCCGGATCACCGTCTCGGCGCTGCGCAAGCGGCTGGGGGAGCCGTGGGTGACCGCCACCGTGGCGGGCGTCGGCTACCGGATCGCCGCGGATGGCTAGGCCGCCGGGGATGAGCGTCCGGCTCAAGCTCACCCTCAGCTATGCCGGCTTCCTGATGCTCGCCGGGGCGCTGCTGCTCGCGGTGGTCTGGCTGTTCCTGCTGCGCTACGTGCCCGACCAGGCGGTGACCGTGCCGACCGAGGGCGGTACGGACGACATGATGCGCTCGCCGTACCTGTTCATCCCGGGGCGCTCGGACCTGTGGTCGGCGTTCGCGCCCAAGGCGGCCGCGGTGCTGGTGTTCCTGCTGCTGTGCGGCCTGGTCGGCGGCTGGTTCCTGGCCGGGCGGATGCTCGCGCCGCTCGGACGGATCACCGAGGCGACCCGGCGGGCCGCGGCGGGGTCGCTGGCGCACCGGATCCGGCTGCGCGGACGGCGCGACGAGTTCCGCGAGCTGGCCGACGCCTTCGACGGCATGCTCGGGCGCCTCGACGCCCACGTCGCCGAGCAGCGCCGGTTCGCCGCGAACGCCTCGCACGAGCTGCGGACGCCGCTGACGATCACCCAGACGCTGCTGGAGGTGGCCCGCAAGGATCCCGACCGCGACCTGGGCCGCCTGGTCGAGAGCCTGCACGCCGTCAACGCCCGGGCCATCCACCTCACCGAGGCGCTGCTGGTGCTGAGCCGGGCCGACCAGCGCTCCTTCGTCCGCGAGTACGTCGACCTCTCGCTCGTCGCCGAGGAGGCCACCGAGACGCTGCTGCCCTTCGCGGAGCAGCGCGGGGTCACCCTCGAGACCACCGGCGACCTCGCGCCGGTCCAGGGCGAGCCCGCGCTCCTGCTCCAGCTCACGACGAACCTCGTGCACAACGCGATCGTGCACAACCTGCCCGCGAGCGGCTGGGTCCGGGTGACCACCCGCAGCGACGGCGCCGGCGTCGAGCTGGTCGTCGAGAACACCGGCGCGGTGCTGGACCCGGGGCTCGTCGCGACGCTGACTGAGCCGTTCCGGCGCGGCACCGACCGGGTCCGCACCGGGGACGCCGCGCACGACGGCAGCGGCCTGGGCCTGGCCATCGTCGCGAGCATCGCCGCGGCGCACGACGGCACGTTGACGCTCGTGCCGCGGGCCGAGGGTGGGCTGCGGGTGGCGGTCCGGCTGCCCTGAGGCCGGGCCCGCGGGGGCGCTAGGCCTGGGCCAGGAGCCGCCCGGCGACGCGCAGGTCCTCGGCGAAGGTCACCTTGAGGTTGGCCGGTCCGGTGGGCACGGCCCGCACCTCGTGCTCCGCGGGCGCGAACGCGGCGAAGGCAGCGGCGGTGTCGGTGCCGTCGAACCCGGCCGCGGCGGCGTCCGCATAGGCCGCGAGGAGCGGTGCGGCGCGGAAGGCCTGCGGCGTCTGGACCCCCACCAGCCGGGTGCCGGGTCCGCCGGGCGCGGGGGTCGCGGCCGGGTCGCGGGGCAGCAGGGCGGGCAGGTCGAGCGTGGGGACCGCGCCGCCGTACGTGCGGGCGGTGGCGATCGTGGTGGCGAACAGCGCGGCGCTCGCGAGCGGCCGGGCGCCGTCGTGGATCGCGACCACGTCGACGCTGCCGTCGGCGACGCGGGAGGCCAGCACGTTCAGGGCGGCCTGCTCGGAGGCCTGCCGGGTGGCGCCTCCCTCGACCAGCAGCACCTCGCGCTCGCCGATCACCGAGAGCAGCGCGGCGCCGACGTCCGCCCGCTCGCCGGGACGGCAGACCACGACGACCGGGTCGACGTCCGGTACGTCGAGCGCGGTGCGGACCGACCAGGCGAGCAGCGGGAGCCCCTGGAGGGGCAGCAGGACCTTGTTGACCTCGGCACCGACCCGGCTGCCGCTGCCGGCGGCGAGGACGACGACGGCGGCGGTGGGTGAGCTCGGCACGCCGTGAGCCTAGGGCGTGTCTCTCGAGTCCGCGCCTGCTGCGCGGCGTTTGCGACTCGATCTGGCGGCGTTCTCGCCGACTCGACGGGCCTCCGGCCCGCCTTCGCGACTCGGCCTTGCCAGATCGGCCGCAAACACCGCTCGCGACGGCGCGGACTCGAGAGACACGCCCAGCGGCCAGGGTTTTCCTCGTCGTTACACGCCGAAACGCTGCCGACAACAGCGTCGGCCTACGTTCACGAGCATGACGGGACGCGGGGCCACCGAGGAGTGGCAACCGATCTGCCGGATGGCCGAGCTCGGGGTCGGCCGGGGGGTGACCGCACTGGTGCACGGCCAGGCGGTCGCGATCTTCCGGACCCCGGGCGACGTCGTCTACGCGCTCGGCAACCACGATCCCTTCGCCGGACACGTCGGCGGGGGCATCGCCAAGGGGATCATCGGGCGCCGCGGCACTGTGCCGTACGTCGCCCTGCCGGCGCACCGGCACGCCTTCGACCTGCGCACCGGGCGCTGCCTGGACGACGTCCAGGTGGCGGTGCCGGCGTACGAGGTGCAGGTGGTCGAAGGCGTCGTCCTGGTCGGGCACCGCAAGGGCGCCGCGGCCTGACCCGCGCCCTAGGTCGTCGCGCGGGTGCGGGCGAGGGCGCGGTCGACCAGCGCGCACAGCTCGGCGCTGACGAGCTCGCGCCGCTCGAACGGCAGGTAGTGCCCGGCGCCGGGCGCGACGAGCAGCCGTGCGCCGCGGATGCCCTGGGCGATCTTGGCGGCGTGCTCGGGCGGGGTGAGCAGGTCGCGGCTGCCGACCAGGACGGTGGCCGGGATGTCGTCGAAGGCCGCCAGGTTGCCGATCCGGTCGTGCGCCATCATGTCCTTGAAGAAGCCCGACATCGTCTCGGGCCGGGCGCGGACGAGCTGGTCGACGACGTGGCCGACGTCCCGGGGGCGGGCCGGGCGGCCGAAGAGGAAGCGGCGCGCGATCTGGCGCTCGATGACGGGGTACTTCTCGCGGCGGCTGAGGCTGAGCATCCGGGAGCGGTTGGCCAGGATGAACGGCAGCCGGTCGCGCAGCAGCGCACCCGCCGCGGCCGGGAGGCCGAGGGTGACCTTGTGCAGCTCGCCGCTCGTGGTGCTGACGAAGAGGGCGCCGACGATCCGGGCCATCAGGTCGGGGCGCTCCTCGGGGATCGCGGTGATCGTCATGCCGCCCACGGAGTGCCCGGCGACGACGAGCGGCCCCTCGGTCGCGTAGGTGTCGACGACCAGCCCGAGGTCGCGTGCCAGGTGCGGGATGGTGCACGCCGCCTCGCTCGCCCGGTCGGACCGGCCGTGCCCGCGGTGGTCCCAGGTGACGAGTCGGATGTCGTGGCCGAAGCGGGCCAGCAGGTCGGTGACCTGGTAGTGCCAGTCCGACTCCTCGGCCGTCCAGCAGTGCGCTAGCAGCACCGTCAGCGGCGCGTCCGCGGGCCCGCGGACCGTCACGTGGATGCGCAGGCCGTCCTCGGTGATCACCTCGTGCTCGTGCTCGGACACGAGGGTCAGCCTTGCACGCCCGTCAGCAGCGCGGTCGCGATCGCCGCGACGCCCTCGCCCCGCCCGGTCAGCCCGAGCCCGTCGGTCGTCGTCGCCGACAGCGACACGGGCGCCCCGAGCACCTCGGACAGCGCCGCCTCGGCCTCGCTGCGCCGCGGACCGACCTTGGGCCGGTTCCCGATCACCTGGACCGCGACGTTGACGACCGCGAACCCCGCCGCCTCGACCCGGCGCCGGGTCTCCCCGAGCAGCGCCGCCCCGCTCGCCCCGGCCCACTGGGGCTCCGCCGTACCGAAGTTGCTGCCGAGGTCACCCAGGCCGGCGGCCGAGAGCAGCGCGTCGCAGGCCGCGTGGGCCGCCACGTCGGCATCGGAGTGCCCGTCGAGCCGGACGTCCTCGTCGGGCCAGGTCAGCCCGCCCAGGGCCAGCGGCGGGTCGCCGGCATCGCGC
Organism: Pimelobacter sp. 30-1; assembly: GCF_018831735.1. Taxonomy (NCBI): domain Bacteria; kingdom Bacillati; phylum Actinomycetota; class Actinomycetes; order Propionibacteriales; family Nocardioidaceae; genus Pimelobacter; species Pimelobacter sp. 30-1. The sequence goes on from NZ_NHTS01000005.1 coordinate 188,309, forward strand.
GGGACGAGGCGGTGGACGTCGGAGCCGATGCCGATGCGGAGTCCGGAGGAGGTCACGGCCTGATCATGCCCGAGGTCGCCACCTCGACCGTGCGCACCGGTGATGAGGAAGAATCACCAGGGTGAGGACTTCCCGTGCTTGGTGGGCGACCGCCGGCGTGCTGTCGGGCCTGCTGGGCCTGGCGCTGAGCTACGCCGCCGCGGCGCTGCTGCACGTGCGGGATGCGCCGGTGGTGGCGGTGGCCGAGGGGTTCACCGCGTTGACGCCGGGCAAGGTGGCGCGGTGGGCGATCGACACGTTCGACACGGCGGACAAGAAGGTCCTCGTGCTCGGGATCCTGACGTTCCTCGTGGTCGTCTTCGCGGTGATCGGGCGGGTGGCACGGACGCGGTGGTGGCTCGCCGTCGCCGGGTACGTCGTCCTGGCGGGCGTGGGTGCGGCGGCGGTGGTGGCCAAGCCCAACACGTCGTTCACCGACCTCGCGCCCGTCGTGGTGGGCCTGCTGGCGTGGCTGGTGGCGCTGGCGGCGCTGGCCGAGTGGCTGCGGCGCTGGGAGCTGGCCGAGGCGGCGGGGGAGCCGGTGACGGCGCCGATGCCCAGCCGGCGGGGGTTCTTCGTGGCGGCGGGTGTGGTCGGGCTGGTCGCGGCGTGCGGAGGGCTGCTCGGGCGGGTGGCGGGCTCGGCGCGGCGCAAGGCCGAGGAGAGCCGGCGGCTGCTGCGGATCGAGGGCGTGACCGCGCCCGACGTACCGCCCGGGGCGAGCCTCGGGATCAAGGGCGTCTCGCCGTGGCAGACGCCGAATGCGGACTTCTACTTGATCGACACGGCCTTCATCAAGCCGACCATCGCGCCGGCCGACTGGGAGCTGCGGATCCACGGGATGGTCGATCGCGAGATCACGCTGTCCTACCGCGACCTGGTCTCGCGCGAGATCACCGAGGACTGGATCACGCTCAACTGCGTGTCCAACGAGGTCGGCGGCGACCTGGTCGGCAATGCCTGGTGGAGCGGCGTACGGCTGGCGGCGATCCTCGCCGAGGCCGGGCCCCATCCTGATGCCGACGCGGTGCTCCAGACCTCCGAGGACGGCTGGACCTGCGGTACGCCGCTCGCGGCGATGATGGACGAGCGCAACGCCCTGCTGGCCGTGGCGATGAACGGCGAGCCGCTGCCGATCGAGCACGGCTTCCCGGTGCGCACGATCGTTCCGGGGCTCTACGGCTATGTCTCGGCGACCAAGTGGGTCGTCGACATGGAGGTCACCCGGTACGACGACATCACGGCGTACTGGACCGAGAAGGGCTGGTCCGAGATGGGCCCGGTCAAGATCGCGTCCAAGATCGAGGTGCCGAGCTCGGGCGCCGACGTCCCGGTCGGCGAGCTGGTCTGCGCGGGCGTCGCGTGGATGCAGCACACGGGCATCTCCGCGGTCGAGGTCCAGGTCGACGGCGGGGCCTGGCAGCGGGCCCGGCTGGCGGCGACGCCCAACGTCGACACGTGGGTCCAGTGGCGCGCGACGGTGACGCTCGACGAGGGCGACCACCAGCTGCGGGTCCGTGCGGTCGACGCCGACGGCAACGTCCAGACCGGTGTGCTCGCGGACGTCGTGCCCGACGGTGCGACCGGCTGGCACACGATCGACGTCACCGCCAAGGCCTGATCACCAGTTGCCGGCGGGCGCCTTCGGCAGCGGGTGCTTCGCGTCGTGGATGACGTACGCCGTCCCGCCCGACGCCTCCAGCCAGGCCTTCTCCAGCTGCGCCCGCGCGTAGACGCGCCGCACGCTCGCGTTGGTCGGCGCCGCGGGGTCGTTGACGATCACGTCGCCCTTGCTGGTGAAGCCGACGACGACGAGCAGGTGCCCGTTGGACGACGAGATCGGCGCGCCGCTCAGCTGGCCGCGCCGGAAGGCGATCGAGAGGACCGGCGGGATGCCGGCCTTGACCAGGACCTCGGCCTCGCGCAGGTCGCGCAACCGGGTGACGAACGCCTTGCCGGCCTGGCGGGCGGCGTACGCGGTGGTGAAGGGCCAGTTGCCGGTGCCCCGGTAGGCGTGGTCGTACGTCGAGCGTGCCGCCGCGTCGACCCACGGGTCGGCGTGCCCGCCCGGCACCCAGGCGTACGACGCCGCGCCCGGCAGGCGCCCGTAGTAGCCGAGCACCATCGAGGTCGAGGTGGGCGAGCACCACGCCTCACCGCCGCCGCCCCACTGCGGGAAGTGCCCGGTGTGGATCATCTGCGAGTAGCGCGGCACGCTCAGCTCGATGCCGCGCGCGACGCCCGGCGCGGAGACCGGTCCGGCCGTGGGGGGCAGTGCGGAGGTCAGCACCGTCGCCAGGTCCAGGCGCGGCACCGCGCGCTTGCCGCGCTGGCGGTGCACCTCCACGCGCAGCTGGTACGACGCCAGCCCGGCCGTGCGCCAGGTGTCGGTCGCGAGGGTGGTGCCGTCGTCGGCCTGCGCGCCGCCGGAGGCCCGCTTCAGCACGGTGTCCTTGGCGGCCCAGCGGGCGAGCGAGTCCCAGGTGGTCGTGCGCCCGGCCGCCGAGCGGCCGCGCACCTTCAGCTCGATCCAGCTCGACCCGGGCGTGCGCGCCGACCACGACGCGATCAGCTCGGTGTAGGAGAAGCCCGGAGCGACCCAGGGGCTGGTCCAGCGGGCGGTGTCGTAGGTGCGCCCGGCCAGCCGGGTGGTCCGGATGCCGCGGTCGAAGGCGAGCTCGCCGGCCGGCGTGACGCGCGTGCCGCGGGCCTTGCCGGTGCGCCACTGGGCCGCGGCGTCGTACCGCTCGAGGTCGACCTTGCGGTCGGAGACGGCGGCCGCGGTGACGCTCGCGCCGGGTCCACCGGACGTGCGGTCCAGGGTGACGGCGACGCCGCCGGCCACGAGGCAGCCGGCGAGCGCGAGCACGACGGGGGCGGGGAAGAGTCGACGCACTGCCTCACGGTACGTCACATCCGTCACTTGCGTAACAGGGTGCTCCGCGCGACGGCGTCCCGACGATGTGAGGCGGACCCCCGGCGATCCCTAGACTGACCCGGTGACCATCCGGCTGTACGACACCGCGACCCGCGAAGTCCGTGACTTCGTGCCCCTTCAGGAGGGCAAAGTGGGTCTCTACGTCTGTGGTCTGACGGTCCAGAGCGAGCCCCACGTCGGTCACGTCCGGTCCGCGGTCAACTTCGACGTCCTCCAGCGCTGGCTGCGCCACCGCGGCTTCGAGGTCACGTTCATCCGCAACATCACCGACATCGACGACAAGATCCTGACGAAGTCGGCCGAGCAGGGTCGCCCCTGGTACAACCTCGCCTACGCGATGAAGATCGAGCTCGACAAGGCCTACGCCGCGCTCAACGTCGCGCCGCCGACCTACGAGCCCGCCGCCACCGGTCACGTGCCCGAGATGATCGAGCTCATCGACCTGCTCATCGAGCGCGGCCACGCCTACCCGGCGGCCGACGGCAGCGGCGACGTCTACTTCGACGTCCGCTCCTGGGCCGCCTACGGCGAGCTGACCCACCAGGGCGTCGACGACATGGAGCCGGCCGCCGACGCCGACCCGCGCGGCAAGCGCGACCCCCGCGACTTCGCCCTCTGGAAGGGCCGCAAGGACTCCGAGCCGGAGACCGCGTCCTGGCCGAGCCCGTGGGGCAGCGGCCGGCCGGGCTGGCACATCGAGTGCTCCGCGATGGCCGGCAAGTACCTCGGCGAGGCCTTCGACATCCACGGCGGCGGCGTCGACCTGCGCTTCCCGCACCACGAGAACGAGCAGGCCCAGTCCCGCGCGGCGGGCGGCGCGTTCGCGTCGTACTGGATGCACAACGCGTGGATCACCACCGCCGGCGAGAAGATGAGCAAGTCGCTCGGCAACACCCTCAGCATCCCGTCGGTCCTCCAGCGGGTCAGCGGTGCCGAGCTGCGCTTCTACATGGTCGCCGCGCACTACCGCTCCCACGTGGAGTTCTCGTTCGAGGCGCTCGACGAGGCCGCCGCGGGCTACCAGCGGATCCTGTCCTTCGTGCAGCGCGCCGGTGGTGCCGAGCCGGGTGAGCTGCCCGAGGCCTTCGCCGCGGCGCTCGACGACGACCTCGGTACGCCGGCCGCCGTCGCCGTCCTCTACGACACCGTGCGCGAGGGCAACCGCCAGCTCGCCGCCGGCGAGGACGTCACCGCCACCGCGGGCGCGGTCGGCGCGATGCTCGACGTGCTCGGCGTGCACCCGGCCGACCCGGCCTGGGCGGCGACGTCCGGCGGCTCGGACACCGAGGAGCGGCTCACCGCCGCGGTCGACGCCCTCGTGGCCGGCCTGCTCGACGAGCGCACGCAGGCGCGGGCGGACAAGGACTGGACGCGTGCGGACGCGATCCGCGATCGGATCAAGGCGGCCGGCATCGAGGTCACCGACACCCCTGATGGACCTACCTGGACGGTGAACTGAGATGGCAGGCAATTCGAGCCGCAAGGGCGCGATCCGCAAGTCGAGCAAGCGACCGCAGGTCGGCTCGGGCGGACAGGTGCGCCGCGGGCTCGCCGGCAAGGGCCCCACGCCCAAGGCGGTCGACCGCGAGTACCACAAGGCCCACAAGATCGCCGAGGCCAAGAAGCGCGCCGACAAGAAGAGCGGGCGCGGCGGCGGTCCGCGCCGTCGTACCGGCGGGGACGAGTGGATCGCCGGGCGCAACCCGGTCGTCGAGGCGCTGCGCGAGCGGGTCCCGGTGACCTCGGTCTACGTCGCCGAGGGGGCCGAGCGCGACAACCGGCTGCGCGAGGTCTTCCGGCTCGCGGCCGAGCACGGCGTCGGCCTGCTCGAGGTCAGCCGCGGCGAGCTCGACCGGCTCACCGACGGTGCGGTCCACCAGGGCCTCGCCGCGCGGATCCCGGCCTACGAGTACGCCCACCCCGACGACCTGCTCGCGGCGGCCGACGAGGCCGGCGAGGCGCCGCTCGTCGTCATCCTCGACTCGATCACCGACCCCCGCAACCTGGGTGCGATCGTCCGCAGCGCCGCCGGTTTCGGCGCCCACGGCGTGGTCATCCCCGAGCGTCGCGCGGCCTCGATGACCGCGGCCGCCTGGAAGACCTCGGCCGGTGCGGCCGCGCGCTGCCCCGTCGCCCAGACCGTCAACCTGACCCGCCAGATCAAGGCCTACCAGGACGCGGGCTGCTTCGTCGTCGGCCTCGCCGCCGACGGCGACCTGACGCTGCCCGAGCTCGTCGCCGACGCCGACCTGGCCCAGGGCCCGCTCGTGCTCGTCGTCGGCTCCGAGGGCGAGGGTCTCTCGCGCCTGGTCGCCGAGAACTGCGACCGGCTGCTGTCGATCCCGATGGCGGGTGTGCTCGAGTCCCTCAACGCCGGTGTCGCCGCCTCGGTCGCGCTGTACGCCGTCGCGGAGGCCCGCGCCGGACGTTGAGCGTGACCCGGACGTGACACCGACGCGACGTCGCCTCCTCCAGGGCCTGGGGTACGCCGGGGCCTGGATCGTCCTGTCCCTGCTCCTCGCCGCGACGATCTTCGTCAACAGCGAGCGCACGATCGACGTGGCGAGCCACCAGGCCACGCTGAGCCCCGACTTCTCGGGCGAGATCGTGCTCCGCACCGGCCCGGTGCTGCCGGACCTGCGGATCCCGTCCGGCAGCCGCCTGGGCCTGGCGATCGAGCTCGGCAAGACCGACACCGAGTCGCTCGACGAGCTCACCGCGCGCTACGCCGCGATCGCCTCGCAGCCCGAGGGCCAGATCGCCGCCGTCGAGCGCAGCGTGCGGTCGATGGCCTACGCCGCCCTGCTCCAGGGCGGCGCCCTGGGCACCGTGCCGCTGCTGGTGTGGGCCGCGGTCGGCAGCGAGCGGCGTCGTACGCTCGTGCGCGCCCTGCCCACGCGACGCGGGCTGCTGGTGACCGGGGGCGTGCTCGTGCTCGTCGCCGCGGTCGTCGTACCGGTGGGGTGGGGGCGGTTCGAGGCGCCGCGCGAGCGCTGGGAGACGCTCCAGGACTACGTCGGCGCCGAGGTCGTGCTGCCCGACGAGGTCGCCGACGTGCAGGTGCTGGCCGATGCCACCACCGACCAGTCGCGCCGGCTGATCGAGAGCGCGGTCAGCAGCTACCGGCAGGGCCTGGAGTTCTACTCCGCCGCGGCCACCAAGGCCGCCGACCTCGAGCTGCGGCAGCCCGAGGAGGGCGAGACGGTCACCGTCCTCGTCTCCGACCGGCACGACAACGTCGGCATGGACAAGGTCGCCCGCGCCATCGCCGACACCGCCGGGGCCACCACGGTCTACGACGCCGGTGACGACACCTCGACCGGCAGCCACTGGGAGGCCTTCTCCCTCGACTCCGTCGCCGCCGCCTTCGACGACTTCGAGGGCCGCTGGGCGGTCGCCGGCAACCACGACAACGGCAGCTTCGTCCGCGCCCACCTGGAGAAGCTGGGCTGGAAGTACTTCGACGACGAGGTGGTCGAGGGCCCCGGCGGCTCGCGGCTCCTCGGCGTCGACGACCCCCGGTCGAGCGGGCTGGGCAACTGGCGCGACGAGAAGGGCCTGAGCTTCGCCGAGGTCGCCGACCGGGTCACCGAGGCGGCCTGCGCCGCCGACGCCGACGGCGAGCGCCCCGGCACGATCCTGGTCCACGACGCCAAGCTCGGCGCGAGGGCGCTGGAGAAGGGCTGCGTCGACCTCGTCGTCGGCGGCCACATCCACGTCCAGAGCGGGCCGACCGCGGTCGAGGGCGAGAACGGCAAGACCGGCTACACCTACACCGTCGGGACGACGGGCGGGGCGGCGTACGCCATCGCGATCGGGACCAAGCTGCGCCGTCCGGCCAGCATCGCGCTCATCACCTACCGCGACGAGCGCCCGGTCGGCATCCAGTCGATCACGCTCCAGACCAACGGCCGCTACGACGTCGACGACTGGGTCGAGCTCACCTACTGAAGCACCCTCCGACGAGGGTGGTCCGCGGAGCCCGCGCGACTAGGGTCGGCAGCATGGGAACGACTGTCGACCGCCTGCTGCCCACCGAGGAGGCCGAGGAGCTCCTCGCCCTGGCCCGTGAGATCGCGACCAAGGAGCTCGCGCCGCGGGTCGCCGAGGCCGAGGAGAAGGCGGAGTTCCCCGAGGCGGCGTACCGCCTGCTGGGGCAGTCGGGCCTGCTCAGCCTGCCCTTCGCCGAGGAGATCGGCGGCGGGGGACAGCCCTACGAGGTCTACCTCCAGGTGGTCGAGGAGATCGCCGCGGCCTGGCCCAGCGTCGGCGTCGGCGTCTCCGTGCACGCCCTCACCGCGACCGTCGTCGCTGCCAACGCCTCCGCCTCCGTGCGCGAGGCCTGGCTGCCGCGGATGCTGTCCGGCGACTGGCTCGGCGCCTACTGCCTCTCCGAGCCCCAGGCCGGCTCCGACGTCAGCGGCATCCGCACCGCCGCGGTCCGCGACGGCGACGACTACGTCATCAAGGGCACCAAGGCGTGGATCTCCAACGGCTCCTGCGCCGACTACTACATCCTCTTCGCCCGCACCTCCGAGGACCCCAAGCGCGGCCTGTCGGCGTTCGTCGTCCCCGACGGCACCCCCGGGATGTCCTTCGGCGCACCCGAGAAGAAGATGGGCCTGCACTGCGACGTCACCACCCAGGTGCTCTTCGACGGCGCCCGGATCCCGGCCGCCCAGCTCATCGGCGACGAGGGCGCCGGCATGCGCGTCGCCCTCTCCGCCCTCGACGCGGGCCGCCTCGGCATCGCCGCCGTCGCCACCGGCATCGCCCAGGCCGCCCTCGCGCACGCGGTCGCCTACGCCAAGGAGCGCGAGCAGTTCGGGCGCACCATCGGCGAGTTCCAGGGGATGCAGTTCCTGCTCGCGGACATGGCGGCGGACGTCGAGCGCGCGCGGGCGTCGTACCTGATGGCGGCGCGGCTCAAGGACGCCGGTCGCCCCTACGCGCGCCAGGCCTCGATCGCCAAGCTCACCGCCAGCGACGCCGCCATGCGCGTCACGACCGACGCGATCCAGGTGTTCGGGGGCAACGGCTACACGCGGGAGTACCCGGTGGAGCGGCTCTTCCGCGACGCGAAGGTCACCCAGATCTTCGAGGGGACCAACCAGATCCAGCGGATGGTGATCGGGCGCGACCTGCTGCGGTGACGTGGTGGAGGACCTCCGCCGGCGCCGCCGCGAGGTCCGGCCGGTCGCCGTTGCCGGGGCGATGGCCCTTAGGCTGTAGCCCGCGATCCCCGGTTGGTCTGCCGGTAGGGCCCGCCTGACTTTGAATCAGGACAAGCGACGTAGGTTCGACTCCTACCCGGGGAGCCAAGCACAGGAGCAAGCGATGACGTCCCAGCCCGAGCAGCTCGTGGTCGAGGGAGGCATCGCGCTGGCCTGCCCGACGTGCGCCGGATCGACCTTCACCCGCAACGGCGTCACGCTGATCACCTCGCGGATGGCGAACACGGGGCTCAACAAGCGCGCGGAGGCAGCGGTGTGCAGCCGGTGCGGGAACATCCAGTTCTTCGTGGCCGGAGCGCTGCGGCCGGCGCCTGCTGCGCCGGGGTGATCCGGACGACACTGCGCCAAGTCGCGTCAGCAGCGCGCGATGCCGGTGTCTCCCAGGCATGCCGATGCTCCCCGAGACGCCCGACGAGCCGGAGGGTGCGCCCGTCTCGCCCGCCGCGATCCGGCGCGTGATCAACATGGTGGTCGAGTCGCTGACCGCCCAGGTCGACGAGCCGTACGTCCTCGTGCTGCGCACCGCCTACAGCACGCACTACAGCGGACCCTTCCCCGACGGGATGACCGCGCTGCTCGCGATGGAGGAGGAGCTGCGCGCCAACGCGGGGCTCCCCGAGGACGAGCGGGTCGCGGTGACGATGGCGCCGCTGGTCCCGTGGCGGCTTGCCCGCACCATCTACGATGCTCCTTAGTAGATAGCGACGGAGGAGCCCCCGTGAAGCCTCAGCTCAAGGCCACCCTGCTGGTCGCCGCGGTGTTCGTGGCCGTGGTGGCCGTCCTGCTCGTGGTGGGCGGGAGGGACGAGCCGGCCGACGCCGGTCCGGGGGGCGACACCCCCTCCGGCGCCGGTACGACGGACAGCCGCCTCGTGCGCGACGACAGCCGCGTGCTGGGTGAGCGGGGGAGCAGCGACGTCGAGCTCGTCGAGTTCCTCGACTTCGAGTGCGAGGCCTGCGGCGCGGCGTACCCGGTGGTCGAGGACCTCCGCGAGCGGTACGGCGACAAGGTGAGCTTCGTGGTGCGCTACTTCCCGCTGCCCGGCCACTTCAACGCCGAGCGCGCCGCGCGGGCGGTCGAGTCGGCCGCGCGCCAGGGCAAGTTCGAGGAGATGTACCGCAAGATGTACGACACCCAGTCCTCGTGGGGGGAGCAGCGGGTGCCGCTCGACGACCTGTTCCGCGGCTACGCCGAGGAGCTCGGCCTCGACCTCGCCCGGTACGACGCGGACTACGCCTCCGACGAGGTCGCAGCCCGGGTGCAGCGCGACGTCGACGACGGGCTGGCGCTGGGCGTGCAGGGGACGCCGACGTTCTTCCTCGGTGGCGAGCTGCTGCAGCCGGAGTCGGTCGCCGACTTCGAGCGCGCGCTCACCGACGCCCTCGGCGAGTGAGCACCGACAAGCGCCTCGGCGCGATCCTCGTCGGCGGCGGCGCGCTCGGCTTCGTGACGGCGTTCGTGCTGCTGCTCGAGAAGATCGAGCTCCTCAAGGACGCCGGCTACACGCCGTCCTGCAGCCTCAACCCGATCCTCAACTGCGGCTCGGTGATGGTCACCGACCAGGCCGAGGTGTTCGGCTTCCCGAACCCGCTGCTCGGCATCGCCGCATTCCCCGTGGTGGTGGCGACCGGGGCGGCGCTCCTGGCCGGCGCCCGGCTGGCGCGCTGGTACTGGGCCGGTCTCCAGGTGGGGGTCACGCTCGGGCTCGGGTTCGTGCTCTGGCTGATGTTCCAGAGCCTCTACCGGATCGGCGCGCTGTGCCCCTACTGCATGGTCGTGTGGGCCGTCGTGCTGCCGATCTTCTGGTACGTCACGCTGCGCAACGCGGGCGCGGGGCTGTTCGGCGCCAAGGTCGCCGGGGCACGCGTCGTACGGACGCTGCGGGAGTGGCACCTGTTCGCGCTGACCCTGGCGGTGCTGCTCGTGCTGGTGCTGATCATCGAGCAGTTCTGGTACTACTGGAAGACCCTGGTCTAGCAGGACTGGCCGAGCGCGTCTCCGTCGCCGCGGGAGGCAGCAAGCTGCCCGGCGCGACTCCCGCCGCGCTGCCGGCCGGGGCCGCTCAGGTCAGCATCGCGCGGCAGCCGCTGAGGACCATCTCGATCAGCGGCGCCGCCGCCAGCACCACCGGTACGGCGAGCACGGCCGCCGTCGCCGAGCCCACCGCCGCGCTGCGCGGGTGGGACCAGCCGGCGTCGTCGCCGGTGAGCCGGCGGACCCGGGCCAGGGCGGCGACATCGCCCGCGGCCAGCCCCGGGTGGGGTGCGGGAGCGGGGGCGCCGCAGGCGAGCGCGACCAGGGCGCGGGCCAGGCCGCGCGGGTCGCGGGCGGCGTCGTCGGCCTGCATCTCGACGAGGACCGCGACCTGCTCCTGGGCGGTCGCGAGGAGCGTGCGCAGCAGCGGGACGGGTGCGAACGCCCGGCGCAGGACGCCCGCCACGGTGAGCGCGACGTCGTGGCGCGAGCCCAGGTGCCGGCGCTCGTGGGCCAGGACCTGGGTCAGCTCGTGGGGCGTCAGCGCGTCGCGGGCGGCGGTGGTCACCACGATGCGCGGGTGCAGGCCGGGCAGGCAGTAGACGAGCGGTACGGGGTGGTCGAGGACGACATAGCCGTCGGCGTGCTCGTGGCCGAGCAGGCGCAGCGCGTCGTGCTGGTCGCGCCGGGCGCGGACCGTGCCGAGCACCGCGGTCGTGGCGAGCCAGGTCAGCCGGACCGCGAGGGCGAGGACGGCGAGACCGGCGAGCGCGGCGACCTCGGGGCCGGCCGGGGTGAGGTAGTGGGCGACGACCGTGGTGGTCGGGATCCCGGTCAGCCAGGAGAGCCCGGCGGCGACCGGCGGCAGCGGTACGGCGAGCGTGACGCCGAGCAGCGCGACCGCGACGACGACGGAGCCGGCCAGTCCCTGCCAGGCGAGCACGCCCCAGCCCGGCGCGCGCTGGACCCAGCGGGCGCGCAGCAGCAGGCGGGGTCCGGCGGTGGCGGCCAGGACCGCGAAGGCGAGCAGGGAGAGCGGGGCGAGCACGGCGAGCACGGTGCTCAGCGCTCCTCGGCGTCGGCGAGGGCGGCGCGCAGCCGGACCTGGTCGTCGGTGGAGAGCTGGCCGACGAAGCGCAGCAGGGTCGCGCCCCGGTCGGGCGCCTGGGCGAGGACGTCCTCGAGCAGCGCGGCGGTGTGCTCCTCGCGGGTCAGCGCGGCGGTGTAGCGGTAGGCGCGGCCGTCCTTGGCGCGGGCGACCAGGCCCTTGCGGTGCAGGTTGTCGAGGACCGTCATCACCGTCGTGTAGGCGATCGCGCGGGTGCGCTGGAGGTCGTCGACGACCTCGCGGACCGAGAGCGGGCGGGCGTCGTCCCACAGCCGGCCCATGACGACCGCCTCGAGCTGGCCCAGCTGCTTCATGCCTCCCAGGCTCTCATGCGGCCGAAGCCGCCCGGCTCACGAGCCGAGCAGGTCGCCGGGGCCGAGGCCGAGCGCGCGCTCGATGTCGCCGGCCGCGGTCTCGTGGAGGTACTCCTGGACGATCCGGCTGAGGTCGATCCAGTAGCCGCGCAGCGTCGACTCCGCGAGGTACATCGTGCGGCTCATCTCGGCGAACGTCAGGCCGCGCGCGCGGGCGGCGAGCACCTGGCGCTGGCGCGGGGAGAGGACGGTGAGGCTGCCGCGGCGGACCAGGACCTCGAGCAGCCCCGCGATCGCCGGCGGTACGACGAGCTCGCCGTCGGCCACCGCGCGGAAGGCCGCGGCGGTGGCCTCCAGGGTCTCGGTCTTGGACACCACGCCGGTCGCCCCGGCGGCCAGGCACGCGGCGAGCACGAAGCGGCGCTGCTCCTGGGTGTAGACGCACACCCGGTAGCCGGCCGCGACGAGCGCCCGGATCGCCTCGGGGCCCTGGGTGGCCTCGGGCTGGCCGGCGGTGGCGAGGTGCAGGTCGAGCACGACGACGTCGGCGTCCGGCCGCTTCGCGAGCAGGTCCTCGACGTTGGGGTGCGCGGAGACGAAGTCCAGGTCGGGCAGCAGCAGGCCGAGCGAGGCGCGCAGCGCGGTGGTGTCGTCGACGTGGGCGAACCGGGGGTCGGTCATGCGGGCTCCTCGGTCCGGGTCAGGGTGATGGTGGTGCCGAGGCCCGGCACGCTGTCGACCGCGGTCGTCACGCCCGAGCGGGCGAGCTGGCCGACGACGACATCGCGGATCCCCACACCGTACGACGCCTCGTCGATCGCGAAGCCCACCCCGTCGTCGTGCAGGCTGACCTCCCAGCCGTCGCCGTCCTCGTGCTCCTCGGCGTGGAGCACCACCTCGCGGGCCCCCGCGTGCAGGCGGACGTTGAGCAGCAGGCTGCGCAGGGCGGCGGCCAGGTCGTCGGCGACGGCGCGGTCGAGCTCGACCTCGTCGGCCAGGTGGGCGACGACGGTGATCGGGAGGTCGTCGAACTCCGCACGCGAGGCGGTGACCACGGCGGCCAGGCTCGTCGTACCGGCGGCGGGGAGGGTGTCGCCGGTGAGGTACGCGCGCATCCGGCTCAGCTCGATCTCGGCCTGCTGGCGCAGCCCGGCCGGCTGGTCGGCGTCCCCGCCGGTCTCGACGAGCAGGCGCAGCACGGCGGTGCCGTTGTGGATCGCGGTCCGGGCCCGGCGCTCCTCCTCGGTGCGGGCCGCGTCGGCGGCGAGCCGGCGGGCCTCGTCGGCCTCGGCGCCGATCCGGATGATCATCCGGGTGCAGGTCCAGGCGAGCGGCCCGAGGACCAGGATCGTGAGCAGGTTGCCGAGCAGGTCCGGCACGTCGCTCCAGCCGGTCACCGTCGGCGCCTGGTAGATCGCGGTGGCCGCCGCGAGTGCGGCCAGCAGCGGGAGGTAGAGCCGCCGCGAGGTCGCGCCGGTCAGCAGCGAGCACGCGACGCAGATCGCGTAGCCGGCCTGGAAGCCGAGCCAGGTGCCCTGGCGCAGGTCGACCGGTACGGTCCACAGCCCGGCGAGGAGCAGCAGCACGGCGATGGTGACGTCGGCGACGGCCGCGGCCGGGCCGAGGGGACGCCCCCGGAGCACGACGAGGACGGCCGGGACGGTGAGCGCGACGAGCGCGACGACCCAGGTCGCCACCGTCGCCGCGTGGCGGGAGTCGGTCGTGATCGCGGTCGCCAGCGAGGGAGCCATCTGCACGAGCGTGGCGATCCGCATGCCGGCGATGAAGATCGCCACCAGGCGCAGTGCTGCTGCCTGGGTCGAGGGCCGTGGGTTCGCCACCCGCCTGCTCACCTTCCGCGGGCCGACTAGGTCGGGCTCAGGCTACCTTCCGGCTCCCCGGGGCTCAGACGTCGGTGACCCACCACGGCGCGGTGGGCGTGGTCCGCAGCGCCACGACCGTGTGGAGCGCGCCGGCGTGGAGCACCCGGCCCTCCCACTGCTGCGGGATGCCGGCGGAGACGTCGACCGGCGCCGCGCCCGGCTCCAGGTACAGGTCGTGCGCCGCTCCGGCCTTGACCTTGCGGTGGTCCGACGCGGCCACGGTCAGCGGGACGCACCAGGTCCGGAGCTCGGTGCGGTGCGGCTCGGCGCGCAGCTTGTCCTGGTCGAGCACGAGCAGCACCCGCGGCGAGCTCTCGACGTCCGTGCGCCGCAGCCGGGCGGAGCGCCGGGCGGAGCCGATCGCGATGCCGGTCAGCACCAGGCCGACCAGGCCGGCGCCGCCGATCAGCGCCACGTCGCCGAAGCCGAACCCCGACGGCTCGTCGACGGACATCGCGCCCCCGTCCGTACGCCGCCACACCCGCGCCTCGTCGCCGACCTGGAGGTCCTCGCTGCTCACCCGGCCGGTGCGCCCGTCCGCGGTCCTCACCTGGACGTGGCGGACGTCGACCCACCGGCGGGCGCGCTTGCCGCCGCGCCGCTCCCGGTGGCTGCCCTCGCTCTGCACCGTGACGGCGACCTGCTCGGCGACCTGCTCGGTGGCGGCGCGGTAGCCGACGACACCGGCGCCCACCACGGCGGCGACCGCGAGGACCGACGTCACCACGGCGGTCACCAGGCTCTTGCGGGCGAGCCGGAGGACGCGCTCGTGGACGAGGTCGGGTGCAGGGGCGGACACGGGGGACCACCCTGCCCGGCCCGGGGGTAGGGAAAACCCCACCCCCAGGAGGCGGAGCAGGCCCATCGAGCGCGGCTCCGGATCTTCCTAGCGTCGGAGACACCCGTTCCGGTCCCACCGATCCCCCCAGGAGCAGCCCATGTCCGCACCCGTCGCCCTCGAGGTCCAGGGCCTCACCCGTACCTACGGCGAAGGCGCCGCCGGCGTCGTCGCCCTCGCCGGCATCGACCTCGCGTTCCGGCGCGGCACGTTCACCGCCGTGATGGGGCCCTCGGGCTCCGGCAAGTCCACCTTCCTCACCTGCGCCGCCGGTCTCGACCGCCCCACGAGCGGCCGGGTGCTCATCGGCGGCGAGGACGTCACCGACTGGGACGAGGAGCGCCGCACGACGCTGCGCCGCGAGCGCATCGGCTTCGTCTTCCAGGGCTTCCACCTGCTGCCGTACCTCTCCGCCGAGCAGAACGTCGGCCTCCCGCGCCGGCTCGCCGGCAAGCGCCCCGACCGGGCGCGGGTGCGCGGACTGCTGGACCGGGTCGGTCTCGCCGACCGCGCCCACCACCTGCCTGGCAGTCTCTCCGGCGGCCAGCAGCAGCGCGTGGCGCTGGCCCGGGCGCTCGTCACCGACCCGGACGTCGTCCTCGCGGACGAGCCGACCGGGGCGCTCGACTCGGCGACCGCCCGGCAGGTGCTCGGGATGCTGCGCGCCAGCGTCACCGACCTCGGCCAGACGGTGGTGATGGTGACCCACGACCCCGTCGCCGCGTCGTACGCCGACGAGGTGGTCTTCCTCGTCGACGGCCGGGTCGCGGGCCGGATGGCCGAGCCCACCGCCGACGCGGTCGCCGGCCAGATGGCGCACCTCGACGAGCTGGTGGTGGCCCGATGAGCGCCGGGACCACGACCCTCGCCTGGCGCAGCCTGCGCCACCGTCCGCTCGCCGCGACGGCGACCTTCCTCGCGGTGCTGCTCGGCACCGCCCTGATCGGGTCCTTCGCGACCCTGGTCGAGACCTCGTTCTCCGCGGCCGCGGCCGACACCGGCAACCTGGTCGTGATGGGCGCCGTCGTCGGCGGCTGGGGCGCGTTGATCGTGCTCTTCTCCGTCGCCTCGACCGTCGGCATCACCACCACCCAGCGCGCCGCCGAGATCGGCCTGCTGCGCACCATCGGCGCGACCCCGCGCCAGGCTCGCCGGCTGATCGCCCGCGAGGCGGCCGGCGTCGCGCTGCTCGGTGCCGTCCTCGGTGCCCTCGTCGCCGCGGGCACCGGACGCCTGCTCTTCGACCTGCTCCAGTCGGGTGGGCTCGTCTCCGACGCCACCCGGTACGACGCGGGCCCGGCCTCCGTCGGCGCCGCCGCCCTGCTCGTCTTCCTCGCCGCCGGCGCCGCCGCCGCGGTGGCCGCCCGGCGCGCGACCCGAGGCCCGGCCGGCGTCCTGGTCCGCGACAGCGTCGCCGAGCAGGGCCGGATGCGCTGGTGGCGCGTCGCGATCGCGGTGCTGCTCATCGGCTACGGCCTGGCCATGGCCGTCATCACGATCACCGTCACGGCCCACGACGAGGACCCCTACGCGGCGATGTCGACGAGCGGGTCGAGCTCGATCCTGGTCGGTGTCGGCCTCGCGGTCCTCGCGCCGGTGCTGCTGCGCTGGTGCGCCGCGCCGCTGCGGCTGGTCGCCGGGGCGTCGTCGAGCGCGAGCGCGCACCTGGCGTCGTACAACACGGTGCGGCGGGCGCACCTGCTCTCCGGCGTCCTCGCGCCGGTGATCGTGCTGACCGCGGCCGCCGCCGGGACGCTGCTGCTGGTGAACATCGACACCCGCAGCCTCCCCGCGGGGACACCCGACAGCGACACGATCAACCTGCTCAACAACGTGGTCGTCGCGATGATCGCGCTGTTCGCCGCGATCATGGTCGTCAACGCCTTCGTCGCCACCGTGGCACACCGGCGGACCGAGCTCGAGCGGCTGCGCCTGCTGGGCGCGACGCCCCGCCAGGTGCGCGGGTCCGTCGTCGCCGAGGCGGCCGTGGTCGCCGTGATCGGCGTCGGGCTGGGCCTCCTCGCGGCGCTGACCACGGTGGTCCCGTTCGCGGTCGCCCGGAACGAGGGCGTCGTCCCGGACGGCGGTCTGTGGTTGGTCCCGGCAGTCGTCCTCGCGGTCGCGGCGGTGACGCTGGGCTCGGCGCGGGGAGCGGTGCGGAGCGCGGTCCGATGACAGACTGGCCCGCGATGGACGCCACGGTCACGGTCGACGGACTGGTGGAGCGACTGCGGCTCACCCTGCTCTCCGCCGGGTACGCCGTCTCGTTCCTCCCGTCGCTCGCGCTGGCGATCCTCACCCTGCTCTGCCTCCCGCTCGGCCTGGCCGGCGCCGGCTTCGTGCTGGCGCTGGCCGTGGTCCCGATGACCGGGGCCCTGACCGCCGCGCACCGCCAGGTCAGCGGCCGGGTGCTCGGCGAGACGATCCCGGCCCGCTACGCACCCACGGGTGGCTTCGCCCTGGCGTGGCCCGTGCGCTGGCTGCGCGACCCGGCCCGCTGGCGCGACTTCGGGTTCCTCTGCTTCTCGGCGACCGGCGGCTTCGTGATGTCGCTGGTGCCGGTGGCGCTGCTGACCACGCCGATCACCTGGCTGATCCTCGCGTTCACCGCGGGGGAGTGGGTGTGGCTCCTGCTGCTCCTGCTCAGCGGCCCGATGCTGCTGGCCTGGTGGTTCGTCACCGAGCCGCTCGTGACGGCCCGGGCGCGTGCCGAGCGGGCGATCCTCGGTCACGACCGGGTCGCCGAGCTCGCGGAGCGCGTCGAGCGCGTCGAGGAGTCCCGCGCCGAGACCCTCGACCACAACGCCGCCGAAGTACGCCGCATCGAGCGCGACCTGCACGACGGCGCCCAGGCCCGGATCGCCTCGGTCGGCATGAACGTCGGCCTCGCCGAGAAGCTCCTGCGCACCGACCCCGAGGCCGCCGCCGCGCTGCTGCGCGAGGCCCGGGAGACCACGATCGACGCCCTCGACGACCTGCGCTCGGTCGTGCGCGGCATCCACCCGCCGGTCCTCGCCGACCGCGGCCTGGCCGGCGCGATCGAGGCGCTGGCCGTGGCGCTGCCGGTGCCCGTGGCGGTCGCGGTCGACGTACCGCGGCTGCCGGCGCCGGTCGAGTCCGCCGCCTACTTCGCCGTCGCCGAGTGCCTCGCCAACACCGTCAAGCACGCCGCGGCCGGCCGGTCCTGGGTGCGCGGCACCTATGACGGCGACACCCTCCGCCTCGTCGTCGGGGACGACGGCCGCGGCGGCGCCGACCCGGCCGGCTCCGGGCTGAGCGGGGTGGCGCGCCGGCTCGACGCCTTCGACGGCAGACTCAGCGTCGACAGTCCCGAGGGTGGGCCGACCACGGTCCGGATGGAGGTGCCGTGCCGGACGGAGTGATCCCCCTGCGGGCCGTGCTCGCCGAGGACCAGGCGCTGCTCCGGGTCGGGCTGACCCGGATCCTGGAGTCCGGCGGCATCGAGGTCGTCGAGGCCGTCGACAACGCACCCTCCCTCACCCGGGCGCTCGCCCGCGAGGACATCGACATCGCCGTGCTCGACGTACGCCTGCCGCCGACGCACACCACCGAGGGCCTGCTCGCCGCGACCACGCTGCGCGCGGCCCGCCCGGCGTTCCCGGTGCTCGTGCTCAGCCAGTGGGTCGAGCCCCTCTACGCCCGCGACCTGCTCGCCGGCGGCGAGGGCGCCGTCGGCTACCTCCTCAAGGACCGGGTCGCCGACGTCGACGCCTTCCTCGCCGCCGTCCGCCAGGTCGCCTCGGGCGGCACCGTCCTCGACCCGGAGGTCGTCGCGACCCTCGTCTCGGCCCGCGCCCGGCCCCTGGACCGGCTCACCGACCGCGAGCGCGAGGTGCTCACCCTGATGGCCGAGGGCCGCTCCAACGCTGCCGTGGCGGCCCGGCTCGTGGTCACCGAGAAGGCCGTCGGCAAGCACATCAACAACATCTTCACCAAGCTCGACCTGCCCCAGGCCGGGGACGACAACCGGCGGGTGCTCGCCGTGCTCGCCTGGCTCGACGGGCGCTGAACCGGCCGCACTAAGGTGGCCGGGTGACCGACCAGCTGACCGTCATCGTCCTCGCCGCCGGCGGGGGCACCCGGATGAAGTCCAAGACGCCCAAGGTGCTCCACCGCATCGGCGGGCGCAGCATGATCGAGCACGTGCTCGTCGCCGTCGGGGCGCTCGAGCCGGCGCGCGTCGTCACCGTCGTGGGTCACCAGCGCGAGCTCGTCGCGCCGCACGTCAGCCAGGCGCGGCCCGAGGCCGTGCTCGCCGTCCAGGACGAGCAGCTCGGCACCGGGCACGCCGTACGGATCGCGTTGGAGGCGCTCGCCGAGGCCCCCCGCGAGGGCACCGTCCTCGTCGCCTACGGCGACACCCCACTCCTCGAGGGCGCCACGCTGGTCGACTTCACCGCCTCCCACCGGGCCGCGGGCGCCGCGGTCAGCATCCTCAGCGGCATCGTCGACGACCCGTTCGGCTACGGCCGGATCGTGCGCGACGCCGCCGGCGTCGTCCAGGCGATCGTCGAGGAGAAGGACGCCTCCGAGGCCGAGCGCGCGATCACCGAGATCAACTCCGGCATCCTCGCCTTCGAGGCCGGCTTCCTGCTCGACACCATCGGGCGCATCGGCAACGACAACGCCAAGGGCGAGTACTACCTCACCGACGCCATCGGCCTGGCCCGCGACGCCGGGCTCACCGTCGCCGCCCACGCCGTCGACGACGCCCTCCAGACCGAGGGCGCCAACGACCGCGCCCAGCTCGCCGACCTCGGCCGCGAGCTCAACCGCCGCATCGTCACCCGGTGGATGCGCGACGGGGTCACCGTGATGGACCCGGCCACCACCTGGATCGACGCCGACGTCGTGCTCGCCCCCGACGTCACGATCCTGCCCGGCGTGCAGCTGCTCGGCGCGACCGTCGTCGCCGAGGACGCCGTGATCGGGCCCGACACCACGCTCGAGGACTGCGAGATCGGCGCCGGGGCGCGCGTCGTACGGGCGCACGGGCAGCTGGCCGTCATCGGCGCCGGCGCCTCGGTCGGGCCGTTCGCCTACCTGCGGCCCGGGACGCTGCTCGGCGCCGACGGCAAGATCGGCACCTTCGTCGAGACCAAGAACGCGACCATCGGCGACGGGGCCAAGGTCCCGCACCTGTCCTACGTCGGCGACGCCGAGATCGGCGCCGGCTCCAACATCGGCGCCGGCACGATCTTCGCCAACTACGACGGCGTCAACAAGCACCGCACGGTCGTCGGCCGCCAGGCCAAGACCGGCTCCAACAACACCTTCGTGGCGCCCGTGGTGATCGGCGACGGGGCCTCGACCGGCGGCGGGACCGTCGTACGGCGGGACGTGCCGGCAGGTGCCCTCGCGGTCAGCACCTCGCCCCAGCGCAACCTCGAGGGATGGGTGCTCTCGCGCCGCGCGGGCACCGCCCAGGCCGAGGCCGCCGCGGCCGCATCCGGCTCCGCTGTGGCGGATGCCACGGGTGAACAGTCCGAAAACGCCCCCGGACTTGGGGACGACCGGGGCGAGCGGGCAGAATCGTAGCCATCAGCTCCGGCGATCCAGGGGAGTCACAGGCGTGAGCGGTCTGAAGCGGACGACCGAGAAGAATATGATGATCTTCTCGGGTCGAGCACACCCGGAGCTGGCCGACGAGGTCGCCCAGATCCTCGATCAGCAGCTCGTCCCGACCGAGGCGCGTGAGTTCGCCAACGGCGAGATCTACATCCGTTACGAGGAGTCGGTGCGGGGCTGCGACGCCTTCGTGCTGCAGAGCCACACCACGCCGATCAACGAGTGGATCGTGGAGCACCTGATCATGGTCGACGCGCTCAAGCGCGCCTCGGCCAAGCGGATCACCGTGGTCATGCCGTTCTGGGGCTACTCGCGCCAGGACAAGAAGCACCGCGGCCGCGAGCCCATCTCCGCGCGCCTCATGGCCGACCTGTTCAAGACCGCGGGTGCCGACCGGATCATCACCGTCGACCTCCACGCCGACCAGCTCCAGGGCTTCTTCAACGGCCCGGTCGACCACCTGATGGCGCTGCCGATCCTCACCGACTACATCAAGTCCAAGTACGGCGACCAGGAGCTCGCGGTCGTCTCGCCCGACGCCGGCCGGATCAAGGTCGCCGAGCGCTGGGCCGCCCGCCTCGGCGGCGTACCGCTGGCGTTCATCCACAAGACCCGTCGTACCGACGTCGCCAACGAGGTCGTCGCCAACCGCGTCGTCGGCGACGTCAAGGGCCGCATGTGCGTCCTGACCGACGACATGATCGACACCGGCGGCACCATTGTGAAGGCCGCCGAGGCCCTCATGGCCGAGGGCGCGGCCGGCGTCATCATCGCCGCCACCCACGCCATCCTGTCCGACCCCGCGGTCGACCGGCTCAAGAACTGCTCGGCCACCGAGGTCGTCATCACCAACACCCTCCCGGTGCCCCCCGAGAAGCAGTTCGACAAGCTGACCACGCTGTCGATCGCGCCGCTCGTCGCCCGGGCCATCCGTGAGGTGTTCGAGGACGGCTCGGTCACGTCGATGTTCGACGGCCACGCCTGACCTCTCCACCCCCTTCCCGCCGAGGGCGCAGGTTTCCGGCGCCGAAGGCGCAGGTCTCCTGCCTCGAGGTAGCAGGATTCACCCCCGCCACCGCCTCCGGTACGACGCCCGGTCGGCGCCGCGGGAGTAGCGGCGCTTGATCCGTGGGTTCGCCTCCCGGGCCTGGATCTCCCGGGCCAGCCGGCGGAGCCAGGTCGACCGGGCCTGGGCCGACAGGTCCTCCTTGCGCAGGACGAGGACGGTCCAGCCGGCCCGGTCCAGGGCCGCGCGCCGGAGCTCATCGTGCTCGCGGTGGCCGGCGGTGGTGTGGAACTCCGCGCCGTCGTACTCGATGGCGATGCGGAGGTGCTCGTAGGCGTTCTCCATCCGGACCCAGCCCCATTCGTCGAGCAGCACGGAGACCTGCGGTGCGGGCATCGGCAGGCCCTCGTCGTGGATCAGCAGCCGCACCCACGACTCGGGCTGCGAGTCGGCCAGGTCGGTGGAGAGCGGCACCAGCTCCCGCAGCTGTACGACGCCACGCTGGCGCGCGAACCGCGGCAGCATGGCGCGCAGGTCGGCCTCGGTGATGGCGTAGCTGCGCCGGAAGGCGTCGAGTGCGGCGATCGCGCGGAGCCGGCCGAGCAGTCGCGCGATGTCGCAGGCTGTCCGGATCGGCGTGGTGACCCGAACGCCTTCGAGGTCCATCACCTCGTCGGGCAGGAGGGTGCGCTTGCCGCCGAAGACGCCCTGGCGTCGCGAGCTGGTGTGGTGCTCGATCGAGACGGAGTCGAGGTCGGGGACCCGGTCGAGCTCGGCGAGGCTGAAGAGGTCGATCCCGTGCAGCGATGCGGCCGAGAGGTCGCAGACCACCGCGTGCGCCGGGAGCACGAGGGCGGCGGCGCGAGCGCGGAGCCCGGTGCTGTCGGGGGTCGCGGTGGCGACGTACACGCCGTGGAAGGGCTGGGTGACCTGGCCGGTCGAGCTGAGGTGGTCGAGCTGGTGCTGGGTGATGCCGCCGGCGCGGGCCATCGCCGCGGTGAACGGCTCGCCGGTGGTGATGTCGAGAAGGTGCATGGCGACGAGCGTCGGCGTACGGGCGGGGTGGTGGGTGCCGTGGCGCAAAGCCTGTGGACAACGACGTCCGTCCACAGGCGAGTGGCCCGTTGCTGGACGTTTCTGTGACGTCGGTGCCGGAGCCCTGCGCCCTCGGCGCCGGAACCCCGCGCCCTCGGCGCCGGAACCCCGCGCCCTCGGCGCAGGAACCCTGCTACCTCGGCGGGGGGAGGGTCTCGATGAGTGCGGGGAGGG
Organism: Pimelobacter sp. 30-1; assembly: GCF_018831735.1. Lineage (NCBI taxonomy): Bacteria > Bacillati > Actinomycetota > Actinomycetes > Propionibacteriales > Nocardioidaceae > Pimelobacter > Pimelobacter sp. 30-1. The sequence goes on from NZ_NHTS01000005.1 coordinate 210,501, forward strand.
ACCCGGTGATGACCTGCAGCAGGTCGTCGCGCGAGAGCCCCGCCGGCGCGTCGCACCAGGTCAGCACGAGGTCCTCGACCATCGCCTGCCACGCGTGCAGCACCAGCCGCACCGCCGGTGTGTCCGGGATGACGAGACCGCCGGGGTCGGCGGTGAAGAAGCGCTCGGCGAGGGCGGCGAAGGTGGTGTCGTAGATGGCGCGGAGGGTGTCGTTGCTGCCGGCGGCGGCCTTGACCAGGGAGCGGTAGCCGGTGTTGTTGGCGACGACGTAGTCGACGTACCCGGTCAGCGAGGCCATGAGGCGCTCGAGCGGCTCGCCCTCGGACGGGGGAGCGGTCTGGGTGTAGAGGTCGTCGGCGGCGTGCTGGACGACGGCTTCGTAGAAGCCCTGCTTGCCGCCGAAGTAGTGGTACAGCAGGCCGCGCGAGATGCCGGCCTCCTCGGCGAGGAGGTCGATGGAGAGCTCGTCGAGCGAGCGGGTCGCGAGCAGGCGGACCCCCAGGTCGAGCAGCTGGGTACGACGCTCGGCCGGCGAGAGCCGGGTGCGCGGAGCGGAGGAGGGGGTGGTCGCCGTCACGCCGACCATCCTATTGACAGATGTTCAATAGCGCCAATAGCGTCCCTCCCATGAGTGCTACTCCGGGTCGTACCAACGTCGACCACCTCATCGTCGGCGCCGGCTTCGCCGGTCTCGCCGCGGCCATCAAGCTCGACGAGGCCGCCGAGCGCGACTTCGTCGTGATCGAGAAGGACAGCGACGTCGGGGGCACCTGGCACATCAACACCTACCCCGGTGCCGAGTGCGACGTCCCGAGCCAGCTCTACTCCTACTCGTTCGCGCTCAACCCGGGCTGGTCGAAGGTCTACTCCCCCCAGCAGGAGATCTGGGAGTACACCCGCAAGGTCGCCGAGGAGTCGGGCACGCTCGACCGGTTCGTCTTCGACACCGCCGTCCTCGACGCGCGGTGGGACGCCGGCGCGCAGCGCTGGATCGTCCGGACCGAGGGCCCCGAGGGCATCCACGAGTACGCCGCGCGGACCATCGTGGCCGGCGCCGGCGGGCTCTCCGAGCCGCGGCTGCCCGAGATCGAGGGCATCGACGGCTTCCAGGGCGAGATCTTCCACTCCGCGCGCTGGGACCACGACGTCGACCTCGCCGGCAAGCGCATCGCCGTCATCGGTACGGGCGCCTCGGCGGTCCAGCTCGTGCCCGAGCTGCAGAAGATCGCCGGCCACGTCGACGTCTACCAGCGCACCCCCAACTGGATCATCCCGCGCAACGAGCGCGAGTTCAGCGCCCTGGAGAAGACCGTCTTCGCCAAGGTCCCCGGCGCCCAGCGTGCGCTGCGCTCGCTCGTCTACACGACGCTCGAGGCGCGCGTGCCGGCGTTCGCCCGCTTCCCGCAGCTGATGAAGGCGGTCGAGGGCCAGGGCAAGAAGAACATCGCCAAGGGCATCAAGGATCCCGAGCTCCGCAAGAAGGTCACGCCGGACTACCGCGCCGGCTGCAAGCGGATCCTCATCTCCAACAAGTGGTACCCGGCGCTCGACGCCGACAACGTCGACCTGGTCACCGACCCGATCGCCAAGATCACCGGCGACGCGATCGTCACCGCCGACGGGGTCGAGCGGCCGATCGACGTGCTCGTCGTGGCGACCGGCTTCTACGTCACCGAGCCGCCGATCGCCCAGCACATCACCGGACGCGACGGCCGCACGCTGGCCGACGTGTGGGACGGCGCCGGCATGGCGGCGTACAAGGGGACGACGATCCACGGGTTCCCGAACCTGTTCCAGATCGTCGGTCCCAACACCGCGCTCGGTCACTCCAGCATGATCTTCATCATCGAGTCGCAGGTCCGCTATGTCGTCGAGGCGGCCAAGGCGCTGCGGCGTGAGGGCCTCGCGTCCGTCGAGCCCACCCAGGCCGCGCAGGACGCGTGGACCGCGCAGATCCGGCGCAAGATGAAGCCGACCGTGTGGCAGACCGGCGGCTGCGCCAGCTGGTACCTCGACAAGTTCGGCAACAACACCACCCTGTGGCCGGGCCAGACGTTCACCTTCCGGCAGCACCTGAGCAAGTTCGACCTCGACAAGTACGACGTCGAGGTCTCCCACCAGCGAGAGGCAGTCAACGCGTGAAGAACCTCAGCAACAAGGTCGTCGTCATCACCGGTGCGGGCTCCGGCATCGGCCGCGCCCTCGCCGTGAACCTGGCCGGCAAGGGCGCCCGGCTGGCGCTCTCCGACGTCAACGACGCCGGGCTCAACGAGACCGCCGCCCTGGCCAAGGACGCCGGCGCTCCCGACGTCCACACCGCGCACCTCGACGTGGCCGACCGCGCCGCCTTCACGGCGTACGCCGCCGAGGTTGCCGACCACTTCGGTCAGGTCAACGTCGTCATCAACAACGCCGGTGTCGCGCTGGCCGGGGATGCGGTCGACCTGACCTACGAGGACATGGAGTGGATCGTCGGCATCAACTTCTGGGGTGTCGTCTACGGCACCAAGGAGTTCCTGCCGCACCTGATCGCCTCCGGTGACGGCCACGTCGTCAACCTCTCGTCGCTCTTCGGCCTGCTCGCGATGCCCGGCCAGAGCGCCTACAACGCGACGAAGTTCGCGGTCCGCGGCTTCACCGAGGCGCTGCGCGAGGAGATGCTCATCGCCGGGCACAAGGTCGGCGTCACGTCGGTCCACCCCGGCGGTATCAAGACCGCGATCGCCCGCAGCGCGCGGGTCTCCGACAAGGAGGACAAGGCCGCGACGGCCAAGCTGTTCGACGAGAAGCTCGCCAAGATGACGCCCGAGCGGGCGGCCGAGATCATCGTCAAGGGCATCACCAAGAACCAGGCTCGCGTGCTCGTCGGCCTCGACGCCCACGCGCTGCACAACTTCCAGAAGTTCACCGGTTCGCGCTACGAGGACGTCGTGGCGCTCGTCTCCAAGCGGGTGCTCCCGGCCAAGGCGGTCTGACCCGTAGGGTCTCCTGCGTGGAGGTGTCGAACGACGGGGTCCTGGACCGGATGTGGTCCCGCAGCCGGCTGTCCGTCAGCGGTCGGATCGAGCGCTGGCGCGGCAAGCTGTGGGTGGTCACGCAGTGCTCGATCGCGGCCGGGCTCGCCTGGTTCATCGCGTCGGACCTGCTGGGGCACCACCTGCCGTTCTTCGCGCCGATCGCCGCCGTCCTGTGCCTCGGTACGTCGTACGGGCAGCGGCTGCGTCGCGTCATCGAGGTGACCCTCGGGGTCGCGATCGGCGTCTTCATGGCCGACGTCCTGGTCTCGGGTATCGGCTCGGGGGCCTGGCAGCTCGGGCTCATCGTCTTCCTGTCGATGTCGCTGGCGCTGCTGCTCGACGCCGGGATCATGTTCGTCTCCCAGGCGGCCGTGCAGTCGATCGTCGTCACCGTCCTGCTGCCGGGCGCCAACGGCGCGTTCCTGCGCTGGACCGATGCGGTGATCGGTGGTGGGGTCGCGCTGGTCGCGGCGATGGTGGTGCCGGCGGCGCCACTGCGCCGCCCGCGCGAGCAGGCCGCGACGGTGGCGCGCAAGATCGCCCAGCTGCTGCGGGCGGCGTCCGACGTGATGGTGGACGGTGAGGTGACGCCGGCGCTCGAGCTGCTCGCCGACGCGCGGGCGACCGACCGGCTGATCCGCGAGCTGCAGGCGGCGGCCGAGGAGGGGATGTCGGTGGTCAACTCCTCGCCGTTCCGGATCCGGCACCGCGAGCCGCTGCGCCGGATGGTCGAGCTGGTCGACCCGCTCGACCGGGCGCTGCGGAGCACGCGCGTGCTCGTCCGGCAGACCTCGATCACGGCCTACCGGCGGTTGCCCGTGCCGCCGTCGTACGCCGGGCTGGCGGCGGACCTCGCCACCGCCGCGGACGCCGTCGCCGACGAGCTGCGGGCCAACCGGATCGCGACCGCCGCCCGCGACGACGTGCTCGCCGTCGGTGCCGCGACCGGGCAGGTCGAGCGCAGCGGTGTGCTCGCGGTCGAGGCGATCCTGTCCCAGCTGCGCGCGATCGTCGCCGACCTGCTGATGGTCACCGGGATGGGCCAGCTGGAGTCCACCGACGCGCTGCCGCCGCCGCGCTGACCCGGCGTGCCAGAATCCCGCCCGTGACCAACGTGGTGGAGCAGAGTGTCGAGATCGCCGCGCCGGTGAGCACGGTGTTCGCCTACGTCGACGACTTCAGCACGACCAAGGACTGGATGTACGGGCTGAGCAAGATCGAGCCCGTCACCGAGCAGCGCCACGGCGTCGGCGCCCAGTACGACGGCGTGATGAAGGTCGGCGTCCCCCTCAAGGCCCGCATCGAGTGCACCGCCTGGGAGCGGGACCGCCTCGTCGAGCTGACCTCGGTCAAGGGGATCGAGACCACCCAGCGCTGGTCGTTCACCGACCTCGGCGGCGACCGGACCCGGGTGGACGCCTGGATCTCCTACACGCTGCCCGGCGGCCCCGCGGGCAAGGCGATCGCCGGAGCGGTCAAGCCCGTCGTCGGGATCGCGGTCAAGCACTCCAGCGAGGCGCTGGTGCGCAACGTCGAGGCGCTGGTCTGAGGCTCCCCGCCGAGGTGTGCCGGTTGCTGGTCCGAAGGCCACGCACTTCGTGACCGCAACCCACGCACTTCGTGACCGCAACCCACGCACTTCGTGACCGCAACCCACGCACGTCGTGCGGAGGTCAGCGCAGGGCGGCCTCGAGCTGGTCGAGCCCCCAGTGCAGGTCGTCGGCCGAGATCACCAGCGGCGGCGCGAGCCGGATGGTCGAGCCGTGGGTGTCCTTGGCCAGCACGCCGTGGGTGAGCAGCCGGGCGCAGACGTCGCGGCCGGTGCCGAGGGCGGGGTCGATGTCGATCCCGGCCCACAGGCCGCGGGAGCGGAAGCCCACGACGCCCTTGCCGACCAGGGCGGTGAGCCGGTCGTGGAGGACGACGCCGAGCTCGGCGGCGCGCGCCTGGTGCTCGCCGGTCCGGAGCATCTCGACCACCTCGGTGCCGACGGCGCAGGCGAGCGGGTTGCCGCCGAACGTCGAGCCGTGCTGGCCCGGGCGCAGCACGCCGAGCACGTCGCGATCGCCGACGACCGCGGAGACCGGGACGATGCCGCCGCCGAGGGCCTTGCCGAGGACGTAGAGGTCGGGCACGACGTCCTCGTGGTCGCAGGCGAAGGTCGCGCCGGTGCGGCCGAGGCCGGACTGGATCTCGTCGGCGACGAGCAGCACCCGCTCGCGGGTGCACAGGGCGCGCAGGCCGGCCAGGTAGCCGGCGGGCGGGATGACCACGCCGCTCTCGCCCTGGATCGGCTCGACCAGGACGGCGACCGTGCTGGGGGTGATCGCGGCCTCGACGGCCGCGAGGTCGCCGAACGGGACGAGGTCGAAGCCGGGGGTGAACGGACCGAAGCCCCCGCGGGCGTCGGGGTCGTCGGAGAAGCCGACGATGGTCGTCGTCCGGCCGTGGAAGTTGCCGGCGGCGACCACGATCCGGGCGCTGTCGGCCGGGACCGCCTTGACCTCGTAGCCCCACTTGCGGGCGACCTTGATGGCGGTCTCGACGGCCTCGGCGCCGGTGTTCATCGGCAGCACGAGGTCCTTGCCGCACAGGTCGGCCAGGCCGGCGCAGAAGTCGGCGAAGCGGTCGTGCACGAACGCCCGGCTGGTGAGCGTGAGCCGGTCGAGCTGGGCGTGCGCGGCGGCGACCAGGCGGGGGTGAGCGTGCCCGAAGTTGAGCGCGGAGTACCCGGCGAGCATGTCGAGGAACCGGCGGCCGTCGACGTCGGTCACCCAGGCGCCCTCGCCGTGGGTGAGCACGACGGGCAGCGGGTGGTAGTTGTGCGCGGTGCGCGCCTCGGCGCGGGCGACTTCCTCGGCGGTCAGTCGCGGGGTGATCGTACGGTCGGCGGTACTGCTCATCGGGCCCCTCCGTCGGCAGGATTGTCAGACAATCTTCGGTCCACGGTAACTCACGCCGGGTCGCTCCCAACCGATCCGCGGCCGTTTCCGTCAACTAGGCAGGTGAGGACGACGGAAGGAGCCGGATGACCCCGCGGGACGAGGCGTTCGCGGCGTACGTCGGCGCCCGCCGGCCCCAGCTGTTCCGGGCCGCGTGGCTGCTGACCGGCGACCCGCACCGGGCCGAGGACGTGGTCCAGGCCGCGCTGACCCGGTTGTACGTCGCGTGGCCGCGGGTGCAGCGGGCCGCGTCGGTCGACGCCTACGTGCGCCGGGCGATCGTCAACGCCCACGTGGACGAGGGCCGGCGCCCGTGGCGGCGCGAGGCCGCCGCCGGCGACGCCCTGCCCGAGCCGGCGGTCGCCGGCCCCGGGGACGCGGTCGACGAGCACGACGCGCTGTGGTCGGCGCTGCGGCGCCTGCCGGCCGGCCAGCGCCGGGTCGTGGTCCTGCGCCACTGGTGGGGCCTCTCCGTCGAGGAGACCGCCGCCGACCTGAACGTCAGCACCGGAACCGTGAAGAGCCAGACCTCCGTCGCCCTGGCGACCCTGCGCGAGGTGCTGGCCGAGGACCTGACCAAGGAGAGCTCGTGAACGACACCGACCTGCTGACCGATCGCCTGCACCACCTGAGCGACCGGGCCCCGGTGCCGCCGGTCGCCCCCGCCGAGGACGTACGACGGGGGCGCGGGCGCCTGCGCCGGCGCCGGCTGGCGGCCGTGGCCGGTACCGCGGCGGTCGCCGTCACCGTCGGTGGCGTCGCCCTCACCGGCGGCGGACCCGGAGCGGTCACCTCGGTGGACCCCGCGGCTCCCGCGGTCCCCGCAGGCCCCGTCTCGCCGCCGGCCGCCCAGGACCTCCGGTCCCTGGTGGACGAGCTGCGGGTTGGCGGCGTCCGCACCGGGGAGGTGGGCCCGGACGACCTCACGGTCGTCGACCTGAGCGCTCTCGCCGCGGTGATCGAGTCGGTCCACGGCATCGAGCGCTACCGCCACGTGGCGATCGCGCACGCCCCGTCCTGGCGCTGGGCCGGCGCGACCGACTGCGCTGCGGGCTGGACCTGCGAGCCGCTCGCCATCGACGGCGCCCGCCGGGCCCGTACCGCGACCGACGGCACGACCTCCCAGGTGGTCGCCCAGTTCCCCCGGAGCGTGGTGATCATCTCGTTCAGCGACGCCGACGACTTCCCCGCCGAGCTGGCCTACGGCCGTACCGCGGGGACGCCCCTGCGCAGCGTCGGCGACGGCTGAGCGGCCGGCCGCGCACAACTGCGTGGCCGTCGCGCTCGGTCGGATGGGAGGATGGTCCCGCTGTGGACATCACCTACCCGCCCGACCTGCCGGTCAGTGCCCGACGCGAGGACATCGCCGCCGCGATCCGCGACCACCAGGTCGTCATCGTCGCGGGCGAGACCGGCTCCGGGAAGACCACCCAGCTCCCGAAGATCTGCCTGGAGCTGGGGCGCGGCGCGCCCGGGCCCGACGGCCGGGCGCGGATGATCGGGCACACCCAGCCCCGGCGGATCGCGGCCCGCTCGGTGGCCGAGCGGATCGCCTCCGAGCTGGGCACCGAGCTCGGCGACCTGGTCGGCTACCAGGTCCGGTTCACCGACCGGACCTCGAAGCAGAGCCGGATCAAGCTGATGACCGACGGCATCCTGCTGGCCGAGCTCCAGCGCGACCGGCTGCTGCGCCGCTACGACACGATCATCATCGACGAGGCGCACGAGCGCAGCCTCAACATCGACTTCCTGCTGGGCTACCTCAAGCAGCTCCTGCCCCGGCGGCCCGATCTCAAGCTGGTCATCACCTCCGCGACCATCGACACGGACCGCTTCGCCCGGCACTTCGACGACGCCCCGATCATCGAGGTCTCCGGCCGCACGTACCCGGTCGAGGTCCGCTACCGGCCGCTCATGGACCTGCCCGAGGACGACGAGGACGGCGAGCCGATCGTCCGCGACCAGACCGAGGCGATCGTCGACGCGGTCAAGGAGCTGTCGGCGGAGGGGCCGGGCGACATCCTGGTCTTCCTGCCGGGCGAGCGGGAGATCCGCGACACCGCCGAGGCGCTCGCGCCGTTGGGGGAGGGGATCCGCGGGGTCGACGTCCTCCCGCTCTACAGCAGGCTCTCGGCGGCCGAGCAGCACCGCGTGTTCGCGCCGGCCAAGGGTTCGCGGCGGCGCGTCGTCCTGGCGACGAACGTGGCGGAGACGTCGCTGACGGTGCCGGGGATCCGCTACGTCATCGACACCGGCGTCGCCCGGATCTCGCGCTACTCCGCGCGCACCAAGGTCCAGCGGCTGCCCATCGAGCCGATCAGCCAGGCCTCGGCCAACCAGCGCTCCGGGCGGTGCGGCCGGGTCGCGGCGGGCATCGCGATCCGGCTGTACTCCGAGGAGGACTTCGAGTCCCGTCCCGAGTTCACCGATCCCGAGATCCTGCGCACCAACCTGGCCTCCGTCATCCTGCAGATGACCTCGCTGGGGCTCGGCGACATCGCCGCCTTCCCGTTCGTCGAGCCGCCCGACCGGCGCAACGTCCAGGCCGGCACCCAGCTCCTCGAGGAGCTCGGCGCCGTCGCCGCGTCCGGCCGCGAGGGCCAGCTGACCAAGATCGGCAGCCGCCTGGCCCGGCTGCCGATCGACCCGCGCCTGGGCCGGATGCTGCTCGAGGCCGAGCGGCTCGGCTGCGTGCGCGACGTCCTGGTCATCGTGGCCGCGCTCTCGCTCCAGGACCCGCGCGAGCGGCCCGGTGCCGACCGGCCGGCCGAGCAGGCCCAGGCCGACCAGCTCCACGCCCGGTTCAAGGCCGAGGGCTCGGACTTCCTCACCTGGCTCAACCTCTGGAACCACCTGCGCCAGCAGCAGAAGGAGCTCTCCGGCAGCGCCTTCCGGCGGATGTGCAAGCGGGAGTTCCTCAACTACCTGCGCGTGCGCGAGTGGCAGGAGTTCGTCGCCCAGCTGCGCCAGGTGACCAAGGAGATGGGCGTCCGGCCGGAGGCCCCGGCCGACACCCCCGACGCCGACGGCATCCACCAGGCGCTGCTCTCCGGACTGCTCTCGCACGTCGGCGTCCTCGAGGAGCGCGAGAAGCCCAAGCCGGGCGCGGCCCGCAAGGACGGGCGCCGGCCGGGGCCCCGCGAGTACCTCGGCGCCCGCGGCGCCAAGTTCGCGATCTTCCCCGGCTCCGGCCTGGCCCGGAAGAACCCGCCTTTCGTGATGGCCGGCGAGCTCGTCGAGACCGGCCGGCTGTGGGCCCGCCAGAACGCCGCGATCGACCCGCGCTGGGCCGAGCGGCTCGGCGCGCACCTGGTGAAGCGGACCTACTCCGAGCCGCACTGGTCCCGCAAGCGCCAGGCCGTCATGGCCCGCGAGCGCGTCACGCTGTACGGCGTACCGCTGGCCGCCGATCGTGCCGTCACCTACGGCAAGGTCGACCCCGAGCTCTCCCGCGAGATCTTCATCCGGCACGCGCTCGTCTACGGCGAGTGGGACACCCGGCACCACTTCCTGCGCGACAACAAGCGGCTCCTGGAGCAGGCCGAGGAGCTCGAGCACCGCGCCCGGCGCCGCGACATCGTCGTCGACGAGCACACCCTCTTCGACTTCTACGACGCCCGGGTCCCGGCCGGCATCGTCAGCGGCGCCCACTTCGACCGCTGGTGGCGCGACGCCCGGCGGGCCGACGCCCGGCTGCTGGACTTCGATCCCGCGATGCTCACTCACGACCGCGCCGACGAGGTGCGCGAGGCCGACTACCCCGAGGCGTGGTCGGTCGCCGGCGGGCTGACCTTCCCGATCAGCTACCACTTCGAGCCGGGCGCGCGCGACGACGGCCTGACCATCGACATCCCGGTCGCGACGCTCAACCGCGTGGACGACGACGACTTCTCCTGGATCGTGCCCGGGCTGCGCGAGGAGCTCGTCACCGAGCTGATCCGCAGCCTGCCCAAGGCACTGCGGGTGAGCTTCGTGCCGGCACCCAACACGGCGCGGGAGTTCCTGGCCGCCGTACCGGCGGGGGAGGAGGCGCTGCTCACCGCGCTGGAGCGCTACCTGCGCTCGACCACCGGCGTGCACGTGCCCCGCGAGGCCTGGGACCTCAGCGCCCTGCCCGAGCACCTCAAGCCGACCTACCGCGTCGTCGACGAGAGCGGCAAGATCCAGGGCCGCGGCAAGTCGCTCACCGAGCTGAAGGCGCCGCTGGCGGGGGAGTTCGACAAGGCGATGAAGGCGGTCGCCTCCGACTCCGGCGTCGCCCGGACCGGCGAGACCGGCTGGGTCTTCGACGAGATCCCGGTGACGGCGACCTGGACCCGGGCCGGGCACGAGGTCGAGGCCTACCCGGGCCTGGTCGACGAGGGCACCACGGTGGGCCTGCAGGTGTCGGGGTCCGCGGACGAGCGCGACGCGCGGCACCGGCTGGGCGTCGTACGGCTGGCGTTGCTGGGGCTCGGCTCGAAGCCGCTCGCGGGCGTCGTCGACGGGCTGAGCAACGCCCAGAAGCTCGGCCTGGCCGGTACGCCGTACGGGTCGACGGCCGACCTGGTCGCCGACTGCCTGCGCGCCGTCGTCACCGACGCCGTCGACGCCCGGCCCGCGGTCTTCACCGCCGCCGACTTCGACGCCCTGCTCACCGCCCTGCGCGCCACGGCCGCCGCCTCGGTGCGCGAGACCCTCGCCGAGCTCCTGCGCGTCCTGGAGACCTGGCGCGAGGTCGACCGCCTCCTCAGCGGCCGCGCCGACCTCCCGCTCCTGCCCGCCCTCGCCGACCTCCAGGCCCAGCTCGGCCGCCTCGTCCACGACGGCTTCGTCGGCGAGCTCGGCACCGCCCGGCTGCGCCGGCTGCGGATCTGGCTGCTCGCCATGCGCGAGCGCCGGGTCGCCCTCGACAACGGCGGCCCGGCCGCCCTGGTCAAGGACCGGCAGCGGATGGACGTCGTGCAGCCGCTCCAGGAGGCCTACCTGGCCCGCGTGGCGGCGCTGCCCGAGGGACGGCCGCCGGGGGCGGCGCTGCGGGCGCTGCGGTGGATGCTGGAGGAGTACCGGGTCTCGCTGTGGGCCCAGCACCTGGGGACGGACGGGCCGGTGTCGGACGTGCGGATCCGGAAGGCGTTCGACGCGCTCTAGGGGCGGCAGCGCGGCGGGAGACGCGCTCGCCCCCAAGAGTAGGAGCACGCCGGACCGGGAGCGCCTCACGGCGCAGGGCCGCTCGTAGCGGCTGAAATTGGGACCCGGGGCTGCCGCGGCCCGGCGTGCTCGAGTGCCCAGTCTAGGCCCTCAGGCCAGTCGATGCGAAAGCTCCAGGTGTCCGGCGGCCTCGAGCTGCTCGGCGAGGTCGAGCATCCGCCGTACGTCGTCGGCGGGGACGTCCGCGAGGGCACCCCGGCCTGCCGCGACGACCCGGGCGAAGGCGGCGGCGCGGAACAGGACGTCGGCGAAGTCGCCCTCGGCGATGCCGCGCAGGACCTCGTCGACCATGTGCCGCAGCTCGTCGGGGCCGGGCGGGTCGGCGACGCCGGCGACGACGCGGGCGAACTCGGCGTGGCGGCGGCCGGCCTCGAACTGGCGGGCGACGCCGAGGGCGTCGGCGTAGACCCAGGAGCGCAGGAGGTAGAGGCGCCACAGGCAGCCGGCGAGGGTCTCGGCAGGGGCGTGGGACCAGACCTCGGCGAGGGCCTCGATGCCCTCGGTGTCGGCGAGGTGGACGAGGCGCTCGGCGACACCGGTGTCGGTGCTGGAGTGCGCGCCGCGCACCAGGAGGACGGCGGCCCGCTCGGCGGCCTCGGTGAGGAGCGCGGGGTCGACGCCGTCGGCGTACTCGTCGAAGAACGCCGCCTCGCGTGGTGCGGGCCGGTGGTGGCGGCGGGGCTCGGACATGTCGTCCAGTGTCCACCGACACGTCGGGTGATGCCGAACCCACGGGTAGGGTGGCGACGGTTTTGGTGCGAGTGATGTGCGAGTGATGGAGGTAGGACGAGCGTGCGTGGCTTCACCTGGCGGACGGGCGCGGTCGTGACCGCGGTGGCGTTGGTCGTACTGATCGGGATGATCGTGCTGGCCGACGTCAGCGAGCGCGAGAAGCCGCGCGTCGAGCACCCGCCGACGGTGAAGCGGACCGACCTCGAGTTCGGGGTCTGGGGCAACAAGGCCGAGATCGCGGCGTACCAGGCGGTGGTCGACGACTACAACGCCAGCAGCAAGGACACCCGGGTCGAGGTGCGCTCGTGGCCGAGCGCGGCCGCGATGCTCGAGGACGTCCGCGGCGGTGCCGACACGCCCGACCTCTACCTGCTGCCGCGCAACGACCTGGCCGAGGTGATGGCCGAGAAGCGCAACCGTCCGCTGCTCGACCTGGTCACCGAGCGCGAGATCCCGATCGGCGACGACTTCGCTCGGGAGGCGGTCGCGGCGTTCTCGGTCGAGAACGACCTGCAGTGCCTGCCCTACACGATCTCGCCGATGGTCATGTACTACAACGCCGACCTCGTCGACTTCGAGGCGATGGCGGCCGACGGCCTGCCCACGCCGAAGGACGACCACTCGGGCTGGAACTTCGCGCAGTTCCGCGCGGCCGCCGAGTTCGCGAGCCGGCCCCGGCGCAAGACGCGCGGGGTCTACATCGACCCGTCGCTGCGCGGGCTGGCGCCGTTCGTCTACTCCGGCGGCGGCAAGATGTACGACGACGAGACCGACCCGACCAGCCTGGCGCTGAGCGACGACAGCTCGACCGACGCCCTGCGCCAGACCCTCGAGCTGCTCCGCGACCCGCGCCTGACGCTGAGCTCGCGCCAGCTCGCCCAGCGCTCGGCGGTCGACTGGTTCAAGCGCGGCAAGCTCGCCATGCTGCCGGGCTTCCGCTCGCTGACGCCCGAGCTGCGGGCCACCGACGGGCTCAACTTCGACGTCATGCCGATGCCCTCGCTCGGCTCGAACCAGACCGTCGGCGAGGTCAACGGCATCTGCCTGGCCCACGGCCGTCCCGCGCGGGCCGAGGCCTCGGCCAACTTCATGACCTACCTGGTCAGCGACGAGGCGGTGGCCCGGGTCTCCGAGACCGGCTACCTCCAGCCGGCCAAGCTGACCGTGGCGCTGTCCTCGGACTTCCAGCAGCCCGACCTGCAGCCGGCCCACGCGACCGTGTTCACCAACGCGGTGCGCGCGATCGTGCTGCCGCCGCTGATGGAGCACGGCAGCGAGCTGGCCACGCTGGTCGCCCCCGACCTCGAGGCGCTGCTGTTCACCACGCCGGACCTGCAGGACCTGCAGGAGTCGCTGCGCGCGATCGACGAGAAGTCGCGGATCCTGCTCGACCCGGACTACTCGTCCGAGGAGCCCTCGGACGGCGAGTCGTCCACGGGTACGCCGCCGGCCTCGCCCTCGGGCTCGGCGACCGACGACGCCAAGCGGGACTGACCCTTCCGCTTCGCGGGGGCCTTCGGCTCCGAGGAGTCCTTGGCCACCTTGGCCGCCTTGGCCGCCTCGGCGTCGAGGATGGCCCGGCTGAGCGCGGGCGCGGTCAGCCCGACCTGCCAGCTGCGGGCGCCGAGCCCGCGGAGCTGGTCGATGACCGCCTCCAGCAGCTCGACCGGGTCGCGGGTGCTCGGGGGCGCCCACATCACCCGGCGCAGGCTGTCGGGGGTGAGGAGGTTCTCGAGGGGGACCTCGCGCTCCTCGGAGATCGTGGCCACGGCGGCCCGGGCCAGCTCGAGGCGGCGGGCGGCGACCGGGTCCTTGTCGGCCCAGGTCCGCGGTGCGGGCGGGCCGTCACCGTGGGAGACCCGGGTGGGCAGCTCGTCCTCGGGCAGCTCGGCGGCGGTGCGCAGGGCGGCCAGCCACTCGTTGGCGTAGCGCGAGGCGCCCCGGCCGTGGAAGCCCTGGGTCGAGAGCAGCGCGCCGCGGCTGGTGGGCATCGCGGTCGCGGCGGCCACCACGGCGGCGTCGGGGATCAGCCGGCCGGGCGTCACGTCGCGCTCGCGGGCGATCCGGTCGCGGGTCTCCCACAGGGCCCGCACCGCGCCGAGGGTACGACGGCCGCGGACCTTGTGCAGCCCCGACGTACGGCGCCACGCGTCGACCCGGACGGTCGGCTGGAAGCCGCGCAGGTGCTCGAACTCCTGGCGCGCCCAGTCGGCCTTGCCGGCCTCGTCGAGCTGGCGGCTCAGCAGGTCGCGGAGCTCGACGAGCACCTCGACGTCGAGGGCGGCGTACTCGAGCCACGGGTCGGGCAGCGGGCGGGTCGACCAGTCGACCGCGGAGTGCTCCTTGCGCAGGTGCCGCTCCAGCAGCACCTCGACCAGGGTGGCGAGCCCGACGCGGGGGTAGTTCAGCAGCCGCCCGGCCAGCTCGGTGTCGAAGAGCGCGGAGGGGTACAGGCCGACCTCGGCCAGGCAGGGCAGGTCCTGGGTGGCGGCGTGGAGGATCCACTCGTTGTCGCCGATGGCCTCGGCCAGCGGCGCCAGGTCGGGGAACGCGATCGGGTCGATCAGGCCGATGCCCGCGCCCTCGCGCTTGATCTGGATCAGGTAGGCGCGGTTGGAGTAGCGGTAGCCGGAGGCCCGCTCGGCGTCGATCGCCACCGGACCCGACCCGGCCGCGAGCGCGGCGCAGTAGGCCGCGAGGGCGTCGGGGGTGTCGATGACGGGCGGCAGTCCCTCGGAGAGGGCCAGCAGGGCGACCGGTGCGGCCTCGGCGGGGGCGCTCGGCTGGTCCGTGGACTCGTCGGCCATCAGCCGGCGCCACCTCGCTGGCCGCGGCGCGAGGGCATCACGGCGACACCCTCGGGCACGGGCTCCAGGCCGCCGGCGGTGCACAGGAGCTCGCCCCACGCCTCGGCGTGGGTGGCGAGGTCGCCGGGGTCGACCGGCGTCCAGGAGGCGCGGATCTCGAGCTGGGCGCTGCCCGGCTCGCCGGCCATCGTGCCGAAGCTCTCGGTGGCCACCCGGGTGACGGTCCCGGAGACCGCGACGTTCTCGGCCCCGTGGGCGTCGAGCGCGTCGGTGAGCCAGGTCCAGCCCACGTCGGCGAGCATCGGGTCGGTGGCCAGGTCGTGGTCGATCTCGGCCCGGCAGTAGGCCACGCAGCGGAAGGTGCCCTCCCACGCGTCGTTGCCGGCCGGGTCGTGCAGGACGACGAGGCGCCCGGTGGCGACCTCCTCGTCGTCGACGGTCACGTCGGCCGAGAGCGCGGTCGCGTAGGGCGCGATCCGCTGGGGGGCCGGCATCTCCTCGCAGAACACCTCGGGCCGGAACGCGGCGGTGCGGAGGCTCTCGACGGCAGCAGCGAACTCCGGGGGCGTACCGGCCGTGCCGGACCCCTGGCTCGTCTCCTGCCGGGCGACCATGGCCTCACCCTAGGGCGAACCGGGCGATCGATGTGCGTCCCACGCCGGTCACCTGAGAGCCTGGACCCCGTGACCGACGCCGTTGCCCCCCGTCCGCTCGCCGACAGCGCCCTCATCCGGGCCGCCCGCGGTGAGGAGGTGGACCACACGCCGGTGTGGTTCATGCGCCAGGCGGGCCGCTCGCTCCCCGAGTACCTCGCGGTCCGCGAGGGCGTCGCCATGCTCGACGCGTGCGCCGACCCCGAGCTGATCGTCGAGATCACGCTCCAGCCCGTGCGCCGCTACGGCGTCGACGGCGCCATCTTCTTCTCCGACATCGTGCTGCCGCTCAAGGCGGTCGGCGTCGACCTCGACATCGTCCCGGGCGTCGGGCCGGTCGTGGCGAACCCGGTGCGGACCCTCGACGACGTCGCGGCGATCCCCGACCTCACCCCCGAGCACATCGGGTTCGTGACCGAGGCGGTCCAGGGCCTGGTCGGCGAGCTGGCCGGGATCAACGGCGGGACGCCGCTCATCGGCTTCGCGGGGGCGCCGTTCACCGTGGCGTCGTACCTGGTCGAGGGCGGGCCGTCCAAGGAGCACGCCAAGACCAAGGCGCTCATGTTCGGCCAGCCCGACGTGTGGGACGCCCTGATGCGCAAGATCGGCGACATCTCGGCCGTCTTCCTCGAGACCCAGGTCGCCGCGGGCGCCTCCGCCGTCCAGCTCTTCGACTCGTGGGCGGGCGCCCTGACGCCGGCCGACTACGTCCGCTACGTCCAGCCCCACTCGGCCCGGGTGCTCGCCCGGGTCGGCGAGCTGGGCGTGCCGCGCATCCACTTCGGCGTCGGTACGTCGAACCTGCTCGACCTCATGGGCGAGGCCGGCGCCGACGTGGTCGGCGTCGACTGGCGCACGCCGCTCGACCGCGCCATCCCGCTCGTCGGCGACCGCGCCGTCCAGGGCAACCTCGACCCGACGCTCGTGTTCGCGCCGACCGAGGTGATGACGGCCCGCGCGGGCGAGGTCATCGAGGCCGGCCGGGCCGCCCGCGGCCACATCTTCAACCTCGGTCACGGTGTGATCCCGAGCACCAACCCGGACCAGCTCGCGCGGCTCACGGAGTTCGTCCAGGGCTACCCGCTGCGCTGATCCCCGGATCCGCGGATTCCGCGGGTGGGCGCGCCTCGGCGCCTGGGTAGAAGTGGAGCGAGTCGCCCGGTGGGTGGTGGCCGTGCTCTCGCGAGGGATGAAGATGAAGCTGATGTCGCGCGCCCTGGTGGCGCTCGCCCTGGGAGCCACGACGCTCCTGCTCCCGCCGTCGGCAGCCCAGGCGGCGGCCGCGGCACCGACGGCCGAGCCGTCGATCGAGCTCCGCGCGGTCACGTCCACCGGGGCCCCGCTCGAGAACGTGCGCTGGAACGTCTTCAAGAAGGACCCGACCACCGGCCAGTGGGACCAGGGTCTGCAGATGGGTCCGTTGCTGACCGACGCCAACGGCGCGATGTCGCGCACCGTGGCGGCCGGGGCGACCTACAAGGTCTGCTTCTACGACGACGACTACGACTACAACACCCGCGCGGTCCGCTACGAGGACCGATGCTGGAACAACGCCACCACCCTGGCCACCGCGACCGAGTGGACGCCGACCACCCAGGAGCCCACGCTCCAGGGCACGGTCACCCTGCCTTCGGCCGGCAGCTCGCTCACCGTGGGTCACCCCTGGGTCGACGGCTCGGCCAAGG
The DNA here is from genome assembly GCF_018831735.1 of Pimelobacter sp. 30-1. NCBI lineage: Bacteria > Bacillati > Actinomycetota > Actinomycetes > Propionibacteriales > Nocardioidaceae > Pimelobacter > Pimelobacter sp. 30-1. The sequence goes on from NZ_NHTS01000005.1 coordinate 227,527, forward strand.
TGGGCGTGCCGCTCACGGTCCGGCCGGGCGGGTGGGGCCCCGAGGGGGTCGCGCTGACCTACCAGTGGATCACCCACGACGGCGGCGTCCGCACCCCGATCGCCGGAGCCACGAGCACCACGTTCACGCCGACCGCTGCTCAGTCGGGCAAGACGCTCATGGTCGAGGTCACCGGCACGCTGGCGGGCCACCGCACCGCGACCAGCAACCGGCTCGTCGGCAAGGTCGGTGGCACCACGCCCACCATGACCGGCTCGCTCGCCATCCAGGGCACCCCGATGCCGGGCAACACCCTCACGGTCGCGCCCGGGATGTCGTTCACGCCGGCCGACACCGATCCGATGGCCTCCTGGTACGTCAACGGCAAGCAGGTCGGCAGCACCGTCGACCTGGCCAACAGCAACCTCGTGGTCACCAACGCGATGGCCGGTGCCGCCGTCGAGCTGCGGATGATCGCCTACAACTGGACCTGCTGCGACAGCCAGCTCTACGCCTCCGCGCAGACCACCATCGGCGGCGGCGTGACCACCAGCCCCCAGCCGACCGTGACCGGCTCCGCCGTCGTCGGCTCCACCCTCACCGCCCAGGCGGGCACCTGGGCCCCCAGCGGCGTCACCCTGGCGCACCAGTGGCTGCGCGACGGTGCGGTCATCAGCGGCGCGACCGCGCCGTCGTACCAGCTGGTCGAGGCGGACCGCGGCACGAAGATCACCGTCAAGGTGACCGGCACGCTCGCCGGCGGCTACCCGCCGGTGGCCCGGACCTCCGACCCGACGGCGACCGTCCAGGGCGTGCTCGCCCCGGGGACGCCCACGATCACCGGTCAGGCCGTCGTCGGCCGGACGCTGACCGCGCAGACCGGTACCTGGACGCCGGCCCCGTCGTTCGCCTACGAGTGGCTCGCCGGGGGCGTCAAGGTCGACGGCGCGACCGGGGCGAGCTTCGTCCCGACCGCGGCCCAGGCGGGCAAGACCATCACGGTCAAGGTGACCGGCTCGCTCAGCGGCTACCAGAGCTCGTCGAGGACGTCGGTCGCGACGGCGGCGGTCCAGCCGGGCACGCTGACCACGGCGACGCCGACGGTCTCGGGTGAGGTCGCGGTGGGCGCCACGCTGACCGCGGACGCCGGGACCTGGGGGCCGGCCGGGGTCACCCTGGCCCACCAGTGGCTGCGCGACGGCGCGGTCATCGCCGGCGCCACCTCCTCGACGTACGTCCTCACCCCCGCCGATGCCGGTACGACGGTCACCGTCAAGGTCACCGGCACGCTGCCCGGCTACACGACCGCGTCCGAGACCTCCGCGCCGGCCGGTGCCGTGCCCGCCCCGTTCGCCGCGGCCCCGACGCCGACCGTCACCGGGCGCACGATCGTCGGCCAGACGCTGACCGTGGTCACCGGGACCTGGGACCCGGCGCCGTCCTTCGCCTACCAGTGGCTCCGTGGCGGCAGCCCGATCGCGGGCGCCACCGGGACGACCTACCGGCTCACCGCCGCGGACGCCGGCCAGCGGATCACGGTGCGGGTGACCGGGACCAAGGCGGGCTACGTCACCGAGGACAAGACCTCGGCGGCGACCGCCGCGGTCACCGGGACGTTCACCACGACGCCCACGCCCCGGGTCGCCGGCACCGCCAAGGTCGGCAAGAAGCTCACCGCCAAGCCCGGCACCTGGGCGCCCACGGCGACGCTGCGCTACCAGTGGCTGCGCAACGGCAAGGTCATCAAGGGCGCCACGCGGGCGACGTACAAGCTCGCCAAGGCCGACCGCGGCAAGCGCGTCAGCGTGCGGGTGACCGCCACGCGCGCGGGCTACACGACCGTCGTCAAGGCCTCGGCGGCCACCAAGAAGGTGCGCTGAGCCTCGCCCCCACCCGGCGTCAGGACGCCGCCCGGCTCGCTCGGTACTCGGCGGCCCGGGCGGCGAGCGCGTTCTGCAGCTCGCGCACGGGGAGCGGCTGCTGGAGCGTCTTGCGCTGGCGCAGCTGCAGGGTGACGAACGTGTTGTCGCCGGCGATCGGGCGCGCCTCGATCATGCCGACGCGGTGCAGCGGGTCGCCGAGCACCGAGTAGTCGGGCAGCACCGTGACGCCGACGCCCTCGGCGACGAGTGCCTTGCCCATCTCGGCACCGTCGGTGCTGTGCGCGGCCGGCGGCACCTCGGGCCCGAAGGCGCGGTGCACGAAGCGGTGCATGACGTAGCCGGCGCGCATCATCACGAAGCGCTCCTGGCGCAGCTCGTCCAGGGTGACCTGGGGGCGCGCGGTGAGCGGGTGCCCCGCCGGCAGTACGGCGACCGGCCGGCCGTGCAGCAGGTCGATCCCGTCGAGCCCGATCGGCGGGTCGTCGCCGTCGAGGACGTTGACCAGGCCCAGGTCGAGGGTGCCCTCGGCGAGCGCCTCGTCGATCTGCGCCTGCTGGAGCGTGAGCACCTCGACGGTGGTGCCGGGGTGGCGCTCCTGGAACGAGCGGACCGCGGGGACCAGCAGGGTCGAGGTCGCCGCGTGCACCGTGCCGACTCGGATCACCCGGGTGTCGGTGCGCTGGTCGCCGGCCGCGATCTTGAGCCGGTCGACGGCGGCGAGCACCTCGACCATGTAGGGGAGCAGCTCGCGACCCTCCCGGCTGATCCGGGCACCGGAGCGGCGCCGGTCGAGGAGGGTGACCCGCAGCTCGCGCTCGAGCTTGGTCAGGGCCTCGCTCAGCGCGGGCTGGGAGAGGTGGAGCTTCTCGCTCGCCCGTCGCAGCGATCCGTGCTGGGTGACGGCGGCGAGGTACTCCAGCTGTTCGATCCGCATCGGTGCTCCCTTTCACGTCCATCGGTGACGCCGTGGGCCGGGGCCCTTGAAGACGACCAATAGTGCAGTAAGTCTGTAGACAAACAGTAACACGGACCCGCTCGCCCCGACCCCCTCGTCTCAGGAGCCCTCTCATGACCGCTGATCTCACCGCCCCGGCCGGCACTGCCGCCGGCGGGTGGACCGACCGCCCCACCACGCCCGACGGCTGGCTCGACCGCGCCCGGCAGGTGGCGACCACGCTCGCGGCGGACGCCGTCGCGCGGGACCGGGCGCTCGCCGTACCGACGGAGGAGGTGCGGCTCCTCAAGGAGTCCGGCCTGGTCACCCTGCTCGGCCCGGTCGAGCACGGCGGCGCCGGCCAGGACTGGACGACGGCGCTGCGCGTGATCCGCGCCGTCAGCGCCGGCGACGGGTCGATCGGGCAGCTGCTCGGCTACCACTACCTCTGGTTCTGGGCCGTGCGCCTGGTCGGCACCCCCGAGCAGATCGCCGTGGTCGAGGAGCAGGCCACGCGCGAGCAGTGGTTCTTCGGCGGCGCGGTCAACCCGCGTGACGCCGACCTGGTCATCGCCGACGAGGGCGAGACGCTCGTGTTCCGCGGCGAGAAGTCGTTCTCGACCGGCGGCCGCGTCTCCGACGTCACCGTGCTCGAGGGCGTCATCGAGGGCACCGACCGGCACGTCTTCGCCATCGTCCCGACCGACCAGCCGGCGATCCGGTTCAAGGGCGACTGGGACACGCTGGGCCAGCGGCTCACCGAGAGCGGCGGCGTCGTCATCGACGGCGTGCGGGTGCCGTGGGAGGCGGCGGCCGGCTACGTGCGCACGGACGCCGGCTGGGAGTTCCGGCCGCGGGTCTACAACACCCTCAACGTGCCGCTCATCCAGCTGATCTTCGTCAACCTCTACCTCGGCATCGCCGAGGGCGCGCTGGCCACCGCGGCGACGTACACGCGGGACCGGACGCGACCCTGGCCCTACACGCCCGACGTCAAGGAGTCGGCGAGCCAGGAGTTCTACATCCTGGAGACCTACGGCGACCTGCGCGCCAAGCTCTGGGCCGCCGAGGCGCTCGCCGAGCGCGCCGCCACCCTGATCGAGGCGATCAACGCGCACGCCGACACGGTCACCCCGCAGGAGCGCGGCGAGGCCGAGGTCGTCATCGCCGCGGCCAAGCAGGTCGCCATCGACGTCGGGCTCGAGGTCGCCACCCGGGTGTACGACGTCACCGGCGCCCGCGCCACCGCGAGCAGCGTCGGCCTCGACATCCACTGGCGCAACCTGCGCACGCACAGCCTGCACGACCCGATCGCGCACAAGCGGGCCGAGGTGGGCCGCTACGCGCTGCTCGGCGAGCTGCCCGCGCCGTCCTGGTACACGTGAGGAGCCCGCGATGACCTTCTCCGAGCTCTTCGCCGAGATCGGCGCCGGCGCGCTCCAGCGCGAGCTGGACGACGTCCTGCCCGACCAGGAGGTGCGCCGGCTCAAGGAGGCCGGCTTCGGGGCGCTCCGCGTCCCGACCCAGTACGGCGGCCGCGGGGCCTCGATACCCGAGCTCACGCAGCTCTGGATCGACCTCGCGGCCGCAGACAGCAACCTGCCCCAGGCCCTGCGCGGGCACGCCGCGCTGGTCGAGGACCGGCTCTGGCAGCACGCGCAGGGCGCCGACCAGCGGGTGTGGTTCGAGCGGTTCGCGGCCGGCGAGATCGCCGGCAACGCCTGGTCCGAGGTCGGCGCCACGGCGATCGACACCCAGCAGACCGTGCTGACCGGGCAGCGCGACGGGAGCTACCTGCTCAGCGGCAGCAAGTTCTACACGACCGGCACGATCTACGCCGAGTGGGCCGACGTCTACGTGCGCCGCGAGCGTCCCGGTCACGAGCCGGACTTCGCGATCGCGCTCGTCGACACCCGCGACCCCGAGGTCACCGTCTCCGACGACTGGGACGGCTTCGGCCAGCGCGGCTCCGGCAGCGGGACGACGACCTTCGCCGCCGCGCCGGTGCCGGCCGAGCACGTGCTGGCCTTCGGGGAGCGCTTCCCGTTCCAGACCGCGCTCTACCAGCTCAACCTGCTCGCCGTGCTGACCGGCATCGGCAAGGCGGCGCTGCACGACTTCGCCACCCGGGTGCGCGAGCGGGAGCGCAACTACTCCCATGCCAACGCCGCGCGGGTGCGCGACGACCCGCAGGTGCTGGCCCGGATCGGCGAGGCCTCCGCCGCCGTGTACGCCGCCGAGGCGACCACGCTCCGGGTCGCCGGTGCCGTGCAGGCCGTCGCCGACCTGGCGCCGGTCGCGTCCGGCGAGCCGGAGCGGGTGGCCGCGGCCAACGAGGCCGCCGAGATCGAGTCCTCCCAGGCGCAGGTCGTGGTCACCGACCTGGTGCTCGGGCTGACCTCGGCGCTGTTCGACACCCTCGGCGCCTCGGGCACTGCGCGGTCGGCGGGCCTGGACCGGCACTGGCGCAACGCGCGCACGGTGGCCTCGCACAACCCGCGGATCCTCAAGGCCCGCGTGGTCGGCGGGCACCTCGTCAACGGCACCCCGCCGCCGTACGCCTGGGCGATCGGCCGCACCGCGCGCCCCGGCGCGGAGGCGGGCGCGAGCGCAGGGTGAGAGGTCCTGCCTATCGCGGGGTCGTCGGTTCCACGGGACCGGCGGCCCCGCTCCGTCTTGCGTGCCCGCATCTATCCGCTAATGTCTATTGAACTACTCGACTTATCCACCGGAGACAGCCATGACCGACCAGCAGCCCTTCGACATCGAGGCCTTCGCCGAGCCGCTCAAGTTCGCCTACTGGGTGCCCAACGTCAGCGGGGGACTCGTGGTGAGCAAGATCGAGCAGCGCACCGACTGGAGCTATGACTACAACGTCCGGCTCGCCCGTCTCGCCGAGAACAACGGCTTCGAGTACGCCCTCACGCAGGTGCGCTACATCGCGTCGTACGGCGCGGCGTACCAGCACGAGTCGACGAGCTTCAGCCTCGCGCTGCTGCTCGCGACCGAGCGGCTCAAGGTGATCGCCGCGGTGCACCCCGGCCTGTGGCAGCCCGGCGTCCTCGCCAAGCTGCTCGCCACGGCCGACCAGATCTCCGGCGGCCGGGCCGCGGTCAACGTCGTCAGCGGCTGGTTCAAGGACGAGTTCACCAAGCTCGGCGAGCCGTGGCTCGAGCACGGCGAGCGCTACCGCCGGGCCGAGGAGTTCATCCGCTACGTCCGCGAGATCTGGACCTCCGAGCACGCCGAGCTCAACGGCGACTTCTACCGGCTCCACGACTTCGACCTCAAGCCCAAGCCGGTCGCCGTCGAGGGCCGCCCGCACCCGGAGATCTTCCAGGGCGGCAACTCCACGGACGCCCGCGGCATGGCCGGCCGGGTCTCCGACTGGTACTTCGCCAACGGCAACACCCCCGAGGGCATCTCCGAGCAGATCCAGGACGTCACCGACGTCGCGACCGTGCACGGGCGCACGGTGAAGTTCGGGCTCAACGGCTTCTTCATCGGCCGCGACACCGAGGCCGAGGCCCGCGACGTGCTGCGCGAGATCGTCGACAAGGCCGACCGCGAGGCGGTCGAGGGCTTCGGCGCCGCGGTCAAGCAGGCCGGTCAGTCCACCGGCGACAAGAAGGGCATGTGGCAGGACTCCGAGTTCGCCGACCTCGTGCAGTACAACGACGGCTTCCGGACCGGCCTGATCGGCACGCCCGAGCAGATCGCCACCCGGATGATCGAGTACAAGAAGCGCGGCGTGAACCTGTTCCTGCTGGGCTTCCTGCACTACCTCGAGGACGTCGAGTACTTCGGCCGCGAGGTGCTGCCCCTGGTGCGCGAGCTGGAGGCGGCCGAGCTGGAGCGCGTCGGATGACGATCGCCGCACCCACCCGCCGCACCGGGCACACCGCCGACTCGGCGATCGCGACGGCCACCGACCTGGCCGCGCGCTTCGCCCGGGGCGCCGCCGTCCGCGACCGGGAGCGGATCCTCCCGGTCGCGGAGGTCGAGGAGCTCTCGGCGTCCGGCCTGCTCGCCATCACCGTGCCGGTCGCGCACGGCGGCGCGGGTCTCGGCGCCGAGGTGCTGGCGGAGGTGGTGCGGCTCATCGCGACCGGCGACCCGAACCTCGCGCAGATCCCGCACAGCCACTTCGTCTACGTCGCCGCGCTGGTCGAGCAGGGGAGCCCCGCGCTGCAGGAGCACCTGCTCGGCGAGGTCCTGGCCGGCAAGCGTTTCGGCAACGCGCAGTCCGAGATCCGCAGCCGCCACGTCCGTGACCACGCGACCACGCTGCGCCCCGACCCGGAGCGCCGTGGCGACTGGCTGCTGGAGGGCGACAAGGGCTACGCCACCGGGGCGCTCTTCGCGCACTGGATCCCCGTCCTGGCGCACCTGGACGACGACGGCCCGCTCCACGTCGCGTGGGTCGAGCGCGATGCCGCCGGGGTCGCCGTCGTCGACGACTGGGACGGCCTCGGCCAGCGGGTGACCGCCAGCGGCACCGTGCGGCTGCGCCGGGTCCGGGTCGCCGGTGACCGGGTGATGCCGTACCACCTGACCTTCGAGCGCCCCCAGGTGTACGGCGCCTTCGCCCAGCTGCTCCACGCCGCGATCGATGCCGGCATCGCGCGCGCCGCCGTACGCGAGGCGGGGACGTTCGTGACCACCAAGAGCCGGCCCTACCCCGACGCCATGGCGCACTACGGCACCGAGCGCGCGGCCGACGACCCGCTCGTCGTCCAGGCGTTCGGCGAGGTCGAGCTCCAGGTCCGGGCCGCCGAGGCACTCGTCGCCGAGGCCGGTCGCGCCGTCGACCGGGCCCGCGCCCGGCTCACCGCGCAGAGCGCCGCCGAGGCCAGCCTCGCCGTCGCCGCGGCCCGGGCCTCGACCACCGCCGCCGCGGTCGACGCGGGCAGCCGCCTCTTCGAGGTCGCCGGCACCCGTTCGGCCATCGCCTCGCTCGACCTCGACCGGCACTGGCGCAACGCCCGTACCCACACCCTGCACGACCCGGCGGCGTGGAAGGTCCACCACCTCGGCCGGCACGCCATCGACGGCACCCTGCCGCCCAACCACGGCCAGATCTAGGAAGTAGAGCGCATGTCCCTGAAGTTCCACTGGTTCCTGCCCACCAACGGTGGCGACGGCCGGCACGTCGTCGGCGGCGGTCACGGCGTCAACCCCGGCCAGGCCGGGCGTCCTGCGGACGTGGCGTACCTGACCCAGGTCGCCCGGGCGGCCGAGGACAACGGCTTCGAGGCGGCGCTCACCCCGACCGGCGCGTGGTGCGAGGACGCCTGGCTGACCACCGCGATGCTCAGCCAGACCAGCGAGCGGCTGAAGTTCCTGGTCGCGTTCCGGCCCGGCATCGTCGCGCCCTACCTCGCCGCGCAGATGGCGGCGACCTTCCAGAACCTCTCCGACGGACGGCTCCTGCTCAACGTCGTCACCGGCGGCGAGAGCCACGAGCAGCGGATGTTCGGCGACTTCCTCGACAAGGACGAGCGCTACGAGCGCTGTGGGGAGTTCCTCGAGATCGTGCGCCGCCTCTGGACCGGCGAGACCGTCGACTTCACCGGCAAGCACCTCTCGGTCGAGGCCGCCAAGCTCGGCCAGATCCCCGACCCGGTGCCGGACATCTACTTCGGCGGCTCCTCGCCCGCGGCCGGCCTCGTCGCCGCCGAGCACGCCGACGTCTACCTGACCTGGGGCGAGCCGCCGCAGGCCGTGGCCGAGAAGATCGCGTGGGTCCGCAGGCTCGCCGCCGAGAGCGGCCGCGACCTCGACGCCCGCCCGATCCGGTTCGGCATCCGGATGCACGTCATCACCCGTGACACCGCCGAGGAGGCCTGGGCCGAGGCCGACCGGCTGCTCGCCGGGATCGACCCCGCCGCGATCGCGAAGGTCCAGGAGGGCCTGCGCCGCAGCGAGTCCGAGGGCCAGCGCCGGATGCTCGACCTGCACAGCGGCAGCACCGCCGACCTGGAGATCTACCCCAACGTCTGGGCCGGCGTCGGTCTGGTCCGCGGCGGGGCCGGCACCGCGCTCGTCGGCAGCCACGAGCAGGTCGCCGACCGGATCGCCGAGTACGCCGACCTCGGCCTCTCCGAGTTCGTGCTCTCGGCCTACCCGCACCTCGAGGGCGCCTACTGGTTCGGCGAGGGCGTGCTGCCGATCCTCGCCGACCGCGGCCTGTGGAAGTACGACGGCCCGCGCCGCCGGGTCAGCGCCTCCGTGCCGTTCGGGGCCGTCGGGCGATGAGCACCGCGGTCCTGGTCGGCAATCCCAAGGCAGCGAGCCGCACGCTGTCCGCGGCACTCCACCTGCACCGCGAGCTCGTCGGTGCCGAGCCGGATCTCGTCGTCGACCTGGCCACCCTCGGCGCCGCGCTGATCGACTGGACCGACCCGGCCGTCGACGACCTCGTCGCGCAGGTGGGGCGGGCGCGGCTGGTCGTCGTCGCGTGCCCGACCTACAAGGCGACGTACACGGGGCTGCTCAAGCTGTTCCTCGACCGGTTCGCGGTCGGGCAGCTCGGCGGGGTCGCCGTACCGCTCATGCTCGGGGCGGGACCGGCCCACGCGCTCGCGCCCGAGCTCGGCCTGGCGCCGCTGCTGACGCACCTGGGCGCCGTCGTACCGGCGGGTGGGCTGTACGTCCTCGACCGGGCGCACGATGATCCCGCTGCCTACGCCGACTGGCTCGGCCGGGCCCGCCCCGTCGTCGACCGCCTCCTCGCCGCGTGAGCGCGGTGGGACCCTCCCCGCGCCGGGTCGCGCTCGCGGCCGCGGTCGGAGCGACGATCGAGTGGTACGACTTCTTCCTCTACGGCACCGCCGCGGGACTGGTCTTCGACAAGCTCTACTTCAACGGCCTCAGCGGCACCGCGGCGACCTTCGCGGCTTTCGGCACCTTCGCCGTGGGCTTCCTCGCCCGCCCGGTGGGCGGGCTGGTCTTCGGCCACTTCGGCGACCGGATCGGCCGCAAGGCGATGCTGATCTGGACCCTCGGCATCATGGGCGCCGGGACCGCGCTCATCGGGCTGCTGCCGTCGTACGACAGCATCGGGGTGCTCGCGCCGATCCTGCTCGTCCTGCTGCGGATCCTCCAGGGCATCGGCGTCGGCGGCGAGTACGGCGGCGCCGTGCTCCTCGCCGTCGAGTTCGCGCCGCCGGAGCGACGGGGCTTCTTCGGCAGCTTCGCGCACATCGGCGTCCCGGGCGGGCTGTTCCTCGCGTCCGGCGCGTTCGCGCTGGCCAGCCGGCTGCCCGAGGAGCAGTTCCTCGCGTGGGGCTGGCGGGTGTGCTTCCTGCTGAGCATCGTGCTGCTCGCGATCGGGGCCTGGATCCGGCTGTCGGTGATGGAGACCCCCGCCTTCCGCGAGGTGCAGCAGCGCAAGGAGGTCAGCGCGATGCCGGTGCGCGAGCTGTTCCGCAACCAGCCGCGCACGCTGCTGCTCGGCATGGGCACCCGCTTCGTCGAGGGCTTCACGTTCAACCTGTACTCGGTGTTCCTGCTGGCGTACGCCGTCAACACCGTCGGCGTCGCGAAGTCGCTCGTGCTCAACGCGATCATGGTCGGTGCGGTGCTCGGCGTCGTGCTGACGCTGGTGTCCGGGGCGCTGAGCGACCGGTTCGGCCGCAAGCCCGTCTACCGGGTCGGCGCCTTGCTGGGGCTGGCCCTGGCGTTCCCGGTCGCGGCCGCTGTGCAGTCGGGCGGCGGTCTCGCCGTCAGCGTGGCCTTCATCGGCGGGTTGGGCCTGGTCTACGGCACCGTCTACGGTCCGCTCGCCGCGTTCTGGAGCGAGCTCTTCGACACCCGCTACCGCTACTCGGCGCTGAGCGCGCTCTACCAGCTCTCCGGGGTCGTGGCGTCCGGGCTGACCCCGCTCATCGCGGCCTGGCTCGTCACCCTCGGTGGGGACTCGCTGTGGCTCGTCGCCGGCTACAACGTCGTTGTAGCGCTGTTGAGCCTGACCTGCATGGCGCTGCTGCCCGAGACCCGCGGCCGGGACCTCACGGTGTCGCCGCCGCGGGAGGGCTCGTCGGCGGGGGCGTCGGGTCCGTCGGCGCCGTCGGTCCGGCCGGCCGGCGGCCGGCACGCCGCCGCAGTGCCCACGCCAGCGGAGCGCCCAGCAGCGCGAGCACGATGAGCCAGGGGAGCGCGAACCCGAGCACCAGGGCGGCGCCGCCGAGCCCGTCGACGAAGGCGTCCCAGCCGCGCTCCAGGCCGCCGAGGAAGCCGCCCTTGTCGTCGTCGCCCTTGTCGTCCTTCTGCGCCGGCTGCTGGATGTAGACGCTCACCGTCGACATCCCGGTCTGGTCCGCCAGCCACTTCTGCCGCGACACGAGGGCGTCGAGGTCGGCCTGGCGGCGGGCCAGCTGGGTCTCGACCGCGACCACCTGCTCGATCGTCTCGGCGCGGGCCAGGAGCGTCTCGATCCGCTCGACGCTCTTGCGCTGCGCGCGGATCCGCGCCTCGACGTCGACGACCTCGCCGGTCACGTCCTCCGAGCTCGTGCTCGAGTCGGTCAGCGTCGCGACGTCCTCGAGCGCGGTGACCACCTCGTCGAACTGGGCCGCCGGGACCCGCAGCACCAGCCGCGCCGAGGCGACCTCGCCCTTGTCGCCGGTCACCGTCTCCTGCTCGCTCACCGAGCCGCGGAAGCGGTCGACGATCTTGCGGACCTCCAGCCGGGTCCGCGCGACGTCCTTGTCCTCCAGGGACACGGTGCCGGTCGAGATCACCGCGGGCGTCGTGGCCTCGTCCTGCTGACCGGGGCTGGCGGGGTTCGCGGGGGCACCGGCCGCCGGATCGGCGTCGGCGGCGGACTCCTGCTTGCTCAGCGAGCCCAGGTCGGCGGCCTCCGGCGCGTCCCGGGTCGCGGCGACGGCGGCGCGGCCGCCGCCGGCCCCGTCGGCGTCGGCGCTGTCGGAGTCGCCGCCGGAACCTGCGCAGGCGGCCAGCGAGACCACGGCGGCCGCACCGGCGAGGGCGAGGGTCAGTCGGGAGCGGGTCTGCTTCATGCGGGTCCGACGCGCCCGCCGGTGGTGCGGTTCCCTACGGCAGCAGGGCCGCGGCCGCGCGGGCCGAGGCGATGGTGGCCGGGATGCCGACGCCGTCGTACGCGGCGCCGCACACGGCGAGCCCCGGGACGGCGGCGACCGCCGCGCGGATCCGGGCGACGCGGTCGGTGTGACCGACCCAGTACTGCGGCAGTCCGCCGCCCCAGCGCTGAACCACGACGTCCTCCGCCGGTACGGCGAGCGGCAGCCCGGTCGCCGCCGCGAGGTCGGCGCGCGAGGCCGCGACGAGCTCGGCGTCGGGCACCTGCAGGACGTCGGCCTCGCCGTAGCGCCCCAGCGAGGTGCGCAGCACCAGCAGCCCGGCGCCGGTCCGGCGTACCCACTCCCACTTGGCGAACGAGAACGTCGCCGCCTTGACCCGGCGCCCGTCGACCGGCGGCACCAGGAAGCCGGAAGCCCCGACGTCGAGCGCCTCCGCGACCGCGGGGTCGTCGGCGCGGAAGGCGAACGTCGCGAGCGCGACCGACGCGTACTCGATCGCCGCCAGCTCCGCCGCCGCGGCGGGCGCGATGTCACCGAGCAGCCGGGCGGTCGGCGCGGCGGGCGTGGCCAGCACGAGTAGGTCGGCGGCCTCGTCGCCGTCGGGGGTGGCGACCACGAAACCCGCGCCGGTACGGCGGATCGCGGTCACCGGGGCGTCGTACCGGATCGCGCAGCCGGGCCGCCCGGCCACGTCCTCGGCGAGCGCGGCGGGCAGCCGCCACATCCCGCCGTCGACGGCGGCGAACACGGGCGGCGCCTCGGCCGGCGGCGGTGGCAGCACGACCTCGTCGCGGACGAGGAGGTCGAGGAGCTGGGGCGCGGCGGAGCGGGTGGAGATGCGGCGGGCCTGGCCGGCGTACACACCGCCGAGGAGGGGCTCGACGAGACGATCGACCACCTCGTCGCCGTACCTCTGGGCGACGAGGTCGCCGACCGCGATGTCACCCCCCGGGACGAAGTGCGGCAGTTGCTGGTCCGAAGCGCGACTCATGCCCTCCGCCGAGAGGATCCCGGACGCCGCCAGCTCGTCGAGGTCGACCGGCGCGCCCATCACCGTGCGCGGCAGCCGGCGCAGTGCCTCGCGGGTCCACACCCGCGAGCTCGCCGCCGTCGGATGGACCAGCGGGAGGCCCAGCGCATCCGCCAGCGCGATCCCCTCGGGACGCCGGTGCAGCATCGCCTCGGCACCGACGTCGACCGTCGCCCCCGCGACCTCCGCGGAGCGCAGCTTGCCCCCGGCCCGGTCGGTCGCCTCCAGCACGAGTACGTCGTGTCCCGCGGCGGCGAGCTCCCGCGCCGCCGTCAGACCTGCGATCCCGGCACCCACGACCACCGCTCGGCTCACGGGTCCAGCCTGCCAGAGCACCCACCCTGCGCCCTCGAGGGGTGAACCCTGCGCCCTCGGCGCCTGAACCCCGCGACTTCGGCCGCCGGAACGTGCTCCTTCGGCGGTCCTGGGAGGTGTGCCGGGTTGTCCCTGTCCCGCGGGACAACCGGCCCGGCACGGTGCTCCCATGACCGCACAGACGCATGTTCCCCCGACCGCCCTCGACCGCGCTGAACCGGGCGACCGGCCGGCCACCTCCCCGCCGACGCGGTGGGCGCTGGCCGGGCTCGGCGCCGGGATCGCCGGCCTCGGTGTCGTCGTGTCGACCTCCATGGTCGACGCCGTGTACGACGAGAAGCTCCAGGGCGACGCCCCGGCGATCGCCGACAAGCTCGGTGACCAGGTGCCGCAGATGGTCGCCTTCCACCTGTTCGCGATGGTCGGCGCGGTGCTCATGATCATCTTCGCGGCGGGGCTGTTCCGCCGACTGCGGGCGACGACGGGGGCCGACAGCGTGCTGCCGCTCGTCGCGTTCTCCGGCGTCCTCGTCACCGCGATCATGCTGGTCGTCGGGTCGGGGCTCGACACCGAGTTCATCTTCGCCGCGAGCGAGCCGGGCATCGTCGCCCCCGAGAACGCCGCGATGTTCAACCACTGGCTCGGCACCATCCCGTGGTGCTGGGGGCTGCTCGGGCTGTCCGGGATCACGCTGTTCGCGGCCGCGCGCCGGGGCGGCGTCCCGCGCTGGATGGGGCTGGTCGGCCTGCTCGGCGGCGGCCTCACCCTCCTGCTCGGCATCTCGCCGCTGCAGTACATGGCCGGGATGACCGGTCCGCTCGGCCTCATCGTGATCGCGCTCGGCTTCCTGGCCGGGGACAAGGCCTACCGCGGCCGCGCGTGAGCCGAGTGAGGAAATCCGCCGGTCCGGCCTGTGGGGGGCCGGACCGGCGGCACAATGTGCCGGTGCAACCCGAGCCCCGGTACGACGACGCGCGCCCCCGCGGCCTCCAGGTCGCGGGCGTGCTCGTCATCCCGGCCCTCTGCGTCGTGCTGCTCCCGGTCGCCGCGTGGATCGACATGGGCGCTCCCGACCGCGGTCCGGGTGTCGACATCGCCGGCGGCCCGGGCTGGCCCTGGGTCGTGGACGGCGTCGTGCTCGGCGCCCTCGCCTCGGTGATCCTGTGCCACGACCGCAAGCAGCGCTTCGGCTGGGTGCTCGCACTCTTCGGCCTGTTCTGGGCGCTCGACGGCTTCTCGCAGAGCTACGTCCACGCCGGGCTGACCGCCGACCACGCCTGGCCGGGCATGACGTTCATGCTGTGGTTCCTCGACCGCTTCGCGTCGTACCTGACCTCGGTCGTCGCGGTGCTCCTGCTCGTCTTCCCGACCGGCCGCTTCCTGCCCGGGCGGTGGACGCCGGCCTCCTGGTGCGCGGTCGGTGTGCTCGGTCTCAGCGGCCTGCTGATCATCGTCGCCCCCGCCGAGGACGAGCAGCGCTCCGGGATGCTGCCCCCCGGCGTCGACCAGGACCCGACCACCATCCACGCCTTCGCCGGCCACGGCCCGGAGCTGGTCTCGCTCGGCATCACGCTCGGGGTGGTCGGCTTCTTCTTCTCGCTGCTCACCGTGGTCGTGCGCTACCGCCGCTCCGAGGGCCTGATGCGCGACCGGATGCGCTGGCTGCTGTGGAGCGTCCTGGTCATCGTCGTCTCGATCGTCGTCACCGTCGTCGCCGAGGTCCCGGGCGCCGACTACACCGGCGCCTTCCTCGCCACCGTGCTGCCGCCGGCCGCGATGACGGTCGCCATCGTGCGCCCCCAGCTGGTCTCGATCCAGGACCTGCTCAGCCGCACCCTCGTCCTCGCCGCACTGGTCACCGTCCTCGTCCTCGCCGACGCCGCCGTGCTCGGCCTGCTCACCCTCGTCCTCGACGACGCGCTCACCCAGGCCCAGGTCGTCACCGTCGTGCTGCTCGTCGCGGTCCTGCTCTACGGACCCCTGCGCAGCCGCCTCTCCGCCGCCGTACGGCGGCTGATGCTCGGCGAGCGCGGCAACCGGTACGACGCCGTGGCCGGCCTCGCCTCCACCCTGGAGACCACCGACGACAGCACCGAGCAGCTCAGCGCCGTCGCCCGCGCGGTCGCCTCGGCGTTCGGCGTCCCCTTTGTCAGCGTCGAGGTCGACCGCGGCCACGGCGAGCGCCTCGTCACGACGTACGGCGAGCGCCCGGCGCAGGTGCGCACCCTCCCGATCACCTACCGCGACGTCACCATCGGCCGTCTCGTGCTGCCCGCCCGCGGCCTGCGCAGCCGGCTGAGCGTGCGCGACGAGGAGCTGCTCGGCGACCTGGTCCGCCAGGCCGCCACCGCCGCCCGCACCAGCCAGCTCGCCGAGGAGGTCCAGCGCAGCCGCGAGCGGCTCGTCACCGCGCGCGAGGAGGAGCGCCGCCGGATCCGCCGCGACCTCCACGACGGGCTCGGCCCCGCGCTCAGCGGCATCGTCTTCCAGCTCGAGGCCGCCCGGATGACCGTCGAGCGCGACCCGGCCCGCGCCCGGGACCAGGTCGAGACGGTGAGCGCCCAGGTGCAGGAGGTCGTGGCCGACGTACGACGGCTCGTGCACGACCTGCGTCCGCCCGCCCTCGACGACCGTGGTCTGGTGGGTGCGCTGCGCCAGCAGGCCGAGTCGCTCGACGTACCGCTCGACGTGGTGGCGCCCGAGGACCTCCGGCTGCCCGCCGCGGTCGAGGTCGCGGCGTACCGGATCGTGGGGGAGGCGCTGACCAACGTCGCCCGTCACGCCGCCGCCTCCCAGGCCCGGCTCGACCTCGCCGTCACCGACGACACGCTCGTCGTCGAGCTCGCCGACGACGGCCGCGGCATCCCCGCCGACCGTGCCGCCGGCGTCGGCCTGGTCAGCCTGCGCGAGCGCGCCGCCGAGCTCGGCGGCACCACCACGATCAGCTCACCCCCGGACGGCGGCACCGTCGTCCGCGCCCGCCTTCCGCTGAGGAGCCCCGCATGACCAGCCCGATCCGCGTCGTCGTGGTCGACGACCACCAGATCGTCCGCGACGGCCTCACCGCGCTCCTCACCGCGCTCGACGGGATCGAGGTCGTCGGCTCGGCCGACGACGGCCGCGAGGCCCTGCACGTCGTCGGGGAGACCGCCCCGGACCTCGTCGTGATGGACATCCAGATGCCCCACCTCGACGGCATCGAGGCCACCCGCTTCCTCACTGGCCGCGACCCCGCGCTGCGCGTGGTCATGCTGACCATGAACGAGGACGACGACACGATCCTCAGCGCGATCCGCGCCGGTGCCTGCGGCTACCTGCTCAAGGGCGCGGGCGCCGACGAGGTCCAGCACGCGATCCGCTCCGCCGCGGCCGGCGGCATGGTCTTCGGCGCGAGCCTCGCCGCCCGCATCGCCGCTCTCTTCGCCGGCGCCACCCCCGCCACCACCGCCGAGGACGAGCCCTTCCCCGAGCTCACCGAGCGCGAGCGCGACGTCCTCCAGCGGATCGCCGCGGGCCGCAGCAACGACGAGATCGCCGGCGAGCTCTACGTCTCCAACAAGACCGTGCGCAACACGGTCTCGGCGATCTACGCCAAGCTCCACGCCACGGGTCGCGCCGACGCCATCGTCAAGGCGCGGGAGGCGGGCTACGGCCGGTAGGACCCGGGCGGCACAATGGCAGGCATGTCGGACCAGGACCCGCAGGCGCACCTCAAGACCAACGCCGCGAAGATCAACGAGCTCAACGACACCATCCGCTTCACGATGTGGTCGGTGTTCCGGCTCGAGCAGACGCTCGGCGCCGACGATGTCGTCCGCAAGCAGGAGACGGCCGAGCTCGAGGCCTTCCTGGCCGACCTCGCTGCCGAGGACGTCGTCGTCCGCGGCCTGTACGACGTCGGCGGCCTCCGCGCCGACGCGGACCTGATGATCTGGTGGCACGCCGCCACCAGCGACCAGCTCCAGGACGCCTACCACCGGCTGCGGCGGACCGCCTTCGGCGCGCGCCTGGCCCCGGTCTGGTCCCAGATGGCGCTGCACCGCCCGGCCGAGTTCAACCGCAGCCACCTGCCGGCCTTCCTCGCCGACGAGCGCGCCCACGCCTACGCCGCCGTCTACCCCTTCGTGCGCTCGTACGAGTGGTACCTCCTCGAGGACGCCGAGCGCCGCCGGCTGCTCGCCGAGCACGGCCAGATGGCCCGCGGGTACCCCGACGTCCGGGCCAACACGGTCCCGAGCTTCGCGCTCGGCGACTACGAGTGGATCCTCGCCTTCGAGGCCGACGACCTGACCCGGATCGTCGACCTGATGCGCCACCTGCGCGGCTCGGAGACCCGCCGCCACGTGCGCGAGGAGGTGCCGTTCTACACCGGCCGCCGGGTCGAGGTCGCCGCGCTGCTGGCCACGCTGCCCTGACCTGGCCTGACGTGACCTGACCTGACCGCCGCACCGGAATCCCGCGCTCGTTTGCAAAGTCTATCGACTTAGTCCACTATGGAGACATGACCCGTCTCCGCCCAGTCCTGCGCGGCACCCTCCGGGCGTCCGGGCTGTGTTGTCGCTGCTGTTGATCCGCACCCCAGATCCAGCACCGACCACTCCCGGAGGAAACCCCCATGACCCAGCTCGCCGTCCTGCCCCTGCTCGAGGTCGTGCGCAACCACGCCGCTGACCCCGACCTGCACCACCTGCTCGACCACGACCCGTACGAGCGCTCGTGGATCCGCCTGCTCACCACCGACGACTACGAGCTCTGGCTGATCTCCTGGCCGGCCGGTGCCGCCACCGACTGGCACGACCACGGCTCGTCGTCCGGCGCCTTCACCGTCCTCGAGGGCCGGCTCACCGAGCACACCTTCGACGGCGGGCTGCGGCTCGTCGACCTCGGTCCCGGCGACGGCAAGGCGTTCGGCGCCGGCTACGCGCACGACGTCCGCAACGCCACCGACGGCCCCGCCCTCTCGCTGCACGCGTACTCGCCGCGGCTGCACACGATGACCCGGTTCAAGTTCCACGGCGACCGGCTCGAGGCCCTCGGCGTCGAGAAGGCCGGGGAGGAGTGGTGAGCACCCTCGCCCCCGCGCCCGCCCCCGCCCGGTACGACGGCGTGGACGCCCTCCTCGCCGACGCCCGCTCCCGCCTCGACCGGATCAGCCCGCGCGCGGCCTTCCAGGAGCTCGTCACCGTCGGCCAGGTGCTCCTCGTCGACATCCGCCCCGCCGCCCAGCGCGCGATCGAGGGCGAGGTCGCCGCCTGGCTGCCCGTCCTCGTGGTCGAGCGCAACGTGCTCGAGTGGCGCTTCGACCCGCGCAGCGACGCCCGGCTCCCCGAGGCGTCGTACGACCTGCGGGTGCTGGTGCTGTGCCAGGAGGGCTACACCTCCTCGCTCGCCGCGGACGCCCTCCGCAGCCTCGGCATCGACCGGGCCACCGACGTCGTCGGCGGTTTCGCCGCCTGGCGCGCGGCCGGGATGCCGGTCGCGGGGGTCGCGGCGTGACCTGCTGAGTACGCTCGGTGTCATGGGTTACGAGGTCGAGAAGACGGACGCGGAGTGGCGCGCGGAGCTCACTCCCGAGGAGTACCAGGTGCTCCGCCAGGCCGGCACCGAGCGGGCCTTCACCGGTGAGTACACCGACACCGAGACCACCGGTGTCTACCGGTGCAAGGCCTGCCAGGCCAAGTTGTTCGAGTCGGACACGAAGTTCCACTCCGGCTGCGGCTGGCCGAGCTTCTACCAGCCGATCAGCGACACGGTGGAGTACATCGAGGACACCTCGCACGGCATGAAGCGGGTCGAGGTCCGCTGCGCCAACTGCGGATCGCACCTCGGTCACGTCTTCCCCGACGGCTACGGCACGCCGACCGGCGACCGGTTCTGCATCAACTCGATCAGCCTGACGCTCGAACCCGCCGACCAGGCCTGACTCCGCATAGGGTCGGCGCATGGCGAAGACCGCGGCGGCGATGGTCCAGGCAGGTGACCGCGAGGTCCGGGTGTCCAGCCCGGACCGGGTGATCTACGAGGCGACCGAGCACACTCCCGAGGTCACCAAGCTCATGGTGGCCGAGTACGTCGCCGCGGCCGGCGACGGTCTCATGCGCGCGCTGCGCGAGCGGCCCACCGCGCTGGAGCGGTGGCCGTCGGGGGTCCGCGAGGGCTTCCGGCTGGCCACCGGTCCGCGCGACAACGACGCCGAGGGCTTCTACCAGAAGCGGGTCCCCAAGGGCGCTCCCGACTACCTGGAGGCCGTCGAGATCACCTTCCCGTCGGGCCGCACCGCCGAGGAGATCTGCCCGACCGAGATCGCCGTCCCGGTCTGGTGCGCCCAGATGGGCGCCCTCACCTTCCACCCCTGGCCGGTCCGGCGCGCGGACGTCGACCACCCCGACGAGCTGCGCATCGACTTCGACCCCCAGCCCGGCACGACCTTCTCCGACGCCGTGCGCGTCGCCGGCGTCGCCCACGAGCTGCTGGGCGAGCTCGGTCTGGTCGGCTTCCCCAAGACGTCCGGCAACCGCGGCGTCCACGTCTACGTCCGGATCGAGCCCCGCTGGGAGTTCACCGACGTCCGCCACGCCGCCATCGCCCTCGGCCGCGAGCTCGCCCGCCGCGACGACCAGGTCACCACGGCGTGGTGGAAGGAGGAGCGCGGCGAGCGCATCTTCATCGACTTCAACCAGAACAACCGCGACCGGACGATCGCGTCGGCGTACTCGCTGCGGCCGTTGCCCGGCGCGCCCGTCTCGACCCCGATGACCTGGGCCGAGCTGGCCGGCGTCACCGACCCGCGCGGCTACAACCTCTTCACCGTCCCCGAGCGCCTCGCCGACGGCGACCCGTGGGCGGGGATCGACGACACGGCGTACTCGCTCCAGCCGCTGCTGGACCTGTGGGACCAGCAGGTCGCCGAGGGCGCGGGCGAGCTCAACTTCCCGCCGGACTACCCGAAGATGCCGGGGGAGCCGCCGCGGGTGCAGCCCAGCAAGAAGGTCGCCGAGCACTGGGACGCGGAGGGCAACCGGGTCGAGGGGACCTAGGCGGTCTCGTGCTCCAGCAGGTGCAGCACCGGTACGCCGAGCTTGCGCCGCGCGCGCGAGGTCCAGTCGACGTGGAAGAACTCCGCGACCAGGTGCGGCCGGGTCAGGATGATCGACTCCCGGCCGTCGACCTCCTTGACCTTGGCGATGAGCGCGTCGACCGGCGGCTCGGTGACGACGCTCGCCGACCCGAGGTGCGCCCCCGTGGCCAGCAGCACGTCGCGGGTGGCGGCCAGGTCGCGGTCGGCCTGGTCGCGGTACTCCTCGCGCAGGGTGTCGATCTCGTCCGGTGAGGGCGTGATCGGGGGCGCGATGATGTCGGCGCCGCCGATGACGCCGAGCGAGGCCTCGACCGCCGCGGCAGCATCGGCCATCGGCAGCAGCACGTGGTAGAAGACCTCGATGGTCGGGTCGTCGTCGAGCTCCAGGTGCAGCGAGCGGACCTGGGCGGCGTCGGCGGCGGTCAGCGCCTTCTCGATGAGCAGGACGACGTCGTAGGGCTCTTCGCGGGGTGCGGACTCGCTGGTCATGGCCCCATCCTGCCCCGGCGACGGTCACCGGTCGAGGATCACCCGCCGAGGACGTCCGCCAGGTCGTAGCGCACCGGCTGCTCGAGCTGCTCGTAGCCGCACGACTCGGGGTCGCGGTCCTCGCGCCAGCGCTTGAAGTGGGCGGTGTGCCGGAAGCGGCGGCCCTCCATGGCGTCGTACTTGACCTCGATGACGCGCTCGGGACGCAACGGCGTGAACGACAGGTCCTTGCCCTGGCTCCACCGGCTCTGGGTGCCGGGCTGGCGACCGGGGTTGGCCACCAGGAACTCCTGCCAGCGACCCCACGGGTGCTCCTCGATCGGGACGACGAGCGCCTGCAGCTCGTGCCACAGCTCGGACCGGCGGGCCGCGGTGAAGGACGCGCTGACGCCGATGTGCTGCAGCTCGCCGCCGTCGTACAGGCCGAGGAGGAGGCTGCCGATCAACGGGTTCTCCGGCGTGCTCGTCTTGTGCTCGCGGTAGCCGGCCAGCACCACGTCGGCCGTGCGCTCGTGCTTGATCTTGAGCATCGTGCGGGCGTTGGGGGAGTACGGCGCGCTCAGCGGCTTCGCGATCACCCCGTCGAGCCCCGCCCCCTCGAACTGGTGGAACCACTCCTCGGCGACCGCCGGGTCGGTGCTCGTCCGGGTGAGGTGGCAGCGACCGCTCTCGCCGGAGAGGTGGGCGAGCGCCTCCTCCAGCGCCGCACGCCGCTCGGCGAACGGCCGCTCCAGGTACGAGATGTCGTCGAGCGCGAGCAGGTCGAAGGCGACGAAGTCCGCCGGCGTCTGCTCGGCGAGCAGGTTGATCCGCGACGCCGCCGGGTGGATCCGCTCCTGCAGCACCTCGAACTGCAGGCGCCCCTTGCCGTCCCCACCCTGCTGCGCCACGAAGATCTCGCCGTCCAGCACGCACCGCGCCGGCAGCTCCGCCTTCATCGCCTCGACCAGCTCGGGGAAGTAGCGCGTCAGCGGCTTGGTGTTCCGGCTCGCCAGCTCGATCTCGTCGCCGTCGCGGAACACGAGGCACCGGAAGCCGTCCCACTTGGGCTCGAAGCTGAGCCCCTGGTCGTCGTACTTGGCGGGGTCGGGGACACCCGAGACGGCCTTGGCGAGCATCGGCAGGACGGGCGGCAGCACAGGGAGGTCCACGCTGCTGAGACTAGGCCTTGGCGCGCGATTCATCGGCGGAGCCGGTGACAGGATTTGAACCCGCGACCCTCTTATTACAAGTAAGACGCTCTACCAACTGAGCTACACCGGCCTGTGCCCGGCGTCCGGGCACCGCGCAATCCTAGTCAGCCCGCGCGCCGTCGTACGACGGCAGCCGCTGGTCGAGCCCGCCGCCTTCTCACGGCCGCCTCCCGGCGTACTGACTTGTCTGGAAGTGCCCGCTCAGCGGGCCGATCTGTCTCGCTAAGTGGGACACGGGGCGCCCCACGAGCCTCATTGACAACTCTAGTCATCAAAACTAGGCAACTCCTGGATCTGAGAGTTGTCCAATACTTACCGTCCCGTGTCACGGGGGGTGCGAAAGGCGCACGCCCCGCGACGAAAGGGAACGGGAATGTCGCGTCTGAAGAAGGCTCTGGTCGTCAGCGTGGTCGCTGGGATGTCGGTGGTCGGGGTGGTGGCCGCGCCGCCTACGCCTGCGGGCTCCGTCCTGGCGGACAAGGGCGCCTGCTGCTGAGCCCACGCGTCTCGTGCCCGGATCCGCGGCGGTGGCCGCGGATCCGGCGGGCGGCTCAGGAGCGCGGTCGGAGGCCCTGGGAGACGGCGGCACGACGGTAGGCGTCGGCTGCGAGCTCCAGCTCGTCGAGATCGGCGAAGACGCTCGCCACCCGGAACCACACCTGGGCGGCGTCGCCGTCCGCACCGCAGGCGGTGAGCATGAGCACTGCCTGCTCCAGGTGGGCATAGGTGTCCTCGAAGTCGCCCTGTCTCGCGGCGAGCGTGGCCAGCAACGTGAAGTGCCACGCGCGGAGCTCGACGGCGTCGTCGGGCGTCAGCGCGTCGCTCTCGGCGAGCGCATCGCGTGCGGCGTCGGTGTCCCCGAGTTCGAGGTGGGCCCGGGCCAGGATCTGTCGATGCCGGGCGACCTCGACCGCACTGGCGCCGGCCATCGTCAGCTCGGTGCCGGCGAGGGTGAGCATTTCGAGCGCCGCGACGGCGTCGGGTGGGTCCTGGGCGAGGTACGCGTTGCCGGTCTGCATGCGCAGCACGCCCAGGTTGCGCAGGTCCCCCTGCTCGCCGAACAGCGCCAGCGCCTGCAGCCCGAGGGAGAGCGAGGCGACCACGTCGCCGCCGACGTACTTCGCCAGACTGGCGTTCCACAGAGCCGAGGCCTTGGCGACCGGGAGTCCGTGGCGATCGGCCAGGTCGGCAGCGCGCATGCACATCCGGGTCGCGTGCCCGATGTCGCCGGTGGCCGACCGGAAGATATAGGCCGCGGTGACGGTCACCATGAGCTGGATCGCTTCGGTGAGGTCATCCAGGCCGAGCTCACGGATGGTTTGCTCTGCCTCCTCGCCGACCGCGATGGCCTGGTCGAGCTCGCCCGACTCGCGGTAGCAACGACTGAGCGAGATGAGGTCCTTGATCCACTGCGGGTCCTGTCGCGGAACCAGGGTCAGGGCGTGGAGGTCGGTGATCGCGGAGGCCAGGTCGCCTACCGCTTCGAGCGCGGTCGCGCGCAGGCGCCGTGCGTCGCGTTCCAGGTGGGGAGCCGTGGCGCGGGCGCTCTGCAGCTGTTCGAGGACGCGGTCGGCGACAGCGCATGCGTCCGACGAGTGCTGCCCCGACAGGGCGAGGCGTGCGTGGTCCAGCTCGCCCTGGAGCACGGTGAGGACATCGCGGCTCAGGCCGGTCGCCAGCATCTCGACCGTGGTGTCGGTGTGGTCGGCGACGGCGGTCACGAAGGCGGGAGCAAGGGGCCGACGGCCGTCCTCGAGGTCGGCGAGCGCCGCCTCGTCCACGCCTGTCGCCCGGCACAGCTCGCCGGCCGTCAGGGCGGCCGTCTCGCGTGCAGCTCGGATCCGCGCGCCGACGACCGCGGGATCGACGGCGGACAGGAGGATGTCCAGGTCAGGCGTCATCACTGCGCTCTCGTCCCAGGGGTTCGCTCACGGCGGGGGAACGAAGCCCCTGGGCAACGCAGGCGCGATGGAGGGCATCGGCTGCGTGGTCGAGCTCGCCGAGCTCCTCGAAGGCGGCGCCGAGCCGGTACCACGCCAGCGCGATGACGTCGTCCGCCTGGCAGGTGGTGAGCAGATGGGTGGCCGCGTGCAGTGATGCGAGCGCGCCGTCGACATCTCGGAGCCGTGCCGCGATCCGCGCGCGCAGCATGAGCTGCCAGGCGCGGACGTCGATGGCGTCAGCAGGAGTGATCTCCTCGCTCTCGTCGAGCAGGCGCCGGGCCGTCTCGTCATCGCCGAGCGCGTGGTGGGCGCGCGCGGTGTTGAGCCGATGCCGGGCTAGATGGACGACCCCGGCGCCGACTCCTTCCAGGTCCTCCCGGGCGAGCGCCAGGAGCGCGAGGGCGATGCGCGGGTCGGAATCCTCCAGGTCGAGGCGGATGCTCGCCACCTGGGACCGCAGCATGCCGATGCGCAGGGAGTCGCCGCCCGGCTCGAGCAGCTCGAGCGCTGCCGTGGCGAGGTGCAGGGCGGCCGGGAGGTCGCCGGCCGCTTGCTTGGCCACGCCGGCGTTCCACAGTGCCGCTCCCTTGGCCGAGGCGAGGCCGAGCCGCTCGGCGTGCGCAGCGGCCCGCCTGCAGATCCGGGCGCAGTGGCCGAAGTCGCCGTGCAGGAGGTGCCCGATCGCGCACGACACCGTGAGCTGGATCGCCTGCGTCGTGTCGGCGAGGCCGAGGTCCTTGATGAGGTCCGCCGAGCGCTCGCCGACAGCGATCATCTCGTCGATCTGGAGCGACTCCCGGTAGCAGCGGGCCAGCGAGATCAGGTCCTCGACCCACTCCACCTCCGCCACCGGTACGACGGACACCCGCCGCAGCTCCTCGACCGCACCGTTGAGGTCCCCCGAGGCCTCCAGCGCCCGCGCCCGCAGCCGCCGCGCCGCCCGGTCCAGGTGCGGTGCCGTCGCCCCGGCCGCGTCGAGCTGGGTGAGGATGCGCTCGGCGGTGGTCAGGGCGCCGGCGGGGGAGCTGCTCGACAGGGAGAGGCGGGCGAGGTCGAGGTCGCCCTGCAGGTCGGTGAGGGCGTCCTGGCTCAGCCCGGTGATCAGCAGCTCGACCGATGCTGCGGTGCTCGCGGCGACCGCGGTCAGGAGGGTGAGGTCGGCGGGACGGCGGCCGTGCTCGACGTCGTCGAGGGTGGCGGGGTCGAGGCCGGTCGCGTGGGACAGGTCGGTGAGGGGGAGGGCGAAGAGCTCGCGGGCGGCGCGCACGCGCTCGCCGACGACCTTCGGATCGACCTGCTGCAGCAGGTCGGCCAGGTCGGTCGTCACGGTGGTCAAGATAGCCCGCTGGGTGGTCAGGAACGCCCGCGGATACCGCGGCAGATGCTGGCGCGGCGGTAGGCGTCGATGGCCTGCTCGGGCTCGTCGAGGGCGACGAGGATGTCGCCGAGCTCGAACCAGAGCTGGCCGATGTCGGAGCGGGAGTCGATGGCGTAGAGGAGGGCGACGGCGTCCTGGAAGTGGCCGCGGGCGCCGGCGAGGTCGCCGCGGGCGGCGCAGATCCGGCCGCGGAGGGCGGTCTGCCACGCCTGCATCTCCGGTACGTCGGCCGGGCGGGCGCGCTCGCTCTCGTCGAGGACGGCGCTGGCGTGGTCGTCGTCGCCGAGCAGGTGCAGGGCGTGGGCGGTCATCAGCCGGTGGCCGGCCAGGTCGACGGCGCCGGCGGTCGACCAGTCGATCTCCTCGCGGGCCAGCGCGAGGATCTCCAGGGCGCCGAGGGCGTCGGGTGGGTGCAGGGCCAGGCGGATGCTCGCGACCTGGGTCCGGAGCCGGCCGAGGTTGCGGGTGTCGCCGTGGGTGGCGAAGTACTCGAGCGCCTCGAGGGCGTCGGTGAGTGCGGCCAGGGCGAAGCCGTCCTCGTGCAGGGCGATGCTGCGGTTCCACAGGGCGGAGGCGCGGGCGAGGTGGAGGCCGAGCTGCTCGGCCTCCTCGGCGGCGCGGGTGCAGATCCGGGTGGCGTGGCCGAGGTCGCCGCGGCCGACGTACGCGCCGGCGACGGTGATGGCGAGCTGGAAGGCCTCGTCGGTGGTGGCCAGGCCGAGGTCGCGGATGGTGGGCTCGGCGTCCTCGCCGGTGGCGATCGCGCGGTCGAGGTCGCCGGCGTTGCGGTGGCAGCGGCTGAGGGAGATGAGGTCCTGGACCCACCGCAGCTCCGCCACCGGTACGGCGGTCAGGTGGTCGAGGTCGGCGATGGCGCCGGTGATGTCCCCGGCCGCCTCGCGGGCGGTGGCGCGCAGGCGGCGCGCGGCGCGCTCGAGGTGGGGCGCGGTCGCGCCGGCCGCGGCGAGCCGGTCGAGGACGCCGTCCGCGGTGGTGAGGGCGGCGGCCGGGCTGTGGGTGGTCAGGCCGAGCCCGGCGAGGTCGAGCTCGCCGCCGAGGTCGGTCGCCAGGTCGTCGCTCAGGCCGGTGACGAGGACCTCGGCGGTGGTGCCGGTCGCGGCGGCGATCCGGACCAGGACGTCCAGGTCGGGCAGGTGCCGGCCGTGCTCGACGTCGTCGAGGAGGACGACGCCGAGGCCGGTCGACCGGGAGAGCTCGACCAGGGAGAGGGTGGCGTCGGCGCGGGCCGCGCGGACCCGGCCGCCGACGACGACGGGGCCGACCTGGGCGAGGAGCGTGCTCAGGTCGGGCGACAGGGTCGTCACGACATCCTCGGGAGCGGGGTGAGGACCGGGGCCCGCAGGCCCTGGGAGGCGCCCGCGCTGCGGAACGCCTGGAGGGCGAGCTCGTCCTCGCCGAGCGTGGTGAGGGTGTCGCCGAGCTCGAACCACAGCTGGGCGGCGTCCTTGTCGGAGCCGTTGCCGACCAGCGTGTGCACGGCGCTGAGGAAGTGCTCACGGGCGCGGTGCGCGTCGCCGCGGTCGGCCGCCAGCCGGCCCCGCAGTGCCGACTGCCAGGCGCGCAGGTCGAGGGCCTCGTCGGGGGTGAGCGCCACGC
The DNA here is from genome assembly GCF_018831735.1 of Pimelobacter sp. 30-1. NCBI lineage: Bacteria > Bacillati > Actinomycetota > Actinomycetes > Propionibacteriales > Nocardioidaceae > Pimelobacter > Pimelobacter sp. 30-1. Next base: position 254,431 of record NZ_NHTS01000005.1, read on the forward strand.
TCTCGTCGAGCAGGTCGGCGGCGGTCTCCTCGTCGCCGAGACGGTGCCGGACCCGGGCGGCGCAGAGCCGGTGCCGGGCGGCGTCGAGGCTGGTGGAGGGAGCCGCGTCGAGCTCGACGCGCGCACGGTCGAGCATCGCGAGCGCGCCGTCGAGGTCGGGCGAGGGGAGCTTGAGCTGCAGGGTCACCACGTCGATCCGCAGCCGGGCCAGCAGCCGGGTCTCGCCCTGCCGCTCGTAGATGGCCAGGGCCTCGAGGGCGAGGTCGAGGCCGCCGGCCGGGTCGCCGCCGGCGTCCAGGGCGCAGCTGGCGTTCCACATCGCCGAGGCCTTGGCCACCGGCAGGCCGTACTGGTCGGCCTGGTCGGCCGCGCGCCGGCACAGCCGCGCCCCGTGGCGCACGTCGCCGCGGAAGAGGTAGGCCATCGCGACGGTCACGGCGAGCTGGATCGCCTCGGTCGTCTCGGCCAGTCCCAGCCAGCGGATGGTGGTCGTCGCGTCCTCGCCGACCGCGATGGCGTCGTCCAGCTCGCCGAGCTCGCGGTGGCACCGGCTGAGCGCGATGAGGTCCTTGATCCACCCCACCTCCGCCACCGGTACGGCGCTCACCCGGCGCAGCTCGTCGACCGCCCCCGCCAGGTCGCCCAGGATCTCCAGCGCGGTCGCGCGCAGCCGCCGGGCGGCGAGGTCGAGGTAGGGCAGCGAGGCCGTGGAGAGCAGGTCGATGATCCGGTCGGCGGTCTCGAGCGCCGCCTCGGCGCTGGCGCCCGAGAGCCCGAGCGACGCGTCGTCGATCCGGCGGTACAGCTCGGGCACCAGGTCGGCGGGCACCCCGAGGAGCAGGACGTCGGCGGAGGTCCAGGTGTGCTCGGCGAGGGCGCTGAGCACGAGCAGGGTGGGCCGCGCACGGCCGGCCTCGAGGTCGGCCAGGTGGGTCGGGGTGGTGCCGGCCAGGCCGGCGAGCTCGGGCAGGTCGAGCCCGGCCGTCGCGCGGGCAGCACGAATCCGGCGGCCCAGGGCCGCGGGGTCGATCAGTCGGAGGAGCTCTGTCTGCTCAGGCACCACGGGCCCCATCGTGCCGGGTACGTCCGGCCTCGGGCGGGCCATCTCGAAAGTGGTGAGGCCTCTCCGGCAAGATCCGGACGGGCGTCCGGATTTTCGGCCGTCCTCTGCCGCTCGGCGCGTCGCTCACGCCGGCGCCCGCGGCCCCGTGGGGCCGGCGGGCGCGTGGTGGAGGATGGCCAGCCCGGTCGCGGCGCCGGCGTGCCGGTAGGCGTCGCGCGAGGCGTCGCTGTCGCCGAGCTCCTCGAGCATCGAGCCGAGCTCGAACCACAGCTGGGCGGTGCTGGCCGCGTCGCCGGCCCCGCGCAGCGCGTCCGCTGCCCGGGTCACGCTCGCGTGGGCGGCCTCGGACTGCTGGGTGCGGAGCCGGATCTCGCCGACGAGGAGGTGCCGGGTCGCGGCGAGCGCGGGGGTGAGGCCTTCGCCCTCGTCCTTGGTGTCGCCGGCGTCGAGGAGCGCGAGGGCGGTGTCGAGCTCGCCGTCGAGCAGGAGCGCCCGGGCCAGCGAGAAACGGACGGCGGCCGCCTCGTTGCGGTCGGCGCCGGCGGTGGTGAGCATCCGGGTCGCGGTCTCCAGGGAGGCGCGGGCGGTCGGCAGGTCGGGGCGCTCGGCGGCGAGCAGGAGGTGGCCGGTCGTGGCGTGGTAGCGCGCCGCGGTGATCTGCTGGTCGGCCGCCTCGCTGACCCGGCGGGCGCTGGACGCGTACGCCGCGGCGAGGTTGACGTTGTTCTTCTCCAGGGCGGCGGCGCTGGCCCGGTAGTACACGGTGGCGAGGGCGAGCCCGGCGTCGTCGGGTGCGGGGGAGACCCGCCGGCAGGTGGCGACGGCGAGGTCCTGGTCGCCGCGGGCGCGGTGCGCGAGCGCGAGCGAGGTGGCCAGGCCGAGTGCGTGGTGCCCCTGGACGACGTCGTCGGCCTCGAGGACGGCGAGCGCCTTCTCGCCCAGGCCGACCGCGCCGGCGGTGTCGCCGGCCTCGACGTACAGGCCGGTCAGCGCGACCGCCGCGTCGAGCCAGCGCCGGGCGGTGACGTCGCCGTCGACGATGACCTCCAGGCCGGCGATCGCCGCGTCGAGGTCGCCGCGTGCGTGCTCGGCGAGCGCGGTCAGGTAGCGGACCTTGGCGGCCACCTCGGAGCCGGTGCTGTCGTCGAGCGCGCGGCCGGCCTCGTCGAGCATGGCGAGCGCGGTGGTCGCGTCCCCGTGCTGGATCTCCCAGGCGGCGTGGTCGAGCCGGATCCGCAGCTCGGCGTACCGGTCCCGGCTCAGGCCGAGCAGCAGCTGCTCCAGCGTCACGTCGGCCTTGGCGGCGAACGCGACGATCAGGCGCAGGTCGGGCCGGCGCTCGCCCGACTCGATCCGGGAGAGGTACGCCGTCGAGGCCTCGGGGGTGGCGAGCTGGCCCTGGGTCAGGCCGGCGGCGACCCGCGCGGCCCGGATCCGTCTGCCGAGCAGGACCGGATCGATCGTGCGGCTGAGCTCCGCGAGTTCAGGTAGGACGTCCATGTAACATATTGTGTCCCGAGCGGGCACGTGATGAACCTGTGAAGATTCTAAAAATCTTCCGTCACCTGTCGTGACGCGTAGGGCGCTCAGCGCAGGCGGGTGACCTCGAACCGCTCGTCCGGGTGCGCGATCGCCTCCTGGGCCGCGATCAGCCGCAGCTCCCGCTCGCCCGAGTCGAGGGTCGCCTGGAGCACGTCGAAGACCGACGCCGTGGTCCGGGCCAGGGCCAGCGCGGGCGAGCCCGAGGTGTGCAGGTGGGCGGTGAAGAGGGCGGCGGTGATGTCGCCGGAGCCGTTGGCCTTCATCGGCAGCCGCGGCGTGCGCACCGACCAGGCGCCCTCGCCGGTCACCGCGATCATCTCGATGACGTCGTCGGGGGCGCCGGCCCGCTCGACGGAGGTGACGAGGACGGTCGAGGGGCCCATCGCGCGGGCCGCGTCGGCCGCGTCGAGGATCGCGTCGAGCGGCGCGGGCTCGCTGAGCGCGTCGCGCCCGGTGAGGAAGCCGAGCTCGAACTGGTTCGGGGTGAGGATGTCGGCGACCGGCACGACCTGCTCGCGGATGATCGGCGGGATCTCCGGGTTGACGAAGCAGCCGGACTTGGCGTTGCCCATCACCGGGTCGCAGGTGTACGTCGCCGCGGGGTTGGCCGCCTTGACCCGGCGCACCGCGTCGACGATCACCGAGGCGACCGCGGGGGAGCCCTGGTAGCCGGAGAGCACCGCGTCGCAGGTCGCGAGCACGCCGCGCTCCTCGATCCCGGTGATCACCTCGCGCACGTCGTCCGGGTCGAGCAGGGGGCCGCGCCAGGCGCCGTACCCGGTGTGGTTGGAGAAGTGGACGGTGAAGACCGGCCACACCTCGTGTCCCAGACGCTGCAGCGGGAAGACCGCCGCGGAGTTGCCGACGTGGCCATAGGCGACCGAGGACTGGATGGACAGGATCCGCACCCGGTCATCTTCGCAGCCCGGGGCGCGCGGGGCGAAGACCGCGAACACGAAACCCTTTCGTGACGAAACTAGAACGCGTTACAGTGACCTCGCCGGGTGTCCCCCTGACCGCCCGGGCCCCCGAGGACGAAGGATGGGAAGCGATGGCCAAGCGCGCGCCGTACAGCAACGAGGCCGACTACGTGGTGGTCGGCTCGGGCAGCTCCGGGTCGATCGTCGCCGGGCGGCTCGCCCAGTCCGGCGCGAGCGTGATCCTCATCGAGGCCGGCAAGTCCGACGACAAGGGCATGCACGGCTACTTCACCAAGAAGCCCGGCATGATCGGCCCGATGCACTCCGAGCCCAAGCTCGAGAAGCTCTTCGACTGGGGCTACCGCTCGGTCCCGCAGCCCGGTCTCGACGGACGCCGGATGCCCGCCCCGCGCGGCAAGGTCGTCGGCGGCTCGAGCTCGGTCAACGGCATGGTCTACGTGCGCGGCAACCGCGCCAACTACGACTCCTGGGCGGCCGAGGGCAACACCGGCTGGGGCGCGGACGAGGTCAACGCGGCGTTCAAGCGCTACGAGGACTTCGAGGACGGCGAGAACGCCTACCGCGGCGCGGGCGGGCCGATCAAGATCACCCGCAACAAGACGCCGCAGGAGGGCACCCTCCAGTTCATCCAGGCCACCGCCGACACCCTCGGCGTCAAGGTCCTCGACGACTACAACGCAGCCGAGCAGGAGGGCATCGCGCGGATGCAGCAGAACACTGCTGACGGCCTGCGGTACTCGTCCTCGCGCGGCTACGTGCACCACCTCGCCCCGCGGACCCTCGAGCTGCAGACCGAGGTGCACGTCGCCAAGGTCGTCATCGAGAACGGCCGCGCGACCGGCGTCGAGGTCATCGACCAGGGCAAGGGTGGCGGCACCCGCCGGTTCATCAAGGCCGGCAAGGAGGTCATCCTCTCCGCCGGCTTCGCCAACACCCCGCAGCTGCTCATGCTCTCGGGCGTGGGCCACGCCGACCACCTCGCCAGCGTCGGCATCGACTGCGTCGCCGACCTCCCGGTGGGCGACAACCTGCACGACCACCTGTTCCACCCGATGTCGTTCCACGTGCCGAGCGTCCAGTACCGCGGCAACGCCTGGACGTTCTTCAAGGGCATGGCCAAGGACCTGACCCGGGGCGGCTCGTTCCTCGACAACTCGGTCTTCGAGTCGGTCGGCTTCGTGCGCACCTCGCAGGCCACCGACATCCCCGACCTGCAGCTGCACATGCTGCCGTGGGCGTACCCGAGCCCCAACCAGGACGAGCCGATCCGGCACATCCCGGACGGGCGCCCGTCCCTCACGGTGTTCTCCACGCTGATCTACCCCAAGAGCCGGGGCACGCTGCGCCTCGCCTCGGCCGACCCGACGGCCGCGCCGCTCATCGACTACGGCTTCTTCACCGACCCGCACGACGTCGAGGTGCTCGCCGAGGGCACCGAGATGATCCGCGAGATCATGGCGTCCGCGGCCTTCGGCGGCGGGGTCAAGGAGGAGATCCACCCCGGGCCGTCGATCCCCAACGGCAAGGAGCTGCGGGTCGCGCTCAAGAACCGCTCGACGTCGGTCTACCACGGCGTCGGCACCTGCCGGATGGGCATCGACGAGCGCGCCGTCGTCACGCCGGACCTCAAGGTCCGCGGCATCGAGGGCCTGCGCGTCGCGGACGCCTCGATCATGCCGAGCATCACCGGCGGCAACACCAACGCGCCGTGCTACATGATCGGTGAGAAGGCCGCCGAGATCATCCTGGGCGGCGTCAAGTGGTGAGCACGACGCGCCCCGCCTCGGTCACCGACGAGCTGCTCGAGCGCCTCGTCGCCCGCGTGCCGGGCCGCACCGGCGCGACCTGGAAGCTGACCGAGGTCTACACCGGCGAGGTCCTCGTCGAGCTGCCGCAGTCGACCCCCGAGGACATCGAGGACGCCTTCGCCCGGGCCCGCGCCGCCCAGGCCCTGTGGGCCCAGTGGCCCGTCGCCAAGCGGCTCGAGGTCTTCGACCGCGCACACACGCTGCTCGTCGACAACGCCCACCGCACCGCCGACCTGATCCAGGTCGAGAGCGGCAAGAACCGGCGGATGGCCATCGAGGAGACCTGCGACCCGCCGATGGTGATGTCGTACTACCTCAAGCGCGCCAAGAAGCTGCTCGCGCCCAAGAAGCACGGCGGCCCGGTCCCGGTCGTCTCAGGCTCCACCGAGGTGCGCGTGCCCAAGGGCGTCGTCGGCATCATCGCGCCCTGGAACTTCCCGTTCGCGACGGGCCTGTCCGACGCGATCCCCGCGCTGATGGCCGGCAACGCCGTCGTCGTGAAGCCGGACAACAAGACCGCCCTGTCGCCGCTCTTCGGCATCTCGCTGCTCGAGGAGGCGGGCCTCCCGAAGGGCCTGTTCCAGGTCGTCTGCGGCGAGGGCCCGGACATCGGCCCGACGCTGATCGACAACGCGGACTACATCATGTTCACCGGATCCACCGCGACCGGCCGGGTGATCGGCGAGCGCGCGGGCCGCAACCTCATCGGCTGCTGCCTCGAGCTCGGCGGCAAGAACCCGATGATCGTCCTCGACGACGTCAACGTCGAGGAGTGGGTGGACAGCGCGACGTTCGGCGTCTTCGGCAACACCGGCCAGATCTGCATGCACATCGAGCGGATCTACCTCCCCGAGAGCCGGTACGACGAGCTCAAGTCGGCCTTCGTGGACCGGGCGTCGAGCCTGGCCATCGGGGCGGCGTACGACTTCGGGCCGGAGATCGGCTCGCTGGTCAGCCCCGACCACCGCGACCGCGTCGCCTCGCACGTCGAGGACGCCGTCGCCCAGGGCGCCACCGTCCTCACCGGCGGCCGCTCCCGCCCCGACATCGGCCCGGCCTTCTTCGAGCCGACCGTCCTGGAGGGCGTCACCAAGGACATGCTCGCCGGCCACACCGAGACCTTCGGCCCGGTCGTCGCGCTCTACCCCTACCGCACCGTCGACGAGGCGATCCACCTCGCCAACGACACCGACTACGGCCTCAACGCCTCGGTCTGGAGCGGCGACATCGCCCGCGCGGAGGCGGTGGCCGAGCGGATCGACTCGGGCAACGTCAACATCAACGACGCGCTCGCGACGGCGTACGCCTCGAAGGGGTCGCCGTCGGGCGGCGTCAAGAACTCCGGCGTCGGCGCCCGCCACGGCGACCAGGGCCTGCTGAAGTACACCGACGCCAAGAACGTCGCGGTGCTCAAGAAGCAGGTCATGGGGCCGCGGCCGGGGCAGGGCTACGACGCGTACGTCAAGCAGATGCTGAGCTCGCTCAAGCTGATGCGCAGGCTGCGGGTGCGCTAGCCGGCGGCGAGGAAGCGGCGAGGAAATCGTCGTCCTGCGCACCATCGACGCCGATCGGTTGACGCGAGCACGGGGCCTTCGCAGCATGGCTGTCCATGGGCCGGGTGATCGCAGGCGTCGTCGCGCTCGTCCTGCTCGCCGGCTGCGCCGGCGGTGCCGGGAGCGGTGGGGGCAGGGAGCAGGCGCGGTCGACCGCGCCCACGGGCTCGGCGCCCGCGGGCTCGGCGGCGCCGACGAGCACGGCGCCCTTCGACTACTGTGCCGAGGCGCGTGAGTTCTCCACGCGGTTCGGTGGGCTGTTCCTGGTCCCGATGCTGAGCGATGCGGCGGCGGCCGAGGAGGGTTTCAGGGCCCTCGCGACCCGGTCGCCGCGGCGGATCCGCGACGACTGGCGGCGGGTGGCGCGGAGCTTCGGCCACCTGGTCGACGGGCTGCGGCGCAGCGGGCTGGCGCCCGAGCGGTTCGTGGCGGCATCCCGGGGTGACCACGCCGGGCTGACTCCCGCGCAGGTCCGGGCGGTCCGGCGGGACCCCGCGGACCGGGCCGCGGTGGCGGCCGCCGAGCAGCGGGCGGTCGACGATGTCGTGCGCGTGTGCGGCGTGAACCTCTACCGGAGGTCCTGAGCGGGCGGCTCAGGCGACCTGGAGCGACCGCTTCGACAACCCCATCCAGAACCCGTCGATCACCTGGTTGCCGGGCTCGGTGGGGTCGCTGGCCGCCCCGAGCGTGACGAACAGCGGCGTGTAGTGCTCGACGGTCGGGTGGGCGTAGGGCATGCCCGGCGCCTTCGACCGGTACGACGCCAGCTCGTCCACGTCGCCGCGCGCCATCGCCTCGCCGGCCCAGGCGTCGAAGTCGGTCGACCAGCCGGGGGCGTCGGCGTCGATCTGCCACGAGGTGAGGAACGGCAGGCCGTGGGTGAGGAAGCCGGAGCCGATGATGAGGACGCCCTCGTCGCGCAGCGGCTTGAGCCGGCGGCCGATCTCCATCAGGCGGCCCGGGTCGTGGGTGGGCAGCGACATCTGGAGGACCGGGATGTCGGCGCCGGGGTACATGATCTTGAGGGGCACCCAGGCGCCGTGGTCGAGGCCGCGCGAGGCGTGCTGGTGGACCGGTTCGGTGCGGGGCATCATCGCGGCGACGCGGGCGGCCAGGGCCGTGGCGTCGGGGGTCTCGTAGGTCATCTGGTAGTACTTCGGCGCGAAGCCGCCGAAGTCGTAGACCAGCGGTGCGCCGCTCGCGGTCAGCGACAGCGGCGCGGACTCCCAGTGCGCGCTGACGATGAGGATGGCCTTGGGCCGCGGCAGGTCGCCGGCCCACGCCGCGAGCTGGCTCGACCAGAGCGGGTCGTCGAGGAGCGGGGGAGCGCCGTGCCCGATGTAGAGGGCCGGCATCCGGGTGCTGCTGGTGTCCGTCATCGTCATGTCCACCTCAATAGTTGAGACTTCAACTATATTCCGCGGAGGTCAGGCCGGCAAGGTCCAGTCGACCGGCTGGCCGCCGCGCTCGGTGAGCAGGGCGTTGACCCGGCTGAAGGGGCGGGAGCCGAAGAAGCCGCGGTGCGCCGCGAGGGGCGACGGGTGCGGCGACTCGACCCAGGGGATCGGGCCGAGGTGGGCCTTGAGCGTCTGGGCGTCCTTGCCCCACAGGACGGCCGCGACCGGGGCGCCCGCCTCGGCCCGGCGCACGACGGCCTGGATGGCGGCCGCGGTGACGTGCTCCCAGCCCTGGTTGCGGTGCGAGCCGGCCACGTTGGGGCGCACGGTGAGGACCCGGTTGAGGAGCATCACGCCCTGCTCGGTCCACGCGGTGAGGTCCCCGTGCGCCGGAGGTACGACGCCCACGTCGTTCGCGAGCTCCTGGTAGATGTTGCGCAGGCTCGGCGGCAGCGGCCGGACGTCGCGGTCCACCGCGAAGGACAGCCCGATCGGGTGCGCCGGGTTGGGATAGGGGTCCTGGCCCACGATGAGCACCCGCACGCTCGCCAGCGGCGCCCGGAAGGCGCGGAAGACGTTGTCGCCGGCCGGTTGGTAGCCGTGCCCCGCGGCGTTCTCCTCGCGGAGGAACTGGCCCAGCGCCGTGACGCGGTCCTCGACCGGCGCCAGCGCCTCGGCCCAGTCGGCGGCCATCAGGCCCTGGTCGACGAGATTGCTGAGAGCACCCACGGCCGGACTCTAGTGCGCCGTGAGGCGCATGGTCCCCCCAGACCCACCCTCCCGTGCGAGAGGCCGGCCGTGGTGCTGCTCCCTGCATCGGCCGTTCGGCCGGGGGCGCCCCTCTCCCTCCCAGGGGCGCCACCTCCGGCTTCACGGCGTAGCTCCGACGCGGATCTCGAGCCCGTACTGGTCCTCCGGGGGCACACCCGGCTTGGGGTGCCGGACCCGGTGGGGCTCCCTCCAGCGGATTTCGAGGTCCGCGTCGGTAAGGAAGAATCTACGGATCCGGACCAGGGCCGGGAATCGGGTACGCGGCCGGGACCTGTTAGTCCTTTGGGACTATGTCCCGGTGGCGAACGGTCCGCCGGGCGCCTCGCCGAAGGGCGTCGCCGGGGGCCGGGCGAGCCGGTCCAGGAAGGCGACGAGCACGGCCTCGCGCAGCGCCGGGGGTGCGACGTCGAGCAGGGCGTTGACGGGCGCCATCCGCTCGGGCAGGCCGAGGTCGCCGTCGCCGTCGGCGAGCCCGCCGGCGGCGAGGAGCATGTCGAACTCGTCGTCGCCGAGCGTCGCGGCGTCGATGCTGCGGAGCAGGTCGGCCACGCCGGGGTCGACGACGACGGGGCCGGCGTCGCGGGCGGCGGCGACCGCTTCGGCGAGCGCGGCCACGAAGGCCGCGCCGTCGGTGGCGGCGCTGATCGCGACGTGGAGCGAGGGCGGCTGCCCGTCGTAGGAGAGCTGGGGCTGGACGAACCAGCCGCGCTCGGCCATCTCGTCGCAGACCGTGAAGACGTCGAGCGGCCCATCGGCCGTCGCCGCGACGAGGGTGGACTCGGGGGCGGCGACGAGGGCGAGCCCGTCGAGGGCGTCGATGCCGGCCGCGACCGTGTCGGTCGCGGCGAGCGCGCGGCGGGTCAGGTCGAGGTAGCCGTCGTGCCCGATCGCCCGCACGGTCGCCCAGGCGCCCGCGACCGGCCCGCCCGAGCGGGTGGACTGGAGCGTCGGGTTGAGCATCGTGTAGCCGGGCCAGCCCGCGTGCGCGAAGTACTGCGGACGGCGCAGCGCGGGCTCGCGGTGCAGGAGCAGCGAGGCGCCCTTGGGGGCGTAGGCGTACTTGTGCAGGTCGGCCGAGATCGACGTGACGCCCTCGACCGCGAACGTCCACGGCGCGACCGGGCGGCCGAGCCGGGCGGCGTAGGGGAGCACCCAGCCCCCGATGCAGGAGTCGACGTGGCAGCGCACCCCGCGGGCGGCGGCCGCGGCGGCGATCGCGGGGACCGGGTCCACCACCCCGTGCGCGTACGACGGCGCGCTGGCCACGACCAGGACGGTGGTGTCGTCGATGGCGGCGGCCATGGCCGCGGCGTCCGCGCGGTGGTCGGCGCCGGTGGGGACCACGACGACCCGGACGCCGAAGGCGTGCCCGGCCTTGTGGAAGGCGGCGTGCACGGTGTCGGCGACGACGATCGACGGGTCGGTGACCTCGGGCCGGGCGTCGCGGGCGCCGAGCACCGCGAGCAGGCACGACTCGGTACCGCCGGAGGTGATCGTGCCGACCATCGTGTCCGGCCCGTCGACGAGCTCGCGCGCGAACGCGACGAGGTCGTTCTCCATGGTCAGCAGGCTCGGGAAGGCGGTGGGGTCGAGGCCGTTGCTGCCGGCGAACGCGGCGACCGCGTCGCGGGCCAGCGCGTCGACCTCGGCCAGGCCGGCGTCGTAGACGTAGGCGAGGGTGCGGCCGCCGTGCACGGGCAGGTCGCCCTCGCGCAGCGCTTCGAGCCGGGCGCGGATCTCGTCAGGCGTGGGCATCGGTCCGGTCGACCTCTCTCTCGTCGAGGGCATAGCCGCGCAGCCACCAGAGGCTGGCGAGCACGAGCAGGGCGGGCAGCAGCGAGAACCCGAGGGTGATCGCGGTGACCGCGGAGTCCGGCTGGACGACGCCGCCGGAGTCGCTGGAGCGGTAGGAGCCGAGCGCGAGGACGACGGCGAACAGGCCGGGTCCGAGCGCGAGGCCGAGGGTCTCGCCCGCCGTCCAGACGCCGGTGTAGACGCCCACCCGCGACGAGCCGGTACGACGGGCGTCGACCGCCGCGGCGTCCGGGAGCATCGCCATCGGGAAGACCTGCACGCCGGCGTACCCGACGCCGACCAGGCCGACCGCGGCGAACACCACGGGGGCCGGCGCGTGCCCGGCGAGGACCGCGAGCGCGGCGCCGGTCGCGAGCACGAGCGAGGACGCGACATAGCCCTGCTTCTTGCCGATCCGGCGCCCGACCGCGGCCCACGCGGGGGTGAGCAGGAGGGCGGGACCGACGAAGCAGACGAAGAGGATCGTCGAGGCGCCGTCCTTGTCGAGCACGTCGCCGGCGAGGTAGTCGACGCCGGCGAGCATGCAGCCGGTGGCGAGCGCCTGGAGCACGAAGGTGACCAGCAGCAGCCGGAAGTCCCGGGCCGCGGCGACGAGGCGGAGCTGGTCGCGCAGCGTGCCGGGGCCGGGCTCGACGACGCCGATGCGTGCGGCACGGGTGCCGCGGTAGGCGAGGAGCGCGCCGGTCAGGATGATCGCGGCCATCGCCAGGCCCATCACCCGGTAGCCGTCGCGACCGCCGATCGCGTCCCGGATCGCCGGGGCGCTGGCGCCGGCCAGCAGGATCGTGAACGCCAGGATCGCGACCCGCCAGGTCATCAGGCGGGTGCGCTCGTCGTAGGAGTCGGTCATCTCGGCCGGCATCGCGACGTAGGGCACCTGGAAGAATGCGTACGCCGTCGCGCAGGCCAGGAAGGCGACCAGGACCCAGATCGCGTCGAACACCTGCGAGCCGAGGTCGGGCCCCGCGAAGAGCAGCGCGAAGCAGACCGCGAGCACCAGGCCCGCCCGCAGCAGCCAGGGCCGGCGCGGCCCGCGCGGGTCGGTGGTGCGGTCGCTGATCCGGCCCGCGATCGGGTTGAGGACGACATCCCAGGCCTTGGGCAGGAAGACGATCGCGCCCGCCAGCAGGGCGGGGACGGCGAGCGTGTCGGTCAGGTAGGGCAGCAGCATCAGCCCCGGCACGGTGCCGAACGCGCCCGTGGCGACCGACCCGGCGCCGTACCCGACCCGGACGTTGCGGGGGAGGGTCACTGCGACAGCGCCCGGGAGGCCGCCGAGGAGTGCCGCCGCTTGCGGCTCGTGCCGATGGAGGACTCGGGGGCGGTGCCGCCCGACCACTGGGTGATCCACTCGTCCATCGCGAGCCAGGTGGTCCGGCGCGCGGCCCGGCCGGTGAGCATGCCGAGGTGGCCGCCCGGCACGACCTCGAAGCGGACCTCGGGCGACTTGGTCAGCAGCGGTACGACGGCCCGGACCGCCCCGACCGGAGCGATGCCGTCGGTCGCGCCGCCGAACACCAGCACCGGCACCGTGATGTCGGCCAGGTCGATGGTCCGGTCGTCGAGCTCGAAGGTGCCGCTGGCGAGCTGGTTGCCCTTGGCGAAGCGGTGGTAGAGCTGCCCGAAGGTGCGGCCCGGGTAGGCGATCATGTTGGACGTGAAGTGGTCGACCGCCTCGACCTGGGCGAGGAACTCGCGGTCGTCGACATGGGTCGCGAGCGCGATCGGCTTGGTCACGAGCTTCTGGAACGCCGTGAGCTGGAAGGCCCACTTCACCAGGGGCTTGGGCGCCCCTCCGAGCATCTGGTAGCCCTTGGTGATCGGGCCGTTGCCGTTGAAGAGGTTGAGCAGCGGGCGGAACGGCGCCAGCAGCGGCACCAGCGACACGTCGATCGGTGAGCCGACCACGGTGAGCGAGGCGACGGGGAGGTCGCCGGAGCGCTCGTCGGCGAGCGTGAGCATCGAGAAGATGCCGCCCAGCGACCAGCCGATCACGTGCACCGGGCGCCCGCCGGCGTGCTTCGAGACCTCGCGGATCGCGGTCGGGACGACCTCGTCGATCCAGTGCTCCATGCCGAGGTTGCGATCGCGGAACGACACCTCGCCGTACTCGACGAGGTAGGTGGGACGGCCCTCGGTCACGAAGTGCTCGACCAGCGAGCAGCCGCGGCGCAGGTCGTAGCAGCTCGACGGCGCGGCCAGCGGCGTCACCAGCAGGACCGGGTCGCCCTGCTCCTGCACGTGCCCGGCCGGGCGGTAGTGGTAGACCTCGCGCAGCGTGCCGTCGTCGATGAGCGTGCGCGGCATCGGCCGCAGGTCGGCCACGCCGCCGTAGAGCAGCTTGTGGGCGACATTGCTCGCGGCGGCCACGACCTGGTCCGGGGCGGGGAGCAGGCCGGCTCCGGGCAGGGAGCGCACGGGCACCAGATCCATGTCCGAACGCTACCGCGCGTCCGTGGGTTCAGGAGCGTGTTGCTGGTCGCACCGTCTTGGAGTGGCCCTGCTGGCCGTCGTCCTCGAGCTCGGTCATGAAGCTGTCGGCCCAGGCCTTCACGTCGTGCTGCGCGATCTGGCGGCGCATCGCCCGCATCCGGCGGGTGAGCTCCTTGGGGTCGGCGCTGTAGGCCTCCAGCAGCGCGGCCTTCATGCCGTTCATGTCGTAGGGGTTGACCAGCCAGGCCTGGCGCAGCTCGTCGGCGGCGCCGGCGAACTCGCTCAGCACGAGCGCGCCGTCCTCCTCGGTGCGGCAGGCGACGTACTCCTTGGCGACGAGGTTCATGCCGTCGCGGTAGGGGGTGACGACCATGACGTCGGCGGCGCGGTAGAGCGCGGCCATCTCCTCGCGCGGGTACGACGTGTGGAGGTAGCTGACCGCCGGGCGGCCGATCCGGCCCAGGTCGCCGTTGATCCGGCCGACCAGCCGCTCGATGTCGTCGCGCAGGTTGCGGTAGTGCTCGACCCGCTCGCGCGAGGGGACGGCGACCTGGACGAACACGGCGTCCTCGACGGTCAGGTCGCCGTCGCTGATCAGCTCGCCGAACGCGCGCAGCCGCGCGTAGATGCCCTTGGTGTAGTCGAGCCGGTCGATGCCGAGGAAGATCCGGCGCGGGTTGCCGAGCGCCTCGCGGATCGCGGCGGCCCGCTCGACGACGGCCTCGGACGAGGCCAGCTCGGCGAAGCCGCCGGCGTCGATCGAGATCGGGAAGGCCGCGGCGCGCACGGTGCGGCCGTCGGGCAGGTAGACGAGGTCGCGGTGGGTCTTGTGGCCCACGCGCTGGCGGACCAGGCGGATGAAGTTCTGCGCGGCGCCGGGGAGCTGGAAGCCGACCAGGTCGGCGCCGAGCAGGCCCTCGAGGATCTGGCGGCGCCACGGGAGCTGCTGGAAGAGCTCGGCGGGCGGAAAGGGGATGTGCAGGTAGAAGCCGATCCGCAGGTCCGGCCGCAGCTCGCGCAGCATCTGGGGCACCAGCTGCAGCTGGTAGTCGTGGACCCACACGGTCGCGCCCTCGGCGGCGAGCTCGGCGGCGCGCTCGGCGAAGCGGCGGTTGACGCGGACGTAGGTGTCCCACCACTCGCGGTGGAACTCCGGCTTGGCCACGACGTCGTGGTACAGCGGCCACAGGGTGCCGTTGGAGAAGCCCTCGTAGTGCTCCTCGATCTCCTCGGCCGTCATCGCGAGCGGCACCAGGTCGAGGTCGTCGACCTTGAACGGCTTGAACTTCTGGGTCCCGCCGGGCCAGCCGATCCACACGCCGTCGTGCGCCCGCATGACCGGCTCGATGGCGGAGACGAGGCCGCCGGGGGAGCGCCGCCAGGCGCTCTTTCCCTTGGCGTCGGTGACGCGGTCGACGGGCAGGCGGTTGGCGACGATCACGAGGTCATGGCCCACGTCGCCCACCCTAGGGGGTCCGGCCCACTCGGCCGCGGAAAGCGACGTACCTCGGGGCGATCACGCCTCGTCGGGCGCGAACCGGAGCCCGTCGGTGTTGCTCGCGAGCACGACGGTCTCGGTCCGCCGGGCCCCGAGCCGTCGGGCCTCCGCGAGCTGGTCAAGAGACCGATCGCATTCGTGGGATCTTGCGCATCCCGATAGGCGAGTCGGAGCGACATCACGCACGCTGCTGTCATCGATCGCGACGTGTGGAATCTGCCGCGCAGGGCTGGTCTCCGAGTCTGTCCGGAGGCAGGGCAAAGGAGGTCTGCTGGTGCCGAAAATGAGCTACCGATGCGCGCCTGTGGCCGGCCGCCCCGACCGCGGAGGCTTGTCCGTCGCGCGTCACGCGCTTGACCAACTGGTCGCACACATCGTGGTCGAGTGCCTCACAGACACGACCTCTGTCCCTGAAGTGAGCGAGGCCGGTATCGGCACCGCAATGGGGTGCATCGTCGAGGCCAGGACCCGACTCGAAGACCTTGCCCGCGACTATGGATCCCGACTGTCGAGCCGAGCCGAGTACCACGCAGCACGCACGGCCGCTCAGAACTCCGTACACGACGCCGAACTCGCCCTCGGGAAAGCCAACCGCACCTTCGGCCCGCAAAGGGCTCCCATCGGCGACGGAGGGGCTCTCCAGCACGCCTGGCACGAGGTCTGGACGATTCCCCAGAAGCGAGCGGTCCTCGCCGCACTCGTCGACACGCTGGTCGTACATCCCGACCCGAACGCTGTGCCCCAGTTCCGCCCCGAGCGAGTCGAACTCACCCTCAGGGCATGAGTCAACTCCCTTGAAATCGAGATGGCTCAGTCTGCCTCAGGCTTTGTGAGAACGCAGAGCTTCGCGAGCGCAACCGGATCGGCGACCCCGACCGGAACTCCTGAGCGGCGGCAAACCTCGCGCACCCATACGCGGCGTCGAAGTCGCGAGGCAGGGCCGAGCAGCTCCATCGGCGGCCAGCGGACGCGGCTCGGACTGCTCCGGCACACACTCAGCACGCGGCAGAACCGGCGACACCTCGCTCTGCCCTGAGCTGCTGCTTGGCCGAAATCACCATGATGAGCAGGTGCGCCCCTCCTCGCACGAAGTCGGCTGCCGGGAATGCGACTGCGGCGCACCTGGGCTCCGCCCGCTCGCGCGTTTGCGCGAAATCGTCGTTTCGCGCACGCACTCCGCGGCGCCCATGGGCGAAGTGCTCGCCAAGACCGATGCTTCTCCCGGATCCCCTTCGGAG
Source organism: Pimelobacter sp. 30-1 (assembly GCF_018831735.1). Lineage (NCBI taxonomy): Bacteria > Bacillati > Actinomycetota > Actinomycetes > Propionibacteriales > Nocardioidaceae > Pimelobacter > Pimelobacter sp. 30-1. The sequence goes on from NZ_NHTS01000005.1 coordinate 270,490, forward strand.
GCGATCACCTGTAGGGGGTGCTGGTGCGCCGCCCTTTCGGGTACCCACAGAGTTCGGGGTTGCTATGCCGTGTACGTATTCCAGCCATCGATGTGAGCGCGCCCGATGATCCGCCGGGTGGCCGCAACTATCGGCCTTGTGGCGAGCACGCTGGCGGTTTCACCCTCGGTGTCTCCTGCTTCAGCTGCTCCTGGTCCTGGTCTCGTCATCGCCACCGGCAAGGTGGTGGATGCTCTTGGCGTCGCCGTTCCGCAGGCGGAGGTTGCGCTGCAGATGTGGCCGAGCAATGACACGCTGGCAGCTGCTGGAGAAGGCGATCCGGTCAACCTGGTCACCGTAGCGTCGGCCAGCACGGACGCGGTCGGCAACTTCGAGTTGAAGCTCCCGAGCATTGCGGATCTTCAGTCGGGCGCCGGCGGGGACAACATCGTTGACCTGTCTCTCACGACTACGACACCGGACGGCACGTCGAGCAGCTTCGCCTTCTCGCGGCGCCTGGTGAACACCGACGTCTTGGGCCTCACCATCGAGGCGGCAGTCGATCCAGAGATGCCTTCGAACCTGGTCAGCGACCTCATTGCTGGTTTGACCCAGCAAGTGGTAGTTCCGCTGACAGGCCTCGTCTTGGGGGAGAATGCGTTGGGCGGCAGGCTCCGGGACGTTCTGCCGAGTGAAACGGTTCCGGAGAATCTCCTGCCCGAGGACGAGGTCGTGCCGATCGAGGAGGACGCCATCGTTCCCAAGAACTGTTCAACCACTGTGGCGAAGGATCTCGGCCAGCGGGTTACCGAGGTGAACGCGGCCGGCGTCGGTTGGGCGGGCGCAACGACCGACTTCGAATACACCAACGGGGCGACGTCGACTCTCGGGGTTGCTGTGTCCGTGAACGGCACCATGGGGAGCTGGTCGGCTGGCGGCTCGTCGTCGTTGCAGAAGCAGGTGGACTCCACGAGCACCGTGGGCTTCCCGGTCAAGAGCACCGGGTACTGGCACCGCAAGACGTACTTCCGCTACAAGTCCTACAAGATCGAGTGCTGGTACTCCGCCTACGGTGTGGTCAAGCGGACGGTCCGTTACGAGGCGCGCCCCAGCAACTTCGTCGGCGGCGCGACGACGGTGGGAGTGGCGACGCCGCCCACGCCGCCACGAGGCAACTGCGCACCTCAGGAAGCCGGAAGCCGGTTCGCCCGGAGCAGCTCGACGGCGACCACCTGGTCCAACGGCGTCGCCCTCAAGAACGTGTTGGGCGTCGATCTCTCCTCGCGAACTGGCTACTCCAAGACCGCCAAGATCACGATCGAGTACACGAAGGCCGGTTGGATCTGTGGCACTCAGGGCGACCCGGGCGACACCCCTAGGACTCTCATTGCTCGCAAGAATCGTCCGTCCTAGTCGCGCGGCTCGTGGGGGCGCCGCCACCTTCGGCGCCCTCACTTTCCTCGTTGCCTGCTCCGCCTCGCCTAGCACCGACGGCCCACCCGAAATCGGTGGGCCGATCAGTTCGAGCCCCGACGTTGGGGCTGTCTGCCTTCAGGTCCGCCCTGGAGAGCCGCACGACTTCACACTCGGGTTCAACATCGTGATCAACAAGGGCACCAAGCCTGTAGAGATCGGCGACGTCGAACTCCTCGACGCCCACGACCTGTCGATCACGAAGGCATGGGTCGCAGTCACGGATGCTGCAATCGGCAACCACAGCAGATTCCCACCGACCCGAAAAGCAATGAAGGCCTCCGATCTTGACTGGGCTAGCCGCGCCGACCTTCCGGGAGCTACCGCAGAACCAAACGTTCGCTACAACCTCATCCTCCAAGTGACCGCCACCAGCCGATTCCCCGCAGCAGCGGGGATTCGCTTCACCTACGCCGCCGAAGGCGAGAAGCACGCTTGGCAGACGAACATCGGATTCACCGTCGAAGATCCTTGCTAGGCAGATGCCGAAAACCGAGACCCGGGTTCTTGCCGCTCTCCTTTCGATCGCACTTCTAGCAGGCTGTGCGTCCGATTCCACCTCCCTCGGAAACAGACACCGGGAGACAACTGCCGAAGAGGCAAAGGCTTCTTCGGCAGTTGTCGCACTCGTCAGCCACGCCTCGCCCTCGCGGGATCTCTTTGGCGGTTTTCGCTGTGCAGGAGTGCTGGTCGCTCCAACGGTGGTCTTGACGGCGCGCCATTGCGTGGCCGGACTGAGCGCCGATCAACTGGACGTCGTCGTCAATCCAGTCGATCTCTGCGGGCCAGATCCTGAGAACGAGATGCGGAGCCCGATCCGGGAAATTCGCCCGACCGCAGATATCGACCTGGCTGTCGTGGTGATGCGCAGCAGCGCTACTACCAGCCCTGCCCGTATCGCCTCGGTCTTGCCCGACGCACGAGCACAACTGGTGGCCGTCGGATGGGGACGACAAGCAATGACCGCGCCCTGCCAGCGCTCGGCCACCGGCCTCTCCTTCGCGCCAGCGGCTGATTGCGCGAGGGCCATCTCGCACCTTCCTCGTCAGGCACGCCGCTGGCAGCTCTGCGCACTTCCCACCTCGGACCAGAACACCTGCACAGGCGACTCCGGCGGCGGCCTTTTCGACGTCTCCCAGGCCAAGCCGCTCCTTGTAGGGATCACGAGCGCGGGCGTGGGAGGATGCGAACCAGACGACGTCGGACTCTACATCCGGGTGGACACACTCGAAACCCAAGTCACTCGACTCAATGAGGCGGTCAACAGGCGCTGACCGTGGTCTCGCTTGACTCATGACCGTGGCAGGCGCCGCCTTTGTCATCATCGTCGCGGAGATTGCTCCCGGTGAAGTGTTGCCCGCCTTGAAGTCGTTGATGGCCGCGACGGCGATGGCCTGCGGCACGAAGCGACCCCGGGCGCCGAGAAGAGAAGACCGGCCAGTACAGGCCTGCCTGCGTACATGCTCGCATTTGACCTCGGCCGGCCCGTCTCCGGTGAGGACTCGCGCATCTGTTCCCGATCGAGCACACATCAGAGCTGTTCGAGATGCTTACCCTCTCCCTCGCCGACCACCCCAACTACGCAGCACTCTCGACTGTCGGGCTGGCTGGATGGTCGGCGCGTCCGCGCATCCCTAGCGTGGTCGCCATGAACCCCCTGCGTCGCGTCTTCGTCGACACCGCCTACTCGCTGTCGGCGTTCCTGCTCGCGATCCCCGCGCTCGCACTCGTCCTCGCTGGGATCGCCGGCGGGCTCGGGTCGATGGTCGTCGCCGGGCTGGGGCTGGCGATCCTCGTCGGCACGGCGTACGTCGCCCGCGGGTTCGCGCACGTCGAGCGGCTCCGGCTCGCCGGAATGCTCGGGGTCGAGGCGCCGCAGCCGTCGTACCTGCGGGGGGATCCGGAGGACGGCGGCGTGCGCCGCTTCCTCGCGCCGCTGCGCGACACCCAGTCCTGGCTGGAGATCCTGTGGTGCGTGGTCGGGTTCGCGACCGCGTGCTTCGCGTTCGCGCTGACGATCGCGGTGTGGGCGGCGGTGCTGGGCGGGCTGACCTACTGGTTCTGGCAGCGCTACATCCCGTTCGACGACGCGGACAACGTGACGCTCGCCGAGATCCTCGGGCTCGGGCACGGGCGCACGCCGGAGTCGCTGCTCTACCTCGGGATGGGCGTGGTGGCGCTGCTCGCGCTGCCGTTCGTGCTGCGCCTGGCCGCGGCGACCCACGCCGGCACCGCACGGGTGCTGCTGTGCAGCCGCGCCGAGCTGCTCGACCGGATGGAGGTCATCGAGGAGAGCCGGGCGTCCGCGCACCGGGCCGAGGCGCAGTCGCTGCGCCGGCTGGAGCGCGACATCCACGACGGGCCGCAGCAGCGGCTGATCCGGCTCGGCATGGACCTCGGCCGGGCCCGGCACCAGCTCGCCGACGACCCGGCGACCGCCGCCGAGACGATCGACTCCGCGGTGGCCCAGACCCGGGCGGCCGTCGAGGAGCTGCGCGCGCTGTCCCGCGGGATCGCCCCGCCGCTGCTTGTCGACCGGGGTCTCGCCGCCGCCGTCGAGGAGATGGCCGCGGGCCAGGCGTTCCCGGTGGGCGTCGCGATCGACGTCCCCCGCGAGCTGCCGGTCGCGGCCGAGACGGCCGCCTACTTCGTGGTCGCCGAGGCGCTGACGAACGTCGCCAAGCACAGCCAGGCGAGCCGCGCGCAGGTCGCGGTGCACCAGCAGGACGGCGCCCTCGTGGTCACCGTGGACGACGACGGGCGGGGCGGCGCGTCCGTCGCGCCCGGTCGGGGGCTGGCCGGGCTGCGCGAGCGGCTCGCGGGTGTCGAGGGCCACCTGGAGGTCGCCTCGCCGGAGGGTGGTCCGACGCGGCTGCTCGCCGTCGTGCCACTGTCGTGAGCATGAGGATCGTGGTCGCCGACGACTCCGTGCTCCTGCGCGAGGGGCTCCAGCTGCTGCTCGCGGAGGCGGGGCACGAGGTGGTCGCGGCGGTGGCCGACGGTCCGTCGTACGTCGAGGCGATGCTGGCGCACCGCCCGGACCTGGGCATCGTCGACGTCCGGATGCCGCCCAGCCACACCGACGAGGGGCTGCGCGCCGCGGTCGCCGTACGGCGGGCGTGGGGGGAGGCCCGGGTGCTCGTCCTCTCGCAGTACGTCGTCGTCTCCTACGCCGACGACCTGCTGGCGACGGGGGAGGCCGGGGTCGGCTACCTGCTCAAGGACCGGGTCAGCGAGGTCGGCGAGTTCCTCGCCTCGCTCGCCGAGGTCGCCGGCGGCGGCACCGCGCTCGACCCGCTCGTGGTCCGCCAGCTCGTCGAGCGGCGCGGCGACCCGGTGCGCGCCCTCACACCCCGCGAGCGCGACGTCCTCACCCTGATGGCCGAGGGCCGCTCCAACGCCGCCGTGGCCGAGGCGATGACGGTGACCCTCGGGGCCGTCGAGAAGCACACCCAGCGGATCTTCGCCAAGCTCGGTCTCCCGCCCGACGACGACCAGTCCCACCGCCGCGTGCTGGCCGTGCTGCGCTTCCTGCGCGCCGAATGACATCGATGTGATTCGCGGGTTAGAGTGTGACCTGCAGAGTTGTCGAGATCGCCACCGTAGCGTCGAGGAGACCGCATGAACGCCGAGCGCAGCCCTCAGGAGGGCGCCGCCAGCGCGGCCGCTCCCGGAAGCCTGAGCGACCGCGACCGCGCCATCCTCGAGTTCGAGCGCCAGTGGTGGAAGTACGCCGGCGCCAAGGAGAGCGCGGTGCGCGAGCAGTTCGACATGAGCGCCACCCGCTACTACCAGGTGCTCAACGCCCTGATCGACCGTCCCGAGGCGCTCGCGGCCGACCCGCTGCTGGTCCGCCGGCTGCGCCGCCTCCGTTCCCAGCGGCAGCGCCAGCGTTCGGCGCGGCGCCTGGGCTTCGAGATCTGACCCCGCCCGGCCCACACAGAGAGAGGCGGCCATGACCTTCCCCACCTGGCCCTCCACTCGCACCCCGAACCAGCGCGGCGCCGTCCTGCCGTCGCCCGTGGTGCTCCTCAGCATCGTCGCCGTCGCGCTCGCCGCGATCGCCTTCGTCGCCACCCGCGGCGACCAGGCCCCCGAGCGCGACATCACCGCCACCAAGGCGGCCGCGACGCCCACCGACAAGGGCACCGGCTCGACCGGCGCCACCGACGGCGCCACCGACCCCTCGGACGAGCCGACCACCGAGAAGCCGAAGCCCAAGCCCGTCGTCCGGGCCGACCACCAGGTCGTCGTCTTCAACAACACCCGCATCCGCGGCCTCGCCGGCCGGGTCTCCGAGCGGGTCAAGGAAGCCGGCTGGACCGTCGCCGCCGCCGACAACTGGTACGGCACCGTGCCCGGCACCACCGTCTACTACCCCCAGGGCAAGAAGGCCGCGGGGCGCCAGCTCGCCCTCGACCTGGGCATCGCCCGGGTGCTGCCGGCCGACACCGACAGTGACATGAGCTCGACCAACCTGACCTTGATCCTGACCGGCGAGCTGGACTGACTCACCTGGCCGGAGGGGGTCGGCGCCACCCACCCGTTCACATGCCCGTCACCTGCCGTCGCAGGCGACGTGATGGGATGGAGCCGTGAGGTTCCCGACGCCCGAGGGCCAGGACCGGTACGACGCCATCGTGCGCGTCGCGCCACGCACGGTCGTCGGCCTCGACTTCGACGGCACCCTGTCGCCGATCGTCGAGGACCCCACCCAGGCGCACATCCACCCCGACGCCGCGCAGGTGCTGGTCGAGCTGGCCCAGGAGGTCGCCGCGATCGCGGTGATCACCGGGCGCCCGGCGCGCCAGGCGCTCGACCTCGGGGGTCTCGAGCAGGTCGGTGACGCGCTCGAGGCGGTCGGCAAGGAGCTCTTCGTCTTCGGCCAGTACGGCAACGAGCGGTGGAGCTCGGGGCGGCGCCGGATCATGGGTGGGCGGCCGCCGCGCGGGCTGGCGACGTTCGAGCGGGACCTGCCGCGGGCGCTGCGGACGGCCGGGGCGGCCGACGCCTACGTCGAGGACAAGGGGCTCGCGGTCGCCGTGCACACCCGGCGGCTGGCCGATCCCGACGAGGCCTTCGACCGGCTGCTGCCGCCACTGCGCGAGCTGGCGCACCGGCACGGGCTGGTGCTCGAGCCGGGGCGGGCGGTGATCGAGGTCCGCTCGCCGGGCTCGCACAAGGGCATGGTCGTCGACCGGTTGGCCGCGGTGCTCGACGCCGAGGGCTTCCTGTTCGCCGGCGACGACCTGGGTGACGTCGAGGCCTTCGAGGCGGTCGCCGGGCTGGAGCAGCAGGGCCTGGCCACGCTGCGGGTCTGCTCGGCCTCGAGCGAGGAGAGCGCGCTCATCGCCCTCTCCGACGTCGTCGTGCGCGGACCGGAGGGGGTCCTCGACCTGCTCCGGACGCTGGCCGGCGACGCCCGCGAGCGCCGTACGACGGCCTAGCGGTCTCGCTATCTGGACGCTGGTCTCATCATCCGGAATCTCGATTGGGAGTGGGGGGTCACCCACCCCTAGGCTGTGCGTGCTCATCCAGAGGGACTGAGGGAACGGCCCTGAGAAGTCCCGGCAACCGCCGCGAACTCCCGTCAGCGCCTGCGTCATGCAGGAGCCGGCGTCGCGGAAACGGTGCCAAATCCGACCCGCGCGAGAGTCGCCGGGACAGATGAGAAGGAGGACCTATGAGCGCCGTTGTGACCGAGTCGCCTGAGACGACCGAGACGCCCACCCAGCCCGGACTGCGCGACGGCGCCTTCGGCAACGCCACCTCGCTGTCGTGTCGCGAGTGCGGCCACCTGGTCGCGCTGGGCCCGTTCTACGCCTGTCCGGAGTGCTTCGGCCCGCTGGAGATCACCTACGACTTCCCGCAGGTCACCCGCGAGGAGATCGAGGCCGGCCCACGCAACATCTGGCGCTACAAGGCGCTGCTGCCGGTGCCCACCGACATCGAGACCAGCCCCAACACCGAGCCCGGCTTCACCCGGCTGCTCGCCGCCGACAACCTGGGCCGCGAGCTCGGCATCGCCAAGCTCTGGGTCAAGGACGACTCGACCAACCCGACCAACTCCTTCAAGGACCGGGTCGTGGCCTGCGCGCTGAGCGCGGCCCGCGAGCTGGGCGCGACGACATTCGCCTGCCCCTCGACCGGCAACCTCGCCAACGCCGTCGCCGCGGCCGGCGCCCGGGCCGGGATCAAGACGGTCGTCTTCATCCCGAGCAACCTCGAGACGCCCAAGCAGGTCAACTCCGCGATCTTCACCGAGAACCTCGTCGCCGTCGACGGCAACTACGACGACGTCAACAAGCTCGCCTCCGAGATCGCCGGCGAGGAGGAGGGCTGGGCGTTCGTCAACGTCAACGTCCGTCCCTACTACGCCGAGGGCTCCAAGACGCTGGGCTACGAGATCGCCGAGCAGCTCGGCTGGCGCCTGCCCGACCAGGTCGTCATCCCGGTCGCCTCCGGCTCCCAGCTCACCAAGGTCGACAAGGCCTTCCAGGAGCTCATCAAGCTCGGCCTGGTCGAGGACAAGGCCTACCGGATCTTCGGCGCCCAGGCCACCGGCTGCGGCCCGGTCGCCACCGCCTACAAGGCCGGTGTTGACGCGATCCGCCCGGTCAAGCCCGACACCATCGCCAAGAGCCTCGCGATCGGCAACCCCGCCGACGGCATCTACGTCCTCGACATCGCCCGTCGTACCGGCGGCGCGGTCGAGGAGGTCACCGACGACGAGATCCGCGAGGGCATCGTGCTCCTCGCCCGCACCGAGGGCATCTTCACCGAGACCGCCGGCGGTACGACGACCGCGGTCACCAAGAAGCTCGTCGAGACCGGCCAGCTCGACCCGAACCTCGAGACGGTCATCATCAACACCGGGCACGGCCTCAAGACCCTCGACTCGATCTCCGGTCAGGTCGGCCCGGCCGCGACCATCGCTCCGAGCTACGACGCCTTCAAGGCGACCGGTCTCTGAGCCTCCACCCCCGAACCGCCACCCGAGCAGCAGAAGAGAGCCCGTCATGAGCGTCCGCGTCCGGATCCCCACCATCCTCCGCACCTACACCGGTGGCGACTCCGAGGTCAGCGCCGAGGGCGCCACCCTCGCCGAGGTGCTCGACAACCTCGACGCGACCTTCGCGGGCATCAAGGGCCGGATCCTCGACGAGGACGGCAAGCTGCGCCGCTTCGTCAACGTCTACGTCAACAACGACGACGTGCGCTTCGAGCAGGACCTGGCCACCCCGACGCCCGACGGCGCCGAGGTCTCGGTCATCCCCGCCGTCGCCGGCGGCTGCTGAACCTGCGGCTCAGCTGGCCTGAGCGTCGACCGCCCGGTGCGCATGGCGCCCGGGCGGTTCGCCGTACTCACGGGTGAACGCGGCGACGTACGACGACGCGGTCGCGTAGCCGACGCGGTGGGCGGTCTCGGTGACCGACCACCGGCTCAGCATCGCGCGGGAGGCCTGGAGCCGGGTCCGCGTGCGCCAGGTCGAGAACGACAGGCCGTAGACCCGCTCGAACTCGCGCTGCAGCGTCTTGGGGCTCACGTGCAGCCGCTCGGCCCAGCCGGGCAGGCTGGTCCGGTCCGCGGGGTCCAGGGCCAGCGCCCGGGCCACCGCTCCGGCGGGGCCGAGCTCGGCCGAGCCGTAGCCGATCGGGTCGGCGGGGGAGGCGGCGAGCTCGGTGAGCAGGACGCCGCGCGCGGCGAGTCCGGCCCGCTCGTCGGTGCCGGGGCGCACCAGCCGGGTGACCGCCTCGACCGCGGCGGGCGACATCGTCAGCACGGTCGCCTCATGCCGGACCAGCTCGTCGGGCGCACGTCGTACGCACAGGCGTACGACGGTCTGCACCTCCAGCGCGGTCACCTCGGCGACCACGCCTTGGCGCACCCACACCGCACTGGTCGGTCCGGCGAAGGCGGCGGTACCACCGCGGCCGACCGCGAGGACGCCGTCGGGCGACCAGTAGACCTGGTGCACGAAGTCGTTGCGCGACTCGGGGAAGTCGGTGACCACGCCGCCCGTGGGCGGGTAGCGCAGCGCGAGGATGCCGTCGGGCGGGCCCAGCCCGTAGGGGAACTCCTCGACCACCGCGCCGCCGGCCTGGGTCGCGGTGACCGCGGGGCCGGGCCGCGCGGCGGCGGGTTCCTGTCCTCTGCGCGTCATCATCTGACTCCTTCGCGACACCGGCACGTCCGTTGGTAAGGCTAGCCTCACTTGGTCGGATGCGCTGTCTCGGGTGACCTCGCGCGCCGATTCCCCGACGTGAAGGACGATCATGCAGCTCAACCTCCGGCCGGCTCGCGCCCTCGCCGCCCTGTCCGCCACCGCCCTGATCGGGGCGACGTTCGCGGCGTGCGGCAGCGAGGACGACGGCAAGGCGGACAAGGGGAAGGCGAACGCCGCCGCGTGCGAGCCCGCCACCCCGGCACTGCCCGCCGCCGCGCCCGTCGCGGCGTTCGACCCGGCGTCGAAGACCCGCTCGTTCGAGGCTGACAACGGCACCGTCGAGATCCCGACCGACCCGCAGCGCATCGTCGCCACCGGGTACGCCGTCCCGGTGCTCCTGGAGGCCGACGCCGACGTCGTGGGCATCTCCGAGTGGGGCCGCGGCACCGCGCTGATGACCGAGGACGACCTGGCCGACTACCAGGCCCTCAAGAAGGTCGCCGGCGAGACCGCCGCGAGCACCGACTACGAGGCGATCGCCAACCTGAAGCCGGACCTGATCATGCTCGGCGTCCCGCTGCCCGTGCTGGGCGACGTCGATCTCAAGCGGCTCGAGTCGATCGCGCCGGTCGTCGTGCTCGGCCCGGACCGCCCCGACGGCTGGAAGAACCTCTCCGCGCGCCAGGCCGACGCGGCCGGTGTCGTCGACTACTACGAGGCCGCCAAGGCGTCGTACGACGCGAAGGCGGCGGCGCTCACCGAGAAGTACGCCGACGTCCTCGACGGGCACTGCTTCGGTCACGTCGGCGCCTACGGCGACGTGAGCGCGGGCAACTTCAACCGCGAGTACGCCGGCGCCTGGGGCACCAACATCGCCACCGACGTGGGCGCGACCTACTACGGCGGTCCGGCCGAGCCGGGCAAGGGCTCCGCGGCGTTCTCGGAGTACCCCTCGATCGAGGAGCTCCCGCAGAGCCTGGCCGACGCCGACGTGATCACCTACACGGTCGACGACGACGGCAAGCCCTCGGAGTCGGTGCAGTACGTCCTCGACCACGACCTGTGGAAGACCCTGCCGGCCGTGCGCGACGGCGCCGTGATCCCGCTGCGCTACACCGAGGCGGCGACGTACCCGACCGCCGAGCGCGCGCTCGACGAGATCGACCGGGCGTTCGCCGAGGCCTTCGCGGACGAGCTGAAGTGATCGGCCAGCGCGACCGGCCGGCCGAGCGCGTCGCCGAGCACCACGGCACCGGGCGGGGGATGCAGCGGATCGGCTACCCGATCGGCATCTGCCGGACCACGGTCGCCCGGCGCGAGCTGGTCACGCCGCGGATGCTGCGGCTCACCCTGACCGGTGACGAGCTCGCGGGCTTCCACAGCTACGTGGCGGACGACCACGTCAAGATCGTCTTCCCCCACGCGGACGGCACCCGGACCGACCCGGTGCCCAACGACCGGCAGCTGCTCGACTGGCCCAAGCCGCTCCCGCCCACGCGGACCTACACGATCCGGCGCGTCGACCTCGCCGCACGCGAGGTCGACCTCGACGTCGTGCTCCATGCCGGCGGTCTGGCCGGTGACTGGGCCGAGGCCGTCGCGATCGGCGACCCGGCGGTGATCGCCGGGCCGCCGGGGGCCAAGGCGTTCGCGCACACCCACCGGCACTACGTCCTCGCCGTCGACGTGACCGGCCTGCCGGCCGTCGCGCGCTGGCTGGACGAGGCCGACTGGCTGGAGGCGGCCGGGGCGACCGCGCACGTGCTCGTCGAGCACGACCACGCGGACGAGACCGGGTACCCGCTGCAGGAGCGCGCCGGCGTCGAGGTGCGCTGGCTCTCGCGGGCCGCGGGGTCGCAGCTCGGTACGCAGGTGCGGGCGCTCGACGTACCTGACGACACGTTCGTCTTCGGCGCGGGCGAGGCCGAGGACCTCAAGGAGGTCCGCCGCTGGGTGGCCGAGCGGGAGCTGCCGGCCAGCATCACCGGCTACTGGAAGCGCGGGGTCGCGGGGTTGGACGATTGACCCTGCGTCACCCCGGCCCCCTGGTCGCGCTCGTCGCGCTGGGTGCGGCCCTCTTCGGTGCCGTCGTGTGGAGCCTCTCGATCGGCAAGGGCGACCTGCCGTCCGGATCGGTGCTCCCCGCGCTCTTCCGGTACGACGACCACGACGCCGCGCACATCATCGTGCGCCAGGTCCGGCTGCCCCGGACCCTGCTGGCGATCCTGGTCGGCGCCGCCCTGGCCCTGGCCGGGGCGCTCGTCCAGGCGCTGACCCGCAACCCGCTGGCCGAGCCGGGCGTCCTGGGCGTCACCTTCGGTGCGTCCTTCGCCGTCGTGGTGGCGACCGCGCTCGGCGTGGCCGCCGGCCAGGGCGCGCAGATGGTCGTCGCCACGCTCGGCGCGGCGCTCGCCACGGCCGTCGTGTACGCCGTCGGGCGGGCCGATCCGCTGCGCCTGCTCCTGGCGGGGACGGCCTTCAGCGCCCTCGTCGCCAGCCTCTCGCTCGGCATCCGGCTGCTCGATCCCGACGCCTTCGACGACCACCGGTTCTGGGCGGTCGGCTCGCTCGCCGGGCGCGACCAGCAACCGCTGACGCTGCCGACGATCGTGGTCCTCGTCGCCGTCGTGGTGGCGCTCGTGCTCGTCCGGCCGCTGTCCGCGCTGGAGATGGGCGACGACGTCGCGCACGGGCTCGGTGTCCGGGTCGGGGCGACCCGGACCGGCGTCCTGGTCGTGGCGACGGTGCTCGCCGGCGTCGCGACCGCGATCGCCGGCCCCATCGCCTTCGCCGGCCTGATCGTGCCCCACCTGGTCCGCCGGTTCGCGCGCGGCTCGGTCGGCTGGCTCATCGTGCTCTCGCTCGCGGGCGGCCCGGTGCTGCTCGTCGCCGCCGACACCATCGGCCGCCTGGTGCTGCCGGTCGGGGACGCCCCGGTCGCGATCGTGACCGGCGTGCTCGGCGGTCCGCTGCTGGCGTGGGTGGTCCGCCGCCAGGGCGCGGAGGCGACGTCGTGACCCTGACCTTCCTGCGCCCGGAGCGGCGTACCGTCCTCGCCGTCGTGCTGATCGCCGTCGCCACGCTCGCGGTCTCGCTCGTCGCGCTCTGCTACGGCGACGGCTGGGCGCGGCCCGGCGCGGTCGTCGACGGCCTGCGCGGTCAGGGCCCGCTCGCCGGACGGGTCCTGGAGTGGCGGATGCCGCGGGTGACCGCGGCCGTCGTCTTCGGGCTCGCGCTCGGCCTGGCCGGCGCGCTCTTCCAGAACCTGACCCGCAACCCGCTCGGCGCCCCCGACGTGATCGGCCTCGACCAGGGCGCCTACACCGGCGTCCTGCTCGTCCTCACCGTCGCCGGAGGCGCGCACTTCGCCGCCGCGGCCGACAACGGCGGCGGCTTCGCGCTCGGCCTGGCCGGTGCCGCCCTGGCCGGAGGCCTGCTCGCGGCGGGCGTCGTGGCGCTGCTCGCGATGGGCAGCGGCTACACCGGCTACCGGCTGATCGTCATCGGCATCGCGGTCAACGCCGTGCTCACCGCGGCCAACTCGTGGCTCATCCTGCGCGCCGACCTGGAGGTCGCGATGGCGGCCGCGAGCTGGTCGGCCGGCAACCTCAACGGCACCGACTGGGCGGACCTGGTCGTGCCGGTGGCGGGCATCGCCGTCCTCGCCGCGGGTGCGGGCTTCCTGGCCCGGCCGGTCCAGCAGCTCGCGCTCGGCGACGACGTCGCGGTGACGACGGGGATCCGCCTCGGCCGGCTGCGCCTGATGATCGCCACCGTCGGCGTGGGCTGCACCGCGATCGTCGCCGCGACCGCGGGCCCCATCGTCTTCGTCGCGCTGATGGCGCCCCAGATCGGCCGCCGCCTGGCCGGTACGGCGGGCATCGCGCTGCTGCCCTCGGCGCTCACCGGCGCCCTGCTGCTCGCCACGGCCGACCTGCTCGCCCAGGTCGTCGCGCCCGTGCAGCTCCCGGTCGGCGTGGTCACCGGCGCCATCGGTGGCGTCTACCTGTTGTGGTTGCTGTTCAAGGAGGTCGGACGATGAGCCGGTTGCGGACCGAGGGCCTGCGCCTCGGGTACGGCGAGCGCACGGTGGTCGAGCACCTCGACCTCACCGTGCCCGACGGCGTCTTCACGGCGATCGTCGGCCCCAACGCCTGCGGCAAGTCGACCCTCCTGCGCTCGCTGGTGCGACTGCTCAAGCCCGAGGCGGGCAGCGTCGTCCTCGACGGCCGGACGATCGCGACCTGGCGGCCCAAGGCTGTCGCCCGCGAGCTGGGCTTCCTGCCCCAGGGGACGACGACGCCCGACGGCATCCGCGTGGTCGGCCTGGTCCGGCGCGGGCGCTACGCCCGGCAGCCCGCGATCGGCACCTGGACCCGCGCCGACGATGCCGCCGTCGCCGCCGCGCTGGACGCCGCCGGCGTCGCGGACCTGGCCGACCGCCGGGTCTCCGCCCTCTCCGGCGGGCAGCGGCAGCGCGTCTGGATCGCGATGGTGCTCGCCCAGGAGACGCCCTACCTGCTGCTCGACGAGCCGACGACCTTCCTCGACATCGCCCACCAGTATGAGCTCCTGCGGCTCCTGCGCCGGCTCGTCGACGACGGCCGCACGGTGGTCGCCGTGCTGCACGACCTCAACCAGGCCTGCCGGTTCGCCGACCACGTCGTCGCGATGCGCGACGGCGCCGTCGTGGCGACCGGGGCTCCGGCCGAGGTCGTCGACGCGGCGCTCGTCGAGCGGGTCTTCGGGCTGGCGTGCGCGGTGCTGCCCGACCCGATCACGGGGACGCCGATGGTGGTCCCGCACGCGTGACCTCGCGCCGGGCCCGCAGGTGCGCGGACTCGGCCTCGTTGCGGCACAGCGCGAGCGCGGTGTCGAAGGCGACCCGGGCCTCCTCCGCGCGGCCCAGCCGGACCAGCAGCTCGGCCCGCACCGCGGGCAGGCGGTGCCCGGGCAGCGCCACCCCGGTGAGCGCGGCGAGCCCGGCCTCGGGGCCCTCCCGCTCGGCCAGGGCCACCGCTCGGTTGAGCCGCACGACCGGGGAGTCGCGCAGGGCCAGCAGCTCGTCGTACCGGTGGACGACGCGATCCCACCGCGTGTCCGCCGAGGTCGGCGCGATCGCGTGCTCGGCCGCCACGAGTGCCTGCAGCAGGTACGGCGCCGGGGGAGCGCCGACCAGCGGACGGAGCAGGTCGAGCGCCTCCAGCGCCTCGTCGTGGTGCCAGCGACGCCGGTCCTGGTCGGGGAGCAGCACGAGCCGCCCGTCGACCACGCGGGCGTCGCGCCGCGCGTGCTGGAGCACCATGAGCGCGAGCAGCGCGTCGAGCTCGGTGGTGCCCGCCCCCGGCGGCAGCACCGCCCGCAGCACCCGCACGAGCCGTACCGCCTCGCCGGCGACGTCCGCGCGCAGCACGTCCGCCCCCGACCCGGGCGCGTAGCCGCTCGTGAACGCCAGGTAGGCGACATCGGCCACCACGTCGACCCGCGCGGCCAGCTCGTCCGGCGGCGGCACGGCGAACCGCGCCCCCGCGAGCTTGCGCCGGGCCCGGGTCAGGCGCGCCGCCATGGTCGGCGTCGGCACCAGGAACAGCCGCGCGACGTCCTCGGTCGGCACACCGAGGACCAGCCGCAGCGTCAGCGCCGCGGCCGCCTCGCGGGACAGGTCGGGGTGCGCGCAGAGCAGCACCAGGCGCAGCCGTTCGTCCGTCACGGACTCTCCTCGCGGCGGCGCCGCGAGCACCCGCTGCGCGTGCTGCTGCACCGCGGCCTCGACCTCGAGCAGCGGCACCTTGTCCGCCGCGACCACCTCGTGGCGCAGCGCATCGGTGATCCGGCGGCGGGCCGCGGTGAGCAGCCAGCCGGCCGGGTTGGCCGGAACCCCGGCCTCCGGCCAGGCCCGGGCCGCCGCCTCGAACGCATCGGCCAACCCGTCCTCGGCCAGGTCCACCCGGCGGCACCACGCGACGAGCAGGGCCAGCAACCGGCCCCACTCCTCGCGCAGCACGCGCTCGAGCGGCTCCATCCGGCCCGCGTGCTACCCGTCGTGCGCGACGGTCGCGCGCACCTCGACGCCGTCCTCGAGCGAGGCGAGCACCCCGCACACCTCGAGCAGGTCGTCGAGGTCGTCGCTCTCGACGACGTAGAACCCGCCGACCTGCTCGACGGACTCGAGGTACGGACCGTCGGTCACCGTGATCGTGGCACCGTCCGCCGCGGCCTTCCGGACCACCTTGGCGGTCCGCGAGTGCGCGAGCTCGGCCCCGCCGGTCACCTGGTGGCCGCGCTCCTCGAGCAGGCGGCTGAACTCGTCGTGGCGGGCGTACATCGCCGCCCGCTCCTCTGCGCTGGCGTCCTCCCAGGTGCGCTCGTCTCCGGTCAGCAGGACGACGTACGTGGTCATGGCATCTCCTCAGGGGTGGTGGGTGAGTCTGTCACCCCGATGACGGGCGAGCCACGGGCCTTTCGACAACCCGGCGGAGAATTCTCAGTCGAGGTCGTGCCACTCGTACGTCGAGACGCGCACACCGACGGTGTCCGTCCGGCCGGCGCGGTGCGGGTCCCCGGTGACGCCGAGGCTCGACCACAGGAGGCGGAACCGCACGGTGCCGTCCGGGTGGATGAGCCGGGGCGGGATCGAGAGGATCATGGAGCGCTTGTTGAGCGCCGCGAAGAGGTCGATATTGCGGACCCGGCCGTCCGGGGTGACGATCTCGGCGTCGGGGTCCTGCGGCCACTGCCACCGGCCGCGGACGACCACGAAGACCTGAGTGCCCGCGACGCGGTCGCGCGGGACGCGCACCCGGTGGGCCGTGCGGACCAGCGGCTCGCGCCGCCAGTCGGTGTTGAGCGCCCGGTAGTGGAGGCTGCCGTTCGCGATGCGGACCCGGGCGTTGCGCTGGGTCAGCGTGGCGGTGCGGGTGGCGTTCGCCTTCTTGGTGACCGTCAGCTCCTGGGAGACCCGGTAGCCCGACGAGAGCCGGAACGGCCGGGACAGCGGCCCGTAGCGTGTCCCTCTGTCGTCGGCGACCACGAGGCGCACCCGGTAGGTGCCGGCCGGTGCCGACCCGTCGGAGGTGAGACCGTCCCAGCGGAGCCGGGAGTCGCGCGGGTCGATGATCCAAGAGCCGAGCGCGCCCTCGTCACCGACCACCTCGAACGTGTTCGTGCCGTGCTTCAGGATCGTGGCGTCGAGGCCGTGCCGGAGCGAGGCCGCGTGGGCCACCCCGGGGTGGACGTCCCGCGGATAGATCACGGCAGCGTCGGGGGTCAGGGAGGCGAGGAGTGGCGCCGTGCTGACGTAGATCTCGGTGTGCTCGGTTGCGGGCGTCTTGCCGCGGGCGGTGGCGGTCACCCTGAACGTGTAGGTGCCGGCGGCCAGCGGGGCCCCGATCGTCGCCGAGTCGATGGGGAGGTCGACGCTCGTGCGGGCGCTCGCGAGCTGCGCGGTGGTGAGGTCGGCCTCGCCGACCACCTTTCCTCCGGCGGTGAGGGTCCAGTGCGCCGCATCGGCGTCGGTGGAGACGCTGACGGTGGCCGACTCCCAGTAGCCGTCGCCGTTCTCGTTGAGCAGCGGGTCTGCGCTGGAGACGGAGAGCCACGTCGGCTCCAGCGCCAGCGCCGCCGCGGGCACGCCTCCGAGGACGGAGACGCCGAGCGCGGCGGCGCACAGCAGGGTGAGGATTC
The DNA here is from genome assembly GCF_018831735.1 of Pimelobacter sp. 30-1. Lineage (NCBI taxonomy): Bacteria > Bacillati > Actinomycetota > Actinomycetes > Propionibacteriales > Nocardioidaceae > Pimelobacter > Pimelobacter sp. 30-1. The sequence goes on from NZ_NHTS01000005.1 coordinate 287,793, forward strand.
GGCGCAAGGCTCCCCCGAACAGGCGGTGGCTGGTCAGCCCAGCAGCTGTGCCGCGAGCGCGGCGCTGGCAGGGTAGTCCACCTTGCTGACGGGGGTCCGGGGGACCTCGTCGATGAAGAGCACCGTCTTGGGCACCTTGTAGTTGGAGATCAGCGCCCGGCAGTGGTCGCGTACGTCGTCCTCGCTGAGCGTGACGCCGTCGCGGCGCTGCACCAGCGCGGTGACCTGCTGGCCCCAGCGCTCGTGGGGCGTACCGACGACGACCGCGTCGAAGACGTCGTCGTGGCGCAGCAGGACGGCCTCGACCTCCTCGGGGTGGACCTTCTCGCCGCCGGTGTTGATGCACACCGAGCCGCGGCCGAGCACGGTGACCGAGCCGTCCTCCTCGCGGCGGGCGAAGTCGCCGGGGATCGCCCAGCGCACGCCGTCGATCTCCTTGAAGGTCGTGGCGGTCTTGACCGGGTCCTTGTAGTAGCCGAGGGGGACGGGGCCGGAGCGGCCGAGCATGCCGTCGACGCCGACCGGGCAGGGCTTGAGGTCGGCGTCGAAGACCTCGACCTGGTCGGTGACGGTGAACCGGGGGGCGGCGGATCCACCCTCGGAGCCGTCGTCGATGCGGGAGCCGGTGGCGCCGGACTCGGAGGCGCCGTACGAGTCGAGGATGAAGCGGCCGGGGAGGGCCTGGCGGATCTCCTCGCGCACGCCGTCGGACAGGGGCGCGGCGCCGTTGGAGACGGCGGCGAGGCTGGAGAGGTCCCAGCGGTCGGGCTCGGCGAGGATCGCCTCGGCGACGGGACGGCCCATGGCGTCGCCGAGGAAGGTCATCGAGACGACCTTGGCCTTCTCGACCAGGTCGAGGATCTTGACCGGGTCGAAGTGCGGCTCGGTGAAGAGCGCGACGGTCTGGCCGGCGACGTGGCCGTTGCCGAGGATCCACTGGCTGCCGCCGTGCATCATCGGGCCGCAGGCGAGCAGCACCATCGGGTTCTCCACGGCCTGGGCCTCGGTGACGAGCTGGTCGATCGAGTCGAGCGGGGCGCCGTAGCGGGCCGCGTTGAGGGCGGCGCGGATCAGGTCCTCGTTGCGCCACACGACGCCCTTGGGGTTGCCGGTCGTGCCGCCGGTGTAGAGGACGTAGTGGTCATCGGCGGAGCGGCCGTTGGCGGGCCGCTCGGTCGACGCGGCGGCCAGCGCGGCGTCGTACTCGGGGCCGAGGACGACGGTCTGCCGCAGCGTCGCGAGGTCCAGCTCGGCCAGCGCGTCGACGTGCTCGGGCGCGATGATCGCGGCCACGCAGTCGGCGTTGTCGTAGAGGTACGCCAGCTCGTCGCGCAGGTACTTGTAGTTGATGTTGATCGGCACCGCGCGGGCCTTGAGGCACCCGTAGAGCGCGTCGACCCACTCGATCCGGTTGGTCGAGTGGACGGCGACGTGCTCGCCTGGCTGGATGCCCAGCCCGATGAGGTGGTTGGCGAGGCGGGTGGCGCGCTCGTCGATCTCGGCGAAGGTCCAGGCCCGGTCGCCGGTGTGGACGGCGATCCGGTCGGGCACGCCGTCCGCCATTGCCTCGAGCACGTCGGCGAGGTTGAGGGGGCGGGCGTCGGGCGTCGTGGGGGCGGTGGCCGGTGTGGTGGGGGTCACAGGGAGAAGAGTGCCAAACTAGAACAAGTTCTCGCCAGGGTTCGTCCCACTCGGTTTCGACCATGATGGTCGCGTGACCGACCACCACTACGCACTCGACCTCGTCTGGCAGGGCAACCGCGGCAGCGGGACCACCGGCTACCGCGACTACGACCGCACCGTGCTCCTCACCGCCGCCGGCAAGCCGGACCTGCTCGGCTCGGCCGACCCGACCTTCCGCGGCGACGCCGCCCGCTGGAACCCCGAGGAGCTCCTCCTCGCCGCGCTCGCCCAGTGCCACCTGCTGTCGTACCTGCACTCCGCGGTCAACCACGGCGTCGTCGTCACCGCGTACGACGACAGCCCGGTCGGGACCATGTCCCAGGTCGGCCAGGGCGGCCGGTTCACGTCCGTCACCCTGCACCCGCGGGTCACCGTCGCCGACGCCGCGATGGTCGACACGGCGCGGGCGATCCATGCCGAGGCGAGCGAGAACTGCTTCATCGCCGCGTCGGTGAACTTCCCGGTCGGGCACGAGCCGGTGATCGAGGTCGCCGGCTCGTAGGGGCAGGAGCCTCAGGCCCGGCCGAGGCTGCGCGCGACGCCGTCGAGTACCGACCGGGTCTGGCCGGCGTCGGTCGTGGTCGCCGTGACCTGGACGAGCCGGCCGCCGATGCTGAGGAACAGCGCCGCCCCCTGGTTGGTCGCCGTCGACATGCTCAGCGTGTAGGACACGACCCGGCCGGGCCCGAGCGGCGTACGGACGTCGCGGACCCCGCTGACCGAGCCGGCCGCGGACAGCCCGGACTCCAGCGAGGCGGCCGACGGCAGGGTGCTCGCCTGTCCGGTCACCCCCACGTTGAGGGTGCCGGAGAAGCCGATCGCCAGGACGTCGAGGTTCTTGATCATCGCCCGGAACTCCTCGACCGAGACCCCGGCCTGCGCGGCCATCTCGGGGATCCGGTCGCCTTCGGCCGCGTAGTCGACCGAGCCCGAGCCGAGCACGGTCCAGCCCGGCGGCAGCGTGAACCTGATGCCGGACTCGTCGGCGACCACCGCGATGCGCCGTGCCTGCTGGCGCCTCTTCGGCTTGGTCTTCTTGCGGTCCTTGGCCGGCTCGTTGCCGGCCGCCTCGGGGCCGAGGGGCGAGGACACGGTCGGGATGCGGATCTTGTCCGCATCCGCGACGGGCTCGGCGGAGCAGCCGGCGAGGAGTGCGGCACCGGCCACGAGCGCGATCAGGTGACGCAGCAGCATGGGCCGCATCGTAGGACCGCGTCCGCGCCGTCGTCCGGCGTTTGACGAGGCGCCACGATCCGTTCAGGAGGATCTGGTTCAAAGCAGCCATGAGCCGTACCCGCAAGGCCCTGGTCGCCGCCGGCGTCGCCCTCGCCGGCATCGGCGTGACGACGGGAGGCGGGCGCGAGCTGCTGCGCCGCCAGGCCGCGATCGCGCGAGCCCGGATCGGCAAGCCGCTGGGGGAGGAGGCGATCCCGGCCGACAAGGTCTGGAAGCGCAAGTCGTACGACGGCCCGCCCCTGCGGCTGCTCGTCCTCGGTGACTCGATCGCCGCCGGGCTCGGGGCCGAGCGCCCCAAGGACACCCTCGGCGCCCGGATCGCCCGTGGCCTCGCCGCCGAGCTGCGCCGGCCGGTCGCGCTGCGGACCGCCGCGGTGGTCGGCTCGGAGAGCTCGGCGCTGGCCGGTCAGCTCGACGGGCTGCCCGCGAGCTACCGCGCCGACGTCGCGGTGGTGGTGGTCGGCGGCAACGACGTCACCCACCGGGTGCCGGTCGCCACGTCGGCGCAGCACCTGGAGGAGGCGGTGGCGCGACTGCGCGCGCAGGACACCGGGGTGGTCGTCGGAACCTGCCCGGACCTCGGGGCGCTGCGGCCGGTCCCGCAGCCCCTGCGCTCGCTCGGTTCGCGGATGTCGCGCCAGCTGGCGAGCGCGCAGGCGGAGGTCGCCGTACGGAACGGGGCGCACGCGGTCTCGCTGGCCCACGTCGTCGGCCCGTTCTTCATCACCAACCCCGACGAGATGTTCAGCCTCGACCGCTTCCACCCGAGCGCGCTGGGCTACAAGCGCACGGCCAAGGCGCTGCTGCCGTCGGTGCTGGCCGCGCTGGGCCACGACCTGCCGGTCCCGTTCGGGCACCGGGCTCCTAACGTGGGCGCATGACCTCCGTCCTCCTCGCGACCTTCGACCTCATGCCCGACGGTGAACCGGGTGCCGCGGCGCTCACCGCTGCCCTCGACGCGCGCGGGATCGACAGTCGCTGGGTGTGCTGGGACGACCCGGCGGTCGACTGGGCGGGCGCCGACCTGGTCGCGATCCGCTCCACCTGGGACTACCACCGCCGGCTGCCCGCCTTCCTGGACTGGGCCCGTGCCGTCGAGGCGTCGACGACCCTGCTCAACGGAGCCGGTGTCGTCGCCTGGAACGCCGACAAGGCCTACCTCGCCGAGATCGCCGATGTCGTCCCGGTCGTGCCCACGGCGCTCCTCGACGACGCCGACCTGGCCGCCGGGCTGGCCGCGGCGCTCGACCGCTGGGGGAGTGTCGTCGTCAAGCCGCGCACGGGAGCCGGTGGGATCGGCGTCGTCGTGGTCGAGCGGCTCGACGACCCGCGCCTGGAGGGCCTCGTCGCCGGGCCGTGGATCGCGCAGCCCCTCGTCGACTCGATCCGGACGACGGGCGAGAGCTCGGTCTACGTCTTCGACGGCGTCGCGGCGTCCCAGGTCGACAAGACCGTCGCGGCCGGCGAGATCCGCGCCCACGAGCTGCACGGCGGCAGCAACACCGCGGCCGCGCTCGATCCCGAGCGGTCGGCCGTGGCGACCGCGGCCGTGCGCACGGTCGCCGAGCGACGCGGCGCCGACCTGGCGTACGCCCGGGTCGACCTGCTGCGCTGGCAGGACTCCTGGGTGGTCAGCGAGCTCGAGCTGATCGAGCCCGGCCTCTACCTCGACGTCGACCCGGCCAACGGCGAGCGCTTCGCCGCCCTCGTCGCGGGCCGGCTGGGGCGCTCCTGAGCCTGCCGGGAGCCGGGCTTCTCCTTGCACTCGCCATGGTCGAGTGCTAAACATGATGCTGGCACTCTCGCCTTGAGAGTGACAACGGACATCGCGAAGGAATCGCAGGAGTTATGTCGAAGCTGATTGCTTTCAACGAGGAGGCCCGCCGCGGTCTCGAGCGTGGCATGAACACGCTCGCGGACGCCGTCAAGGTCACCCTGGGCCCCAAGGGCCGCAACGTCGTCCTGGAGAAGAAGTGGGGCGCCCCCACGATCACCAACGACGGTGTCTCCATCGCCAAGGAGATCGACCTCGAGGACCCCTACGAGAAGATCGGCGCCGAGCTGGTCAAGGAGGTCGCGAAGAAGACCGACGACGTCGCCGGTGACGGCACGACGACGGCGACCGTCCTCGCCCAGGCGCTCGTCAAGGAGGGCCTGCGCAACGTGGCCGCCGGCGCGAACCCGATGGGTCTCAAGCGCGGCATCGAGGCGGCCGTGACCGCCGTCTCCGAGCAGCTCCTCGGCCTGGCCAAGGACGTCGAGACCCGCGAGCAGATCGCCGCGACCGCGACCATCTCCGCCGGTGGCGACGCCACGGTCGGCGACGCCATCGCCGAGGCGATGGACAAGGTCGGCAAGGAGGGCGTGATCACGGTCGAGGAGTCGAACACCTTCGGCATCGACCTCGAGCTCACCGAGGGCATGCGCTTCGACAAGGGCTACATCTCGGCGTACTTCGTCACCGACCCCGAGCGCATGGAGACCGTCCTCGAGGACGCCTACGTGCTCATCGCGAACAGCAAGATCAGCAACGTCAAGGACCTGCTGCCGCTGCTCGAGAAGGTCATGCAGTCGGGCAAGCCGCTCGTCATCCTGGCCGAGGACGTCGACGGCGAGGCGCTGTCGACCCTGGTCGTCAACAAGATCCGCGGCACCTTCAAGTCCGTCGCCGTCAAGGCGCCGGGCTTCGGCGACCGCCGCAAGGCCATGCTGCAGGACATCGCGATCCTCACCGGCGGCCAGGTCATCTCCGAGGAGGTCGGCCTCAAGCTCGAGACCGCCGGTGTCGAGCTGCTGGGCCAGGCCCGCAAGGTCGTCATCACCAAGGACGAGACCACCATCGTCGAGGGTGCCGGCGACCAGGCCCAGATCGAGGGCCGGGTCAACCAGATCCGCGCCGAGATCGAGAGCTCGGACTCCGACTACGACCGCGAGAAGCTCCAGGAGCGCCTCGCCAAGCTGGCCGGCGGCGTGGCCGTCATCAAGGTCGGCGCGGCCACCGAGGTCGAGCTCAAGGAGCGCAAGCACCGCATCGAGGACGCCGTCCGCAACGCCAAGGCGGCCGTCGAGGAGGGCATCCTCCCCGGTGGCGGTGTCGCGCTGGTCCAGGCCGGCGCCTCCGCGTTCGACAAGCTCGAGCTCGAGGGTGACGAGGCCACCGGCGCCAACATCGTCAAGGTCGCGCTCTCCGCTCCGCTCAAGCAGATCGCCATCAACGCGGGCCTCGAGGGCGGCGTCGTCGCGGAGAAGGTCGCGAACCTCCCCGCCGGCCAGGGCCTCAACGCCGCGACCGGCGAGTACGTCGACCTGCTGGCCGCGGGCATCATCGACCCGGCCAAGGTGACCCGCTCGGCGCTCCAGAACGCCGCGTCGATCGCCGCGCTGTTCCTCACCACCGAGGCCGTCGTGGCCGACAAGCCGGAGAAGGCTGCCGCTGGTGGCGGCGACCCGACCGGCGGCATGGGCGGCATGGACTTCTGAGTCCAGCGCCACCCGGCACCCGCACCACCCACAGGGCCCTCGCTTCGGCGGGGGCCCTGTGGCATGTTGCGGGCAGCCCATCCCGTCTCGGTGAGCTCAAGCAGCCCAGGAGGAAGCCATGACCGACCTGTCCCCGTCCTCGTCCGCGTCGTCGTCCCGGACCGACCACGTCAGCGGTCTCGCCGTGATGGGCGTCGGCACCGGCCTGCTCGCGGTGCTCCTCTACTTCTTCGCGCGCCAGGGCAACGACGTGGACTCCGCGGAGACCATCGCGATGGCCGCCCGCTGGGCCTGGTTCTTCGCGGGGACGACGGCACTTCTGTGGACCGCCGCGATCCTCGCTCACGCGATGCGGGCGCACACCGACGTACTGCTGGAGCGGATCGACCGGCTCGAGCGGGTGCAGCGATCGGAAGGCGCCGAGGGTGCCGAGGGTGCCGGGGGCGCCGAGCGCTAGGTCCGGCACGGCACGCAGGGCCCCCCGCGTCGGCGAGGGGCCCTGCGGCGTACGGGCGGGAGGAGGATCTCGCCCGGTCCGGGGTGCCTCAGGGCACGCATTCCTCGCCGGGCAGCCGGGCGGCGATCCGTTGCCGGATCATCGCGGCCGCGCGGTGGGCCCGTTCGAGGGCGATGGTGGTGTCCGCGCCGTGCCCGGTGTGGACGACCGTGTCCGGCGGCAGCCGGTAGAGGTGCTCCTCGATCGACGCCTCCAGGGTGGGCCGGTCGCTGTAGGAGCGACCGGTGGCGCCGGGGCCGCCGTGGAACAGGGTGTCGCCGGTGAACACGCAGCCCAGGTCGGGGGCGTAGAGGCACACCGCACCCGGCGCGTGCCCGGGCGTGTGGAGGACCTGCAGGGTCGTGCCCGCGACGGTGATCTCCTGGCCGTGGCGCAGGTCGTGGTCCCAGACCGCGTCGGGGTTGGTCTCGGGGTCGGTGCCGTGGGTGAGCTCCCACAGGGGTCGGTCGTCGGGGTGGAGCCAGAGGGGTGCGCCGGTGGCCGTACGGAGGGCGGGGGCCACGCGGACGTGGTCGTCGTGGGCGTGGGTGCAGATGATCGCCGTGACCGTGCGGTTGCCGACGAGGGCGAGGATGTCGGCGACGTCGTGGGGGGCGTCGATGACCACGCACTCGGCGTCGTCGCCGACGATCCACACGTTGTTGTCGACCTCGAAGGTCTCGCCGTCGAGGGTGAACGTGCCCGAGGTGACGGTGTGGTCGACGCGAGCGCTCACAGGATCACGACCGAGCGCAGGACGGACTCGCCGTCGGGGGTGTGGTGCATCTTGGCGAACGCGGCCTCGATGTCGTCGATCCCGATCTCCTCGGTCACGAACGCGTCCAGGTCGAGCCGGCCCTGCTGGTACAGGTCGACCAGCATCGGGAAGTCCCGGCTGGGCAGGCAGTCGCCGTACCACGACGACTTGAGCGCGCCACCGCGTCCGAAGACGTCGATCAGCGGGATCTCGGGGATCTTCATGTCGGGGGTGGGTACGCCGACCAGGACCACGGTGCCGGCCAGGTCACGGGCGTAGAACGCCTGCTTCCACGTCTCCGGACGTCCCACGGCGTCGATGACGACGTCGGCGCCGTGGCCGCCGGTGAGGTCACGGATCCCGGCGACCGGGTCGGTACTGCCGGCATCCACGGTGTGGGTGGCGCCCAGGCGAGTGGCGGCGGTGAGCTTCTTGGCGTCGATGTCGACCGCGATGATCGGCGAGGCACCCGCGAGCGCGGCACCCGCGATCGCGGCCACCCCGACACCACCGCACCCGATCACCGCGATGGACTTGCCGCGGGTGATCGCACCGGTGTTGATCGCGGCACCGATACCGGCCATCACGCCACAACCCAGCAGACCCACGGCGGCGGGGCGGGCGGAAGCGTCGACCTTGGTGCACTGACCCGCCGCGACCAGGGTCTTCTCGGCGAACGCACCGATCCCCAGCGCCGGCGAGAGCTCGGTGCCGGCATCGGGTCCATCGGCGAGCGTCATCTTCTGCTCGGCGTTGTGGGTCGCGAAGCAGTACTGCGCCTCACCCCGCTTGCACGCCCGGCACTGACCGCACACCGCACGCCAGTTCAACACCACGAAGTCACCCGGCGCGACGCCGGTCACGTCGGGGCCGACGGCCTCGACCACACCCGAGGCCTCGTGCCCGAGCAGGAACGGGAACTCGTCGTTGATCCCACCCTCGCGGTAGTGCAGGTCGGTGTGGCACACCCCGCAGGACAAGACCTTGACCACCGCCTCACCCGGACCCGGGTCCGGAACGTTGATCGTCACGACCTCGACCGGCGCGCCCTTCGCGCGAGCGATGACGGCCTTCACCTGCTGACTCATCGGGTTGTCTCCTGTTCGGTGGACTCGAGGATCGAGGTCGCCCACAGGCCGTGGACGGTGGCGTCTGCGCACCCACCCGCACGCCGTACGGCGGCCGCGGCGTCGGTGGTCCGGCCCAGCCGGAGTGCCACCTCGGCCTCCAGCAGCCAGTACCGCGCCGAGGCGTGCTGCCCCAGGCCGGACATGCGCTCCAGGACCTGGCCGGCGTCGCCGGCGCGGTCCGCGACGAGCAGGGCGCCGACGGCTTCGACGCCGAGCTCGATCTCGGCGGGGTGGGTGCGGTGGGCGCGGAGGTAGCGGACGGAGGCGGCGTCGCGGCCGGCGCGGGTGCCGCGGGCGAGGTCGACCAGGGCCAGGTTGCGGTCGGCCCAGGCGGTGGGGCGCAGGGAGTACGACCAGGACCAGCGGGCCTCGGCCTCGGCCAGATCGCCTTGCAGGAAGGCGATCTCGCCCGAGCGCAGGTGCACGCGCCAGTCGCCGAGGGCCTCCTGGCGTCGCGCCCGGCCGAGCTGGGGCTGCCAGGGGAAGCCGGCCGGTTCGCCGACGTCGCCGGGGTGCACGCGGTCGGCGGTGCCGAGGCCCTCGTCGCGCAGCAGGTGCAGCCACTGCGAGCCGGTCTCGGTGCGCTGGCGGGTCGCCACCTCCTGGTGCTGCAGGTCGGCGACGGGCGTGACCCGCCGGTCGAACGGTACGGCGGCCCCCTCGGCGTCCAGCCGGGCCAGCTCGAGCGCCAGCCAGGCGCTGCCCTGGGCGATCAGGCCGCCGCGCCAGTGCGGCACCGGGTCGTCGAGCGCCGCGATCGCACAGCGCTCCTCGTCGTGGTCGAGGGGACCCGAGGCAGCCAGGTCCGACGGGCTACCGGGGGTCAGGACGAACCAGCTGACCAGGCCCGCGGTCCCGGTCGGCCGGAGCACCCGGTCGTCGGCCAGCAGCCGCGGCGCCGGTACGGCGGTCCCGGCGGCCAGCGGTGTCTGCCGGACCACCACGACCACCCGGGCCGGGTCGCGCAGGAGGTGCAGGTCGACCTGGGTGAGGTGGTGCGAGGCGCGCTCGAGCTGCCACCACCGGAGCCGGTCGCCGCCGAGCCGGCTGGGCAGCCCGAGCGCGGCCGGGACCGGCTCGAGCGCCCACGGCGAGCGCGGGAACGGGCTGGTGTTGAGCTCGATCCCGCCGCGCAGCCCGATCCCGCGGACGTCGTCCCGGGTCGCGACGCACTGGGGGAGCGCGTCCCAGGAGAGGGCGTCCGGACCGTCCATCCCGACGATCCGGCCGCCGTGCCCGAGGTCCACACCGACCCGCAGGCCGGCCGAGCGCAGGTCCACCCGGTGCGGCGCGCGCGGCGCCGGCTCGGGCAGCACGCCGCCGGACCAGTGGCTGTACGGGTACGACGAGAACGGCTGCTCGCGCAGTGGGTGGTGCGGCGGCAGCGCGCTGCTCCGGTCGAGCGGCGAGAGCCGGCTCGGCGCCAGCAGCGCCGCCCGCGCATCGGCCGGGGCCGGGGCGGGAGCGGGAGCCGGCGCGACCTCGGGGGCGGTGGTCACGACGCGGCCACCTCCGGCGAGAACGGGGCCGGGACCAGCAGCCGCATCCGGCGCTCGACGATCAGGTGCCCGAACTCGGCGGCGAAGCTCGTCCACGCCGCGTCGGCGGCCAGCGCCCGGCGGCGTCGGGCCCGGTCGTCGTGGTCGGCGAAGCCCCACACCTGGACCATCGTGTCCATGTCGCCGCCGACCTCGCTGGTCCAGCACGCGACGAGCGTGCCGAGGTGGCGGCGCAGCACCGCCAGCCCCCGCTCGTCGTACGCCGCCAGGAGGGCCGGGACCTTGCCGACCTGGATCCGGTAGCTCTGCTCCTCGAGGATCATCGCGACTCCAGCTCGACCTTCTCCAGCACCTTCCACAGCGCGTCGGCGCCCTTGGCCGCGGCCGCGTCGAGCTCACGGATCCAGCGCCGCCACAGGATCATCGCCTTGTCGGGCATGATCGACAGCTCCTCGGCGGCGTCGCCGATCCGGGGCGGCTGGTGGCTGGAGACGACGGGGAGGTCCTCGCCCAGCACCATGTCCTGGAGCTGGAGGTGCACCTCGTCGGCCGAGCCGTCGACGGTGTGGCAGGTGAACCAGTAGCTGCGGCTGGTGACCTCGTCGATCGGGGTGGCGTGCATGAAGATCTGCGTCGAGAAGGTGTCGGACCAGTCGAACTTCAGCGTGATGGTGAACGGCATCTCGATGACGTACTCGGCCGGCGGCAGCATCCGGGAGGTCTCGTCGACGGGCGGTCCGTAGGTGTCGGTGCCCGGGTTGTGGGCCAGGAAGGTCTCGGTCTTCCAGCGCAGCCGGCGGTCGTACTGGTCCATCGGGAAGACCGGGAAGACGGTGTTGGGCGGCGCGCCCAGCGTGCCCTGGTGGGTGAAGGGGAAGTGGGTGACGTCCATGAAGTTCTCCATGCGACGACCCGACGAGCACGGCCAGGTGTAGGGCTCGCCCATGATGCAGTGCATGGCCTCGTCCGACCAGCCCTCGAACTCGGGCAGCACGGTGTCGGCCGAGCCGTCCAGGCGCACCCAGACCAGGTCGTAGCGGACCTCGCAGTCGTACTTCGTCAGCGCCGCGCGGGCGGGCTTGGTCTGGTCGGCGGGCATCGAGGGGATCTCGGTGCAGGAGCCGGCCGCGTCGAAGCACCAGCCGTGGTAGCGGCACCGCAGGCCGTCGTCCTCGGCCCAGCCGAGGGTGAGGGCGACGCCGCGGTGGGGGCAGCGGTCCTCGAAGGCGATCACCTGGCCGCCGATCTCGGCGATGCCGATGTGCTCGCCCAGCAGGGTGGTGCGCAGCGGTCCGCGGCCGCCGGGCTTGGCCTCGCGCAGCTCGTGCAGGGTGGCGACCGGGTGCCAGAACAGGCGCCAGGTCTCCGCGCTGGTGTTGAGGTCGTAGCCGGCCGGGGCGGCCTCGGGGCGGGTGGTGGAAACGGACACGGTGATCTCCTTCGGGTCGTGCTCGGTCAGGCGAACAGGTCGATCTCGGCGCCCGAACGGGACACCGCGATGCAGAGGGTGGGGCAGTTGCGGGCCGCCCGGACGACGTCGTCGAGGTCGGCGCGGCCGGCGTCCGGGCGGACGACGGCGTAGCCCGCGGCGTCGACGGCGAAGGCCTCCGGGGCGATCGCCGCGCACATGCCGGAGGCGCAGCACTCGGTGATGTCGATGGTGATCTGGACGGTGGGTGACTCGGTCATCGGTCTGCTCCTGCCGGGAGGGGTACGTCGAGGGGAGGGAGGTGCTGCGTGGCGGCCTGCCACGAGTCGTCGGTGCGGGCACGCTTGCGGACGGCCGCGAACTCGCGCGGGGCGTTGACGCCGACCGCGCCGGTGAGCACGTCGCCGGCCCGGAATCCCGCCAGGAACGAGCCCTTCGCGTGATCGCGGGACAGGACGACGGCCTCGCCCGCGGTGGCGCCGAAGCCCTGGATCCGGCTGCCGTACTCGTCGGACCAGAAGTAGAGGTCGTGGTCGAAGGGACCGGCCTCCTCGCGGCCGCGCACGAGCACCCGGCCGACGTGCCGGCCCTGGTCGCTCGCGGTCGTCCACTGCTGGGAGCGGGCGCGCCGGCCCAGCCGGGCGCTGGGCCACGAGACCGCGTCGCCGGCGCCGTAGACCGCGTCCGCACCGGCCGCGAGGTGGTCGTCGCAGGCGAGCCCGTCGTCGAGCGCGAGGCCGCTGTCCTGGAGCCACTCGACGTCGGGCACCACGCCCACGCCGACCAGCACGAGGTCGACCTCGAGCACCGAGCCGTCGTCGAGGGTCAGTCCCTCGACCCGGTCGCGGCCGACGAAGCCGGTGACGGCCTTGCCGCAGACCAGGCGGACGCCGGCGTCGGTGTGCAGCCGGGCGAGCTCGGCGCCGACGACGGCGCCGACGGCGCGGACCAGCGGGGTCGGCGCGGTCTCCACCACCGTGACCTCGACACCGAGGGATGCGGCCGACGAGGCGACCTCGGCCCCGACGAACCCGGCGCCGACGATGGCGAGCCGGCCGGCCCGGGCCAGGTCCTGGCGGAGCCGGGCGGCGTCCTCCCGGGTGCGCAGCACGTGCACCCCGTCGGCGGGCGAGACGAAGGGCAGCCGGCGCGGGCGGGAGCCGGTGGCGACCACGAGCGCCCGGTAGGGCAGGGCGTCGCCGTCCGCGAGCAGCAGCCGGTGGCGCGCCACGTCGATGCCGGTGGCGGTCACGCCGAGGACGGTGTCGACGCCGATCTCGTCGGAGAAGTACGACGCCGGGTGGTAGCCCGTCGCGTCCAGCGCGAGGTCGCCGGTGAGCACCTGCTTCGACAGCGGCGGCCGGTCGTAGGGGAGCCACGGCTCGGCACCGAGCAGGGTGACCGGACCGGTGTAGCCCTCCTGGCGCACGGTCTGGACGACCCGCAGCCCGGCGACCCCGCCGCCGACGACCACCAGCCCGGGATCGCCGGGGGTGTGGTGCCGCAGCTCGCCCCCGCCGCTCATCCCAGCTCCTGGGGCCGCCGGCCGCGGAGCAGCTGCGAGAGCGAGACCGCGATGACGAGCGCGCCGCCGTAGAAGAGGTCCTGCACGAACGGGTCGGCGCCCATCATCTGCAGGCCGGTGATGCCGACGATCAGGAAGTACGCCGCGATCACCGTGCCGAGCGGGTTGAACTGCCCCGGCTGCACGCAGGTGCCGCCGAGGAAGGCCGCCGCGAACGCGGGCAGCAGGAAGGCGACACCGCCGCGCGGGTCGGCCGATCCGGTCGTGCCGGCGTAGAGGACGCCGGCGGCCGCGGCGATCGTGCCCGACCAGACCAGCGCACCCCAGCGGGTCGCGGAGACCCGGATGCCGGAGAGCCGGGCCACCTCGCGCTGCGCGCCGACGTAGAGCCAGCGTCGTCCGAGCAGGGTGCGCTCGAAGACGAACCACAGGAAGAGGCACAGCCCGAGGGCGTAGTAGAACTCGATGGGTACGCCGAGCGGTCGGGTGAGCACCACCAGGTCGAGCAGCTTCGGGTCGATGCCGGCCACGATGCGGTTGTCGCTGAGCCAGCTGACGACGCCGAGCAGGAAGGTGCCGAGGCCGAGCGTGACGATGAACGAGTTGATCCCGAACACGATCACGAAGAAGCCGTTGATCGCGCCGACCAGCGCTCCGGCCAGCAGGGCAGCGAGGATCGCGGCCCACAGCGGCCAGCCGTGCATGCCGTTGAGCACCGCGACGAGCATCGTCGACAGGGTCAGCGTGCCGCCGACGGAGAGGTCGAAGTCGCCGCAGCGCAGGGGGATGATCAGCGCCAGCGAGAGCACGACGAGCACGGCCTGCGAGCCGAGGATGGCGGCGGCGTTGTCGGTGGTGGCGAACGACTGCGGGCGCAGGATCGAGAACACCGCGACGAGCAGGAGCAGGCCGGCGGGGAGTGCGAGCCGCTCGGCCGTCGTACCCCAGCGGAAGCGGTCGGTCCCGGCCGCCGGGGCGGTACGCCGGGGCGTGCTCGCCGCGGGGGCGAGCTCGGCCGGCGCGGGGGTGTCGGTGGTCATGAGGCCTCCTTCTCGTCGGGCTTCTCGTCGGAGCCGGAGCTCGTCGCGAGGAGACAGGCCCGGGTGATGTTCTTCTTGGTGACCTCGGCGTCGTCCAGCGATCGCGTGACGCGACCGCCGGAGAACACCAGGACGCGGTGGCAGAGCGCGGCGAGCTGGTCGGGATCGCCGCTGCTCAGCAGGACGGCGGCGCCGTCGCGGGCGGCGGCGCGCACGAGGTCCTCGATCTGCCGGCGGGCGCCGACGTCGACGCCCTGGGTGGGCTCCTCCAGCAGGAGCAGCCGGGGCGCGACGCCGAGCCACTTGGCCATGAGCACCTTCTGGGCGTTGCCGCCGCTGAGCTGCTCGACGGGGCGCCCGGGCTCGGCGGGGCGGACGGCGTAGCGGCGTACGGCCGTGTCCGCGGCGCCGCGCAGGCCGCGGCGCGAGAGCCCGAGGGGCCCGCGGTGGCGGCGCAGCGTGGTGGCCGCGAGGTTGTCGGTGATCGAGAGCGAGCGGAAGACGCCGTGCCGGTTGCGGTCCGCCGGGACCAGGGCGATCCCGGCGCGCATGGCCCGCAGCGGTGCGTGCCGGCGCAGGTCCACCGGGACGCCGCCGACCCGCACCCGGCCGGTGGCCGGCGCGACGCCGAAGAGGGCGCCGAGCACGTCGTCGCAGCCCGAGCCGATGAGCCCGGTGACACCGACGATCTCGCCGGCCCGCACGGTGAACGAGACGTCGTCCAGCACGTCGGTGGAGAGCCCGTCGACCTCGGCCGCGACCTCGGCGGTGCAGGCGTCGGGGCGCGGGGGAGCGCCACCGGGCGCCGTACCGACGATCGCCTCGACCAGCACCTCGTGGGTCATCCCCTCGGTGGGCTGCTCGGCCACGGTGACCTGCCCGTCGCGCAGCACGGTCACCCGGTCGCAGAGCGTCAGCACCTCCTCGAGGAAGTGCGAGACGAAGAGGACCGCGCTGCCGCGGGCGGCGACCCGCTCGACCAGCCCGTAGAGGACGCGCTTGTCCTCCTCGGGGAGGAAGGCGGTGGGCTCGTCGAGGACCAGCAGCGTGGGCACCTCGTGGTCGTCGCCGGGACGACGGCAGACGGCTCGCACGATCGCGAGGTTGGCCTTCTCGACCGCGCTCAGGCCCGCCACCGGACGGCGTACGTCGACGCTGAGGCCGAACTCGGCCAGCGCAGCCCGCGCGTCGCGGCACTGCGCCCCGAAGGACACCTGGCGGCGGCTGCCGCGGGCCACGTCGTCGAGCCACAGGTTCTCGGCGACGCTGAGCCGCTCGACCAGGCCGAGCGTCTGGTGCACGAAGCGGATCGCGTGATCGCGCAGGACGCTCGCTGGGACGGGCGTCGGCACCTCCTGACCGCGGACCCGGACCGTGCCGGCGTCGGGCCGCTCGTAGCCGGCGAGCACCTTGATCAGCGTCGACTTGCCTGAGCCGTTGTGCCCGAGCAGGCCGTGCACCTCGCCGGCGCGGAGGGTGAGGCCGACCTCGCTCAGCGCCTGCGTGGTGCCGAACCGCTTGCTGAGCCCGGCGACGGCGACGGCGGGTGCCGCCTCGGCTGCGTCGGCCACGTCAGCTCAGTCCCCACAGGGTGCGGAAGCCGTCCTGGTACTCCTCGCCGTAGCCGCGCGAGTCGGTCGCGGGGTCGCCCGCCTCGTCGAGGTTGTCGTGCGTCCAGATGTAGAGCGGCCAGCTGGCCTTCGGGTTCGTGGGCAGGCCGCCGATGGTGCGCATCGCCTGGTCGAGGGTGACGTGGGCCATCCAGTCGTTGCTCTGGCCGACGTTCATCTCGATGATGTCGGAGTCGCGCATCAGGTCGAGGATCGACGGCGTGCCGTTGTAGGTGGCGATCTTGACCTTGTCCTGGCGCCCCGACTGGGTGATCGCCTGCACCGCCCAGATCGACATCGTGTCGAAGACCGGGAGCACGTAGTCGATCTCGGGGTCCGCGACGAGGGCCGACTGCACCTGCGGGAGGATCTTGGTCGCCCAGTCCGCCGAGGGGATGTCGATGAACGTCGCCTCGCAGCCGGGGCAGACGGCCTTCAGCTCGTCCTTCATCGCCGACTCGGAGGCCGCACTGGCCTTGACGTCGCTCGACGTCAGCACGAGGAGCTTGCCGGCGCCCTTGGTCTTGAGGGTGGCCCAGTCGATCATCACCCGCGCGGCCTCGGAGCACGGGCAGCTGACCGTGCCGGCCAGGCCCTGGTCGGGGCTCTGGGTCAGGTCGTAGCCGTCGGTGGACAGCACCGGTACGCCGGCGTCGCCGGCCCGGGCCATCGCGGGGGCGATCTGGGCGGGGTCGATGCCGGCGAACAGCTCGACCAGGTCGGCCTTCTCGGAGAGCGCCTTCTGCACGCCCTGGTCCCACTCGGTGGGGCTGCCCTGGTTGGGCCAGGTCGTGTAGGTGAAGCCGACCTCGCCGGCGATCCGCTCGGCGGCGTCGGCGTAGAACTGGGTGAAGTCGATGGCGGAGTTGACCGGGATGCCGGCGATCGTCTTGCCGGACATGACCTTGCCGGCGTCGAACGGGTCGCCGGGTGCCTCGAAGGCCGGCGGCTCGGCGTACTTGTCGACCCGGGCCTGGGCGGCGGTGAGGTCGGCATCCTCGGCCGAGCCGGTGGTGCCACCTCCTTCGGCGCAGGCGGTCAGGCCGGCCGCGACGAGCGTGAGCGCCACCGCGGCGAGCACGGGACGGGCGGAGCGGGACTGGGACATGTGACGCTTCCTCTCTGGGGCCGAGACCGTGGAGAAAGCGTCGTCGCGCGGTGGGGTGACCCACATCACCCCGAGCGCACGTCCTTGGGGGTGAGGAGGCGAGGCCCGGCGCGGGTGGGATCACCCCGTCGGGGTGAGGCGACGGGTGGGAGCGGTCGGCTACAGGAGGCCGAGTGCCTCGGCCTTGGCGATCGCCTCGCGGCGGCCGTGCACGCCGAGCTTGCGGTAGAGGCTGCGCAGGTGCGCCTTGACGGTGTTGACCGAGACGAAGAGCTCGGCCGCGACCTCGGGCAGCGTGGCCATCGAGTCGAGCCGGATCAGGATCTCGTGCTCGCGCGCGGTCAGCGGCTCCTCCAGGCCGCCGTCCGGGCGGACCTGCTGGGCCGTCGAGACGTGCGCGGCGATCCGGGAGCGGACCAGCCGCACGAAGTCGAGGTGGGTCCGATCGCGCCGCTCCAGCAGCTCGAGCATCCGGTCGATCCGGGCGCCGAACTGCAGCAGGGGCTGGACCATCCGCTCACCGGCGGCCATCGCGACCGCCTCGCCGAACACCGGGAGCCCCGCGCGGACGCCGTTCTGCTGGGTCTCGACGACCGCGAGCAGCACCTGCGCCTGGATCCGCTGGTCGAGGAAACCGCGACCGTCGGCGACCGCGGCCCGCAGCACGTCGAGCGCGGCGTCGGGCCGGCTGTCGGAGAGCAGCAGCTCGGCACGGCTGATCCGCAGGTGCACACCCTCGGTCTCCGGATCGGTGCGGGCGAGGGCACGGCGGGCCGGGCCGAGCTGGCCCAGGGCGAGGTTGAGCCGCACCAGCTCCGCCTCGACGTAGTCGCTGAACACCCAGCGCGCCCGCAGGCCCGCGATCTCCCGCTCCACCTGGAGCATCTGCGCGAGCGCGTGGCGCTTGCGGCCGCGCTGGGCCAGCACCAGTCCGCGGACCAGCTGGATCGCCGCCCGCACGGGGGTGTCGTCGAGGCGGACGGCGTCGTCGCCGAGGTCGAGGAACTGGTCGGCCGCGTCGAGCTCGTCGCGCAGGTAGTGGATCCAGCCGAGGGCGTGCCACAGCTCGGCGGCCGCGGCGGACTGCTCCCATCCCCGGCGCCCGGCCAGGTCGCGGGCCTCGTCGGCGACCGCGAGGGCGTCGTCGAGCCGGTCCTGGGCGGTGAGGACGCCGACCAGCTGGCTCAGGCAGCCGAGCTCGACGTACGCGCGGTGGCCGGAGCGCGCCGCCTCGTGGGCCTGGCGCAGGTGCTCCTCGGCGGCGAAGCCGTCACCGCGCCAGTACTCGGTGGCGCCGAGCTCGTAGAGCGCCAGTGCGGCGAGGTCGCCGAACGACTCGGACGTGGGGGAGAGGCCGGGACCGGCGCGCAGCATGTCGGCGGCCGCGGCCTGCACGGTCGCCAGGTCGCCGCAGGCCCGGCCCTGCTCCAGCGCCAGCACCTGCCCGGCCAGGCTCGGCGTGGCCGGGGGCGGGGAGACCAGGTGGCTGCCTGGTTCGCCGAGCGCGAGCCCGACCACGGTGCGCACCAGCCGCAGCTCGTCGTCGGCGCCGGTCGGGTCGGCGAGCACCCGGTCGACCATGTCGCGCAGGGTGACGAGCTGCCCGCCGACGTACAGGGGGTACCAGGCCGAGCGCACCATCGCACGCGCCAGGTCCGCCGAGGTCCCCTGGCGCGCGTGCTCGAAGGCCTCCAGCCAGAGCCGGTGCTCGGCGAACCACCCGGCCGCGCGGTCGTGCAGGGCGCGCCACCGGCCCTGGTCGGCCTGCTGGAGCTGGCGGCGCAGCATGCCGACGAACATCGCGTGGTAGCGGTACCACTCCTCGTCGGAGGACTGCCGGACCGTGAAGATGTTGTGGTCGGCCAGCCAGCGCAGCGTGGCGGCACCGTCGTGGTCGCCGGTCAGGGCGTCGGCCAGCGAACCGCTGAGCCGGTCGCACACGCAGGTGGTGAGCACGAACGCGCGGGCCTGCTCGGGCAGGTTGGCCAGCACCTCGCCGAGCAGGTACTCGTCGGCCTCGGCGCTCCCCGACGTCAGCAGGTACGGCGAGTCGTGCCCGGTCAGCGCGTCCGCACCGGCAAGAGCGGCCAGCCGCAGCCCGGCCGACCACCCCTCGGTGCGGTCGACGAGCTGCGCCACCACCTCGTCGGTCGGGTGCAGCCCGGTGCCCTGGAGCATCGAGCGCGCCTCGACCGCGGTGAACGCCAGCTCCTCGCCGGGGATCGTGGCCAGGCGCCCTTCCAGGCGCAGCCGGGCCCGCGGCAACGCCGGCAGGAAGACGCCTGTGAGCACCACGCGGAGGCGTGGCGGCAGGTGCAGCAGCAGGTACGACAGCGCCTCGACCGTCGGACTGTCGTCGATCTCGTGGACGTCGTCCAGCACCACGACCACCTCGTGCTCCAGGTCGCTGAGCGCGTCGACGACCAGCGCCGGCAGCACCGACAGCGAGTGGCTGCTGCCCGGCGCGGGCTGCATCGTGGCCAGCACCGAGTCCTCGCCCAACCCGGCGACCGGCTGCAGCGCGAGCAGGAACGCCGTCCAGAACCGGTGCGGGTCCCGGTCGTGCGCGTCGAGGTTGAGCCACGCCACCGGGCGCGCCGACTGCCGCGCCCACGAGGCGAGGAGCTGGGTCTTGCCCGAGCCCGTCGGCGCGGTCATCGCGGTCACCGGACGCGTGGTCGCGGCGTCCAGCAGGGTCCACAACCGAGGCCGCTCGACGGCCGCGTGGTGCAGGTCGGGGACCGAGGTCTTGGCGCGCAGCAAGGACCGCGGGAGAGCGAGCGTGCGAGCGGCACGAACGGTCCCGCGCTCGTCGGGAACTTCGTCCGCACCCTGCATGCGCTCCACCTCGACCAGCCTGCGAGAGGTCGACAGGCTAGCGGAACGGGGCTGGTGGTGGCCCTTGCCGCCGTTCGGGATCGTGCGGCATGGTGGAGAACGGGGGTCACCTGGAGCAGGCGCACACCGACAGCGGAGGAACGTCGATGCCTGAAGTGATCGGGGAGACAGGCGCGGACCGCCGCGCACCGGGAACGAGCGGTACGGCCTGGCTGATGCTGGCCGTCGCCACGCTGGGCTTCGTCGTGAACTTCTGGGCCTGGGCGCTGCTCAGCCCGCTCGGCCCACTCTTCCGTGACACCGGCGTCCTGGGCGATCTCAGTGAGTCCGACGTGTCGCTGCTGGTGGCGGTGCCGGTCGTGGTCGGCTCGCTCGGGCGGATCGTCGTCGGGGCGCTGACCGACCGTTTCGGTGGGCGGGTGATGTTCCCGCTGGTCTCGCTGGCCACCGTCGTGCCGGTCCTGTTCGTCGCCTTCTTCGCCCTCGACTCCTACGCCCTGCTGCTGGTCGGCGGCTTCTTCCTCGGCATCGGCGGCACGGCGTTCGCGGTCGGCGTCCCGTTCGTCAACGCCTGGTTCCCGCCGGAGAAGCGGGGCCTGGCGGTCGGCATCTTCGGTGCCGGCATGGGCGGTACGGCGATCAGCGCGCTCACCACCGTCAAGCTGTACGACGGCCTGGGCGAGCGCGCCCCGTTCCTCCTCACCGCTGCGGTGCTCGTCGTCTACGGCGTCCTCGCCTGGTTCGTGCTGCGGGACGCACCTGGACGCGTCGTCCCCACGACCCCGCTGGGGCAGCGGCTGGCCGCCACCGCGCGGCTGCCGATCACCTGGCAGGCGTGCATCCTCTACGCGGTCGCCTTCGGCGGCTATGTCGCGTTCTCGGTCTACCTCCCGGCGTACCTCAAGACGGCGCACGGGCTGACCGCGGCCGATGCGTCCAACCGGATGGCGGGCTTCGTGGTCGTCGCGGTCGTGATGCGTCCGGTCGGCGGCTGGCTGGCCGACCGGATCGGTGCGATCTCCGTGCTGGGCACGGGATTCGCGGTCGTCACCGTCTGCGCCGCGATCGCCGCGGGCACGCCGCCGCTCCACGCCGGGGGTACGGTCGCCTTCCTGGCGATGGCGGCGGCGCTGGGCATGGGCAGCGGTGCGACGTTCGCGCTCGTGGCCCAGGTGACCGAGCCGAGCCGGGTGGGCGGGGTGACCGGTCTGGTCGGCGCGGCCGGCGGGCTGGGCGGTTTCGTGCCACCGCTGATCATGGGCTACGTCTACGGCCACACCGACTCCTACGCGATCGGCCTGTGGCTGCTGGCGATCACGGCCGCCGCGACGCTCGTGCTCACCTACACCGTCGTCAGCCGGACCGCCGCGCAGCGTCCGCAGGCGGAGGCCGCATGAGCGACCTGGAGTCCCGCCTCCAGAGGGCGGCGATCGGCTCGCGCCGCTTCTTCACCAAGGCCGAGGTGAGCGACGACGACCGGGCGCTCTTCAAGACCGGTGGGCGCGAGGGCGATGTCTTCTACCGCGACCGCTGGAGCCACGACAAGGTCGTGCGCAGCACCCACGGCGTCAACTGCACGGGATCGTGCTCCTGGAAGGTCTACGTCAAGGACGGGATCATCACCTGGGAGGCGCAGCAGACCGACTACCCGAGCGCTGGGCCCGACCGGCCGGAGTACGAGCCGCGCGGCTGCCCGCGCGGTGCGGCGTTCTCCTGGTACACCTACAGCCCCACGCGGGTCCGCTATCCCTACGTGCGCGGCGTCCTGCTGGAGATGTTCCGCGCCGCCAAGGAGAAGTACGGCGACCCGGTGGTCGCCTGGGGCTCGATCGTCCAGGACCCCGAGCAGGCGCGGGCGTACAAGAAGGCCCGTGGCAAGGGCGGTCTGGTGCGGGCGACGTGGGACGAGGCGGCCGAGATCGTGGCCGCCGCGCACGTCTACACCGTCAAGCGCTGGGGTCCCGACCGGATCGCCGGGTTCTCGCCGATCCCCGCGATGTCGCCGGTCTCCTACACCTCGGGCGCGCGCTTCCTCGAGCTCATCGGCGCGCCGATGCTGTCGTTCTACGACTGGTACGCCGACCTGCCCAACGCCTCGCCGCAGATGTTCGGCGACCAGACCGACGTACCGGAGTCGGGGGACTGGTGGGACGCGGGCTACCTGATCATGTGGGGCTCCAACGTCCCGCTGACCCGCACGCCCGACGCGCACTGGATGACGGAGGCCCGCTACCGCGGGCAGAAGGTGCTCGCCGTCGCACCCGACTACGCCGAGAACGTGAAGTTCGCCGACGAGTGGGTCAGCCCCGCGCCCGGCACCGACGGGGCGCTGGCGATGGCGATGGGCCACGTCGTGCTCAAGGAGTACTTCGCCGAGCGGCAGGTGCCGTTCTTCGCCGACTACAACAAGCGCTACACCGACCTGCCCCACCTGGTCTGCCTGGAGCCGACGGGCGACGGAGGCTACAAGCCCGGCAAGTTCCTCGTCGCCGGCGACATCGACCACCCCGAGGGCGGTACCGAGAACGCGATGTGGAAGCCGGCGGTCCTCGACGCGGCGACCGGCGAGGTGCGCATCCCGCGGGGCGCGATCGGGCACCGCTTCGGCGACGAGGGGATGGGGAGCTGGAACCTCGAGCTCGGCGACCTCGACCCCGCCCTCACGCTGTACGACGTCCGCGACGACGCCGTCGAGGTCGAGCTGCCGCGCTTCGACGCCCCTGACGGCAAGGTCCGCCACCACCGCCGGGGTGTCCCGGTGCGCCGCGTCGGCGACCGGGTCGTGACGACCGTGCTCGACCTGATGCTCGCCCAGTACGGCGTCGCGCGCGAGGGCCTGCCCGGCGCGTGGCCGCAGGGCGACGACGACCCCGACGGCGTCGCGACCCCGGCCTGGCAGGAGCAGCACACCGGCGTCCCCGCAGCCCAGGTCCGCCGTCTGGCGCGGGAGTGGGCGCAGAACGCGATCGACACCGAGGGTCGCGGGATGATCCTGATGGGGGCCGGGGTGAACCACTGGTTCCACTCCGACCAGATCTACCGGGCGATGCTGGTGCTGACCACGATCACGGGCTGCCAGGGCCGCAACGGCGGCGGCTGGGCGCACTACGTCGGGCAGGAGAAGGTGCGCCCGATCATGGGCTTCCAGCACCTGGCCTTCGCGCTCGACTGGCACCGGCCGCCGCGGCACATGAACCAGACGGCCTACTGGTACGTGAACACCAGCCAGTACCGCTACGACACCTTCACCGCCGACGACCTCGACGCCGGCACCGGTGTCTTCGCCGGCAAGACGGTCATGGACCTGCTCGCCCAGTCGGTGCGGCTGGGCTGGAGCCCGTCGTACCCGACCTTCGACCGCAGCTCACTCACGCTCGCCGACGAGGCCGAGGCCGCGGGCCTGGACGCGCCGTCGTACGTCGCCCGGGAGCTCAAGGAGGGCCGGCTGCGCTTCGCCGTCGAGGATCCCGAGCAGGAGGACAACCACCCACGGATCCTGTCGTTGTGGCGCTCCAACCTGCTGGGCTCCTCGGCCAAGGGCAACGAGTACTTCCTGCGCCACCTGCTCGGCACCGACAGCGCGGCCACGGCCCAGGAGGCGCCGCCGGAGCAGCGTCCGCGCGACGTGGTCTGGGCCGACCAGGCGGCCGAGGGCCGGCTCGACCTGCTCACCACGATCGACTTCCGGATGACGAGCAGCACCATCCTCAGCGACGTCGTGCTGCCCGCCGCCACCTGGTACGAGAAGCACGACCTTTCGACCACCGACATGCACCCGTTCGTGCACTCGTTCAACCCGGCGATCTCGCCGCCGTGGCAGACGAAGTCCGACTGGGACACGTGGAAGCTCATCGCCCAGCGGTTCTCCGAGCTCGCCGTCGACCACCTCGGGACCCGGCGCGACGTCATCGCCAAGCCGCTGTGGCACGACACCCCCGAGGCGATGGCGTCCGTGCACGGCGTCGTGCGCGACTGGAGGACGGGGGAGTGCGATCCGGTGCCGGGGCAGACGATGCCGGTGATCGCCGTCGCCGAGCGCGACTACACCGCGATCTACGACAAGATGACGACGATCGGGCCACTGCTCGAGAAGGCCGGGATGACGACCAAGGGCGTCCTCTACGACGTACGACGCGAGGTCGGCCTGCTGCGCGAGCGGCACGGCACCGCCGAGTCCGGCGCGGGCGCCGGGCAGCCCAAGGTCGAGACCGACGTCCAGATGGCCGACTCGATCCTGCACCTGGCCGGTGTCTCCAACGGCCACCTCGCGACCCAGGGCTTCCGCACCCTGGAGAAGCGCACCGGCACGCAGCTCGCCGACCTCGCGGCCGAGCACGAGGGCAAGCAGATCACCTTCCGCGACACCCAGGCCGCGCCGGTGCCGGTGATCACCTCGCCGGAGTGGTCGGGCTCGGAGTCGGGCGGGCGCCGCTACAGCCCGTTCACCATCAACATCGAGCGGCACAAGCCCTTCCACACGCTGACCGGTCGCCAGCAGTTCTACGTCGACCACGACTGGTTCCTGGGGATGGGCGAGATGCTGCCCGTCTACCGGCCCCCGCTGAACATGACGACCCTCTTCGGCGAGGCGCCCGTCGGTGAGCAGAGCGAGCTCGGCGTCTCGGTGCGCTACCTGACCCCGCACAACAAGTGGTCGATCCACAGCGAGTACCAGGACAACCTGTTCATGCTCTCGCTCTCGCGCGGCGGGCAGTCGGTGTGGATCTCCGACCGCGACGCGGCCAAGGTCGGGATCCGCGACAACGACTGGATCGAGATGGTCAACCGCAACGGCGTCGTGGCCGCGCGCGCGATCGTCAGCCACCGGATGCCCGAGGGCACCGTCTACATGCACCACGCGCAGGACCGGCTGATCGACGTACCTCTGACCGAGCGCGACGGCAAGCGCGGCGGCATCCACAACAGCCTCACCCGGATCCTGATGAAGCCGAACCACATCGTCGGCGGCTACGCCCAGCTCTCCTACTTCTTCAACTACATCGGGCCGATCGGCAACAACCGCGACGAGGTCACGATGATCCGCCGGCGCCGGACGGAGGTGACCTACTGATGCGCGTCATGGCCCAGATGGCGATGGTGATGAACCTCGACAAGTGCATCGGCTGCCACACCTGCTCGGTCACCTGCAAGCAGGCGTGGACCAACCGCACCGGTACGGAGTACGTCTGGTTCAACAACGTCGAGACCCGCCCCGGACTGGGCTATCCGCGCACGTACGAGGACCAGGACGAGTGGCAGGGCGGCTGGATCCGCAAGCCCAACGGCCGGCTCGCGCTGCGCAGCGGCGGGCGGATCAAGAAGCTGCTGACGATCTTCTCCAACCCCAAGCTGCCCTCGATCGAGGACTACTACGAGCCCTGGACCTACGACTACGAGACGCTCCTGAGCTCGCCGCAGACCGACACCTTCCCGGTCGCGCGGCCCAAGAGCCTGCTCTCCGGCGAGGACATGAACGTCGAGTGGTCGGCGAACTGGGACGACGACCTCGGCGGTTCCCACGAGCACGCCGCGCGCGACGTCATGCTGCGCGGCATCGAGGACAAGGTGAAGCTCGAGTTCGAGCAGACCTTCATGTTCTACCTGCCGCGGATCTGCGAGCACTGCCTCAACCCGTCGTGCGCGGCGTCGTGCCCGTCGGGCGCCATCTACAAGCGGGCCGAGGACGGCATCGTGCTCGTCGACCAGGACCGCTGCCGGGGCTGGCGGATGTGCGTCTCGGGCTGCCCGTACAAGAAGGTCTACTTCAACCACAAGACCGGCAAGGCGGAGAAGTGCACGTTCTGCTACCCCCGCGTCGAGGTCGGCATCCCGACGGTGTGCTCCGAGACCTGCGTGGGCCGGCTGCGCTATCTCGGGCTCGTCCTCTACGACGCCGACAAGGTGCTGGAGGCGGCGAGCATCGAGGACGAGCACGCGCTCTACGACGCCCAGCGCGCCTGCTTCCTCGACCCGCACGACCCGGCGGTGCGAGCGGCCGCGGCGGAGGCCGGCATCCCGGCCGACTGGATCGAGGCCGCCGAGCGCTCTCCGGTGTGGCGCCTGATCAACGAGTACGAGGTGGCACTGCCGCTGCATCCGGAGTACCGCACCATGCCGATGGTCTGGTACATCCCGCCGCTCTCACCCGTGGTCGACGCGGTCAAGGACACCGGCGAGGACGCCGAGGACCGCGGCAACCTCTTCGCCGCGATCGACGCGCTGCGGATCCCCGTCGAGTACCTCGCCAACCTGTTCACCGCCGGTGACACCGCGCCCGTCGACCGGGTGCTGCACAAGCTCGCGGCCATGCGTTCGTACATGCGCGACATCAACCTCGGCCGCGGCGTCGACGACGCGATCCCCGCTGCGGTGGGGATGACGGGGGAGCAGCTCTACGAGATGTTCCGGCTGCTCGCCATCGCCAAGTACGACGAGCGCTACGTCATCCCGACCGCCCACGTCGAGCAGGCCCACGCCCTCGAGGAGCTCGCCACCGACTGCCCGGTCTCGGAGCACGGCGGCGGTCAGCACGACCTGTTCGGCGAGGGCTCGGGCTATCCCACGCCGGTCGCCGTCGAGAACTTCCGGATGCTCCAGGAGCGCCAGACCAGCGACACCCTGGCCGCACCGGCGGACAAGGGCCGGCGGGTCAACCTGCTCAGCTGGGACGGAAAGGGCGTGCCCGACGGGCTCTTCCCGCCGCGCTCCGAGGGGGACCGGTCGTGAGGCGGCGGCGGACTCAGACCCGGAGCCGGGCCGACGTCCGGCCGGTGTGGGCGGCGTGCTCGGCACTGCTCGACTACCCGACCGCCGAGCTGGTCGCCGCCATCGACGACATCGAGGCGCTGGTACCCGGGAACGCCCCTCTGGCGGGCCTTCTGGGCCACCTGCGTGTGGTGCCGCTCGGTGACCTGCAGGCGCAGTACGTCGCGACCTTCGACCACACCCGCAAGTGCGCGCTGCACCTCACCTACTTCGCGTACGGCGACACCCGGCGCCGCGGCCAGGCGCTGCTGCGGTTCAAGGAGACCTATCGCAGCGCGGGCGTGGTGTGGGACGAGTCGACCGGAGAGCTGCCCGACCACCTGTGCGCCGTCCTCCAGCTCGGTGCGACCGTCGACGTCGCCACCGCCGCGGGCCTGCTCGCCGATCACCGCGCGGGGGTGGAGATGCTGCGCCTCGCGCTCACCCGGTGGCGCAACGACGACGGCACCACCGGATCGCCGTGGGCGGGCGCCCTGGTCGCCGTCTGCGCGACACTGCCCGACCTGCGCGGCGACGAGGCGGACGCCGTACGGCGGCTGATCGAGCAGGGTCCGCCCGCCGAGGAGGTCGGTCTCGACGGCTACGGCGCGGGCCCTGCGCTGATCGCTCCCGCCACGCTCGCGGTGAGGAGCTGACGTGGACGTCTTCCTCTGGGTGATCGTGCCCTACCTGTGCCTGGCGACCTTCGTGATCGGGCACGTGTGGCGCTACCGCTACGACAAGTTCGGCTGGACCACGCGCTCCTCCCAGCTCTACGAGAACCGCCTGCTGCGGCTCGGCTCGCCGCTGTTCCACTTCGGGATGCTCGGTGTCGTCGGCGGTCACGTGATCGGGCTGCTCGTGCCGCGGACGTGGACCGACGGGATCGGGATCTCTGACCACGGCTACCACGTCGTCGCCGTCGTGGGCGGTCTGGTCGCGGGGTTGATGGCCCTGACCGGCATGGTCATCCTCATCTACCGCCGCCGTACCGTCGGGCCGGTCTTCTCGGCGACCACGACGATGGACAAGGTGATGTACGCCTTCCTCGGCGCCGTCATCGCCCTGGGGATGTGGAACACCATCGCCGGCTCGATCTTCACCCTGGGCGGGGAGTACAACTACCGCGAGGGCGTCTCGGTCTGGTACCGCTCGTTCCTCGCCTTCACCCCCGACGCCGCTCTGATGGCCGACGCCCCGCTCGGCTTCCGGCTGCACGCGCTGGTCGCGTTCGGGCTCTTCGCGCTGTGGCCGTTCACCCGGCTGGTGCACGTGTTCAGCGCACCGGTCGGCTACCTGACCCGCCCCTATATCGTCTATCGCAGCCGCGACGCGCAGCCCGGAAGGAGCACGCCATGGAGTCCACGAGCCTGACCGCCCTCGCCCAGGAGCAGCTCGACGCGGCCCGCGCCGCCAGCAGCGGCCGCGCGGCCGTCACCCTGTACGGCGGTCACGAGCACCGCCTGCGCCAGACCCTCATCGCCCTGCGCGCCGGCACCCGTCTCGGCGAGCACGACGCCCCCGACGAGGCGACCCTCCAGGTGATCGAGGGCGAGGTCGCCCTCCACGCCGGCTCCCAGATCTGGAACGGCCGGACCGGCGACCACCTCACCATCCCTCCCCAGCGCCACGACCTCGAGGCGCTCAGCGACGCCGCGGTCTTGCTGACCGTCGCCACGTGAGCGTCCACGGCCTCCTGCTCGCCGCCGGCGCGGGCACCCGGATGGGCATGCCCAAGGCCCTCGTCCGCGACGACACCGGCGTGCCCTGGCTGACCCGATCCGCGGCCGTGCTCCGGGCAGGCGGCTGCTCGTCGGTCACCGTCGTCCTCGGAGCCGGTGGGGACGACGCGGCCGCGCTGCTGGCCGACGACCCCGAGGTGATGGTGGTCCGCTGTGCCGACTGGGCCTCGGGCATGGGCGCCTCGCTGCGCGCCGGCCTGGAGGCGCTCGCCGGCTCGTCGGTGGACGACGCCGCGCTCGTCCACCTTGTCGACCTGCCCGACGTCACCGCGCCGGTGGTCGCCCGGGTGCTCGCGGCGGCCGAGGGGGCCCGGCTCGCCCGGGCGGCATACGACGGAAAGGCGGGTCACCCGGTCCTGCTCGGCCGGGCCCACTGGACGCCGGTTGCCGCGGCTGCGGGGGGGGACCGGGGGGCGCGGAACTACCTGGCTGCTCACGCGGACGAGGTGGTTCTCGTCGAGTGTGGGGATCTCGCCACGGGGTGCGACGTCGACCGGCGATGATGCCGGGGTGAAGAAGGCGTTCCAGGTCGTCGAGGGCTTCGGAGCGGTGCTGGTCGTGCTCGGGTGCATGAGCCTGGGGATGGGCCTGGCGGCGTTCCTCGGCCAGGCCTTGCCGTACGTCGTTGGTCTCGTGCTCTGGTTCGTCGGCATGCTGGGCGGCTTCGGTGTCGGCCGCGCGCTGGTGCGCCGCTACTACGGCATCTCCTGACCCGCGGTGACGTTGGCAAGACTTGCCAACCTCGTGCCAACGACCACCGCCTAGCCTTGGTCCCATGGACACCCGTGTCGCCGACCTGGCCGGCCGTCTCGAGGAGACCGGATATCTCTGCGACGACGACCTCGCGACCGTCCTCTTCCTGTCTCTGGAGATGCGCCGCCCGCTGCTCCTCGAGGGCGAGCCGGGCACCGGCAAGACGGCGCTGGCCGAGGCGATCGCCGAGACGCTCGACCAGCCGCTGATCCGGTTGCAGTGCTACGAGGGCATCGACGCGACGCAGGCGCTCTACGACTGGGACTTCCCGCGCCAGATCCTGCACCTGCGGGCCCTGGAGGCGCTGTCGGGGACCACCAAGGGTGATGTCGAGGAGGCCGAGAAGAGCCTGTACGACGAGCGGTTCCTCCTCGCGCGTCCCGTGCTCGCCGCGCTCCAGCAGAGCCCGGCGGTGCTGCTGATCGACGAGGTCGACCGGGCCGACGACGAGTTCGAGGCGTTCCTGCTCGAGGTGCTCTCGACGTTCCAGGTGACCATCCCCGAGCTGGGCACCGTCCAGGCGGCGACGCCGCCGACGGTGGTGCTGACCTCCAACCGCACGCGCGAGCTGCACGACGCGCTCAAGCGGCGCTGCCTCTACCACTGGATCGACCACCCGGGGCTGGACCGCGAGGTGGCGATCGTGCGCTCGCGGGCGCCCGAGGTGGGGGAGACGCTGGCCCGGCAGGTGGTGGACGTCGTCCAGCAGCTGCGGGCCGGGTCGGACCTGCTCAAGCCGCCGGGGGTCGCCGAGACGCTCGACTGGGCGCGGGCGCTGCACCACCTGGGCACCACCGAGCTGGACGTCGAGACGGCCGCGCGCACGCTCGGTGCGCTGGTGAAGTACCGCGACGACGCCGAGCGGGTGCGTGCCGCGCTCGACCGGATGCTGGCGAGATGACCTCCCGATGACCACGCTGGTCCACGAGCCCGACGAGATCCTGCTCGGCTTCGCCACCGCGCTGCGGTCGGCGGGGGTCGCGGTCACCCCTGACCGGGCCCGCGCCTATCTCGACGCGGTCGCGCTCGTGGGCCTCGGTGATCGTGGCGCGACCCGGGCCGCGGGCCGGGCCACGCTGTGCGCGACGCCCGAGGACCTGGAGCGGCACGACCGGGTCTTCGACGAGTGGTTCTCGCGCGACAACACGACGCCGACGGTCCGGCCGCGCCACGCACAGCAGCAGCCGACGGCCGCGCTCCTGCCCGACGACGAGGCGGCGGGCACGGGCGGTCCCGAGGACGACGACCAGGTCAAGGCGATGGCGAGCAGCGCCGACATCCTGCGCCACCGCGACGTCGCGACGCTCGACCCGGCCGAGCGGGTCCGGCTGGCGGCGATGTTCGCGACGCTGCCCGTGCGGCTGCCGACCCGCCCCACCGCCCGCCGTACGCCACACCGGCGGGGGGCCGTCGACGCCTCGCGCACGCTGCGGGCGAGCCTGCGCCAGATGGGCGAGCCGGCCCGGATCCACTACCGCCGGCGGGGCCTGCGGCCGCGCCGGGTGGTGCTGCTGGTCGACGTGTCCGGCTCGATGAGCGGCTACGCCGACGCGCTGCTCCGCCTCGCCCACCGGGTGGTCGTCGCGGGCGCGGCCCACGGCGGGAGCCGCGACGCGGTCGAGGTGTTCAGCGTCGGCACCCGGCTCACCCACCTGACCCGCGCGCTGCGCCGGCGCGACCCCGACCGGGCGATCGCCGCGGCCGGCGACGCCGTACCGGACTGGTCCGGCGGCACCCGGCTGGGCGAGACGCTCAAGGCGTTCCTCGACCGCTGGGGGCGGCGCGGGATGGCCCGGGGCGCGGTCGTCGTGGTGTTCAGCGACGGCTGGGAGCGCGGTGACGCGCAGCTGCTCGGCGAGCAGGCCGCCCGGCTGCGGCGCTACGCGCACCGCGTGATCTGGGTGAACCCCCACCGCGGCAAGGACGGCTACGCACCCGTGCAGCAAGGGGTGGTCGCCGTCCTGCCCCACGTCGACGCGTTCCTCGCCGGCCACTCGCTGGCGACGTTCGCCGAGCTGCTCGAAGAGATCGGGAGATGACGCCAGATGCGTGAGGTGCTGCCCCAGCTGCTCAAGTGGTGGGAGGCCGGCGAGACCGTCGGCATGGGAACGGTCGTCGCGACCTTCCGCTCCGCCCCGCGGCCCCCGGGGGCGTCGATGCTGGTCGGGCCGGACGCCTCGGCGGTCGGCTCGGTCTCCGGCGGTTGCGTCGAGGGCGCCGTCTACGACCTCGCCCAGGAGGTCGCCACCTCCGGTACGCCGGCCCTCCAGCGCTACGGCGTCTCCGACGACGACGCGTTCGCCGTCGGGCTCACCTGCGGCGGCATCCTCGACGTGTACGTCGAGAAGGTCAGCCGCGAGACCTTCCCCGAGCTCGGCGAGATCGCGGCCGACCTCGACGCCGGCCACCCGGTCGCCGTGGCCACGGTCGTCGACCACCCCGACCCGTCGTACGTCGGGCGCCGGGTGGTGCTGCGCCCCGACGTACCGGCCACCGGGTCGCTCGGCAGCCCGCGCATCGACGACGCCGTGCGCGACGACGCGATGGGCCTGCTCGCCACCGGGCACAACGGCACGCTCACCTACGGTCCCGACGGCGAGCGCCGCGGCGAGGGGATGCGCGTGTTCGTCTGGGCGTTCGCCCCGGCGCCGCGGATGCTCGTGTTCGGCGCCATCGACTTCGCCGCCGCGGTCGCCCGGGTCGGCAACTTCCTCGGCTACCACGTCACCGTGTGCGACGCCCGGCCCGTGTTCGCCACCACCAGCCGGTTCCCCGGCGCCGACGAGGTCGTCGTCGAGTGGCCCCACCGCTACCTGGAGGCCGAGCACGAGGCCGGCCGGGTCGACGCCCGGACCGTGATCACCGTGCTCACCCACGACCCCAAGTTCGACGTACCGCTGCTCGAGGTGGCGCTGCGCCTGCCCGAGGTCGGCTACGTCGGCGCGATGGGCTCGCGGCGTACCCACGACGACCGGATGGAGCGGCTGCGCGAGGCCGGTCTCACCGCGGACGAGCTCGGCCGGCTGCGCAGCCCGATCGGTCTCGACCTCGGCGCCCGGACGCCCGAGGAGACCGCGATCAGCATCGCCGCCGAGATCGTCGCCGGTCGCTGGGGCGGCTCCGGCGAGCCGCTCGGCACCCGCTCGGGCCGGATCCACGCCTGAGCACAGCCCTCCTTTCGGGGGTGATCGGCGTCACAGTGCGGGGTACTGTGCACGACATGGGCGACCTCGACCAGCGTCGGCGCGCGGCGCTGCGCGCGTGGACCACCTTCGTCGAGGAGGGTGACCCGGCGACCCCCTTGGTCCGGCCCGAGATCCTCGACAGCTGGAACCGCTCCGGCGCCGCCGTCGCCCGCGACGTGGGCTACGCGCCGCTGGCCGACGAGTCCGAGACCCGCTCCTTCTGGCAGGGCTCGCCGCTCCAGATCGCCGTCGAGCGCGTCGAGGAGGAGCTGCGCCGCACGGCCGAGGACGGCGACCTCGTCGTCGCCGTCACCGATCCCGACACCCGCGTGCTGTGGACCTACGGCGGCCGGGTGATGAGGCGCAAGGCCGAGTCGGTGAACTTCGTGCTCGGCGGGCGCTGGGACGACCGCTCCGTCGGCACCAACGCCCTCGACCTGGCCAACCGCCTCGACCGCCCGTCGATGGTGTTCAGCGCCGAGCACTACGCCCCGATCGTGCACAACTGGGTGTGCTGGGCCGCGCCCGTGCACGACCCGGTGACCGGCGCCCGGCTCGGCGTCCTCGACCTCTCCACCACCTGGGACCGCACCCACCCGATCGGCCTGGCCACCGCCCGCGTCCTGGCCCGGCTCGTCGAGCAGGCGCTCCCGCGCACCCACCAGTACGCCGACGAGGCCGCCCTGCGCGCCGAGGAGGTGGCCGAGCCGGGCCTCGTCCTCAGCCTGCTCGGCAGCGCCGAGGCCCGGGTCGACGGCCAGCGGCTGCTGCTCAACCGCCGCCAGAACGAGATCCTCGCGCTCCTCGCCCTGCACCCCGACGGCCTCTCCCTCGACCAGCTCCACGCCATGCTCTACGGCGACCACGCGGTCACCTTCTCCACCCTCAAGGCCGAGGTCTCCCACCTGCGCCACGCCCTCGCCGGCCAGCTCGCCTCCCGCCCCTACCGCCTGCTCATGCCCATCGCGACCGACGTCGACCACGTGCTCGGCCTGCTGCGCCGCGGCCGGGTCGCCGCCGCCGTCGAGGCCTACGGCGGCGACCTGCTCCCGGGCACCGAGAGCCCGGCCCTGGTCGAGATGGGGGAGTACGTCGCCGTCGCGGTCCGCGAGGCGCTCCTCGCCGACCCCCAGCCCGATGCGGTGCTGCACTACAGCGAGCTGGCGCCGTACGACACGGCGGTGCTGGAGGCCTGTCTCGCCCAGCTCGATCACGACGGGCGGCCCAAGCACCCGGCGATCCCGCTGCTCAAGGCGCGGCTGGCGGTCGCGGACGCCTGAGCCTCGGTCCCGATGACCGGCTGAGCCGTCGTCCGCATCATCCGATCGGATGACCCCCGCGCCGCCCGCTGCCCGATGTGCCCCGGCCCGAGCGCGGCCAGGCTGGACCCATGGCATCAGCAGCGGTGGTGGTCGACGACCTGCACAAGCGGTACGGCGACAAGGTGGCCGTCGACGGGATCAGCCTGAGCGTCGAGGAGGGAGAGATCTTCGGCATCCTCGGCCCCAACGGCGCCGGGAAGACGACGACGGTCGAGTGCGTGGCCGGCCTGCGGACCGGCGACGGTGGCGCGGTCCGGGTGCTCGGCATCGACCCGTGGACCGATCGCGCGGGGCTGACCCGGGTGCTCGGCATCCAGCTCCAGGAGAGCCGGCTGCAGGCCAAGATCACGGTGCGCGAGGCGCTCGAGCTCTGGTCCGCCCTGTACGACGACCCGGTGCCCTGGCGTGACCTGGCCGAGCGGCTGGGACTCACCGACCTGCTCCCGCGCCGCTACGCCAAGCTCAGCGGCGGCCAGCAGCAGCGGCTCTCGATCGCGCTCGCGCTGGTGGGCAGGCCGCGGGTGGTGGTCCTCGACGAGCTGAGCACCGGGCTCGACCCGCGTGCCCGGCGCGACGTGTGGCAGCTCGTGCGCGACGTACGCGCCGAAGGAACCACGGTCCTGCTGGTGACGCACGCGATGGAGGAGGCCCAGGAGCTCTGCGACCGGATCGCGATCGTCGACCGGGGCCGGATCCGGGCGCTCGACACCCCGGCCGGGCTGGTGGGCGCGGCGGGGGCCGCCACGGCGACGTCCTTCCGGCCGTCGGCCCCGACCGACCTGGAGGCCCTGCGCGAGGTGCCGGGGGTCGCCTCGGTGCACGCGGACGACGGCCGGGTGGTCGTCACCGGTGCCGAGGACACGGTGCTCGCGCTGCTGCCCGTGCTGGAGCGCCAGCGCGTCGTCCCCCACGCCCTCCGGGTCGAGGCGGGCTCGCTCGACACCGCCTACCTGGACCTCACCGCCGCCCCGATCGAGGAGACCGTCTGATGGCCACCGCCAATGCCACCGCTGCCGTCGTCAGGACCGAGGCGCGGCTGTTCGGCCGCGAGCTCGGCGCGCTGTTCTGGACGGTGCTCTTCCCGGCCGCGCTCGTGGCCATCCTCGGCTCGGTCCCGAGCTTCAGCGACCCCGTGGCCGGCACCGGCGGGCTGCGCACGATCGACATCTACGTGCCCATCGCGGTGCTCATGTCGATGAGCATGGCGGCGGTGATGGCGATGCCGGCGGCGGTGTTCGCCTACCGCGAGGCCGGCGTCCTGCGACGGTTGCGGACGACGCCCGTCGGCCCGGGCGCCGTCCTGCTCGCCCAGGCGCTGCTGCACGCGGCCGCGGTCGCCCTCGCCTCGATGCTGGTGCTCACGATCGGCCGGGTCGCGTTCGGGACCCCGCTGCCGCAGTCGCCGCTCGGCTACCTGGTGGCCTACGTGCTCGCTCTCGTCGCGGCGTTCTCGGTCGGCGCGGTGATCACCTCGCTGGTGCCCAACAGCCGCATCGGTACGGCGGTCGGCACGGTCGTGTTCTTCCCGATGCTGTTCACCGCCGGGGTGTGGCTGCCCGTGCAGGTGATGCCGGACGTGATGCGCGAGATCGTCGTGCTGACCCCGCTCGGTGCCGCGTCGGAGGCGCTGACCGAGGCGATGGCGGGCGACTTCCCCGACCTGCGGCACCTGCTCGTCGTCGCGGCCTGGGCCGGCGTGCTCTGGCTCGTGTCGGTGCGCACGTTCCGCTGGGAGTGAGAGGGTGGGCGGCGTGAGCGCCGCGCCGGACGAGAGCTGGGAGCGCCGGCTGGCCTTCCTGCCGCTGGGCCTGCTCGCCTTCGGCTCCCTGGTCGCCCTGCTCAGCGGCCCCAGCACCGGCGCCACCGCGCCCATCTCGCGGCTCGTCGCCCAGCTCGTGATGATCGGGCTCACCGCGCTCTGGCTGCTGCGCTGGCTGCACCGCCGCCCGACGCCGCTGTCGTACCTGGTCCGCGGAGCGATGGCCCTCGTGCTGACGCTGCTCAACCCGCTGTTCTGCATCTTCGCCTGGATCGGCTTCGCCGACGCCGTGGACGCCTTCCCCCGGCGCGGGCTCTGGCCGGCGATCGGGCTGACCGCGGTGACGATGGCGGTCGGTCAGTCCGGCGGTGCGCCCTGGCGGTCGTCGGGGCAGGCGGTGTTCTTCTTCCTCATGCTGATGGTCAACTTCGGGTTGGCCTACCTGATGGGGCGCTACTCCGTGCACGTCGAGCGGACCAACCTCGAGCGCAAGGCCGCGATCGTCGAGCTCGAACGGGTCAACGCCAGCCTGGAGCAGGCGCTCGCCGAGAACACCGCGCTCCACGAGACCGTCGTCGCCCAGGCGCGCGCGGCCGGCATCCAGGACGAACGGCAGCGCCTCGCCCGCGAGATCCACGACACGATCGCCCAGGCACTGGCCGGCGTCGTCGCCCAGCTCCAGGCGGCCCACGAGGACGACGACCTCGCCAGCGCGCGTCGTCGTACCGACCGGGCGGCGGCGCTGGCCCGCGACGCGCTCGTCGAGGCCCGTCGCTCGATGCTCGACCTCGTGCCCGCACCCCTCGCCGACGCCTCGCTGCCCGACGCGGTCGCGCGCCTGGTCGAGGGCTGGGCCGCCGACCGCCCGGCCGCACCGCCCGTCGTCGCCGACGCCGTCGTCACCGGCGAGGTACGCCCGCTCCACCCCGAGCTGGAGGCCACCGTGCTCCGCATCGCCCAGGAGGCGCTCTCCAACGTCGCCAAGCACGCGGCCGGCGCCCGCCGCGTCGGCGTCACGCTGAGCTATCTCGACGACGAGGTCGTGCTCGACGTGCGCGACGACGGCGCCGGCTTCGACCTCGCCCGGCCGAGGGGATCCACCTCGTTCGGCCTGCGCGGCATGCGCCAGCGCGCCGAGCGGCTCGCCGGCGTCCTCGACGTCGAGTCCGAGCCCGGCGGCGGCACCGCCGTCTCGGTCCGGCTGCCCGCCCTCGAACGAGGTGCCGCATGAGTTCGCCGCCGATCCGGATCCTCGTCGTCGACGACCACCCCGTCGTGCGCGACGGCATCGCGGCGACCCTTTCCGCCGTACCGGACTTCGAGGTGGTCGGTCAGGCCGGCGACGGTCCGGCGGCCGTCGAGCTCACCGCCTCGCTCGCCCCCGACGTCGTCGTCCTCGACCTGCGGATGCCGGGCGGCGGCGGGGTGGACGCCGTACGGGAGATGCAGCGGCGGCGCCTGCCGGCCGCCGTCCTCGTGCTGACGACGTACGACACCGACTCCGACACCGTGGCCGCCATCGAGGCCGGAGCCACCGGCTACCTGCTCAAGGACGCACCCGTCGAGACCCTCGTCGCCGGTGTCCGCGCGACCGCCTCCGGCGAGACCGTGCTCTCACCCGCCGTCGCCACCCGCCTGGCCTCCCACGTCCGCCGCCCCACCCGGACCGCCGCGCTCAGCGCCCGCGAGCGCGAGGTGCTCGCCCTCGTGGCCCGCGGCACCGCCAACCGCGCCATCGCCCGGGAGCTCTTCGTCAGCGAGGCGACCGTCAAGACCCACCTCGCGCACGTCTACGACAAGCTCGGTGTCACCGACCGGGCGGCGGCTGTCGCGGTGGCGTACGAGCGGGGGATCCTGGGCTAGACCCGGAACCTTTCCGCACTCGGGCGCGTCCGGCGCGTCCGGCCGCCATGACGTCGCGCCGCGCACGCACCGCTCACTCCTGACCCAGCAGGTAGGCAGGGTGCGC
Organism: Pimelobacter sp. 30-1; assembly: GCF_018831735.1. Classification (NCBI taxonomy): domain Bacteria; kingdom Bacillati; phylum Actinomycetota; class Actinomycetes; order Propionibacteriales; family Nocardioidaceae; genus Pimelobacter; species Pimelobacter sp. 30-1. The sequence goes on from NZ_NHTS01000005.1 coordinate 325,098, forward strand.
GGGATCGAGGAGCCACTCCTCGGTGACGGACATCGAGGTGAGCCGCTCGAGGAGGGTCCACGAGGCGGGGCCGGTGTCCTCCTCGAGGTCGAGGCCCTTCTCCTCGGGCAGCGGCCGGGACCTGTCGTGGGCGTACGCCAGGAACGGGTCGAAGCTGCGCACGACCCTGCCGTCGCGGGCCACCAGCACGTGGTCGTCACCGTTGACCGTGTTCCCGTACGACGCCGCCACGCCGTCGATCCGGCTCAGAGCCGCGATCCGCTCGTCCGAGATGAGCCCCCAGGTGAAGAGCACGACGCCGTCGTCCCGCTCGGCCACGCGGACCGCCCAGAAGCGTTCCTGGCTGACCTTGCGCTTGACGGGCGCGAGGGCGGCGAGCGCCTCGGCGGCGGTGGCGCCGGGAACGAAGGCGACCTGGTAGCCCGACGAGAACCGGTCGTCGATGGCCGTCCAGCGGTACGGGCGCCCCGGGTCGCGCCGCAGCTCGGCGTTGACGTACTCGAGGTCGGCCCGGGTGAGCAGCCATCGGGCGTCGCCGACCTCGACGTACGCCGGTGCCCGGCAGGTCCTGACGGGTGCGCCGTCGGCGCCGGGCGGCAGCAGGAGCTCGAATCCCCGGCCGGCTGACGCGCCGGCCGGAAGGATGTCGTCGTCGGTCGCAGGATCGCGCGGCTCGCCGAGTGCGTCCGACTGTGCGCAGCGCAGGGCCGGCCGGGGGAACGGCAGGTCCCCGGCGGTGCGGTTCTCGACGTTCATCATCACGTTCACCCAGGACCGCCGGTCGTCGCCGCCGGCCGAGTCGGCCGAGACCCGGAGGACCAGGCCGCGGCCGACCTCCTGCTGCTCGCCGATCGCGGCCGGGGTGGCGGGAGTCGACGGCGGGGTCGACGGTGGCGCCCCGGCCGGGACCGGATCGTTCACGGCACCGCAGGCGGCGAGGAGCACCGCCGCGGCGAGCGCCGGTGCCAGGGCGGTCAGCCGGCGACCTCGTCCTTCCATGCGCCGGACACTAGTGGGCAGGCTCCACCCGCCGCCTGCCAACCACCCACCAACCACCCGCTCCTAGCGTGAGCCAGGTCACGCCCCTTGGCCCTTGGGAGAGTCATGACCCGGATCAGCCTCAACGTCGACGGCCAGCAGGTCGCCGACGACGTCGAACCGCGGATGCTGCTCGTGCAGTACCTGCGCGAGAAGCTCGGCAAGACCGGCACCGTCATCGGTTGCGACACCAGCAACTGCGGCGCGTGCACGGTCCACCTCAACGGCAGGAGCGTGAAGTCCTGCAACGTGCTGGCGGTCCAGGCGGACGGCGCGGAGGTCACCACGATCGAGGGGCTGGCCGGCGAGGACGGTCAGCTGCACCGGGTGCAGGAGGCCTTCCGGGAGTGCCACGGCCTGCAGTGCGGGTTCTGCACGCCGGGGATGATCATGCAGACCGTCGACCTCCTCAACGAGAACCCCAGCCCGTCGGAGGAGGCGATCCGGCTCGGGCTCGAGGGCAACCTCTGCCGGTGCACCGGCTACCACAACATCGTGCGGGCCGTGCAGCACGCCGCCGGTACGACGGACGCGACCGAGGGGGCACCGGCATGACCGCGACCCAGGAACCCGCTGCCGGCGCCGAGATCGGACGCGACCGGCGCCGCAAGGAGGACCAGCGCCTCATCACCGGCCGGACGCGGTGGACCGACAACATCACGCTTCCGGGCATGCTGCACCTGGCGATGGTGCGCAGCCCGTTCCCGCACGCACGGATCACCGGGATCAACACGGAGGCCGCCAAGGGCGCGACCAACGTGGTCGCCGTCCTCACCGGTGCCGACCTCGGCGAGGGCCAGGGCGCGTGCATCAACGCGTGGCCGGTCGTCGAGGACCAGGTGACCCCGCCGCACCTGCCGATGCCGACCGACCGGGTCGCGTTCGCGGGCGAGACCGTCGCGGTCGTGGTGGCGCGCAGCGCCGCCGAGGCGCGGGACGCGGCCGAGCTGGTCGAGGTCGACTACGAGGAGCTGCCGGCCGCGCTCGACCTCAAGGAGGCCGCGACGGCGCACGAGACCGGCGGCGCGATCGCGCACCCCGACCTCGGCACCAACGTCAGCGCGGTGTGGCGCTTCGACTCGGGTGAGGCGGGCACCGGCGGTGACGTCGAGCAGGCGATCGCCGAGGCGCGCGCGAACGGCATCGTGATCGAGCGGGAGTACCGCCAGCAGCGGCTGATCCCGGCGTTCATGGAGCCGCGCAGCGTCGTCGTCGACCCGACCGGGGAGCAGATCACGGTGTGGTCGGCGACCCAGGTGCCCCACATCCTGCGGTTCGCGATGGCGGCCACGACCGGCGTACCGGAGTCCAAGATCCGGGTGATCGCGCCGGACGTCGGCGGCGGCTTCGGCGGCAAGCTGCAGCAGACGCCGGAGGAGATGATCGCGTTCGCCGTGGCGCGCAGGCTCGGCAAGCCGGTGAAGTTCACCGAGACCCGCAGCGAGTCGCTCCTCACCGCCCACCACGGGCGCGACCAGTGGCAGCGGCTCACGCTCGCCGCGACCAAGGACGGTCATGTCACCGGCCTCAAGGTCGACCTGCTCGCCGACCTCGGCGCGTACGTCGCCATCGTCGGCGGCGGTGTCCCGGTGCTGGGCGCGTTCATGTTCAACGCGATCTACAAGTTCCCCGCCTACCAGTTCCAGACCACCAACATCCTGACCAACAAGACCTGGACCGACGCCTACCGCGGCGCCGGCCGGCCCGAGGCGACGTTCGCGATCGAGCGGCTCATGGACGAGCTCGCCACCGAGCTCGGCAAGGACCCGCTCGAGGTCCGCGAGATGAACTGGATCAAGCACGAGGAGTTCCCGTTCACCACGGTGGCCGGCCTCGAGTACGACTCCGGCAACTACGAGGCCGCCACCGCGCGCGCCAAGGAGATGTTCGGGTACGACGCCCTCCGCGCCGAGCAGGCCGAGCGCCGGGCCCGCGGCGACAAGGTCCAGCTCGGGCTCGGCGTCTCGACGTTCACCGAGATGTGCGGCCTCGCGCCCTCGCGGGTGCTCGGCAGCCTCAACTACGGCGCGGGCGGCTGGGAGCACGCCGAGGTGCGGATGCTCGCGACCGGCAAGGTCGAGGTCGTCACCGGGGCGTCGGCGCACGGGCAGGGCCACGAGACGGCGTTCAGCCAGATCGCGGCCGACCGGCTCGGCGTACCGTTCGAGGACATCGAGGTGCTCCACGGCGACACCCAGATCTCCCACAAGGGCCTGGACACCTACGGGTCCCGCAGTCTGGTCGTCGGCGGAGAGGCCCTGGTGCGGGCCCTCGACAAGGTCATCGAGAAGGCGAAGCCCGTCGCGGCCCACCTGCTCGAGGCATCCGCCGACGACCTCGAGTTCAGCGGCGGCCGGTTCACCGTCAAGGGGACCGACCAGGGGATGGCGATCACCGAGATCGCGACCGCCGTCTTCGCCGCGCACAACCTGCCCGACGGCATGGAGCCCTCGCTCGACTCCGAGGCGACGTACGACCCCGTCAACTTCAACTACCCCCACGGCACGCACCTGTGCGCCGTCGAGGTGGACACCGAGACGGGCCAGGTCCGGCTCCGAAAGTACGTCTGCTGCGACGACATCGGGGTCGTCATCAACCCGCTGATCGTGTCCGGCCAGGTGCACGGCGGACTCGTCCAGGGCATCGCGCAGGCGCTCTGGGAGGAGGCCGTGTACGACGACAACGGCACCCTCGTGACGGGCTCGTTCGTCGACTACCTGCTGCCCACGGCGGCCGACACGATCACCTTCGAGATCGACCACACCACCTCGCCGGCGACCACCAACTCGCTCGGCACCAAGGGCGTCGGCGAGGCCGGCACCATCGCCTCGACGCCGGCCGTGGTCAACGCGGTCGTCGACGCGGTCCGCCACCTCGGGGTCTCCGACATCACGATGCCGTGCACGCCACAACGCGTGTGGAACGCGATCCAGAAGGGAGCGCAGGCATGATCCCCGCAGCGTTCGAGTACGTCGCCCCGACCTCGGTCGAGGAGGCGCTGGCGGCGCTCGCCGAGCACGGCGACGACGCCAAGGTCATCGCCGGCGGCCAGAGCCTGCTGCCGGTGCTCCGGATGCGGCTCAACGCCCCCGAGTGGGTGATCGACCTGGGCCGGATCGAGAGCCTGCGCGGCGTCCGCGACGGCGGCGACCACCTCGCCATCGGCGCGATGACCACCCACCACGACGTCGGCCACAGCCCGCTCGTGCACGAGCACGCCCTGCTCATCAGCAAGGCGATCACGCACCTCGCCGACGCCCAGGTCCGCCACCGGGGGACGTTCGGCGGCGCGCTCGCCCACGCCGACCCGGCCGGTGACCTCGGTGCGCCGGCGCTGGCGCTGGGCTCGACGTTCGTCGTCCAGGGGCCTGGTGGCACGCGGGAGATCCCCGGCTCGGAGTTCTTCGTCGACCTCTTCGAGACCGCGATCTCCGACGACGAGCTGCTGGTCGAGGTGCGCGTGCCGAAGCACGACGGCTGGGGTGCGTCGTACGAGAAGTTCGTGCGGATCGCCCACCAGTGGCCGATCGTGGCGGTCGCCGCGACGGTCCGGATGGACGGCGACACCATCGCCGAGGCGCGGATCGGGCTGACCAACATGGGCTCGACGCCGGTCCGTGCGAGCGCCGCCGAGCAGGTCCTCGCCGGGCAGCCGGCCACCGAGGAGGGCGTCGCGGCCGCCGCCGCACTCGCCGCCGACGGGACCAACCCGCCCAGCGATCTCAACGGCGACGCCGACTACCGCCGCCACCTCGCCACCGTCCTGACCCGGCGAGCCGTGCTCGCCGCCGCCGGAAGGAGCTGACGGCCACCGATGGACCTCTCCCACTCCTTCACGGTCCCGACCTCGGTCGCCGCCACCTGGGAGCACTTCCAGGACATCGGCGCCCTCGCCGAGTGCTTCCCGGGAGCCCAGGTCACCGCGGTCGGCACGGACGACGACGGCGCACCGACCTTCGAGGGGACCTGCAAGGTCAAGCTCGGCCCGATCGCCCTCGTGTACGCCGGCTCGGGCAAGTTCGTCGAGCGCGACGAGGCCGGACGCCGCTTCGTCGTCGACGCCAAGGGCCGCGACAAGCGCGGCAACGGGACCGCGGGGGCCAAGGTCACCGTGACCATGGCCGAGGCCGGCGACGGCGCCACCCAGGTCGACGTCGTCACCGACCTGGCCATCACCGGCAAGCCGGCGCAGTTCGGCCGGGGCGTCATGCAGGACGTCTCGGACAAGCTGCTCGGGCAGTTCGTCTCGTGCCTGGAGCAGCGGCTCGCGGCCGAGGCGGCACCCGCCGCTGCGGCGGCCCCGGAGCCGGCCGCAGCGCCGCCACCGCGCCCGGCACCCGCGCCGGCGCCCGCACCCGCGGCCGCGGCCGGGGACGACGCCCTCGACCTCGGGTCGGCGGTGCTGCCGGTGCTGCTCAAGAGCTACGGCAAGCAGATCGCGGCGGCGCTCGCCGTCGTGCTCGGCCTGGCCGCGCTACGCCGGCGCCGACGCCGCCGGCGCGCGCGGTAGACGGGAACCTGCTCGGCGGACCCGGACCGGGACCTCACCACGTGTCGGGCTTGGTGGCGTCCTCGTCCTGGTAGAGGTCCTGGTCCTCGTGGCGCTGGCCGAGCCCGCGCTGGTTGTTGTCCTCGAGCCGGTCCCGCTTGGGGTCGGGCTGGTCCTTGGGCTTGTCGTCGGGCTGCTGGGGCTGCTGCTCGGGCTGGGGCTGCTGCTGGCTCTGCTTCAGCTTGCCCCGCAGCCGCTCGTCGACGGCACCGGCGTCGGACTGCTGCTCCTCGCCGCCGCCCGCGTCGGTGGGGCACTTGCCCTCGGCCAGGGTGTCGATCCCGGCCTGCCAGGCCTCGGCCGCGCGCGAGGTCGCGCCTGCCTGCTGGGCCTCGTCGCCGATCGCCTCGTAGGCCAGGGCCAGGTTGATCCGGACGGTGCACTCCTCGCGTTGCGGCACGTGCTCCAGCGCCGCCAGGTACGCCGCCACGGCCGAGGGGTAGTTGCCCTCGGCGTGCCACGAGGCGCCCTCGTCGAAGGGCGCGATCCAGGGCTCGAACAGGTTGAGCGAGCGGGTCCCCGCGAACTCCGCGGCCGCGCCGTCGGTGTCGCCGCGCACGAAGGCGTCGCGACCGGCGGCGTTGTCGTGGAGCATCAGGCCCACCTTGACGGCGTACGCCGCGACGAGGAGGGCGGGCAGCAGACCGGCGAGCAGCAGCACCCGGCGCAGCCGGGCCCGGGGGTACGGCGGGCGTCCGGCGCTCATCGTCGGCCTCCTTCGCGCGGGGCACGGGCCGGGCGCAGCGCGTGGCGCGAGGTCCACACGGCGTGCCACCCGGCGCGGAGCTCGAGGAGGACCAGGCCGAGCAGCACCAGCGCGGCGAGCCAGGTCAGGTCGTGCTTCGCGGGGCGGTCGTGGCCGCCCTGCCCGTCGGAGTACGACGCCGCGAACGACTTCACGAGCGGCGCCAGGTCACCGGGCCCGGTGCGGTGCTGGAACCGGACGCCGAGCTGGTCGGCGATCTCCTTGAGGTTGCCGAGGTCGGCATGGGAGATCGCGGTCTCGGCGGTCTCGGGATCGCGCACGTAGCCCGCCGCGCCGTCGAGGTCGTCGGACTCGGGCATCGGGCCGCCGTCGGAGGTGCCGTAGCCGAGCACCGCGCCGCCGGCGACGAGGTCGCGCACGTCCTCGAACGACTGCCGCTCGCTGTCGTCGGCGCCGGTGGTGTTCTCGCCGTCGCCGGCGTAGACGACGATCCGGCGGCGCTCGGGGCGCTGCTCCTGGGCGCGCTCGAGGACGGCGGTCAGCTCGGGCACGGGGCGGTCGGCGGCCGAGCCCGCGCCGTCCTTGGGGCCCTCGAGGTAGATGGTCTCGACGGCGGCGTCGAAGGCGGTCGTGTCGGAGCTGAACGGCATCACCAGCCGGGTCTCGGCGCCGAAGGTGAGCAGCCCGAACCGGGCGCCGGGCAGCGCCTCGGCGAGCGCGGTGAGGTCGGCCTGGACGCCCCTGATCCGCGGGTTGCGGCCATCGTGGTCGAGGGCCGCCATCGACCGGGTGCGGTCGACGACGACGAGCACGTCGAGGTCGGAGAGCTGCTCGCTCACCGAGGTCTGGCCGACGCCGGGCCGCAGCAGCACGGCGACGAAGGCGAGCACGATCGCGACCCGGCGCAGCACGACGAGGGCGGTGGCGGTGGTCGGGTTCACCGGGCACCTCCGCGTCGGTCGCGCAGGGCGAGCGCGCCCTGGGCCGCCCAGACGAGCGCCAGGCCGAGCAGGCCGATCCCGGCGAGCGCCGTACCGAGGCGCGGCCGGTCGAAGATCTGGACGATCGGCGGACGCTCGATCGGCGTCGCCTCCAGGCTGTCGATGGCGCGCACCACCGAGCCCGCGCTGTTGTCGTCGCCGAGCAGCGAGAACGTCCCGCCGGTGCTGGTCATCGCGGTGCGGAACTCCCGCACGGCGGCGGGCCGGTCGGCGGTGCGCGGCGCGGCGATGCCGTGCACGACGACCTTCTCGTCGGCGGCGTACTGCGCGGCCTCGGTGACGTTGTAGATGCCGGTCCCGACCGGCTCGTTGTCGGAGGCGAGCACGATCGCGCGGGTGCGGTCCTCGTCGCGGCGGTCGAAGCGCTGCACGCACGAGGCGAGGCCGTCGCCGAGCTGGGACTGGACGTCCCAGTCGACGACCGTGCCGGCGGTGAAGACGGCGTAGTCGTCGCTGATCACGGTGCCGTCGCGGAACGCCTTCTCGGCCTCGTAGAGCTGGTCGACGACATATTGGTAGTCGTCGGTGAGCGGGAAGATCGTGATGGCCGCACCGCTCCAGATGGTCAGCCCGACCCGTTCGCCGCGCAGGCCGTCGACGATCGTGCGGAACTCGCGCAGCACCTGGCGGTCGACCTCGGCCATCGATCCCGACGCGTCGAGGCACAGGACGATGTCACGGGTCCGGTCGGACTGCGCGAGGGTCTGGCGCTCCTGGACCCGGCCGGCCACGACGATCGCGCCGGTGCACGCCACCAGCGCGGCCAGCGTGAGGCAGGTGCCGAGCACCACCTGGCGCCGGACCAGCGCGCGGTAGCGGGGGAGGGCGCGCAACCGCCCCGCGTGCGCGACGTACGACGCGCTGCCGGACGCGGGCCGGTGGGCCCGCCAGCGCAGCAGCCACCCGACGAGCAGCGCCAGCACGAGCACGCCGAGCACCGCCACCAGCCAGGGCCAGTGGAAGCCGGTGTCCTCGCGGGTCCACATCAGGCCGCGCTCCAGTCGGCGACGAGCCCCCGGGCCTGGTCCACGGCGGTGTCGAACAGGTCGCGCGCGAGGGCGTCGTCGGGCGCGAACTCGGGCGGGTAGACGAGCTCGATGACCGCGACCAGCTCGCGCGGGGCACGGGCCCGGAAGTCGGCCAGCGCCATGGTCCGCGCCGGCAGCACGGTCACCGCGGCGACGTAGGAGCGGACCACCTCGCTGAGCTGCTGGTGGCCGGCCCGCGGCGCCAGGTCGCCGGCGCGCACCTGGGCGTCGATCCGGTCGATCAGGTCGAGGTGGGCCCGGCGTACGTCGACCACGTCGACGTCGACGCGCTCCAGGCGCGGCACCCGCGGCCGCCGGGTGAACCACCAGGCGAGCAGGTAGTAGAGGACGACGGCCGCAGCGAGCGCGACCGCGATCCAGAGCCAGCGGTCGTCGTAGGCGACCGGGCCGGTGAACTCGTCGGGGAGATCAGCCGGCAGCGCGGCGGGAGACGCGCCCTGGCAGCTTGCTGCCCCCACCACGGCGTCGAAGACGCGCTCGGCTCCGGCGAGGCTAGCGTCTCCGGGCATGACGGTGCCTCTCCAGCAGCCGGAACACGGCGGTGATCGCGTCGTCGTGGTCGCGGACGAGCTCCTGGGCGATGCCGAGCTGGTCGAGCCGGCGGCGCAGCCGCTGGGCCTCGTCGTCGACCAGGGCGGCGTACTCGCGGCGCAGGCGCTCGTCGCGGCGCAGCCAGCCGGGCACCTCGGCGCCGGCGTCGATGTCGACCAGGCGCCGGTCGGCGACGGCGGGCAGCGTCGGGTCGAGGTCGCCCAGGGTCACGAAGAGCACCTCGTGCTGGACGCTCAGCCGCCGCAGCAGGGCGATGGCGTCCTCGGCGAGCGCGGTCTCGTCGGTGACGACCACGAGGATGGTGCGCCGGCGCACGGTCCGCACGACGTGGCGCAGCAGCGTGGCCAGGTCACCGGGCGGGCCGTCGGGCCGGATCGCGTCGTACGCCGCGCCGAGCAGCCGCTCCAGGTGCAGGTCGCCGCCGCCGGGCCGCTCCGCACGGCACGACGCGGCGTTGCCGTGCACGAGGCCGACCAGGTCGCCGTGCTGAACGGCGAGGTGACCCATCACGCCGGCGACGAGGACGGCGAGCTCGCGCTTGGCGACGGCGGCGTCGTTGAGCGCGGCCATGCTGCGCCCGGTCGAGACGCACAGCAGCACCGTGTGCTTGCGCTCGGCGACGTAGCGCTTGACCAGGAGCTGGCGGCTTCGGGCCGACGCCTTCCAGTCGATGTCCTTGACGTCGTCGCCGCGGACGTACTCGCGCAGGTCGTTGAAGTCGATGCCGCGCCCGGCGTGGATCGCGGCGTACTCGCCCTCGAGCAGGCCGCGGACCTTGCGGTGCGCGTGGATCGCGAGCCGGCTGCGGATGCGGGTGAGGTGGGCCGTCATGCGGGACTCACGGGGTGGGGACCGCCCGGAACACCGCGTCGATGACGGTCTCCGGCTGGACCCGGTCGGCGAGCGCCTCGAAGCTGAGGTGGATCCGGTGGCGCAGGACGCTGTGGCGCAGCTCGCGGATGTCCTCGGGGATGACGTAGTGCCGTCCCTGGACGACGGCCATCGCGCGCGCGGCCTGGAAGAAGGCGATCGAGCCGCGGGGGCTGGAGCCGATCTCGACGTACTCGCCGAGCTCGGCGCCCAGGACGCCGGTGACGTCGCGGGTCGCGCGGACGAGGGAGACGACGTAGCGGCGGATCGCCGGGTCGACGTACACGCGGCGGACGAGCTCTTGGAGCTCGGCCACCTCGGTGGTGGTGATGACGGGCTCGACCTCGGTCATGTGCTGGCCGAGCGTGCCGTCGTCGATGCGCTCGAGGACCATCAGCTCGTCGTCCTCGGTGGGGTAGTCGACGACCTCCTTGAGCAGGAAGCGGTCCATCTGGGCCCGGGGGAGGACGTAGGTGCCCTCTTCCTCGATGGGGTTCTGGGTGGCCAGCACCATGAACGGGTCGGGCAGGCGGTGCACCGTGCCGGCGATCGACGTCTGCCGCTCCTGCATCGCCTCGAGCAGCGCCGACTGGGTCTTGGCGCTGGCCCGGTTGATCTCGTCGAGCAGGACGACGTTGGCGTGCACCGGGCCGAGCTGGGTCTCGAACTCGTGGCTGCGCGGGTCGTAGACCTGGGTGCCGATGATGTCGGCGGGCAGCAGGTCCGGCGTGCACTGGATCCGGGTGAACCGTGCGCTGACCGCGTGGGCCAGCGTCGACGCGGCGAGCGTCTTGGCCAGGCCGGGGACGCTCTCGAGCAGGATGTGGCCCTCGGAGAGCAGCGTGACCAGCAGCGCCGTACGGACCCGGCGCTGGCCCACGACCCGGCTGGAGAACGTCTCGGAGACCCTCTCGATCGCCTCGGAGGCCCGGCTCAGCTCGGCGGCCGTGAGGGGCGTGCTCGGGTCCTCGGGCGTACGCCGGGTGGCGGTGGCGTGGGTCATGCCGCCGAATCTACCCAGCCGCTCCGCGTTCACCCCTCGGTGAGCAGCCGGGCCCGCAGCTCGTCGTCGCGGCGCAGCCGGGCCAGATCCCGCTCGCGGCGCTCGGCGATGATCGCCCCCAGCACCATCTCGGGCGGTACGCCGGGCGGCGGGGCGGGCGCGACGTGGGGGAGCACGTCGGTCAGCAGCAGCCGGCCGATCCGGTCCCGCGAGGCCGGGTCGAGCGTGCCCAGCCGGCCGAGGTACTGCCGGACCGCCAGGGCGGTGCCGGTCGGCAGCGTCCCGAGGTCGGTACGACGGGCCCACGCGGCGAGCTGGGGCGGCATCGGCGGCGGCGGGGGCAGCCGCAGCGGTACCCGCTCCCGCACGACGTAGGTGCCGGCGGCGTAGTCGCCCAGCCGCTTGCCGCGCGTGCTCAGCATGATCGAGAAGAAGGCGGGCACGCCCGAGAACGCGTAGATCTCGACGAACCCGATGAGCGAGCGCACCAGCGCGTGCTGGAAGCTGATCGGCCCGCCGTCGTCGCGCACCGTGCGGAGGCCCAGGGCGAGCTTGCCGATCGTGCGGCCCCGGGTGAACGTCTCGAGCGCCGTCGGCAGCGCCAGGAACACCAGCACCGACGTCAGCACCACCGCGAAGCCGATAGCCGCCTCGTCCCGGGTCAGCGCCGCGGCGATCACCAGCAGCAGGTACGCCGCCACGAACGCCACGAGCGTGACCACCACGTCGATCAGCCCGCTCGCCATCCGCAGGCCCAGCGACGCCGCCGGGAGGTCGAGCGCGACCCCCTCGCCGGTGACGAGGTCGTCGGCGGTGACGGTGGCGAAGTCGGCGGCGGGCATCGGTGGCAGCCTGCCACACCGCCGGGCGCCCCGTACGCTGTGCGCGTGCCGCGGATCGATCTCGACGCCTACGTCGCTGCCCATGCGCGCTCGTGGGTGCGGCTCGAGGAGCTCGTGCGGCTCCGGCGCCGGACGGGGGCCGAGGCGGACGAGCTGGTCGATCGCTACCAGCAGGTCGCGACGCACCTGTCCGTCGTACGGACCTCGGCGCCGGACGGCGAGCTCGTCGCCCACCTCTCCTCGCTCCTGGGCCGGGCCCGCATCGCGATGCTCGCCGCCCGCGTCCCGAGCTGGCGCGGCGTCGGCCGGTTCTTCACCGAGCAGTTCCCCGCCGCGCTCTACCGCCTGCGCTGGTGGTGGCTCGGCTGCCTGGCGGGCAACGTCCTCGTCACCGGGATCATGATGATCTGGCTCGCCCAGCACCCCGCGGTCGAGCAGAACCTGCTCTCGCCCGAGCAGGTCGACCAGCTCGTCAACAACGACTTCGAGAGCTACTACAGCGAGAACGCCGCCGGCGCCTTCGCCGCCCACGTCTGGCTCAACAACGCCTGGGTGAGTGCGCTGTGCATCGCCCTGGGCATCCTCGGCCTCCCGGTCCTGTGGCTGCTCTTCCAGAACGTCGCCAACCTCGCGATCGTCGGCTCGATCATGGTCCGCCACGACCGCGGCGACCTGTTCTGGGGCCTGATCCTCCCGCACGGCCTGCTCGAGCTCACCTGCGTCTTCGTCGCCGGCGGGGTCGGCCTGCGCCTGTTCTGGTCGTGGATCGAGCCCGGCTCGCTCTCCCGGGCCGGATCGCTCGCGCGCGCCGGCCGGACCGCCGTCACCGTGGCGCTCGGCCTGGCCGTCGTGCTCGCGATCAGCGGCGTGATCGAGGCCTTCGTGACGCCCTCGCCGCTGCCGACGTGGGCGCGGATCGCGATCGGCGTGCTGGCCGAGGTGGTCTTCCTGGCCTACGTGTTCGTGGTCGGGCGGGCGGCGGCCTCGCGCGGCGAGACCGGAGACGTCTCGGCGGCGCTGCTCGAGGACCGGGTCGCCGCCCAGGCCTGACCCCTCCGCGAAGTGCGAGGGTTGCTGGTCCGAAGTGCGCCGGTTGCTGGTGAAACATCCGCACCTCGGACCAGCAACCGGCGCACTTCGCGCCGGCTCAGAGCAGGCCCTGGGCCTTGAGCGCGAGGTAGTGGTCGGCCAGGGCCGGCGGCAGGCTCTCCGCGTCGGCGTCCACGACGTCGACGCCGAGGCGCTGGAGCACCGCGCGCATCCGGTCGCGGCGGTGCAGCTCCTGGGCGGCCGCGGCGGCGTCGTAGACGGTGTCGGCGGTGGGGGCGAGCGCGGGGTCGTCGGCGGCCTCGGCGAGGCGGGTGAGCTCGGGGTCGCGGACCGAGGCGACGACGACGCGGTGGTGCCGGGTCAGGGCCGGGAGGACGGGGAGCAGGCCGTCGGCGATGGCCGAGGGCTCGAGCGCCGTCAGCAGGACGACGAGCGCGCGCTGGCGCCCGAAGCCCTGGACCGCGCCGGCGAGCAGGTCCCAGTCGGCCTCGACGAGGGTGGGGTCGAGGTCGGCCATCTGCTCCTGGAGGCGGGCGGCGACGTCGCGGACGCCGTGGAGGCGCTGGCGGGCGCGGACCCGGCGGTCGCCGGCGGCGAAGTCGATGCGGTCCCCGGCCCGCGAGGCGAGGGCGCCGAGGAGGAGGGCGGCATCCATGGCGGCGTCGAGGCGGGGCATGCCGTCGGTCTCGGCCTCGCCGACGACCCGGGCGACCCGGCCGGCGGAGGTGCGCGAGGTGTCGAGGACGAGGACGACGCGGCGGTCGCGCTCGGGCTGCCACGTGCGGACGACGACGTGGGGGCTGCGGGCTGAGGCGCGCCAGTCGATGGAGCGGACGTCGTCGCCGCGGACGTACTCGCGCAGCGAGTCGAACTCGGTGCCCTGTCCCCGCACCCGTACGGCGGCGCGCCCGTCGAGCTCGCGCAGCCGGGCGAGCCGCGAGGGCAGGTGCTTGCGGGAGTCGAAGGGAGGCAGCGCCCGCACCGCCCCCGGTACGTCGAACGTGCGCTGGCGGGCGGTGAGCCCGAGCGGTCCCCAGGAGCGGACGGTGACCCCGGCGGCGCGCAGGTCGCCGCGGCGGCGGGGGAGCAGGGGCGTGGTCAGCCGGCGCTGGTCGCCGGCCGGGAGGTGCAGCCGGAAGCGGTTGGTGCCGGCGCCGGCCGAGGGCTGCCAGGCGTCGCGGACCTGGAGGTGCACGCGGCGCGCGCCGGTGTTGGCCACGACGAGGACCGACGTGGCCGGGTCGCCGAGGCGGACCGTGCCCGGCGGGCGCCGGGTCAGCCCGATCGACGTGGGGCCCGGGGTGAGCAGCAGGTCGAGCCCGGCCAGGAGCAGCACGCCGAGCAGCCAGAGCAGCACCGTGCCACCCGAGGGGCGCAGCACGACCGCCGCCACCCCGAGCAGGAGCAGCAGCGGTACCCGGCCGGAGATCGTCATGGGTCGGGCTGCCTCAGCGGGGGACGGGCACGGAGGCGACGGCCGAGGCGAGCACCTGGGCGACGTCGACGCCCTCGAGCTCGGCCTCGGGGCGGACGCCGAGGCGGTGCGCGAGGGTGGCCTGGGTGAGCGCCTTGACGTCGTCGGGGGTGACGAAGCCGCGTCCGGAGAGCCAGGCCCAGGCGCGGGCGGCGCGGAGCAGGGCGGTCGCGCCGCGCGGGCTGACGCCGAGGGAGAGGGACGGCGACTGCCGGGTGGCGCGGGCGATGTCGACGATGTAGCCGGCGACCTCGGGGGAGACCTGGACGCCCTTGACCGCGGCCTGGCCGGCCTCGATGTCGGCGCCGCTGGCCACGGCGGTGACCCCGGCTCCGGCGACGTCGCGCGGGTCGAAGCCGCCGGCGTGGCGGGTCAGGATGGTGACCTCGTCCTCGCGCGGCGGGACGGGCAGCACCACCTTGAGCAGGAAGCGGTCGAGCTGGGCCTCGGGCAGCGGGTAGGTGCCCTCGAACTCGACGGGGTTCTGGGTCGCGGCGACCAGGAACGGGCGCGGCAGCGGGCGGGTGACGCCGTCGGCGGAGACCTGACCCTCCTCCATCGCCTCGAGCAGCGCGGACTGCGTCTTGGGCGGGGTCCGGTTGATCTCGTCGGCGAGCAGCAGGTTGGTGAAGATCGGCCCCTCGCGGAAGCTCAGCTCGCCGCTGCGCCCGGTGGAGTCGATGACGAGCGAGCCGGTGATGTCGCCGGGCATGAGGTCGGGGGTGAACTGCACCCGCCGGGTCTGCACGTCGAGGCTCGCGGCCAGGGTGCGCACGAGGAGCGTCTTGGCGGTGCCGGGCACGCCCTCCATGAGCACGTGACCGCCGCAGAGCAGGGCGACGAGCAGGCCGGAGACGGCCGCCTCTTGGCCGACGACGGCCTTGGCGACCTCGTCGCGGACGGCGAGCAGCCGCTCGCGCACCCGCGGGTCCACGGTCTCGGGGTAGGCGGTCTGGGTCATGCGCGTCGTACCTCTCTCCTCAGTAGGGCCAGGTCCTGGGCGAGCCGGACCAGCTCCTGGTCGTTCGCCGGGGGTGGTCGGTGGTCGTCGAGCAGCGCGGCGACGCTCTCGACGGGGGTGCCGAGGTGGCGGGCCGCGGCCTCGACGACGGCGGCCGGCGCGGCCCGGCGGTCGAGCCCCAGCAGGCCGGCCAGGTCGGTGCGCGCGGCGCGGCGCAGGGCGTGCGCGGCGTGGGCCCGGTCGCCGCTGCGGCGGTACATCCGGCCGCGGCTGCGCGTGGTCTCGACGGCCCGGACGACGACCGGCAGCGGCTCGGTCGTCAGCGGCCCGAGCCGGCGGAAGCGCCAGCAGACCAGGCCGATCCCGGCCAGGAGGACCATCCACAGCCCCGGCACCAGCCAGTCGGGCAGCAGCGAGCCGAGGGTCACCGCGTCGCCCGGAGCGGCGTCGGCGGGGTCGGGCACGTACCAGACGAGCTGCTCGTCCTGGCCGAGCAGGCGCAGCGCGATCGCGGCGTTGTCGGCCCGGGTGACCTGGTCGTTGGTCAGCGCCTGGGCGGCGCCGAAGAGCACCAGCTCGCCGTCGGCGTCGCGCACCGTGCGCAGGATCGGGCCGAGCTCGCGGGTGAAGCAGCCGGTCCCGTTGTAGGCCGTCGCGTCGTCCACCTCGAGCCGCAGCCCGTCGAGGTCGACGCCGGCGAGCGGCGCGCAGTCGGCCTCGACGGCGTGCCCGGTGCTCGGCGAGACGGGGAGCGTGCTCAGGTCCGGGTCGATCTGCTGCACCAGCCCGTACGACGGCTCGACGAGCACCACGCGCGCCGGGCCCACGTGGCGGCGCAGTCGCTCCAGGGTGCTGCGCGTGAGCTGGTCGGGCCGGGTGACCACGACGGTGGCCTCGCGGCGTACGTCGACGTCGTCGAGCTCGGCGGCGGAGCGGGCGATGGTCACCTCGACGCCCTGGTCGGCGAGCACCCGGGCCAGCGCCTGCGCGCCGTCGGGCTTGGGATTGCGGGGGTCGGCCAGGCCGGCGTACTTCTCGCCGTCGCGCGAGACCCAGGCGCCCACGACCAGCGCGAGCACGACCGCGACGGTGAGCACCACCCAGGCGGGCGGACGGCGGCGCCGGGCACCGCCGGCCGGGGTGCTCGCGGCGGCGGGGGAGTCGAGGACTGGCGCGCTCACCGGCGTACCGCCCGTCCGCCGAGGGCCTCGTCGAGCGCGAGCAGGTCGCGGGCCTGGTCGGCGCTGGCCGGCCGCTCGCCGTAGAGCACCTCGTCGAAGAGGTCCGCGCCGCGCAGGACGGCACCGCGCCGGTCGGGGAAGACCGTGCCGAGCGCGCCGGCCAGCTCGTGCGCCGTGGCCTGGGGGAGGTCCTCGATCCGGCCCCGCTCGACCTGGCGCACGGCGACCGCGCGGAAGGCGTCGACGAGCGCGGCCGAGGGGTCCCCGGCGGCGAGCGCCGCCTCGGCGCGGGCGCGCAGCTCGTCGGCGCTGATCACCTCGCCGCCCAGCGCGGGCCGGGCCGCGGCGGTGCCGCGGGCGGTGGCCCGGGCCCGGCTGACCAGGAACAGCACGGCGCCGGCCAGGGCCAGGACGACCAGGGTCGCGATGACGGCCATCACCGGCGAGGAGCCGGAGGCCGCGCCGACGGTGTTGTCGATGAGCCGCCCGAGCCAGCGGTCGAGCCGCTCGAGCAGGTCGGTGTCGTGGTACTCCGGGCGAGCCAGCTCGCGGCGCAGCGCACCGCGCGCCTCGTCGCCGCTCGGGTCGAGCGGTGGGTCGAGGCGCGACCCGGCCAGGGTCAGCGCGAGGGCCGGCCAGGTCATGCGGGAACGATCCCCGCCTCACGCATGAGCTCGACGTCGAACGCTTCCTTGCGCATCCGCAGGTCGACGTACTGCACCGAGGCGACGGTGGCCTGGAAGGGTGCGACGAAGGCGTTCTGGACGAGCAGGGCGACGGCCTGGCTGAGCACCAGGATGAGCGGGGTGTACTCCGGCACGGCCAGCGCGCCCAGGTTGCCGATCAGGCTCACCGGCGTGGACAGGATGCCGCCGGCGAAGCCGGCGATGAGCACGGTGAGCGCCGCGATGCCGAAGGTGCGCCAGTACTGGCGCGAGGTCAGCCGCCAGCCGCGGCCCAGCGCGCCGAAGACGCCGACCGGCTCGAGCATGAGCGCGGGCACCGGCAGGTAGTAGAGGCGGATCCACAGCCACGCGCACAGCGCGAGGAAGGCCGGGACCGTGACCAGGCCCCACAGGATGATCGGCACCGGGTCCTGGGTCACCACGACCACCACGAACCACAGCACGGCGTAGGTCACGATGAGCGCCAGCAGCCCGACGTTGAGGAGCAGGGTCAGCCCGAGCAGCCGCCAGCGCTTGCCGTGGGTCGCGGCCCAGGCCTCGCCGAGGCTCAGCCGGCGCCCGACCGCGGCCGCGCGGGTCACGTGGGCGATCATCCCGGTCACGAAGACCACGCCGACCTGGGCCAGCAGCATCGAGGCGAGCAGGGAGCCGTAGGCGGCCAGCACGCCGAGGGCGTCGGCGAGCGAGGCGTCGCTGGCGAGCTCGCCGGAGCTGTCGACCGCGAGGCCGGCGGTGAAGGTCAGGACGGTGGTGACCAGCACCGGGACGAGCATCGCCACGGCGGTCACCATGACGGCCGCGCCCACGGTGGCCTTGGGGTTGAACCGGATGATCCGGAAGGCGCCGTCGTACATGTTGCCGAGGGTGAGGGGGCGCAGCGGCAGCGCGCCCGGCTTGTGCGCGGCGCCCAGCATCAGGCCCGGCCGCGGACCCTGGCCCGGACCCTGGCCCGGCCCGTAGGACGCCCAGGCGGGGGCCGGGGGCGGCGGGGGAGTGCCGTCGTACGGCGCGGGGGCGCCGGGCGGCAGGAAGGCTCCCCGCGCCGGCTCCTGCGGGGGCGGTGCGCCCGGCGGCGGGAACTGCGGCGACGCGCCGTCGGTCATCGTTCTCCTCGGGTCGAACGGGGGTGGCTGAGGGGTGGCACCATCCTTGCATCCCGCCCTCGGCGAGCAGTCGCCTTGGCAATTTGGTCGCCCGCCGGAACTCTGCCAAGATGTTCCGGTTGCTCCGATGGGTTATCGGGGTGCGCGCTAGACCTTGACTACTGAATCGTGTCTCCCCCGCGGAGCGTTCGGGTTCTTCCCGATCCGCCGCGGCGAGCGTGCTCGGTCGTCGAACGTCCCTCGCACCGCACGCCACCGGATCTCTTCCGAGAGAGCCGGCGGTGAGACCCGAAGCAGCCAAGAACAACAGCTCCACTTCCCCACCAGGGGAGAGGTGTGTGCCCACTACCAAGTGCGACACGCCCGACCTCGGGGGTCGGGGCTGAAGGACCCAGAGTCGTACGACGAGTAAGGACGAGAGAGACCTATGGCGGGACAGAAGATCCGCATCAGGCTCAAGGCCTATGACCACGAGGTGATCGACACCTCGGCGCGCAAGATCGTGGACACGGTCACCCGTACGGGTGCGAAGGTCGCTGGCCCGGTGCCGCTGCCGACGGAGAAGAACGTGTTCTGTGTCATTCGCTCGCCGCACAAGTACAAGGACTCGCGCGAGCACTTCGAGATGCGTACGCACAAGCGTCTCATCGACATCATCGACCCCACGCCGAAGACCGTCGACAGCCTCATGCGTCTCGACCTGCCGGCCGGTGTCGACATCGAGATCAAGCTCTGAGGTTCGAGACATGACTATTGAGCGCAACGTGAAGGGCCTGCTGGGCACCAAGCTCGGCATGACCCAGCTCTGGGACGAGAACAACCGGGTCATCCCGGTGACCGTGGTCGCCGCGGGCACCAACGTGGTCACCCAGGTCCGCCAGCCCGAGCCGGACGGCTACAACGCCATCCAGATCGGCTTCGGCGAGATCGAGGGCCGCAAGGTCAACAAGCCGCAGGCGGGCCACTTCGCCAAGGCCGGCACCACGCCGCGCCGCCACGTGGTCGAGATCCGCACCGCGGACGCGTCGGAGTACACCGTCGGCCAGGAGCTGCCCGTCGACACGTTCGAGGCCGGCCAGGCCATCGACGTGACCGGCACCAGCAAGGGCAAGGGCTTCGCCGGTGTCATGAAGCGGCACGGCTTCGCCGGTGTGAGCGCCTCGCACGGTGCCCACCGCAACCACCGCAAGCCGGGCTCGATCGGCGCCTGCGCCACGCCGGGTCGCGTGTTCAAGGGTCTGCGCATGGCCGGCCGCATGGGTACCGACACCGTCACCACCCAGAACGTCACCGTCCACGCCGTCGACGTCGAGAAGGGCATCGTCCTGATCAAGGGCGCCGTCCCCGGCCCCAAGGGCGGCCTCGTCGTCCTGCGCACGGCTGCGAAGAAGGGCTGAGCACCATGGCCAAGACCGTTTCCGTCGACCTTCCCGCCGAGATCTTCGACGTCGAGGTCAACATCCCGCTGATCCACCAGGTCGTCGTCGCCCAGCAGGCGGCGGCGCGCCAGGGCACCCACTCCACCAAGCGTCGCGGCGAGGTCCGCGGTGGTGGCAAGAAGCCCTACAAGCAGAAGGGCACCGGCCGCGCCCGTCAGGGCTCGACCCGCGCGCCGCAGTTCGCCGGCGGTGGCATCGTCCACGGCCCGCAGCCGCGTGACTACAGCCAGCGCACCCCCAAGAAGATGAAGGCTGCCGCCCTGCGCGCCGCCCTCTCCGACCGGGCGCGCAACGAGCGGATCCACGTCGTCGAGGCCCTCGTGGCCGGCGACAAGCCCTCGACCAAGGCCGCGCTCGCCTCGCTCTTCGAGCTGACCACCCGCCGCAAGTTCCTCGTCGTGCTCGAGCGCGCCGACAGCCTCACCTGGCTCTCGCTGCGCAACGCGCCCGAGGTCCACATCGTGGCGGTCGACCAGCTCAACACCCGCGACGTCCTCGTGAGCGACGACGTGGTGTTCAGCAAGGCCGCGTTCGACCGCCTCGTCGGTGGCAACGCCGAGGAGGAGAACTGATGAGCACCCTGCACAAGGACCACCGCGACATCCTGATCGCGCCGGTGGTGTCGGAGAAGAGCTACAGCCTCCTCGACAACAACAAGTACACGTTCCTGGTGCGTCCCGACGCCAACAAGACCGAGATCAAGATCGCGGTCGAGAAGGTCTTCGGCGTCAAGGTCACCTCGGTCAACACCCTCAACCGGCCGGGCAAGGTCCGCCGGACCCGCCACGGCCTCGGCAAGCGCAAGGACACCAAGCGCGCCATCGTGAGCCTGGCCGAGGGTCACCGCATCGACATCTTCGGAGGTCCGGTCTCCTGACCGGGCTAGGTAGAGGAATCTGACATGGCTATCCGTAAGTACAAGCCGACCACCCCGGGCCGTCGTGGCTCCTCGGTGGCCGACTTCGCCGAGATCACCCGCACCACGCCGGAGAAGTCGCTGACCCGTCCGCTGCCCAAGAAGGGCGGCCGCAACAACCAGGGCCGGATCACCACCCGGCACCACGGTGGCGGTCACAAGCGCGCCTACCGCGTCATCGACTTCCGTCGCTACGACAAGGACGGCGTGCCGGCCAAGGTCGCGCACATCGAGTACGACCCCAACCGCACCGCGCGCATCGCGCTGCTGCACTACGCCGACGGCGAGAAGCGCTACATCGTGGCGCCGAAGGATCTCGTCCAGGGCATGCGGGTCGAGGCCGGTGTCGGCGCCGACATCAAGCCGGGCAACAACCTGCCGCTGCGCAACATCCCCGTCGGTACGACGATCCACTGCGTGGAGCTTCGTCCCGGTGGCGGCGCCAAGCTGGCCCGCTCGGCCGGCAACAGCGCCCAGCTGGTCGCTCGTGAGGGCTCCCGCGCGACGCTGCGTCTGCCCTCGGGCGAGATGCGCTACGTCGACGTGCGCTGCCGCGCGACGGTCGGCGAGGTCGGCAACGCCGAGCAGTCGAACATCAACTGGGGCAAGGCCGGCCGGATGCGCTGGAAGGGCAAGCGCCCGACCGTCCGTGGTGTCGTCATGAACCCGGTCGACCACCCGCACGGTGGTGGTGAGGGCAAGACGTCCGGTGGTCGCCACCCCGTCTCGCCGTGGGGCAAGCCCGAGGGCCGTACGCGCAAGCGCAAGGCCAGCGACTCCCAGATCATCCGTCGCCGCAAGTCCGGCAAGAACAAGCGCTGAAGGAACTGAGAGATGCCTCGCAGCCTCAAGAAGGGCCCCTTCGTCGACGGCCACCTGCTCAAGAAGGTGGACGCGGAGAACGAGAAGGGCAGCCACAACGTCATCAAGACCTGGTCGCGCCGGTCCATGATCATCCCCTCGATGATCGGCCACACGATCGCGGTCCACGACGGGCGCAAGCACGTGCCGGTCTTCATCTCCGACTCCATGGTCGGCCACAAGCTCGGTGAGTTCGCGCCGACCCGCACCTACCGCGGTCACGTCAAGGAAGACCGGAAGGGACGCCGTCGATGAGCACCACTGAGCGCAACCGCGTCAGCGCGCGGCGCGAGTCGATCCTGGGCGACGAGCCCGGCGCCTTCGCGACCGCCCGCTTCGTGCGGATCACCCCGATGAAGGCGCGCCGCGTCATCGACCTGGTTCGCGGCCTGCCCGCCGACGAGGCCCTGACGCTGCTGCAGTTCGCGCCGCAGTCGGCCTCCGAGACCGTCGCCAAGGTGCTCCAGAGCGCCGTCGCGAACGCCACGACGACCGAGGGTCTGCCCGCCGGCGACCTGGTCGTCTCGGTCGCCCGCGTCGACGAGGGTCCGACGATGAAGCGTTGGCGTCCCCGTGCGCAGGGCCGGGCCACCCGGATCAACAAGCGCACGAGCCACATCACCATCGCGGTCCAGCCGGCTGAGGTCGTCGCGAAGAAGGGCAAGAAGTAATGGGTCAGAAGATCAACCCGAACGGCTTCCGCCTCGGCATCTCCACCGACCACAAGTCGCGTTGGTACGCCGACAAGCTGTACAAGGCCTACGTCGGCGAGGACGTCGCCATCCGCAAGCTGCTCAGCAAGGGCATGGAGCGGGCCGGCATCGCCAAGGTCGAGATCGAGCGCACCCGCGACCGGGTCCGCGTCGACATCCACACCGCGCGTCCGGGCATCGTCATCGGTCGCCGTGGCGCCGAGGCCGACCGCATCCGTGGCGAGCTCGAGAAGCTGACCGGCAAGCAGGTCCAGCTCAACATCCTCGAGGTCAAGAACCCCGAGATCGACGCGCAGCTGGTCGCCCAGGGCGTCGCCGAGCAGCTCTCGGGCCGCGTGCAGTTCCGCCGCGCGATGCGCAAGGCCATGCAGACCTCGATGCGTTCCGGTGCCAAGGGCATCCGGATCCAGTGCTCCGGCCGCCTCAACGGCGCCGAGATGTCGCGCACCGAGTTCTACCGCGAGGGTCGCGTCCCGCTGCACACGCTGCGTGCCGACATCGACTACGGCTTCTACGAGGCCCGCACGACCTTCGGCCGCATCGGCGTGAAGGTCTGGATCTACAAGGGCGAGGTCGCCGGCACCCGTGCCGAGCGTCAGGCCCAGGCCGCTGCCCGCGCCGGTGTCCCCGGCCGCGGTGGCCGCCCCAGCCGTGGTGGCGACCGTCCGACCCGTGGGTCGCGCGGCGACCGCCCGAACCGCTCCGACCGCAACGCGGACGCGCCGGCCGAGGCCGCTGCTCCCGAGGCTGCCGCGGTCGAGCCGACCACCGGAACGGAGTCCTGACCCATGTTGATGCCGCGTCGCGTCAAGCACCGCAAGCAGCACCACCCGAAGCGTCGGGGTGCGGCCAAGGGCGGTACGTCGCTGGCGTTCGGTGACTTCGGTATCCAGGCGGTCGAGGGTCACTACGTGACCAACCGCCAGATCGAGTCGGCCCGTATCGCCATGACCCGCCACATCAAGCGTGGCGGCAAGGTCTGGATCAACATCTACCCGGACCGTCCCCTCACCAAGAAGCCTGCCGAGACCCGCATGGGTTCCGGTAAGGGTTCCCCGGAGTGGTGGGTCGCCAACGTCAAGCCCGGCCGCGTCATGTTCGAGCTGTCCGGTGTTCCCGAGGACGTCGCCCGTGAGGCGATGCGCCGGGCCATCCACAAGCTCCCCATGAAGTGCCGTTTCATCACGCGAGAGGCTGGTGAGTTCTGATGGCGAACCTGATCCACGCCCACGAGCTGGACGAGCTCAACGACACCGACCTCGAGGCCAAGCTGCGCGAGGCCAAGGAGGAGCTGTTCAACCTGCGCTTCCAGGCGGCCACCGGCCAGCTGGAGAGCCACGGTCGGCTCCGCACGGTCAAGAAGGACATCGCCCGGATCTACACCGTGGTGCGCGAGCGCGAGCTCGGCATCCGGACCGCCCCGGGTACCGAGGAGGAGAACTGATGAGCGAGTCCGCCGAGACGACTCAGCGCAACGCCCGCAAGACCCGCGAGGGCCTCGTAGTCAGCGACAAGATGGACAAGACCGTGGTCGTGTCCGTCGAGGACCGCGTCAAGCACGCTCTGTACGGCAAGGTCCTGCGCCGCAACACGCGGCTCAAGGCTCACGACGAGCAGAACGACTGCGGCGTCGGCGACCGCGTCCTCATCATGGAGACCCGCCCGCTCTCGGCCACCAAGCGCTGGCGCGTGGTGGAGATCCTCGAGCGCGCGAAGTAAATCCGTTCGGCCAGGCTCAGACCCCAGTTGAGGGCCTGAGAACCGGCACGACAACCAGGAGAAATCGATGATTCAGCAGGAGTCGCGACTCAAGGTCGCCGACAACACCGGTGCCAAGGAGATCCTTTGCATCCGGGTGCTCGGCGGCTCCGGTCGTCGCTACGCCGGCATCGGCGACGTCATCGTCGCCACCGTCAAGGACGCCATCCCCGGCGGCAACGTCAAGAAGGGCGACGTCGTCAAGGCGGTCGTCGTGCGCACCGTCAAGGAGCGCCGCCGGCCCGATGGCTCGTACATCCGCTTCGACGAGAACGCGGCGGTGATCCTCAAGAACGACGGTGAGCCCCGTGGCACGCGCATCTTCGGCCCCGTGGGCCGTGAGCTGCGCGAGAAGAAGTTCATGAAGATCATCTCGCTCGCGCCGGAGGTGCTGTGATGGCTACCCGCAAGAAGTCCGAGCAGGTGCGCAAGAAGCCCAACCTGCGCGTCAAGAAGGGCGACACCGTCAAGGTCATCGCCGGCAAGGACAAGGGCGCCGAGGGCAAGATCATCAAGGTTCTCCGTGAGGAGGAGCGGGTGATCGTCGAGGGCGTCAACCGGATCAAGAAGCACACCAAGGTCGTCGACCAGGGTGGGCGCGCCGGCAACACCGGCGGCATCATCACCACCGAGGCCCCCATCCACGTGTCCAACGTGATGCTGGTCGAGGGCGACGGCGTGACCAAGATCGGCTACAAGCGGGTCGACGTCACCAAGCGCCGCCCCGACGGCTCGGAGTACCCGTCGACGCGCAGCGTCCGTATCTCCCGCAAGACCGGGAAGGAGATCTGAGATGAGCGAGACCACCATCGAGAAGGTCACCCCTCGGCTCAAGACCAAGTACCGCGAGGAGATCCTCCCGGCGCTGCGGTCCGAGTTCGAGATCGCCAACGTCATGCAGGTCCCCGGTCTGACCAAGATCGTGGTCAACATGGGTGTCGGCGAGGCTGCCCGCGACTCGAAGCTGATCGAGGGCGCCATCCGCGACCTCACCGCGATCACCGGCCAGAAGCCGGCCGTGACCAAGGCCCGCAAGTCGATCGCCCAGTTCAAGCTCCGTGAGGGCATGCCGATCGGCACGCACGTCACGCTGCGCGGCGACCGCATGTGGGAGTTCCTGGACCGCCTGCTGTCCCTGGCGCTGCCCCGTATCCGCGACTTCCGGGGCCTCTCGCCCAAGCAGTTCGACGGCCGTGGCAACTACACCTTCGGTCTGACCGAGCAGGTCATGTTCCACGAGATCGACCAGGACAAGGTCGACCGCCAGCGGGGCATGGACATCACCATCGTCACCACGGCGACCAACGACGAGCAGGGGCGCGCGCTGCTGAAGCAGCTCGGCTTCCCGTTCAAGGAGAACTGACATGGCGAAGACTGCGCTCAAGGTCAAGGCCGCCCGCAAGCCCAAGTTCGCGGTGCGCGGTTACACCCGCTGCCAGCGCTGCGGCCGCCCCAAGGCCGTCTACCGCAAGTTCGGCCTGTGCCGGATCTGTCTGCGGGAGATGGCTCACCGTGGTGAGCTGCCCGGCGTCACCAAGTCGAGCTGGTAACCCCAACACGTAGAAGGTCGCACCGCCGACGCGCGGCGCGAAACCACTTCGAGAAAGAACACACATCATGACGATGACTGACCCGATCGCAGACATGCTCACGCGTCTGCGCAACGCCAACCAGGCGTACCACGACGCGGTGACCATGCCGTACAGCAAGCTCAAGGAAGGCGTCGCGGAGATCCTCAAGCAGGAGGGGTACATCACCTCCTTCGCGGTGGCCGACAACGAGAACGGCGTCGGCCAGCTGCTGACGATCACGCTCAAGTACGGCCGCAACCGCGAGCGCTCGATCGCCGGCGTCCGCCGCATCAGCAAGCCCGGTCTGCGGGTGTACGCCAAGCACACCGGCCTGCCCAAGGTCCTCGGTGGCCTCGGCGTCGCGATCATCTCGACGAGCCAGGGCCTGCTGACCGACCGTCAGGCCAACCAGAAGGGCGTGGGTGGGGAAGTCCTCGCCTACGTCTGGTGACAAGGGAAGGAGAGAGAAGAACATGTCGCGCATCGGCAAGCTCCCCGTCCCGGTCCCGGCTGGGGTAGACATCCAGATCAACGGCGCCGACGTCACGGTCAAGGGCCCCAAGGGCACCCTGAGCCACACCGTCGCCGCTCCGATCACCGTCGAGAAGGGCGAGGGCGTCCTGGACGTCAAGCGTCCCGACGACGAGCGTCAGTCCAAGGCCCTCCACGGCCTGTCCCGCACCCTGATCAACAACATGGTCGTGGGCGTGACCGAGGGCTACGAGAAGAAGCTCGAGATCGTGGGCGTGGGTTACCGCGTCCTGTCCAAGGGCCCGACCCAGCTGGAGTTCCAGCTCGGCTACTCGCACCCGATCATCTTCGACGCCCCTGAGGGCATCACCTTCGCGGTGGAGGGTCCGACCAAGCTCGGCGTCGTCGGTATCGACAAGCAGCTGGTCGGCGAGGTCGCCGCCAACATCCGCAAGCTCCGCAAGCCCGAGCCGTACAAGGGCAAGGGCGTCCGGTACGCCGGCGAGCACGTCCGTCGCAAGGTCGGAAAGGCTGGTAAGTGACATGGCGATCACCCTGAAGTACCAGCGGAAGCTGTCCGCTCGCGCGTCGTCGCGCCTGCGTCGCCAGATCCGCGGTCGCAAGAAGATCTCCGGGACGGCCGAGCGTCCGCGCCTGGTCATCACCCGGTCGAGCAAGCACATCACCGCCCAGGTCGTCGACGACCTGGTCGGCAAGACCCTGGTGTCGGCCTCGACCCTCGAAGGCGACCTGCGCGCCCTCGACGGCGACAAGACCGCCAAGGCCAAGAAGGTCGGCGAGCTCGTCGCCGCCCGTGCCAAGGAGCAGGGCGTGGAGTCGGTTGTCTTCGACCGCGCCGGCAACAAGTATCACGGTCGCATCGCGGCCCTGGCAGATGGCGCCCGCGAGGGCGGCCTGACCTTCTGACCGCGAACAGGACTGAGGAGAGATCATGAGCGGAGCCCAGCGCGGACAGCGTTCGGGTGGCGACCGTGGCGGCCGTGGTGGCCGTGACGATCGCCGCGGCGGCGCCGACAAGAACCAGTACGTCGAGCGGGTCGTTGCCATCAACCGTGTCGCCAAGGTCGTGAAGGGTGGACGTCGCTTCAGCTTCACCGCCCTCGTGATCGTGGGTGACGGCGACGGTCTGGTGGGCGTCGGCTACGGCAAGGCCAAGGAAGTTCCCGCGGCGATCGCCAAGGGCGTCGAGGAGGCGAAGAAGAACTTCTTCCGCGTCCCCCGCGTCCAGGGCACGATCCCGCACCCGGTCCAGGGTGAGAAGGCCGCCGGCGTGGTGTTCCTGCGCCCGGCCGCCCCCGGTACCGGTGTCATCGCCGGTGGTCCGGTGCGCGCCGTCCTGGAGTGCGCCGGCATCCACGACGTCCTCAGCAAGTCGCTGGGCTCGTCGAACCAGATCAACATCGTGCACGCGACCGTCGCGGCGCTCCAGATGCTGGAGCAGCCCGAGGCAGTGGCCGCGCGTCGTGGTCTGCCGGTCGAGCACGTCGCCCCGGCGGCGCTGCTCAAGGCCAAGGCCGAGGGCGAGGCCGCTGCGGCGGCCGCGAAGTCCTCCTCGAACCAGGCGGTGTCGGCCTGATGGCACAGCTCAAGGTTCAGCAGACCAAGTCGAAGATCGGCACCAAGGCCAACCAGCGCGAGACCCTGCGCACGCTCGGCCTCAAGCGGATCGGCGATGTCGTGATCAAGGAGGACCGTCCCGAGATCCGGGGCATGGTCCACACCGTCCGTCACCTGGTGACGGTCGAGGTTGTCGGAGGCGAGTGACGATGACGCTCAAGCTGCACCACCTGCGCCCGGCCCCGGGCGCCAAGACCGCCAAGACCCGCGTGGGTCGTGGTGAGGGCTCCAAGGGCAAGACCGCCGGTCGTGGTACCAAGGGCACCAAGGCCCGGTACCAGGTCCCGGTCGCGTTCGAGGGTGGCCAGATGCCGCTCCACATGCG
Organism: Pimelobacter sp. 30-1; assembly: GCF_018831735.1. NCBI lineage: Bacteria > Bacillati > Actinomycetota > Actinomycetes > Propionibacteriales > Nocardioidaceae > Pimelobacter > Pimelobacter sp. 30-1. The sequence continues at coordinate 352,855 of NZ_NHTS01000005.1, forward strand.
GCTCCCGAAGCTCAAGGGCTTCAAGAACCCGTTCAAGGTGACCTTCCAGGTCGTCAACCTCGACAAGATCAGCGCGCTGTTCCCCGAGGGTGGCGACGTCACCCCGGAGACGCTGGTCGCCAAGGGCGCGGTCCGCAAGGGCCACCCGGTCAAGGTGCTCGGCCAGGGAGACCTGACGGTCAAGGTCACGGTGAGCGCTGACGCGTTCTCGTCCTCGGCCAAGGAGAAGATCGAGAGCGCCGGCGGGACCATCACGGTCCTGTGAGGCACTCGCGAGGGGCGCGGTGGCTGGCTTCGGCCAGGCCGCGCCCTTCGTGTGTCTCAGCCGGATGACGCGGATGCCCTCAAGTGCCCACGACCCCGGCTGGCAGCACGGATGCAACACCCCGCCTGTTAGGCTTCCCGCGGCCGCTCGCCCGTCATCGTCAGGTGGTCACCCCCGCCGGATCGACGGCCTGCCGAGACGGCAGCCTGGAGTAGAAAGAGGACCCGAGTGCTCAGCGCGTTCGTGAACGCCTTCCGGACCCCGGACTTGCGGCGCAAGCTGCTGTTCGTCCTGTTGATCATCGTGATCTTCCGGGCCGGTTCGCAGATTCCCGCCCCTGGCGTGCACGTCTCCAACGTGGAGTTCTGCATCGGTGAGGCCCAGAAGGGCGAGAACGCCAGTCTCTACAGCCTGGTGAATCTCTTCTCCGGTGGCGCCCTGCTCCAGCTGACGATCTTCGCGCTCGGCATCATGCCGTACATCACCGCGAGCATCATCCTGCAGCTGCTCGTCGTCGTGATCCCGCGCCTCGAGGCCCTCAAGAAGGAGGGGCAGGCCGGTCAGACCAAGATCACGCAGTACACGCGGTACCTCACGCTCGGCCTCGCGGTCCTCCAGGCCACCGGCATCGTGGCGCTGGCGCGCTCGCGCAACCTGCTCCAAGGTTGTGATCGCGACCTGTTGCACAGCAACGACACCAAGACCTTCCTGGTCATGGTCGTGACCATGACCGCCGGTACGGCCGTCATCATGTGGCTCGGTGAGCTCATCACCGAGCGCGGTGTCGGCAACGGCATGTCCATCCTCATCTTCACCCAGGTCGTCGCGACCTTCCCGGCCGCGCTGTGGCAGGTGAAGATCACCGAGGGCTGGTGGACCTTCGGCATCGTGGTCGTGATCGGCATGGTGCTGGTCGCAGCCGTCATCTTCATCGAACAGGCGCAGCGCCGGATCCCGGTGCAGTACGCCCGCCGCATGGTGGGGCGCAAGATGTTCGGCGGCAGCTCGACCTACATCCCGCTCAAGGTCAACCAGGCCGGCATCATCCCGGTCATCTTCGCCAGCTCGCTGCTCTACCTGCCGGCGATGGCGGTCCAGTTCAACCAGAACGCCGAGAACCCGAGCAAGGTGATCCGCTGGGTCAACGAGTACCTCGTCGACCAGGGCAACCCGGTCCACATGGCGGCGTACTTCCTGCTGATCATCTTCTTCACCTACTTCTACGTGTCGATCACCTTCAACCCGCAAGAGGTGGCCGACAACATGAAGAAGTACGGCGGCTTCATCCCCGGGATCCGGGCGGGCAAGCCGACCCAGGACTACCTGTCCTACGTCCTGTCCCGCATCACGCTGCCGGGCGCTCTCTACCTGGGTCTGATCTCGCTCGTGCCGCTGATCGCGTTCGTGCTGATCAATGCGTCCCAGAACTTCCCGTTCGGTGGAACCTCCATCCTGATCATGGTGGGTGTCGCCCTCGACACGGTGAAGCAGATCGAGAGCCAGCTCCAGCAGCGCAACTACGAAGGATTCCTGCGTTGAGGCTTCTGATCATGGGCCCCCCGGGGGCCGGCAAGGGCACCCAGGCGAAGGCGGTCGCCGACCACTTCGACGTCCCGGCGATCTCGACCGGCGACATCTTCCGGGCCAACGTCAGCGGGGGCACTCCGCTGGGCGTGGAGGCCAAGAAGTACATGGACGCGGGGGAGTACGTCCCCGACGAGGTCACCAACAACATGGTGCGCAGCCGGATCGCGGAGCCGGACGCCGAGAAGGGCTTCCTGCTCGACGGCTACCCGCGCACGCTGGCCCAGGTCACCGAGCTCGACACGATGGTCCTCGAGACCGGGCACCGCCTCGACGCGGTCCTGGTGCTCACCGTCGACCAGGAGGCGCTCCTGGGCCGGCTCCTCAAGCGGGCCGAGATCGAGGGTCGTGCCGACGACACCGAGGACGTCATCCGGCGTCGTCTCGAGGTCTACGCCGCCGAGACCGAGCCGCTGATCGCGGTGTACGCCGAGCACGGCCTGGTCGTCGAGGTCGACGGCATGGGCGAGATCGATGAGGTCCAGCAGCGGATCTTCGACGCGCTCGACGACATCCCGCAGAGCTGACCCCACCCGGTCCCTTGTTCTTCGACCAGCACCGGATCGAGATCAAGAGCCCCGAGCAGGTCCGCTCGATGCGGACCGCGGGGCTGGTCGTCGGGCGCACGCTGGAGCGGCTCCGGGACGCCGTGCACCCGGGGATCAGCACGGGTGAGCTCGACGCGCTCGCGGAGCAGAGCATCCGTGAGCAGGGCGGCGTCCCCTCGTTCCTCGGGTACGGCGTCCCGCCGTTCCCGGCGAGCATCTGCGCCTCGGTCAACGAGCAGGTCGTGCACGGCGTCCCCGGCGAGCAGGTGCTCGCCGAGGGCGACGTCATCTCCATCGACTGCGGGGCGATCGTCGAGGGCTGGCACGGCGACGCCGCGATCACCGTGGCCGTCGGCCCCGTGCGGCCCGAGGTGGCCGAGCTGGTCCGGGTCACCGAGGAGTCGCTGTGGCGCGGCCTCGCGGCCGCCCGGGTCGGGGGCCGGGTCAGCGACATCTCCCACGCCGTCGAGAGCTACATCCGCGGTGCGGGCGCCTACGGCATCGTCGACGGCTACACCGGTCACGGCATCGGCACCTCGATGCACATGGAGCCGGACGTGCCCAACGAGGGCCGGCCGGGGCGAGGTCCCCGGCTCAAGCGCGGTATCGCGCTGGCGGTGGAGCCGATGATCACCCTCGGCACCCACGACACCGACGTCCTCGACGACGAGTGGACCGTGGTGACCGCCGACGGCACCTGGGCCGCGCACTTCGAGCACACCTTCGCGCTGACCGAGGCCGGGGTCTGGGTGCTGACCGCCGAGGACGGCGGCCGCGCCCGGCTCGAGGCGCTCGGCGTCCCCTTCGGCGGCGAATGACCCTGCCCTGGGGGAGATCCCGGGGGATCCTGGCGAGACCTGGCTAACTTTTCGGCTGTTCGGTCGTGCTCCGTGCCTTTTTCCCCGTACCGTGCTACGCGGAGAGGGAAGGGACAAACAAAATATGGGACACGTACGCCCGAAAATGGGCGGTAGCACGCGTCGCTGGGCCGTGGGGGCCTTGACGCTGCTCGTAGCAATCATCAGTGTGCTGGCGGCAGTGCCGTCGGCCCGAGCCGCAGCGGACTCGCTGCAGATCGACAAGACCGTCGACAAGGCGACCCCGCAACCAGGGGAGTCCTTCACCTACCTGATCCAGGTGCGGTGCTCGGAGGACGACTGCCTCGACGCCCGCGTCGTGGACGCGCTGCCGGACGAGCTGGTCGGGTTCCCGATCCAGAACGTCACGTTCAGCCCGGCCGCGATGCCGCGCGTCGTCACCTGGCAGCCGGGCGGTACGGCGACCCCGCCGGCCACCGTGCAGCCGGGGACGTCGATGACCGTCGACCTGCAGCAGCCGACCGACAACCCCGTGGGCGTCGGTCTGCAGGCCGGTACGACGTACACGATCGCGATCTCGCTGAAGGTGCCGGACGACTTCCCGCCGGGCACGAGCCCCGAGATCGTCAACACCGCCAAGGTGACGGCCTCCAACGCCGATCCCAAGCAGAGCGACGCCGCGATCACGGTCGAGTCGCCCGTGCGGATGGATGTCGACGTCACCAAGAGCTGGACGCCCGGCAGCCAGGCCTACGAGCCCGGCACCGCGTCGACCATCGGCCTCGGTGTGCGCAACCAGAGCAACGTCGCCGTCGACCGGCTGACGATCCAGGAGCCGAAGAACGCTCCTGACGGCGCCAGCAGCCTCGACGCCAGCAACCCGTTCACCCTCACCGACTTCACCGGCTTCGGCACCGTCAACGTGCCGGCCGGGTGCGACACCGTGCGCGTGGACGCCTACGTCCGGAGTGGTGGCACCTGGTCGTGGGTCCAGGGCACGGCGGCTCCGGCCGCCGACCCGCTCGCCCTGCCGGCCGGCGTGACGAACGCCGACGTCGGGGGCATCCGGATCACCTGCGAGGGGACCGTCGCCCCCGGGCAGCGCGTCACCGCCGACCTCGGTCTCGAGCAGCGCGCCACGGACCGCAACGACGGCAGCGACCTGTCGACCGCCGAGCACCGCGTCGACAACACCGCGACCGGCAGCGCCGTGCTGACGGGTCAGCCGACCGCGACCGAGGACGCGAACGCGTCGTACGTCGTGAAGCCGTCCATCCCGACGGTCGAGGCGCAGAAGAACATCACCCCCGGCTCGATCACCGCCGGGCAGGACGCCGCCGCGTCGATCAGCGGCACCAACGGTGACGTGCCCGTCACGAAGCTCACCGTCGCCGACCTCGGCTTCTTCACCGACGAGGTGACCTTCGGCGGCTTCACCGGCCCGCTGAGCTGGCCCGCGGCCGCGACCGGCGGCACGCTCACCTACCACCTGCTCGGCGGAGGCACGCTGGACGTGCCGCTCCTCGAGGGGCAGACGCCGCCTCCGCCCGTGGGCAAGATCTCCGGTTTCGAGATCACCTGGACCGGTCCGATCAAGGCCAACGAGACCGGTGGCGCGTCGTTCACGATCGAGACGACCGAGGACGCCACCGGTGGTGCCCCCGCCGTCACGCTGACCAACAGGGTCGACGTGGACGTCGAGGCCGCCAACGGCCTGACCGACGACGACAGCGACAGCGACACGCTGCGCATCGTCGACCCCGCGATCACGACCAGCCTGCAGAAGACGGTGCGGCCGTCGTCGGCCGTCTCGCCCGGCGACTCGGTGATCTCCTCGCTGCAGGCCAACGCGGTCGCGCACGGTGACGGCGCCGTCGTCCACGACATCGTGGTCGAGGACGTCGTCGGCACCGGGAACGCCGAGTTCTGGGACGCCTTCGACCTCACCTCGATCGCGCCGACCCAGGTGCCGGCCGGCACCACGCTCACCATCGAGGTCCAGGACACCACCGGTGCCTGGCACACGCTCGACGTGCACGGCCCCGAGGCCGGCGCCAGCGTGTACCGGCTCGGCGCGGCGGCCACGGCGGCCAAGCTGGCCGGCCTGGGTCTCTCCGCGGACGACATCCAGGGCATCCGGTTCTCGTTCCACAACGCCACCGGCTTCCCGGCCGACACCACGGTGACCCCGAACATCGAGTTCGAGGCGCGCGGTGACCTGCGCGGCGGTGGAGCCGTCACGCCCGGTCCGGACCAGCCGACGCAGTACGTCAACTCCGCCACGGTGAACGCCGACGGCGAGTCCGCGGGCGGCAACAACCTGCACGACAACGGCGGCTCGACCGGCACCGGCACCGTGGTCACCGACGACGGCGGCCCCGGCACCGGCGTCGAGATCCGCAAGCGCTGGATCGAGGCCGCGGTGGACGCGCAGTCCGGCGACCAGGCCACGACGAACCTCGACTGGAACGTCGACCGTGGGCTGTCCCCGGTCACGATCACCGACGGTGCCGCGGCGCCGTCCGTCGCGACCGTCGGGCAGACCGCGTACGACGCCTTCGACCTGGTCCGGATCCCGATGGTCCAGGCCGGCGGCGCGCCGTACTCGACCGGCTGGTACCTCCAGTACGACACGGTCACCCAGGTCGCGCTCTTCAACGCGACCACCGGCACCTGGGACGTCGTCCCGGCTCCCGGGGGCACCTGGCGTGCGGCCGATGGCAGCTTCAAGGGCTACGACCTGAGCACTGCCGAGCGGGCGTCGACCATCGGCGTGCGGATCGTCCTGGCGGAGACCCCGGCCGACACCGCGCGTCGTACGGCGGCCCAGCAGACCGGTGGTGCCTTCGACCCGTTCGCGCCCGACCCCAACAGCGGCGTGGGCGCGGGCAGCACCGACCGCCGGTTCACGCTCGACTGGCAGGTGCGCGACAAGGCCCGCTCCGACGGTGCCTTCGTCGTCGAGGACCGGGACTACAACACCCCGGACGCCGGCCTGGTCGAGAACGACACCCGGATCACCGGCACCCCGACCGCCGGTGGCGCGGACGTCACCGACACCGACGCCGACACCATCCAGATCCTCGACCCGGAGCCGGTCGCGGAGGTCGCCAAGACGGCGACCCCGACGACGCCGGTGCACGTGCCCCCCGTGGGCACGGACGCCGCGGACTACCCGACGGCGACCTGGACGATCACCGGGAGCAACGGCTCGACCGCCCGGGCGTCGTACGTGCGGCTGACGGACCCGGCCGCGTGCACCGACACGACGCTGCCGGCCTGCCAGAGCGATGCCGACGCGGCCGGTGCCAACGCCGACCCGTTCGACACCAGCGCCAACCTGCTCAGCGACCCGGCGCGCCCGAACCCGTTCGAGCGCTTCGACCTGACCGGCATCACGATCTCCGCGTCGCGCCCGGGCCAGATCGACCCGGCGGCCACGGTCGTCTGGCTGCTCCGGTACGACGAGGGGACCGACGCCTACACGACGGAGCAGACGACGATGGCCGCGGTCAACGCGGGCGTCACCGACCCGGGCACGATCGTCGGCGTCAGCGTGACCTTCCAGGACACGGCTCCGGCGACCTCCGGCGGCACGATCACGCAGGACAACGACCTGCGCATCGAGCTGAGCACCCGGCTCCGGCCGACGCTGCGCAGCAGCGGGGCGAACCAGGTGCTGCGCGCCGGGGACACGGTCGACGTCGTCAACCGCGTCTTCGCGCAGTCCTACGACCCGATCGCGGCCACCGGCACCAAGACCGGTGACGTCGCCGACGCGAGCGTGCGGCTGACCGGCGGCACGGTGAACATCACGCCGACCAAGTCGATCAGCCCGAGCCGGATCAACGAGCCCTCGCCCGACGTACCGGTGACGGTGACGCTCGGCGCGAACCAGGGCTCGTCCCCGCGCAGCACGCTCTCGCCGCAGCGCGTGGTGATCGAGGACCAGGCGAAGTCGCCGGAGTTCTGGAACACCTTCCGGTTCACCGGCGTCACGTCGGTGACGATGCCCGCCGGTGCGGACCGCGTCCAGGTCGACCTGTACGACGGCACGCAGTGGGTGCTCGGCACCCCGGCCGCCACGGCGACCCTGCCGGCCGGCGTCGCGAACGCCGACGTCCAGGGCATCCGGTTCACCTTCACCCGGGCCGACGGCAAGCTGTTCTCGGCCACGGTGCCCGCGCCCAACTGGGCTGCGAGTGCGGTGCTCGGGATGCGGCTGCGGGAGACCTACCGCGACTCGGGCGACCCGGTCCGGTTCGACGGCGAGGTCGAGAACACCCAGACCTCGTGGTCGACGCGGCCCGACGGCAACGACGCGCCGAAGACCGACGCGTCCGCCGACATCGACCTGTCGCTCGGCACCCGGGAGATCGCGGTCCGCAAGCTGACCAACGAGGGCAACCGCCTCGCCTCGGTCGGTGACGCGGTCCCGTTCGACCTGACGATCCAGAACACGGGCACCGGGTTCCTGACGCTGACCGACCTGCGCGACGCGCTGCCGCCGCAGCTGCTCTACACGGGCACTCCGGCGCCGACGTTCACCACGTCGGCGGGGGGCACGCTCTCGACCCAGGTCACCGTCACGCCCGAGCAGAACGGCTCCGTGCTCCGGTTCACCTGGCCGGCCGGCGGTCGGCAGATGCGCCCGGGCGAGGAGTTCAAGATCCGCCTGCACCTCGAGCTCCAGCCGGGGCTGACCACCGGGCAGACCGCCACCAACACGATGACGGTGACGACCGAGGAGACGCTGACCAGCTGCCGCAACACGGTCGCCGGCGGCCCGCTGACCCCCGACTGGGGCAACGACCCGCGCACCTGCGGCACGTCCGACTTCGTCGGCACGGTGACCGGGCCGAACCTCTACACGATCAAGGGGGTGCGCGGCTCGCTGCCGGGCGCCTACGCCCCGGGCAGCCCGTCGACGGTGTGCGCCCCGTCGCTCAACGTCACCGGTGGCGCGTACTACCGCTCGCCCTGCGTGGCCAACAGCGAGGTCGACGGCACCGACGACTGGGTCCTGCACAACATGAACACGGGCACGGTCAACATCGACGAGATGACGGTCTTCGACCAGCTGCCGGTCCGTGGCGACCTGCAGCTCGTCTCGGGCAACGCCCGCGGCTCGGCGTACCGGCCGCAGCTCGTGGGTGCACCGCAGGTCACCGCGCCCAGCGGCACGACCACGGTGATCGAGGTGACCACCAGCCCCGGTGCCTGCACCGGGACCTGGAGCAACCTGGAGACCCAGCCCGTCTGCCAGCAGAACGGCGAGACCTGGTCCGTGGCCGGCCCCGGCACGAACTGGCCGAGCGTCACGGGCCTGCGGGTCAAGCTGGACTTCCGCACCACCGCGGACGGCTCCCTGCGGGCCGGGCAGGCCGTGGACATCACGTTCTCCACGACCAACGTGATGGCCTCCGACCTCGACTCGAGCGGCGTGCGCCGCTCGGTGCCCGCCGACGACCTGATCGCCTGGAACCAGCACGGCGTGAAGTTCAAGTACTCCGGCATCAACACCTTCCGGAAGATCGCCCCGAACCGGGTCGGTGTGCACCTGCGCACCGGTGCGGTGCGGATCCGCAAGGACCTCACCGGTCCCGCGGCGGACTACGCCCCGAGCGAGGTGCGGGTCAACGTGACCTGCGAGGCGGGCGGCGTACCGCTCGACCTCGGGCCGGGCGCGACGATCAGGCTGAGCCGGTCCCGGGACTGGCAGGCGGACGTGGAGGGCGTGCCGATCAGCGCCAACGGCAGCTCGTGCACGTTCACCGAGGACGGTGCGGTCGGCGAGTTCGGTGAGACCTCGCGGTCCAACACGCCGGTGACCATCCCGGTCGAGGAGGTCGCCGACCCGGCGGACATCCCGACCGAGACGATCACCAACGACTACCAGTTCACCGGGCTGTCGGTGACCAAGCGGGTGGACACGCAGGCGACCGGGACGACCTTCGGGCCGTTCACGTTCACCCTGCGCTGCACGGCCGCGGGCTCGGGCAAGGACGTGACCTTCGACGGAGCGGGTGCCACCACCCTGTCGTTCACGCTGCGCGCCGACGAGACCTTCACCGCGCCGGCGAACCGGATCCCGGTGGGTGCTACCTGCACCCTGACCGAGACCGACCGCTGGTTCGCCGACCAGATCGTCGTCACCGGCGACAACGTGGTCGACAACGGTGACGGCTCCGCCGAGATCACCCCGGGTCTCGACCCGGCGGCGGTCGAGGTGACCAACGCCTACGACGCCGGCACGGTGCGGATCGAGAAGAAGGTCGACGGCGACGGCGCCGCGCGCTGGGGGACGGGCACGTTCACGTTCGACGTGCGCTGCACCTACCGAGGCCAGACGCCGTACGACGAGCAGGTCCGGCTGCAGGCCGGCGGCTCGTCCACCCTCGGCCCGTTCGCGGTGGGTACCTCGTGCACCGTGAAGGAGTCGGGCACGGGCGGCGCCACGTCGACCGCGCTCGACCCGGCCGACGGCGTCGTCGAGGTGCCCGCACCGGACCAGCCGGGCGGCGTCAGCCTCGTCGAGCTCACCGCGACCAACACGTTCGACCTCACCTCGCTCGAGGTCACCAAGGAGGTCGTCGGCGACACGACGGCCACCGGTGCCAAGGGCCCGTTCCGGGTGCGCCTCGCGTGCACCTGGGTGGTGGACGGCAAGCGCGTCGCGTTCGACGTCCCGGGTGGTGCCGAGCGGGTGCTCTCGCGCGGCAACGGCTACCAGGCGTCGTACGCCGAGCTGCCGTCGAGCGCGGCGTGCAAGGTGACCGAGACCGACCGGGGCGGTGCGTCCTCGACCACCATCCGGGCCAACGTCGCCGGCAAGCGGACCAAGGCCGACAAGCCCTCGCTCAGCGTCGACCTCACCCCGACCAGCGGTCCGGGCGAGGCGACGGTGCGGATCATCAACCGCTTCGACGCGGTCGGTGGCGAGGGCGACGGGCGTGGCAACGGTGACGGCGGCCTGCCGGACGCCGGTGCGCCGTTCCGGCCCTGGCACCTGTTCCTCGGCCTCGCCCTGCTCCTCGCGGGCGCGGGAGCCGTGGTCGTCGGCAGGCGTCGCGGGACGGTGTCCTAGGCTGGGGGGCATGGCGCGGGACCCGATCACCCCCGCTGCACTCGCGGCGCGGCCGATGCTCTTCGCTTCCGGCGAAGAGGCCTACGTCGCGAGTGCGGTGCGGCGCACCGTCGAGACGCCCGACGGTGCCGACCCGGCCTGGGCCGACGGCATCGTCGCGGCGCTCGAGCCGGGGGAGCGGGCCCTGTGCGCGCTCTCGTTCGCCGAGGGCGCGCCGGGCCTGGCCCACCTCGTGTCAGGCTCGGAGCACGCCTTGCAGCGGCCCGAGCACGACGCGTCGGTGCGGCGGACCTACGAGGTGACCGAGTTCCCGACGCCCGCCGCCTACGCGGGGATGGTCGAGGCCGCGCTGGCCAAGATCGCCACCGGGGCGCTCCACAAGGTCGTCCTGGGGCGCTGCCTCGACGTGGTGAGCACCCCGCCGCTGGTGCCGGCCGAGATCATCGACCGGCTGCTCACCACGCGGCCGGGGCGCTACGTCTTCAGCGTCCCGCTGGTGCCCGGCACCGAGGACTCCCCGCCCGACGACGGCCCGATCCTGGTCGGGGCCAGCCCCGAGCTGCTCGTGCGGCGCGAGGGCCTGACCATCTCGTGCACGCCGCTGGCCGGGTCGGTACCGCGCTCGGACGACCCGGCCGAGGACGCCCGCCGGGCCGAGGGCCTGCGCGGCTCGGCCAAGGACCTGGCCGAGCACGCCTTCGTCGTCGAGGCGATCGTGCACGCGCTCAAGGAGGTGTGCGTCGAGATCGAGTACCCGGCCACCCCCGAGCTCCTCTCCACCGACACCGTCTGGCACCTGGCCACCCCGATCCGGGCCCGGCTCTCCGACGGTGTCGACGGCCCGAGCGCGCTGCGCCTGGCCCAGCTGCTGCACCCCACGCCGGCCGTGGGCGGCGTACCGACGGCGGCGGCCAACGCCGTCATCGCCGACCTCGAGGGCGACCTGCGCGACTGGTTCGCGGGCTGCGTGGGCTGGGTCGACGGTCGCGGCGACGGCGAGTTCGCGGTCACCATCCGGGCCGCCGTGATGGACGGCCCGCGGCTGCGGCTCTTCGCCGGCGCCGGCATCGTGGCCGGCTCCGACCCCGCCTCCGAGGTGCGGGAGACGGGCGCCAAGCTCGCCACCATGGCCCGGGTCACCGGCCTACCCTGAGCCGCTCCGCAGCCGCTCCGAGCGGTCCTGATTGGACCCCCGTGCGCCGGGCGTGCGAGGATTCCGCGCACCAGGGGGGAGTACTCCTTCGCTGCGGGCTCGTCATCACGAGCGGTCGAAGTCGCCCGCTCCGGTCCCGTAGGCTGCACCACGGCGCCTCAGGCGTCGGCAGCGGAAGAGACCTCGGGCGATCTGTCGACGCATCCGCCCCTGAAGGGACACCTCTATGGACGTGACCACCCTGGAATGGACGATCACCATCGCGGTGACCGTCGGAGTCCTCCTCTTCGATGTCTTCGTGATCGCACGCGATCCGCACGAGCCGTCGATGAAGGAATGCGCCATCGCGCTCTCCGTCTACGTCGGCGCCGCCGTGGCGTTCGGCGTGTTCATCCTGGTCCACCACGGGCACGACTACGGCATCCAGTTCTACACCGGCTGGCTGACGGAGTACTCGCTCTCGATCGACAACCTCTTCGTCTTCATCATCTTGATGTCGGCGCTCAAGGTGCCCCGCAAGTACCAGCAGGAGGCGCTGCTCGTCGGCATCGTGCTCGCGCTGGTCTTCCGCGGCATCTTCATCGCGCTCGGCTACGCGCTGATCGAGAACTTCAGCTGGATCTTCTACGCCTTCGGCGCCTTCCTGGTCTACACCGCGGTCAAGCTGGTGAAGTCCTACGGCGCCCACGAGGACGAGCACCCCGAGGACAACGCGATCGTCGCCTTCACCCGGCGCCGGATGCGGGTCGGCGACTCCTGGCACGGCCTCAAGCTCTGGTACCACGAGAACGGCGTCCGCTTCGTCTCGCCGATGCTCATCGTGATCATCGCGCTGGGCGTCACCGACATCCTGTTCGCGCTCGACTCGATCCCGGCGATCTTCGGCATCACCCAGGAGCCCTACCTGGTCTTCACCGCGAACGTGTTCGCGCTGATGGGCCTGCGCCAGCTCTACTTCCTGCTCGGCGGCCTGCTCCAGAAGCTCGTCTACCTCTCGCTCGGCCTGGCGTTCATCCTCGCCTTCATCGGCGTCAAGCTGGTCCTGCACGCCCTGCACGAGAACGAGCTGCCGTTCATCAACGGCGGCGAGCACGTCGCGGTGTGGGACATCCCGTCGCTGTTCAGCCTCGGCGTGATCATCGTGACGCTCGTCGTCACCGCGGTCGCCAGCCTCTGGAAGACCTCGCGCACCGGCGCCGACGACCACGTCCCGGACCACGCGGTCGCCCCGCGCGACGCCGCGGACGTGGACGACACCGCGGGTCCCGACTGGCGCTGACCCCGCGGGGTTCGGCAGGCGTTCTTCCGGGTACGGGAGCGGGGGCGTCACGATGCCTTAGGGTTTCGTGACGTCATCCGCTCCCGAACCGACCGAGGACTCAAACGCGTGGACCGACTCCAGGTGCAGTGGGCCGGACAGACCCGGACCTTCGACGGCCCGCGGGTCGTGATCGGGCGCGAGCTCGACTGCGACGTACCGGTCACCGATGCCCGCGCCTCGCGCCACCACGCCTTCCTCCAGGTCGAGGACGGCGGCTGGGTCGTGGTCGACGCCAGCAGCAACGGCACCTTCGTCTCCGGCCAGCGGATCACCCGGCTCTCGGTCGGCGGCGCCCCGGTCAGCCTGCACCTGGGCGGACCGGTCGGCGAGCCCGTCGTGGTGAGCGTGCTGCCGGCCGCGGCGGCCCAGCAGCCCTACGCCCCGCAGCAGCCCTCTGCCCCGCAGCAGCCGTACGCCCCGCAGCAGCCGGTCCCGCCGGTCGCCTCGCGCCCGCTGCCGGCCAGCCAGCCGCCGCCGGCGGCCGCGACCCCGTCGGGCGGTGAGTTCTGGAAGAACCTGCCGCCGCCCCAGCTGCCCGCCAACGGCGGCCCGGTCGACGCGTGGCGCCCGGCCGGCGTCGTACCTCCGGGGCAGCTGCCGCACGGTCACTCGATCGTGCTGCCCCAGCAGCTCCAGGCGGGCCGCTCGCTGACCATCGGCCGCGAGCACTCCAACGACATCGTGCTCGACGACGCCCTGGTCAGCCGGCACCACGCCCGGCTCGACCCGGCGGGGGCCGCTCCGGGCGGGCTCGCGGTGCTCCACGACCTCGGCTCGTTCAACGGCACCTTCGTCAACGGCCAGCGGGTCCAGGGCGCGGTCCCGCTCCAGGTCGGCTCCGAGGTCATCTTCGGCAACCAGACGTTCCGCTGGGACGGCCACCAGCTCATCGCCTCGGCCACGGCCCACGAGTTCACGCTCTACGCCGACGGGCTGACCCAGGTCGTCGGCGGCGGCAAGCGGCTCATCGAGAACATCTCGTTCAAGCTCGAGCCGCGCAGCCTCACCGCCGTGATCGGCCCCTCGGGCGCCGGCAAGTCCACGCTGCTCGGCGCGCTCACCGGCCTCAAGCCGGCCAGCCACGGACGGGTGATCTGGCAGGGCCACGACCTCTACCAGCACTACGACCAGCTGCGCTTCCAGATCGGCCTGGTGCCCCAGCAGGACATCCTGCACCCGCAGCTCAAGGTCAAGCAGGGCCTGCGCTTCGCCGCCCAGCTCCGGCTGCCGCCCGACACGACGGCCCAGGAGTGGGACGCCCGGGTCACCCACGTCGCCAACCAGCTCCAGCTCCAGCAGCGGATGGACAACCGGATCGGCACCCAGCTCTCCGGCGGCCAGCGCAAGCGGGTCTCGATCGCCACCGAGCTGCTCACCGCCCCGCCGCTGCTCTTCCTCGACGAGCCCACCTCCGGCCTCGACCCGGGTCTCGACCTCGAGGTGATGCGCCAGCTCCGCAGCCTGGCCGACGACGGCCGCGTGGTCATGGTGGTCACCCACTCGGTGCTCGCGCTCGACGTCTGCGACAACGTCCTCGTGCTGGCCCCCGGCGGCCGGATCGCCTACTTCGGCCCGCCCGACGGCGTCCTGGCGCACTTCGGCAAGACCAACTACCCCGAGGTCTTCGACCTGCTCGACGAGCCCGACCTGTGGCAGCGGATCCCGGTCCCGCAGCACGCCGTCGACACCTCGGCCATCGCCCGGCAGTCCCACGCCGGCGCCGTACCGGCCCCGCCGCGGCAGTCGGTCTCGCGCCAGCTCTCCACCCTGGTCAAGCGCAACCTGGCCGTCGTCCTGGCCGACCGGCTGCTGCTCGGCATGCTCGTGCTGCTGCCCCTGATCCTCGGCGGCCTCAGCCGCCTGGTCGGTGGCGGCGGCGGGCTCTCGCTCGACGAGGCCTTCGCCAACGGCGACGGGATCAAGGAGGCCCAGCAGCGGCTGACCGTCCTCATCGTCGCCGCCTGCCTCATGGGGACGGCGCTCGCCATCCGCGAGCTGGTGGGGGAGCGCCCCATCTTCAAGCGCGAGTACGCCGTCGGCCTCTCGCCCGGCGTCTACTTCACCAGCAAGGTGCTCGTCCTCGGCCTCGCGGCGTTCGTCCAGGGCCTGGTGGTCACCTTCATCGCGACCGTCGGCCTGCCCGGCGCCGACGGCACCCTCGGCACCTTCCGGGTCGCCCTGGCGATCGCCGGGCTGTCGTTCACCATGGTCGTGATCGGCCTGGCGCTCTCCGCCGTCGTCACCAGCACCGAGCAGACGATGCCCGCCCTGGTCGGCATCGTGATGCTCCAGCTCGTCCTCTCCGGCGCCCTGCTCGAGGTCGCCGGCCGCCCGCTCCTGGAGCAGATCGCCTGGCTCTCGCCCTCGCGCTGGGGCTACGCCGCCTCGGCCTCGGCGATGGACCTGCTCCGCAACACCGCCGGCACCGACGAGGAGGACTGGATCGCGCTCGGTGGCGGCGGCCACTACCTCATGGACCTCTTCATGATGGGCCTGCTGTGCCTGGCGGCCTACGGTGCGGGGCTCCTGCTGGTGCGCCGCAGCGCGACCTCAGACGACTGAGGTCCGGCACCAGAACCGCCACCGGCACCGGCACCGCGAGATCGGACGCAAAACGTCGACTACGAACGGGGCACCTCTGCCTACCGTGACGCCATGCGTCTCCCGGTCCCGGCCCTGACGGTCGCCGCGCTCGCCATGCTCCTGCTCCTGGCGGGGTGCGCCGACGAGGGGCCCGGATCGCCGTCGACGGCGACCGCTGCACCGTCCTCCGTCCCGCCGACCGCGCTGACCCCGACGGCTCCGCCGGCCCCGACGACCCCGACGGCTCCCGCGGCGGCACCGCCCGAGGCGACGACCTCGGCGCTCGGCGAGGTCGATCCGCCGACACCACCCGACCTCGCCGATCGGCTGCGTTCGGGTGGCTTGGTGGTGGTGCACCGCTACACCGGTGCCTTCGTGCCGGACCGCCCCGACGCCGCCCCGGAGGGACTGATCGACGACCGGCAGCGGATCACCGACGAGAGCACCCGGGCGATGCAGCGGCTCGGCCGCGCCTACGAGCGGATCGGGGTCCGGGTCGGCACGGTGCTCGCCAGCGAGTACTACTTCGTCGTCCAGCACGCCCGCGCGGCGTTCGGTGACCGGGTACGCACCGACCGCGACCTCACCGGCTCGCTCTACTTCGACGACCAGGACGAGCTCGCGGCCTCGCTCCAAGGACTGCGCAACCGGGTGGTCGCACCACCGGCGCCCGGTCAGACGACCGTGCTCTTCACCCACCAGGGCAAGTTCGAGAAGGCGTTCGGCTACTACCTCGACGCCGGACGCACGCTCGTGTTCGAGCCCGACGGCTCCGGCGCTCCGCGGCTGGTCGCCAACCTCTCGCTCGAGGACTTCCTCGCCCTCTGATCCGGGAATGCCCGGGCCCCCGCGAGCCTTGGAACTGACGATGTCCCCCGCGCTCTCCGTCCTCGACCTCGTCCCCGTCCGCAGCGACCAGACCACCGGCGACGCCGTCGCCGCGACGCTCGACCTGGCCCGCACCGCGGACGACCTCGGTTACCGCCGCTTCTGGCTGGCCGAGCACCACAACATGCCGGCCGTCGCCGCCACCAACCCACCGGTCCTGATCGGCCTCGTCGCGTCGGCGACCGACAGCATCCGGGTGGGGTCCGGGGGAGTGATGCTCCCCAACCACGCGCCGCTGGTCGTGGCCGAGCAGTTCGCGCTGCTCGAGGCCGCCTTCCCGGGCCGGATCGACCTCGGCATCGGCCGTGCCCCGGGCAGCGACCCGGTCACCAGCTGGGCGCTGCGCCACGGGGCGGGCGGGGTCAGCGACGAGGCGGTCAACCACTTCCCCGAGTACGTCGACAACGTGCTCGCCATGATGGAGCCCGACGGTGTCGGTCTCGCCCTGCGCGGCGGGCGGCACGTCCTCAAGGCCACCCCGGTCGCCGGCTCGGTGCCCCAGATCTGGCTGCTCGGCTCCTCGGACTACTCCGCGCGGCTCGCCGCGGCCAAGGGCATGCCCTACGTCTTCGCGCACCACTTCTCCGGCTCCGGCACCGCCGAGGCGCTCGAGCTCTACCGCTCGACCTTCCAGCCCTCGCCCGAGCTCTCCGCGCCGCGCACCTTCCTCACCGTCAACGCCTCCGTCGCCGCGACGGACGACGAGGCGCAGCGGCTCGCGCTGCCCCAGCTGCTCCAGATGCTCGCGCTGCGCACCGGCCAGCCGCTCGTCGCCCAGCGCACCGTCGAGGACGCCGAGACCATCGTCGACGCCGGTCTGCCCGAGGCCCACGAGGACGTCCTCGCGGCCATGCGCTCGCGCTGGGTGATCGGGGACGCCGCCACGGCGCGCGCTGAGATCGAGCGGCTCGCGTCGTCGTACGGGGTGGACGAGGTGATGGTCAACCCGGTCGCCGGCGCCTTCCGGGGCACCGAGCCCCGGAAGGCGCCGGCGCGCGAGGAGACCTTGCGCCTGCTCGCGCCCTGAGGCGCGGGCGCAGGCTCAGCGCAGGCGCAGGCTCACCGACCAGCGCGTGGTGCGGCCGGCGCGGGTCGTCGTACCGGTGAGGCGGTAGCGGTCCGCGACCACCCGGCTGCTCAGCACGACCGTCCTGCCCCGGCGCACCGTCCGCGCGGACGACGCCAGCACGCGGCCGTCGTGGCGCAGCGTGGCCGCGACCCGGGCGGGCTTGCCCTTGACCAGGGTCACGGTGCACTTCACCTTGGCCGGGCGCTTGGCCTTGCCCTTGCCCTTGCTCTTGGTCACGGTGCAGGTCACCTTGGCGTCCTTGCCGGCCGGACCGGCCGCGCCCCGCGGACCCGCCGCACCCTGCGGCCCCGCCGGTCCCTGGGGACCGGTCGGCCCGGTCGGACCAGCCGGACCCTGCGGCCCGGCCGGGGTGTAGCCGCAGTCGGTGTCCGGCTTGCAGCCGACCACGAGGTCCGAGAGCCCCGAGACGTACCGCCCGCCCCGGACGTCGCCCGCGACCACCAGGCGCGGCGTCGACGTCGTCGGCTGGCCGGCGTTGGTCTCGCTCAGCGCGACCTGGAGGAACTTGCCGGCCGCGCGCTCACCCGGCGTGACCACGGCGACGTACCCGTCACCCGCGGCGACGCCCGCGACCCAGGCGACCTGGTCGGGCACGTAGCCGGCCCGGCGCAGCACGGTGTCGAGCAGCGGTCCGGTCTCGACCCGGGTCTGGGGCGTGCTGCCCTGGTTGTAGGTGACGGTCCGGGTCCGGCTGGGCAGCGCCGCCAGTTCCGCGCCGCTCAGCGTCGTCGTGGTGCCCGCGCCCGAGACGGTCACCGACCCGGCCGGCTGGCCGGCGGTCGGGGCCGGCGTGTGCACCGCGACGCTGACGCCGCTGACCTTGCCGAGGACGCGCGACTCGTCCGCGTCGTCGCCGACGACCAGCGTCGGCAGCGGCGAGGCCAGGTCGGCGCCGTCCTTGGTCAGCGCGAGCACGGCCGGGTGGTTGCCGAACGTCGCGGTGAGCTCGCCCAGCGCCACGGTCACGGTGCGCCCGGCCGCTCCGGTCACGGTCACGCTGACCTGGAGGTTCGGGTTGTGCCCCGCCGGTACGACGGGCGCGGCCGCGCCGACCAGCGCCTCGAGCGAGGGCCCCGTGAAGGTGTGGACGTCGCCGCCGGCCAGCGCGGTCACGCTCGCCTGGGGGAGCGCGCGCAGGTCGGCGACCTGGTAGGTCCGCGGTGTGCTCACCTCGCCCCCGAGCGTCACGGTCGCCTGGTCGTCCAGTGCGCTCGCCGGCGCCGGTACGGCGGCGCCCGCGCCCACCCCCACGGACAGGGTCAGCCCGACCCCCGCCAGCCACCGTCCCGCCGTCCTCGTCCTGGTCCTCGTCCTCGCGGTCAGCGTCAGCGTCACTGCGTTCTCCCTCGTCTCGGCACGTCTCGGTGCGTCGTTCGTCGACGTGGCTCGGGGCCGAACGCCCGCCGGGCCACCGGAGGACCGTAGTGCATACCTAGGAAATATCTAGTGAATGTTCGGAAAGAGGACGCGTCGCGCCGCGTGGGTGGTCGCCGATTGGGGCGTTGTCAACCCCTGTGGATAGACTGGCGTGTCGGTCCAACGTGGGTTCTGTGTGTGGTGCACGGACTCCCGAGGTCCACCCGGCTACTCACGGGTAGCAGGGAGGTTCCCGGACCACCGGTAGACAACATCCCCTACGCAGATTGTGAGACATGGCGAAGAAAGAAGGCGTCATCGAGATGGAGGGCTCCGTCGTGGAGGCCCTTCCCAACGCCATGTTCCGCGTCGAGCTGAGCAACGGCCACAAGGTCCTGGCTCACATCAGCGGAAAGATGCGTCAGCACTACATCCGGATCCTCCCCGAGGACCGCGTGGTGGTGGAGCTCTCGCCGTACGACCTCTCCCGCGGGCGGATCGTCTACCGCTACAAGTGAGCCGCCGGCTCACTTCTCCGCCACTAGCAAGAAAGGGCTGACATGAAGGTCAACCCGAGCGTGAAGAAGATCTGTGACAAGTGCAAGGTGATCCGTCGCCACGGCCGCGTCATGGTGATCTGCGAGAACCCGCGCCACAAGCAGCGCCAGGGCTGAGTCCCTCTCGCCACAACTGAATACGACAACTACGTGATCGCTTAGCCGTCGACTACGACGGCGAATCACCTCCGGAGCGGATGGCCGGAGCTGGGCGCCTACTGCACGACAAGCCCGGATGCATCACGACCACACCACCGTGACTGTTCGAAAGGGAAGCCACCATGGCACGCCTCGTCGGAGTCGACCTGCCGCGCGACAAGCGCATCGAGGTCGCACTCACCTACATCTACGGCATCGGCCGTACCCGCGCCCAGCAGCTGCTGGAGGCCACGGGCGTCAGCCCCGACCTCCGCGTCCACGAGCTGGGTGACGAGGAGCTGGTCAAGCTCCGCGACGAGATCGAGGCGAACTTCAAGATCGAGGGTGACCTCCGTCGCGAGGTTCAGGCCGACATCCGCCGCAAGATCGAGATCGGCAGCTACCAGGGTCGCCGTCACCGCATGGGCCTTCCGGTCCGCGGTCAGCGCACCAAGACCAACGCTCGTACCCGCAAGGGCCCGAAGCGCACGGTTGCCGGCAAGAAGAAGGCCAAGTGATCGATCGCCTCGTGCGATCTCACTTCCTTCACGACCAGCTCATCTAGAGGAGATAGCGAATGCCTCCCAAGGCTCGCGCGGGCGCCAAGAAGGTGCGCCGCAAGGAAAAGAAGAACGTTGCTCAGGGCGAGGCCCACATCAAGAGCACGTTCAACAACACGATCGTCACGATCACCGACCCGACCGGTGCGGTGATCTCGTGGGCCTCTGCCGGCACCGTCGGCTTCAAGGGCTCCCGCAAGTCCACCCCGTACGCCGCTCAGATGGCCGCTGAGGCCGCTGGTCGCCGGGCGATGGAGCACGGCATGAAGAAGATCGACGTCTTCGTCAAGGGTCCGGGTTCGGGCCGCGAGACGGCGATCCGCTCGCTGGGTGCGATCGGCCTCGAGGTCGGCACCATCCAGGACGTGACCCCCGCCCCGCACAACGGCTGCCGCCCGCCGAAGCGCCGGCGCGTCTGAGCGTCTGACCAGGACTTAGAGGAGAACTTCAATGGCCCGTTACACCGGACCCCTGACCAAGAAGTCGCGCCGTCTCGGCGTCGACCTCGTCGGCGGCGACGCTGCCTTCGAGAAGCGCCCCTACCCTCCCGGCCAGCACGGCCGCGCGCGGGTCAAGGAGAGCGAGTACCGCAACCAGCTGCAGGAGAAGCAGAAGGCCCGCTTCACCTACGGCGTGCTCGAGAAGCAGTTCCACAAGTACTACGTGGAGGCCGCCCGTCGCCAGGGCAAGACCGGCGACAACCTGGTCCAGCTGCTCGAGTGCCGTCTCGACAACGTGGTCTACCGCGCGGGCTTCGCCCGCACGCGCCGCCACGCCCGCCAGCTCGTGACCCACGGTCACTTCCTGGTCAACGGCCGCAAGGTCGACATCCCCTCGTTCCAGGTGAGCCAGTACGACATCATCGACGTGCGCGAGAAGTCGCTCGAGATGACGCCGTTCATCGTCGCCCGCGAGACCCACGGCGAGCGGATCGTGCCGGCCTGGCTCGAGGCGCTCCCGAACCGGATGCGGATCCTCGTGCACTCGGTTCCCGTGCGTGAGCAGATCGACCTGCCCATCCAGGAGCAGCTCATCGTGGAGTACTACTCCAAGAAGTGATCACCGGCCCGTCCCGGTCCCCCTCGCTGCGGCGAGGAGACCGGGGCGGGCACCGGTGTTCTCGCCGTACCTCTTCTCCAATTCCGCACCACGTCTGGGTCCTCATATAGCGGTCGGCCCGGAAAGGAACGAAACAAGTGCTCATCGCACAGCGCCCCACCCTGTCGGAGGAGACCGTCGACCAGTTCCGGTCGCGCTTCGTCATCGAGCCCCTCGAGCCCGGCTTCGGCTACACGCTCGGCAACTCGCTGCGTCGTACCCTCCTCTCCTCGATCCCCGGTGCCTCGGTCACGAGCATCAAGATCGACGGCGTCCTCCACGAGTTCTCGACCATCGAGGGCGTCAAGGAAGACGTCACGGAGATCATCCTCAACCTCAAGGGCCTCGTCGTCTCCTCCGAGCACGACGAGCCGGTCACCATGTACCTGCGCAAGTCCGGTGCCGGTGACGTCACCGGTGCCGACATCGCGCCGCCGGCCGGTGTCGAGGTGCACAACCCCGACCTGAAGATCGCCACCCTCTCGGACAACGGCAAGCTCGAGCTCGAGCTCGTCGTCGAGCGGGGCCGCGGCTACGTCTCGGCCGTCCAGAACAAGGGCGCCGACAACGAGATCGGCCGGATCCCGGTCGACTCGATCTACAGCCCGGTCCTCAAGGTGACCTACAAGGTCGAGGCCACCCGCGTCGAGCAGCGCACCGACTTCGACAAGCTCGTCATCGACGTCGAGACCAAGCCGTCCATCCTGCCCCGCGACGCGATCGCGTCGGCCGGAAAGACGCTGGTCGAGCTCTTCGGCCTGGCCCGTGAGCTCAACGTCGAGGCCGAGGGCATCGACATCGGCCCCTCGCCCGTCGACGAGCAGCTCGCCGCCGACCTCGCCCTCCCGGTCGAGGACCTGCAGCTGACCGTGCGGTCGTACAACTGCCTCAAGCGCGAGGGCATCCACACCGTGGGTGAGCTCATCAGCCGCTCGGAGCAGGACCTGCTGGACATCCGCAACTTCGGCGCGAAGTCCATCGACGAGGTCAAGGCCAAGCTGCACGAGATGGGTCTGTCCCTCAAGGACAGCGCCCCGGGCTTCGACCCGTCGGCCGCCCTGGCCAACTACTCCGACGACGACGAGGACGACACCGCCTTCGTCGAGGACGAGCAGTTCTGATCCGTCCCTGAGGGGACATCAACCACCCGGTACCTGACACGGCCGGGACGACTGCCCCGGTACCTGACACGGCCGGGGAAGAAACGAGAGAGACATGCCGAAGCCCAAGAAGGGCCCCCGCCACGGCGGTAGCGCCGCGCACCAGCGCCTCATCTTGTCGAACCTGGCCACCGCGCTCTTCGAGCACGGCCGGATCACGACGACCGAGGCCAAGGCCCGCACGCTGCGTCCGTACGCGGAGAAGCTCATCACCAAGGCGAAGAAGGCTCACGCCGGCGAGAACCCGCTGCACCAGCGCCGCGAGGTCCTCAAGGTCATCCGCGACAAGGGTGTCGTGCACACCCTCTTCGCGGACATCGCGCCGACGTTCGCCGAGCGCCCGGGCGGCTACACCCGGATCACCAAGATCGGTCCGCGCCAGGGCGACAACGCCCCCATGGCCGTGATCGAGCTGGTGACCGGTGCGTTCACCCCCTCCGCTCCCAAGGCCGCGAATGCCGAGGCGCCCGCGCCGGCTCCGGCCGACGAGGTCGAGGAGACCGAGGAGGTGACCGAGGTCGAGGAGACCGAGGCCGCCGAGGCTCCCGAGGCCCCCGAGGCCGAGGTCGAGGCTGCCGAGGAGGAGGCTCCCGCCGAGGAGTCCACCGAGGACGCCGAGAAGGCCTGACGCACCTGCTGCGTACGCCGGCCCGTCACCCGCGAGGGTGGCGGGCCGGTGTCATTTTCGAGGTGCTGCGCCCGTCGAGCAGCCAGCACGCGACGCCCGCGATCGGCAGGACGGCACTCGCCCACGCCCAGAGCGACGCCGCGCGCAGCGCCGTACCAAGGTTGGCCGTGGAGCGGACCAGGTCGTCTTCGAACGGGGCCTGGGCCAGCACGAGCACCGGGACCACGAGCAGCCCGGGCCACCACCGGTGTCCGGAGCGCCGGGACACCGACCAGGCGCCGACGAGCAGCAGCCCGTCGATGATCCAGCGGACCTGGAAGATCGAGCGGGCCTCGTCGTACGACGTGGGCTGCAGCGGCCCGTGGGTCAGCAGGTACCAGAACAGGACGTTGAGCACGAGGGCCGCGACGGCGAGCCCGCAGGCCAGGCCCCGTCGCTGCGGCGTCCGGGCCACGGCGAGGACGACCACGGCGTAGACCGCGCCGGCGACGACACCGAGCGTGACGTCGGCCGCCTCGGTCAGGGGCTGCCCGGACTCCATCCGGTGCAGGCTGAGCGCCACGATCGCGAGGTCGACGGCGGCCGCCACGGCGAGGAGCAGCAGCGCGGCCGCGGTGGACAGGTCGCGCGACATCCGTGACGACGGGGGAGCAAGCGTCATGGCTGCATCCTGCCGGGTCCGGGCCGGGTACGTCGTGGAGTCGGCCCGGGAGAGCCGGGTCCGTAGACTGGGTGCCATGACGATCGACCTCGGTAGCCCGCGCCTGCTCGACGACGGCGAGCGCGAGGTCCTGCTCGCCGCCCCGCGCGGCTACTGCGCCGGTGTCGACCGGGCGGTCGTGACGGTCGAGCAGGCGCTGGACCTCTACGGCTCGCCGGTCTACGTGCGCAAGCAGATCGTCCACAACAAGCACGTCGTGGCCAACCTCGAGTCCCGCGGCGCGATCTTCGTCGAGGAGCTCGACGAGGTGCCGCTGGGCGCCACGGTCGTCTTCTCCGCCCACGGCGTCTCGCCGGCGGTCGTGAGCGAGGCCGCCGAGCGCGACCTCAAGACCATCGACGCCACGTGCCCGCTGGTGACCAAGGTGCACCGCGAGGCGGTCCGCTTCGCGGCCGACGGCTACACCATCCTGCTGATCGGTCACGCCGGTCACGAGGAGGTCGAGGGCACCGCGGGCGAGGCTCCCGACCAGACCGTCCTCGTCGAGCACCCCGACGACGTCGACAAGCTGGAGTTCCCGGCCGACGCCAAGCTGGCCTGGCTCTCGCAGACCACGCTGAGCGTCGACGAGACCATGGAGACCGTACGCCGCCTGCGCGCGAAGTTCCCGCAGCTCGAGGACCCGCCCAGCGACGACATCTGCTACGCCACCCAGAACCGCCAGGTCGCGGTCAAGGAGATCGGCGCCACCGCCGACCTGGTGATCGTGGTCGGCTCGGCCAACTCCTCCAACTCGGTGCGCCTGGTCGAGGTCGCCCTCGAGGCCGGCGCCAAGGCGTCGTACCGCATCGACGACGTCTCCGAGCTCGACGAGTCCTGGCTCGACGACGCCGCGACCGTCAGCGTCACCTCGGGCGCCTCGGTCCCCGACCACCTCGTCACCGAGGTCCTGGCCTACCTCGCCGAGCGCGGCTACCCCGACGCCCGCGCCGTCCAGACGGCCGAGGAGACGCTCGCGTTCTCCCTTCCCAAGGAGCTGCACCGCGACCTCAAGGCCGCCGGGCGCAGCACCAAGACCGCAGTGCGCCTCTGATGGCCCGCTACCTCGACGTCCACCCGGACAACCCGCAGCCGCGCCTGCTCCAGCAGATCGTCGACGCGCTCAACGAGGACGCCCTGATCGCCTACCCGACCGACTCGGGCTACGCGCTCGGCTGCCGGATCGGCAACCGCGACGGCCGCGACCGGATCCTCAAGATCCGCGGGCTCGACGACAAGCACCACTTCACGCTGGTGTGCCGCGACTTCTCCCAGCTGGGCCAGATGGTTCACGTCGACAACTCGGCGTTCCGGGCGATCCGCGCGGCCACGCCGGGGCCCTACACCTTCATCCTGCCGGCGATGCCGGACGTGCCGCGCCGCCTGCTGCACCCCAAGAAGAAGACCGTCGGCGTCCGCATCCCCGACCACGTCTTCGTCCAGGCCCTGCTCGAGCAGCTCGGCGAGCCGCTGCTGACCTCGACCCTGATCCTCCCCGGTGAGACCGAGCCGCGCACGATGGGCTGGGAGATCAAGGAGGACCTCGACCACGAGGTCGACATCGTCGTCGAGGCGGGCGAGACGCCGGCCGAGCCGACCACCGTCGTCGACTGGTCCGACGGTGCCCCCGAGGTGCTGCGCCGCGGCGCGGGAGACCCCGACCGCTTCTGAGCATTCTGCGCGAGCGCGTCTCCGGCGCCAAGCGAGGAGGCAGCAAGCTGCCCGTCAGGCGCGTCCCGCCGCGCTGCCGCGCCGCGCTCAGTCGGTCGCGGGGTGCCGCTGCAGGTACGAGCGCCGCGCGGCGAGCAGGCCCAGGCAGGCGCCGTACCCGAGGACGAGGGCGACCGCGTGCCGCGAGAGCCCCGACACCGTCGCCTGGACGACGCCGTCGTCGGCCCGCGCCACCGATCCGGGGTCGCTGAGCGCCAGCAGCAGCACGATCGCGAACATCGCCAGCGGCGGCAGCACACCGACCGCGAAGAAGTCGCTGGGCCGTACCGCCAGGGCCGCGCCGACGCAGAGCGTGGCGAAGACCAGGTCGTAGAGCAGGCCGAGGCCGTCGGAGAGCAGCAGGTCGAGCACGGTCGCGGTGAGCAGGAGCGCGACGGCCAGGGAGACCACGTCCCGTCCGGAACGTCGTCCCTCGTCCCACAGGGTCCGGGGGCGCGGCTGCGCCGTGCTGCTCACGTCTCCACGCTAGGTGCTGGGGGTGTCCGGGACGGGGACCCTGGCCGGGTGTCGGTCTCAGGTCATCTGCGATCCGAAGCGCAGGACGCCGGAGGTCAGCACGGCCACGGTGAGGAGCTGGTAGCCCTGGTTGACGGCGATCAGCAGCAGGGACTTGCCGTCGTAGACGGCGAGCTTCACCCCGGCCCCGACGAGCACGACGGCGACCATGACGGCGTTGACAGCAAGGTCGTAGGGCAGGTGCAGCAGCATGCCGGTCATGCTGAGCGCGGCGACGAGCTCGCTCGCGAGGGCGAGGGCGATGCGGCCCGGGACGAAGATCCGGCTCACGCGCTCGTCGCTGAAGCCCATCTCCCGCTGCCAGACGGCGCCGAACAGCGCGGTGTACCAGAGGCAGCCGATCGCGAAGGAGGCGACGGCGGCGACGAGTCCGACGATGTAGAACATGGGGTTCTCCTGGGTTCGCTGCGCCTGTGACGGCGCAGGTGGACGCCGCCCGGTCAAGCGACTGCCCTCATGACGAACGAGGGAGCGTTCGATCGACACCGCGGCCGGCGCCGAGGGAAGAGATGTCCGCGCTAGTCGTCCAGCGCCGCGCTGGACCGGCGCAGGTAGCGGCGCACGGCGGGCTGCTCGGCCAGCTCGATCGCCCGCCCGTACGCCGTCCGTGCCTCGTCGGTGCGACCGGCTGCGGCGAGCAGCTGGGCACGCGTGGCCCAAGCGGGCTGGAACGTCTCGACCTCCTCGGCCGGGATCCGGTCCAGCAGGGCCAGGCCGGCGACGGGACCCTCGGCGCGGCCGGTCACCGCGGCGAAGCTGACCATCGCCCCGATCGTCGGCCACAGGCTGATGATCGCGCTGTGCAGCAGGGTCAGGGCCCGCCAGTCGGTCGCGCCCGTGCGGGCCCGGGCGCAGTGCACCGACTGGATCGCGGCCTCGAGCTGGAACCTGCCGATCGCGCGGAGCCCGTGCGCGTGGCGCTGCAGCGCGTCGCCCTCGGCGATGAGGCCGTGGTCCCACCGGGACGGGTCCTGGAGGTCGAGAGGGACGAACTCTCCCTCAGCGCTCCGGCGCGCGTCCTTGCGCGAGAGCGAGAGCGTCATCAGCGCTGCGAGCCCGAAGACCTCGGGGTGCTGGGGGAGCAGGGTGGTGAGCTCGCGCGCCAGGTGGGCGGCCTCGAGCGTGAGGTCGTCGACGGCGTCGCGCTCGGCCTCGGTCTCCCAGTCGAGCGCATAGACGCCGTAGATCGCCTCCAGCACCGCGTCGAGCCGGTCCGGGATCTCGGTGGTGCCGGGGATGACGAAGGGGATGGCCGCGTCGCGGATCTTCCGCTTCGCGCGCACCAGCCGCTGCGCCATCGTCGCCGGGGAGACGGCGTACGCGCGCGCGACGTCCTTGGCGTCCTGCCCGAGCACGGTCTGCAGCATCAGCGGGGTGCGGATGCCGGGGTCGATCGAGGGATGGGCGCACACGAACAGCAGCCGGAGCCGGTGGTCGGGGATGCGCTCGAGGTCGATGTCGTCGGTGATGCCGCGACGTTCGACCGCGGGATCGAGCGGGGCGGCGCGGCGGTGGGCCGCGCTCTTGAGCCGGTCGCGCTCGCGGTTGCGGGCCACGGTGAGCAGCCATCCGTCGGGGTTGTCGGGGATCCCGGAGGCCGGCCACCTCCGCAGCGCCTCGTGGAGTGCGTCGGCGACGGCGTCCTCGGCCGCCATGATGTCGCCGCCCGAGGAGACGGCGAGGAGCGAGACCAGGCGGGCGAACGAGGTGCGGGCCGCCTGGGCGACCCGCACCTGCACCTCAGGGGTGGCGTCGCGCACCTAGTCGGCCATGGCCGAGGGCCGTACCTCGACGATGCCGAAGTGGGCGACCGGGCACTTCTCGGCCCACGCGATCGCGGCATCGAGGTCCGGCACGTCGATGATGAAGAAGCCGCCCAGCTGCTCCTTGGTGTCGGCGTAGGGGCCGTCCTGCACGGTGCGGCCGTTGCGCAGCGAGACCGTGGTCGCCGTCGCGCTGGGCTGGAGCCAGTCGGTGGCGACGAAGACGCCGGCCTCGGTCAGGGACTGGATGTAGGCACCGAACACCTGGAGCTCGGCCTCGGCCTGATCCGGAGTGGCGTCGGCGTGGCTGGTCTCGTCGCTGTAGAGGAAGAGGGTGTAGCGCATCGGGTTCTCGCCTTCAGGTGGGGGATGGGACGTGCTGACACGCTCATGACGACGTCGGTGACGCTCGATCGACACGTGGCGTGAGGAATCTTCGCCGAGCGGCCGCGCGGCCACCGCCCTCAGACGTGCGCCGTGCTCTCGTAGTCCTCGGAGATGCCGTGCGGCGTCTTCTCCCACCGGTGCGGGCTGAAGATCGTCTGCACCAGCGCCCGCCACGCGGCATAGGCGTGGAGGCACCAGTAGAGCGGGTTGAGGAGCGCGAAGATGCCGATGCGCCAGTTGTAGCGCCGGGTCGCCGCGATGCCGGACACGACGATCATGAGGGCGTTGCCGAGCACGGCGGTGACCAGGCTGCTCACCACGACCCAGTGGGGGAGGTCGAGACCGATGACCTGGACGCCGACGTACGTGATGACGGTGAAGCCGAGCACCAGGGGATAGGCGAGGAAGGTCAGCGGCGTGCCGAGGATGAGCCCGACCATGCCGACCATGCCGAGCGGCCCGACCCGGCGCAGGAACCGCAGCGGGTGCCTCATGTTGACGGCCGCGGTGATCATGTAGCCCTTGATCCACCGGGTCCGCTGGGGGATCCAGGCGGGGACGGTCGCGCACGCCTCCTCGCCCGTGGTCGAGTCGAGTACGTCGACCCGGTAGCCCTCGACCGAGACGCGCAGCCCGAGGTCGGCGTCCTCGGTGACGTTGTAGGGGTCCCAGGCGCCGAGGCGCTTGAGCACCTCGGTGTCGAAGTGGTTGGACGTGCCGCCGAGGGGGAGCGGGATGCCGCTGCCGTCGATTCCGGGCAGCATCGACTCGAACCAGTGGGCGTACTCGATCGCGAACATCCGGGTGAGGACGTTGTAGTCGGCGTTGAAGTAGTGCAGCGCCGCCTGCACGCACGCCAGGCGCGGCCGGGTGGAGCCGAGGTGCTCGTGCTCGAAGGCGTCGCGCTCGAAGGCTGCCACGGCCTTGCGGAGCTGGAGCGGCTCGGGGCGGTCCTCGGCGTCGTAGATGACGACGTACTTGCCGCGGGCGAAGGCGAGCCCGTAGTTGCAGGCGCGCGGCTTGGTCTGCGGCTCCCCAGCCGGTACGACGAGCAGCCGCACGTAGTCCGGAGGCGCGACCCGCTTGGCGGCGGCCACGGTCTCGGGGTCGTTCTCCTCCATCAGCACGATCACGTCGAGCCGCGAGCGCGGGTAGTCGAGCGCGCCGAGGTTGGTGATCAGCTTGTCGATGATGTTGGCCTCGCGGAAGGCCGGCACCAGGATCGTGTAGACGGGCAGCTCGGCGTCGTTGCCGCCGGGGTGCCACTCGGGGGCCAGCCCGCGCCGCTGCCGCTCGCGCATCTCGGCGAGGCGCCGGCGCTCCCGGCGGGCCCGGACGAGCGGCGCCCGCAGGCTGGAGCCTGCCTTGAACAGGACGCTGAGCAGGAAGACGACGTTGGTCACCGACAGCAGGACGACGAACGCGCGCCGCGGCTCCAGCACCGCACCGACCACGAACACCAGGCCGATCAGGAACGGCAGCGCGAGCTGGAGCCGGGTCAGCCCCGGGCGCGCGGAGTGCTCGGGGCGCTCCTCGGCGAGCATGTCCTCGGCCAGGCGCCGGAGCTTGCCGCGGTTGGCCTCCTCCATGGCCCGGAAGACGTCCCAGTGGGTGCTCGCGACGAGCTCGATCTCGTCGGTGCCGAAGCGCTCGCGGATCTGCTCGAGCAGCGCCGCCGTCGGTCGTACCGACGTCGCCACGACCAGCGTGCCGTCGGGGCGCTGCTCGCACGGCACCCAGCCGAGGTGGCTGAGCTCGGCGATGTCGAGGCGCCCGGCGAGGTCCGGGTCGGGTGGGTGCGCGACGAGGTCGCGGGAGGCCGTCTCCCAGTGCTCGGCGAGGGCCTCGTAGAGCTCGCGCCGGCTCAGCGCCCCGGCCAGGAGCAGGTGCTGGCCGAGCTGGCCGCCCTCGGCCCGCTGGTGCTCCAGCGCGGTCGCGAGCTGGTCCTCGGTGATCCGCCCGGTCGCGACGAGGTGGCTGCCGATCTGCACGTCAGCCCCCGATCCGGCGGTAGACGCCGAGGTCGGCGATCTCGTAGACCAGCTCGTAGCCGGCCAGGAACGACGGGTCATCGGCGAGCGCCGTGGTGACCAGGTCGAGCGCCGCCTTCGTCGCGTACGTCGTCACCTGGGTGCGGTGCATGACGACCCACCGCACGTGGTCCTCGGGGTCGGCGAGCGCGTCGCCGAAGGCGTCGCCCGCGGCCCGGTTGTAGACATCGTCGAAGTCGATCGCGATCACCGGCGCGACCGCCAGCTTGTCGGCGCTCTCGTCGATGAGCAGGTTGCCGCCGTCGTAGTGGTCGTGCAGCCAGCGGGCCATCTTCTTGACGTCGGTGAAGTTGCGCTGGCCGAGGTGGGCCTCCTCGATCACCGTCATCCGCTCGCCGGGATCGCCCGCCCACCACAGGTTCTGCGCGGTCAGTGCCGCCACCGTCGCCAGGACGACGCCCGCCCCGGCGAGCGCCTTGCGGCGGCTCAGCTCGTGGGCGAGGTAGGCGCACAGGAGTGCCGCCCAGGGCGCCGCGGAGAGCACGTAGCGGTTGTTGTAGGCGCCGGAGGGCAGCGAGACGTCGTTGACCATGATGTGCTGGCCGGTGGTGAGGCTGAAGAGCAGGAACGCGCTCGACGTCCCCGCGAGCCAGATCGTCAGCGCCCGGTTGTCGATGCCCCAGCGCCAGGTCATCAGGACCAGACCGATCCCGGCGGCGATCAGCGGCAGCAGCCCGATCGACTCGACGGCGGCCCAGCCGAACACCTTGAACGACAGGCCCAGGTTGCCCTTGGTGGTGAGCTGGCCCTGCTCGACGAACACCTCGGTGAACGCGGCGGCCGAGTAGGGGCCGGTGAGGAACTCGACCGGATTGCCGTACCAGGCGGCGTTGTAGGACAGCCACCACCCGATCGCGGCCAGGGGAGCGGAGGCGAAGGCGCCGGCCAGCACGAGTGCGCGGCGCAGCCCGTCACCGCGGCGTACGACGACGAAGCCGACGTAGATGGCCCCGCTGACGACCAGCGCCCATCCCTCGTAGCGGGTCAGCACGGCGCAGGCCGCGGGGATGCCCGCGAACACGGCGAGCTCGCCGCCGCTGAGCCGGCGGCCGCTGAACGCCCAGCCCGACAGGCCCGCGATGCAGGCCAGGATCGCGGCGATCAGCACCGGCTCGGTCAGCGCGGTGGTGTAGGCGTAGAGCAGGCTCGGGTTGGCCAGGAGGACGCCGAGCCCGACCACGCGCGCGGTCCGGCCGAGGCCGAGGCGCACCATGATCCGGTGCAGCGCGGCCGCCGAGATGCCCAGGCACAGGGTGCCGAGGATGCAGGCGGCGATGCCGGTGCGGAACAGGAACATGTCCTGGACCAGCGGCATCAGCAGCAGGTGGGGGAGCGGCAGCCAGACCGTGCCGAGCTGCTGCAGGCCCGGCGTCTGGCCGTCGAGGATGCGGCGCGCGATGGTGAGGTGCGCCATCGCGTCGCCGTAGTCGAGGTTGGTGCCGGTCCGCACGGTGTACGCCGACGCGACCGCGCCGACGGCGCAGCCGAGCAGGAACACCGGAACGCTGCCGGGGACCCTTCGCCCCGGGCGGCGTACCCGGGGCTCCGTCGCGGTGCGCTCAGGAGCGGTCGTGGTCACCGGCCTGAGCCTCAGTGTCCGCGGCGACCTGCGCGTCGACGATCTCGGTGATCTCCTGGCGGCGCCGGCGCGCGAGCAGCCACCGGCCGCCGAGCAGGGCCAGCAGGACCGCGAGGCCCCCGACGAGCCACCAGGCGAACGAGCGCTGCTCGTCGACCCGCTCCTGCTGGGGGACGACCGCGTCGGCGTCGATGCTGAACGGCTCGCCCTCGGCCGGCTGCACGAGCAGGTTGGCGCTCAGCGCGCCCCAGCCCTCGGTCCCGAGGTAGGTCGCGGCCCGGCGCTCCAGCGCGGCACCGTCGCCGTCCGGGGCCCAGGAGCCGAGCATGAGCACGTCGCGGCCGCGGTGCCGGACGGCGACCAGGGCGGCGTACGGGCGGTCGGTGCCGACCTGGAAGGTTGCCTCGGCGTAGTCGAGCAGGCGCATCTCCGAGAGCCGCAGCGGCGCCTTGAGCGCCGTGGAGTCGTCCTCGCCGGCGCCGACGAGGAGGCCGGAGGTCTTGCCGCCGCGCAGGTCGGCGGCGGGCACGATCCGGACGTCGAGCGGCCGGGACGCGCGGCGCTGGAGCGCGGCGACGACATAGCCGGCGTCGACCGCCGCGGCGACCGGGTCGGCGGCGTGGTCGGAGATGGCGACGTCGAGGCGCCCACCCAGGTTCTGCGGGTACGCCGCGAAGCCGGTGGTGCGGGCGTCGCCACGGTCGGCGTGGACGACGGTCCGCTCGGTGTCGAGGTGGACCTCCAGGGGCAGCTGCCGGTCGGTCGCCGTGCACCACTCGCGCGGCGGCACCGCGCTCAGCACCACGACCATGCCGTTGTCGCCCTGCAGGTCGGCGGCCGGGACCTCGATCTCGCGGTGCAGCACCGGGTCGTCGCCGAGCCGCGTGGAGTCGACCAGCCGGTCGTTGACGTAGACGTCGAGCTGGGCGCGGGCCCCCTCGGGCAGCGCCGTGTGCGTGCCGTTGAGGTCGATCTTCAGCGAGCCCACCGGGCCGCCGAAGGCGTCCTGCCGGATGCCGACGTACTGCTCGACCCGGCCGTAGCCGCTGAGCACCGCACGACCGACCCCGAGCTCGTCGAGCGTCAGCGCGTCGACGACCTCGACGGGCGCGCGCTTCGCGGCCAGGCCCTCGGTGTCCGGAGCGTCGGCCAGCCCGAGCGCCGGGTCGCCCAGCGCCCGCACGGCGGCCGCCAGCTCGTCGGCGCCGCCCCCGAGGGTCAGCGTCGCGACACCGGCGTCGTCGGCGATCTCGGTGGTCGCCGTACCGGTGCCGGGGGCGAGGCGGACCACGCGCACGCCGGGCCCGGCCTTGGTCACGGCGTCGGGCGTCGTGAGGCGCACGGTCGTCGTGTCGGGGTAGCGGCTGCTGATCGCGGCCACGGCGGCCAGACCGGCCGCCAGGGTCGCCTCGTCGGCGTCCGCCGGGACGACGACGTCCACCGCGGTCGCGTAGGGCGCCAGGAACTCCGCCAGCGTCGCCGGCTCGGTCTCGGCACCGGTGAACTCGAGCCGCACCTGGTCGAGGGTCGCCCGGACGTCACTGACCGTCACGCAGGCGGCGTCCTGGCGTCGTACCGTCTGGTCGACGCGGACCTCGACCTGCAGCCGCCCGTCGCTCACGTCGGCGCGCGACACCGGGATCTCCACCGCGGCATCGGCCCGGGCCGGCACCCGCGCGGCCAACCGTCCGCCGACGACGAACGCGACCGTCCCGTCGATCGTGTCGTCGAGCCGCAGCCGGCCCGTGACCTTGGTGGGCGTGACGCCCGGTGGCACCGCGATCTCCAGCGTCGAGGCCGCCCCCACCGTCGCCGACGCGGACCCGGGGACCGTCAGGGTGTCGGCGTGGGCCGGTGGGGCCGTGACAGCGGGAAGGGTCAGGGTGGTCAGGACAGCGAGTGACGCAATGCTGGCGCGAAGCAAGGGAAGTGCCTTCTGGTGGGGGGTGTCACGACAATCTTTACCCTGATCGGCCGTGACAAGCCGCATCTGATCGGTTGCCGCGTCCCTCAGTCGGCCAGGTCCACGACCACCGGCGCGTGGTCCGACGGAGCGCCCGCGAACACCGACGGGTCGCGCTCCTCCTTGTCGATGAACGCCCCCGTCACCCGCTCGGCGAACGACGCCGACCCGAGCACGAAGTCGATCTTGAGCCCCCGGTCGCGCTCGAAGCGCTGCCGGTAGTAGTCCCAGTAGGTGTACGACGGCGCGTGCTCCCGCGTCACCTCCGCCCACCCACCGTCCAGGAACGCCTGGAAGGCCGCGCGCTCGGCGGGCGTGACGTGCGTGGAGCTCTTGAACTGCGCGACGTCGAAGACGTCCTCGTCGGTCGGGCAGATGTTCCAGTCGCCCACCAGCGCCGTCGGTACGTCGAGCCACGCCTGCGCCGCGGTGCGCAGCCGGGCCAGCCAGTCGAGCTTGTAGGCGTAGTGCGGGTCGTCGGGCTTGCGGCCGTTGGGGATGTAGAGGCTCCACACCCGCACGCCGCCGCAGGTCGCGCCGATGGCGCGGGCCTCGACCTCGGCCGGGTCGCCCCAGCCGGGCTGGTCGGGGAAGCCGACGGCGACGTCGTCGAGCCCGACGCGGCTGATCAGGGCGACGCCGTTCCACTGGTTGAGGCCGTGCGCGGCGATCTCGTACCCGCGCGCCTGCAGGCCCATCAGGGGCAGCTGTTCCTCGCGTGCCTTGGTCTCCTGGACGGCGAGCACGTCGATGTCGTGCCGGTCGAGAAAGGCTTCGACGCGGTCGATCCGCGTGCGCAGGGAGTTGACGTTCCAGGTGGCGATCCGCACCAGCAGAGGTTAGTCCGCGGCGGGTCGGGTGGCGCTCAGCAGCCCCTCGAGGGAGGTGACGAGCCGATCGCGGTCGTACGTCTCGGGCTGGTCGAGGGCGAGCCGGCCGAAGTGCTCGGCGGTGACCAGGACGAGGTGGGCCAGGACGTCGACGTCGAGGTACGGTCCGCCGCGGCGCTCGAGGCCGGCCTGCAGCGCGTCGGCGATCGAGCCCCGGATCAGCTCGCGGGTCGAGGTGATCCGGTCGCGGACGACGGCGGGCGCGTTCTGGGTCAGGCCCAGGACCGGGCGCCAGACCTCTGGCTCGCGCTGGACGACGTCGATCAGGCCGCCGGCCGCGGCCACGATCCACTCGTCGACGTCGAGCGCGCCGTCGAGGCCTCCGTCGGGCATCAGGCGCAGCGCAGAGGCGAGCGCCCGGCGCTGGGTGCGGTCGAGCAGCGCGTGCAGGAGCGGCTCCAGGCCGTCGTACGCGCCGTAGACGACGGGGCGGGTGACCTCGGCCTCGCGTGCGATCGCCTCGATCGAGACCCGCTCGTAGCCGTCGCGGACCAGGACCCGCAACGCTGCGTCGAGCAGGTGCTCGCGGCGCTGCTCGACCGGCAGCCGCTTGGCGTAGCGCCGCTTGGGAGCGGGCTCAGTCGCTCCGGAGGTGTCCTGCGTCACCTTCCGGACAATATTCCAGTGCTGTAAATTTCGCCGAACCTACGGACCTGTAGCAATGAGGAAGGGAGGGCCGCATGTTCGGTCTCCAGACCAGGAAGCAGCTCGCGCAGCAGTTCGAGCCGATGGCCGACTACGGATTCTTCGGGCCGGACTCGGTGACGTGGAAGGTGTGGGCGCACCCGACGTCCTACATCCTCGGCTTCGCGCGCGCCGTCACGATCGAGCACTTCGACCCGAACCTGGCGGCGGCCGTCGTCCAGTCCGGCGGTGTGAAGTACCGGCCCAGCACCCGCTACGGTCGCACCCTGCGCTACTTCGGGATGGTCGCGTTCGCGGCCACGGAGCCGACCGCCAAGGCGGCCGACGTCCTGGTCAAGGTGCACTCCAAGGCGATCGGGCACGACCCCGTCACCGGCGGCGAGTACGACGCCAACCAGCCGTCGTCGCAGCTGTGGATCCACGTGACGGCCTGGCACTCGATCCTCTACTGCTACGAGAGGTTCGGCGGCGGGCGGCTGACGCCCGAGGAGGAGCTGCAGTTCTGGGCCGAGTGCCGACGCGCCGCCGAGCTCCAGACGATCGACCCGGACACGGTGCCGCGCAACCGCGACGAGGTTCGCCAGTACTTCGCCGACTGGCGCTCCCGGATCGCCGCCTCGGAGGCGGCGCAAGACATGATCAATTTCATCCTGCCGCTCAAGGTCGCGCTCCCGCCCGACCTGCCGGGGTGGCAGAAGGCCGGGTTCGCGCCGGTGATGTGGCTGATGCGCAAGGCGATCATCTCGACGTACCCGAAGCACATGCGCGACATGGCAGGGCTACGCCAAGGCCGGCTGACCGACGCGCTGGTCGCGCCGCCGACCAAGGCGCTGCACACCGTGTTCAACAGCAACATGCAGCTGCGGCTGTGGCTGATGAACCTGCTCGCGCCCCAGGCCGTCCCCGTCGCGGCGCCCGCGATGCTCGGCATCCCGCCGCTCTCGCCGGTCACCATGACGCCGCGCGAGGCGCAGGCCGCCTACGGCTTCGACATCCCGAGCGAGGCGCACCCCGAGCTGCGGGCCAAGCAGCGTGATCGGGTCTTCCGGCAGGGGAAGCAGCCCTCCGACGAGGGCCTGGTGGAGTCGCAGCAGCACATCGGCTCGATGGACCCGCACGATGCGGCGATGCCCGCCTGACACCGGCCTGACGCCCGTCCCCAGCGGCGGGGTCCGTGGCTCACGTTCGTGCAGCCCCGGGCCCTGCCGCTTTCTGAGTCACAGGATCTCTTGTCCTGAGGGCGATCCGAGCGATTCGATGTGCCGGATCCACTCTCGGGAGAAAGGTTCTTGGATGTTGTCATCTCGGATCAGCAGAATCTCCGTCGGCGTCGCCTGCCTGGTGACCGCCTTCGCGGGAGCAGCCGTCTCCGGCCCCGGCTCGGCGTCGGCCGACACCGGATGGAGCACGCTCAGCGCACCGCCGACGTACCAGGAGTTCGAGGCCTCGACGTACGTCGACGTCGACGGCGCCTACGTCGTCAACGGCGACGAGGCCCTCAGCACGAAGGCCGAGCTCAAGAAGTTCTACAACAGCATGGTCGGCCCGTTCGGCAACCACGACCGCGACCGCCACGAGGGCGACCTCATCGTCAACACGGTCAACGGCCGCGACGACAAGTGGAGCGCCAGCCAGGCCCTCAACCTGACCTACTGCGTCAGCACCCGGTTCGGCACCCGGCAGGCCGACATCGTCGCGGCGATGAGCGCCGGCACCGCGCTGTGGGAGAACGCGTCGTCGAAGATCAACTTCGTCTA
The DNA here is from genome assembly GCF_018831735.1 of Pimelobacter sp. 30-1. Taxonomy (NCBI): domain Bacteria; kingdom Bacillati; phylum Actinomycetota; class Actinomycetes; order Propionibacteriales; family Nocardioidaceae; genus Pimelobacter; species Pimelobacter sp. 30-1. The sequence continues at coordinate 389,671 of NZ_NHTS01000005.1, forward strand.
CGTCCCCGCGCAGAACAGCAGCTGCACCACCCGCAACAACAACGTGGTGTTCTCGGTCGAGCCGGTCAACACCTCGCAGTACATCGCCCGCGCGTTCTTCCCGAGCTCGGCCAAGAGCTCGCGCAACGTGCTCGTCGACGACTCGATCTGGTCCTCGGGGACCTGGGAGCCGGGAGACATCCTCGGCCACGAGCTGGGCCACGTGCTGGGCTTCCGCCACGAGCACACCCGGCCGGAGTCGGGCACCTGCTTCGAGGACAACAACTGGCGGCCGCTGACGCCGTACGACTCGGCGTCGATCATGCACTACCCGCAGTGCAACGGCAGCTCCAGCGACCTGGAGTTCCAGGCCTCCGACGCGACGGGGGTCCGGGCGCTCTACGGCTCCTGAGCCGGTGGACGGCACGGGTGGGGCTCCGACTCGGGGGTAGCCCCACCCGTACCGTTCTCGCGTCGATGCGCGCAGCCGGGCCGCCCGGCCATAGAATCGCCCCCCGTGGCACTCACCATCGGCATCGTCGGTCTCCCCAACGCAGGCAAGTCGACGCTCTTCAACGCGTTGACCAAGAACGACGTCCTCGCGGCGAACTACCCGTTCGCCACCATCGAGCCCAACGTGGGCGTGGTCGGCGTACCCGACCCGCGCCTGGCCCAGCTCGCCGAGATCTTCGGCTCCGAGCGCCAGCTGCCCGCCACGGTCGAGTTCGTCGACATCGCCGGCATCGTCCGCGGCGCCTCCCAGGGCGAGGGCCTGGGCAACAAGTTCCTCGCCCACATCCGCGAGTCCGCGGCCATCTGCCAGGTGACCCGCGTCTTCCGCGACGAGGACGTCACCCACGTCGACGGCGAGGTCAACCCGGCCAACGACATCTCCACGATCCAGACCGAGCTCATCCTCGCGGACCTGGAGACGGTGGAGAAGGCCGTCGTACGGCTGGAGAAGGAGGCGCGCAAGGTCAAGGAGCTCGCCGCCAACCTCGAGGCCGCCAAGGAGGCCAAGGAGGCCCTCGAGGCCGGCACGCCGATCATCGCCACCTCGATCGACCGCGCCCTCCTGCGCGAGCTCTCGCTCCTCACCGCGAAGCCCTTCATCTACGTCTTCAACTGCGACGCCGACGAGCTCGCCGACGAGTCCCTCAAGGACAAGATGCGCGAGATCGTCGCCCCCGCCGAGGCGATCTTCCTCGACGCCAAGTTCGAGTCCGAGCTCATCGAGCTCGACGACGAGGAGGCCACCGAGTTCCTCGCCGAGGCCGGCGTCACCGAGCCCGGCCTCGAGGTCCTCGCCCGCGTCGGCTTCGACACCCTCGGCCTCCAGACCTACCTCACCGCCGGCCCCAAGGAGTCGCGCGCGTGGACCATCGCCAAGGGCGCCACCGCACCCGAGGCCGCCGGCGTCATCCACACCGACTTCCAGAAGGGCTTCATCAAGGCCGAGGTCGTCTCGTTCGACGACCTGGTCGCGGCGGGGTCGATGGCCAAGGCCAAGGAGGCGGGGAAGGTCCGGATGGAGGGTAAGGACTACGTCATGGCTGATGGTGACGTGGTGGAGTTCCGCTTCAACGTCTGACCCACCGGGTCCAGGCATGGCGAGGCCGACGACGCGCCAGCTGCGCGAGCGCTGGACGCGCGGCGTACGGCTCACGACTCCGATCCGCTATCAGCGCGCCACCGGCGTCGACCTGTCGGACGTCACCTTCGCGGACGGCGCGTCGGTCACCGAGTCGGAGCTAGAGGGCTGTGTCCTCGACCGGATCGACATGCGCGGTGTCTTCGTCCGGCGTCGCTTCGTCGGGTGCAGCTTCGTCGGCGCGAAGCTCACCGGCGCTCGTCTGGGCGGCGAGTTCACGGACTGCGACTTCTCCGGTGCGACGTTGTCCCGCTCCGTCGCGTCGGGCGTGCGGTTCGAGCGGTGCACCTTCACCGGCGCGAGCCTGCGCGCGGTCATGTGGACGACACGCTGCGTGTTCGACCACTGTGTCTTCGACGGTGTCGCGTCGTTCACCGGCTCCGTCGCGGGCAGTGTCTTCATCGGGACGGCGCCGCTCGATCTCAGCGGCTGCATCGTCGACCACGTCCGGTACGAGGAAGGGTGATCAACCCCTAGGCTCCCGCTCATGGGTGCCAAGGACTCGTTGATCTGCTACGCCGACGGCGACGTGGCGAGCGTGCTCGCAGGCCGACCCGAGCTCGACCGGGCGGCGACCGAGGCGCTCGTCCGGCGCCTGTTCGCGGGCGAGGTCGTGACCGCCGCCGCGGACGGAACACTGGGTGAGGACGCGAACCCCGGTGCGGGCAGCGTCTTCGCCGCGGTCTGGCCCGGGGTGAGCATCGTGTGCACCGGCCGGGTCGGGCTGGACCGGCCGTCCCAGGTGAGCGCTCGTTTCCTCAGCGAAGGGGTGGGCCGAACGGTGTACGTGCACGCGATGCACAGCGTCGTCGACTGGTTCGCGATGGGGATCTGGGGCCCGGACGGCGAGCTTCGGCGGGCGCTGAGCATCAGCGGCGGGGACGAGGAGATCCTCGAGGACGTCGGCGGCCGACTGGAGTTCGAGGAGCCCTTCTGGTCGGGCCGGTTCCCCGCCACCGACGAGGACGACGACGAGGACTACCCGTTCCCCTTCCATCCCCTGGAGCTGAGCGAGGCCGCCCTCGATCATCTCTTCGGGTTCGTGATGGAGGGCTACAGCGGGATGACCTCCGCGAGCCGGGTCGATCCGTTCGACGTCGTGCTCGCGGGCTTCCGGCTGTCCGCGACGGCGCGCTAGCGCCCGGAACCTCAGGAGAGCCGGCGGACTGGTCGGGGAGATCGGGGACGAGGTGGGCCACCGCGACAACCGCTGCATGGACGTCGCGCGCTGACGACCACCGCGTGGGACGGTAGTGCCATGCGGCTGCCGACCCCCACGCTGGAGACCGAGCGACTTCGGCTGCGCCCGTTCACCGAGGCCGACACCGACGACCTCTTCAGGCTGCAGAGCGACGCCTACGTGCTGCGCTACTGGGACTACCCGCCGTGGACGGACCGGGAGTCGGCCGCGCTCTTCCTGGCGCGGTGCGCGGAGATGTCCGAGGAGGGGAGCGGGGTGCGGGTGGTCCTCGAACGGCGTGTGGACCGGGCGTTCGTCGGCTGGTGCACCGTCAGCGGGTGGAACCCCGGCTTCCGCAGTGCCCGCACGGGTTACTGCCTCCCGCAGGCGGCGTGGGGGCACGGCTACGCCACGGAGGCGGCGCGGGCCCTGCTGGAGTGGGCGTTCGCGACCCTCGACCTCAACCGGGTGCAGGCCGCGGTGGACACCCGGAACCCGGCCTCGGCGCGGGTGCTGGAGAAGCTCGGGTTCGTGCGGGAAGGGACGCTGCGCGAGGACTGCATCGTCGACGGGGTCGTGTCGGACTCGTGGGTCTACGGGCTGCTGCGGCGGGACCGGGTGGCGCCATGACCTGGTACGGCGTACGCACCGTCTGTCGGTTCGCGGGTTCGGGCGACGTTCCGCCGCACTACGAGGAGCGGGTGGTGATCTTCGAGGCCGACGACTTCGCCGGGGCGATCGCCCAGGCCGAGGCCGAGGCTGCGGAGTACGCCGCGATCTTCGACGACTGCGAGGCGCTCGGGCTGGTGCAGTCCTACGAGATGGCTGATCCGATCGGTGCCGGAGCCGAGGTCTACTCGCTGATGCGGACCAGCGACCTCGAGCCGGACGACTACCTCGACCGCTTCTTCGACACGGGCGAGGAGCGGCAGCGCGCCCTCTGACCGGGGGCGGGCCGGGGCCCCTGGTGCTCATTCGAACATATGTTCTACTCTTCGTGGGTGGGGCAACGGCATGTCTGGGTCAAGGAGAAGTTCGGCCCGCGCAAGCTGCCGGGCCTTCTGCTGACCTGGCGCCAGGGCGTCGACGGCTGGGAGGCGCTGGTGACCTGGGTGACCGCCGATCCCGAGACGATCATCACCGACTGGGTCCCGGCTGAGCGGCTGGGGCCGGTCGGGCCGTAGGGCGACTAGCGTGGGCGCGTGCTGACGATCGCCGAGCTCGAGATCGCCGACCCGCCGCAGCCGTGGCGCGAGGCGGGCTTCGTCGTCGGTGAGGACGGCGCCGCCCAGGTCGGCGGCGTCCGGCTGCGGTTCGCGGGGCGGGAGCGCGGGCGCGGGATCGTCGGGTGGTCGCTGGGTGGGCTGCCGGAGGCGTGGGCGGCGGGTGATCTCGACGGCGTACCGACGAGCCGGGCGGCGGATGCGCCGGCCGCCACCGAGCTCCCGGCGGAGCACCCCAACGGCGTCACCGTGATCGACCACGTCGTGCTGCTCTCGCCCGACCTCCACCGCACCCGCGCGGCCCTCGCCGCCCTCGGCGCCCTCGGCGCCGGGGAGCGGCGGGTGCGTGACGGGCAGCTGGGTGGGGCGCCGGTGCGGCAGGTGTTCTACCGGTTCGGTGAGGTGGTGCTCGAGGTGGTGGGCGCGCCGGATGCGGCGGGTGAAGGACCGTCGAGCCTGTGGGGCGTGACGTTCACGGTGGCCGACATCGATGCGGCGGCCGCGCTGCTGGGGGAGCGGACCGCGCCGGTCAAGGACGCGGTCCAGCCGGGGCGCCGGATCACGACGGTGCGCCACCGCGACCTCGGGATGTCGGTGCGGACGGCACTCATCTCGGCGCCGGTGCGGCGCGCTACTCGTTGACCAGCACCGGTACGCCGACCGCGGCGCTCGCTGCCTTGCCCGCGAGCTTGCGGGGCACCTTGATCGTGAACGTCTCGTGCTCCGAGGGCGGCCCCTCGTCGTGGTGGGCGCTCTCCTCGAGGTGGTGCGTGAACCGGGCGGTGCCCAGGAGCGTGCCCGAGGCGTCGTAGAAGCCGGCCAGCACCTGCAGCTCGAGCAGGTCGGAGACGTCGCTGGTGATGTCGAGCGAGCCGGTGACCTGCCGGCCGTCGAAGGTGACCTTGCCGTAGGAGAAGCGGTCGTCGAACGGGCCGGGGATGCGGCCCACGGTCCCGGGCCGGCCGGGAGCGGCCGACGCGATGCCGTCGAGGACCGGCTCGCCGGTGGGGGCGGCAAGGTCGGGGAACTCGGTCATGACGACCGGGCTCGGTACGTCGGACGCCGGGGCCGGCGCGCCGGAGCCGGCCGGCTCCGGCTCGGCCGAGGAGCAGCCGCTCAGGGCGAGGGCGGCGGTCGTGGCGAGGCCGGCGAGGGTGAGGGCGGTGCGGTGCATGCGGGTTCTCCTGGAGAGCCGGACGCCCCGCGCCCCGGCCGCCGTGGCGACCGAGACGCGGGACGTGCCGGTGCGGTGGGTCAGCGGACGACGCGGATCGTGATCGTCGCCGACGCCGAGGGCAGGTACGACGTGCTGCCGACGTAGCCGGCGGCGAGCTTGTGCTTGCCCTTCTTGAGCTTCAGCTTCACGGTCGCCTTGCCGCCGGAGAGGGCGACGGTCTTGACGACCTTGCCCTTGTCGGTGATCCGGACGGTGCCGGTCGCGGCGGCCGGGCTGACCTTGACCGTGAGGGTGGCCTTCTTGCCGGCCTTGACCTTGGCCGGCCCGGACAGCGAGGTCTTCGTCGCGGTCTTGACGACCGGCGGGGTGCTGCCGTCGAGGGAGAGGGCGCCGCGCACGATCTTGAACAGCGAGGTGTTCTCGATCGAGGTGTCGAGCGCCGAGGAGCCCGGACCGTAGGCGAAGACCGGGACGTCGGCACCGGTGTGGTTGCCCGAGAGGTAGGTCAGCCAGAGGCTGGCCTGCGGCGTACCGTCCTCGACGCCGGCCGGGTCGTCGGCCGTGCGGAAGGTGGCCGGCGCGAACGCGCTGCGCGAGGAGTCCTTGGTCTGGTTGGTCGGGCGCGACGGCGTCGAGTTGTTCGACGGGTTGCCACCGTCGACGTTGACCGGCGGGGTGCCGGCCTCGGCGTTGGTGAAGCTGCCCTTCTCGATGATGTTGAAGCCGGCGCACTCGTGGTCGGCGGTGACGATGACCAGCGTGTTGCCGTCCTGCTTGGCGAAGTCGAGCGCGACCTTGACCGCGTCGTCGAACGCCTTCATCTCCTCGAGCGTCTGGCTCGCGTCGTTGGCGTGCGAGCGCTTGTCGATGAGCGCGCCCTCGACCTGGAGGTAGAAGCCCTTGTTGCCGGTGGCGGCGCTCTTGGCCTTGAGCAGGTCGATCGCCTTGGTCGTCATGTCGGCGACCGTCGGCTCCTGCGCCTCGGGCGCGCCGGGGTTGGCCTTCTTGAACTTCTCGACCGTCAGGTTGCCCTTGTTGAACAGGCCGAAGACCTTCTGGCCGGTCGCGTTCGCGAGCTCGGTCTTGGTCGCGACGGTCTGCGAGGCGGGCGAGCCGAGGACGGCGTACCCGTTGCTCTCGAGCGCGGTCTGGTCCGCGGCGTCGAAGCGGGAGAGACCGCCGCCGAGGATGACGTCCGCGGTCTGGTTGCGGGCGATCTGGTCGGCGATCGGGGTGACCCGCACGTCGTCGGTCGGCAGCGCCGAGCCGGTGATCGCGGTGTCCTGGCAGCTACCGGCCGAGTACGACGGACCCTGGCAGCCGCGCGCGAGCGCGTGGGACATCTGGCCGGCCGGGGTGGCGTCGGTGATCTCGGCGGTCGACACGTTGCCGGTCGCGAGCCCGGCGGCGTGCGCCTGCTCCATGACGGTCGGCACGACGGTGCCCTTGGCGTCGACGCCGAGGGCGGCGTTGTAGGTCTTCACGCCGGAGGCCCACGCGGTCGCGGCCGAGGCGGAGTCGGTGACGTAGTTCGGGTGGAAGTCAGCCTCGCCGGGCTGGCCCGAGTTCTTCTCGACGGCGTACGTCGCCACCTGGCCGACGGCGGGCATCGTCTCCATGTTGAGCTTGCCGTGCGCGCCGTAGAAGCGCTCGCGGGCGGCGGTGACGTGGGTACGGCCCATGCCGTCGCCGAGCAGGTAGATGACGTTCTTGGCCTTGGTGGGCGCCGCGGCGTCCGCGGTGCTGGCCTGGGCCGCCACGCTGCCGCCGACGCCGGCCACGCCGGCCAGCAGGATCGCTGCCGTGGCCGTGGCCTTGAAGCGAGATCGCATGATGATCGGTTGTCCCTTCCGCCGCGCCGCCGATCGGCGCGGACGGGCGCGACGCTAAGCAGCGTGCGGGTACCGCTCGCCAGCACGAGTTGGCCGGGACGTGTGCGCGACGTGAACGGCTCGCGACGCAGGCTGCGGCATCATGGTCCGGGTGCGGATCTCGGTCGTCGGCAGCTCCGGTGCGGGCAAGACGACGACGGCGCTCCGGATCGCCGGCGCACTCGGGGTGCCCCATGTCGAGCTCGACGCGCTGTTCTGGGGACCGGGCTGGACCGAGGCGAGCGCTGAGCAGCTCCGCGAGCGGGTGGGGGCTGAGACCGCCGGGGACGCCTGGGTGATCGACGGCAACTACCAGAGCAAGCTCGGCACGCTCGTCCGCGACCGTGCCGACCTGGTGGTCTGGCTCGACCCACCGCGCTGGCGGGTGATGGCGCAGTCGCTGACCCGGACCGTGCGCCGCGCAGCGACGGGCGAGGAGCTGTGGTCCGGCAACCGGGAGACCTGGGCGGGTCTGCTGTTCTGGCGGCGCGACTCGATCCTGCGCTGGGCCTGGACGACCTACGGCGGCACGCGGGACCGGTACGCCGCGGCGATGGCCGCCGCTGCTGCGCCGGACGCGCCGGACGCGCCGGACGCGCCGGAAGGCCCGGTCTGGCGGCGGCTGCGCACCCGGCGGGACGTCGATCTCCTCGTCGCGGAGCTCAGCCGGTCGCGAGCTTGAGCGCGACGAGGACCATCGTCGCCGCGATGCAGAGCTCCACGACCTGCCACGCGCGCGGCCGGGCGAGCAGGGGAGCGAGGAGCCGGGCGCCGAAGCCCAGCCCGCTGAACCACAGCACGCTCCCGAGCGCGGCGCCGACGCCGAACCACCAGCGCCCGGCGACCTGTCCGCCGTCGTGGGCGGACGCGATCGAGCCGATGAGGAGCAGCGTGTCGAGGTAGACGTGGGGGTTGAGCCAGGTGAGCAGGAGCGTGCGCCCGACCACGCTGCGCCGGGTCTCGACGGGGGCACCGGTGCCGGCGCCGTCGCCGCCGGCCGCGGTCAGCGACTCCGGACGGAACGCGCGGCGCAGCGACCCCGCGGCGTACCAGAGCAGGAAGGCGACGCCGAGCCAGCGGACGACGTCGAGGGCCCAGCCGGTGCGGTCGACCAGCGCGCCGACGCCGCCCACGCCGGCCGCGATGAGGAGGGCGTCGGACAGGGCGCAGATGAGGACGACGACGCCGACGTGCGAGCGCAGCAGGCCCTGGCGCAGCACGTAGGCGTTCTGCGCGCCGATGGCCACGATGAGGGTCATCGTGGTGACGAGTCCGGCGAGGGCGGGGGCGAGCACGGGGACGAACCTAGGGTCGCGCCGTGGTGAAGGCCAGCAAATGTTCCTACAGGAACATCAGCACTGCTTAACATGAGGAATGCGCTTCGACCCGGCCCAGCTGGAGACCCTCGTCGCGATCACCGAGGAGGGGACGTTCGAGGCCGCCGCCCGGCGCCTGCACGTGACGCCGAGCGCGGTCAGCCAGCGGGTGCGCGCGCTGGAGCAGGCCGCCGGCCAGGTCCTCGTCCGTCGCACGACCCCGGCGACCGTCACGCCGGCCGGTGCGCCGCTGGTCCGGCTCGGGCGCCAGCTGCGGCTGCTCGCGACCGAGGCGGCCGCCGAGCTCGGGACGGGCGAGGTGGTCGACCTCGCCGTCGCGGTCAACGCGGACTCGCTCGCGACCTGGTTCCGGCAGGTGCTGGCCGACGTCGCCCGGCGGCCGGGGACCGCGCTGCGCCTGCACGTCGAGGACCAGGCCTACTCGCACGACCTGCTGCGCCGGGGCGAGGTCCTTGCCGCGGTCACCGACGAGCCGGCGCCCGTGCAGGGCTGCGTCGTCGAGCGGCTCGGCGCGATCCGGTACACGCCCGCTGCCGCACCCTGGCTGGTCGAGCGCCACCGCAAGGGCCGCGGGATCGACTGGGCGGCGATGCCGATCGTCGTCTACAACGAGAAGGACCACCTCCAGGACGACCTGCTCGCCGCGCACGGCGCCGGCCGGCCGCCGGTCGTGCACCGGGTGCCGAGCACGGCGGACTTCCACGCCGCGCTGCGGGCCGGACTGGGCTGGGGGATGCTCCTGGACCCGCAGCTCGACGAGAGCCTCGCGGCGGGGGACGCCGTACGGCTGCCGGGGGCGCGACCGGTCGTCGTACCGCTCTACTGGCAGCGGTGGCGCCTCGACAGCCCGGCGCTCGCCGCCCTCACCGAGGACGTACGACGGGCCGCGCGGGCCGGCCTCAGGCGGACCGCGACGACGACGCCGCGTGCGCCCGCTTGACCAGGTCGACGACCGACTCCCCGTGCCCGCTGGTCGACGTACGCGCCTGGCGGTCGAGCCAGAGCGCCGCGTCGAGCGCGTCGGCCGCGAGGCGGCGCAGGTCGTCCGAGGCGAGCTCGGTGCCGAGCTCGGGCTCGGCGACGGTCGCGGTGAAGGCGCTGTGCTCGCCCGGGCCCTCCTGCCACCAGGTGCGCAGCAGGCCGAACCGCGGTCCCTCGTGCAGCCAGGTGCCGGGGTCCTCCTCGGCGTGCTCGGCCGCGCTGGTGGTGCACCAGGGCGGGCAGTCCGGCCGCTCCTCGTCCCTCTCCATCTCGGTCCCATCGGCAGCCGCGGCCCGGACCTGAGCATTGCTACCGGCGCGTAACCACGGCCCGCGGGCGGTCGTTCCACTGATGTGAAGCGCATCACACTGCTCCTGGTCGCGATCGGCACCGTGCTCGCCTCGTTCGTGGTCCCACCGGACCCGGCGCCGGCCGCTGATCCGTTCACCCGGACGACGCTGCACTTCAAGGTCACGGTCGGGCCGGCCGGCGACAAGACGTGCGACGTCGTGGGCGACGTCTACGTCCCGGCGGGGGCGAGCGCCGCGCGGCGGATGCCGGCCGTGCTGACCACCAACGGCTTCGGCGGCTCCAAGGACGACCAGGCGCCGATGGCGGCGATGCTGGCGCGCCGGGGCTATGTCGTCCTGTCCTACTCGGGCCTCGGGTTCGGCGGCTCCGGCTGCACGATCACCCTCGACGACCCGGCGTACGACGGCAAGGCGGCCAGCCAGCTCGTCAGCTACCTCGGCGGCTCGCCCGGCATCGCCTTCCGGGACGCGGCCCACAAGAGCGCCGCTCCGGCGCTCGCGGTCGTCCAGCGCGACGCGCGCGACCACCGCGGAGTCGCGCGGGCCGACGACCCGCGGGTGGCGACCTTCGGCGGCTCGTACGGTGGCGGGTTCCAGTTCGCGGTCGCCTCGCAGGACGCACGGGTCGACGCGATCGTCCCGGTGATCACCTGGAACGACCTCAGCTACAGCCTCGACCCCAACAGCACCACGCAGGTCTCCGGGGTCTCCACGTCGGTGCCCGGTGCGGCCAAGCTCGTGTGGGCGCTGGCGTTCTCGGGGCTCGGCATGACCGGCGACCTGCAGAACCAGCAGGTCCCGCCCGACCTCCTGCCGTGCCCGAACTTCGCGGCCTACGTGTGCCCCGCGCTGATCACCGCGGGCGTGACCGGATACCTCCAGCCCGCCCACGTGACGGCGCTGCGCAAGGCGTCGGTCGCGTCGTACGTGTCGCGGGTCAGGGTGCCCACGCTGCTGGTGCAGGGCCAGAAGGACACGCTCTTCAACCTCAACGAGGCGGTCGCGACCTACCGCGCCCTCCAGGCCCAGGGCACCGAGACCAAGATGATCTGGCAGCTCGGCGGCCACTCCGGCGCCGGAGCGCCCGGCGAGGTGAGCTGGACCGACCCGGCGGCCGGCTACGTCAGTGCGCGGGTGCTCGCGTGGTTCGAGCGCTACCTCAAGGGGCGCTCGGTCAGCACCGGGCCGGAGTTCGCCTACTTCCGCGACTGGGTGTCCTACCGCGGCAACGCCGGGCCGGCGTACGCCACGTCGGCGGCGTTCCCGGTCGGCCAGCAGCGCACCTGGCGGCTCTCGGGCACCGACGCCCTCGTCGCCGGTACGACGCCCAGCGCGCCGGGCAGCCGCTCCCTCCTCACGCCGCCGGCGGGCCTGCCCACGCGCCTGGACCAGATGGACGTCCTGGGCGGCGTCCTCGGCCCGATCACGGACCTGGTGACCGACCTGCCGGGCACCTCCGCGGCCTGGTCGACGCCCGTCCTGACCACGCCGCTGCGCGTGGCCGGGTCGCCGACGGTGCGGCTCCAGGTGAGCGCGCCGAGCGCGGCGCTCACCCAGAGGCTCGGCCCCCTCGGCCAGCTCGTGCTCTTCGTCAAGGTCGCCGACGTCGGCCCCGACGGCAAGGCGCGGCTGATCAACGGGCTCGAGGCGCCGGTACGGATCCCCGACGTGACCCGGCCGTTCACCGTGCAGCTGCCGGCCATCGTGCACCAGTTCGCGCCCGGGCACCGGTTGCGGCTCGTCGTCGCCGGCGGCTCGCTCAACTACCGCGGCGGCGCCGTCGCGACGCCGGTCAGCATCGCGTCGGGTTCCGCGCAAACCGTCACCCTCCCGGTCGTTCCTTGATCTAACCTGGCGGTGATGAGCACGGATCCGGCCCCTGGGCCGGGCGCCGCCGTCACGGTCAACGGAGCCGCCCGGGCGCTCGTCGGCGCCCAGCCGCCCGTCACCGCGCTCGACTGGTTGCGCGGCCTCGGGCTCACCGGCGCCAAGGAGGGCTGTGCCGAGGGGGAGTGCGGTGCGTGCGCCGTCCTCGTCGCCCGGCCCGGTGTCGACGCCCCGACCGAGTGGACCGCGGTCAACGCCTGCCTGCTGCCGGCCGCCTCGCTCGCCGGCCAGGAGGTCGTGACCGCCGAGGGCCTCGGTACGCCGGCCGCGCTGCACCCGGTGCAGCACGAGATGGCGGTGCGTGGCGGCTCGCAGTGCGGCTACTGCACGCCCGGCTTCGTGTGCAGCATGGCGGCCGAGTTCTACCGCCCCGGCCGCGAGGGGTTCGACCACCACGCGCTCTCGGGCAACCTGTGCCGCTGCACCGGCTACCGCCCGATCGTCGACGCTGCCGAGGCGCTCGGTGCGCCCGCGGCCGACGACCCCCTCGCCGCCCGTACGACGAGCGCCCCGCCGCCCGCTCCGCCCGACCGGATCGGTGGCTGGGCGCGGCCGGCGACCCTCGCCGAGGCGCTGGCCCTGCTGGCCGAGCCGGGCGCGGTCGCGGTCGCGGGCTCGACCGACCTCGGGGTCGAGGCCAACCTGCGCGGGTCCCGGCCGGCGCTGCTGGTGGCGATCGACCGGCTCGACGCGCTGCGCGGGCTGAGCCTCGCCGAGGACGTCGTCGAGATCGGTGCCGCGCTCACGCTGAGCGAGGTCGAGCGCCGGCTCGAGGGGAGAATCCCCTTGCTAGACGCGGTCTTCCCGCAGTTCGCGTCCCGCCTCATCCGCAACGGCGCGACCATCGGCGGCAACCTCGGGACCGGTTCGCCGATCGGCGACCTGCCGCCCGCGCTGCTCGCGCTCGACGCGGAGGTCGTCCTCGTCTCGGCCACCGGCGAGCGGACCGTCCCGCTGACCGGCTACTTCACCGGCTACCGGCAGAGCGTGCGTGCGCCGGGTGAGCTCGTCGCGCGGATCCGGGTGCCGCTGCCGCTGGCCCCGACGACGGCGTTCCACAAGATCGCGAAGCGGCGCTTCGACGACATCTCCTCGGTAGCCGTGGCCTTCGCGCTCGACATCGACCCCGCGACGGGCGTCGTCCGCAGCGCGGCGATCGGGCTCGGCGGGGTCGCCGCGACCCCGATCCGCGCCACCGCGGCCGAGGAGGCGCTGACCGGTGCACCTTGGACGGTCGCGGGCATCGCGCCGGCCGCGGCGGCCCTCGCGGCGACCGGGACCCCGCTCGACGACCACCGCGCCAGTGCGGCGTACCGGCGGGCGATGCTGGGCCAGGCGATCCCGCGGCTGCTCGCCGAGCAGCCCACGCCGACCGGGGAGGTGGCGTCGTGAGCGTGGGCGAGGCACGTCCCCACGAGGCCGCGGCGCTCCACGTCACCGGGCACGCGCTCTACACCGACGACCTCGTGGTCCGGACCCGGCAGGTGCTGCACGCGCACCCCGTCGCCGCGCCCCACGCGCACGCGCGGGTGACCCGGCTCGACGCCGCGCCGGCGTACGGGATCCCTGGTGTGGGGCGGGTCCTGACCGCCGCGGACGTGCCGGGCGTCAACGACTCGGGGACCAAGCACGACGAGCCGCTGTTCCCCGGCGAGGTGATGTTCCACGGGCAGGCGGTCGCCTGGGTGTTGGGCGAGACGCTCGAGTCGGCGCGGCTCGGCGCGGCCGCGGTCGTCGCCGAGTACGAGCCGCTGCCCTCGCTGGTCACGATCGCCGACGCCATCGCCGCCGAGAGCTTCCAGGGCGCTCGCCCGACGATGGTCCGCGGTGACGTCGACGCCGGACTCGCCGCCAGCACGCGGGTCTTCGAGGGCGTCACCGAGTTCGCCGGGCAGGAGCACTTCTACCTCGAGACCCACGCCTCGCTGGCCCACGTCGACGACGACGGCCAGGTCTTCGTCCAGTCGAGCACGCAGCACCCGACCGAGACCCAGGAGATCGTCGCCCACGTGCTCGGCCTCGCGAGCCACCAGGTGACCGTCCAGTGCCTGCGGATGGGCGGTGGGTTCGGGGGCAAGGAGATGCAGCCCCACGGCTACGCCGCCGTCGCCGCGCTGGGGGCGACGCTGACCGGACGGCCGGTGCGGGTGCGGCTGACCCGCCAGCAGGACATGACGATGAGCGGCAAGCGGCACGGCTTCCACGCGACGTGGCGGGTGGGCTTCGACGACGACGGCCGGCTGCAGGCGCTGGAGGCGACGCTCACCTCCGAGGGCGGCTGGAGTCTCGACCTCTCCGAGCCGGTGCTCTCGCGCGCGCTGTGCCACGTCGACAACGCGTACTGGATCCCCAACGTCCACGTGCAGGGGCGGATCGCGCGCACCCACACGACCTCCCAGACGGCGTTCCGCGGCTTCGGCGGTCCCCAGGGGATGCTCGTCGTCGAGGACGTCCTCGGCCGCTGCGCGCCGGCGCTCGGGATCGCGCCCGAGGAGCTGCGCCGCCGCAACTTCTACGTCGAGGGCCAGGCCACGCCCTACGGGCAGCCCGTCCGGCACGCGGAGCGCATCGACCGCGCGTGGCAGCAGGTGCTCGACACCAGCGAGTTCGCCGTACGCCGCAAGGACATCGACCGGCACAACGCCCAGAACCCCCATTCCAAGCGGGGTCTGGCGATCACGCCGGTGAAGTTCGGCATCTCGTTCAACTTCACCTCGTTCAACCAGGCCGGTGCGCTCGTGCACGTCTACAAGGACGGCTCGGTCCTCATCAACCACGGCGGAACCGAGATGGGCCAGGGCCTGCACACCAAGATGCTCCAGGTGGCGGCCACCGCGTTCGGGCTGCCGATCGAGCGTGTCCGGCTCGCGCCGACCCGGACCGACAAGGTGCCCAACACCTCGGCCACGGCGGCCAGCTCGGGAGCCGACCTCAACGGCGCGGCCGTCCGCGACGCCTGCCTGCAGATCCTCGCCCGGCTGGTGCCCGTGCGCGAGCGCCTCGACGCCGCCGCCACCTGGGAGGACGTCGTCCGTGCGGCCTACCTCGACCGGGTCCAGCTCTGGGCGGCAGGCTTCTACCGCACCGAGGGGCTCTCCTGGGACGCCACGACGATGAGCGGGAACCCGTTCAAGTACTTCGCCTACGGCGTGGCCGCCGCCGAGGTCGAGGTCGACGGCTTCACCGGCGGCTACGAGGTGCGCCGCGTCGACATCGTGCACGACGTCGGCGACAGCCTCTCGCCGCTGGTCGACATCGGCCAGATCGAGGGCGGGTTCCTGCAGGGCGTGGGCTGGCTGACGCTCGAGGACCTGCGCTGGGACAGCTCGGACGGGCCGAACCGGGGGCGCCTCGCGACGCAGGCGGCGTCGACGTACAAGCTGCCGAGCCTGTCGGAGCTCCCCGCCGACCTGCGTGTCACACTGCTGGCCCACGCGACCGAGGACGGCGTGGTGCACGGGTCCAAGGCGGTCGGCGAACCGCCCTTGATGCTGGCCTTCTCGGTGCGCGAGGCGCTGCGCGACGCGGTCGGCGCGTTCGGCCCGGGCGGGATCCCGGTCGAGCTGGCCTCGCCCGCGACGCCGGAGGCGGTCTGGTGGGCGATCGAGCGGGTGCGCCGATGACCGACTGGCTGCGCGCGCTCCAGCACCTGCGCGAGACCCGCGTACCGGCGGTGCTCGTGACGATCAGCGAGGTGCGCGGTCATGCGCCCAGGGAGGCGGGCGCCAAGCTCGTCGTGTCACCCGACGCGACCTGGGGGAGCATCGGTGGCGGCAACCTCGAGGAGGTCGCCGTACGACGGGCGCGGGCCCTGCTGGCCGATCCGGGCGCCGCTGTGCTGACCGAGCGGCACGACCTCTCCGACCGGGCGCCCGTCGAGCACGGCGTGCAGTGCTGCGGCGGCGAGGTGACGCTGCTCTACGAGCCCGTGCCCGTGCGCCGCGCGATCGCGGTGTTCGGCATGGGCCACGTCGGCTTCGAGCTGGCGCTGCTGCTCAGCCGGCACGACGTCGAGCTGCACCTCGTCGACTCCCGCGCGGACCAGGTGACCGCCGACCGGACGGCTCCGCTGCGGACCGGGCCGGCCGACGTACGGATCCACCAGGTGCCGGTGCTGCCCGAGCTCGTCGTCGCGGACCTGCCGCCGGGGTGCGACGTCCTGGTGCTCACCCACGACCACGCCGAGGACCTCGCCCTGCTCGACGCGCTCCTGCGCTCCGACGTACCGGGGTCGATCGGCCTCATCGGGTCGAGCGCCAAGTGGGTGCGCTTCCGCGCCAAGCTGGCGGACCTCGGGCACGACGCGAGCTCGATCGACCGCGTGCGTACGCCGATCGGTGCGCCCGGCCCGCTCGGCAAGGAGCCGGCGACGATCGCGTTGGCGGTGGCCGTCGAGCTGCTCGCAGCTGCGCGGTTTCCGCGGTTCCGCCCGGTGCGCGAGACCCCTACTTTTTAGGGTCGACGGGCCGACCGGCCCGTCGATGACGCACCAGCACGCTGATCCCCCCCTAAGGACTCGGGTCTCTTGAGCACACCGCACCCTGGCATGCCCCCGTACGGACCGCCGTCCGGACCACCGCCCCGCCGGGGCCCGGGTCGCACTCTGGCCTGGCTGGCCGCGGGTCTCGTGCTCGTCCTGCTCGTGCTCGGCGCCGTCGCGCTGGTCGTCCGCAACGACTCCGGTGACGACGGGGACTCCGGCAGCGCCGACGACGAGTCGGGCGACGTCGCGCGCGAGGCGTCCTGTGACGCCTACCGCGACGTGGTGCAGAGCTCCGAGCTCTGGTCTGCCGCCGATGCCGACCCGGACCGCCTGCAGGAGATGTACGACGCCGTGCTGGCCGACATCGCGACCGCGGGCGACGACGAGATGGCGGCGCTGGTCACCGACGAGGCCACGGTCGTCGTCTCCTACTACCGCGCACTCGCGGACTGGAAGCAGGAGACGGAGGACGCCGTGCGCCGGGGGGAGTACCCCGACACGACCGTGCCGACCGAGATCACCTCCCAGCGGGGTGAGATCACCCGCACGCAGGGTGCCGTCGTGGAGGCCTGCCCGTGACCCAGCGCAGGTTCCCCTGGCTGGCTGTCCTCGGCTCGCTCGGGCTCGTCGTCGTGCTCGTCGTCGGCCTCGTCGTCGTGCTGGCGCGGGGCGGGGACGACGACCGTCCCGACGACGAGCGGCGGAGCGGGAGCCAGGCGGATGCCCTGCGCGACCGCGTGCTCAACGAGGGGCGCACGGAGCTCCCCACCACGGCGGCCGTCGAGAACGCCGTACCGGGCTACGACTACACCGAGGCCCTGACCGGCGTCGGGGTCGACGCCGACCTCACGGTCCCCGCCGACCATGACGCCACCGACCAGATCGAGGTCTACGCCGACGCGGCGCTCACCAAGCCCGTGCCGGCGCTCGTCCTGCCCGACCCGACCTCGCCCTCCTCGGAGCCGCGGCTGGCCGTCAAGCCGGTCCAGGTGCGGCGCGCGCACATCACCCGCCAGAACGGCCAGGCGAGTGCCACGGTGGCCGACCTCGGCACCTACTGGAACCTCAACCCCGAGGTGTACGTCGTCCAGCAGCTCAACCCCGATGGCAGCAAGCGGTCACGTCCGCTGGTCACCGAGGTGAGCTTCGTCGCCGAGACGCCGTCGCCGGCGCAGGTCGCCGCGACCGTCTCCGCGCAGGGCGACGCGCTCCTCGAGTGGTCGCCGGTCGAGGGAGCGACCGAGTACGCGGTGGTCCTGCAGCAGCGGCGGGGCAGCAACCTCGTCGGCACGGTGCGGGTGATCGGGCGCACGACCGAGACGACGTGGTCGTCGGAGGAGACGGCGGTGTGCCGCACGGTCTCCTGCACGCAGAACGAGGCGCTGCGGCTCACCACGGTCGACGCGTCGACCATGGCCTCGAACCCGACCCTCGTCGGGGAGGAGATCGACGCCCGACTGGGCGTCGTCGCGGTCGTGGACCGCAAGCCGTCGGCGCTGGCCGCGGTCGACCTCACCGGCCTCGAGACGCTCCCCGTCCGCTCCGACCGGAAGTGGGACGGCGGCGCCGACATCTGGAACCGCGGCCTGGCATCCCTGCCGAGCCGCTTCCTGTTCGCCTCGGTCGACGGATCGACCCGCGCGACGGGAGCGTCCATCGACCGCGCGGACGTCCGGCGCAAGGGCCGCTGGTGGGAGGTCCCGCTGCAGGGCCAGGGCACCCGGTTGCTCGAGACCGTCCGGATCCCCGTCGACGCCGTCAAGGACATCGACGCCGAGGTCGCGGCGTTCAACGCCCGGGCGCAGCGGGACTACCCGAAGGCGGGTCTGCTCAGGTCGAGCATCGTGATCGACGTCGGGGACCCGAGGAAGCCCGGCCCCGAGCTGCCGAAGCCGACGTACCCGGTCTTCGGCAGCAACGACCTGTCGACGTTCATCGCCGAACAGCTCGTCGCCGGCGCGACCGACATCGACCTCTCCGCGTTCGACGACCAGCCCGGGCTGCCCGACGTCCAGGACGCGTGGCGCGAGGCGGTCTACCAGAATCCCTACGCCCTGGCGTACTTCGACCGCTACACGTACGACGGCAGTGTCCTCCACGTCCAGCCGGCCTACCCGGCGGCCGAGAAGCAGCGCCGACAGCAGAGGATCGCGGACCGGGCCGAGGAGATCGTGAGGAGCGAGATCACGGCGGGGATGAGCGTGGCGGACAAGGTGCGCGCCCTCAACCGCTATCTGGTGGACCAGGGTGAGTACGACGACGCCGCGATCGCCGGCTCGCCGGGCAAGTACCGGTCCGACATCCCGGCCCGGCTCCGCTACGCCTGGGAGCCGGACGGCATCCTGCTCTCCGGCACGGGTGTCTGCATGAGCTATGCCTATGCCTTCGACGTGCTCGCCGAGGAGGCCGGCATCGAGTCGGTGGTCGTCACCGGGGACCTGGCCGACGGCGGTGCGCACGCATGGAACAAGGTGCGGATCGGCAACAGCTGGCGGGCGGTGGACGTGACGTGGAACGACCCCGGTGGTCGCTGGACCTCGCCGCGCGGCGACCGGTACCTGATGATCCGCGACGCGCAGTTCACCGGCGACGCCCTGCGGTCCGAGGACGACGACTGGATGTCCGACGGCTTCCTCCGCGACTACCCCACCCGCTGACGGCCGGATCGAGGACGACGTGAGCAGTCCGTACGCCGACGAGGGCGCCCAGGCCCGTGCCGCGTTCCAGGGCTACTGGGCGGCGCCCGCCGGGGCCGTCCCGGTCTGGTTGCTCGTCGAGGACGGCCGACTCGCGCTGCTGGCGCCGGGCCACGGGCCGTCGGGCTATGTCGACGTGTTCCGGGTGCCCGTCCACCAGGCGCGGGTTTCCTCGGCCGCCCAGCGCATCACCGTGACCGTCGGCGGCACCTCCTACCCGGTGCTCGCCCGGCCGATCGGGCCGGTGATCGGTGCGGCGCTGGGCGTCGCCGGCGCCACGGCCACACGAGCCGGCAACCTCGCCGCCGACGCATCGGCGTTCTCGCGCCAGGGTGGCCCGGCGCTGCTCGCGGCCCTCCGTCAGTCCGGTACGCCCGCGCGCCGGATCGGCTACGCCCCGTTGCTGGCGATCGGCTTCGTGGTCGGCCTGCTCCTCGCGCTGCTCGTCACGGTCGTCACCGTGGCGGCCATCGCCTAGTAGGCCGTGCGCTCCTCGTGCGCGAGCCACGCGTCGAACGGCGCGGTCGCGTCGGGCGGGCGGACGTTGGCGATCGCCATCGACCACTCCGAGCGCGGCCGGTCGAACAGCTCGTAGAACGCGCGGTCGTCGAAGCCGCCCCGTGCGGCGTCGTCGCGGTCGGCGGCGTAGACGACGCGGTCGAGCCGGGCCCACAGCGAGGCCGAGAGACACAGCGGGCAGGGCTCGCACGAGGTGTAGAGCACGCAGCCCGTGAGCTCGAACGTCGCGAGCGCCGTGCACGCGGTCCGGATCGCCATCACCTCGGCGTGCGCGGTCGGGTCGAGGTTGCGGGTCACCCGATTCTGCCCGGTGGCCACGACCGCGCCGTCGCGGACGATCACGGCACCGAAGGGCCCGCCGCCGTCGGCCACGTTGGCCGTCGCCAGGTCGATCGCCTGCGCCAGCCAGGTCTCCTCGCTCATGGCGCCATTCAACCCTGTGACGCCACCAGCCGCTCCATGACGAGCCGCAACGCCCGGACGACCGTCTGCACCGAGCGCCGGCGCAGGGTCTCGGGGCGGGCGAGGACGTCGATGGTGCGGCTGGTGCTGAGGCCGTGGAGGGGGCGGAGCACCACGTCGTCGTACGGGTGGGACGCGGTGTAGCGGGGCAGCAGCCCGATCCCGGAGCCCGCCGCGACGAGCGCCGCGACCGCGCCGTAGTCGTTGACCCGGTGCACGACCTCGGCGGGCCGGCTGGCCAGCGCGGCGACGGCGGTGAGGACGTCGTCGGGGGAGTAGCCCACGCGGCTGGTGACCCAGCGCTCGCCGATCACGTCGCGCGGACGCAGCGTGCGCTTGCGGGCGAGGGGGTGGGTGGCGGGCAGTGCGACGTCCAGCGGCTCCCGGGCCAGGTGGACGACGTGGAGGTCGGCGCCCGGCCAGGGCGGGCTGTGCTCCATGCGGTGCGCGAGCACGAGGTCGTATTGCGCGGTGAGGGCGGGGAAGTCGCTCTGGGCGACGTCCTCGTCCGCCAGCCGCAGGTCCGGTACGCCGGGCCCGTCGCCGAGTGCCCGCAGCAGCGGCCCGAAGAGGGCCTGGCCGGCGCTGTGGAAGCTGCTCAGCGTGACGGTGCCGCCCGCGCGGTGCTCGAACTCCTCGACGGCGCTCTGCGCGGCCGCCATCGCGTCGATGACGCCCGCCCCGGCCTGGGCGAGCACCTGGCCCGCGTCGGTGAGCGTGAGCACCCGGCCCTCGCGCCGGGTCAGCGGGGTCGCGAACTGCCGCTGGAGGGCCGCGAGGTGCTGCGAGACGGCCGAGGGGGAGACGTGCAGCGCCTCGGCCACGGCGGTGACGCTGCCGAGTGCCCCGAGCTCGCGCAGGACGGTCAGCTGGTGCAGCTCCATGGCGGTCAGCCTACTGTGAAGTGATCACTTAAAGGACGTTGCAGAAACTGCCCGTTGCTCTGAACGGTCCGGGGGTTCTTCACTGGTCCCATGAAGGCGCTCTTCAAGGCCGAGGCAGGCCCCGGGCTCGTGCTCGTCGACCGCCCGGACCCGGTCTGCGGCCCGGCCGACGTGGTGATCCGGGTGCTGCGCACCGGCATCTGCGGCACGGACCTGCACATCCTGCGCTGGGACGAGTGGGCGGCGGGGGCGGTCACCGCGCCGCTGACCCCCGGTCACGAGTTCTACGGCGAGGTGGTCGAGGTCGGCCCGCTGGTCGACGACGTCGCGGTCGGCGACCGGGTCTCCGGCGAGGGCCACATCGTGTGCGGCACCTGCCGCAACTGCCGCGCCGGCCGCCGCCAGATGTGCATCCGCACGGTCGGGCTCGGCGTCCAGCGCGACGGCGCGTTCGCGGAGTACCTCAGCCTCCCGGCCAGCAACGTGTGGGTCCACCACCCCGACGTGGAGCCCGGCCTCGGCGCGATCTTCGACCCGCTCGGCAACGCCGTGCACACCGCGCTCGCGTTCCCCCTGGTGGGCGAGGACGTCCTCGTCGCCGGCTGCGGCCCGATCGGGCTGATGGCGATCGCGATCGCCCGCCACGTCGGCGCCCGCTATGTCGTCGGCACCGACGTCAGCCCGGCCCGCCTCGAGCTCGCCAAGGGCATGGGCGCGGACGCCGTCGTCGACGTCTCGCAGGCCAGCGTGCGCGACGTCCAGCGCTCGCTGGGCATGCGCGAGGGCTTCGACGTGGGCTTCGAGATGAGCGGCGCCCCGTCGGCGCTGCCGCAGATGATCGACAACATGAACCACGGCGGCCGGATCGCCATGCTCGGCCTGCCCAGCGCGCCGTTCGCCGTCGACTGGGGCAAGGTCGTCACGCACATGCTGACGCTCAAGGGCATCTACGGCCGGGAGATGTTCGAGACCTGGAACGCGATGGGCGCGATGCTGCAGACGAGCAGCACCCTGCGGGAGGCGATCTCCTCGGTGATCTCCGACCGCCTCCCCGCCCGCGAGTGGGAGCGGGGCTTCGAGATCGCGGCGTCCGCCGGGGTCGGCAAGGTTGTTCTGGACTGGACGGAGCTGTGATGTACGGGAACTTCAGGAACCACCTCACCGCCGAGCTCGACGGCATCGAGCAGGCGGGTCTGACCAAGCGCGAGCGCGGCATCCGCGGCCCCCAGAAGGCCGAGATCGTCGCCGACGGCGCCGAGGTGCTCAACTTCTGCGCCAACAACTACCTCGGCCTGGCCGACGACCCGCGCCTCCTCGACGCCGCCCGCGGCGCGCTCGACGAGTGGGGCTACGGCCTGGCCAGCGTGCGCTTCATCTGCGGCACCCAGGAGCAGCACCTCGAGCTGGAGCGCCGGCTCTCCGAGTTCCTCGGCACCGACGACACGATCCTGTACTCGTCGTGCTTCGACGCCAACGGCGGCGTGTTCGAGACCCTCTTCGGCGCCGAGGACGCGATCATCTCCGACGCCCTCAACCACGCCTCGATCATCGACGGCATCCGGCTCTCCAAGGCCCGCCGGCTGCGCTACGCCAACCGCGACATGGCCGACCTCGAGGAGCAGCTGAAGTCCGCGGCCGACGCGCGCTTCCGCGTCGTCGTCACCGACGGCGTGTTCTCGATGGACGGCTACATCGCGCCCCTGCGCGAGATCTGCGACCTCGCCGACAAGTACGACGCCCTCGTCCTCGTCGACGACTCCCACGCCGTCGGCTTCATCGGCGACGGCGGTCGCGGCACGCCCGAGCTGTGCGGTGTCGCGGATCGCGTCGACATCTACACCGGCACCTTCGGCAAGGCCCTCGGCGGCGCCTCCGGCGGCTACGTCTCCTCGCACCGCGAGATCGTCGCGCTGCTGCGCCAGCGCTCGCGGCCCTACCTGTTCTCCAACACGCTCGCCCCGTCGATCGTCGCGGGCACGCTGCGCGCGCTCGACCTGGTCGAGGGATCGGGCGAGCTGCGCGAGCAGCTGCGCGCCAACGCCGCGCTCTTCCGCTCGCTCATGGAGGCCGAGGGCTTCGACCTGCTGCCGGGCGAGCACCCGATCGTGCCGGTCATGTTCGGCGACGCCGCGCTCACCGCGCGGATCGCGGACGAGATGCAGAAGCACGGCGTCTACGTGACCGCGTTCAGCTTCCCCGTCGTGCCGCGCGGCCAGGCGCGCATCCGGGTGCAGCTCTCGGCCGCGCACACCGAGGACCAGGTCCGCCGGTGCGTCGAGGCCTTCGCCGTCGCGCGGGCGGTCGCTACCCCCGTGGACTGAGGTCGCGGCGCCGCATCGCGAAGATCCAGCGGCGCCCCGGGTGCTCGCTCACCGACCAGAACGCGTCGGTCTCGGGCCACCAGACCAGGTCCTCGGGGCCGAGGGGCGTGGCGGCCAGGTGCTCGCGGAAGGCGCCCGGGCGGCCGACGTACACGGAGCCGGGGAGGTACGGCGTGCGCGAGCGCGTCACGTAGTAGGTCCCGTCGACGGCCGCCACGCCCTGCATCCGCAGGGCCCCGCGGTCGTCGAGCTCGGGCCGGATCAGCCCGTCGGCGTCCGGTCGCGGCAGCGCGGTCGCCGGGTCGATCGCGAACCGCGCGAGCCGGCGCGACTGCTTGCTGGAGCCGTACTCGCCGACCAGCAGCGTCGGCTCGGGTCCCGAGCGGTCGACGCTGAAGAACGAGAACCGCAGCCGGCCGACACCCTCGTCGGCCACCCCCTTGTGCGCGAACCGGACCGGCAGCACGTAGCGGTGCCCGAACGTCTCGTACGGCGACCCGGCCGGCACCCGCAGCACGTCACCGAGGTGACAGCTCGAGAACCCGCGCCCGGTCGCCGCGACGTGGAGGTAGTCGCCGTGCCAGACGATCCCGCCCGCGTGCACCTTGAGCGGCGCGAACCCCGGCTCGCCGTCCACGACCTTCGGCGTCACCAGCAGGACGTGCCCGTAGCGCCGGTGGTGCAGGTCGACCAGGCTGACCCGCGAGCCCTGCCCGGTGCGCGAGTACCAGGACGTCATCAGCACGTCGTGCCCGTGCGCCTCGCGGAAGCCGGTCTCGGCCGACGTCGTGATGCCCTGCGGCCACCACCCGCGGTCGCGCCGGTCGGGACCCTCCCACGTGTAGGCCTGGCTGACCTTGAGCCCGAGCAGCCGCGGCGACGGCGCGAACGTGCGGCGCAACCGTCCCGGCAGGTCCGGCACCATGCCGGTCACGCCCACCCGGCCGCCGCCGTCGGAGCGCAGGGCCCCGGCCAGGGCGTCGATCTCGTCGCCGTTGTCCGTCGTACGCGTCAGATGCAAGCCGGGCACACGCTCACCCTAGAACCCGGGTGCTGGGGGATGATGGACCCGTGAGAGGCATCTTCTTCGAAGAGGACGACGCACGCGCGGCCGCGCTGGTGCTCCAGCGCGGCGGTTTCACCGCCGAGGTCGTCCGCGAGCGCCTGGCCGGCGAGGACGACGACGAGGACCACCCGTGGGCGGTCGTGACCGACGCCCCCGAGATCCAGCTGGAGATGCTCGTCGAGACCTACGACGGCTGGCTGGACGCCGAGGACGAGAGCCCCGGGCCGATCGGTGGCCCGACCGGCAGCATGCTGCCGCTGCCCGACGCGCCGAAGCGGATCAAGCGCCCGGACTAGATGAGTAAGTCCAAGGGGTCGTGCGTCGAGCGCCGCTCGGCGCCGCGTCGGCAAGGCGCCGGCGTGAAGGCATGCTGGGCGCACGTCGAGCGTCGGCAACGCAGCCGACGTGGATGCTGAGTGGGGCTCGGCGTGCGAGAGCTTGGAGTTACTCATCTAGGCGCGTTCGCGGGGCAGCCGAACGGCCCTTCCTGGCGCACGTAGGCCTGGGCGAGCACGGCGCGCTCGTCGAACCCGGTCTCGACCCGCACCGCGCGACCGTCGGTCGTGACGTCGTCCGCGAGGTCGACGCCGCTGCGCTCGCCGAACGCGGCGAGAGCGTCCTCCAGTGCGGCGGCATCGGCCTCGGCGGCCGCGTCGGTGTCGAACAGGCGCACCGCGCGGACCTCCTCGTCGGAGGGCACGAACAGGCCGAGGCCCTCGCCCTTCGCGTCGGGCTCGTCGGCGGGTGCGCACGGGGCGTCCAGGCCGAGGGCGGCGTACTCCAGGTCGTCCTGGTGATCGGCCTGGCCGAGCAGGTCGCCGAAGCTGCCCTTGTCGGCGAGCGAGTCGGCGTCGTCGTCCACCGCCGCGAGGATGTCGTCGATCCGGGTGCCGGTGACGATGAGCTCCTCGCCGGGTACGAGGGCGATCTCGAGCGGCGGGATCGGGTAGCGCCCGCCGACCAGGCCGTTCTCGGTGTCGCTGAGGTCGGCCTTGAAGACCGGTCGGTCCTTGCTGCCGGAGCGCTCGTAGCCGGCGTCCTCGAGGTCGGCAGCGACCTTCTCGAAGTCGAGGTCGTCGGACATCCGCCAGATCCGGGAGATCCCGCCGTCGTCGGTGCCGACCACCTCCCACTCGACGTCGAAGTCGCTGAACGCCGCCTCCTGCATGGGGACCAGCCACCGGGCGAGCTCGGTGCCGTAGGCCTCGCCCTTGGTCGCCTCGGCCCACCGGCGGACGTCGTCCTCGGAGCCGCCGGTCGTGAGGTCGTCGAGGTCGACCCGGTCGGCGACCCGGGCGCGGTCGACGAACAGCACGGTCCGGGTGTCGGCCGGGAGGTACTCCAGCGCCTTCTCCAGCCGGGAGCTGCCGTCGAGCAGGCCGCACCCGCTCAACGTGCTGCCGGCGAGGGCGAGCGCGAGGGTCCCCGCGGTGGTTGCGGTCCGCCCGCGACGAGAGGTCATGGAGCACATCATTACGCTCGTCAGCATGACCGAAACCGCGGCACACCGTCTGCTGCTCGTGCACGCCCACCCCGACGACGAGTCGATCGGCCAGGGCGCCACCATGGCCAAGTACGCCGCCGAGGGTCGCGGCGTCACGCTCGTCACCTGCACGGCCGGCGAGATGGGCGAGATCCTGGTCCCCGAGCTCGAGCACCTGGCCGCCGACAAGGACGACCGCCTCGGCGAGCACCGCCAGGGCGAGCTCGCCGCCGCGATGGCCGCGCTCGGCGTCACCGACCACCGCTTCCTCGGCGGCTTCGGCACCTACCGCGACTCCGGGATGAAGTGGCACGAGGACGGTCACGCCATCGCCGCGGACGACATCCACGACAACGCCTTCTGGCACGCCGACCTCACCGAGGCGGCCACCCACCTCGTCGCGGTCATCCGCGAGGTGCGGCCCCAGGTCCTCGTGACGTACGACGAGTTCGGCGGCTACGGCCACCCCGACCACATCCAGGCCCACCGGGTCGCGATGTACGCCGCGCAGCTGGCCGCCGCGCCGTCGTACCGGCGGGACCTGGGGGAGGCCTGGGACATCGCGAAGATCTACTGGGGCGCGATCTCCGAGAGCCGCATCCGCGAGGGCCTGCGCCGGCTGCGGGCCGCGGGCGACACGACGACCTTCGAGGGCATGGACCCCGAGGGCGACCTGCCGGCGATGTTCCGTCCCGACGAGGACATCACCTCCGAGGTCGACGCGAGCGAGCACGTCGAGGCCAAGCTCGACGCGCTGCGGGCGCACGCCACGCAGATCACCACCGACGGGCCGTTCTTCGCGCTGTCCAACAACGTGGGCGCCCAGGCCTTCGGGCGCGAGCAGTTCCGCCTGGTCAAGGGCACGGCCGGCCCCGGTGGGGGCGAGAACGGCTGGGAGACCGACCTGTTCGCCGGGATCCCGGACTGAGGCCGCGACGTTGCTCGTGCGCGCCCTCCTCGTCGTCCCCTGCGTCCTGCTGGGTGGCGGCGTCGCGGTGTGCACGGTGCTGCTCCACGGCTACCCGTGGGGCCTCCTGCTCGGGCTGGCCGCGACCGCGGCGGTCCTCGTCGCCCTGCCGGGCGGCTGGTGGTCGCGGCTGCCGTTCGCGGTGGGCTGGGCGGCGGCGCTCGTCGTCCTGACGCTGGAGCGGGCCGAGGGGGACTACCTGGTGGCCAGCGACGCCAGCGGGTACGTCCTCCTGGCGGCCGGTGCGGTGGTGCTCGGGGCGGGCTTCACGGGCCTCCTGCCGCGCCGCGCCCAGGCTCCGGATGCGGAGCGGCAGCCATCGGCTCCTTAGGATGGCGCGCGTGACGCTGTGGGAGTCCGACACCGAACCGACGAAGTCCGAGCGCCCCGGGGGCCGGATCGTCGTCGTGGTCATCGTGCTGCTCGCGCTCCTGGCCGGTGGCGGGTACGCCGCGGCGTACGGCCTGGCCGGTGACAAGGTCCCGCGCGGCACCAGCATCTCCGGCGTCGACGTCGGCGGTCTGTCCCGCGACGCGGCCATCGCCAAGCTCGAGAAGGCCTTCGGCGAGCGTGCCAAGGAGCCGATCCAGGTCACCGTCGCGCAGTCGGCCGGCTCCTCCGCCGACGCCCAGGAGTCCGTCGCCCCCGGCGACATCGGGCTCGACATCGACTACGCCGCGTCCGTCGACGCGGCCGGCGCCGGCGCGAGCTGGAGCCCGCGCCGCCAGTGGGACTACTTCACCGGCGGCAAGGACGTCGACGCGGTCGTCCACATCGACGAGACCCGTCTCGACGACAAGCTCACCGCGCTCTCCGAGGGCCTCGGCAAGCCGCCCAAGGACGGCCAGGTGCTCTTCACCGCCGACGGCGTCAAGACCGAGCAGCCCGAGGCCGGCGAGGAGGTCGACCGCGACGAGGCACGGACCGCGATCGTCGACGCCTACCTCGGCGACGAGAAGTCCGTCGTCCTCCAGGTCGCCGCCGCCCAGCCCGAGATCGACTCCGCGGACGTCGAGGAGGCCGTCGACAGCTTCGCCAACCCGGCCATGGCCCACGCCGTGACGCTGGTGTTCGGCGAGAACGAGATCCGCCTCGCGCCCCGCAAGTTCGCCTCCGTGCTGTCGATGAAGCCCGAGAACGGCAAGCTCGTCCCCGCCGTCGACGAGGCCGCGCTCGCCGCGCTCGTCAAGGGGGCCACGGCCAACGGCAAGCCGGTCGACGCGACCGTCAAGCTGGTCAAGGGCAAGCCCAAGGTGATCCCGGCCAAGCCCGGCGTCACCTTCGACCCGGCCGAGGTCGCCACCGTCTTCCAGGGCCTGCTCACCGCGCCCGAGGACGCCCGCAGCGGCAAGGTGAACGCCACCGTCGCCGACGCCGACTTCACGACCAAGGACGCCAAGGCGCTCAAGATCGTCGAGAAGATCTCGGAGTTCTCGACGTACTACCCCCACGCGGACTACCGCAACGTCAACATCGGCCGCGCCGCCGAGCTGGTCGACGGCACCCTGCTCAAGCCCGGCGAGGAGTTCTCGCTCAACAAGACCGTGGGCGAGCGCACCGCCGAGAACGGCTTCACCGACGGCTACATCATCAGCAACGGCATCCTCAAGAAGGACCTCGGCGGCGGCGTCTCGCAGATGGCGACGACGACGTTCAACGCGATGTTCTTCGCCGGCCTCAAGGACATCCAGCACAAGCCGCACTCGTTCTACATCGACCGCTACCCGGTCGGCCGCGAGGCCACCGTGGCCTGGCCGACGGTCGACCTGCGGTTCCAGAACGACACGCAGTACGGCGTCCTCATCCGCGCCTGGGTGGTCCCGAGCAACTACTCGCGCCAGGGCAATGTGACCGTGCAGATGTGGTCGACCAAGACCTGGGACATCGACTCCAAGACCTCCGCGCGCTACGGCTACGTCTCGCCGGCGACCCGGACGCTGACCACCCCCGACTGCGAGGCGCACACCGGCTGGTCGGGCTTCCAGGTCGACGTCACCCGGATCTTCCGCAAGGCGGGCCAGTCCGCGGTCGACCACACCGAGAAGTTCCACACGGTCTACACCCCCTCGGACACGGTGGTCTGCAAGAAGCCGGGTCCGCCCGCGGGCGGCGCTCCCGACCCCGGCGACGACTGATCGCCCGCCGTCCAGGGCCTGGTCGCCAGGCCTGTGGATGAGCGGTTGCCGACGATTCGCGGACGACTGATCCTGGTCCCTCGCATCGCGCGCTCGGGCGTGCGATTCTCGGAGGAGACCGCATGAGTCGATCGGATCGGAGTCTCGGATGGCTGTCATGTCGAGCGAGCCACGCCTCGAACGGCGCCCCGTGTCGCGCGCGGCGTTCGACGCCCTGCCGCGCGAGGTGCGCGCCGAGTACGTCGACGGGGTGGCGCTGATGAGCCCGACGGCCTCCCACGCCCACCAGTACGCCGAGCTGCGGGTCGCGCGCCTGCTCGGTGACGCCTTGCCCACGCTGCGCGTCGGCATCGAGATGGGGATCGACCTCGGCACCTCGCTCCGCGTCGCCGACGTCGCGGCGTACGCGGTGACCGAGAGCGACGAGGGCGATGACCACGACGAGGTGTGGGGGCGGGTGCCGCCGGTCCTGGTCGTCGAGGTGCTCTCGCCGACCACGCGCACCGAGGACCTGGTCCGCAAGCCGCGGGAGTACCTGCGCGGCGGCATCCCCCACTACTGGGTCCTCGATCGCGAGGCGCCGTCCCTGACCGCCTTCGCGGCCGGCGAGGGCCAGTGGGAGGTCGCCCTCGAGCTCGACGCCGACCGGTCCACCGGCGCCGTCGAGCTGGCCGGGCACGGTCGGGTCGAGGTCGACCTGCTCGCGCTGGTGTGACCTCCGCCACGACCACCCGTTGAGCCGGACGTGCGCACCTTCCTCGTCGCCCTGCTCGCCCCGCTGCTGCTCGCCGCCGGCGGGATCCCCGCTGCCCAGGCGGACACGATCCTGCCGCCCCTGCCGACTGCCCCCGAGGGCGACGTCCCCGGCGTCAACGACTGGGCGTGCCGGCCGACGGCGGCCCGGCCGGTGCCCGTGGTGCTGGTGCACGGCACGTTCGGCGACCGGCGGCACCTGCTGGAGAAGCTGTCCAAGGCGATCATGGCGGCCGGCTCGTGCGTCTTCTCGCTCGACTACGGCAACCGGGCGACCGACGACATGGTGCGCTCGGCCGGTCAGCTCAAGGTGTTCGTCGACAAGGTGCGGGCGGCGACGGGCGCGGCGAAGGTCTCGCTCGTGGGGCACTCCCAGGGCGGGATGCTGCCGCGCTACTACATCAAGAACCTCGGGGGAGCGGCCTACGTCGACGACCTCGTCGGCATCGCGCCGTCCAACCACGGCACCCGGCTGATCCCGGCCGCCAACCCGATCGCCGCGCTGCTGCCGGGCCTGGTCTGCGCGTCGTGCAACCAGCAGGCGTGGGGCTCGGCGTTCCTGCGCGAGCTCAACGCCGGCGACGAGACGCCGGGCGACGTCAGCTACACCCAGATCACCTCCCGGTACGACGAGGTGGTCGTCCCGCACACGTCCGGCTATCTCGCCGCGGGGCCGCGGACCACCAACGTCACCATCCAGGACAAGTGCCGCCGCTCGATCTCCGAGCACGTCCTCATCCCGATGGACAACGCCACCATCGGCCTCACGCTCGACGCGCTCGCCCACGCCGGGCCTGCGGACCCGGCGTACCAACCGCGCTGCTGATCCCGATCTCCTCGCGCACCAAGCACTTGCTTGGTAGGGTGCGAGCCATGACTCCCGTGATCGAAGGCTGGTTCACGACCGGCGCCGAGCCGCGGCTGCTCGCGTCGCGCTGCACCACGTGCAGCAATGTCGTGTTCCCGCCGGTCTCCTCGGACGCCGGCGCTGCCGCCTTCTTCTGCCGCAACCCCGCCTGCGACGGCCAGGAGTACGACGCCGTCGAGCTCTCGCGGACCGGCCGGGTGTGGTCCTACACGGACGCGCAGTACCAGCCGCCGGCGCCGTACATCCCGCCGACCGACCCCTTCGAGCCGTTCGCCCTGGCCGCGGTCGAGCTCGCCGAGGGCATCGTCGTGCTCGGTCAGGTGGCCGCGGGCTACGGCGTCGCCGACCTCAAGGTCGGCGACGAGGTCGAGGTCGTCGTCGAGACGCTCAACGTCGACGAGACGGGCGAGCGCACCATCTACCGCTGGAAGCCGACGGGGGAGCGCGCATGAGCATCGTGATCGCGGGTACGGGCATGCACCCCTGGGGCAAGTGGGGCCGCAACTTCACCGAGTACGGCGTCCACGCGGCCCGCGAGGCCCTCAAGGACGCCGGCATCGCCTGGAGCGACGTCGACCTCGTCGTCGGCGGCGAGACGGTCCGCAACGGGTACGCCGGCTACGTCGCGGGCTCCACGTTCGCCCAGGCCCTCGGCTGGAACGGCGCGCGGATCGCGACGTCGTACGCGGCCTGCGCGACCGGCGCCCAGGCGATCGACACCGCCCGCGCCCGGATCATGGCCGGGCTCAGCGAGGTCGCCCTCGTCGTCGGCGCGGACACCACGCCCAAGGGCTTCCTCGCCCCCAACGCGGGCGAGCGCTGGAACGACCCCGACTGGCTGCGCTTCCGCCTGCTCGGCATGACCAACCCGGCCTACTTCGCGCTCTACGCGCGCCGCCGGATGGACCTCTACGGCGCCACCAGCGAGGACTTCGCGCAGGTCAAGGTCAAGAACGCCAAGCACGGCCTGGAGAACCCCTACGCCCGCTTCCGCAAGGAGTCGAGCGTCGCCGACGTGCTCGCCTCGCCGGTCGTCTCCGACCCGCTGCACCTGCTCGACATCTGCGCCACCTCCGACGGTGCCGCCGCGGTCGTGCTCACCAGCGCCGAGTACGCCAAGAGGCACGGCATCGCCCAGCCCGTGCGGGTCGCCGCCGTCTCGACGGTCACGCCGACCTTCCCCAACACCGTCATCGACATGCCCCTGCTCGCCACGGACTCCTCCGCGGTGACCGGCGTGCCGGACCACACGTTCAAGGAGTCGATCGGCCGGGCGGCGTACGAGGAGGCCGGGATCGGCCCCGAGGACGTCGACGTGGCCGAGGTCTACGACCTCTCCACCGCCCTCGAGCTCGACTGGATCGAGGACCTCCAGCTGTGCAAGCGCGGCGAGGCCGAGGCCCTGCTGCGCGCCGGCGACACCACGATCGGCGGCCGGATCCCGGTCAACCCGTCGGGTGGCCTGGCCTGCTTCGGCGAGGCGGTCCCGGCCCAGGCGATCGCCCAGGTCTGCGAGCTCACCTGGCAGCTGCGCGGCCAGGCGACCGGTCGCCAGGTCGAGGGCGCCAAGGTCGGCATCACCGCCAACCAGGGGCTGTTCGGGCACGGCTCGTCGGTGCTGCTCTCGGTCTGAGGCTGAACGTCCGCGGAGCGCCGGGTGAACGCCCGGCGAAGCACGCCGCGCCCGGCCCGCGCCGTCGCTAGCCTCGCGACCGGCCCTCGTCCGGAGGGCGGGGAGCCGTGGAGGGCGAGCGATGGCAGGGACGAGCCGGACGGCTCGCGTGGTGCTCATGGCGGCGCTCACGACGTTGCTCGCGAGCGTGCTCGCGGTCCTGAGCCCGGCGGTGCCCGCGGTCGCCGACAGCGCGACCGGGGGCGCGGTGCTGTCCGGAAGCACGCTGGGACCGGACGGCGAGCCGGTGCAGGCCATCGTCGAGGTGTGGGCCGAGCCCTCCCAGGGTGACTGGGACGTGACGGTCGCGCCGATCGCGAGGGACAGCGCCGATGACGACGGCCGGTGGCGGGTCCGGGTCCCTGCCGGGCGCTACCGGGTCGGCTTCCGCGTGCCCGGTACGGATCCGCAGTTCCACCCCGGGGCCTGGAGCCTGGCGCTCGGGCAGACCCTGAGCGCCGGTCCCGGTGCCGTGCTCGACGGTCTGGACGCCCGGTTGACCCGCGAGCCCGGGTACGGCTCGGTGTCGGGGCGCGCGGTGAGCTCGCGCGGCAGCTCGGTCCCGTGCGTCCCCGTCGTGGTCACGGTGGCGGGCAAGGTGCTCGCGGAGACGACGGCGGGTGCCGACGGCCGGTGGTCCGTCCGGCTGCCCCCGGGTGCCTACACCTTCACCCACTCTCGCGACGCCGACGACGCCTGGGCCACCACGGACGCCACGGCCACCGTGCGGGCCGGCGTGGCCGCGCAGGTCGGCGACGTCCACCTCGCCGCCGACGCGGGACGCGCCACCCTCGGCGGCACGGCGACGGGACCGGACGGCCCGGTCGCCGGAGCTGAGGTCGAGGTCCGTCCCGACCTGTCGACCGGTTCCTGGGTGGAGGGCTCCCGGACCACCGTGACCGGTGCCGACGGGGCCTGGGCGTTCGCCGTCGAGCCCGGCTCCTACCGGGTCATGGTGACGTCGACGGAGCTGCCCCGGGCGGTGGCGTCGGCGACCGTCGGCGCCGACGAGGCGCGCCTCGACCTCGACACCTCCACGGGCCCGGTCGCGGCGCCGCTGTCGGGAAGGGTCGGCCGACCCGGCGGTGCGGCGGTCGTCGGTGCCGTGGTCAGCCTCGTCGTCGAGGACCACGGGAGCTGGGAGAGCGTCCAGCACACGCTGACCGGCGACGACGGCCGCTGGCGGCTGCGGCCGCCGGTCGGCACCTACCGCGTCCTGGTCACCGACGACCGCGACGACACCCGCCAGTTCCTGGGGGGTCACCGGATCGCGGACGCCACACCGGTCACCGCGGACGCGACGACACCGCGCCCGGGCCTCGACATCGAGCTCACGCCGGACCCGTCGAGCGTCGTGGTGACCGGGACGCTGCGTGGAGCTGACGGAGCCCCGCTGGTCGGCGCGTCCGTCTGGCTGGCCGACGAGGAGCTGCCCGACGGCTACGGCCGGTGGCGGGTGGGTACCGATGCGACCGGGCACTGGCGCGCGCGGGTGCCGTCCGGTCCGTTGTGGGTGCGCTACAGCGCCCTCGGGTACGACGGTGCGGTCCACCCGGGCGGTCCGCTGACACCCTGCCGCCGGGCAGCACCCGCGACCTCGAGGCCACCCTGCGGCCCACCGCCGGCACCGGGGTGCTGGCGGGCACGGTCCACCGCGTCGACGGCACGCCGTACGCCGGCGCCGCGGTGAACGCGTACGCCTACGACGCCGACCGGGAGCGCTGGAGCTCCGCCGCGAGGACCGTGGCCGGCCCGGACGGCCGGTGGCGGCTGCGGGTCCCCGCGGGGACCTACCGCGTGCGGTTCGCCGTGGAGGACGAGGCGTGCGGCTGCGAGCGACGGCAGTTCTCCGATGCCCGCTACCGGCTCGCGCAGGCCCGCGAGATCGCCGTCGCCGACGGGGGCGCGGTCAGCGGCATCGACGGCGCCCTGGGCGAACCCGGCGCGGCGGTGCTCGTTCCGGTCACCCGGCCGGTGGTCACCGGACAGGTGCGGGTCGGAGGCCGGCTGACGGCGACCGGCGGGACCTGGGCGCCTCGGCCCGCGGCCCTTCGACACCAGTGGTTCGCGGACGGGCGGCCGATCGCCGGGGCCACCGGTGCGTCGTACGTCGTGCGGGTGGGGGATCGCGGCACGCGACTCAGCGTCCGGGTGACCGCCCGGCGCAGCGGGTACGCCGACGGGACCGCCGACTCCGCACCGACCGCTCCCGTCGCGCGGGCCGCAGCCCGGCTGACCGGCCGGATCGTGCGGCGCGGGGCCACCACCGTCGTCCGGGTGCGGGTCACGGCGCCCGTCCCGGTCACCGGCCGGGTCCGGGTGCTCGACGGCGGCCGGCTGCTGGGCGGCGTCCGTCTCGAGGACGGCCGGGCCGTGCTCCGGGTCCGGCTGGCCCCGGGCAAGCGCCGGGTCCGGGTCGTCTACCTCGGCTCGCCGGGCATCGCGCGGGCGACGCTGCGGCTCAACCGCTGACCGGCGGCCGGATCTCCCACACCACGTGCTCGCCGGCGAGCCCCTTGAGCTCGACCGCCTCGCGCTCGACCAGCGCGAGGGCCGCGTCGTCGTCCAGGGCCTCGCGGACGGCATCGCTGGCGAGGATCTCGCCGCCCAGCGCGAGGTTGGCGACCCGGGCGGCCATGGCGACGTTGCGGCCGAAGTAGTCGCCGTCGCGGGCGACCACCTGGCCGGTGTGGATGCCGATCCGGACCTGGATCGGGCCGTAGCGGCGCAGGGTCAGGTCGCGGGGGAGGTCGCGCTGGATGCCGAGGGCGGCGCGGCAGGCGGCCTCGGCGTCGCGGAAGGCGACCATGAAGCCGTCGCCGGCGGTCTTGACCACCTGGCCGCGGTACTGCTCGATGCGCGTGCGCAGGACCCGGTCGTGGGCGGCGAGCACCTTGACCCAGGTGCTGTCGCCGAGCCGGTCGTTGAGGGGCGTGGAGTCCTCGATGTCGGAGAAGAACAGCGTGACCGTGCCGTCGGAGGCGGCCATGTTGAGGATGTCGGCGCGCTCGTCGTCGCTGGCCCAGGTCTGCAGGTCCTCGACGGTGCTCTGGATCAGCCCGGTGATGCCGTGCGAGCGGACCTTGGACGCGGTCCGGATCACCCGGCGCATGGCGCGCTCGGCGGAGCTGGCCGGCGGGGGCGGGCGGAGCGCGGCGTCCAGGTCGGACTCGAGCTGGGTCATCCGGGCCTGGGTGTCCGCGAGCAGGCGCTGGAGCCGGGCGCGGTCGCGCGCGAACGCCACCACGACGCCGGCCAGGAGCACGCACACCACTCCGAGGAGGATGACCACGGGGGAAGCGTAGAGCCGCGACAGCCGTTGTGCGTCCGCAGTAGCGTGAGACGGTGACCACTTCGGCCCCCGCGATCACCACTCTCGGCGCCCTCCGCGCCGCCGGCCACCAGCAGCAGACGCTCCGCGCCGAGCTGCGTACCAACCTCCTCGACCGCCTCGCGCGCGGCGAGGACCCCTGGCCCGGCCTGCACGGGCTCGAGGACA
This sequence comes from Pimelobacter sp. 30-1, assembly GCF_018831735.1. Taxonomy (NCBI): domain Bacteria; kingdom Bacillati; phylum Actinomycetota; class Actinomycetes; order Propionibacteriales; family Nocardioidaceae; genus Pimelobacter; species Pimelobacter sp. 30-1. The sequence continues at coordinate 425,076 of NZ_NHTS01000005.1, forward strand.
CCGTCATCCCGCAGCTGGAGCGCGCGATCATCGCCGGGCACGACGTCGTCCTGCTGGGCGAACGCGGCCAGGGCAAGACCCGGCTCCTGCGCACCCTGATCGGGCTGCTCGACGAGTGGACGCCGGTCATCGACGGCGCCGAGCTCGGCGAGCACCCCTACGAGCCGATCACGGTCGCCTCGCGGCGCCGGGCGGCCGAGCTCGGCGACGACCTGCCGGTCGCCTGGCGCCACCGCGACGAGCGGTACGCCGAGAAGCTCGCCACCCCCGACACGAGCGTCGCCGACCTGATCGGCGACGTCGACCCGATGAAGGTCGCCGAGGGACGCTCGCTGGGCGACCCCGAGACGATCCACTTCGGCCTGATCCCGCGCTCCCACCGGGGGATCGTCGCGATCAACGAGCTGCCCGACCTCGCCGAGCGGATCCAGGTCGCGATGCTCAACGTGATGGAGGAGCGCGACATCCAGATCCGCGGCTACGTGCTGCGCCTGCCGCTCGACGTCTTCGTCGTCGCCTCGGCCAACCCCGAGGACTACACCAACCGCGGCCGCATCATCACCCCGCTCAAGGACCGCTTCGGCGCCGAGATCCGCACCCACTACCCCAACGCGCTGGCCGCCGAGATCGCCGTCATCCGCCAGGAGGCGCACCTCCTGCCCGAGCACGTCGACGTCCCCGACTTCCTGGTCGAGATCCTCGCCCGGTTCACCCGCAACCTGCGCGAGTCCAGCGCCGTGGACCAGCGCTCCGGCGTCTCGGCCCGGTTCGCGATCGCCGGTGCCGAGACCGTGGCCGCCGCGGCCCTGCGCCGCGCCACCATCCACGGCGAGGACCGCGCCGTGGCCCGGGTGGTCGACCTGGAGACCGCGGTCGACGTCCTCGGCGGCAAGATCGAGTTCGAGTCGGGCGAAGAGGGCCGCGAGGCCGAGATCCTCACCCACCTGCTCCGCACGGCGACCGCCGAGACCGTCCGCGAGCGCTTCCGCGGGCTCGACCTGGCTCTGCTCGTCAGCGCGATCGAGGACGGCGCCACCGTCACCACCGGCGGCGCGGTCACCGCGCGCGACGTACTCATCGGGCTGCCCGTGCTGGGCGAGTCCGACCTCTACGACGACGTCTGCGAGCGGGTCAACGGCCCCGGCGGCGGCGCCACCGACGGCGAGCGGGCGGCCGCGATCGAGCTGGCCCTCGAGGGCCTCTTCCTGGCCCGCAAGATCGGCAAGGACTCCGACGGATCCGAGACCGTCTATGGCTGATCCGTCCCCGTACGGCGTCCGCGCCGGAGCCGGCACCCTCCGCTCCGGCGAGGGGGTCGCGCTGCCGCACGCCTGGACCGACGCGGGGGTGCTCGCCGCGCCCGCGTCCAACGGCGGGCAGGTCCTGCACCTGGCGGTCGCGCTCTGCGTGCTCAACGACACCTATCGCGAGGCGGCGCGGCTCGGCGTACCGCTCGCGGGGGTGGCGGTCACCGCCGACGGCGGCTTCGACGACGCGTGGCGCTCGACCGGCATCCACTACGGCGTCGAGCTCGACACCTCCGGCGACCCGGACCAGGTCGCCCGGCTGCACGAGGTCGTCGACGAGGTCGCCGAGATCCCGCGGGCGCTGCGCGCCGGCGCCGACGTACGAAGGAGCGCACCATGAGCCGCTACCGCCGCTACGACGGCGGGGACCCGCTCGCCCCGCCGGTCGACCTCGCCGAGGCGCTCGACGCGATCGGTGAGGACGTCATGGCCGGCTACAGCCCGGAGCGCGCGATGCGCGAGTTCCTGCGCCGGGGCGGCCAGGACCAGGCCGGTCTCGACGACCTGGCCCGGCGGGTCGCCGAACGACGCCGCGAGCTGCTCCAGCAGCACCACCTCGACGGCACGCTCGACGAGGTGCGTCAGCTGCTCGACCAAGCCGTGCTCGAGGAGCGCAAGCAGCTCGCCCGCGACGCGATGATGGACGACGGCGACCGGGCCTTCCGCGAGATGCGGATGGAGAACCTGCCAGCCTCGCCGGCCGCGGCGGTCACCGAGCTCTCCGACTACGACTGGCAGTCGCGCGAGGCGCGCGCGGCGTACGAGCAGATCAAGGACCTGCTCGGCCGCGAGCTGCTCGACCAGCGCTTCGCCGGGATGAAGGAGGCGCTCGAGAACGCCACCGACGCCGACCGGCAGGCGATCGACGAGATGCTCTCCGACCTCAACGAGCTGCTGGAGAAGCATCACCGGGGCGAGGACACCCCCGAGGACTTCGCCGACTTCATGGCCAAGCACGGCCGGCACTTCCCCGAGAACCCCCAGAACATCGACGAGCTGCTCGACACGCTCGCCCAGCGCTCGGCGGCCGCGCAGCGGATGCTCAACTCGATGAGCGCCGAGCAGCGGGCCGAGCTGATGCAGCTCTCCGCCCAGGCGTTCGGGTCGCCGTCCCTGATGCAGCAGCTCGACCGGCTCGACCAGAACCTCATGTCGCTGCGCCCCGGCGAGGACTGGGGCGGCTCCGAGCAGTTCGGCAACGGCGGCCAGGGGCTCGGCCTCGGCGACGGGACCGGCGTCCTCCAGGACATCGCCGACCTCGACGCGCTCGCCGATCAGCTCGCGCAGAGCTACGGCGGCGCGCGCCTCGACGATGTCGACCTCGACAAGCTCGCCCGCCAGCTCGGCAACGAGGCCGCCGTCGACGCCCGCAAGCTCCAGGAGCTCGAGCAGGCGCTGCGTCGTTCCGGCGCCATGGAGCGGGGGTACGACGGCGAGCTGCGGCTGACCCCCAAGGCGATGCGCCAGCTCGGCAAGGCGCTCCTGCGCGACGTCGCGCAGCGGATGTCCGGACGCCAGGGCCAGCGCGACCTGCGCCAGGCCGGCGGTGCCGGGGACCTCTCGGGCGCCACCCGGGGCTGGGAGTTCGGCGACACCGAGCCCTGGGACCTGCCCCGCACCATGCTCAACGGCGTGCTGCGCCGCGCCGGCGACCCCGACGGCCCGCTGCTCGCGATCGACGACGTCGAGGTCGCCGAGACCGAGGCACGTACCCAGGCGGCGGTCGCGCTGTGCGTCGACACGAGCTTCTCGATGGCGATGGACGGCCGGTGGGTGCCGATGAAGCAGACCGCGCTCGCGCTGCACACCCTGATCGGCACCCGCTTCCGCGGGGACGACCTCGAGCTCATCGGCTTCGGCCGGCACGCCCAGACGATGCGGATCGAGGAGCTCACCGCCCTCGACGCCCGCTGGGCCAAGGGCACCAACCTGCACCACGCACTGCTGCTGGCCAACCGGCACTTCCGCAAGCACCCCAACGCCCAGCCGGTGCTGCTCATCGTCACCGACGGCGAGCCGACCTCGCACCTGGAGTCGAGCGGCGACGTGTTCTTCTCCTACCCGCCGCACCCGACGACGATCGCGCTCGCCGTGCGCGAGCTCGACAACGCACGCCGGCTCGGCGCCCAGACGACGTTCTTCCGGCTCGGGGAGGACCCCGGGCTGGCCCGGTTCATCGAATCGATGGCGCGGCGCGTCGACGGCGCGGTGATCGCGCCCGAGGCCGACGACCTGGGCGCCGCGGTGGTCGGGTCCTACCTCGGCTCGCGCCGGGGCGGGCGGGGCGCGGCCGGCGGCGGTGCGGGTGGCCCGGGGACCTACGGCGACTGGTTCGGCTCGCGCGGCTTCTGGGTGGGCTGAGGCGAACCACGGGAACCTGACCCACGGGAATCGCGGTTTTCCGCACGGATCGGACCCTCGCGGTTTCGCCCTCGACGGCCCCGGGCAGCCGTCTTCCATGGACACGTACCGCGGCGACGACGGCGCCGCCGACGCCACCGCCCAGGCTCTCGACGGCGACCCGTTCTGGTCGGTCGTGCGCCGACGGCACCCGGATCTCACCGTGGTCCTGCTGCCCGAGGCCGGGGTCGGTGAACCACCGCCCGCCACCCCGCCCGACGAGCTCGATCGCCACCTCGCCCGGCTGAGTGCTGCCTGGGCGCTGCTCGCGCCGCTGCTGACCGAGGCGGCCACCACCCCCACAAGCCCACCGAGCCCGCCGAGCGTGCGCTGGGCGAGCCGGACCCGACCCGACGGCGTCGCGCTGGTGGCGGAGCGGTCGTTGACCGGTCTGGGCCCCGACGGCGGTACGGACCTCCTGCGCCGGGTCGCCTGGCGGCTCGGTGCCCACGAGTGGCGGATGGTCGCGACCACCGACAACGACGGGCGTCCGGTGCTGCGGGCGAGCGACGGTGTCCTGCACCTCGAGGCCGAGGCGGGCGCGGTGGTCACCGTGCTCGCGCTGTCCACGCCGACCCTGCAGGTGCCGGACGACGCGAGCCGCCGGGTCGTCCGGGCAGCCCTCCTGGACCGGCTCAGCCGCCCCGCCCACCCGGCCGGACCCGCCGAGACCGCCGAGACCGACCCGCCGCCGACCGGGGAGGCGTGATGGGCGCCGAGCTCGACGTCCCGTTCGCGGTGCTCCAGACGGCGCGCGCGGCCTGGGACGCGGCCGGTGACGAGCTCGACGGCGCCTGGCGCCGGCTGGCCAAGGCGTCGACGAGCGGTCTGTCCGCCGAGGTGAGCGGCGCGGTCGAGGGCTTCCGCGAGCCGTGGGCCGACGAGCTCAAGGTCACCGCCGGTCAGGCACAGGGGTACGCCGAGGAGTTCGTCTTCTTCCGGGGGCTGGTGATCATCGCCGACCGGGCGCAGGCCGAGCGGCTCCGGGCGCTGCTGCCCTGGGCCCAGCACGACGCCGGCGTGAGCGGGTGAGCCGGCGATGACCGTCATCACGCTGCCGCCCCACGTCGGGGCCTGTCCCGAGACCGACTCGACGCCGCTGGGCGCCCAGCTGCTCGCCACCGACCTGCGCGCGGTCGCGGTGGCGGTCAAGAATGTCCAGGGCTGGTCGGCCTCGGTCGCCGCGCCCGGCTGGGAGGGCGATGCGGCGCAGGCCCACGGTCATGCGGCGACCCGGTTCGCGTCCCGGCTCGACGCGGCCGAGGCGGCGCTCGACCGGGCGGTCACCGCGGCCGACCTCTTCGAGGAGCGGATCGCCCGGCTCACCGTCCGGCGCGAGACGATCGAGACCGAGCGGCGTACGGTCGACGGCGCGATCGAGACGCTGCGGTCCGAGATCGACGCGGCGACCGACGAGAGCCGGGTGCCGGAGCTCCAGGGCCGGGCCGAGCGGCTGACCACCCAGGTCACCGCACTGACGACCCGGATCGACGCCTGGGTGCGCGACCTCGACGCGGCCGAGGCCGACCTCGTCGCGGCGCTGCGCGGGGTCGACACCGTGGCCGAGGGCGTCCAGGCGGCCGCGGCGAGCGATCGACCCGACCTCCCGGCCCTCACCGCCCAGCTGCGCGGCCGGCTCGACGACCCGGTCGCGCTCGCCGCGTGGTGGAAGGGCCTGAGCCGGGCCGAGCAGGAGGCGCTCACCACCGAGCACCCCGAGCTGGTCGGCAATGCCGACGGGCTGCCGGTCACCGATCGCGACGAGGCCAACCGGGCCGCGCTGGGGCGCGATGCCGACTACTACGGCCGGCGCGAGGACGACGGCCAGCTGACCGGTGCCGAGCGGCGGATCCTCGAGAACGCGACCTACGTCAAGGACGCCCTCGCCGAGTACGCCGACCGGCTCGACCCGGCGACCGGCGAGGCGCTGACCCACCTGCTCGTCTACAAGCCGGGCATCCACTCCGGCGACGGAGCCGTCGCGATCAGCTTCGGCAACCCCGACACCGCCGACCACGTCTCGGCCAACATCCCCGGACTGACCTCCGAGACCTCGAGCACCTCGGGCAACCTGGCCAAGACCTACGACCTGCACCAGCAGGCACGCGCCGACAACAACGGCACGGTCGCCTCGATCTACTGGCTCGACTACGACGCGCCGAGCGGCAACCCGGTCAACATCCTCGATCCGGGCGGCATGGTCGACTTCGACGGCGTCGCCTTCACCCACAAGGCCGAGGCGGGTGGGGCCCGGTTCAGCGACTTCGTCGACGGCCTGCGCGCCTCCGACCAGGGCGAGCGGGCCCACCTCACCGCGATCGGGCACAGCTACGGCTCGACCACGCTCGGCTACGCCCTGACCGACGGCGCCCCGGTCGACGACGCGGTCATCATCGGCAGCCCCGGTCAGCCGGCCGCGACCGCCGAGGGGCTCACCGATGCCGACGTCTGGGTCGGCGCGATGGACCACGACCCGGTCTCGCTGCTGGGCCACGGCGAGCGCGGCGGCGTCGGGGCGCTCGGGGTCGATCCGGCCGGCACCGACTTCGACGCGCCGCGGTTCGCCACCGGTGACGGCGCGCTGCGGATCGAGAAGCTCATGGACAACCACTCGTCGTACTTCACCGGCACCTCGCTCGACAACATGGCGCACATCGTCACCGACACCGACGCCCAGGTGACCTACCAGCCGGCGCGCGGTGACGAGGGCGGCGACTACCTCACCCTGCCCGAGCTGTTGACCGCGGCGACGGCGTCGAGCGCGGGGCACGGCCTCCTTGAGGGTGGCGCGTGGCTGCTCGAGCACATCCGGCCGGGTGGGATCCTGCTCCCATGACGCGCACACTCGGGATCGTGCCCCTCACCGTCCTGCTCGCCCTCAGCCTGGGCCTGTCCGGCTGCGGCAACAAGGACGAGGCCGGCCGGGCCGCGGCCCACGAGGCCGAGCTCCAGGCCGATGCCGCCATCGACGGCGTCCTGCACCGGATCGCCGCGGCGCTCGGTCTCGACCAGGCCAAGGGCAGCCGCTCGTTCACCCGCTGCGGTGAGTCCTACGCCCCGCGCGGGGTGGTGATGCAGAACTTCCTCAACTTCCGCGCCACCAACGACCTCACCCACGAGCAGGCGACCGCCACCACCGCCCGTCTCCTGCGCGACGACGGCTGGACCGTGGCCGAGCCCGACAACCCGGTGTTCGTCAGCGGGGCCAAGGGGCCGCTCACGCTGCGCGTCGAGATCGCCACGGCGATGGTCGTCGTCGACCTCGTCTCCGACTGCATCGAGACCTCCGACGACGTCGTCGAGGAGTACACCGACAGGGCGACCGTCGACCTCACCTGGGCCTCGTAGAGTGCGGGGTCGATGTCCGACCTCAGCCTCACCGTCCTCGCCCTCCTCGGCCTCGCGGCGCTCACCGCGGGCTTCGTCGACGCAGTCGTCGGCGGGGGCGGCCTGATCCAGCTCCCGGCGCTGCTGATCGGCCTGCCCGGCGCCAGCCCGGTCCAGGTGCTCGCGACCAACAAGATCGCGTCCGTGTGCGGTACGGCGGCCAGCTCGGTCACCTACTACCGCCGGATCGGCCCGGACCCCCGTACGTTCGTCCCGCTCATGCTCCTCGCCCTGGCCGGCGCCTTCTCCGGGGCGCTGCTGGCCTCGCACATCCCGCGCGAGGCGTTCGAGCCGATCGTGCTCGTGGCCCTGGTCCTGGTCGGCGGCTATGTCGTCCTGCGCCCGCGGCTGGGCGAGGAGACCGCGCTGCGCTTCAGCGGGCACCGGCACACCGCCGCGGCGACCGGGGTGGGCTTCGTGATCGGCTTCTACGACGGCATCCTCGGACCCGGCACGGGCAGCTTCTTCGTGTTCGCCCTGGTCGGGCTGCTCGGCTACGACTTCCTCCAGGCCTCGGCCAAGGCCAAGCTCGCCAACTTCGCGACCAACCTCGGCGCGCTGCTGCTGTTCATCCCGACCGGCGCGGTGCGCTGGGACGTCGGACTGGTGATGGGCGCGTGCAACCTGCTCGGCGGGTACGCCGGCGCCCGGACCGCCGTGGCCCGCGGCTCCCGGTTCGTGCGGATCTTCTTCATCGTGGTCGTCAGTGCGTTCATCGTCCGGATCGGCGGCGATGTGCTCGGTCTGTGGTGAGTCGTACCCTCGTCCCATGAGCATCCCGGTGGACCCCGCGGACCTGCGTCAGGCGCTGAGCGACTTCGACAGCGGCTACCTGCTGTCCACGTCGTCGCCCCAGGTCAAGGTCGTCACCGTCGACCCGGTCGCGGGCGACGACGGCACGCTCCGGATCGCGGGACCGGGCCGCGGCACGCTGCGCAACCTGGCCGACAACGCGGTCGTGACGCTCGTGTTCCCGCCCCGGGAGCGGCACGGCTACACGCTGCTCGTCGACGGCACGGCCGCGCTCGCCGGCACGGACGACGGCACGGACGACGTGGTGGTCACCGCGACCGCCGCGGTGCTGCACCGGCCGGCGGCCCACGCCGACGGACCGCTCCCGCCTGACGGCTGCGGATACGACTGCGCCCCCGTCTCGGGATGAGCCCGTTCTGGGTGACCGCGTTCCTCGACAACGCGGCGGCCCACCACCACGAGAGCGTGGGCTTCTGGCAGGACGTCACCGGCTACGCCGTCTCGGCGCCCCGCGGTGACGACGGCGAGTTCGCCACGCTGCTGCCGCCCGACGGCGACGCCTACCTGCGGGTGCAGCGCCGGCACCAGGGCGGGGACCGGATCCACCTCGACCTGCACGTCCCCGACCCGCAGGCCGCGGCCCGGTCCGCGGTGGCCGCGGGGGCGACGCTCGTCGTCGACCGCGGGTACGTCGTGATGGCCTCGCCGGGCGGCTTCGTGTTCTGCTTCGTGCCGTCGCCGGCGTCCGTGCGGCCGCGCGCGACCGAGCACGGACGCGGATCGGCCTCGCGGGTGCGCCAGGTGGCGCTCGACGTGCCGCCGGCGGCGTACCGGACCGAGCTGGGGTTCTGGACGGCCGTGACCGGATGGGCGCAGCGGGCCTCGTCGGTCAGCGACGACTTCCGGTTCCTGGTGCCGCCGGCCGACCACGACCAGAACCGGGACCAGCCGCTGCGCCTGCTGCTCCAGCGACTCGGCGAAGCCGACGCCTCCGGAGCGGTCCGGGCCCACCTCGACTGGGGAACCACCGACCGCGCGGCCGAGACCGAGCGGCACCTCGGGCTGGGCGCCCACGTGCTCGCCGTACACCCCCACTGGACCGTGCTGCGCGACCCGGTGGGGCGCGTCTACTGCCTGACGGACGGAGATCCCTCGTGAGCGAACCGCCCCTCGCCGCCGACGAGGCGACGATGCTGCGCGCCTTCCTCGACGACCAGCGCGCCACGCTGGTCCGGCAGACCGACGGGCTCGACGCCGAGCAGCTCGGCCGCCGGGTGCCGCCGACCACGATGACGCTGGGCGGGATGCTCAAGCACCTCGCCTACGTCGAGGACTGGTGGTTCGGCGTCACCCTGGCCGGGGCGCCGCCGCACCCGCCGTTCGAGCAGGTCGACTGGCGCCACAACCGCGACTGGGACTGGACCAGCGCCGCCGACGACGATCCCGCGACGCTGCGCCGGATGCTGCACGACGCGATCGCTCGCTCCGACGCGATCCTCGACGGCGTCGCCGACCTCGACGCGTTCGCGGCCCGCCGGCACCGGCGCGGTGGCGAGGGGATCAGCGTGCGCTGGATCCTGATCCACATGATCGAGGAGTACGCGCGCCACTGCGGCCATGCCGACCTGCTGCGCGAGGCGATCGACGGGACGACCGGGCTCTAGGGCGTGGCCCTAGGCGTCGCGGGGCATCTTGTAGCCGGCGCCGCGCACGGTCTCGATCCGCTCCGCGCCGACCTTGGTGCGCAGCCGCTGGAGGGTCACGTCGACGACCCGCTCCTCGGTCCACTCGGTGTCGCCCCAGACCAGGTCGAGCAGCTGGTACCGGCTGAGCACCACACCGGGGTGGCTCGCGAAGGCGTGGAGCAGCCGGAACTCGGTGGCCGAGAGGGGGACCGGCTCACCGGCGCGCGTCACCGTCATCCCCGGTACGTCGATCCGCAGGTCGCCGCGCACCAGGACGTCGGGGTCCGCGGTGGGCGTGGCGGCGGCCTGGCTGCGGCGCAGCACCGCGCGCAGCCGGGCCACGAGGACCTCGCCGTCGAACGGCTTGACGACGTAGTCGTCGGCGCCCGCCTCCAGGCCGTGCACCTGGTCGTGGGGGAGGTCGCGGGCGGTGAGCATGACGATGGGCAGGTCGCGCAGCTCGCGGGCCCGCCGGGTGAGGCGGATGCCGTCGATCCCGGGCAGCATGATGTCGACCAGCGCGAGGTCGAGCTCGGCGGTGCGGATGATGTCGAGCGCCTCGAGCCCGTCGCCGACGACCTGGACGTCGAAGCCGTGCCGCTCGAGCACGAGCCGGGTGGTGACCTGGAGGTCGGCGTCGTCCTCGACGAGCAGCACGCGGGGGCGGTTCGGCATGGCTCCACTGTGCCAGCCGGGGGAGCGCGCAGAGCCCCGCCGCGGCCCCGGATCGGGGGCCGGCGCGGTTGTGATGGTCCTGTGATGCGCGGCCCGTCACCCTGAGATCTCGGCTCGGCATGGTTCAGGTCATCAGCAACCGACCAACTTGAGAGGATGTCTCCAATGCTGAAGATCACCAAGACCACCGCCGCCGCCCTCGCCACCGCCGTGCTCGGCCTCGGCGCGTTCAGCGCCTGCGGCGTGGCCGACGCGAAGCCGGTCCCGGCCAGCCAGCAGCAGGACGGCGGCGGCGACGCGGCCGCCGACTACACCTACCTGCTGACCGTCACCGACGACCCGGTCCAGGAGCCGGGCTCGTTCCTGGTCGACAACAGCGACTTCGTGCGCTCGCTCGAGGGTCTGGTCTGGAGCGGCTGGGGCTCGGCCGAGGCGACCGCCACCGGCACGCTCGTCGCCGACTCGCGCACCGAGACCGGCGAGGGCCAGGTCGTGAAGTACCCGGTCAAGGTCGTCGTCAGCGACATCGTCCAGGGTGAGGCGACCCAGACCTACAGCAAGCTCACCGTCACCGCGACCGGCGGCGACCGCCAGGGCTACCCGGCGACCGAGGAGTTCACGCTCAACAGCGTCGAGAAGGCCCCGCCGATGGCGGACCCGGCGCTCGAGGGCTCCGAGGGCTCCGAGGGCTGATGAGCACCGGCTACCGCTGGCACTCGATCCGGCTCCGGATCGCGCTGCTCACCGCCCTCGTCTCGGCGGTGACCATGGCCTCCGCCTTCCTGGTCATCGACCGGAGGGTCGCGGAGGACGCGCGCGAGCAGCTGCGCCGGAGCGCGATCGCCGACCTGGCGGCAGCCGTCACCATCTACGAGGCCACCGGCAAGGTCCGCCTCGGCGCGTCGGTGGATCCGGATCTCGGGCCCGATCCACTGCGCGAGGCGGACCTGACCGAGATGACGTCGTACTACGACGGGCGGACCATGTGGGTCGCCCACCGGGTCGCGGGGGACGGGCCGACGCTCACCCTCGCGGTCCCCGGCGAGCCGATCGACCGGCAGCGCCGCTCGCTGCGCTCGGCCTTCCTGCTGGCCGGCCTGGTCGCGCTCGGCCTCACGGCGGCCCTGGCCGCCGCCGCGGGCCAGTCGCTCTCGCGGCGGCTGCGCCGGGCGGCGGCGACCGCCACCCGGATCGCCGACGGCGGTACCGACCGGATCCGCGACGACCGGGGCCGCGACGAGGTCGCCGCCCTGTCCCGGGCGCTCGACACCATGGCCGACAGCCTCACCGCGCGGGTCGCGGCGGAGGAGGCGTTCTCGGCCGACGTGGCCCACGAGCTGCGCACCCCGATGACCGCCCTGGTCAGCGCCGCCGAGCTGCTGCCGCCCGACGACGAGGCCTCCCGGCTCGTCGGCAACCAGGTGGCCCGGTTGCGCCGGCTGGTCGACGACCTGCTGGAGATCTCCCGGCTGGAGTCGGGGCAGGACCCGACCGACCTGGCGCCGTACCGGATCGACGAGCTGGTGCCCGAGGGCGACGGCGGCTCCACCGCCCTCGTCCTCGCCGACCCGCGGCGGGTCGAGCGGATCGTCGCCAACCTCGTCGACAACGCCCGCAAGCACGCGGGCACCGAGCCCCGCGTCGTCCTGTCCGGGACGAGCGTCACCGTCGAGGACGACGGCCCCGGCTTCTCCGCGGACCTGCTCGAGCACGGGCCGCGGCGCTTCCACCGCGAGTCGAAGCAGCCCGGCAGCGGCCTCGGCCTGACCATCTGCGACCGCCAGGCCGCCGCGATGGGCGCCCGCCTGGTCCTGGCCAACGGCCCCGGCGGAGGCGGCCGGGCGACCCTCGAGCTCAGTCCTGCGCCGTGAACCCCGGCAGGAACTCCTGCATGATCGCGCGGAACGGCGCCTCGGCCTCGAGCTGGCTCAGCACGCCGACGCCGCCGAGCCAGGTCCGGTGGATCAGCACGTACGACGGCGGCAGGTTGAGCTTGATGCTCACCGTGTAGGCGGGGTCCTTCGGGTTGTTGATCCGCTGGAACTGCTCGCGCATCCACTCCCGGCTGAACCGGAACCGCTCGACGAGCGTCGGGTCGACGAACGGGGAGAGGTAGTCCATGAGCAGTTGCGGGTCGATCTGGATGCGGTCCTTGAGGAAGCCCTCCTCGCGCAGCCCCGCGATGAGCGCGTCACCGTCGCCGGCCGCGCACAGCGTGATCAGCCGGCCCATCGGCTCGGGCAGCCCGCGCTGGGGGAGCCGGGCGACCGCGCCGTAGTCGAGCACGCCCATCCGCCCCGGTGAGCCGTCCTCGTGGGGGATCACCCGGAAGTTGCCCGGGTGCGGGTCGGCGTGGAGCAGCCCGGTGCGCGCAGGTCCGGAGAACAGGAAGCGGGTGAAGATCTGCCCGTAGTGGTCGCGCTCCTCGGGCGTGCCGCCCGCGATGATCGACGCCAGCGAGCCGGCCGAGTCGAGCCACTCGGTGACCAGCACCCGCGGGCCGACCGCGACGACATCGGGCACCACGATGTCGGGATCGTCGCGGAACGACTGGGCGAACTCGTGCTGCGCCTCGGCCTCCAGGTCGTAGTCGAGCTCCTCGCGGGCGCGCGCCTGGACCTCCTCGACGAGCGGCTTCATGTCGACGCCGGGGATGAGCGGGCCGATCGCCCGCGCGGCCCGGGCCAGCGTGCGCAGGTCGGACATGAGCGCCTCGCCCGCGTTGGGGTACTGGACCTTGACGGCGACCCGGCGGCCGTCGTACCAGCGGCCCTCGTGGACCTGCCCGATGCTGGCCGCCGCCGTCGGCGCCCCGTCGAGCCAGACCAGCCGGTCCTTCCAGTCCGCGCCGAGGTCCTCGGCGAGCAGCTCGCGCACGGTCTGGGTCGGCATCGGCGGCGCCGAGTCCTGCAGGCGCGTCAGCTGCTCGCGGTAGGGCGCCGCCATCTCCTCGGGCAGCGCCGACTCGAGCACGCTCAGCGCCTGGCCGAACTTCATCGCCCCGCCCTTGAGCTCACCGAGCGTGCGGAACAGCTGCTCCGCCGTGCGCTGCTGGATCTCCGACATCACCGCCTCGGCGGGCGCGCCTCCGAGCCGCTTGCCGAGGCCGAGGGCGGTACGGCCCGCGTAGCCGAGGGGGAGGGCAGCGAGCCGCGCGGTGCGCGCCGCAGCCTTCCGCGGGAGGTCAGCCATGGCTCCATTGTCGGGGATGGGGGCAACTGGATTCGGCGGACGCCCCACTCGGGCGTGCCCGCGGCTAGTACGTCGGGCCGATCGGCCCGCCCGGTGCGCTCTCGCCCGCGCCCTCCTTGAGCTCGACGAACAGCACGTGCGTGGGCGTCGTACCGATGTTCTCGCCGTGGTGCTCCTGCGCGGGCAGCCAGGCGACGGTGCCGATCTGCATCGCAACCTCCCGCTCCTCGCCGTCACCGGCGAGGAGCCGGCGGCGGAAGGAGGACAGCGTGTACATCACGCTGTCGGGGTGGGCGTGCGGTGTCGTCCGGTCGCCCGGGATGTCGCGGTACTCCAGCACGCGCACGCGCTCGTTCTCGAAGACCACCTGGTAGTGCCGTGGGTTGCTCGCCACGGGGTCGTCGGCCATCTCGCGACGATGGCACCGCGGGCGCGTGGATTGCCATAGTCCGTTCGGGCGGGCCCGTCCGGTAGTGCCCGGGCCTAGGCCAGGCCGCAGGACCACCAGCCGTCGCCGAGGTCGACGGGGTCCTTGCACCACATGCCGTACATGTCGAAGCCCGCGGGCGAGGCATCGGGGGAGTACCAGTAGCCGCCGGCGTCGTCGGGGATGGCGATCCACTGGGGGAAGAAAAGCGCGTCGTCGCTCTCGCTGAACCGGCCGGTGATCGTGAGGTAGCGCAGGTCGTCGGGGAGGAGGCTGCCGTAGGTGTCGTCGCGCGTGGCGTGGTCGACCGCGGCCGCGAAGTCCGCGCGGTGGGCCTCGAACCAGGCCTCGTGGTCGCGGAGGACGCCGAGCCGGGGCGCGGACGGTTGCAGCGCCCAGGCGCCCAGCCCGCCGAGGAGGAGCGCGGCGACCAGGGCGGCGAGGACGCGGCGCCACGACCGCCAGGCCCAGGCGGCGAGCCACGTACCCGTCAGCGTCAGGACGAGCCAGGCGCCCAGGGCCAGCCACGGCCACAGGTCGCCGATGATCTCGGGGACGAAGCTGTGCCGCCGGGTGAGGAGCAGCGTGACCAGGGCGGCGAGGGTCAGGCCGCCCGCCGTCCAGGCGTGCCGGGGGTGCACCGGGGCGTGAGAGGTCAGGCGGTCTCGGGGAAGGGGATGCCGGTGTTGGCGTGGCAGCGGTAGCCGTGGGGCACCTTGTGGAGGTACTGCTGGTGGTGCGGCTCGGCGTAGTAGTAGGGGCCGGCGGGCTCGATCTCGGTGGTGATCTCGCCGTAGCCGCGGCGGGCGATCTCGGCGCCGTAGACCGCGGTCAGCTCGCGCGCGGTCTGCTCCTGCTCGGGCGTGGTGAAGTAGATCGCGGAGCGGTACTGGGTGCCGACGTCATTGCCCTGGCGCATGCCCTGGGTCGGGTCGTGGACCACGAAGAACTGCTTGACCAGGTCGGCGTAGGAGACCTGGTCGGGGTCGAAGACGATGCGGACGGCCTCGGTGTGGCCGGTGCGGCCGCTGCAGACCTCCTCGTACGTCGGGTTCGGGCTGGTGCCGCCGGCGTAGCCGACGGACGTCGACCAGACGCCGGGGACCTGCCAGTAGATCTCCTCGGCGCCCCAGAAGCAGCCGAGGCCGAAGACCGCGACCTCGAGGCCGTCGGGGACCTCGTCGGTGACGAGGGGGGTGTGCAGGACCTCGTGCTGGGCGGGCAGCGCGAACGAGGGGGTGGTGCGGCCGGGCAGCGCCTCGGCGGGGTCGACCATCTCGGACTTGCGGCGGGAGAACATGGCTCCATTGTCTCCGCGCAGGCAAGCCTCAGCCGCGGGTGGGCCGTGGGATCAGCCGTGGGTCGCGCACCAGGCGTCGCGGGCGGCGGGCTTGGCGACGAAGGCGGCGCGGATCAGGCGGGCCTGGAGGGCGGCGTACTGCTCGATCTGCTGCTCGACCAGGCGGCGGGCGGCTGGAGTCCTGGCGAGGACGAGGGCCTCGGCGTGCCGCCAGACCAGCTCGCGCCAGCCGCGCATGATCACGCCCGCGACGGTCTCGTCGGCAGTGCCGGCGTCGATGTCGTCGAAGGTCGGGTCGAAGCGGGCGGCCTCCTCGGCGAAGACGGGGGCGTAGAGGCTGTCGAGGCGGTTGTTGTAGCGGTTGTGGTCGGCCTTGTGGCTGCCGTCGGGGCCGGTCAGGCCGACGGTGGCCAGGACGTGCGGGAAGTCGCGGTTGATGTGGGCGTTCATGGCGAGCAGGAAGTTGCCCAGGCCGCTCATCGCGCGGTCGTCCTCGGCCTGGAGCGCGATCCGCCAGGCGGCGGGGATGCCGGTCCGGTCGCCGGCCTCCCAGCGGGTGGTGGTGTCGAAGTAGAGCTCGGCGAACACCGCGTCGACCCGGTTGAGCCAGGCCCGGTCGGCGAAGTAGCCGGAGCGGACGGCGTCCCGGACGTTCTCGGTCACCCGCAGGTAGGCGAGGGAGAAGATCGAGCTGTGCGCGCAGTCGCCGGCCACCCGGTCGAGCCGGGTCTGCATCCGCGCGACGACGTCGTCGATGCAGGCGTCGGCGCCGCTGGCGCACACATCCCCCGTGTACGGCGTCGCCGGGATCGGCAGCGGCGCCAACAGGCCGACCAGCGCGTCGAGCGGGCCCAGCAGGAGCCGGCCCAGGGGGTCGGGCTGGGGCGTGGGTGCGGGGGCAGGCGCGGCGGCCGCGGGGGAGAGCGCCGGGCCGAGGGTCAGGCCCAGGGTCAGGAGCGGGGCGAGCAGGAGCGCGAGCACGCGGGTGAGGGGCGTCACACCCCGAGAAACGAGCGTCTGCTCGCTTTGTCACGGGACGCCCGAGGCTGAGTAGGCTCGAACGGTGAGCGACCACAGTCACCTCAGCAACCTCAGCGACGCGGGCTTCGAGACCCGGGCCATCCACGCCGGCTACTCGCCCGACCCGACCACCGGTGCGGTGATCCCGCCCATCTACGCGACCTCCACCTACGCCCAGGACGGCGTGGGTGGGCTGCGCAACGGCTACGAGTACAGCCGCTCGGCCAACCCCACCCGGACCGCGCTCGAGTCGACGCTGGCCGCGCTCGAGGGCGGCGCCCACGGCTTCGCGTTCGCGTCGGGCCTGGCCGCCGAGGACACCCTGATCCGGGCGCTGTGCCGCCCGGGCGACCACGTGGTGCTGCCGAACGACGCCTACGGCGGCACGTTCCGCCTCTTCGACAAGGTCGCGACCAACTGGGGCGTCGAGCACAGCCCGGCGCCGGTGACCGACGTCGACGCGGTGCGCGCGGCCATCCAGCCCGGCCGGACCAAGCTCGTCTGGCTCGAGACGCCGACCAACCCGCTGCTCTCGATCGGTGACATCGAGGCGCTGGCCGCGGTCGCCCACGACGCCGGGGCCCGGCTGGTCGTCGACAACACGTTCGCCTCGTCGTACCTCCAGCAGCCGCTGGCGCTCGGCGCGGACATCATCGTCCACTCGACGACCAAGTACGCCGGCGGTCACTCCGACGTCGTCGGCGGCGCCCTCGTCGTGGACGACGCCGAGCTCGCCGAGACGATCGCCTTCCACCAGAACTCGATCGGCGGCGTGGCCGGCCCGTTCGACTCCTGGCTGGTGCTGCGCGGCCTCAAGACGCTCGCGCTGCGCATGGAGCGCCACAGCGACAACGCCGAGAAGGTCGCCGAGTTCCTCGGCAAGCACCCGTCGGTGAGCCAGGTCATCTACCCGGGCCTGGCCGACCACCCGGGCCACGCCGTGGCCTCGCGCCAGATGAAGAGGTACGGCGGCATGGTCTCCTTCCGGGTCACCGGGGGCGAGGAGCAGGCGCTCGCGATCTGCGCGGCCACCGAGGTCTTCACGCTGGGCGAGTCCCTCGGCGGCGTCGAGTCGCTGATCGAGCACCCGGGCCGGATGACCCACGCCAGCGTCGCGGGGACCGACCTGGAGGTGCCGGCCGACCTGATCCGGCTCAGCGTCGGCATCGAGACCTCCGCGGACCAGCTCGCCGACCTCGACCGGGCCCTCGCCGCGACCGTCTAGCCTGACCTGGTGACCAGCGACGGACCGACCGAGCCCGAGCACGACACGAAGGACGGCACCGAGCCCGACGCCGAGCCCGACGCCGAGCGGCCGACGCCGGAGGAGACCGCCGAGCAGATGGTCGAGGACGCCGACGAGGCGCCGCTCGGCCCCAGCCCCGACGAGCGCGACGAGCGGCTCTTCCGGCGCTTCGCGCACCAGTGGGCGCTGGCCCGCGAGGAGCGCGAGGGCCGGCGCAGCGAGCCGCCCGGCTTCGCGACCGGACCGTCCAACCTGCGTCGCGCCGAGGTGCCGTTCGGCCTCGACCTGGCGGCCGGGTGGGCCTGGCGGCTGCTGCTCATCGCCGGCGCGGGCTACCTGCTCGTCTGGCTGATCGGCTACTTCGCGGTCGTCACCATCCCGGTCGCGGTGGCGCTGCTCATCAGCGCGCTGGCGGCGCCGTTCGTGCAGGCGGTGACCCGGATCGGCGTACCGCGGGGGCTCTCGGCGCTGCTCGTCGTGATCACCGGCTTCGCGGTCGTGGGCGCGCTGCTCACCTTCGCCGGCCAGCAGGTCGCCGCCGGCGCGACCGACCTCGCGGACTCGACGGTGCAGGGCCTGCAGGAGATCCGCAACTGGCTGCGCGACGGGCCGCTGCACGCCAGCGACTCGCAGATCAACGACTACATCTCCAGCGTCCAGGAGATGATCCGCAAGCGCTCCCAGGACGGCGAGGTGATCACCCAGGTCTCCGAGGTGGGCACCGCGCTGGGCCATGTCCTGGCCGGCTTCTTCATCGCGGTCTTCTCGACGTACTTCTTCCTCGCCGACGGCGAGCGGATCTGGTCCTGGGTGGTCCGGATCGCGCCCCGCGCGGCGCGTCAGCGGGTCGACAGCTCGGGCCGGGTCGCCTGGATCTCGCTCGTGCAGTTCGTCCGGGCCACGGTCCTCGTGGCCCTGGTCGACGCCATCGGCATCGCCGTGGGTGCGGCCATCCTCAACGTGCCGTTCGTGCTGGCGATCGGCGTGCTGGTGTTCCTGGGCGCGTTCGTGCCGATGATCGGTGCGACCGTCGCGGGCAGCGTCGCCATCCTGGTCGCGCTCGTCGACCAGGGGCCGGTGACGGCACTGCTCATGCTCGCGGTCGTGATCGGCGTGCAGCAGCTCGAGGGCCACGTGCTCCAGCCGTTCCTGCTCGGCCGCTGGGTCTCGCTGCACCCGCTCGGCGTGATCTTCGCGATCGCCTGCGGCGTGCTGGTGGCCGGCGTGGCGGGCGCGCTCGTCGCCGTACCGCTGGCCGCGGCCGCCAACGCCGTGGTCCTGCACCTGGCCGAAATGTCCGAGCCGCCGGCCCCCACGGGGGAGACCGGCGGCTCGGAGGTGGAGGCTCAGGCCACGTAGGGCTTGGCGTCCAGGATGATCACGGTCTGCTGCTTGCCGTTGACCTCGTAGGTCACGGTCTCGCCCTTGCTCCGGCCGTTGATGGCCTGGCCGAGCGGCGACTGCGGCGAGTAGACGGTCAGTCCCTCGGGGTCGATCTCGCGCGCGCCGAGGAGGAACGACTCCGCCTCGTCGTCGTCATCGCCCTCGAACTTGTAGGTGACGACCATGCCCGGCTCGACGACACCGTCGTCGGGGGGCGTCTCGCCGACCTCGGCGCGGCGCAGCATGTCCTTGAGCTGGATGATGCGGGCCTCGTTCTTGCCCTGCTCCTCGCGCGCGGCGTGGTAGCCGCCGTTCTCCTTCAGGTCGCCCTCGTCACGCGCGGCACTGATCTCGGCCACGATCTCGGCGCGCCGGGGCCCCTGGAGGTGCTCCAGCTCGGCCTTCAGCTTGTCGTAGGCGTCCTGGGTCAGCCAGATGGTGTTCTGGCCGCCGCTCTGGTCCGTCTGCGTCATGGGTTGCTCCTGAAACTGCTCGTCTCGTCGCGTACCGGTGTCGGTACAGAAACCTCAACCTTACCGATAACGGGGTTGATCGGGTGCTTTGCAGCCGATCCACTCGACCGTCGTGGCGCGCCGCTCGGTCCGCACGGTGATCTCCTCGATGCCCCCGTCGGCGACGGTCGGCGTGAACGTCTGCTCGCCGACCACGGCCTTGTCGTGGGAGATCGCGCGGGCCTGGCAGGTCGCGTCGACCGGGCCGTCGCCGTAGGAGATCCGGACCCGGATCGTGGCCGTGTGGTCGTCGACGACCTCGTGGCCGATCTCCTCGGAGGACACCGCCGGGTTGGCGTGGAACAGCATCGCCCACAGCAGCCAGCCGAGGAAGGAGACCGCGACGACGACGGAGACCGCGATCACCGCGGTACGCCGTGCGCGCGACGAGGTGCCGTAACGCTGGGCCAGGGAATCGGGGGTGGAGCTCACCGGTTCATCGTCCCACGCGACATGTTCCTACGATGGTCCGCATGCCCACCACGCACGCGCCCGTCCCCGACCGCTCGGGACTGCGCCTGATGCACGTCCACGCCCACCCCGACGACGAGTCGAGCAAGGGCGCCGCCTCGACGGCCATGTACGTCGCCGCGGGCGCCGACGTCCGCGTCGTCACGTGCACCGGCGGTGAGCGGGGCTCGATCCTCAACCCCAAGATGGACCGCCCCGACATCCTCGCCAACATCACCGAGGTGCGCCGCCAGGAGATGGAGCGGGCCCGCGACATCCTCGGGATCAGCCAGTCCTGGCTGGGCTTCGTCGACTCCGGGTGGCCCGACGGTGACCCCAAGCCGCCGCTGCCCGAGGGCTGCTTCGGGCTGGTGCCGCTCGAGGAGGCGACCGAGCGGCTCGTGCGTCAGGTGCGCGAGTTCCGCCCCCACGTCATGACGACGTACGACGAGCGCGGCGGCTACCCGCACCCCGACCACATCCGCTGCCACGAGGTGAGCGTGGCCGCGTTCGAGGCGGCCGGCGACCCCGAGAGGTTCCCCGACGCGGGGGAGCCGTGGCAGCCGCTCAAGCTCTACTACCACCACTCGTTCAACCGGCCCCGCATGGAGGCGCTGCACGAGGCGATGCTCGCCCACGGCCTGGAGTCGCCGTGGGAGGAGCGGCTCAAGGAGTGGAAGCCCGAGCCCGAGTGGGACGCCCGGATCACCACGCGGGTGCCGTGCGCTGACTTCTTCGGCGTCCGTGACCAGGCGCTGCTGGCCCACGCGACCCAGATCGACCCCGACGGGTTCTGGTTCGCGATCCCGCGCGAGCTCCAGCAGGAGGTCTGGCCGACCGAGGACTACGAGCTCGTCGTGAGCCACGTCCCGTCGGCGGTGCCCGAGGACGACCTCTTCGCCGGGGTCAGCGCGGACGCCTGACACACTGGGCGCATGCACGCCGTCGCCGTCACCGCCGTCCACGCGCTCCTCGCCGCCGAGGACAAGAAGCCCGAGGACAACGACGTCGTCGCCGGCTGGACCGGCTTCGTCGTGTTCGTGGCGCTCATCGTCGCGGTCGCGGTGATCGGCTGGGCGCTGACCCGCAGCCTGCGTAATGCCGGGCGTGCCAAGGACGCCGGGATGTATGGTGACCAGCCTGCCGACACCACGCAGGAGCCGGGCGCCGACGACAAGTAGTCGCCGCAGCACGACGGCTCCTCGAAGGAGGAGCCATGGTCGGGATCGACCAGCTGCTGGGCTTCGGCCTGGCTGCGCTCGTCATCATCGTGATCCCGGGCCCCAGCGTGGTCTTCGTGATCGGCCGCGCGGTCTCCTACGGCCAGCGGGTCGCGCTGACCAGCGTCCTCGGCAACACCCTCGGGCTGTTCGTCGTGATGGCCCTGGTCTGCCTGGGCCTGGGCGCGATCGTGGCCGAGTCGATCCTGGTGTTCACCGTGATCAAGCTGGCCGGTGCGGCGTACCTGGTCTGGCTCGGGATCCAGGCCTTCCGGCACCGGCACGAGATGCGCTTCGGGGCCGGCGACGCCCGGGCGCCGGTGACCGGCTGGAAGGCGCTGCGCCAGGGCTTCGTCGTCGGGGTGAGCAACCCCAAGGGGTTCATGATGTTCGCCGCCCTGCTGCCGCCGTTCGTGCACCGCGACGCGGCCGCGGCCGCGGTTCCGGTGCAGATGTTCGTGCTCGGCTGCGTCGCGGTGACTCTCGGTCAGCTCTGCGACTCGACCTGGGCGCTGGCCGCCGGCCGGGCCCGGGATTGGTTCGTCGCCTCGGAGCGGCGCGGCAGCGTGCTCGGTGCGATCGGCGGTACGTCGATGGTCGGGCTCGGTGTGGGCATGGCCCTCACGGGGCGTCCGGACTGAGCAGGTAGCCCCCGACGAGCGCCACCATCTCGTCGAGCAGGGCCGCCCGGCTCACCGCGGCCGGCTGGTCGAGGACCCAGCGCATGGCGAGGTTCTCGACCGCGAGGACCACGACCCACGCCGCCGTCGCCGGGTCGGGCCGGCGGGTGCTGTCGGCGCGGACGGCGAGGTAGGTCGCCGCGAGCTCGCGGACCCGGCGCTCCAGCGCGGCGCGGCGCTCCTTGCTGCGGTGGATCGGCAGCTCCTCGGCGACCACCCGGAGCAGCTCGCGGTCGGCCTCGAGCGCGCTCAGCAGGGCGTCGGCGGTGGCCCGGACCATGCCCGGGCCGAAGTCGGCGATCCGGTCCGAGAGCGAGGCCGCGACCCGCTCGGCGACCTCTTCCCAGTAGCGGTCGATGACGACGTCGAGGATCGCGGTCTTGTCGGGGAAGTACTGGTAGAGCGAGCCGGGGCTGATCCCGGCGGCGGTCGCGACCCGGTTGGTGCTGAAGGCGTCGTAGCCGTGGTCGACGAGGACGCCGCGGCCGGCGTTGACGATCCGCTCCACCATCTCCCGGGACCGGGCCTGCTGGGGAGCCTTGCGCACGAGAGGGACTCTAGGGGACGCCCGTCCCGCTCAGGCGGTCCGCTCGGTGAGCAGGCGGCGCTTGGCGTCGTACATCCGGGCGTCGGCCTCGAGCAGCGCCTCGGCGACCAGGTCGATCCCGGCGACCGGTGCGGTGCCGACGCTGGCCCGGCGGCCGACCGCGCCGGCCAGGCGGGTGTGCAGTTCGTCGGGGCCGAAGCCGGGGCTGAAGACGGCGAACTCGTCGCCGCCGATCCGGGCCACGACGTCGGTCTCGCGCAGGCTCGTGGTGAGGGCGGTGGCGAGGCGGCGCAGGAGGGCGTCGCCGGCGCTGTGGCCGTCGGTGTCGTTGACCACCTTGAGGCCGTCGAGGTCGACGAAGCCGACCGCGGCGACGGTGCCGGCGGCGGGGAAGCGGATCCGGGCCTGCTCGAAGAAGCCGCGGCGGTTCCACAGCCCGGTGAGCTCGTCGGTGGTGGCGAGCTGGTGGGTCGCCTCGCGCAGCGCGACGGCGGAGGCGAGCTGGGTGTGCACGGCGAGCTTGTCGAGAGCGACCGAGGCGGCGTTGGCCAGGCCCTGGAGGAGCGCGACCTCGCCGTCGGTCGCGGTGTGGTGGGTGGCCCAGTAGGCGCCGATCGCCGCGATCGGGTCGAGCGTGCGCACCGGCACCATCACCAGGCTCTTGACGAACGTCGGGCGGTAGGCGTCGTGGGGGATCCGGTCGTCGGCGTAGATGTCCGGGACGATGACGGGCGTGCGGTGGAGCATCGCCCAGCCGCTGATGCACGCGGTGAGCGGGAAGCGGTGGCCCTTCCAGAGCGGCTCGATCGCGTCCTCGTCGGCGTAGTAGCACTGCTCGCCGTCGCGGAGCACGAAGGTCGCGCCGTCGCACGCGGCGAGCTCGCGCGCGGCCGTGCGCACGACCTGCTGGACGGCGGGGAGATCCGCGGCCAGCGAGAGCTCCTGGACGGCGAGGAGCAGTCGCTCCAGTCCTGCGGTGTCGGTCACGTCCCGCTCCTCCCTCGGTGACGAGGCCCATCATTCCACTCCTCCATCGGCAGGGGGCGCGGGGACATTCGCGAGTTGAATGCGAGTAATCGCTCGCGTCATCATGGAGCCATGAGCACCGACGTGGCCCCGGCGGCCGGCGACCTGAGCGAGCGGCCCTACCCGACCCGGTTCCGCGCGGGTGGTGAGCGCAACCGCCGCCTCGGGCGGCCGCTCAAGCTGGTCGGCCGGGTCAAGGGCGTCGACGAGGCACTGCTCGACCGGATCGGGCGGGCGATGCTCGAGCGCGACGAGCTCGGTGGACGGCTCGCGGACGCGATCCGGTTGCGAGCCGGGGCCGACGGCCGGGTCCGGATGGACCAGTTCCGCCAGGCGCTCGAGGGCGGCCTGGACGCCGTCGCGGACGCCCCGCCGGCGCTCCGCGCGTTCTTCGAGGAGCTCGAGACCGACCCCGACTGGCTCGACCGCGACCTGGTTGAGGAGGGCGCCCGGGTCTTCCGCCGGCTGGGCCAGAACGCCCAGGACGTGCTCCTCCAGCTCTCGCTGGTCGGCGGCTACCGCTTCGGTGGGCCGACCGACCTGCTCGTCGCGACCGGCGGCCTGACCGGCGGGCAGACCCTGCGCCGGCTCGCCGAGACCCAGAAGTGGGGCGCCAGCCTGACCGACCCCGGCTCGCTGCTGCCGCCCCGCGCCGGGCAGGCGCCGGGGGAGGGCTGGCGGCTGACCGTCCACGTGCGGCTCATGCACGCGCTGGTCAACCACGCCTTCGAGGACACCTGGGACACCGCGCAGTGGGGCCTGCCCATCAACCAGGCCGACCAGGCCTCGACGCTCGGGCTCTTCGACGGCGTGCTCATCATCGGCTCGCGGGCGCTCGGCGTACCGGTGTCGTCGGCGGACTCGCGGGCCCTCATGCACCTGTGGAAGTACGTCGGCTGGCTGATGGGCGTGCACGCCGACTTCCTCGTCGACGACGAGTGGGAGCGGCACCGGATCGACTACCACGTGCTCCTCGCCCAGGGCCCGATGACCGACGCCGGTCCTCAGCTCGCCCGGGCCGTGGTCGACGCCCAGGCGCTGCGCCGCTACCCCGGCTGGCCCGGGCCGCTCCAGGCGCTGCGTGCCCGCTACGAGCGCGAGCGGCTGCTCTCGATGCTCACCGTCTTCCTCGGCGCCGAGAGCATGCGCGAGTTCGGCCTCCCGATGCGCCCGCCGTGGGCGCACGCCTACCTGGTCGGCCTCAACACCCTGCGTTACCGCGTCCTGTGCCACCTGCCCGGCGGCCGCGACCGCTTGGCCGCGTGGGGTGGCCGCCGGGCCCAGTGGTTGCTGGACACCTACTTCCAGGGGGACCAGGAGGACGTCGGCGAGCTCAGGGCGTGAGCCCGAGGTCGCTCATCGACACCGGCAGCGAGGCGCTCTGGTCCTCGCTGCGGCCGTTCCAGGTCAGCGTCGTGCACCCGTCCTGGACCTGGACGACGTCGCCCCGGTCGGTGCCGAGCAGCAGCGAGAGCGGCTCGTCGCGCGGGGTGCACTTGGCCAGCATCAACGGCCCGGGGCGGGACCAGGCCTCGGCGACCTGGCGCACCTGCGCGTCGGTGAGCGGCTCGGCCGGCTTGTCGCCGAAGCCGCGGCACACCGCGCCCGAGGTGATCTTCTCGTGGCCCGGCCGGGCCGGGCTCGCTGCCGGGAAGGCCGCGCAGTCGAAGGTCCCCGCATAGGGCCGGGTCGCGCCCAGCGCGTCCCGCTGCTCGGCGAGGGCGTCGAGGAAGGCGCCGGCCAGGTCGCCGCCGTCGACCTGGCGGCCGCCCACGTCGGCCGGCGCGCACATCGCGGCCGGGACCTCGACGCTCGCGCCGTCGGCGTACGAGAAGCGCAGCACCTGCTGGAGCGGGACGAAGTCGATGGCGGCGCACCGGCCCGGGTCGAAGTCGGGCAGGGCGGCGAGGCGTGCGGTGAGCCGGTCCGGCTCGACGAGCGCGTCCGCCGGCGGGCCGGGCGGGTCCGTGCACAGGCGCACGCCGGCCAGGCCGTCGGTGCCGGGCAGCTCGGGGGTGGTCGTCGGCATCCGGATCGCGGCCGGGCACGCGGTCGCGGCGTACGGGTCGGGCTCGCGGGCCACCGGCGCGCCGTCGTCCCCGCCGGGTGCGGTGATCGCGACGACCGCGCCCACGGCGAGGACCGCCGCGGCGAGGCCGGCTCCGGCGGCGCGGCCCCGGGCACGGCGCCGCCGGGCGGCCGCGGCCAGGGCGTGCGGCTCGAAGACGGGTGCGTCGTCGGGGACGGCGCGGGTCAGCAGGTCGTGCAGGTTCTCAGTCATCGCTCTCCTCCAGCAGTCCGGACTCGCGGAGGGTGCGCAGGGCGCGCGAGGTCTGGCTCTTGACGGTCCCGACGCTGATCCCGAGCGCGGTCGCGGTCTGCGCCTCGGTCAGGTCGTCGAAGTAGCGCAGCACGACCACGGCCCGCTGGCCGCGGGGCAGCCGGGCCAGCGCGACCAGGACGTCCTGGCGCACCCCGGGGTCGGGCGTGCGGTCGGGCTCGTCGGGCAGCTCGGTCGTGGGCAGCTCGCCGTTCCAGCGCCGCCGCCACCAGTCGGTGTACGTCGTGACCATCGTCCGGCGCACGTACGCCTCGACGGCGGCCGCGTCGTCGATCCGGTCCCAGCGCCGCCAGCACTTCAGCAGCGCCGTCTGGACTAGGTCCTCGGCCTTGTGCCGGTCGCCGGTCAGCAGCCAGGCACTGCGCCAGAGCGCTGTGCCGCGGGCGGCGACGTACTCCTCGAACGCCGGCGCCCCACCACCACGGGTCGGGTCGCCGGTGAGCACCGGGACAGCCTCGCGCATTCCTCCACCTCCGAAGAGCAGGACGGGGTGGTGGACCCGGATGGTTGTCAGGCGGTCTGCGCGGGCTCTCCGGTGTCGCGGACCAGGTAGACCCAGGGGAACGCCCGGCAGCCGACCTGCCAGCCGTCGCGCTCGTGCCGGCCCAGGCCGCCGGTCCACAGCACGCGCTTGTGCTCCCAGCGGGTGGGGGTGCGGACCATCCGGTGGCGGAGCAGTCCGGCCTCGACCGTGCGCCAGCCCAGCCGGCCCGCGATCTCGAGCTCACGCATCTCGTCGAAGGCGGTGACCGGGCCGAGCCAGCGCTCCTCGGCCGACGGGGGGATCTCGCTGGTGCGCCCGAAGCGCTGCTGCGCGGCCTGCCGGGTCAGCCCGAGGGTGGTGCCGATCGCCGACCAGCTGTGGCCCCCGGCGCGGGCCGCGTGGACCGCCTGCTGGAGCAGCTCGCCGGTGACCTGGTCCGCCTCCGCCGTACGGCGCACGAGCGCGAGCCGGTCGTCGGGGTCGACGTCGGCCAGGATCGCCTCGCCGAGGGTGCCGGCGAGGTCGCCCACGCTCACGGCCGCGGGTCCTCGTCGCGACTGGGCAGCCACATGCCGTCGCCGCCGCGCTCGCCTCCCTCGCCCCCCTCGCCGTTGCCCCGACCCGGGCGCGAACGCCGCTGGTGGGCCGAGAGCAGGGCGACGCCGCCGAGGATCAGCGCGATCCCGGCGCCGATGCACAGGCCCTGGGCGAAGCCGTCCAGGCTGCGGCTGATGGTGACCAGCGCGAGGCCGGCGATGACGGGTCCGAGGGTGGCCGCGTTGACAGGAGACTGCATGCGTCAATGATCGGTTGACGCCGAGGAGATGTCAACCCTGCGTTGACGAACCGGGCTCAGGCGGTCGCGTCCTCGCCGTCGAGCCAGGCCCGCACGGAGTCGTTGTGCTGGCCCAGCGTCGGGGGCGCGTCGTGGGCCTCGCGGCCGCCGGCGTACGCGTTGTCGTCGAAGCGCAGCGCCGGCCCGGGCAGCTGGACCTTGCCGAGGGTGGCGTGCTCGACGTCGATGAGCAGGCCCTGGGAGAGGGTCTGGTCCCAGCTGTAGACGTCGTCGAGGGTGCGCACCTTACCGGCCGGGACGCCGGCCGCGTCGAGCTTGGCGAGCGCCTCCTCGGCGGTGAGGTCGGCGAGCACGCCCTCGACCAGCGCGATGGTCTCGTCGCGGCGGGTGACCCGCTCGGGGTTGGTGGCGAAGCCCTCGAGCGCCGGGTCGATGCCGAACGCGGTGGCGAAGGTCTGCCAGAGCTTCTCGGAGCCGCAGGCGATCTGCACGGGCGCGGACTTGGTCGCGAACATGCCGTAGGGCGCGATCGACGGGTGGTGGCCGCCGGCCAGGCCGGGGACCTCCTTGGCCACGGTCCACTTGGTGCCCTGGAAGGCGTGGACGCCGACCATGCCGGCCAGCAGCGAGGTGTGCACGACCCGGCCGCGGCCGGTGCGCTCGCGCTCGTAGAGCGCCGAGACGACGCCGTAGGCGCCGTTCATGCCGGCGAGCAGGTCCGCGATCGGGACGCCGACCTTGGTCGGCTCGCTCAGGCCGGTCAGCGACATCAGGCCGCCCTCGCCCTGGGCGATCTGGTCGAAGCCCGAGCGCTGCGCCTCGGGGCCGTCGTGGCCGAAGCCGGTGATCTGCAGGACGATCAGCCGCGGGTTGATCTCGTGGAGCCGCTCGATCGGGAAGCCGAGCCGGTCCAGGACGCCGACCCGGAAGTTCTCCATCAGCACGTCGGCCTTGGCGACCAGGCGCGCGAGCACCTCCTGGTCGGCGGCGTCCTTGAGGTTGAGGGTGATCGACTCCTTGTTGCGGTTGGCCGAGAGGAAGTACGTCGACTCCCGCTCACCCTCCGTGGGGTCCATGAACGGCGGCCCCCAGCTGCGGGTGTCGTCGCCGGTGGGGCTCTCCACCTTGATCACCCGCGCCCCGAGGTCGCCGAGCATCATCGCCGCATGGGGGCCGGCGAGCGCGCGCGTCAGGTCGAGGACGAGGACATCGGAGAGCGGGGCAGACATGCGGCCACAGTAGGTGCCCATCCGAGGGCCGGAACATGGCAGGGGTTGCCAAACGGCCGAGGGGAGACCTAGGGACCAGGGGTGACCCTACGGGAGCAGCAGCACCACGGTCTCGGCGACGGCGGCCGGCTTGGCCTCGTCCTCGATGTCGATCGTGTGCCGCAGGGTGACCTGGTAGCCGCTGGCGAGCTCGGTGACCTCGCCGACGGCGACGGTCAGCCGGATCCGCTTGCCGACCAGCACCGGGTTCGGGAAGCGGACCTTGTTGACGCCGTAGTTGAGCTTGGCGCCGGGCGTCTCCAGGCTGAAGATCGACTCGCCGAGCCACGGGACCAGCGACAGCGTGAGGTAGCCGTGCGCGATCGTGCCGCCGAACGGACCCTCCTTGGCGCGCTCGACGTCGACGTGGATCCACTGGTGGTCCCCGGTCGCCTCGGCGAACTGGTTGACCCGCTCCTGGGTGATCTCGACCCAGTCGCTCGTGCCCAGGGTTTCCCCGGTGGCGGCGATCAGCTCGTCGAAGGTGGTGAACACCCGCATGTTCTGCTCCTGATGTGGTGAGGCCCGGCTAAGTTTGCGGTCATGGAACCTACACGCGGCCTTCCGGAGGACCTGCTGCGGGCGGCCCCCAAGGTCCTGCTGCACGACCACCTCGACGGCGGGCTGCGTCCCGCCACCATCGTCGACCTCGCCGCGGAGGTCGGGCACGCGCTGCCCGAGACCGACGCCGACGCGCTCGCGACCTGGTTCGCCGAGGCCGCCGACTCGGGCTCGCTGGAGCGCTACCTCGAGACGTTCGCGCACACGGTCGGCGTCATGCAGACCGCCTCCGCGCTGACCCGGGTGGCCCGCGAGTGCGTCGAGGACCTCGCCGCCGACGGCGTCGTCTACGCCGAGATCCGCTACGCCCCCGAGCTCCACGTCGAGTCCGGCCTCGAGCTCGAGGAGGTCGTCGCCGCCGTCCAGCAGGGCTTCGCCGAGGGCATGGCCGCCGCCGGCGACCGGATCATCGTGCGCCACCTGCTCACCGCGATGCGCCAGGCCGCGCGGGCCATGGAGATCGCCGAGCTCGCCATCGCCTGGCGCGACCGCGGCGTCGCCGGCTTCGACATCGCCGGCCCCGAGGCGGGCTACCCGCCCACCCGGTTCATCGACGCCTTCGAGTACCTCCAGCGCGAGAACTCCCACTTCACCATCCACGCCGGCGAGGGCTTCGGGCTGCCGTCGATCTGGGAGGCCGTGCAGTGGTGCGGCGCCGACCGGCTCGGGCACGGCGTGCGGATCGTCGACGACATCGAGGTCGACGACGCCGGCGTCGCGCGGCTGGGGCGGCTGGCGTCGTACGTGCGGGACAAGCGGATCCCGCTCGAGATGTGCCCGTCGTCCAACGTCCAGACCGGCGCCGCGCCGTCGATCGCCGAGCACCCGCTCAAGCTGCTCGCCTCGCTGCGCTTCCGGGTCACCGTCAACACCGACAACCGGCTGATGAGCCGGACCTCGCTGAGCCAGGAGTTCGCGCTGCTCACCGAGGCGTTCGGCTACGGCTGGGCCGAGATGGAGTGGCTGACGGTCAACGCGATGAAGTCGGCGTTCATCCCCTACGACGAGCGCTACCGGCTCATCACCGAGACCATCAAGCCCTGGTACGCCACTCAGATGGCGAACCAGAAGTAGTTCCAGCGCCCGACCCCGACCCGGTGGCCCGCCCAGTTCTCGCGGGGCACCCGGATCAGGCGCGCGCCGCGGGACGGGTCGAAGACCTGGATGCCGTCGCCCACCTCGCCGACCGCGAGCACCACGTGGCGGGGGAGCAGCCGGCTGCCGAGGTAGACCGCGACCGGGCGGGTGCGCAGCTGCTCGCGCACGACGTCGTACGCGAGGTCGGGGCGGGGGCGCGCGTGGACGGTCGCGACCGGCCGGCCCGAGAGCACCCGCAGCGCGTCGGCGACCGCCCACGGCGGCGTCCCGAGGGCGCGGGGCCACGGCACCTGGAAGCGGTCGCGGGCGCTGCGCGAGGAGGTGAGGAGCCGGTGCTCCTCGGTGATCTCCGCGCCGCCGTCGCCGTTGCGGGGACGCCACTCGCTCAGCACGGCGCGCGCGGCGAGGACGCTGGCCGCGCCGCAGCTGCGCTCGTCGGGCTGGCCCAGCGCGCCCGGGGCGAGGTCAGCCGGCCAGCGCATGATCGCCCTCCGCAGCGCCGTCGCTGAGCTCGGCGAACGCCCGGTCGCCGGTGGTCACCCGGCAGCCCACGGCGGCCGCCCGTCGGACGATCTGGCGCTGGACGCGGGCCAGCGCGAGGCCGCGCCGGACCAGGACCAGGGGCGGCTTGCGGTGCTCGCGCAGGTCGCGGGTGAGCCGGCGCCAGAAGGTGACGACGGGGTGCTGGGTGACGCAGTACGCCGCCGCGAGGATGCCCGCCTGGCGGCACTCCTCGACGATCTCGGCCGCGAAGATCCCCTCGGCGCAGAACCTCGTGGCCCCACCGAGGTCGAGCCGCTGGCTGCCGGTGCGCCGGCTCTCGGAGATCGAGTAGACCGGGACGTCGGCCGCGCCCGTCGTGCACAGCGACCGGAGCGCGGCGAGGGCGTCCTCGTGGCTCCACGTGCCGGGGTGGTCCCAGTCGACGAGGCCCGCGTTGGCGCCGTCCTCGATGAGCGGGAGGTCCGGCGCGTCACCGTCGCGGTAGAAGTCGTCCAGGCGCAGCGTCGGCCACCCGAACGCCTTGGCCAGCCGTTCGGCGAGCCGGGACTTGCCCGACCCGGACGGGCCGGCGAGCACGATCACGCGGGCACGGGAGGTCATGGGGGTCGAGTCTGCCGTACCCTGCCCGGCATGGGTGAGGGGACGCGGCCGCGACGCCGCTGGATCAAGATCACGCTGCTGTCGCTGCTCGCGCTCGTCGTGGTCGGTGCGGCCGGCTTCTTCACGTTCGCGCCGCGCATCGTCGAGAACGGCATGAACCGGATCGATCCGGCCGAGCTGCCCGAGGTCAGCGCCTCGACCCAGGAGCTGCACGACTCGCTCGAGATCATCGACATGCACTCCGACACCCTCATGTGGGACCGCGACATCCTCGACCGCTCCGACCGTGGGCACATGGACCTGCCGCGGCTCGAGGACGGCAATGTCGCGCTCCAGGTGTTCTCGTCGGTGTCGAAGTCGCCCAAGGGCCAGAACTACGACAGCAACACCGACGAGACCGACAACATCACGCTCCTCACCATCGCCCAGCTCCAGCCGCCGCGCACCTGGCGCTCGCTGCTCCAGCGCTCGCTCTACCACGCCGAGAAGCTGCGCGACGCCGCCGAGGACTCCGACGGCGCCCTGCGCCTGATCCGCACCCGCGAGGACGTCGACGGCCTGATCGCCGACCGCGAGGACGGCAAGAAGGTCACCGGCGCGCTCTTCTCGGTCGAGGGCCTGCAGAACCTCGAGGGCGACTTCGACAACCTCGACAAGCTCTACGACGCCGGCATGCGCATGGCCGGCTTCACCCACTTCTTCGACAACGAGGTCGCCGGCTCCATGCACGGCGTCGACAAGGGCGGCCTGACCGACCTCGGCCGCCGCGTCCTCGCCGAGATGGAGCGCCGCGGCATCATCGTCGACATCGCCCACGCGAGCCACGACGCGGTCGCCGAGATGCTCGACCTCGCGACCAAGCCCGTCGTCCTCAGCCACGGCGGCGTCCAGGCCACCTGCAAGGTCAACCGCAACCTCACCGACGAGGAGATCCGCGGCGTCGCCGCCACCGGTGGGGTCGTCGGCGTCGGCTACTGGGACGCCGCGGTCTGCGACCTCACCACCCAGGCCGTCGTCGACGCCATCGACCACGTCGTCAAGATCGGCGGCATCGAGACCGCCGCGCTCGGCAGCGACTACGACGGCGCGACCACGGTCGGCTGGGACACCTCGCACCTCGCCGCGATCACCCAGGAGCTCGTCGACCGCGGGTACGACGACACCGAGATCGCCGCGATCATGGGCGGTAACACGCTGCGGGTGCTGCGGGCGACGCTGCCTGAGTAGGCCTCAGGCGCGCAGCGCCGCGTCGAGCGCGGCCAGGAGCACCGCCGGCCGGCTCGGCCCGACGTGCGCCGGGGGATAGCGGCGCAGCACGTCGACCACGACCGGCATCGCGCGCGCCCGGGCGGCCGCGGCCTCGACCGCGGCGAGACCGGCGTCGGGATCGTCGCCGGCGGTGAGCTCGGCGATCCGGGCGGCGTTGGCCGCCGCGCGCAGGATGTGGCCCACCTGGTGGGACTTCGCGATCGGGTGCAGGTACGCCGCCGAGGCGGCGTCGCCCGCGGCCTGGGCGGCGAGCCGGGC
Organism: Pimelobacter sp. 30-1; assembly: GCF_018831735.1. Taxonomy (NCBI): domain Bacteria; kingdom Bacillati; phylum Actinomycetota; class Actinomycetes; order Propionibacteriales; family Nocardioidaceae; genus Pimelobacter; species Pimelobacter sp. 30-1. The sequence continues at coordinate 457,465 of NZ_NHTS01000005.1, forward strand.
GGTCTCGGTGGGCGCGACGGCGGCGGCCCGGTGGGCGTCGAGCGACGTGACCCGCTGGAGCATGGTCCGGGGCGCGCCGTCGACGAAGACCCGGGCCGCGTCGAGCGCCGCGCCCGGGCGCGGGTCGTCGGGGCAGGCCGCGGTGAAGACGGGCAGCACCGCGGTGGCCGCGTCGGCGGCGTAGCGGGCGACGGCCCGGAGCTCGTCGAGCGTCAGCGTGAAGTCGCCGCCGCTCGCCGTGCTGGTCATCGTCCCGGCCGCCGCCGTACCCGGCTCAGATCCCGATCGGGTGCCAGACCGTCTTGGCCTCGACGAACGCGGTCATCGCCGACAGCTGGGGCTCGACGGCCCAGTCGGGCTCCTCGGCCGGCGCTCGGCGTACGCGCTTGAGGTTGTCGGCCGCCGCGACCTCGAGCGAGGTGGCCAGCTCGTCGTCGCCGGCGACGCCGCCGAGGTCGATCGCGTTGACGTCCATGTGGGCGGCGAGCCACGGGCCGAGGGTGGCCGCGTCGCCGGTGAGGATGTTGACCACACCGCCGGGCACGTCGGAGGTGGCGAGCACCTCGGAGAACGTGATCGCCGGGAGGGGGCGCTCGTAGGAGGACACGACCACCGCGACGTTGCCGGTCACGATGACCGGAGCGACCACGGAGACCAGGCCGAGCAGCGAGGACTCCTGGGGGGCCAGGACGCCGACGACACCGGTCGGCTCGGGCGCGGTGTGGTTGAAGAACGGGCCGGCGACCGGGTTGGCGTTGCCGATCACCTGGGCGAGCTTGTCGGCCCATCCGGCGTACCAGACGAGGCGGTCGACGGCGGCGTCCACCTGGCCGCGGGCCGCGGCGGCGGAGACGCCCTCGGACTGGCGCACGGCGTCCTCGAACTGGGGACGCCGGTCCTCCATGACCTCGGCGATGCGGTAGACGATCTGGCCGCGGTTGTAGGCCGTGCGCGCCGACCAGGACCCGAAGGCCTTGCGGGCGGCGACCACGGCGTCGCGGACGTCCTTGCGGGAGGCGAGGGCGGCGTTGGCCACGAACTTCCCCTTGCTGTCGGTGACCTCGTAGGAGTGGCCCGACTCCGAGCGGGGGAAGGCCCCGCCGATGTAGAGCTTGTAGGTCTTCCGTACGTCGATGCGCGCCATCAGGCGTCCGCTCCCTTCAGGTACGCGGCGAGACCCTGGCGGCCGCCCTCGCGGCCGTAGCCGGACTCCTTGTAGCCACCGAACGGGCTGGCCGGGTCGAACTTGTTGAAGGTGTTGGCCCACACCACGCCGGCCCGCAGCTGCGAGGCCATGTGCAGGATGCGCGAGCCCTTCTCGGTCCACACGCCGGCGGAGAGGCCGTAGGGCGTGTTGTTGGCCTTCTCGACCGCCTCGGCCGGGGTGCGGAAGGTGAGCACCGAGAGGACCGGTCCGAAGACCTCCTCGCGGGCGATCCGGTGGGCCTGGGTGACGCCGGTGAAGATCGTCGGCGGGAACCAGAAGCCGGACGAGGGCAGGTCGCACGCGGGCGCCCAGCGCTCGGCGCCCTCGGCCTCGCCGATCTCGGACAGCTCGCGGATCCGGTCGAGCTGCTCGCGCGAGTTGATCGCGCCGATGTCGGTGTTCTTGTCGAGCGGGTCGCCCACGCGCAGGGTGCCCATGCGCCGCTTGAGCCGGCTGAGCACCTCGTCGGCCACCGACTCCTGGACGAGCAGGCGCGAGCCGGCGCAGCAGACGTGGCCCTGGTTGAAGAAGATGCCGCCCACGATGCCCTCGACCGCCTGGTCGATGGCCGCGTCGTCGAAGACGATGTTGGCGGCCTTGCCGCCGAGCTCGAGGGTGACCTTCTTGTCGGTGCCGGCGACCGCGCGGGCGATGGCCTTGCCGACGTCGGTGGAGCCGGTGAACGCGACCTTGTCGACGTCGGGGTGCCCGACGACGGCCTGACCGGTCGCGCCGGCCCCGGTCACGATGTTGACCACGCCCGGCGGGAGGTCGGCCTGCTGGCAGATCTCCGCGAACAGCAGCGCCGTCAGCGGCGTGGTCTCGGCCGGCTTGAGGACGACGGTGTTGCCGCACGCCAGCGCCGGGGCGACCTTCCACGCCAGCATGAGCAGCGGGAAGTTCCACGGGATGACCTGGCCCGCGACGCCCAGCGGTTGCGGGTTCGGGCCGAGGCCGGCGTGGTCGAGCTTGTCGGCCCAGCCGGCGTAGTAGAAGAAGTGCGCGGCGACGATCGGGACGTCGACGTCGCGGCTCTCCTTGATCGGCTTGCCGTTGTCGATCGACTCGAGGACGGCGAGCTCGCGGCCGCGCTCCTGGAGGATCCGGGCGATCCGGAAGAGGTACTTCGCCCGCTCCTTGCCCGACATCCGCGACCAGCCGCGGAAGGCGCGGCGGGCGGCCTTGACGGCCAGGTCGACGTCGGCGTCGGAGGCCTCGGCGATCTCGGCGAGCGTCTCCTCGGTGGCCGGGTTGATCGTCTTGAACGACGTACCCCGGCCGTCGACGAACTCACCGTCGATGAAGAGGCCGTAGGACGGCTTGATGTCGACGATGCTCCGCGACTCCGGAGCCGGTGCGTACTCGAAACCCATGTCGTGATCCCTCAGTCCAGGGTGAAGTAGTCGGGACCGCTGTAGCGGCCGGTGGTCATCTTGGTGCGCTGCATGAGCAGGTCGTTGAGCAGCGTCGAGGCCCCGAACCGGAACCAGTCGGGATCGAGCCAGTCGTCGCCGGCGATCTCGTTGACCATCACCAGGTACTTGATCGCGTCCTTGGTGGTGCGGATGCCACCGGCCGGCTTGACGCCGATCTGGACGCCGGTCGCCTCGCGGAAGTCGCGCACGGCCTCGAGCATCACCAGCGTGACGGGCAGCGTCGCGGCCGGCTGCACCTTGCCGGTGGAGGTCTTGATGAAGTCGGCGCCGGCCAGCATCGCCAGCCACGAGGCGCGTCGTACGTTGTCGAGGGTCTGGAGCTCGCCGGTCTCGAAGATCACCTTGAGGTGGGCGTGCGACCCGTCGGGGCGGACGCAGGCCTCGCGCGTCGCGACGATCTCGTCGAAGACCTGGAGGTAGTGCCCGGCCAGGAAGGCGCCGCGGTCGATCACCATGTCGATCTCGTCGGCCCCCTGGGCGACCGCGTCGCGCGTGTCGGCGAGCTTGACGTCCATCGACGCCCGCCCGCTCGGGAACGCCGTCGCGACGGCCGCCACGTTGACCGCGTCGCCGACGATGGCCTTGACCTCGCCGACCAGGTCGCCGTACACGCAGACGGCGGCGACCGACGGGCAGGACGGGTCGGCCGGGTCGGGACGCAGCGCCTTGTTGGCGAGCGCGCGGACCTTGCCGGGGGTGTCCTGACCCTCGAGCGTGGTGAGGTCGACCATCCGGATCGCGAGGTCGAGCGCCCACGCCTTGGCGGTGGTCTTGATCGAGCGGGTCCCGAGCCCGGCGGCACGCGCCTCGGCTCCGACCTGGTCGACGCCGGGCAGGCCGTGGAGGAACCGGCGCAGCGTCGCGTCGCTGGTGGTGACGTCGGCGTAGGCCGCGAGTCCCGGTGCGGGACCGGTGGGGGCGGAGGTCGGCATCTGCCCAGCATAGAGTTGGTTGCTGTGCAGAACGAAGGTGTCGAGAAGGTCGAGCGCTACAGCTCGGGTGGGCGGGGCACGGGCGTGGTCGGCCTGGTCATCGTGGCGGCCGTCGCGCTCTACGGCATCCTCGACCGAGGCGCGGACTACCAGGCGTGGTTCATCGCGCTCTGCGTGCTCTTCGCGGCCCTGCTCTGGGCGATCCTGCTGCGTCCGGCACTCGTGCTCCACGACGACGAGATCGAGCTGCGCAACATCCTCAAGGACCGCTGGATCCCCTATGCCCGGATCACCGAGATCAAGATCGACCAGATGACCGTCGTCCACACCGAGGACGACAAGTACATCGGCGCGGGCTTCGGCCGGAGCCGGCGGATGATCCGGCGCGACGGCACCAGCGGCGGGACCGCCGGTCTGGACCTCAACGGCCGCTTCGAGTCCGGCTTCGCCGCCGACCCGCCCGACGAGCGCCGCTCGATCGGCTGGCTCGTCCAGGACAAGGTGCAGCGGCGCGCGGCCAACGCCCGCGACCTCGGCGCCGACCCCGGCCCGGTCCGGGCGACCTGGTCGTGGCCCGTGGTCGCCCTGCTGGGGGGACTGGCGCTCGTGACGCTCGTGCTCAGGCTGGTCGGCTGAGCGCTCGCTCGCCTCGCGCCGTGGCTGCTCGCGGCCTGCGCGACACCACGATCCCCTCCGGCCGGATCGCCGAGGTCCGGGTCGAGCACGTGACCGTGGTCGAGGCCGGAGGCCGCCGGTACCTCGGTACCGGCCTGGGCCGCGCCCGGCGCTCGCTCCGGCGCGAGGGGGCCGGCACCGGCGGCGGCTCCCCGGTCGACGTCCTGGCGCGGTTCGGCTCGGCATTCGACGCCTCCGACCGCGACCACACGTCGATCGGCGGTCTGGTCCAGACCAAGATCCAGCACCGGGTCTGGCAGGCGGAGGGCACGCTCGGCGAGCCCGAAGCGGTGCGGCAGCGGTGGGCGTGGCCCGAGCTCACGCTCCTCGGGGCGCTCGCCGTCGCGACCGTCGTGCTGGCCCTCGCGGGCCGACGGTTTCGCCCCGTTCGTAGGCTGCACCCCATGCAGACCCGTGCCCGGCTCGCCGCCGCTGCCCTCGTGTCCCTGTCGGTGCTCGCCCTGAGCGCGTGCGGCGACTCCGGCGACGACAAGGCGTCCGACAACACGTCGGCCGCTCCGTCGACCACGCCGTCGGACGAGGCGCCGGCCGCCACGGGGCAGGAGTGCACGGTGGACGACATCGAGGTCACCGGTGAGTTCGGCGCGACGCCGACGATCACCATCCCCGACGACTGCACGCCGCCGACCACGCTGCTCAGCAAGGACCTCGTCGCGGGGAGCGGCCCGGCGGCCAAGGAGGGCGACACGGTCGAGACGAACTACCACCTGGTGACCTGGTCCAACAAGCAGGTGCTCGACAGCTCGTTCTCGCGCGGCCAGACGTTCCCGCTCGAGAACCTGGGCAACGCGCCGGTCATCGACGGCTGGAACCAGGGTCTGATCGGGGTCCAGAAGGGCACCCGGCGGCTGCTGGTCGTCCCGCCGGACCTGGGCTACGGCGAGGGCGGCAACGGCGTCGCGCCGAACGAGACCCTCGTCTTCGTCGTCGACGCGGTCTCGATCAGCTGACCCGCGGCGCGCCCTAGATCCCGGCGGCCGCCGCGATGTCGGCGCGCAGCGCGGTGAGCCGGGTGGCGGCCTCGGCGCGCGCCGTGGCGACGTCCCCCTCGGCCACCGGTACGACGACCTCGAGGTAGCACTTGAGCTTGGGCTCGGTCCCGCTCGGCCGTACGACGACCCGGCTGCCGTCCGCGGTCCGGTAGCGCAGCCCGTCGGTGGGCGGCAGGTCGGGCGATCCGGCGCTCAGGTCGTCGGCCGCGGTGACCGGTGAGCCGCCGAGGGTGGCCGGCGGAGTGTCGCGCAGGCGGCCCATGGCGGCGCCGATCTCGGCGAGGTCGGTGACCCGGACCGACAGCTGGTCGGTGGCGTGGAGGCCGTAGGTGACGGCGATGTCGTCGAGCAGGTCGAGCAGTGAGCGGCCGTCGGCCTTGGCCTGCGCGGCGATCTCGCAGAGCAGGAGGGCCGCGGAGACGCCGTCCTTGTCGGCGACGTTGGCCGGGTCGACGCAGTAGCCGAGCGCCTCCTCGTACCCGAAGACCAGCTCGTGCAGGCGGCCGATCCACTTGAAGCCGGTGAGCGTCTCGGCGTACCGCTGCCCGTGGGCGGCGGCCATCGTGCCCAGCAGCGACGACGACACGATCGAGGTCGCGTAGACGCCGGTGCGGCCGGTGCGCAGCAGGTGGTCGGCGAGCAGGGCGCCGACCTCGTCGCCGCGCAGCATCCGCCACCCCTCCGGCCCCGGTACGGCGGCCGCGCACCGGTCCGCGTCCGGGTCGTTGGCCACGACGAGATCGGCGTGGACCTTCTCGGCGAGGGCGATCGCGCGGTCGATGGCGCCCGGCTCCTCGGGGTTGGGGAAGGCGACCGTCGGGAAGTCCGGGTCGGGCAGCTCTTGCTCGGTCACCACGGCCGGCGCGGCGAAGCCGGCGGTCTCCAGGACGAGCGGCAGCACACCGCCGCCGACCCCGTGCAGGGGCGTGTAGACGATGGCGAGGTCGCGCGGGCCGTCGGCGGCCACGCCGGCGACGGTGTCGAGGTAGGCGTCGACGATGCTGTCGTCCAGCACCCGGCCCGAGGTCGTCTCCAGCGTGGGCCGGGGCACCGAGGCGAGCGAGCCGACGGCCGCGATCGCGGCGGCGATGCCGCTGTCGGCGGGCGGCACGATCTGGCTGCCGTCGCCGAGGTAGACCTTGTAGCCGTTGTCCTGCGGCGGGTTGTGGCTCGCGGTGACCATGACGCCGGCCGCGCAGCCGAGCTCGCGGATCGCGAACGCCAGCAGCGGCGTCGGCAGCGGCCGGGGGAGGAGGAGCGGCACCAGCCCGGCGCCGGCCATCACCTCCGCGGTGTCGCGGGCGAACACGTCGGAGTTGTGGCGGGCGTCGTACCCGATGACGACGGGGGTGCCCGGCGTCGTCCCCTCCGCGAGGAGGTACGCCGCCAGGCCCGCCGCCGCCCGGATCACGACGACCCGGTTCATCCGGTTGGGCCCGGCCCCGAGCGCGCCGCGCAGGCCCGCCGTACCGAACTCGAGGGTGCCGCGGAACCGGTCGGCCAGGTCGGCCCTCGCCTCCTCGTCCAGCCCGTCCTCGACGGCCGAGATGATGCCGGAGAGCTCGACGCGGGTGTCCTCGTCGGGATCCTCGTCCCGCCAGGCCAGGGCGCGGGCGATGAGGAGGTCGGTGTCAGGCGTGGTCACCGGGACACGGTAGCGGCCGGTCAGCCGTCGATGGTGCTCATGTCGCCGTAGCGCTCGCCCGCGACGGCGTTGCGCGGGACCGCCGCGTCGAGGGCCGCGAGGTCCTCGGCGCTGAGCGTCACCTCGCGGGCGCCGGCGTTCTCCTCGAGGTAGGCGACCCGCTTGGTGCCGGGGATCGGCGCCACGTCGTCGCCCTGGGCGAGCACCCACGCGAGCGCGAGCTGGCCGGGCGTGCAGCCGTGCCGGTCCGCGAGGGCGCGGACCTGGTCGACGAGCCCGAGGTTGGTGGCGAGGTTGTCGCCCTGGAACCGCGGGAAGTAAGCCGAGGAGCGGCTGTCGCCCGCCCCGAAGCCGTCGGCGCCGACGGTGCCGGTGAGGATGCCGCGCCCGAGCGGGGAGTACGGGACCAGTCCGATGCCGAGCTCGCGCACGGTCGGGAGGATCTCGTCCTCGAGATCGCGGGTGAAGAGCGAGTACTCCGTCTGGAGCGCGGTGATCGGGTGCACCGCGTGGGCACGGCGGATCGTGTCGGCCGAGGCCTCGGACAGCCCGAGGTGGCGCACCTTGCCGGCCTCGACGAGCTCCTTCATGGCGCCGACGGTCTCCTCGATGGGGACGTTCTGGTCGACGCGGTGCTGGTAGTAGAGGTCGATGTGGTCGACCCCGAGCCGCTGGAGCGAGGCGTCGCAGGCGGCGCGCACGTACTCCGGGCTGCCGTTGATGCCGCGCCGCTCGCCGTCGGGCGCGCGGTCGACGCCGAACTTGGTCGCGAGCTGGACCTCGTCGCGCCGGCCGGCGATCGCCTTGCCGACGAGCTGCTCGTTGGTGAAGGGGCCGTACATGTCGGCGGTGTCGAGGAAGGTGATCCCGAGGTCGAGCGCGCGGTGGATGGTCGCGATGCCGCCGGCCTCGTCGGGGGTGCCGTAGAAGTCGGACATGCCCATGCAGCCGAGGCCGAGGGCGGAGACCGCGAGGGAGGACGTCGTACCGAGGGTGCGGGTCGAGTTCGTCATGACGGACAGCCAACCGCTTGGAGTGCGCTCCAGGTCAAGCGCTGCGCTCCAGGACGCAGTCGGTGTAGAGATCGATCTTGTGCTCGATGGCCGCGAGGTGCGCGGTCACCTCGGCGAGCTGGCGCAGCACCTGGTCGCGGTGCGCGTGGAGGAGGGCGAGCCGGTCCTCCTCGTTGCCGGTGCCGGCGCGGACCAGGTCGGCATAGCGGCGTACGTCGCGGATGGGCATGCCGGTCGAGCGCAGCCGGGTGACCAGCTCGATCCAGCGCAGGTCGTCGTTCTCGTAGCGGCGGTGGCCGCCGGAGGCGCGGGGGACCGGCCGCAGGAGCAGGCCGTCCTTCTCGTAGTAGCGCAGCGTGTCGGTGGTGAGGCCGAGGGTCGTGGCGGCCTCGGCGATGGGGAGTCCCGTGCTCGGCATGGGTCCCAGTGTGGCGCGGCGGTCATGATGGAGGAATGCTCCGCTCGTTCGAGTTCACCGACACCTGGGAGGTGCCCGCGCCGCCGGAGACAGTGGCGGCCGTGCTCACCGACCTCGCGGAGTACCCGCGCTGGTGGCCGCAGGTCCGGGCCGTGGCCAGCCTGGGCCCCGAGACGGCGTGGGTGCGGTGTCGCTCGGCGCTGCCGTACACGCTCGACCTGGTCCTCGACGCGGTCAGCCGTACGCCGCCCGTGGTCGAGGTCGCCGTGAGCGGAGACCTCGAGGGGTTCGCGCGGTTCACCCTGGTGCCGGTCGCGGGTGGGACCCGGCTCGACTTCCGCCAGGAGGTGACGGTGCGCGGGGCGCTCGCCCTGGCGTCGTACGCCGGGCGGGCGGTGCTGGTGTGGAACCACCAGCGGATGATGGCCGGGTGCCGGGCGGGACTGGCCGCCCGACTCCGGGACATCTCGGGTCAGGCGGCGCGGTAGCGCTCGATGTCGCGACCGAGCTCGTCGAAGACGGCCTGGTTGAGCGCGAAGGCGACCTTGACCTCGTCGACGACCGCGGCGACCTGCTCGGGGGAGAGGTCCAGGCCGTCGAGGCGGGCGCGGTAGGCGTCCTTGTAGGGCTTGGGCTTCGGGATCTCGGCGAAGTCGTAGAACGCGACGCCGACGCCCTCGGGCAGGCCGTAGGTGCGGCTGAGGATCCGGCCGATGGCCTGGCCGCCGGACAGGTCGCCCAGGTAGCGGGTGTAGTGGTGGGCGAGCAGGGCGCCGCCCAGGTCGTCGCGCTCGGCCGCGGCGCGCAGGCGCGCGACGTAGGCGTCGGTGGCGGCGGAGACCACGGTGGCCGGGTCGGTGTCGGGCGCCCAGTGCTGCAGGTCGGCGTCGATGGCGGCGAGGCGCTCGAGCGCGGCGTCGTGGACGGCGGCGACGGCGGGGGCGTCGGCGCGCCCGCGGACGACGTCCTCCATCGCGGCGTAGACGCGGCGCAGGCGCAGCAGGAGGGCGGCGTAGGCCTCGGTGGTCAGGCGGCCCTCGAGCAGCTCGGCCATGTAGGTCGAGCCCTCGGCCGCCTCGTGCTCGGACCGCGAGCCCTCGCGCATGGCGGTCGAGAGGGTGAGGTCCTCGTCGCGGACGGTGGTGGCCACGGACATGGCTCGGGCTCCTCGGAGATCGGGGGCGGAGAATGCTTCTTGACCAAGTGTCAGAAACATGTCGACATCTTGTCAATACCTCGGGCGCACATTTTCTTAGGTAAGCCTAACTGAGTGCGCGAAGAACCGGGGTCAGTCGCGGTGACCGAGGCCGCGGAGCACGAACTCCTCGACCGCGGCGAGGGGCAGCTGGCGGGTCGCCAGGGCCGCGTGGAGCAGGGACATCGCGGCCTTGCGGTCGGTGACCTGGAAGGCCCCCTGGGCGATGCCCTCGTCGAGGATCTCCTCGAGCACCTCCTCGACCGCGGCGACGTGGTCGTGGATCTGCTCCATCGCCTCCTCGGAGAGGAGGTGGTAGAGGATCCCGCCCATGCCGGTGTGGAACTGCTGGCCGGCCTGGAGCTGGTGGCGCAGGTAGACCCGGATCTTGGCGACCGGGTCGGGGACCAGGTCGAGGTCGCGCCGCAGGTCGGCGAGGTAGTGGACGGTCTCCTCGGTCGCGAAGGCGACCACGACCGCCTCCTTGTCGCGGAAGTGGTGGTAGATCGCCGTCCGCCCGATCCCCGCCCGTGCGGCGATCTGGGCCATCGTGATCGCGTCGAAGCTGCGCTCGTCCATCAGGGCCCCGAAGGCATCGAAGATCCGGCGGCGCACCAGGTCACGATGGGCGGGGAGAGTCTCGGCGGCGATCTTCGGCACGGTCAGATTCTAGGCTTCCGGGAGCAGGGGCAGGGGTGGGGACACGACGGGCCCGGCGGTCCGGTCGGGACCGCCGGCCCCGTCGTCAGGGGCGATCAGCGACGCTTGGCGGTGACCTTGGCCTTGCTGCTCGCGCCGGTCAGCTGGCTGTCACCGGCGTAGGTGACGGCGAGCTGGTACTTGCCGGCCTTGAGCTTCGGGGTCTTCAGCGTGACGACGCCCTTGCTCAGCGTGCCCGTCAGGGTGCGCACCTTCTTGCCCTTGGCGTTCTTGATCACCACGGTGACCTTGCCGGTGGCGGTGATCCCGGGCGCGGTGACGCTGACCTTGAGCTTGCCGGCCTTGCGGGCCGTCGGCTTCTTGGTCCACGCGGCGCTGACCCGCGAGGCGACCTTGGCGACGTCGAGGGTCGTCGTGGACGTCGCGGACTCGACCGTGCCGTCGCTGGTGTAGTTCGCCACGAGCGAGTAGCGGCCCGGCGCCAGCTTGGGCAGCGTCACCGCGGCGGCGCCGTCCTGGAGCTGGGCCGAGGTGGTCGTGACGACGGTGCCGTTGGCGCGCTTGACCTGGAGCTGGACGTCACCGGTGGCGGTCGCGTCCGAGGTGATCTTGATCGTCGCGGTGCCGGTGGCGGCGGGGGTCGGCTTCTTGGTCACCGTGGTGCTGACGGCGCCGGTCGCCCGGCCGATCGCGTACGTGGCGTCGGTGCTCGCCTCGGTGATGTTGGCGTTGCCCGTGTAGAGCACCTCGAGGGTGTAGTCGCCCGGCGCACCCTTGGGGAGCGTGACGGTGGCCTTGCCCGCGGTGAGGTCGGCGGTCTCCGAGGTGACCTCGGTGCCGCTGCCGTCCTCGACCTTGACGTCGACGCTGCCGGTGCCCGCGCCGCCCTCGGCGTCGGCGACGGTGATGTCGGCGCTGCCGTCGGTGGTGCGGGTGGGAGCGGTGGTGACGGTCGCGGTGGCCGTGCCCGGCGCGGCCGCGAAGGTGATCGGCGTGTAGGTCTCGTACGTCGGCGCGTTGCCGCCGCTGCCCGGGTAGGTGTAGACGCCGTAGTTGACCAGCGACGGGTCGGTCGCCGCGGTGTCCATGGCCGCCTTGTCGACGGTCAGCTTCGCGGTGAAGGTGCCCTGTGGGGTGAGCTCGACGGCACCGGCGGCCGGGCCGCCGATCGTGGCCATGTCACCGGCGAGGACGGCCCACTTCTGGTTGCCCACCTTGCGCGCGGACGACGGCGCGGTCTGCGAGGGACGCCAGTTCGTGGCGAACTTGCCGAACACGACGTAGGTGCCGCTCGGCTTGCCCGCGAGCGGCGGACGCGTGCCGGTGGCCAGGTTCGGGTCGAAGCCGGTGCCGGTCACGGTCACCTCGTAGGCGCCCGAGGGGAGCAGCGTGGTCTTGGAGACCTGGACGGCCGGCGGGCCGACCTTGGTCCAGCTGATGTCCAGCGGGAGCGTGGGCTTCTTCGCGTCGGCCGCACCGCCCGAGGAGTACCAGTAGGGGCCACCGCCGGTGGTCTGCACGAAGTCGACGAACGACTGCGGGAACGAGCCCCAGTCGGCGCCCGTGCGGACCTGGGCGGTCGCGCCGGCAGGTGCGGTGTACTCGACGCCGCGGTAGGCAGGCGTGGTGGTGAGACCGAGGTCCTCGACGTCGACCCCGGTCAGGGTCGCGAGGGTGACCTCGGTGGCCGGCAGGTCGACCCACTTGGTCTGGTCTTCCATGTCGGTGCCGTAGCCGTCGAGGGTCGCGGTGACCTCGCCGGAGCCGTCGGCGTTGACGGTCAGCTCGGGGTCGGAGACGTAGAAGAACGTCATGCCCGAGTAGTAGATGACCGTGGCGTCGCCGTCCCACTGCACGGAGGCGGTGTTGGCGGCGGCGTCGACCCGCCCGGTGCCGTTGCGGAACACCAGCTGGGTCTCGGCGAACACGTTGCTGCTCGCGGGCGAGGTCGAGGCGCCGGCGGAGTTCTGGCGGGTGCCGTCGAACGTGGTCGGGGCGTAGCCGCCGCCGGCCTGGAGGTCCTCGACGGTGACATTGCCGGCGTGGTTGGTCCAGCCGGCGGGCTTGTTGTTGCTCCACGTCGCGCCCTGGTCGGCGGTCTTGAGCGTCACGCCACCGACGGTGGGGTCACCCAGCTTGCCGGCCGAGAAGAGGTTCCAGGTGCCGGGGGCGAAGCCGGCGTTGTTGGACTCGTTGGACACGCCCCAGCGGAGGGTGGCGTTCTCGACGAGCACACCGGTGGCCGCGTGCGCGGCAGGTGCGGTCGCGACACCGAGGACACTGAGCCCGGCGGCGGTGAGGGCGGCGGCGGCGATCCCCGCGATGCCTCTACGGACGGTCTTCATCGGGTTCCTTTCAGGCGGTTCATGAAGGGGGTGGACAGGGTGATCCCGGCTGCTCCGAGGAGCAGGAGGATCCCGAGAGCCCACTCCCAGGCCGCGCCGTCCTGAACGGGACGGTCGGTCGAGGTGGGGGCGGAGGTGAGGGCGTAGGCGATCGGCGGCTCGTAGGCGGCCGGGTTCGCCGTACCCGCGTCGGGGGTGGTGGCGCCGGTGCCGAAGGCGTTGCCCGGCAGGGCCGGGCTGCTCGGCTGGTTGGCCGGCAGGGAGGGGCCCGGGGGCTGGACCGGCGGCGGGTTCTGGCCGGGCTGGTTGGTCGGCTGCGGCTTGGGGACCGTCGGGGTGACCGGGGGCTTCTCGGGGACGATCGCGGTCTTGGCGTCCCAGCTGACGGTGATCGGCTTGGCGACCTTGAACTCGTCGGTGCTGCCCCCGGAGGAGAACCAGTACGCCGCGGAGCCGGCCTTCTCGAGGAACCGCAGGAAGCTGGCCGGGAAGGCACCCCAGTGGGCGCCGCTCGTGGACTGGGCCGAGCCGTCGGCCGGCTTGAAGGGCACCTTGAGGTACTTGGCGACGGCCGTGAAGCCCTTCTCCGCCGCCAGCTGGGGAGCGCCCACGCCCTGGAGGTCGACCAGCGTGACCGGGGTGGCGGGGACCGGCGACCACTTGGTCATGTCCTCCATCGAGCTGGCGAACCCGGACGCCGTCGCGGTGATCGACGCGGTGCCCTTGGCCAGGTCGACCTTGAGCACCGGGTTGCTGAGGGTGAAGAAGGTCATCCCGGAGTAGTAGAAGAGCGTGAACGAGCCGGTCCAGGTGATCGTGGCGGTGCCGGCGGCCGGGTCGACCTCGCCCTTGCCGCCGGAGATGACGACCTGGTGGTTGCTGAAGGTCCCCGCGGTCGGGCTGCCCAGCGTGGTGGTGTCGTCGGCGGCGGTCTTGAGGCCGGCGTAGTCGGCCAGGCGGGGGCCGCGGGTGGTGTTCTTCTCGATCCGGACGTTGCCGGAGCGGGCCAGCCAGGCGACCGCCTTGGTGGTCGGCCAGCGGCCGGCGGTGTCGAGGGTCTGGCCGCCGCGGCCCGGGTCGGGGGCCTTGCCCGCGGAGAGGAAGTTGAACGTGCCCGGGGCGTGGGCGCGGTTGTTGCTCTCGTCGTTGACGCCCCAGCGGAAGACGGCGTCCGTGACGGCGAACGCGGTGTCGTCGTCGGTGGGCTGCTCGGTCGGCTGCTCGGTCGCGGTCGCGGTCTCCGTGGCGGTCTCGGTGGCGGCGGGGGTGCTCGGACCGTCGGTGGGCTCCCCGTCGGCGACGGCGGGCAGGCCGAGCCCGGCGACGAGCAGCAGGGCGGCGGCGAGCAGCCCGGCCAGGGCCGTCAGGACGTGGTGGCGCCGGCTCATGCGGTCACCGCCGACCGGCCGCGGCGGCGCAGCAGCAGGCGCAGCGCCAGGCCGAGCAGGGCGAGGGCGAAGACGCCGACCGCGACGAGCAGGAAGATCCGGCCCGCGCCGAGGCCGTCGTCGTCGGCGTCGTCGGTGGTGGCCGCGGCGGGGGTGGTCGCGTCGTCCGCCGGCCGTACGGCGAACCGCTCGGTCGTCGTCCCGCCCGAGGCCGCGCCGGTCAGCCGGAGCTCGTGGGTGCCGGAGGTGAGGGTCCGGGGGAGCGGGAGGATGCCGGCGACCTCGCCGGAGGGACCGGCGACCATCGGGCCGATCCCGGCGACGCCGTCGTCGAGGACGCCGAGGACCTGCTCGCCGGGACGGAAGCCGGTCGCGGTGAAGGCGAGGGTGTTGCCGACCTTGGCGGTGAGCCGGTCGGTGGTGAGCTTGGGGGTGACCTTGCCGGTGCCGGTGGGTGTCTTCGCGGGGTTCGCGGCGCCGGTGCTGCCGCCGTTGGCGGCGGTGTCCCCGGTGCCGGTGCCGCCCGTGGTGGCGCCGTTGTCGGCGGTGCCGGTCCCGCCGGTCGGAGCGCTGTCGTAGACGTTGGTGAACCGGACGGGCGTGAAGCTCTCGTTGGCGCGGTTCTTCACGCCGTGGGCGCCGATGGTGATGATCCCGCAGGTGACCTTGGTGCAGTCGACGGTCGCGACCTTGCCGTTGCGGTCGACGCTCTGGAAGGTCGGCCCGGGCACGGTCATGGTGGTGCGGAAGCTGCCGTTGGCGGCGAGGGTCCCGTTGGCCTCACCGGCGGTGGAGCTGCCGGGGAAGGCGATGAAGCGCAGGTAGCCCTGGTTGTTGGCGGCGTTCTCGGCATCGGGGATGTAGCGGTAGTCCTTGCCGACCACCCCGCCGCGCGAGGGCTTCCAGGAGCCGCCGGAGGGGTCCTTGACCCAGCCGAACATGACGTAGACGCCGCCGAAGCCGCCCTTGACGACCTGGAAGCCGTTGCCGCGCACGGTCAGCGGGGTGCGGAAGCGGGAGTCGGCGGCGGCGGTGCCGCGGTCGTTGGTGACGGTGGTCCGGCCGGCGGCCGCGGCGGGCGCGGCGGTGGTGCCGGTCAGGCCGACGGCGAGGCCGGCGGCGAGCAGGGTGAGGGTGAGCAGCCGGGCGGCAAGGGAGTGCGGGGTCATGCGGTCTCCTCCCGCGTGATGAGGGCACGCCGGTCGGGGAGCACGAGGAGCTCGCCGGTCGCCGGGTGCGGCAGGACGTCGATGGGGTGGTCGTAGACGAGGCTCAGCAGGGGAGCGGTGAAGACCTCGGCGGGTGCGCCCTCGGCGGCGACCCGGCCGTGGTGGAGCAGGGCGACCCGGTCGGACCAGGCGGCGGCGAGGGTGAGGTCGTGCAGGACGACGACCACGGCGGCGCCCGCCGCGGCCTGGGTGCGGGCCTCGGCGAGGACCGCCTCCTGGTGGCCGATGTCGAGGGCGGCGGTCGGCTCGTCGAGGAGCAGGACGCCGGTGCGCTGGGCGAGGATGCGGGCGAACGACGTCCGCCCCTTCTCGCCGCCGGAGAGCAGGCCGAAGGGCTGCCCGGCCAGCCGCTCGATGTCCGCGGTGGCCATCGCCTCGGCGACCACGCGCTCGTCGTGGTCCTCCTCGGGACGGCCGCGCCAGGGGGAGCGGCCCATCCGGACGACGTCGATCGCCGGGAAGGGGAACGAGATC
The DNA here is from genome assembly GCF_018831735.1 of Pimelobacter sp. 30-1. Classification (NCBI taxonomy): domain Bacteria; kingdom Bacillati; phylum Actinomycetota; class Actinomycetes; order Propionibacteriales; family Nocardioidaceae; genus Pimelobacter; species Pimelobacter sp. 30-1. The sequence goes on from NZ_NHTS01000005.1 coordinate 473,095, forward strand.
TTGTGCTCCTGGGTGAGCACGGCGCGGGTCCGGGCGAGGTCGCGCAGCTTCCACTGCTCCAGCGGGGTCCCGTCGAGGCGGACCTCGCCCTCGTCGGGCGTCTGGTCGCCGGCGAGCACCGAGAGCAGGGTGGACTTGCCGGCGCCGTTGGGGCCGACCAGTGCGAGCACCTCGCGGCGGCGTACCTCGAGGTCGACGGACTCCAGGATCGGCCGGCGGCCGTAGCTGAGCGAGACGCCGTGCGCCGACAGGACGGGGCTCATGCCCAGCCCCCCGACGTACGACGGGTCCGGCGCAGCAGCCAGAAGAAGAACGGCCCGCCCACCAGCGAGGTGAGCATGCCGAGCGGCAGGTCGGTGTAGGCGACGGCGGTGCGGGCGACCGTGTCGGCGCAGATGAGCACGAGCGCACCGGCCAGGAACGAGGCGATGAGCAGCGTGCGGTGGCCGGGGCCGGTCACCATCCGCACCAGGTGGGGGACGATGAGCCCGACGAAGGCGACGATGCCGCAGAAGCTGACCGCGGCGGCGGTGAGCAGCGCGACCACGACGATGAGCACGATCCGCAGCCCCTCGACGTTGACGCCGAGGTGACGCGCCGAGCGCTCACCGAGGGCGAGCAGGTCGAGGCTGCGGGCGCAGGCGAGGGCGATGACGACGCCGGCGACCGCGAGCGGCGCGACCACGACGACATAGGTCCACCGGCTGCCGTTGAGGCTGCCGAGCTGCCAGAACACGATGGACTCGCGGGCCTGGGTGTCGCCGAGGAACATCAGCAGCGCGAGCAGCGCGCCGGCCACGGCGTTGACCGCGATGCCGGTCAGCACGAGGGTGACCACCTCGGTACGGCCGTCGGAGCGGGAGAGCGCGTAGACCAGGAGGGTCGTGGCGAGGCCGCCGATGAAGGCGCACACCGGGATCGACCAGTCGCCGGCGAACCGGAGGCTGAAGACGATCGCGACGCCCGCGGCGACCGCGGCGCCGGAGGAGACCCCGACGACGCTGGGCTCGGCGAGCGGGTTGCCGAAGACGCCCTGCATCGCGGCGCCCGCCACGGCGAGCGAGCCGCCGACGATGACGGCCATCGCGATCCGCGAGAAGCGGACGTTCCACAGCGTGTACTCGCCGTTGGGGTGGCTGGGCATCGGCCCGGCGTCGATGCCGAGGCGGTGCGCGATCGAGCCGAGGATCTCGCTGAGCGGGATCGTGAGCTGGCCCGAGCCGCCCGCGACCAGGATCGCGACGACGAGCGCGCCGACCAGGCCGGTGTAGAGCAGCGCGATCCGGCGCCGGCGGTGCCGGTCGAGGACGGCGGTGCCCCCGGCCACGCGGTCGGCGCCGGTCTCGGCGCGGTCGAGCGCCGGTCCGGGCACGGTCGCGGTCACGAACGGTCCTCGGCGGGCAGGCTCTCCGGCGCGTAGAGCGCCACGGCCAGCGCGTTGAGGACGTCGGCGGTGCGCGGCCCGTAGCTGAGGATCTGGGCGTCGTCCATCGCGATGACGCGGCGGTTCTCGCCGGCCGGGGTCTGGGCGAGCGCGGGGAACTGGTCGAGCAGGCCGTCGACGCCGCCGACGGAGTCGAGGCCCTTGCTCATCATCACCACGACGTCGGGCTGGGCCTTGATCAGGCCCTCGTCGTTGACCGGCTTCATGCCGTTCCAGCCGATCTCGCTGCTGACGTCGTAGCCGCCGACGGCGGTGATCAGCGCGTCCGCGCCGGAGCCGCGGCCGAACATGTAGTAGACGTTCGCCTGGCCGCGCACGTACAGGAAGATCATCCGCATCTGGCCGGTGACGTCCTGGGGCGCGACCTTCGCGATCTGCGCCTCGACGGCGTCGGCCTCCTTGACGATCCGCTCGCCGAGCTGCTTGCCCTGCTCGGGCACGCCGAGCGCGTCGGCGACCTGCCCGGTGAGCTCGGCGAGGTTGTCGAGGCTGCGCTCGGCGTCGACGACGACCACCGGGATGCCGGCGTCGCGGACCTGGAGGACGACGTCCCACGGGCCCAGCGAGGTGTCGGTGATGAGCACGGTCGGGTCGAGCCCGAGGATCGCCTCGGCGTTGAGCTCGTGGCCGTTCTGGGTGACCAGCGGCCGGTCCTCGATCTCGTCGTACGCCGAGGAGACGTCGCGGCCCACGATGTTGTCGCCCAGGCCGAGCTCGAAGACGGTCTGGGAGAGCGTGCCGTAGACGTCGAGCGCGAGGATCCGGCTGGCGTCCTTGACGGTGACCTCGGTGCCCTGCGCGTCGGTGACGGTGACCGGCAGCTGCGGGGTCGGGTCGTCCTCGACCGGGCGGATCTCCGGGCTCGGGAGGTTGATGTCGACCGGACCCTGGTAGGCCTTCGGGTCCTTCAGCGTGGTGACGTCGGCGATCGAGGGGACCGCGGTACCGGGCCCCTCCTTGCCGTGCCCGCTCTGCTTCCCGTCGAGCACGGGACCGCAGGCGCTCAGCGCCAGGGCGGCGGCAGCGACGGCGGCCAGCGTGCGGAAGGGGCGGGTCGTCGGGGAAACCATGCGCTGCTCTTTGCTGTCAGAGTGTCAACATCTCGGGCAAAGGCGACCCTAACACAAGCTTAGGCTCACCTAATTACGTCCCGAGTATGTGCAGATCACGCGCGGGGAGCGCGGCGCGAGAAGCGGCCGAACGGATCTGACGGACCGTCAGACAAGTGCTTGACGCCCGTGAGTAATTCGGTAAGGCTTACCTTACCTCGGATGCATCGGTGGACGCCAACTCGGTGGCGCCGGCGCACCGGGGCGAGGCCGCGCGGCACCAGGTGTCGCGACGGGGGACCGGGGCGCCGAACTTTCGCAGGGAACAGCGCCCCGGCCGGCCCCACGGCCTTCCGCGGCCGCGCGCGTGCGCGGCCCGAAGAGGAATCGGCCCCAGGGCTGGTTCCGATCCTAGAGAAGGAGAAGAACCCATGAGGTCCACCCCCAACCGCCGTACGACGACGCGTGCCCTCGCCCTCCTCGCGGCCACCGCCGCGGCGGGTGCGCTGAGCGTCTCCGCCACGGCGGCGCACGCCTCCGACACCAGCGACTCCGACAACGTCTCGCTCTCCCCGGCGTCGAGCAGCTACGCCAACCTCGCCACGGTCACCGTCTCGCAGTCCGGTCTGGCGGCGAGCACCGACTACACGGTCAGCGTCTGCGAGTACACGACCTACACCTTCCTGCCGCTGGTCAAGATCCCGGCGTGCGGCGAGAGCAACCAGGTCGACACCACGTCGAACGCCTCCGGCGTGCTGACCGTGACCGGCTTCCAGCTGCTGGCGAGCGACACCAACGCCCACGCCAACCTGTTCGGTCAGCCGGCCAACATCAACTGCAGCACCAAGCTGTGCGAGGTCGTCATCACCCCGACCCACGGGGGCGGCGGCAGCGGCTCCTACGCCGGCGACAGCGCCGAGTTCAACGTCTCCTGACGCCTGACCGGGCGGTGCGTGGGGCTCGGGCCCGCGCACCGTCCGGTGCCGTCGTCGCTCCCGACTCCCGAAGGTCCGCTCGCATGAAACGCCTCGTCCTCGCCCTGCTCGCCCTCGTCCTGCCGCTCGCCGGACTCAGCCTCGTCGCGCCCGCACCCACCGCACGTGCCGCGACGACCGATCTCTCCTCCGGCACCGTGAGCTGGGGGATCAAGGCGTCCTGGCGCAGCTACATCGGAGGCTCCGGTACGTCGGGCGGGGACGGCGTCGTCGTCCGCCGCGCGCCCAACGGGGCGGCCGACGGCTTCGACTTCCCGGTCACGTCCGGCACCTACGACGACGCGACGCGCACCACGACGCTGCACCTCGGCGGGTGGGTCCGCTTCCAGGCCTACCCGGAGCCGTCGGGGCGCTACACGCTCGACTCCACGTTCAAGGACCTCGAGGTGCGGATCGGGCCGGACGCCCAGGAGATCCGCGGCACCTACGTCGGCTACAGCCGTGAGGCGCCGGGTGGCGAGCTGCACGAGGACGTCGACGTCGTGCTGGCCACGCTCGACGTGGCCGGCGCGGAGGAGACGTCCTTCACCCCGGAGCGCACCACGTGGACGGCCGTCCCGAGCCAGGGCGGCGAGGGGCAGCGCCTCTACACGCCGGGGACAGCCTTCGACCCGGTCACGATCAGCTACGACGGCCCGGGCGGCCTGCCCGACCTCGCCGAGCGCTTCGACCAGCCCGGTGCCCCGGTGCTCTCCGAGGGCGCCCGCTGGCTCAGCGGCAGCACCGTGTCCGGTGGCGTCAACGCTCAGCGGTCGCTGGAGGTCTCGGCGCGCGGCGACCTCGTCTACGCGACCCAGTTCGACGCCGCGCACGGTGCGCAGAAGCTCATCGTCACCGCGCTCGACGCGCAGGACCTGACGCCGGTCGGGACGCCGTACACGCACACGATGGTGGCCACCGGCGGCAGTGGACGCTTCCTGCGCACCGCCCTCGACCCGGTCACCGACACCTTCTTCTTCGTCACCAGCAAGGACGGGGCCGGGCAGAACGAGGTCACCCTGCGCACGCTGCGCTTCGAGCGCGAGGCCGGCACGTTCACCGCCGGTGTCGCCGGCGTGCTGCTCACCTCGACCGCGCCCGGCGTGAGCGCGCTGACCTGGAACCGGACGGCGGGCGAGCTCGGTGTCGTCGTCCTCGACGGATCGACCGCGAGCGAGCAGAACCCCTACCGGCTGGTCCGGGTCGGCGCCGACGGCGCCGGCGGCTGGACCGTACGACGGGCGCCGATCTCGTGGGCTCCGACCGGGGACTTCCCGGGCGGCTGGACGCTCGCGAACGGCACGCCGGCCATGACCGGCAACGCCGCGGACCCCAACCTCGCCGCGCTCGGCGACGGTTCCTACGTGCTGGCGCTCAGTGCCGCACGCGTCGCCTCCGGCGGCACCGACCGCTACGCCCCGGCGTTCCGGCTGAAGCCGACCGGGGACAGCACCGTCGAGACGACCGGCATCCCCGGCACCGAGGCGAAGCTGTTCTACGAGGGCAGCGGCGTCTTCTACGGCTGGACCGCCGCGGTCGCCGGGCCCGAGGGCTCGGTCTACCTGCACGGCAACAACCAGCGCCTCGCCGACTACCAGCGCGTCACGCTCGACGAGGGCCGGCCGGTCGCCCACCCGGCCGTCGAGGGCGAGCCGATCCCGCAGTACCGCGAGCTCGGCATCGACACCTCCCGCACCGGCTGGCAGATGGCGTACGACGCCCAGCGCGACCTGCTCTGGGCCACCGACGACTCCGACGCCCAGGGCCGCACCCTCAAGGTGGTCGACGACACCGGCACCCTCGCGGGCTACCGGGTCGCCGAGTACGCCCAGAACGGCGGCACCCAGATGGTCATCGAGACCGGTGTCGACGGGTCGGTCTACGTGCCCGTGCAGTCGGCCGCGAACCCGCGCGAGATCGGCTACCGCCGGATGGTCCTCGACGGCATCGCGCCGCGCGTCACCACGCAGCCCCAGGACGCCGCGGTCGAGCTCGCGGTGGGGGAGGCGAGCCGCCCGGTCACCTTCACCGCCGCGATCGACACCGCGCTCGGCGGCACCGTGCAGTGGCAGGCGCGCCGGGCCGGGGAGGCGCGGTTCGCGAACCTCCCGGGTGCGACCTCGCCGACGCTCCAGGTGGACGCCACCCCGGCCGCGGCCGGCACGACCTACCGGATGAAGGTCGCCAACGACGCCGGCACCGTGGTCTCCGCCGAGGCGAGCCTCGCGGTGACCTTCGCGCCGCGCTTCGCGCTCGACGCCCGCCACTGGGTCGTCACCGAGGGCGCCGACGCGACGTTCGTCGTGCACGCCGAGGCCGGGCCGGCGCTCACCGCGCTGGTCTGGCAGCGCCGGGTCGGCGGCTACTGGCAGCCGATCCCCGCCGACGACGACAACGTGGTCGTCGAGAGCGCGGACGGCACCTCCTCGCTCACCGTCGTCGGGACCAACCTCGACCAGTCCGGCTCGCTGTTCCGGGCCAAGGCCGTCAACGCCGTCGGTACGACGTACTCGACCGCCGCCCGGCTCACGGTCAACCCCAAACGCGCGGTGCCTGCCGAGGGCCTCACGCTCGACGGGGTCGTGCTGGAGTGGGCGGGCAACGGCGAGCTCCAGGTGGCGCCGCCGTTCGGCGGGTCGAACTACCTCTCGGCCGGCATCTCCGACGGCGACCAGGCGACCTACCGGGCCAGCGCCGGCGACGTCGCGGTGGTGCACCGCGCGGCCGACGGCACCGAGTCCCCGGCGACGTGGGCGACCCGCGCGGCCCCGGCCGGCGGGAGCGTCGACCAGCTCGTCCGGCTCTCGGGCGGCCGGGCCGAGCTCGCCGCGGACGGCTCGGCGACGATCCGCTGGAAGGGCGCGTTCTCGGTCAACTTCTACGGCGGTCTGGTGCCCTTCTGGTTCACCGACCCCGTGCTGGAGGTGACCGCCGGCGGCACCGGGACGCTCACCGCCGACCTCGACGGCTACGGCTCGAGCCAGGCCGACCCGAACCAGCGCACGCCGCTGGACGCGGTCCCCGGTGTCCGGGTCGCGACCTTCGACGCGATCACGATCGACCCGGCCGGCAAGGTCGCGGTCACGCCGGCGTACGACGGCGTCGAGGTGGCGCTGCCCGCGAGCGCGACGCCGCAGCACCGCACTGGTGCGGGCTGGGGCGCCTGGCCGCAGGCGTTCGTCGACTTCCACCTGGCGACCGGGCTGGCGTCGTACTGGTACTCGTCGGGGGGTGCCGCCGACGTGCACAAGGCGCCCGCGCCGGTCACCGTCGACCTCACCGACGCCGAGGAGGTCGACCCCGAGCCGGGTGCCGCGACCGTGCGGGTGACGCTCGACGACGACCGGGTCGGCTTCGGCACCCGGCCGGTCGCGACCGTCGCCGTGAGCGCGCCGGGCACCCCGCCGTCCGGGACGGTCGAGGTGCGCGTCCTGGGCCGGACGCTGCGCGCGACGCTGGCCTCCGGGACCGCGCGGGTCGTGCTGCCCGGTGACCTGCCCGCCGGCCGCCACCCGGTCGTCGCGACCTACGGCACCGGCACCGGCGCCGGCACCGGCCGCACGACCCTGACCGTCGCCAAGACCGCCCCGGCGGTGACCGCGAAGCTGCCCGCGAAGGTGCGGTCGGGCAAGCGCGCCAAGGCCGTCAAGGTGCGCGTGGTCGTGGGCATCCCGGGCGACGGGCGTGCCGGCTACACCGGCCAGGTCGTCGTCCGCGACGGCGGGCGGGTGCTCGCCGTGCGCAGTGTGCGCCACCTGCGTGGCGCCGTCGTGGTCACCGTGCCGCGCTCGGTCGTGCGCGGCCTGCGGGCCGGGCGCCACTACTGGTCCGTGATCGTCACCGCCTCGCCGGACACGAAGCGGGTCGCCACCCCGCTGCGAGCGGTGCGGGTCAGGCGGTAGGCGGGTCGAGCACCCCCGCCCGCTGCTTGGCCACGAACCGGGTCGCCATCGTGTTGACGAACCCGGGGGCGAGCCGGCCGATCCGCCACGCGACCCGCGCCTGCCGCGGCTCGATGAGGATCGGCCGGTTCGTCGCGACCGCGGCGAGGACCCGCCGGGCGAGCAGGTCGGGGTCGACGGGCTCCTTGACGCCCTGGCCCTCCAGGTAGAAGTCGCGCCCCCGGTAGCGCCCGATCTCGCCCTTGTCGAGGATCGGGGTGTCGACCGCGGCCGGGCACACGACGGTGACGCCGACGCCGTGCGCGGCGGCCTCGGTGCGCAGCGCGAGCGAGAGACCGACGACCGCGTGCTTCGTCGTCACGTACGACGTCATCAGCCCCGCCGCCATCAGCCCACCCATCGACGCGGTGTTGACGATGTGCCCCGAGCGCTGCCGGATCATCTGCGGGTACGCCGCGTGGACGCCGTGCACGACCCCGCGGACGTTGACGTCGATGATCGCGTTCCACTGGTCGAGCGTGAGGTCCTCGGTGTTGCCGAGGAAGGTGATACCGGCGTTGTTGAACATCAGGTCGAGCCGGCCGTGCTCGGCGACGACGGCGTCGACCGCCTCCTGCACCGCGGCGGCCGAGGTGACGTCGACCTGGCGCGCGACCGCCGTCCCGGGACCCGGGGCGGACGCGGCCACCTGGGCGGCCGCGTCGGGGTCGAGGTCGCCGACGACGACGTGGGCGCCGTCGGCAACGAGCGCGCGGACCAGCGCCGCGCCGATCCCCGAGCCGCCGCCGGTGACGATCGCGGTCCGGGCGCTCATGCGAACGCCTTCTCGACGAGGCCGACGAGGTCGGGATAGCGCCGCAGGTGCGCGCCGCCGTTGATGTCGAGCGTCTCGCCGGTGATCCACGCGGCGTCGTCGGAGAGCAGGAAGCGGATCGCCGCGGCGATCTCGTCCGGCTCGCCGGAGCGGCCGAGCGCGGTGTTGTCGAGGTAGTCGTCGCGCACGCCGGGGATGTCCATCGCCGGCGCGGTCAGCGGCGTGACGACGAGGCCGGGGGCGACGGCGTTGACCCGGACGCCGCGGGCGCCGAGCTCGAGCGCGGTGACCTCGGTCAGCGCGACCAGGCCCGCCTTCGCCGCGCAGTACGCCGCCAGGCCGGTGCCGGGCTGGCGGGCGTTGAGCGAGGACAGCGAGACGAGCGAGCCGCCGTCCGCGACCCGCTGCCCGGCGTGCTTGAGCACCAGGAAGGCGCCGGTCAGGCAGACGTCGACGATCCGGCGCCACTCCGCGGCGTCGTGGTCGACGACCCGGGCCAGGGTGCTGACCCCGGCGCAGTTGACCACGCCGTGCAGGGCGCCGTGCTCGGCGACGACGCCGTCGAGGAGGGCAGCGACGGAGGCCTCGTCGGTGACGTCGACGGGCGCGTCGGCGGTGGTCCCGGGCAGGTCGGCGACGACCACGGTGTGCCCGGACCCGGCCAGCAGCCGGGCCGTGGCCGCTCCGATGCCGGACGCGCCTCCGATGACGACGGTGACCTTCATGGGCTTCTCCTGACGTTCGTCTGTAGTCATTGACACGTGTCAAATAGTGCGCCTAACGTGACGCCCGTCACCCCGCCTTGTCAAGGAGGAAGCCGGAATGCACCGCCCCACCGTCGCTGTCATCGGAGCCGGCATCAGCGGCCTCACGATGAGCAAGATGCTCGCCGACTACGGACTGGAGTTCGCGACCTTCGAGTCCTCGGACCGGGTCGGCGGCAACTGGGCCTTCGGCAACCCCAACGGGCACAGCAGCGCCTACCGCTCGCTGCACATCGACACCTCGAAGCACCAACTGTCCTTCAAGGACTTCCCGATGCCCGAGGACTACCCGGACTTCCCGCACCACACCCAGGTCAAGGACTACCTCGACGCCTACACCGACGCGTTCGACCTGCGCCGGCACATCGAGTTCGAGAACGGCGTCGTGCACGCGCGCCGGCACCCCGAGGGCGGCTGGGAGCTCGAGACCCAGCGCACCGGCACCCGCCGCTTCGACGTCCTGCTCGTCGCCAACGGCCACCACTGGGACCCGCGCTTCGCCGACAAGCCGGGGGAGTTCACCGGCCTGACGATGCACTCGCACGCCTACATCGACCCGCGCACGCCGTACGACCTGACGGGCAAGCGGATCCTCATCATCGGCCTGGGCAACAGTGCCGCCGACATCGCCGTCGAGCTCTCCAGCAAGACCCTCGACAACGAGGTCGTCATCTCGACCCGCAGCAGCGCCTGGATCGTGCCGAAGTACTTCGCCGGCAAGCCGGCCGACAAGTACTACAAGACCTCGCCGCACATCCCGTTCGCCTGGCAGCGCAAGTTCGTCCAGGTGATGCAGCCGATGACCGCCGGGCGGCCCGAGGACTACGGCCTGCCGACGCCCAACCACAAGTTCTTCGAGGCGCACCCGACCCAGTCGGTCGAGCTGCCGCTGCGGCTGGGCTCGGGCGACCTGCGAGCCAAGGGCGACATCGAGCGGTGGGACGGGCAGACCGTCCACTTCACCGACGGGACGGCCGAGGACTTCGACGTGGTCATCCACGCGACGGGCTACAACATCACCTTCCCGTTCTTCGACGAGGACTTCATCAGCGCCCCGGAGAACCACATCCGGCTCTACAAGCGGATCTTCAAGCCCGGCATGGAGGACGTCGCCTTCATCGGGTTCGCCCAGTCCACGCCGACGCTCTTCCCGTTCGTCGAGTGCCAGACCCGGCTCGTCGCGGCCTGGCTCGTCGGGCGCTACGCCCCGCCGAGCGAGGCGGAGATGGAGCGCACCATCGACGAGGACCAGCAGAAGTACACCGCCCACATGGTGCAGCGGCCGCGGCACACCCAGCAGCTCGACTACTTCCTCTACGAGCACGACCTGCGCGCCAAGGAGATCCCGGCCGGCCTCGCGAGGGCGGCCCGATGAGCGACGAGCGGCTCTGGGCCCGGATGGTCGACCGCCGCAGCGTCAACCGCGGCGACCAGCGCCGGGCCGCGTTGCTGGAGGCGCTCGACGACCTGCTGCGCGAGCAGACGCTCGAGGAGATCAACGTCGCCGAGATCTCGCGGCGTGCGGGGGTGACCCGCTCGGCGTTCTACTTCTACTTCGAGAGCAAGGCGACCGCCGTCCTCGCCCTCATGGCCGAGCTGTACGACGACGCGTCCGACGCGACCGACCTCCTCGTCAAGGCCGAGGGTGAGCCGCAGGTCCGGATCCGCACGGTCATCGCGACCTTGTTCGACTCCGTCGACCGCACGCCGCACACCTACCGCGGGCTGCTCGAGGCCCGGGCGACCAGCCCGGCCGTGCGCGAGCTGTGGGAGGCCGGACGGGCCGAGTTCGCGGAGATGACCGCCGAGATGATCGAGCGCGAGCGCGCCGCCGGACGGGCGCTGCCCGGCCCCGACGCGCACGTCCTCGCCGCGGTCCTGCTCGACCTCAACGACCACGCCGTCGAGCGGCACGCGATGGGCGTCGGGCCCGAGCGCGAGGCCCACATCGACGCCATCACCCACCTTTGGATCCAGAGCATCTACGGGAGCACCTCGTGAGCACCACCTTCGACTTCACCTCCGCCGGCGTCCGCTGCGCGGGCACGCACTTCGCGGGCGCCGAGGGCGCGCCGGTCGTCGTCCTCGCGCACGGGCTCGCGGGCACCCAGGACGCGGGCATGTTCCCGTTCGCCGAGGCCTTCGCCGCGGCCGGGCTGCACGCGGTCACCTTCGACTACCGCGGCTTCGGCGCCAGCGACGGCGACGGCGGCTCCCGCCAGGTCGTCTCGCTCGCCGGCCAGGTCGCCGACCTCCACGCCGCCGCCGACGCGGCCAAGCGGCTGCCCGGCGTCGACCCGACCCGGGTGTTGCTCTGGGGCGTCTCCCTCGGTGGCGGCCACGTCGTGTCCGTCGCGGCCGAGCGCACCGATGTCGCCGCGGTCGTCTCGGTGGTGCCGATGGTCGACGGGCTCGCCGCCGCGCGGCTGGCGACCCGCCACCACAGCGCCGGTCAGCTGCTGGCCTCGACGGGCCGCGGCCTCGCGAGCGCCGTACGGCGCAAGGCCGGCCGCGCCCCCGCGATGATCCCCGTCGTGGCGCACCCCGGGGAGCCGGGCGCGCTGACGCTCGCGGGCGCCTACGAGGACTACCACGCGATCGCCGGCCCCACCTGGCGCAACGAGATCGCCGCCGACGTCGTCCTCGAGCTCGGCACCCGCGCGCCTGCCAAGGCCGCCGCCACGCTGGAGGTCCCGTGGCTGGTGCAGGTCGCCGACTTCGACCGCAGCGCACCGCCGCACGCCACCATGAAGGCCGCCTTCTCCGGCCGCGCCGAGGTGCGCCACTACCCGGGCGACCACTTCGACCTGTTCGCCGGCAAGCCGTTCCACGAGCCGGCCGTCGCGCACGCCCTGCACTTCCTCCAGCGCCACGTCGGCGCCGCGGTGCCGGAGGTGGTCGGTGGCTGACACGGTCCGGGGCCTGCTGCTGGAGCACGCCGCGCGCGACACGGTCGGGCTCAAGCACGGCGCCGACACGTGGACCTGGCGCGAGGTCATCGCCGGCGGCGCCGCCCGCGCCCACGTGCTGCGCGACCTCGCACGGCCCGAGAAGCCGCTCCACGTGGGGGTTCTGCTCCCCAACAGCCCCGAGATGGCGCTGGCGATCACAGCCGGCGCGATCGGCGGGCACATCACGGTCGGCATCAACGCGACCCGCCGGGGCGCGGCGCTCGCGGCCGACGTACGCCGGGCCGACTGCCAGGTGCTGCTCACCGACGCGGCGCACCTGCCGCTGCTCGACGGGCTCGACCTCGGCGGCGCCACGGTCGTCGACACCGATGCCGCGTCCTGGGGGGACGCGGTCGCGGCGGCGCCCACGAGCACCGACGGCTTCCCGGACGTGACCACCATGGACACGTTCATGCTCATCTTCACCTCGGGCACGAGCGGGGAGCCCAAGGCGGTCCAGGTCGCCCACTTCATGGTGGTCATGGCCGGCTCGGTCCTGGTCGACAAGTACGGCCTCGGTCCCGACGACGTCGCCTACTGCGCGATGCCGCTGTTCCACAGCAACGCCGTGATGGCGGGCTTCGCGGTCAGCGCCGCCTCGGGAGCGGCGCTGGCGCTCGCCGAGTTCTCGGCGAGCAGCTTCCTCGACGACATCCGGCGCTACGGGGCGACGTACCTCAACTACGTCGGCAAGCCGCTCGCCTACGTCCTCGCCACCCCGGCGCGGCCGGACGACGCCGACAACCCGCTGCGGTTCGCCTTCGGCAACGAGGCCTCCGACCGCGACATCCGCGAGTTCGCCCAGCGCTTCGGCTGCTCGGTGTGGGACGGCTTCGGCTCCACCGAGTCGGCCGTCATCATCACCCGCACCGAGGACACCCCGCTCGGCTCGATCGGCGTCCCGTTCGACGGCGTCGCCGTCTACGACCGGGTGACCCGGCAGGAGTGCCCGCGCGCCGTCCACGACGAGGCCGGCCGGGTGGTCAACCTCGACGAGGCCGTCGGCGAGCTCGTGAACACCCAGGGAGCGGGCTTCTTCGCGGGCTACTACAACGACGAGCGGGCGACGGCCGAGCGCCTCGACGGCGGCATGTACTGGTCGGGCGACCTCGCCTACCGCGACGCGGAGGGCTTCGTCTTCCTCGCCGGACGCACCGACGACTGGCTGCGCGTGGACGGCGAGAACCTCGCCGCCGCGCCACTGGAGCAGCTCCTGCTGCGCCACGAGGCGCTCTCGCAGGCGGCCGTCTACGCCGTCGCCGACGAGCGCGTCGGCGACCAGGTGATGTGCGCGCTGGTGCTGCGGTCCGGCGCGACGCTCACCCCGTCGGGCCTCACGGACTTCCTCGCCGCCCAGCCCGACCTCTCGCCCAAGGCGTGGCCGCGCCACGTCCGGATCGCCGCGGCGCTCCCGAGCACCGCCACCAACAAGGTGCTCAAGCGCGAGCTGCGTGCCGAGGGCCTCGCGACGAGCGACCTGCTGTGGTCGCGCGGCGAGCGCGACCGCACCTATGCCGAGTCCGCCAGGAGCAGCTCATGACCTACGACGTCGTCGTCCGCAACGGCCGCTGGTTCGACGGCACCGGCGCGCCCTCCGCCCAGCGCCACCTGGGCATCCGCGACGGTCGCGTCGTCGAGGTCAGCGCGGAGCCGCTCGACGAGGCCGGCTGCCCGCGGGTCATCGACGCGACCGGGCACTGGGTGCTCCCGGGGATGGTCGACATCCACACCCACTACGACATCGAGGTGCTCGTCCAGCCCGGCCTCGCCGAGTCGCTGCGCCACGGTGTCACCACGACCTTCCTCGGCTCCTGCTCGCTCTCGACCGTGCACGCGAGCCCGTCCGACGCGGGCGACCTCTTCGGCCGGGTCGAGGCGATCCCGCGCCCCTACGTCGTCGCCGCGCTCGAGGACACCAGGACCTGGACCACCGCCGGCGAGTACGTCGCCGCCCTCGAACGCCTCGCGCTCGGCCCCAACATCGCCGCCTTCATCGGCCACTCCGACCTCCGAGCCGCGCGGATGGGCCTGGAGCGCTCGACCGACCGCGCGGTGCGCCCGACCCCTGCCGAGCTCGCCCGGATCGAGGCCGACCTGGCCGACGCGCTCGACGAGGGCTTCGTCGGGATGTCCTCGCAGGAGCTGATGTTCGACAAGCTCGACGGCGAGGTGTGCCGCTCGCGGACCCTCCCGTCGACGTACGCCAAGGGGCGGGAGCGGCGCCGCCTCCAGCGCCTCCTGCGGGCCCGGGGCCGCGCCCTGCAGGGCGGTCCGGACGTCGCCAAGCCGCAGAGCCTGGTCCGGATGGCGTTCAGCAGCTGCGGGTGGGGCCGGAAGCCCGCGCTCAAGGTCAGCCTGCTCTCGGCCGCCGACATCAAGGCGATCCCGATGGTGGCGCACCTGTTCCCGCTCATCGCCCGCACGGTCAACCGGTTCGGCGGGGACTTCCGGTTCCAGCACCTGCCGGTGCCGTTCGAGGTCTACTCCGACGGCATCGACCTGCCGGTCTTCGAGGAGTTCGGCTCCGGTGCGGCCGCCCTGCACCTGTCGAACCAGATCGAGGAGCGGCGCGCGCTGCTCGGCGACGAGGACTATCGCCGGTGGTTCCGCAAGGACTACGACAAGAAGTACGGCCCGCGGGTCTGGCACCGCGACCTCTTCGACGCCGAGATCACCGAGTGCCCCGACGCGTCGGTGGTCGGCAGGACCTTCGGCCAGGTCGGGGTCGACCGGGGCGGCGTGCACCCGGTCGACGCCTTCCTCGACCTCGTCGTCGCGCACGGCGACAAGGTGCGCTGGCGCACGACCATCTCGAACCACCGCCCCGAGGTGCTGGACAAGCTGACCGCCGATCCCGGCGTCCAGCTGGGCTTCTCCGACGCCGGCGCGCACCTGCGCAACATGGCGTTCTACAACTTCGGGCTACGCCTGCTGCGCCGGGTCCGGGACGCCGAGGCGGCCGGAGCGCCGTTCATGACGGTGGAGCACGCGGTGCACCGGATCACCGGCGAGCTCGCCGACTGGTACGGCCTCGACGCCGGCCACCTGCGCGTCGGCGACCGTGCCGACCTCGTCGTCATCGACCCCGCGCGCCTCGACGCCTCGCTCGACGCGTACGCCGAGTCGCCCGTGCCCGCCTTCGGCAACCTGTCCCGGATGGTCAACCGCAACGACGCCACGGTCGCCGCGGTGCTCGTCGGGGGAGAGGTCGTCGTCGCCGGCGGACAGCCGACCGAGGTCGTCGGGACCCGGCGGACCGGGCGGTTCCTCCGCGCTACCGGCTGACCCGCGCCGCCAGCCGGCCCAGCAGCTCGCTCAGCTCGGCCGGCTGCTCCACGGTGAAGTCGCAGTCGAGCCCGGCCAGGATGAGCACCGGCCAGTCCAGCGAGTCGGTGCTCATCGTCATCCGGCAGCGCTCGTCGCCGAGCGGCTCGATGCTCGCCCACCGGCCGACCGCGGCCTGTGCCTGCGCCGCCGGCACCTCGACGCTCACCACGACCTCGTGGCCGCGGGGGATCGCGTTCAGCCCCTGGCGGACGTAGGTCAGCGCGTCGCCGCCCGGCAGCTCACGTGGCCGGAACCGCTGCCCGGTCGTGCTCGGCGTCCCCGCCACCCGGTCCACGCGGAACGAGCGCCAGTCCTGCCGGTCCCGGTCGTACGCCGCGAGGTACCACCGCCGCCCGAGCGTCACCAGCCGGTGCGGCTCGACCCGGCGCGTGGTCGCCGTGCCGTCGGCGGCGGTGTAGGGGAAGGTGACGATCTCGTCGTCGCGGCACGCCTGGGCGAGCGTGGTCAGCACCGCGGGGTCGAGGGTGGCGCCGCCGCTCCACGACAGGCCGACGGTCTGGGTCTGCAGCGCGCCCATCCGGCGACGCAGCCGGGGTGGCATCAGCGCGATCACCTTGGTCAGCGCCTGCAGCGTCGTCTCCTCGAAGCCGGGGACGCCGCCGCTGGCCGCGGCGCGCAGGCCGACCGCGATCGCGACCGCCTCCTCGTCCTCGAGCAGCAGCGGCGGCAGCGCCCCGCCGGCGCGGAGCTGGTAGCCGCCGGCGGCGCCGCGGACCGCGTCGACGTCGTACCCGAGCTCGCGGAGGCGGTCGACGTCGCGGCGCAGCGTGCGCTCGCTGACCTCGAGCCGGCCGGCGAGGTCGCCACCGGTCCAGAACCGGTGGGTCTGGAGGAGGGAGAGAAGCCGCAGCATCCGGGCGCTCGTGCTCATGTCTCCAGATTAGATCCGAATCAGGTCAGAAACTGACCGGATTCGTTCCTAGCGTGGTGGTCATGGAGAACAACCAGACCCTCGGCCCGGTGATCCGCACCGTCGGACTCACCCGGCACTTCACGCGTGGCAAGCAGACGATCGAGGCCGTGCGCGGCCTCGACCTGGAGGTGGCGGCCGGCGAGCTGGTCGCCTTCCTCGGCCCCAACGGCGCCGGCAAGTCGACCACCCTGCGCATGCTGACCACCCTGATCGCCCCGACCTCCGGCACCGCCACGGTCGCCGGGCACGACGTGGTCCGGGACCGGGCGGCCGTGCGCCGCTCGATCGGGTACGTCGGGCAGGGCAACGCCGCCGGTCACCAGTTCCGCGGTCGCGACGAGCTGGTGTGCCAGGCCCGCGCGCACGGGCTGACCCGGCGCGACGCGCGGCGGCGTACCGACGAGCTGCTGGAGGCCTTCGACCTCGTCGAGCACGCCGACCGCCCGGTCGCCCAGCTCTCCGGCGGTCAGCGCCGCCGGCTCGACGTGGCGATCGGCCTGGTCCAGGAGCCGCCGATCCTCTTCCTCGACGAGCCCTCGACCGGGCTCGACCCGCAGAACCGGGTCAACCTGCAGGAGCAGGTGCGCCGGCTCAACGCCGAGCTGGGCACCACGATCGTGCTCACCACCCACTACCTCGAGGAGGCCGACGCCCTCGCCGGCCGGGTGATTGTGATCGACCACGGCCAGGTCATCGCCGACGACTCGGCGGCGGCCCTCAAGTCCGCGCTCGGCGACCTCGTCGCGATGTCGTTCGCCTCGCCGGCCGACGCCGCCGCGGCGGCGGCCCGGGCCGACCAGGTGCCCGGGGCGCAGGTCGTCCTCGACGGCGCGCACGTCGAGCTGCGGGCCGCCTTCGGCCGCGACGCGGCCCCGGCGCTCGTCGCCGACCTCGCCGCCGCCGGTACGCCGGCGACCCGCATCGAGGTGGTCGGGCCGACCCTCGACGACGTCTTCCTCAACCTGACCGGACGCAGCCTGCGCGAGAACCAGAGCACGACCACCGAAGGAGCAGCAGCATGAGCATCTCCCTGACCACCCCCGCGGCCCCGGCGGCCGCGGCCCGTCGTACCCCTGTCGTGGCGCGGCCCGTCGGCCTGCTTGCCGACATCGGCAACGTCCTCGTCCGCGAGCTCCAGCCGGTGCTGCGCCAGCCGGCGTCCGTGCTGTTCGCGATGGTGCAGCCGCTGGTCTTCCTCGGCCTGTTCGCCCCGCTGCTGCCCGACACCGGCGACGGCTCGGCGCTGCAGTGGTTCGTGCCCGGCATCGTCGCGATGACCGCGTTGATGAGCGCGTCCTTCACCGGCGCGAACCTGTCGGAGGAGATCGTCAGCGGCTCGTTCGAGCGGCTGCTCGTCTCGCCGGTGCGGCGCTCGTCGCTGATGATCGGCAAGGCCCTGCGCGAGATGGTGCCGCTGGTGCTGCAGACCGTGATCATCGTGGCGGTCGCGACGCCGTTCGGCTTCGACCTGCACGTCGGCGGGATCCTGGTCGGGATGGCGCTGCTCGTGCCGTTCAGCGTCGGCCTCGGCGCCCTCAGCCTCGCGCTCGCGGTCGCCGCCAAGGAGCAGGCCTGGGTGTTCTGGACCGTCCAGCAGACGGTGATCTTCCCGCTGCTGCTCCTGGCCGGCGTCCTGCTGCCCCTCGACGGCGCGCCCGGCTGGCTGCGCACCGCCTCCGACATCAACCCGCTGACCCACATCGTCGAGGCCGAGCGGGCGCTGTTCGCGGGCTCGTTCCCGGCCGACACCGTGCTCGCGGGCGTGGTCGCGTCGCTCGCCGTCGGAGCGTTCGGGCTCTGGGTCGGCGTCCGGCGGATGAACCGCGCGAGCTGACTCAGCCCACCCAGCGCAGCGCGCGGCCGTGCCCGTGGGTCTGCGCCACCATCTGCCCGTCGATCCCGAGCACGAAGGTCGGATGACCTTCCGGGATCGGCGGGCCGGTGCGCGTCACGGACGGCAGCACCTGCGGCGCCTCGTTGCTCACCCAGTGGCAGGCGCCGTCGGCGACGAGGCCGCGGACGAGGGCGTCGAACTCCCGGCGCCGCGGCGGCGGCAGGTAGGCGATGACCGCGCTGTGGAACACCACCACGGTCCCGTACGCCGACGCGCGCTCCACCAGCCCCGGCAGCTCGGCCACCAGGTCGCCGGTCACGATCGTGGGCGGGTCCGCCCGGGCCACCTCGACCGCCTGTCGCAGCCGGGTGCGCCGCTCGTCCTGCTCGGGCCAGACCAGCGTCTCGAGCCAGCCCGTCGCGTCGGGATCGGTCACGTCGAGCGGGTGCAGGTCGATGCCCCCGCGCCAGGCCACCTCGGGCAGCTGCGCGGGCAGCGGCGCCGGACCGCGGACCCGGCAGGGCAGCCGGGGCTCGTCGCCGAGAAGGACCTCGCCCGTCTCGGTCGCCCACGCGTAGCCCCAGCGGTCGGGGTAGAGGCACAGCCCTGCCGAGGCGCCCACCTCGAGCAGCGCGAGCGGGCCCGCGAACCCGGCGAAGGCCGGGACCAGCGTCGCCAGCCGGCCGACCTCGTTGGTCTGGGTGGCGCGGGCCAGGATCGTCGCCCGGATCGGGCCCTCAGCGCCGTCGGCGAGGAGCGCGGCGCGCAGGCCGTCGTACGGGCCCGGCGCCGGTACGCCGTGGTGCCGGGCCGCGGCGAAGACCAGGTTCGGCTGCTGCTTGAGGTCAGGCAGCGTGCGGATCCACGCCTGCACCTCGGGGTCGCCGGCGACCCCGAGCGCCCAGGCCGTGAAGGTCGGGGAGTCGGTGGCCTCGGTGGCGAAGCGGCGGTAGGACTCCTGGACCTCGGCGTAGGGCTCCATGCCGCGAGCCTGTCAGATGCGGGGGACGACCTCGCCCAGGAGCGCGCCCATGCGGGTGGCCGCCTGGCGACCGGCCTCGAGCACCTCGGCGTGGTTGAGCGGCTCGCCGCTCAGGCCCGCGGCGAGGTTGGTGACCAGGCTGATGCCGAGGATCTCCATGCCGGCCTCGCGGGCGGCGATCGCCTCGAGCGTGGTGCTCATGCCGACCAGGTGGCCGCCGAGGATGCCGGCCATCCGCACCTCGGCCGGGGTCTCGTAGTGGGGGCCGGTGAACTGGACGTAGACACCCTCGTCGAGGCTCGGCTCGACCTCGCGGCACAGCGCGCGCAGGCGCGTGGAGTAGAGGTCGGTGAGGTCGACGAAGTTCGCCCCGACGATGGGGGACTGGCCGGTCAGGTTGATGTGGTCGCTGATGAGCACCGGGGTGCCCGGCGTCCAGGTCTCCTTGAGGCCGCCGCAGCCGTTGGTGAGCACGATGGCGCGGCAGCCCGCCGCGGCCGCCGTACGGACGCCGTGGACGACGGCCGCGACGCCGCGGCCCTCGTAGTAGTGCGTGCGGCTGAGGAAGACCAGCAGGTGCCGGTCGGGGGCGCCGTCGGTACCGGGCAGGCGGATCGAGCGGATCTTGCCCGAGTGCCCCTGGACCGCCGACGCCGCGAAGCCCGGCAGCGAGGTCACGTCGATCTCGGTGGTGTTCGCGCCGCCCGCGCCGTCGAGCGCGTCGGCGGCCGGCAGCCAGCCCGAGCCCAGGACGAGCGCCACGTCGTGGCGGGCGACACCGGTGAGCTCGGCGAGACGGGCGGCGGCCTCTTCGGCCAGGGCGTACGGCGTGGGGGACTCGGTCACGGAGCGACTCTAGCGGCCGATCCGCAAGCCCATCACCACGTCGCGAGGACCGCCTCGGGCACGTACCCGTGGCGGACCCGCTGCGGGTGGTTGCCCACGGCCAGGTAGGCGACCTCCTCCTTGGTCCGCGTCGACAGCACGGCGACCGCGTCGTCGTCGGAGAGCGAGACCCAGCAGGTCTCGTCGAGGCCCTCGGTGGTCCAGTACGGCTTGCCGTAGTCGTGCCCGGTCGTGGTGGCGTCGAAGTACGTCGCCTCGCCCGTCGCGGCGTCCACGAGGGCCGCGTAGTCGTCCATGGTCCCGGCGGCGCAGAGGGTCTCACCGTCCGCGCTGATCGAGAGTCCGTGGTGCGCGGAGTCGTTGACGTACTGCTCGCGCAGCATCCGCGGCACCCGGTTCTCGAGCTCGACGACGTCGACCACGGCGCCGGTCGTGGGCTCCGGCTCGCCGCCGAGCGTGTAGCCGGTGCGGCCGTCGATGTCGGCGGCCTCGGTGTCGAAGACGACATACCCGTGCAGGAAGGAGACCTGGAGGTAGAGGTAGCGCCCGTCGGGGTGGACCGCGATCGGGCGGACCGCCCCGCTCATGCCGGGGTGGCCGGCCTCGGCCAGCTCATGCGCCATGTCCCAGCGCTGGAGGATCTCGAAGTCGTCGGCGGCGACGTACTGGAGCCAGCGGTCGCTCTTGACCGCGCCGTCGAGCGCCGACCAGGGCAGCCGGGCGAGGAGCTTGTCGAGCCCGAGCGCGCCGAGGCCGAGCTTGGCCAGCGGCAGCCCGAGCAGCTGGCCGTCGCGCGGGTCGATGTCGTCGACGGGGGTGTAGACCCGGCCGATCGAGGCGTGCAGGATCCGCTCGCCGTCCTCGGTGTAGTTGCTCTCGTGCGGCGTCTCGCCCGAGGGGAAGGTGCGCAGCCGGTCGCCGAGCTTGATCACCTTGCCGCCGACGGTCTCGTCGACCATCGAGTACTCGATCACCTGGCGCGACGTGGAGTCCGAGACCAGCAGCCGGCGGCCGTCGTTCGAGACCTGCATGTGGTCGGTGCGGTAGCCGTCCATCTGCTGCTCGCGCACGATCGAGTCGGTGCGCCCGGCGGCGGCCTTGGCGATGTCGATCCAGACGACGTCGGCGAAGCTGGGCCGCGAGACCGCGAGGTACTTGCCGTCCATCGTGGTGAACATGTCGTCGACGTACTGGTTGTGGCCCTGGCCGGGCCCCGCGTTGATCGCGAGGTAGAACACCGTGGCCACGGGGTTCTTGAGGATCCGCTGGGTCTCCTCGGCCCGGTCCGGGATGAGGTTGACGCCGCGCTTGAGGACCTCGAACGAGCGCGCGTCGACGATGCTCGCCGTACCGTCCCAATTGTTGCCGACCCACATCACCGACCGCAGCCCGCTGTCAGCGGGACGTACGGCGATCGGCAGGTCGCGGGCGTCGTCCTCGGTCGGCCGCTCCTCGGTGATCCGGGTCTCACCGCACGCGGCGAGGGCCGCAGCGGCGACCACCGCGGCGAGGGCAGGGGCGAGGCGGGAGCGGCGCATAACCTGACAACGATTCAGGTTGCGCCGGGGTCACGCCCCGTCCGTCCGGGTCAGAGGCCGGTCGAGCGGCACGCCCGGGTCCGCAGCCCGCTCACGTAGTCGTCCGGCGCGTCCGCGGCCTCGGCCGCCGCCGCGATCACCCCCAGGTACGACGCCGAGGGCAGCCCGCCCTCGTAGGCGTCGAGCACGTAGGTCCACGCCACGATCTCCCCGACCATCGTCGAGACCCGCACCTTCGTGCGCCGGTAGAGCCCCGAGTCGGCCGACTCCCACTGGTCGAGGTTGCCCTCGTCGAGCGGGCTCATGTCGTAGACCGCCACGAAGACCTGCTCGAACGGGTCCTGCACGATCGTCGCGAGCGCGCCGTCCCACCCGTGCTCCTCGCCGCCGAACGTCAGCCGCCACCCGGACAGCCACCCGGTCGTCCGCATCGGGGAGTGGGGGCACCGCTCGCCCATCCGGGCGGGGTCGAGGTTGGTGCCGTAGGCGGCGTACGACGTCACGCAGGTCAGGCTAGTGCGTGCCGCCGTACGCCGCGGGGAGGCTCAGGCGCTCAGGGCGTGAGGGACTTGCGGAGGATGATCTCGGCGGCCTCGCCGGGCAGCAGCAGGGCGCCGCTGTCGACGTACCCGAGGCGGCGGTAGAGGTACTGCGCCCGCTCGGAGGACAACGTCGACGTCAGCACCGTCCGGTGACCGGCCGCCGCCTGGGCGCGTTCCCAGGCCGCGACCAGGCTCGTGCCGATGCCCTGGCCGCGGCGTCCGGGCGCGACCCAGAGCAGGTTCAGGAACGGGATCTCGTCCCAGAACAGGCCCCATCGCGCGAAGCCGACGGTGTCGCCGCCGGTCTCGGCGAGCAGCACCCTGCCGCGGGCCACCACCTCGGCACGGACCTCCGGGCTGACGTGGTGGTCGACCTCGGCGAGGAACCCCAGGTCGGGGTCGCCCGCGAGGCGGGTCGTCACGCTCGCTGCCGTCGTCCGCTCCACCCGGCGAGACTAGTGACCCGCGGCCGGCGACCTCAGGACCCCGTGTAGAGCAGGTGGTTGGCGGGCGTGGCCGGCGAGCAGATGATCAGCAGCACGCAGCTGCGCGCCGTCCCGCTGATCTTGTTCTTCGTGGTGGCGGCGAGGATCGCGGCGTTGACCGCGCTCGGCGACGCCGTCGGGTGCGTGGTGAGGTAGAGCGCGGCCGCTCCGGTGACGTGCGGGGTGGCCATCGACGTACCGCTGATGGTGTTGGTGCCGCCGTTGAGCCAGGCCGAGGTGATGTCGACGCCCGGTGCGAACAGGTCGACGCAGGTGCCGCGGTTGGAGAAGCTCGCCCGCGCGTCGTTGCGGTCGCTGGCCGCGACCGTCAGCGCCTCGGGCACCCGGGCCGGCGACGAGCCGCAGGCGTCGGCGCCCTCGTTGCCGGCCGCGACCGCCATCGTCACGCCGTCGGCGATGACCCGCTGGACGGCGGCGTCGAGCGCGCTGGAGGCGCCGCCGCCGAGGCTCATGTTGGCCACCGCGGGCCGGCCGGCCTGGTGGTTCGCGGCGACCCAGTCGAGACCGGCGATGACGCCGGACGTCGCGCCGGATCCCTTGCAGTCGAGCACCCGGACGCCGATCAGCCGCGCCTGCTCGGCGAGGCCGTACCGGGTGCCGCCGATGGTGCCGGCGACGTGGGTGCCGTGGCCGTTGCAGTCGCTGGCGTCGGTGTCGCCGTCGACGGTGTCCGTGCCGGACACGGTCCGGCCGGCGAGGTCCGGGTGGTCGAGCTGGATGCCGGTGTCGACGACGTACACGTCGACGCCGGCTCCGGTGGACGACGAGGTGTAGGCGTTGTCGAGCGGCAGGTTGCGCTGGTCGACGCGGTCCTGGCCCCAGCTGCCCACCGGGCTCTGGGTGTCGGAGGCGCGCACGGTGCGGTCGAGCTCGATCGAGCGCACCCGCGCGTCCCCGCGCAGGAGCGTGAGCAGTGCGTCGGTCAGCGTCGCCGCGAACCCGTGGAGAGCGTGCTCGTAGACGTGCGTGACCCGGCCGCCCTTGCGGGTGACCAGGCTGGTGGCGGTGGCTTGTGCGTCGGCTCCGGGCTGGAGCGTGACGATGACGTCGAGGACGCCGGCGGGCCGCGCGGTCGCGGCCGGAGAGGGCAGTACGACGAGTCCGGCGAGGCCGAGCGCGCACGCGAGGACGAGTCCGAGAATCCGAGACATGGAGCTGCTCCTAGATCGTGGCCGGCGGCCCCATGCCGCCGTACCGGGGAGTAGGGAGCAGCCTCCCGTGAACGTGATGCAGGACACAAGAGGGTGCGCACTACGCTGGCACCCGTGACCCACTTCGATGTCCTCGTCCTCGGTGCCGGCCCCGGTGGGTACGTCGCCGCGATCCGCGCCGCCCAGCTCGGCAAGTCCGTTGCCGTGATCGAGAAGAAGTACTGGGGCGGCGTCTGTCTCAACGTCGGCTGCATCCCCTCCAAGGCGCTGCTCAAGAACGCCGAGCTCGCCCACACGCTGACCCACGAGAAGGCCAAGTTCGGCATCGAGGGCGACGCCACGATGTCCTACGGCCCGACGCACGCGCGCTCGCGCCAGGTGAGCGCCGGCATCGTCAAGGGCGTCCACTTCCTGATGAAGAAGAACAAGATCACCGAGATCGACGGCTGGGGCACCCTGACCGGTCCCAAGTCGGTCTCCGTCGCGCTCAACGACGGCTCCACCGCCGACTACACGTGCGACAACCTGATCCTCGCCGGCGGCGCCACCGTCCGTACCGTCCCGGGCGTCGAGGTCAACGGCAAGAACATCGTGTCGTACGAGGAGCAGATCCTCGACGAGAACCTCCCGTCGTCCGTCATCATCGGCGGCTCCGGCGCCATCGGCGTCGAGTTCGCCTACGTGATGAAGAACTTCGGCGTCGACGTCACCATCGTCGAGTTCCTCGACCGGATGGTCCCCACCGAGGACGCCGACGTGTCCAAGGAGCTCGCCAAGCACTACAAGAAGCTGGGCGTCAAGGTGCTCACGTCCACCGCCGTCAAGGGCGTCGAGGACACCGGCTCGGGCGTCAAGGTCCGCATCGCCCCCGCTGCCGGCGGTGACGAGCAGGTCCTCGAGGCCGACAAGTTCCTCGCCGCCTTCGGCTTCGCCCCCCGCGTCGAGGGCTACGGCCTCGAGGCCGCCGGCGTCGCCCTCACCGACCGCGGCGCCATCGCGATCGACGAGTACTGCCGCACCAACGTCGAGGGCGTCTACGCCATCGGCGACGTCACCGGCAAGATGATGCTCGCCCACGTCGCCGAGGCCATGGGCATCGTCGCCGCCGAGACCATCGCCGGCGCCGAGACCATGCCGGTCGAGTACGACTTCATCCCGCGCGCGACCTACTGCCAGCCCCAGATCGGCTCCTTCGGCTACAGCGAGCAGCAGGCCAAGGACAAGGGCTACGACGTCAAGACCGCGTCCTTCCCCTTCACCGCCAACGGCAAGGCCATGGGCCTGGGCGAGGCCGTCGGCTTCGTCAAGATCGTCGCGGACGCCGAGTTCAACGAGATCCTCGGCGCCCACATGATCGGCCCCGACGTCACCGAGCTCCTCCCCGCGCTGACCCTCGCGCAGAAGTGGGACCTCACCGCCGACGAGGTCGGGCGCAACGTCTTCGCCCACCCGACCCTCTCCGAGGCGGTCAAGGAGGCGATCCACGGGATCGCCGGCCACATGATCAACCTCTGAGCCACCTGCTCGACGGCTCCCGCGGCCCCCGTCACGCTCCGGCGCGACGGGGGCCGCTGCTGTCGGTCCCCCCTGCGAGCATCCCCCTGTGGACCCCGCCCGCGCCTCCGCCCGCGCCCTGCTCGACGCCGAGCGCCGCGAGGCCCTGCGCCGCCTGAGCGGCCTCACCGGCCAGTTCGACGAGGTCGTCGCCGCCTCCCGCGACACCAACGCCGACGACGAGCACGACCCCGAGGGCGCCACCATCGCCTTCGAGCGCTCCCAGCTCGCCGCCCTCACCCGCCAGGTCCGCACCCACCTCGCCGACATCGACGCAGCCCTGGAGCGCCTGGACGCCGGCACCTACGGCACCTGCGAGCGATGCGGCCGGCCGATCGCCGCGGCGCGCCTGGAGGTCAAGCCCGCGGCGCGGACGTGCGTCGCCTGCGCGGCCGTGCGCTGACGCCGGGGGACTGAGGTCGTCGTCCCTTCGGCGTTTTGCGAACGATCGCCGCGATCTTGTTGCCGTCGAGACCTGTCCGGCTGAGGGTGAGTGGCCAGGTGGAGCGCGGCTCCGGTCGCGAGACGAGAGGACTCTCATGGTGCAGCAGGCTCGGGACCTGACGCGTCGCTGGCGGAGCCGTGCTCCGCTCGCAGGACTCGCCGTGATCGGCGTGCTGGCGGTGGCGGCTGCGCCTGCCGGTGCCGCGACCTGGGACTTCTTCCGGCACTCAGCGGGCCTTGCGAGCGGCGGTGGCGAGACGGCGGGGACCATGACGTTCGGCGGGAGCGGGACCTCGGTGACGTTCTCGGGTACGACGGAGGACGTCTGCCCACCAGACGGGCTCGGTACCTCCTACTACCTCCTGGTGGACGTCACCGAGGTCGCTCTCGACCGGCTGTCCGCCTACAAGGCGCTCGACACCGACGGCTGCGGCAACGGCCGCAGCGCCGCACAGGGCGGAACGATGACCACGGCCGCCGGCCGCAAGGTCGTCCGCGCCCGTGCGGTGCTGTGCTTCAGCAACGACGGCAACCCGTGCTGGAGCGTTCCGGAGCCGGGCGTGTGGAAGGACAACCCCCACCACCCATGAGCGACAGCGACGACAGGGAAGCGACGAGACATGTCCGAACAGCATGACCAGGGGATGGCCGGCCGACCGGCGCGTCGGCGCCGTCGGCGCCTGCTGGCCGTCGGTGCCGCGGCCGCGGCCACGGTGCTCGTGGTCGTCGGAGTGGCCACGGCGGCCTCTCGCGACGGTGCCGCAACCCCGGCCGGAACAGTCGATGCCCTCGACGCTGCGGCGCTCACGACGATGCGCACCGCGCTGTCCTCAGCCGTCCCCGTTGCCGATCGGCAGACGACCGAGGTCGTCCCGCTCGGCCCCGACGGCATCACCCCGGTCGACCTGCCGTCGGCCACGGGGGTCGCGTCGGCCTATGCCGCGGTCCGCGACGGGGAGCAGCGGGAATGGCGGCTGTTCGCCGCGGTCGACGGGGCACCCGGTGACCCGGGCGACGACGGCTGCTCCGTCACGCTTCCTGCGCTGTCCTGCACCGTCGCGGAGACCGACGCCGGACGGCTCACGACCGAACGCTTCGTCTCGGTACGACGGACCGATGCCGGCCCGGACCGCTACGAGCTCGCTGACCCGGCCGAGGTACGTCTCGCCGAGCTGTCCGACCTGCGGGTCGAGCAGGTCGTTCGGCTCCACCTGCCCGGCGGGGGCCGGATCAGCGCGTGGGAGACCGTCCACGGTGTCGCCGGCCCGGATGTCGCATCGGTCGCCAACGACGACGAGGCGCTGGCCGCGCTCGTGCGCACACCCGAGCTGATCGCGGCGCTGACCGGTGAGGGCCGCTGAGCCGAGCTCTACGCAGCAGACCGCTGGTGCCCCGTCTGCCACAACGCCACCAGTACGCCGACCACGGTCAGCACCCCCGCCCCGACCCCGACCGGCCCGACGTGCGAGTCGTCGTTGACGGCCAGCTCGATGACGAGCGCCCCGATCACCTGCCCGGCGATCACGCACAGCCCGAGCACGAGGACGCCGTGCACGCGGACGAGGGCCGCGGAGAGCCAGATGAAGCCGAGGCCGAGGACGCCGCCGAGGTAGAGGTACCACTGGTGCGGCAGCGGCTGCAGGTCGTGGTCGAGGGCGAAGAACACGGCCCAGACGGCGACCAGGCCGATGAAGCCGATCACGAAGTTGTTCAGGCTCGACACCCACGGGCCGGCGACGGCGGAGACGCGGCCGTTGAAGGCGGCCTGGGCGGCCATGCCGGCGCCCGCCACCAACGGCAGTACGGCGAGACCGGCGGTCGTCAGCGAGAACGACTCGACCAGCCGCTCGCCCGCGGCGAGCGCGACGGCCGCGATGGCGAAGGCGGCGGCGAGGGCGCGCGGCGGGCTCCACGGGACCCGGCCGCCGGGGCCGAGGCCGGCGTGGTCGACGGCGAGGCTGCTGGAGGACTGCCCGGCGGTGACGGCGACGCTGAAGAGCGCGACGCCGATGGTGGCGACGGTCAGGCCCTGCGCGGCGACCAGCGAGGCGCCGGCCAGGCCGCCGACCAGGGTGATCTTGGGCAGGGCGCCGGAGCGCAGGGCGGTACGGAGGCTGCCGATGCCGGCCCGCCGCGACCGCGACGAGAGAGTGATCGCGGCGACGAGGAGCAGGCCGCTGCCGAACGCCAGGACCGCGGCGGTGAGCCCCGCCGACGCGGTGCCGCCGAGCGAGGTCGCGAGGCGTCCGTTGATCTGGGCCTGGACGGCGATCATCGCGCCGGCGCCGAACATGGCCGGGACGGCCGCGAGCCGCACGAACCGGCTCGGCGGAGCGGCGGTGGTCACCGGGGGAGCACCCGGCGCAGGAACTCCCGGGTGCGTGCCTGGGTCGGCTCGCCCAGCACCTGCGCGGGCGGCCCGGCCTCGGCGATCCGGCCGCCGTCGAGGAAGCAGACGTGCGAGGCGACCTCGCGGGCGAAGCTCATCTCGTGGGTGGCGAGGATCATCGTCGTCCCGGCCTCGGCGAGGCTGCGGACGATGTCGAGCACCTCGCCGACGAGCTCGGGGTCGAGGGCCGCGGTGATCTCGTCGAGCAGCAGCAGCGCGGGATCGGTGCACAGCGCGCGGACGAGTGCGACCCGCTGCTGCTGGCCTCCGGAGAGCTGGTCGGGGTGCTTGGCGACGTGCTCGCCGAGCCCGAACCGCTCGAGCAGCTCGTGGGCGCGCGCCTTCGCCTCGCCCGCCGGTACGCCGTGCACCTTGCGCGGCGCGAGCGTGCAGTTGTCGAGCACGCTCAGGTGGGGGAACAGGTTGTAGGCCTGGAACACCATCCCGATGTCGCGGCGCACCTCCTGCGGGCTGACCATCGGGTCGGAGATCTCCTGGCCCCGGAGCTCGATCACGCCGTCGTCGATCGGCTCCAGCAGGTCGATGCAGCGCAGCAGCGTGGACTTCCCCGAGCCCGACGAGCCGATCAGGCACACGACGTCGCCGGGCGCGACGGTCAGCGACACGTCGTCCAGGACGACGCGCGGGCCGGCCTCGCCGCTGCGGGCGTAGGTCTTGCGGAGGTTGCGCACCTCCAGCAGGGGAGTGGCGGCCATCAGAGCGCTCCTGCCCGCTCGCGCCGGGCCATCCGCCGGGCGAGCACGTCGCACAGCCGGGCCAGCGGCACCGTCATCGCGATGAAGAAGACCGCCGCGACGAGGTACGGCGTGTAGTTGAAGTTGTAGTTGGCGTAGTCGGCGGCCGCGTAGAGCGCGTCGAAGATTCCGACCGACGCGACCAGCGCGGTGTCCTTCTGCAGCGACACGAAGTCGTTGAGCAGCGGCGGTACGACGCGTCGTACTGCCTGCGGCACCACGACGTGGCGCATCGTCTGGGCCCGCGACAGCGCGAGCGCCTCGGCACTGGCCAGCTGCGAGGGGTGCACCGACTCGATGCCCGAGCGGAACACCTCGGCCACGTAGGCCGAGTAGGACACGACGAGCGCCACGGTCGCCCAGAAGAACAGGCTGTTCGGCAGTCCGGCCAGTCCCAGCGCGGGCATCCCGTAGGCGAAGAGGAACACCAGCAGCAGCGTGGGGATGCCGCGCACCACGTCGGTGAACACCACGGCGAGCCCCCGCAGCGGCACCAGCCAGGCCGAGCGGGCCTGCCGGACCAGCGCGAGCGCGAGGCCGGCCACCAGGATGATCGGCTCGGCGATCAGGAACATCTTGACGTTGATCCAGAAGCCCTTGGCGATCGCGGGCAGCGACTCCTTGGCGTGGTGGGGGTCGAGGAAGGTCGCCCGCACCCGCGGCCAGCCCGGCGACAGCACGACCGCCGCGACCAGCGCCGCGAGCACGACGACGGTCGCGACCGACGCGACGACGATCCGGCGCCGGCGCTGCCGCTCCCGGGTACGACGACGGGCGAGCTCGCGCTCGCTCGGCATCCACCCGGCAGCGTCGCCGGGCTGCGTGGTCGGGGTGCTCACTTGAGCTCGGGCACGCTCACGACGTCGGAGAGCCACTTCTTCTGGAGCTCCGCCAGCGTGCCCTCCTTCTTCAGCGTGTCGAGCGCGCCGTTGACGCAGGGGAGCAGCTCGTTGCCCTGCTCGAACAGCAGGCCGAACTCCTCAGGAGTGCCCGAGTCGTACTGGAACTGGCCGAGCAGCTTGCTGTCCGGGATCTCGACCGAGCTGATGTAGAACGCCGTCGGCAGGTCCGCGATGATCGCGTCGACCTGGCCGTTGAGCATGGCCTGCTTGGCGTTGTTGGTGTTCTGGAAGACCAGCGGGTCCTTCTCGGGCTTGATGACGTCGCGGATCGCGGTCAGCGAGGTCGTCCCGGTCTGGGCGCCGATCTTGAACTTCGCCAGCTCGGTGAGGTCGGTGATCTTGGCCGCCGGGCTGTCCTTGAGGACGATCACCGCCTGCGCGGCGGAGTAGTAGCCCTCCGAGAAGTCCACGGCCTTCTCGCGCTCGGGGTCGACCGAGATCTGGTTGATGTCGAAGTCGAAGTTCTTCTTGCCCGGCTTGTAGGAGTTGTTGAAGGGGACCGTCACCCACTTCACCTGGTCCTTGCTGAAGCCCAGCTGGTCGGCGATCGCGTAGGCGACCGCGGACTCGTAGCCCTTGCCGTTGCTCGGGTCGTTGTCGACGAACCACGGCTCGTACGCCGGCGAGTCGGTGCCGACCGAGAGCACGCCCTTGGAGACGAGGGGCAGGTCGCCGACGGCGCACTTGTCGGCGCCCGCGGTCTTGCCGGTCTGCTCGGCCTTGTCCTCCGCCGGGGCGCACGCGGCGACCGCGGAGACGAGGACGGCGGCGGCGAAGGGGGCGAGGAGACGTGTGGTCCGCATGGCGGGAATCGTACGGCGCGGCCTTCCGCTGCAAGAATGGCGCCCATGGCGCGCGTGGTGATCGTCGGAGGCGGACCGGGCGGCTACGAGTCGGCCCTGGTGGCGGCACAGCTCGGGGCGGAGGTCGTGGTCGTCGACTCCGACGGCGTCGGCGGTTCCGCCGTGCTGACCGACTGCGTGCCGAGCAAGACGCTCATCGCGACGGCCGAGGTGATGACCGACTTCGGTGCGGCCGGTGAGCTCGGGATCCTCGCCGACGAGCCGCGGGTCGACCTGGCGCGGGTCAACGAGCGGGTCAAGGCGCTGGCCCTGGCGCAGTCGGCCGACATCGCGGGCCGGCTGGCTCGCGAGGGCGTGACCGTGGTGCCGGGCCGGGGACGGCTCGACGGGCCCTCGCGCGTGGTCGCGACCGCGGCCGACGGCACCGAGACGTCGTACGACGCCGACGCGGTGCTCATCGCGACCGGCGCCACGCCCCGGGTGCTCGACACCGCCCAGCCCGACGGCGAGCGGATCCTCACCTGGGAGCAGGTCTACGACCTCGCCGACCTGCCCGAGCACGTGATCGTCGTCGGCTCCGGTGTCACCGGCGCGGAGTTCGCCAGCGCCTACCAGTCGCTCGGCATCCCGGTCACCCTCGTCTCCTCGCGCGACCGGGTCCTGCCCGGCGAGGACCAGGACGCCGCCCAGGTGCTCGAGGACGTCCTCACCCGCCGCGGCATGACCGTCCTCGGCCGCTCCCGCATGCAGTCGGTCACCCGGGACGGCGACGTCGTCACCGTGACCCTCCAGGACGGTCGCGAGGTCACCGGCTCGCACTGCATCCTCGCCCTCGGCTCGGTCCCCAACACCGCGGGCCTGGGGCTCGAGGAGGCCGGCGTCCGCCTCGACGACGGCGGCTTCGTCAGCGTCGACCGCGTCTCCCGTACGTCGGCCCCGGGCGTCTACGCGGCCGGCGACTGCACGGGCGTCTTCATGCTCGCGTCCGTCGCGGCCATGCAGGGCCGGATCGCGATGGCCCACGTCCTCGGCGACGCCGTCCAGCCGCTCGACCTCGGGGTGGTGGCGTCCAACGTCTTCACCTCGCCCGAGATCGCCACCGTCGGCGTCACCCAGCAGCAGGTCGACGCCGGCGAGGTGCTCGCCGAGGTCGTCGTGCAGCCGCTCGCGACGAACCCGCGCGCCAAGATGCAGGGCATCGTCGACGGCTTCGTCAAGCTCTTCGTCGCGCCGGGCTCGCGCAGCCTGCTCGGCGGCGTCGTGGTCGGGCCGCGGGCGTCCGAGCTGATCCACCCGGTCGCGCTCGCCGTGACCGAGCGGCTCACCGCCGACCAGCTCGCCCAGACGTTCACGGTCTACCCGTCCATCAGCGGCTCGATCGCAGAAGCCGCCCGCCGCCTCCACCAGATGTAGGCAGGTGTAGGACCACCCGGGGCCACCTGCGAGGATTGCCCCATGCGCGTCCACCTCGGCTGCGACCACGCCGGCCTCGAGCTCAAGTCCCACCTCATCGGCTGGCTCACCGAGCACGGCTACGAGCCGGTCGACCACGGCCCGTTCGTCTACGACGCGCTCGACGACTACCCGGTCTTCTGCCTGCGGGCCGCCGAGGGCGTCCGCGCCGACCGGGCGAAGGGCCTCGACAGCCTCGGCGTCGTGATCGGGGGCTCCGGCAACGGCGAGCAGATCGCGGCCAACAAGGTCCAGGGCGTGCGCGCGGCGCTGGCCTGGTCCGAGCAGACCGCGAGCCTGGCCCGCGAGCACAACGACGCGTGGGTCGTCGCGGTCGGCGGCCGGATGCACACGCTCGACGAGATGACCCGCCTGGTCGAGGTCTTCCTGACCACGCCGTTCCCGGGCGACGAGCGCCACGTGCGCCGGATCGGCCAGCTGTCGTCGTACGAGACCACCGGCGAGCTCCCGCCGCTGCCCGAGTCCGCGCTCGGGCACGGCCAGGCCTGATGCCCGAGGGCCATACCCTCCACCGGCTCGCCGGCGAGCTCAGCACCGTCTTCGGCGGCCACCTGGTCCAGGTCGGCAGCCCGCAGGGACGCTTCGCCGAGTCCGCCGCCCGCCTCGACGGCGCGCGCCTGGTCGACGCCGAGGCGTGGGGCAAGCAGCTCTTCGTCCGCTTCGAGGACGAGCGGTTCGTGCACGTCCACCTGGGTCTCTACGGCACCTTCGAGGTCCGCGACGGCGTCCCGGAGATCCCGCTGCCGATCGGGCAGGTGCGGTTGCGCCTCGCCCGCCCCGGCGCGTACGGCGACCTGCGCGGCGCGACCACCTGCGCCCTGGTCACCGCCGCCGAGCGCGCCGCGGTGGTCGCCAAGGCCGGTCCGGACCCGCTGCGCGCGGACGCCGACCCCGACCGGGCCTGGGCCCGGATCAGCCGCAGCAGCGCGCCGATCGGCACCCTGCTCATGGACCAGACGGTGCTCGCCGGCGTCGGCAACGTCTACCGCGCCGAGGTGCTCTTCCGGCACCGGATCCACCCGCTGCGCCCCGGTCGCACGCTTCGGGTCTCGCAGTGGCACGCGATCTGGGACGATCTGGTCGTGCTCATGACCGAGGGGGTCGCGACCGGGCGGATCGACACCGTCCGGCCCGAGCACACCCCCGAGGCGATGGGCCGCGCGCCGCGGGTCGACGACCACGGCGGCGAGGTCTACGTCTACCGGCGGACCGGTCAGCCCTGCCACGTGTGCGGCGGCCCGGTCCGTACCGAGGTGCTCGGCGGACGCAACCTCTTCTGGTGTCCCCGGTGCCAGCCGACCTTCCGGTCCCGGGCGGCGCGATGATCAACGCGCGGCGCTGGGCGCTGACCGACGTCGGCCTCGCCTCGGTGCTCGCGCTGCTCGCCGCGGCGGTGGTCGCCGGCATCGCGCTGCGCCCCGACGACGTGCCGATCAACCTGATCTTCCTGCCGCTCGTGCTCGGCATCCTCTTCCTCAGCAACCGGGTGCTGCCGTGGTTCGCGGGCTACGTGCTCGTCGCGCTGGGCTGCGCCGCGGTGCTCCAAGACGAGTACACCGCGCGCATCGTCGCCGCGCTCGCCGTGATGGCGGGCGTCGCGGTGCTCGTGATCTTCCTGTCCCTGCGCCGCGGCCAGATCGGCGTCGGGCCGATCCGCGGCCAGTCGATGCTCGTCGACCTGCGCGACCGGATCCTCGCCCAGGGCGAGATCCCGACCCTGCCCGCGGACTGGTTGGTCGAGTCCGCGCTGTCGTCGGCGGGCGGCTCGCCGTTCGCCGGGGACTTCGTCGTGGCGACCGGCGGTGAGCACGGCCGCCGGATCGAGCTCGTCGTCGTCGACGTCTCCGGCAAGGGCGAGGCCGCCGGCACCCGCGCGCTCCAGCTCTCCGGTGCGATGGGCGGGCTGGTCGCCGCGCTGCCGCCGGGCCGGTTCCTGCCGGCGGCCAACGACTACCTCCTCCAGCGCGCCTGGGAGGAGGGCTTCGCGACCGCCGTCCACGTCTCGGTCGACCTGGCCACGGGGGAGTACGAGCTGCGCTCGGCCGGTCACCCGCCCGCCGTCCAGCGCCACGCGGGCTCCGGGCGCTGGCAGCTGCTGCCCGCCGAGGGACCGGTGCTCGGCATCGTCGAGGACGTCGACTACGCCTGCTTCCGCGGCCGCCTCGACGCCGGCGACAGCCTGCTGCTCTACACCGACGGGATGGTCGAGGAGCCGCGCCGCGACATCGAGCTCGGCATCGACCACATGATGGGTGCGGCCGAGTCGCTGCTGCGCCACTCGTGGGACGGCCTGGCCGACCGGCTCGTCGCCGCCGTCGGTTCGCCGGACGACGACCGGGCCCTGCTGGTGGTCCACCGGCGCCCCTGAGTTGGGGGACGCGCCCGGCCGTGTGGCACGATTGCCCGTGGCTCTGGGCCGGGCGTGAGCCTGGCCAGGCGCCAGGCGGGGATGTAGCTCAATGGTAGAGCCTCAGTCTTCCAAACTGATTACGCGGGTTCGATTCCCGTCATCCCCTCGAAGTGCGGTCCGACCACCGAGCGCCGGGCCGTTCCGCGGGGCGTAGCGTAGTGGCTAGCGCGCCTGCTTTGGGAGCAGGAGACCGCAGGTTCGAGTCCTGTCGCCCCGACAGATCACCTTGATCGCAGCGGGCCCCGCGCCCGTGCACCACCCACTGACCAGTAGGAGAACACCTGTGAAGAGCGCCGTCGAGACCTTGAGCCCGACCCGGGCCAAGCTGACCGTCGAGGTGCCCTTCGAGGAGCTCAAGCCGAGCCTCGACGCGGCGTACCAGAAGATCGCGAAGCAGATCAACGTCCCCGGCTTCCGCCGCGGCAAGGTCCCGCCGCAGGTGATCGACCGCCAGGTCGGCCGCGGCGTCGTCCTCGACGAGGCCGTCAACGACGTGCTCCCGAAGGCCTACGTCGAGGCGCTCCAGGAGAACAACCTGACCCCGCTCGCGCAGCCGGAGATCGAGGTCACGAAGTTCGAGGACAACGACGCGCTCGAGTTCACCGCCGAGGTCGACATCAAGCCCGAGATCGACCTCCCGGACTACGACGGCCTCGAGGCCTCCGTCGACGACCTCGCGGTCAGCGACGACGACGTGGCCGAGCAGGTCGACGCGCTGCGTGAGCGCTTCGGCACCCTCAGCGACGTCGAGCGCGCGGCCCAGGACGGCGACTTCGTCGTCATCGACCTCGTCGCGACCCAGGACGGCGAGACCGTCGAGGGCGCCGAGATCTCCGGCTTCTCCTACAAGGTCGGCAACGGCGGCATGATCGACGGCCTCGACGAGGCCCTGGTCGGCGTCGCCGCCGGCGAGGAGAAGACCTTCACCACCCAGCTCGTCAGCGGCGACCTGGTGGGCCAGGACGTCGAGGTGGCCGTCAAGGTCACCCAGGTCCAGGAGCAGGAGCTCCCCGAGCTCGACGACGACTTCGCCCAGGAGGCGTCGGAGTTCGACACCCTCGCCGAGCTGCGCGACGACGTCCGCGAGCGGCTGACCCGCGGCAAGCGCCTCGAGCAGGCCGCCGCGGCCCGCGACGCCGTCCTCGAGGCCCTCCTCGAGAAGGTCGAGATCCCGCTGCCCGAGTCGATGGTCACCGAGGAGCTCAACGCTCGCCGGGGCAACCTCGAGCAGCAGCTGCAGTACGCCGGCATGACCCTCGAGAAGTACCTCGAGGACGAGGAGCAGACCCAGGAGGAGTTTGAGGCCGACCTCGAGCGCCGGGTCCGTGACGCCGTCGCCGCGCAGTTCATCCTCGACGAGATCGCCGACAAGGAAGAGATCGGCGTCGACCAGGGCGAGCTGACCCAGCACATGATCCGCCGCGCCCAGCAGTCCGGTCAGGACCCGCAGGAGTTCGTGAACCACATGTTCGAGCACAACCACGTGCCCGAGATGGTCCAGGAGATCCGTCGCGGCAAGGCGCTGCAGATCCTCGTCGAGGGCGCGACCGTCAAGGACGCCGCCGGCAACGAGATCGAGCTCAAGAACCTCCAGGCCGACGGCACGATCGGCGAGCCCGAGGTCGAGGGCGCCGAGGACGAGACCGAGGCTCCCGCCGAGGCCTGATCCTCCCCGTACGCCGCCGCGGCCCCCGACTCGCTCGAGTCGGGGGCCGCGGCGCTTCTCAGCGCCGGGCCTCGACCAGGTGCCGCGTGGAGTGGGCGACGAACGGCTCGCCCGTGCGTAGCAGGGCATCGAGCGCGCGCAGCCGCTCGTCGTAGCGCTCGACGGTGAAGTCGGGCACCCACCACACGCACTTGCGCAGCAGCCACACGACCGCGCCGACGTCGTGGAGCTCCATCCGGCAGCGCGCGGTCCGCAGGCCGGTCACGGTGAGCCCGGCGGCCTCGGCCCCGGCCCGCTCGACCTCGGGATCGCGGCCCCGGCGCTGGTCGGGCAGCGGCCCGAGGAACCACTCGATGAGCTCGAACGCCGACGCCGGGCCGACGTGCTGGGCCAGGTAGTGCCCGCCGGGGCGGAGCACCCGCGCGATCTCGGCCCAGTCCGGGGCGACGGGGTGCCGGGCGGTGACCAGGTCGAAGGAGTCGTCGGGCAGGGGGAGCGGGGCGCCCGGGGCGACCTCGACCACCTCGACCCCGCGCGGGCCGAGCCGGGCTCGCGCCCGCGCGGCGTTGGGCGCCCAGCCCTCGGTGACGACCATCCGGGGCGGCAGCACCGGCGCCTCGGCGAGCACCTCGCCGCCGCCGGTGTCGAGGTCCAGCGCGCCGGCCACGGTGCCGAGCCGGTCGGCCAGGAGCCGGGCGTAGCCCCAGGGCGGCCGCTCCTCGCTCGCCCGGCCGTCGAGCCAGCCGAAGCCCCAGCCGCTCACGTCGGCGGTCGCGGCCTCGGCCACCAGCTCGTCGTAGGAACGCATGCGACCATCGTCTCAACCCCACCTGAGTGAACATCTGTACACTCAACGTCTATGAAGCAGGACGCCACCCTGGTCGACGCGCTCGCGCTGGCCACCGCCGTGGTCGACGAGCTGGTCGTGACGACCGCCCGCGACACCCATGCCGCGGTCTCCCGCCGCGCCCACGGCGTCGTACGACGGGGGGTCGGGCCGGCCGGCGTCCCCGCCGAGACGCTGCACCGCGGCATCGCCGCGCTGGTCTACGGCGCCCTCGGGCTCTCCGTGCGCGGTGCCGGGGCGGGCCTGACCCGGATCGCCGAGACCGGCGCCGGTCCGGGGCTCGAGGACGGCCCGCGCGGCCGCTTCGTCAGCGCCGCGGTCAACGGCCTGATCGGCGAGGAGCTGCGCCGCGACCGTCCCCGGCTCGCGATCGAGATGGGCGTGCGCGCCGGCGGGCGCGACGTACCGCTCACCGCGGACGGCGTCGCCGCGGCCTTCCCCGACGCCACCGGGCGGCTCGTCGTCTTCCTGCACGGCCTGTGCGAGAACGAGGACTACTGGCGCCGGCACCGCGACCGCCTCGGCTCGACGTACGGCGAGAGCCTGGCCGCGCGCGGCTGGAGCCCGGTCTACCTCCGCGCCAACACCGGCCTCGGCGTGCGCGAGAACGGCGTCGCCCTGGCCGCGCTGCTCCAGCGCCTGGTCGAGGTCTGGCCCGGTCCGGTCGAGCGGATCGCGCTGGTCGGTCACTCGATGGGCGGGCTCGTCCTGCGGACCGCGACCGCCGTCCAGGCCCAGGCCGGTCCCGGGCACGGCGCCTGGACCGACCGGGTCACCGACATCGTCACGCTCGGCACGCCGCACCTCGGCGCTCCGCTGGCCCGCGGCGCCGACCGCGGCACCCGGCTCCTGGCGCGGCTGCCCGAGTCGGCCGGGTTCGGCGCGATCATCGACCGCCGCTCGCTGGGCATCCGCGACCTCGAGCTCGGGGTCGCGGCCGACGTACCGACGCTCCCGCGGGCGCGCTACCGCCTGGTCTCCGCGACCCTGTCCGCCTCGCCGCGGCACCCGGTCGCCCAGGTCCTCGGCGACCTGCTCGTGACGCCGCACTCGGCCGCGGGCCGCGACCGGCGGGGCACCGAGCTGTTCCCCGGCGCCGAGGTCCTCCACGTCGGGCGCACCGACCACTTCGGGCTGCTCAACCACCCGGAGATCCACGCCGCGCTGGCCCGCTGGCTCGACGCCGGCTGAGCACGTCTACTCACGCGCGGCGGGCCTCCTCGCCCCGAGACTGGTCGGGTGACCTCGACCTCCGCGCCCGCCGCCGCCACCGCTCCCACCGGCACCCGGATCACCGCCTGGGCCGCCGTCGTCCTCGGCCTCGCCGAGACCGGCCTGGCGGTGTGGGCGTGGGTCGAGACCGCGACCTACACCGGTGAGTCCTCGACCGCCGCCCTCGGCTACGTCGCCGCGCTGCTCCTCGGCGTCCCCGGGGTCTGCGCGCTGGTGCTCGGCGCGATCGGGATCCTGCTCGCCCGGCGCCCGGTGGGCCTGCCGGCCGCGATCCTCGGGGTCGTCGCTGGTGCCGGACCGGTCGTGCTCTGGCTCTCGGCCTGGTTGCCCTGGCTCTGAGGCCCGGAACTTGCCACCATGTGGCCATGACGACGACGAAGGCCGCGCGCGAGCTGCGGGCCGAGACCGTGATCGATGCTCCCGCCGCCCACGTGTGGGCGCTCCTGACCGACTTCGGTCAGCTGGCGCAGTGGAGTCCCGAGACGGTCCGGATGGTCCCGCTCAAGCCGGGCGGCCTGCGGGTCGGGCAGTGGTACCTCGGGATCAACCGGCGCAAGGCGGTCTTCTGGCCGACCCGGTCGGTCGTCGCGGACGTCGAGCCCGAGCGGCGCCTGGTCTGGGACACGGCGTCGAGCGGGGCGCAGTGGATCTGGGAGCTCACTCCCGACGCCGACGACGCCCGTCGTACCCAGGTGGTGCACCGGCGCCCGGTGCCCGGCGCGCTGAGCCTCGGCAGCCGCATCGTGGCGCCGCTGCTGCTCGGCGGCAACGAGGCTCACGCCGACGAGCTGGAGCAGGGCATGGCGACGACGGTCGCCGGGCTCAAGGCCGCGGCCGAGGGCTGACGTCGGCCCAGTCGCGCACCAGCCACGTGTAGACACCGGTCAGCGCGACCGACACGGCTAGCCCGCTGACGGTGCCCTCGTCCGCGGCCAGGTCGACCAGGCCGAAGCCGCCGAAGGCGAAGATCGCCGCGTTGGTGGCGACGTGGAGCCCGATCGCGGCCTCCAGTCCACCGGTGCGCCAGGTCAGCCAGCCCGCGGCGAGGCCGAACACCGTGACGTCGACCAGCCCCAGCGCGTCGTAGTCGTGGCCGAGCGTGAACAGGGCGACCGGCAGCACGATCGCGAACGCCGGGTGCCGCAGCCAGGTGCCGACGGTCTGCATCAGCAGCCCCCGGAAGACGTACTCCTCGGCCGTCGCCTGCACCGGGACGACGAGCAGCGCGAGCGCGACGAACGCGAGCGTCCGGCCGCCGACCGCGGCGTCCCCCCACGCGTCGTCGATCGTGGTCGTGACCAGCATCGCGGACACCATCAGCACCACCGCGGCACCCAGGCAGCGGGCCAGGAGCCCCCAGCGGAGCCGCCCGGTGACCGACGACAGCGTCCCGACCGGTCGTCGGCCGACGAGCCGGATGGCCAGCAGCGCGGCCGGCAGCATCAGGGCGACCGCGACCAGCAGGTAGGTGGCCGCGAGCGGGTCGGACATGTCGCCGTCGCCGAGCACGTCGTCGATGCGGCCCTGGAGGTCCGGGACCGCCTCGCCGAGGAGGACCAGGGGGCCGGTGAGCAGGATCGCCCCGGCGACGAAGAGGACGACGGCCAGCGCCAGCACCGCGATGGGTCGCCACCACCGCGGCCGGGCGCTGCGCAGCCCCAGGCGGTGGTACGGCAGGGCGTCAGGCGGCGTACTGCACGTCATGGAACCACCCTGGTGTCCCGGAGGGGCCGGGCGCATCGGACGGAGGTGCGGAGCGACCCCCGCCGAAGGTCGGGGTCCCGCTCATCCCTTCGGCGGGTCCGCACCGGAATCCGCTGTCGGCGAACAGGGCGGGTTATCGCGTGGTTCTGCCTCCCGGTCCGGCTAGTGTCAGCCGCGTGACTCAGATTTCCGCCGGCCCCGAGGGCGGGCCCCAGATGAACGGTGGAGCCGGTCTCAACCTGCTCGACGACAACATCTACAGCCGACTGCTCCGTGAGCGGATCGTCTTCCTCGGCTCCGAGGTCCGTGACCAGAACGCCAACGCGATCTGCGCCCAGCTGCTGCTGCTGTCGGCCGAGGACCCCGAGGCGGACATCTTCCTGCACATCAACAGCCCGGGTGGCTCCGTCGACGCCGGCATGGCGATCTACGACACCATGAACTACATCCCCAACGACGTCGCGACCGTCGGCATGGGCCTGGCCGCCTCGATGGGCCAGTTCCTGCTCTGCGCCGGCGCCAAGGGCAAGCGCTACGCGCTCCCGCACGCGCGGATCATGATGCACCAGCCGTCGTCCGGCATGGGCGGCTCGGCCTCCGACATCAAGATCCAGGCCCAGCAGTCGCTCCACATCAAGAAGGTCCTCCTGGACCTCATCGCCGAGCACACCGGCCAGAGCGTCGAGCAGGTCACCGAGGACGCCGACCGCGACCGCTGGTTCACCGCGGACGAGGCGCTCGAGTACGGCCTTGTCGACAAGGTCGTCAAGAGTGCCAAGGAAGCCGTCGACGAGGGCCGGCCGGCCCACAAGAAGGACTGACATGAACTACTACATCCCGCAGTGGGAAGAGCGCACGTCCTACGGCTTCCGCCGGATCGACCCCTACGCCAAGCTGTTCGAGGACCGCATCATCTACCTCGGCACCCCGATCTCCGACGACGTCGCCAACGCCGTCATCGCCCAGCTGCTGTGCCTGCAGTCGATGAACCCCGACCAGGACATCAGCATCTACATCAACAGCCCCGGTGGCTCGTTCACGGCGCTGACGGCGATCTACGACACGATCCAGTTCATCAAGCCCGACGTGCAGACGGTCTGCATCGGTCAGGCGGCCTCGGCGGCGGCGATCCTGCTCGCGGCCGGTGCCAAGGGCAAGCGCCTGGCGCTGCCCAACAGCCGGATCCTGATCCACCAGCCCTACACCGAGGGCACCTTCGGCCAGACCTCGGACATCGAGATCCAGGCCAACGAGATCCTGCGGATGCGCGAGCTGCTCGAGAAGATGATCAGCGACCACTCGGGCAAGTCGATCGAGGAGGTCAGCCGCGACATCGAGCGCGACAAGATCCTCACCGCGCAGGGAGCGATCGAGTACGGCCTGATCGACTCCGTGCTCGAGTCCCTCAAGACCCCCGCCCTCGTCTGAGACGACAGGCCTCGACCGAACGACCCCGATGACCTCCTCGACGTACTCCTCGTGTCCCGCCCCCTCCGGGGCGCCACAGGGAGTACCGTCGGGGAGTTCACATGTGAGGAGGACCCGTGGCACGCATCGGTGACGGTGGCGATCTGCTGAAGTGCTCGTTCTGCGGCAAGAGCCAGAAGCAGGTCAAGAAGCTCATCGCTGGTCCGGGTGTCTACATCTGCGACGAGTGCATCGATCTCTGCAACGAGATCATCGAGGAAGAGCTGGCCGAGGGCTCGGAGGTCGAGCTCGCCGACCTGCCCAAGCCCAAGGAGATCTTCGAGTTCCTCAACTCCTACGTGATCGGGCAGGAGCAGGCGAAGAAGTCCCTCGCGGTCGCGGTCTACAACCACTACAAGCGGGTCCAGGCCGGCGTCCAGCCGATCTCGGGCAAGCACAGCAAGGACGAGGTGGTCGAGGTCGCCAAGTCCAACATCCTCGTCATCGGGCCCACCGGCTGCGGCAAGACCTACCTCGCCCAGACCCTGGCCCGGATGCTCAACGTCCCCTTCGCGATCGCCGACGCCACGGCGCTGACCGAGGCCGGCTACGTCGGCGAGGACGTCGAGAACATCCTCCTCAAGCTGATCCAGGCCGCTGACTACGACGTCAAGAAGGCCGAGACCGGCATCATCTACATCGACGAGATCGACAAGGTGGCCCGCAAGGCCGAGAACCCGTCGATCACGCGCGACGTCTCCGGCGAGGGCGTCCAGCAGGCCCTGCTCAAGATCATCGAGGGCACCACCGCCTCGGTGCCCCCGCAGGGCGGGCGCAAGCACCCGCACCAGGAGTTCATCCAGATCGACACCACGAACATCCTGTTCGTGGTCGGCGGCGCCTTCGCTGGCCTGGAGCACATCATCGAGCAGCGCGTCGGCAAGAAGTCCCTGGGCTTCACCGCCGAGCCGCGCGGCGAGGCCGAGCGGGCCGCCGAGGACCTGCTCGCCCAGGTGCGTCCCGAGGACCTGACCAAGTTCGGCCTGATCCCCGAGTTCATCGGCCGGCTGCCCCTGATCGCGAGCGTCAGCCCGCTCGATCAGGACGCGCTCATCCAGATCCTCACCGAGCCGCGCAACGCCCTGGTCAAGCAGTACAAGAAGCTCTTCGACCTCGACGGCGTCGAGCTCGAGTTCACCGACGGCGCCGTCGCCGCGATCGCCGACAAGGCGCTCGAGCGCGGCACCGGCGCCCGCGGGCTGCGCGCCATCATCGAGGAGGTCCTCCTCCACGTGATGTACGACG
Organism: Pimelobacter sp. 30-1; assembly: GCF_018831735.1. NCBI lineage: Bacteria > Bacillati > Actinomycetota > Actinomycetes > Propionibacteriales > Nocardioidaceae > Pimelobacter > Pimelobacter sp. 30-1. The sequence continues at coordinate 515,545 of NZ_NHTS01000005.1, forward strand.
TCCCGAGCCGCGGTGACGTCGAGAAGGTCGTGGTGACCGACGAGGTCGTCCTCGAGGACGTCGCGCCGACCCTGGTGCTGCGCGAGACGAAGCCGAAGAAGAAGTCCGCCTGAGTACTCCGCCGGCTGCGGTCGGCACATGACGAAGGGCCCCGGGGATCTCCCCGGGGCCCTTCGTTGTCGTCCGTTGCCGGCTCAGCCCTCGGGCTGCTCGGCGATCTCGGCGGTGACGGTCAGCTCGCTCGCGTCGGCGTCGACGGTGAAGACCAGGTCGCCGGTGATCTTGCCGGCCGCGACCAGGTCGGCCGCGGCGGACTCGGTCGCCTTGACGGCCTTCTCGGGACCGGAGATCTCGACCCGCGCGAGCGGGGTCTTCATGTTGACCTTGGCCTGCGACTTGGCGCCGCGGATGCCGGCCAGGGCGGCCGCGACGGCGTCGATGACGGCGCCGTCGGAGGCGGCGGCCGAGCCGAGCTCGGTGGTGGCCGGCCAGGAGGCGCGGTGGACCGAGCCCTCCTGCCACCACGACCAGACCTCCTCGGTCACGTAGGGCAGGAACGGCGCGAGCAGGCGGAGCTGGACCTGGAGCGCGAACGCGAGGGTGGCCCGGGCCGAGACGGAGGCGTCGCCGTCGTCGGCGTAGGCGCGCTCCTTGACCAGCTCGAGGTAGTCGTCGCAGAACTCCCAGAAGAACTTCTCGGTGACCTCGAGCGCGGTCGTGTAGTCGTAGGCCTCGAACGCCTCGGTGGCGCGGCCGACGACGCCGGCCAGGCGGCCGAGCAGCGCGGTGTCGACGGGCTGGCTGACGGCGGCGGCGCTGAACGTCGTCGCGCCGACGCTGCCGAGCACGAACTTCGACGCGTTGAGGACCTTCATGGCCAGGCGGCGCCCGACCTTCATCTGGGTCTCGTCGAAGGGGGAGTCCAGGCCGGGGCGGGCGATGGCGGCGCGCCAGCGGACGGCGTCGGCGCCGTACTTGTCGAGGATCTCGTTGGGGACCACGACATTGCCCTTGGACTTGGACATCTTCTTGCGGTCGGGGTCGACGATGAAGCCGGAGATCATCGCGTGCGACCACGGCGTCGCGCCGTTCTCGAAGTGGGCGCGGACCACGCGGCTGAAGAGCCAGGTGCGGATGATGTCGTGGGCGTGGGTGGCCAGGTCCATCGGGAAGACCCGCGACCACAGGTCGGGGTCGGACTCCCAGCCGCCCGCGATGTGCGGGGTCAGCGAGGAGGTGGCCCAGGTGTCCATGACGTCCGGGTCGCCGATGAAGCCGCCGGGCTCGCCGCGCTGCTCCTCGGTGTAGCCGGCCGGGGCCTGCGTCGAGGGGTCGATCGGCAGCTCGGCCTCGGTGGGCAGCAGCAGCCGGGTGTAGTCGGGCTCGCCCTCGGCGTCGAGCGGGTACCAGACCGGGAACGGGATGCCGAAGAACCGCTGGCGCGAGATCAGCCAGTCGCCGTTGAGGCCGCCGACCCAGTTGTCGAAGCGGTGCTTCATGTGCGGCGGCAGCCAGTCGATCTCGGCACCGCGGGCGAGCATCTGCTCGCGGATGCCGGCGTCGCGCCCGCCGTTGCGGATGTACCACTGGCGGGTGGAGACGATCTCGAGCGGCTTGTCGCCCTTCTCGTAGAAGTTCGCCATCCGCTGGGTCGGCTTCGGGTCGCCGTCGAGGTCGCCGGACTCCTTGAGCTTGGCGACGACCGCCTCGCGCGCGGAGTGGACGGTCTTGCCCTTGAGGTCCTCGTACGCCGTCGCGGCGGGCTCGGCGGCCAGCCACTCGGGGGTCTCGCGGGTGAACCGGCCGTCGCGGCCGATCACGGTGCGCACGGGCAGCTGGAGCTCGCGCCACCACTGGACGTCGGTGAGGTCACCGAACGTGCAGCACATGGCGATGCCGGCGCCCTTGTCCTTCTCGGCCGCGGCGTGGGCCAGCACCGGGATCTCGACCCCGAAGAGGGGGGAGCGCACGGTGGTGCCGAACAGGTCGGCGTACCGCTCGTCGTCGGGGTGCGCGATGAGCGCGACGACCGACGGGATCAGCTCGGGACGCGTCGTCTCGATGTGGATGGGGGAGCCGTCGGGCTTGTGGAAGGCCACCCGGTGGTAGGCGCCGGCGTAGTCGCGCGCCTCGAGCTCGGCCTGGGCGACCGCGGTCTGGAAGGTGACGTCCCAGAGGGTCGGCGCTTCCTGGAGGTAGGCCTCGCCGCGGCCCAGGTTGCGCAGGAACGCGCGCTGGCTGACCGTCTGGGCGTTCTTGCCGATGGTCGTGTAGGTGGTGTTCCAGTCGACGCTGAGGCCGAGCGTGCGCCACAGGTCCTCGAAGACCTTCTCGTCCTGCTCGACCAGCTGCTCGCAGAGAGCGATGAAGTTGGGCCGGCTGATCGGGACCTGCCGCTTGGGGTCCGGCTTGGCCGGCGGGGTGAAGTCGGCGTCGTACGGCAGCGACGGGTCGCAGCGCACGCCGAAGTAGTTCTGCACCCGGCGCTCGGTCGGCAGCCCGTTGTCGTCCCAGCCCATCGGGTAGAAGACGGACTTGCCCTGCATCCGCTGGAAGCGGGCGACCAGGTCGGTGTGGGTGTAGGAGAAGACGTGCCCGACGTGCAGGCTGCCGCTCACGGTCGGCGGCGGGGTGTCGATCGAGTAGACGTTCTCGCGCGGCTGGGTCCGGTCGAAGCCGTAGGTGTCGTCGGCCTTCCACCGCTCGGCCCACTTCTGCTCGAGGCCCTCCAGCGCCGGCTTGTCCGGTACGACGACCGCGGGGGTGCCCTCGGGGGCCGTCGCTGCCGGTGCCTGGGTGCTGCTGTCGAGCTCGGTCATGGACCAAATCCTAGGGCGACACGGTGTCTGGCCTTTAACCGCGGGCTAGTCTCGGACGATGCGCCTGTTCCCGGGATCCGTCGCTGCGCTCGCCCTGGTCACCCTCGCCGGCCTCGTCGGACCCGCCGGGACGCCGTCCGCGGCGGCCGCCGAGCAGGCCCGCCGGCTCGATGCGGTGACCCTCGTCGGCAGCGGCTACGGGCACGGCAAGGGCATGTCCCAGTACGGCGCCAAGGGCGCCGCCGACCAAGGCCGGACGGCGGCCCAGATCCTCGACTTCTACTACCCGGGCACCGCCATGGGCCGGGCCGGCGGCTCGATCGCCGTGCTGCTCACGGCGGCCACCTCCAACAACGTCGTGGTCCAGCACAAGGCGGGCCTCAAGGTCCGCAGCGCCCAGACCGGCAAGGTCTGGACCCTCGGTAAGAAGGGCGCGAAGCGCTGGAGGCTGAGCCCCGTCGGCACCACCAAGACCCGGCTCTCGGTCAAGACCAAGGGCTGGCACGTCGTCCGGGACATCCCGGGGCAGGCGGAGTTCAAGGGCGGCGCGATCCGGCTCTACGTGCCGGGCGGCTCGACGGTCTACCGCGGCAAGCTGCGCTCGGCGGTGTCCGGTGCGGGCTCGGCGCGCGACACGGTCAACATCGTCAACCTCGAGCAGTACCTGCGCGGGGTCGTTGCCGCCGAGATGCCGGCGAGCTGGGCCCGGGCCGCCGTCCAGTCCCAGGCCGTCGCCGCGCGGACCTACGCGGTCTACGACCGCGACAACACCCACCGCGGCCACTTCGACGTCTGGGACACCACGGCCTCCCAGGTCTACCGCGGGGTGGCCGGGGAGAACCCGCTGTCGGACGCGGCGATCAAGGCGACTGCCGGGCAGGTCCGGACCTATGGCGGCAAGCCGGCCTTCACGCAGTTCTCGTCGAGCAACGGCGGTTGGACGGCGCCGGGCACGCTGCCCTACCAGGTGGCCAAGAAGGATCCCTACGAGGCGACCTCGGGCAACGCCAACAACGCGTGGTCGGTGAAGCTGACCGACGATGCGATCGAGAAGCAGTTCCCCGGCCTGGGCGACTTCGCCCGCCTCGAGATCACCGGCAACGCCCAGGCGGGCGGTCGAGTGACGAGCGTGCGGATCGTCGACACGGCCAACCGGTCGACCACGCTGACCGGCGACCAGTTCCGGGTCAGGTTCGGCTTGAAGTCGACGATGTTCCGGGTGCGCTGACCGTCGGCTCGGCCAGCCGCCCCACCCGCAGGAACGTCCGCAGCAGCAACCCCACCAGCAGCGCCCAGAACGCCGCACCGATCCCGAGCACGCTCACCCCCGACGCGGCCACGACGAGCGTCGCCGCCGCGGCCTCGCGCTCGCGCGGGTCGGCGAGGGCCTCGCCGAGGGCGGCGCCGAGGGTGCCGAGGAGGGCGAGGCCGGCGGCGGCCTGCATGACGCCGTCGGCGGCGGCGACGACCAGGGCGGCGAGGGCGGTGCTGGCGACGGCGAGGACCAGGTAGGTCACCGAGGCCGAGACCGAGGCGATCCAGCGGCGGGAGCGGTCCGGGCCGGCGGTGGGGCCGGCGGCGAGGGCGGCGCTGATGGCGGCGAGGTTGATGGCGTGGCCGCCGGTGGGGGCGCCGGCGATGGTGCCGATGCCGGTGACGGCGAGGGAGGCGCGCCACGGGACGCGGTAGCCGAAGCCGCTCATCACGGCGACGCCGGGGACGTTCTGCGAGGCCATCGTGACGACGTACAGGGGGAGCGCGATGCCGACCAGCGCCGACAGCGACCAGGACGGCGTCGTCCAGGCCAGGTGGGGGACGAGGTCGGCGGTCTCGATCCGGGCGGTGGCGACCACGGCGACGAGGGCGACGAGGAGGGCGCCGGGCACGGCCCAGCGGGGCGCGAGGCGCAGCAGGACCAACCACGTCAGTACGACGGGCGCCACCGCCGCGGGTGCGTCGACGAGGGCCGTCACCGGCGCCAGGCAGAGGGGCAGCAGGACGCCGGCGAGCATCGCCCGGGCCAGGCTGTGGGGGATCGCGGCGACGAGGTCGCCCACCTTGGGCACGAGGGCGGTGAGCACGATGAGGACGCCGGTGGCGACGAAGGCACCGACCGCGGCGGACCAGCCGCCGGTGACGCCGGTCGTCGTGGCGAGCAGCGCGGCGCCGGGGGTGGACCAGGCGAGGGTGAGGGGCATCCGGTAGCGCAGCGCGAGCCAGAGCATGCCGAGCGCCTGGGTGACGAGCAGCGTGAGCAGTCCGGAGGCGGCCTGCCGCCCGGTCGCGCCGACCGCGGTCAGGCCGGCCAGGCACACGACGAACGAGCTGCTGAAGCCGACCACCGCGGTGACGATCCCCGCCACCACGGGACCGTGGGTAGTCTCCTCGGACACGCCGCCTCCTCGTGAACACCGGTGCGGCGTTCTGTTTACAGAACACTGTAGGGGGTCGGCGAGGATGACGCGAGAGGTCGGCGCGCGGATCCGGGCGCTGCGCGAGGCGCGCGGGCTCAGCCTCTCCGCGCTGGCCGCCGAGGCCGGCATCGGCAAGGGCTCCCTCTCCGAGCTCGAGACCGGGCAGCGCAACCCCACCCTCGACACGCTGTACGCCGTCGCGACGCCGCTCGGCGTACCGCTGGCCGCCCTGCTCGACGACCACGACGGCACCGTGATCAGCGGCGCGGGCGTGGTCGCCACCCGGGTCCGGGTGCTGCGCGAGGCGGAGCGGACCACCGAGGTCTACCTGCTGCGCCTGGCGCCGGGCGCGGTGCGCACCTCGCCGGCCCACGCGGGCGGGGTCGAGGAGCAGCTGGTCGTGCTGGCCGGCACCGGCACCGTCCGGTACGACGACCGCGCGGTCGCCCTGGCCGCCGGCGACCACGTCCGCTTCGCCGCGGACCGCCCGCACTCCTACGAGGCCGGTCCCGACGGCGGGCTCGAGGCGGTCAACATCATCGTCACGCCGGCCTGAGCCGGGCGCTCAGAACGGCGGGGTGCCCGTGCCCGCGACCCGGAACCGGCCCCACGGGTCGATGTCGGAGACCTTGCCGCGGGCCGTGCCGTGGGGCGTGCGGAGCTCGACCGAGGCGCCGCTGGCGACCTCGGCGAGCCCGGGCGAGGTCGCGATCCGGCCGTACCAGTGGAAGTGCCCGTCGAGGGGCTGGAAGTGCCCGCGCAGCGCCACCCGTACCTCGTGCTCGACGTCGTCGACCTGGACCACCGCGGGGCCGTCGTAGGCCTCCTGGGGCTCGTGGACGGCGGCGGTGCTCATGCCGGGCGCCCCGAGCGACCCGAGCGGATCGGCGTGACGTCGCCGGGCAGGTCGAGCGAGGACAGGTCGATGCCCTGCTCGGCGGCGGTGCCGGACAGGGCGTGCCAGATGAAGTCGCCGAGGTAGTCGGCGATCGCGGCGCGCGACATCGTGCGCCGCTCCAGCCACCACTGGCCGACGGAGGCGCCGAGGCCGACCACGGCGTGCGCCCACGGCTCGGCCGCCCCGGCGTCGCCGCCGAGCCGGCGCAGCGCGTCGCCGAGGAGGCGGGCGAGCTGGGCGGCGATGACGTTCTTGCCGTGCGCGAGCGGGTCGTCGCCGCCGGCGTGATGGCGGGCCAGCAGGAGGAAGGCCTGGGGGTGCTCGGACAGCGTGTCCAGGTACGCCGCGACGCCGGCCGTGACCCGCTCGCGGGCCGTCGCGGGCGCGAGGATGCCGACCACCACGCGCTCGAGGATCAGCTCGGCGCCCCAGGAGCCGACCGCGGCGTGCAGCTCGCCCTTGTCGGCGAAGTAGCGGTAGAGCACCGGCTTGCTGACCCCGGCCTCGGCGGCGATGTCGGCGATGGAGGCGTCGGGGCCGAGGGCGTCGATCGCGCGGACGGCGGCCTGGACGAACTCGGCGCGCCGCTCGACGCGGTGCTGGTCCCAGCGGGTGGTCCGTCCGTCGTTCTTGCCTGTGCTCATGGGGACCAGGCTACAGTGTTAGCCGTTACCGCCGGTAACGCCTATCTCTCCCTGGAGGCTGCAGCCCGATGACGCTCGCCGATCGCCTGCTCCGCTCGACCGCGCGCCAGTCCTACGACCCCGAGGTCGACCTCGACTGGTCCGCGCCGCCGGTCCCCGGGCTGTGGTGGATGCAGCCCGAGCGGATGTCGCTCTACGGCACCCCGCTCTGGAAGCGGCTGAGCGAGGAGCAGCGGATCACCCTGTCCGCGCACGAGATCGCGAGCATCGCCAGCGTCGGCATCTGGTTCGAGGTCGTGCTCATGCAGCTGCTGCTGCGCGACGCCTACGACGCCGACCCGCGCGACCCGCGGACCCAGTTCGCGCTCACCGAGGTCGGCGACGAGACCCGGCACACGGTGATGTTCGGCCGCGCGATCGCGGCGATGGGCGTCCCGGCGTACGGGCCGCGCCCGCGGATCAAGCGGATCGGCCGGGTCGGGCAGCTCGCCCTGCACGGCCCGAGCGCCTACGCCTCGATCCTCATCGGCGAGGAGCCGGTCGACCGCTGGCAGCGCGAGCTGATGCGCGACGAGCGGGTCCAGCCGCTGACCCGCATGGTCGCCCGGATCCACGTCGTCGAGGAGGCCCGGCACGTCACCTTCGCCCGCGACGAGCTGACCAAGGCGGTGCGCGGCCTGAGCCGTGCCCAGCGCGCGTGGCACCAGGCGCTCACCGCGCAGGTCGGCTACGTGACGATGCGCTCGCTGGTCCACCCCGAGGTCTACGCCTCGGTCGGGCTCGACCCCGCCGAGGCCCGCCGCCAGGCCCTCGGCAACGAGCACTACCGCGAGACGATCGCGTGGATGGGCGAGAAGGTCATGCCGGTGCTCGAGGAGGCCGGCATGGTCGGCGCCGCGCAGCGCAAGACCTGGCGCGCCTCGTTCCTCATGCGCTGAGCCGGGGGCTCACAGGGCGGCGTCGGCGACCGGCGGCAGCAGGGCCAGGACGTTGACCACCAGCACGAAGGCCGCGAAGCCGACCACGACCCGGGGGCTGGTCGAGGTCACCGCGAGGAGCGCCGCCGCGGCGCCGTAGAGCCCGATCTTCACGGCGTACCGGAGGGCGACCACGTCGACGGTGGCCCGGGGCGCCGCGAAGAGTCCCCAGAGCACGCAGGCGCCGACGACGAGCGCCGTCGCGGCCACCCAGCCGAGCGCTCCGGGCCCGGCCAGCCGCCACCCTGCCCGGCCCAGCACGACGAGCATCAGGATCTCGCTGAGGAACACCAGCAGGCTGACCGACCACACGTAGGCCAGGGTCATCGCGCGCGCCACCAGTCCGCGGTGGCCCGGATCGCGTCGTCGAGGGGCGTCGGCTCGAGGCCGAGCCGCTCCTCGCTCGCGGTCGAGTTGAGCACGAACGGCGCGGTGAACTGGAAGCTCATCTCGGCCAGCTCGCGGGTGTCGCGGTGCACGAGCCCGATCGCACGGAGCATCCCGGCCGGGATCGTTCCCAGCCGCGGCACCGGTACGCCGGCCGCCCCGGCGAACGCCGTGGCCAGCTCGCGCTGGGTCAGCGCCGGCCCGGTCGGGGCGTGCAGCACGGAGTTCCACAGCGACTCGTCGGCGGCCGCACGGATCATCGCCGCCGCCAGGTCGGGCACGTAGGTCCACGAGTGCGGCTGGTCCAGGCTGCCCACCACGCGCAGCGTGCGCCCGCCGAGGACGGCCGCGACCATCCGCTCGCCGGCGTGGGAGGTGAGCACCCGCGGACCGAGGAAGTCGGAGGCCGCGACGCTGACGGTCGGGGTCGCCGACGCGGCCCGGGCGCGGAGCAGCGCGGTCCGGACGCCGGGCTTGCCGGCGGTCGCGGTGCGGGGCGTGTCCTCGGTGATCGGGCCGGTGACCCGGCCGTAGGCGTAGAGGCTCTCGGGGAAGACGACGACCGCGCCGGCCGCGCCCGCGGCGGCGAGGAGGGCCTGCTCGGCCGGGACCAGCTCGGCGCGCCAGGTCGCGGCGTCGTACCGGGAGGCGTGGATGCAGTGGTGCACGGCGACCGCGCCGTCGAGGACGGCGGCGAGCGCGCCGGGCCGGGCGACGTCGACCTGGCGGCGCTCGATCAGCGGGTGCTCGGGGCCGCTGCCGGAGCGGGTGACCAGGGTGACGCGCTCGCCGGCGTCGGCGAGCTGAAGGGCGACGGTGGCGCCGACGGGGCCGGCTCCGGTGACGACGTGGTGGGACATGACGGGTTCCTTCCGGGTGACTTCACGAAAGTGAGAGCAGTGCTCTCGGTTCGTGGTCGAGCATGGACCTCGGCCGAGGGAAAAGCAAGAGCACTGCTCACATTTGCGTCAACTGATCACGATCGGCAGGATGGGGCCATGGCGACCACCCCCCGCGAGCGCGCCCGGGCGCAGACGATGGCCGACATCACCCGGATCGGCCGCGCCCACCTGGCCGAGTACGGCGCCGCGGCGCTCTCGCTGCGCGCCGTCGCCCGCGACCTCGGCGTGGTCTCCTCGGCGGTCTACCGCTACGTCAAGAGCCGCGACGAGCTGCTCACCCTCCTCCTCGTCGACGGGTACGACGACCTGGGCGACACCGTGGCCCGGGCGCTCGCCGCCGTGCCCGAGGCGTCCCACCGCGAGCGCTTCGTCGCCTTCGGCCACGCGATCCGGACCTGGGCGCGCGCCGAGCCAGCCACCTACGCGCTGCTCTACGGGGCGCCGGTGCCCGGCTACCACGCGCCCGCCGAGCAGACGACCGGTCCGGGCACGCGGGTGGTCCGGATGCTGCTCGAGCTCGCCGCCGCGGCGCTCGCCGACGGTGCGCTCGACGTGCCGGCCCAGCCGGGCGCGGTGCCGCCGGGGCTCGCGGCCGCCTTCGAGGGCGTGCGCGAGCAGTTCGGGATCGACCTGCCCGACGACGCTCTCGTCGCGGGCGTGCTGGTCTGGGCCGGGCTGTTCGGCTGCGTGAGCTTCGAGGTGTTCGGTCAGTACGGACCCGAGGGGTTCGGCGGCGACGCGGAGGACCTCTTCGCGCGCCACCTGGCGCTGCTGGCCGACTCCCTCGGGATCGGCGTCAGCCGGTGAGTGCCGCGCGGGCGGCGACCACCGCGGCGTAGGTGTCCCGGTCGAGCGCCGCGCCCTCGCGGCGTACGTCGGCGGCGTCGAGGACGAGCAGCCGGTTGAGCCGGACCTCGCTCGGCCGGCCGCGCGGGTCCCAGGCGCCGCTGCCGACGTCCATCCAGCGTCGGCCGGCGGCAGCCTCCTGGGCGGCGTCGCGGTCGTGGTCCTTGCTCGTCATCACCAGGCAGTGCACCTGGTGGCGCCCCTGGTCGTCGGTGCTCGCGCCGATCACCAGGACCGGGCGGTCCTTGCCCTGGTTCGGGTCGTCCTCGTAGGGGACCCAGGCCCACACGACCTCGCCCGGGTCGGGACGCCCGTCGGGGACGGGGGCGTAGGTGCCGTCGGGCTGGTCGGGTGCGGCGGTCATCGGGCCTCCTCGGCATGGCGTCCCCTGTCGATCGCGACGATCGCGACGGCGGTCACGAGCGAGATCGCGCCGGCGAGCAGGGTGACGTGGTTCCAGCCTGCCACCTGGGCGGCGGCCGAGGCGTGCGGTGTGGCGGCGAGGACGCTGACGAGGGTGGTGCCGACGGCCGCGCCGACGTACCGGGCGGTGTTGTTGACGCCGGTCCCGACCGCCGAGCGCTCGGGGGGGCACGGTCGCGATCGCCTGCCGGCCCAGGCCGCCGTTGAGGAGTCCGCTCACGATGCCCGCCACGATCAGCCCCGGCGCCAGGCGCCAGGCGGACGGCGGGCCGCCGAGCCCGGACAGCATGAGCAGGCCGACCCCGGCGCCGATCAGTCCCGCGGCGAGCTGGGTGGTGCCGGTCAGGCGCAGGGCCAGCGGGCGCAGCGCGAGGGCGGCCACCGCGCTCGTCGCCGACCACAGCGCGAGCAGCGCGCCGGCCTGGAGGCTGCTCAGCCCCATCGCTCCGGTCGCGAACGTGCCCGAGAACGACATCAGCGCGATCACGCCCGCGCCGGTGCCGACCGCCGCGAGGACGGCGGCCGTGAACCCGCGGTGGCGCAGCAGGGCTGGTTCGAGCATCGGGTGCCGGCGCCGGGTCTGGACGACGGCGAACCCGCCGAGCGCCACGACGCTCACCGCGGCTCCCGCCAGCGCGATGCCGGTGTCGCCGCGGCGTGCCTCGACCAGGGTGACGAGGAGCGCGGTCAGGCCGGCGGCCATGAGGGTGGCGCCGACGAGGTCCATCCGGCGCTCGGGATCGACCTCGGACTCGGTGAAGCAGCGCGGCGCCAGCACGGCGATGACGACGCCGGTCGCGGCGAGCAGCCAGTAGGTCGCGGGCCACAGGTCGCCCAGGTCGAAGAGCCCGGTCAGCAGGGGGCCGCCCGCGATCCCGAGGCCCATGCTGCCGCCCCACCAGGCGGCCGCGCGGGCGCGGTGGGCGCCGTCGGACGCGACGGCGGCGACCAGGCCGAGGCCGGTGGCGATGACGCCGGCCGCGCCGAGGCCCTCGACGACCCGGCCGGCGACGAAGGTCCAGGCGTCGTCCGCGAGGGCGCACAGCACCGAGCCCGCGGCGAGCACCAGTGCGCCGCCCAGGAACACCCGCCGGCGCCCGGTCAGGTCGGCGAGCGCCCCGGCCGGCAGGAGGCCGACCGCGAGGCCCACGCTCATCGAGCTCAGCAGCCAGGTCGTCGCCGTGGGGGAGGCGTCGAACGCCGCGCTGAGCGTCGTGGCGTTCCCGAGCGGGCCGGCGTAGGCGACCATCGCGACGAACGTGCTGAACGAGGTCAGGGACAGCGCCGCGACGGCTGGTCTGTTCACCGGACCATCTTGGCAGATCGCCGGTCTGGTGAACAGACTCTGCGCTAGGCTGGCGGTGTGGCGCTCGGCACCGGATACGACCAGCAGGGGTGCTACCTCGCGCGTGCGCTCGAGGTGGTGGGGGAGCGCTGGACGCTGCTCATCCTGCGCGACTGCTTCTACGGCGTACGCCGCTTCACCGACCTGCGCGACCACCTCGACATCTCGCGCGCGGTGCTCACCGCCCGCCTCGACGGGCTGGTCGGCGACGGCGTGCTGACCCGGGAGAGCGTCGACGGGCACCCGGAGTACGTGCTCACTGAGGCCGGACGGGCGCTGTGGCCGGTCGTCTTCTCGCTCTCGAAGTGGGGGGAGCAGCACGTCGCCGGAGGTCACCCCGCGCGGGTGTTCAGCCATGCCGACTGCGGTACCGACCTCGACGCGCTCGGCCGGTGCCCGGCGTGCAGCACGGTGCCGGGGCCCGAGGACCTCGTCGTCCGCCCGGGGCCGGGCGTGAACCCGCTGCGCCGCGAGGACCGGGTCGCCCGGGCGCTGGAGCAGCCGCACCGGCTGCTCACGCCGCTGAGCGTCGCGGCTGCGCCCTAGACCGCGCCCTCGACCAGGAACTGCCCGAGCAGGCCGGGCGTCGCCGCCTCGGCGAGCGCGATCGCGTCGTCCACGCCGACATCGGGCACGTGCACCCGGCCCCGGCCGCCGGCCGTCGTCGCGGCGAGCGAGACCAGGCCGGCGCGGCGCTGGAACCAGGTCGCGCGCAGGTTCCAGCCGATGACGTGGTCGGCGGCCAGCGCGTCCCGGGTGCGCAGCACCGAGCCCGAGCGCATCACGACGTGACCGGCCAGGAAGCCGTGGCCCAGCGTGCGGACCCGGTCGACGGCCAGGGCCAGCGCGAGCGCGACGGGGACGACGGCCAGCGCGAGGAGCGGGAGCGGGCCGCCGGCGACCACACCGGCCACGACGAGCGCGACGAACGGCAGCGAGCCGAGCAGCGCGCGGCTGAACCGGCGGGTGGTCGCGGAGCGGCCGTGGGGCCGCAGGGGAGCGGTCACCGGCTCCGGGGTGCCCAGCACGGCCGAGGCGACGTCGTACCCGGTGGCGGCGGGGGCGGGCGGCAGCAGCATCGACGAGCTCGACTGGCCCTCGCCGCTGAGGCCGGTGACGATCGCGTTGACCCGGCGTCCGTGCGCGAGCCGGAGCAGGGCGGGCTCGGCGAGCGAGACGCCCGCCAGCCGGGCCATGTCGATGGTGGTCTCGCGGTGGGTGAGCAGGCCGCGGTGCACGTGCCAGGCGCTGCGGTAGCGCGCGAGCACGAAGCCGCCGTTGACGACGAGGTAGCCGCCCACCACGAGCAGCACCGCGACGACCAGGACGCCGCCGACGACGGTGAGCACGAAGGTCGTGCCGATCCCGGCGAGGTCGGCCTCGGAGATCCGGATGTGGACGTTCTCGGCGATCTGGAAGGTGACCCCGGCGAGGGCACCGAAGGCGACCAGGACGGCGCCGCTGAACGGGGCGTACCAGAGCCAGCGGGGCGAGAACCGGGCGACGACCTGCTCCTCGTCGACCACGCCGGGCCCGGCCCCGGCGCCGCCGTACGCCGAGGCGTCGGTGCCCGGCGCCGCCGGCCGCGCGTGGAGCAGCGCCGAGCGCAGCCGGGCGGCCTCCTCGCGGGGCAGCGCGTCGAGCTCGAGCTGCTCGTCGGACCCGGTGGCGGCGCTGCCGGTGCCGATCACGACGGTGGCCAGGCCGAGCACCCGGTGGATGGGCGAGGCGCTGAGGTCGACCGCGCGGACCCGGTCGACCGGCGTCGTCAGGGTGTGGCGTTGGAGCAGCCCGCGGCGCAGCTCGACGCGGCGCTCGGTGATCCGGTAGGTGGTGGTCAGGTAGCGCACGACACCGAGCGCCACCGGCACGCCGACGCCGAGCAGTGCCCACGGACCGAAGCCGGACGCGCCACCGGCGACGACCAGGCCGATCAGGACCGGGAAGAACTTCCCGACCTCCTTGATCGGGTGGACCAGGAGCATCCGGGGGTCCAGGCGCTGCCAGTCCGGCTCCAGGGCCGGTGGCGGAGGCGGCGGCGTCGTCGGCGGAGGCGGGACGACGCTCACGTGGCGTCGCCCGCGACGAGGTGGGCCTGGTGGGTCAGCTCGTCGGCGAGCGCGAGCGCGACGTCCCGCTCGAGCCCCTCGATCTGGAGCGGACCGGCCGCCGAGGCGGTCGTGACGGTGACCGAGGCCAGCCCGAAGAGCCGCGCCAGCGGCCCCTGCGCGAAGTCCACGGTCTGCACCCGCGACATCGGGGCGATCCGGCGCTCGCGCGCCCACCACCCGCGCTGGGTGTAGACGGCCGTCGCGGAGACCTCCCAGCGGTGCACCCGGTAGCGCCACTGCGGGACGACGACCGCCACCGCCGCGCACCCGACGACCGCGAGCCCGGTCGCCCACCAGCGCAGCCCGTCCGGCAGCGCGAAGTAGGCGCCGACACCCAGGCCGGCCGCCACCACGACGGCGCTGATCGCGCTCTCGACGTGCCACATCAGGCGGGCTCGGGGACTGACCCGGTGGGCAGGATCGCGCAGCTGTGTCACGCTCGCGAGCCTACGGGCCGTCCGGGTCCCGGGACGGCAGTGGGACCTTAGTCCTCCCTTCGGCGGCCGCGCACCCTCCGAATTGACCACGCCGGGACGTCCCTCGGCCAGGTTCCGCGCGAGGGGGGCGCACCGTACCCGGGTCGCGCCTAGCCTGGAGGTGTGCTGGACGTCGTGACACTTCGAGTGGCCTTCGGTCTCGTCGCCGTCGGCATCCTCGTGCTGTTCTACGGCGTCACCTATCGCTCGACCCGTTCGGCCTACAGCGGCTGGTGGTGCGGCTCGCTGGCGTTCTTCATCGTGAGCGCCTCGCTGTTCCTCTTCAACGGCAGCGCCGTCCAGGTCGTGGCCAACCCCCTCGGCAACACCGCGGGCACCCTCGGCGCCGCCTGCGTGTGGGCCGGCGCCCGCAGCCTCGGCGAGCGCCGGGTCCGCTGGTGGCAGCTCGTCGTGCTGCCCGCCGTCGTCCTCGCCGTCTCGCTGCTCGACGACCCGCGCCACGACGTGTGGTCCGGCGGTGTGGCGTACCTGCTCGCCATGGCGATCCTGATCGGCGGCTCGGCCTGGGAGCTGGTCCGCCTGCTCCGCACCGAGCGCCCGGCCGGCGGGGCCCGCGAGCAGTTCCGCTTCGCGGTCTCCTCGATGGCGATCGTCTCCGGCGTGATCGGCGGCTTCTACCTGGCCCGCGACGTCGTCTTCGTCGCGGCCGGCCCCGACAGCGCGGTCTTCCGGATCGGCTTCGGCGGCCAGGTCACCACGCTGCTCACGATGCTGCTGCTCGTCGTCGTCACCTTCAGCATGTCCGCGCTCAGCCACGAGCAGCAGACCACCGAGCTGCGCCGCCAGGCCACCCGCGACGGCCTCACCGGCCTCCTCAACCGCCAGGCCTTCCTCGAGGCCGCCGAGCGCCAGCTCGACCACGCCCGGGTCACCCGGCACGCCGCCGTGCTGGTCGCCGACCTCGACCGGTTCAAGAGCATCAACGACGGCTCCGGCCACGCCGCCGGCGACCGCGCCCTCGTCGCCTTCGCCGACGCCTGCCGCTCGGTGGTCGGCCAGCAGGGCATCGTCAGCCGCCTCGGCGGCGACGAGTTCGGCCTGCTCACCCTCGGCGGCCCGGCCGAGGAGATCGTCGCCGCCATCGCCGACCGCTACAGCGAGAGCGCCGGCGAGACCGACCCGCCGACGGCCAGCTTCGGCATCGCCGCCGTCCTCCCGCACGACGACATGGCCCTGGCCCTGGCCCGGGCGGACGAGGCGCTCTACGCGGCCAAGGACGGCGGCCGGGCGCGCGCCGTACGTCATGAGGACCGGGGGCCCCGCCGCGGCCTCGACGGCGGGCGTCGTACGGCTTGAGGTGGGCTCAGCCGCGCGCGATGCGCGGGGTGAAGAAGTAGTCGCTCCGCATCGGCCCGGTGTCCAGCCCGTCGTCGGCATAGACCCGCTTGGCGGTGAACCGCGCGGCGCCGACGGCGACGCGCACCCAGGCCGGGTCGCCCAGGCAGGTGGTCGGTACGACGGCCGTGGTGACCCGGCGGGCGCGGTCGATGTCGAGTCGGTAGCCGGTGCACTCCACCTTGTCGTCGGGGCCGGTGGTGAGCTGGTTGCTGCTCATCCCGCGGTACTTGTAGGCGCTGGCCTCGTAGATCGCGCCGCCGGGCAGGCGCAGCGCGACGCCGACGAAGTACTTCTTGGTGGGGATGGCCGCGCGGGTGCGGACCTTGACGACGACGCGGTCGGCGAGGTGGCTGATCCGGATCGTGCGGATGTCCACGCCGCGCTCCCGCGGCTCCGGCCGGCGGAGGGTGTCGCCGGCGGAGCGCATCTCTCCGGAGCGGACGTCGCGGGCGGCGTCGGTGTGGGTGTGGTCGGCGGCCGCGGCGAGCGACGGGGCGCCGGTGGCGAGGACGGCCGCGGCGACGAGGACGGCGGCGAGACGGCGGGTCACGCTGTGCGCTCCCGGTCAGCCGCGGGCGATGCGGGGGGAGTAGCGCAGCGAGTCGCCGACGCGGTGGTTGCTGAGGCCGTCGTCGGCCCACATCCGCTTCTGGGCGAACCGGGCGACGCCGACACCGGCGCGGACCCACGCGGGGTCGCCGAGGCAGGTGGTGGGAACGACGAGCGTGGCGAGGCGGCGGCCGCGGTCGATATCGGCGCGGTAGCCGGCGCACTCGACCTTCTCGTCGTTGGTGCTGACCTGGCTGTGGGTGGTGCCGAGCATCTTGATGTGCTCGAGCTCGTACGAGCGGCCACCGGGGACGCGGAGGCTCGCGATCAGGAAGAACCTCCCGGCGGGCATCGCGGCACGCGTGCGGACCTTGACGACGACGTGGCTGGCGGTGTGGCTGACCCGCACGGTGCGGATGTCGACCGAGGCCTCGCGGCGGTCGACGCGGGCCTTGCTCGCGGCGTCCATCCGCTCGACGATCGCGTCGCGGGAGGCGTCGGTGTGCTTGTAGTCCGCGGCCGAGGCGAGGGCAGGGGTCGCGGCGACCACGAGGGCGGCGCCGGCGAGGCAGGCAGCCAGTCGGGCGAGGGGGGTGCGTGTCATGGTGCGCATCATGTCATTGCCTGTGCGTGCCACGACGAGCCGTCCGGCGCGGAGGCCGGACGGTCGTCGTGCGGCACGCGTGCAGGCAGGTCAGCCGCGGGCGATGCGCGGGGAGAGCTTGATGGTGTCGCGGACCCGGCCGTCGCGCAGGGCGTCGTCGACGTAGAGGCGCTTGCCGCGGATGATGCCGGTCCCGCCGCCGACGCGGACCCAGGCCGGGGTGCCGAGGCAGGAGGTGGGGATGACCATGGTGGTCCGCTTGCGGGAGGCGTCGATCTCGGTGCGGTAGCCGGCGCAGGCGATCGGCTCGCTGTCGACGCTGACGTCGCTGAACGTCATCCCGAACATCCGGCCGTGGCTGACCTCGAAGGTCCCGCCCGGCGTGCGGACCTCGGCGGTGACCACGTAGCGGCCGGTGGGCAGGGCGCCGCGGGTGCGGAAGGTGAGGACGAGGGTGTCGGTGCGGTGGTCGACCCGGAGGCGGCGTACGTCGCCCGCGCGCTCGCGCGGCTCGGGGCGGCGGATCGCGTCGCTGTCGAGCGTTCCGGAGCGGACGTCGCGGACGGCGTCGACGTGGCTGAAGTCGGCGGCCGAGGCGACGGCCGGGGCGGCGGTGACGAGGAGGGCGGCGCCGGCGAGGCCGGCCAGGAGGCGGGGGATGAGGTTCATGGCGCCAATCTGCCGGGAACGACAGCGCCCGTGGTGAGTAGTGCTACTCAACACGGGCGCCGGCGTGGTGCGGGGGAGGGGGGAGCCAGGTCAGTCCTTGAGCTCGCAGACGACCTCGCCGTTGCCGATCGTGGCGCCGACCTCGGCGCTCAGGCCGGTCACGGTGCCGGCCTTGTGGGCCTTGAGGGGCTGCTCCATCTTCATCGCCTCGAGGACGATGACGACGTCACCCTCCTCGACCTGCTGGCCCTCCTCGACGGCGACCTTGACGATGGTGCCCTGCATGGGCGAGGTGACCGAGTCGCCGGACGCCGCGGCGCCGGCCTTCTTGCCGGCCGCGCGCTTGGGCTTCTTGGCGCCCGCGGCGGGGCCGGAGGCGATGCCGCCCAGGCCGGCCGGGAGGACGACCTCGACGCGCTTGCCGCCGACCTCGACGACGACCTTCTGCTTCTCGCCCTGCTCCTCGGCCTCGCCCGCGGCGCCGCCGTAGGGCTGGATCTGGTTGTCGAAGTCGGTCTCGATCCACGTCGTGTAGACGTCGAAGGAGCCCTCGCCCGTCGGGTTGGACGACGCCACCCAGGCCGGGTCGCGGGTGATGACCTCGTGGAAGGTGATCGCGGTCGGCATGCCGTCGACCTCGAACTCGCTCAGGGCGCGGCGCGAGCGCTCGATCGCCTGGGTGCGGTTCTGGCCGGTGATGATCAGCTTGGCGACGAGGGAGTCGAACGCGCCGGGGACGGTCTCGCCCTTCTCGTAGCCGCCGTCGACGCGGACGCCGGGACCCTGCGGCGGGTTCCAGGCGGTCAGCGTGCCGGGGGCCGGCATGAAGTTGTTGCCGCCGTCCTCGGCGTTGATCCGGTACTCGATCGAGTGGCCGCGGATCTCCGGGTCGCCGTAGCCGAGCTCCTCGCCCGCGGCGATGCGGAACATCTCGCGGACCAGGTCGATCCCGGTGACCTCCTCGGAGACGCAGTGCTCGACCTGGAGGCGGGTGTTGACCTCGAGGAAGGAGATGGTGCCGTCGGCGGCGACGAGGAACTCGCACGTACCGGCGCCGACGTAGTTGGCCTCGCGCAGGATCGCCTTGGAGGACTCGTAGAGGCGCTCGTTCTGCTCGGGGGTGAGGAACGGCGCGGGCGCCTCCTCGACGAGCTTCTGGTGGCGCCGCTGCAGCGAGCAGTCGCGGGTGGAGACGACGACGACATTGCCGTGCTGGTCGGCCAGGCACTGGGTCTCGACGTGGCGCGGGCGGTCGAGGAACTTCTCGACCAGGCACTCGCCGCGGCCGAAGGCGGAGATCGCCTCGCGCACGGCCGACTCGTAGAGCTCGGGGATCTCCTCGAGCGTGCGGGCGACCTTGAGGCCGCGGCCGCCGCCGCCGAAGACCGCCTTGATGGCGACCGGCAGGCCGTGCTCCTTGGCGAACCCGACGATCTCGTCGGCGTCCTTGACCGCGTCCTTGAGGCCGGGCGCGAGCGGGGCGCCGGCGGCGAGGGCGATCTGCTTGGCCTTGGCCTTGTCGCCGAGACCGTCGATCGCCTCGGGCGAGGGCCCGATCCAGATCAGCCCGGCGTCGAGGACGGCCTGGGCGAACTGGGCGTTCTCGGCCAGGAAGCCGTAGCCCGGGTGCACCGAGTCGGCGCCGGACTTGGCGGCGACGTCGAGGATCTTCTCGATGGACAGGTACGAGTCGGCGGGCGTCGCGCCTCCCAGCGCGTAGGCCTCGTCGGCCAGCCGTACGAACAGCGCGTCCGCGTCGGGCTCGGCGTAGATCGCGACGCTGGCGATGCCGGCGTCCTTCGCGGCACGGATCACGCGGACCGCGATCTCTCCACGGTTGGCGATGAGCACCTTGCGCAGCGGCTTGATGTCGGGCACCGATTTCTCCTCACGTCGTTCGTGAAACCTCGCGCAGTCTAGGGCGTGCGCTTGGTCGGGCCTCAGCGGTATCCGGTGGCCGGGCAGGTGACGTACGCCGCACCCGGCGTTTGGGTTGTCCGCGGGCGGGGAGGACTTGCCCCGCGTTGTCTTCTCGGGCGGCCCCGGTGACGGGAGAGCGGTGGGCCGGACGAGTCGGTGGCGCTCCGATGCAGGTGCCGCCGACCGAGGCGGGCCTCGACCCATGAAGTGAGGAACCCCAGATGCGCGTACGAATCCCCGGCCTTCTCCTGGCCGCCACCATCGGGCTGTCGGGTCTGCTGACCGCCTGTGGCGACGACGACGCCGGCGCGGACAAGCCCGCCAAGGACGAGACCTCGCAGTCGACCGAGTCCACCGACTCGACCGACGCGACCGACTCCACCGAGGGCAGCGAGCCCGACGCGGCCGAGGGCGACGGCGACAAGCCCGCGCGCGACGCGGTGGTCGCCGGCTACAGCGGCATCGTCAAGAAGGGTGGCGAGGACGCGGGCATCCCGATGCCCGAGGACGTCGTGACCAAGGTGGTCAGCTGCTTCGTCGACGCCGTGTACGACGACGCCTCGGCCACCACGCTCCAGGCCCTGGCCGACGGCAACGCCGCCGCGATCGACCCGGCCGACGTCAACCTGTTCACCGAGGCGCAGACCACCTGCCAGAAGGCGCTCGGCTGAGCGCAGCCGTCGCCGGCTGAACCAGCCACCCGATCGGGTGCGTGACGGCGGCGGGACCGGGCGAGTGAGGGCCGGTCCCGCCGTCGTCCGCTTTTCCCAGGATTTCCCCAGGATCGGTGGTTAACAACCATTAACCTCTTGCTCTACGATGGGGCCATGACCCAGTTCGAGCTGTCGCGTGAGCACGAGGAGTTCCGGCGTACCGTCCGGGACTTCGCCGACGCCACCATCCGCCCCCGCGTGGCGGAGTGGGACAAGGCGCACCACTTCCCGACCGATGTCGTCCAGAAGATGGGTGAGCTCGGCCTGTTCGGCCTCACCGCGCCCGAGGAGTACGGCGGCGCCGGGCTCGACGCCGAGGACGGCCCCTTCACCTCGCTGTGCCTGGCGATCGAGGAGCTCGGCCGGGTGGACCAGTCGCTGGGCGTGACGCTCGAGGCCGGGGTCGGCCTGGGCATCAACCCGATCCTGACCTATGGCACCGACGAGCAGAAGAAGACCTGGCTGCCCGACCTCGTCGCCGGGCAGCGGCTCGCGGGCTTCGGCCTGACCGAGCCGGGCGCCGGCTCCGACGCGGGGGCGACCAAGACCAAGGCCGAGCTCGACAACGGCGAGTGGGTGATCAACGGCGGCAAGCAGTTCATCACCAACTCCGGCTCCTCGATCACCTCGGTGGTGACGGTGACCGCGCGCACCGGCACCCGGGAGAACGGCAAGCCCGAGATCTCCACGATCATCGTCCCGTCCGGCACGCCGGGCTTCGTGGCCGAGCCGTCGTACGACAAGCTCGGCTGGCACATCTCCGACACCCACCCGCTGAGCTTCGTCGACTGCCGGGTGCCCGAGAGCAACCTGGTGGGCGAGAAGGGCCGCGGCTACGCGCAGTTCCTCGCCACGCTCGACGACGGCCGGGTCGCGATCGCCGCGCTGGCGGTGGGCCTGATCCAGGCGTGCGTCGACCTGTGCGTGGAGTACTCCCTCGACCGCCAGACCATGGGCGGCCCGATCGGGCGCAAGCAGGGCGTCGCCTTCCAGATCGCCGACCTCGAGGTCATGCTCCACGCCTCGCGCCTGCTGACCTACCGCGCGGCCGCGATGAAGGACGCCATGATGGGCGGCCGCGGGCCGTCGATGACGGAGTTCAAGCAGGCCGCGTCGGTGGCCAAGCTCTACGCGAGCGAGTCGGCGGTCACCGCGACCCGGATCGCGACCCAGGTCTTCGGCGGCTACGGCTTCATGGAGGAGTACCCGGTCGCCCGGTTCTACCGCGACGCCAAGATCCTCGAGATCGGCGAGGGCACCTCCGAGGTGCAGCGGATGCTCATCGCCCGCGGGCTCGGCCTGCCCGTCGAGTAGTCCGCACCAGCAGCGCCACCGCGACGGCGGCCGCGATCCCGCCTCCGACCAGGAGCGGGGTCCGGCCGCCGTCGTCGTCCTCGGGGACGGTCGCGGTGGGCCGTGCGGTCGGCGGGGCCGGCGCGCGCAGCGAGCCGTCGGTCAGGCGCGAATCGGCCTGGGGCGCGACGAGCGCGCCGCTCGCGTAGTCCGGCACCCCCTCGGCGGCGGTGCCGCTGCGCGCGAGGGTGAGCGTGGTGGTGACCGGCTGGCGGGCCTCGGGTGCGCTCACGAGCACGTAGTGGACGCCCGCGAGGGAGGCGCCGGCCGCTGTCGGGTCGTAGGCCTCGCGGTGCAGGAACGAGACCACGTGCGACTGGGCCCGGCCCGGCGCGGTCGAGGCGTCGCTGGCGCCGAGCAGCGGGCCGAGCACGTGGACCGCGAGGGTGTCATCGGCGGTCTGGGCGCGCAGGGTCTGGTCCCAGTCGAGCGGGACGGCGACGAGCGCGGTGCGCCCTGGACGCACGGTGATCGCGTAGGTGCCGTCGTCGACGACGGGCGCGTCCGCCGGGGTGGCGCCGGGCGTGAGGGGACGCGGGTCCGGCGCCGGCGCGGGCGCGACCCAGGCGGGGGTGACGGGCTCGTCCAGCAGCCCGAAGGCGTACGCCGACAGCGGCGGCTCCTCGTAGACCAGCAGGGTCGCGGCGCGCCCGCGGTCGGCGGGATCGCTGGGGACGCCGACGCGCACCCACAGCGTGTCCGCGCTCGCGCAGGGGTGCTCGGGCGCGTCGGTCCAGGTGGAGGCGGAGGTCAGGAGCAGCGGAGTCGGCTCGCCGGTGGTGGGGCGGAAGACCGCGCCGCTGCCGCAGCTCTCGTCGCCGGGCGCGGTCCCGAGGGAGAGCCGGACGCCCGCGCCGATGGAGTCGCCGGCGCCGACGTACCAGAGGGCGACGTGGACGGTGCTGCCCGGCGTGGTGCGCTCGAGGCGGAAGGTCCGCGGTCCGTCGGCGGGCAGCGTCGTGCGGTGGCTGCCGGTGCTGAGCGCCGGGTCGTCGGGCGGGGCCGTGGCCGCGGTGGCGGCCGGTGCCGCGGGCAGGGCCAGCAGCACGGCCGGGAGCAGGCGGCCCAGGCGGCCCAGGCGGCCCAGGCGGCTCAGCCGGCCCAGAGGTCGGTCCACCGGTGCCCGAGCGTCCGGACCTGGTCGCGCAGCAGTGGCAGGCTCACGCCGACGACGTTGTGGTGGTCGCCCTCGATACCGGTGACGAAGCCGCCGCCGCGGCCGTCGACGGTGAACGCGCCAGCCACGTGGAGCGGCTCGCCGGTCGCGACGTAGGCCGCGATCTCGTCGTCGCCGACCTCGGCGAAGTGGACCGTGGTCGACGCGGTCGAGGCGACCTGGCGGTCGCCGGCGACGTCGCGCAGGCAGTGGCCGGTGTGCAGAACGCCGGAGCGCCCGCGCATGGCCTGCCAGCGGCGTACGGCCTCGTCGGCGTCGGCCGGCTTGCCGAGCGCCTCGCCGTCGAGCTCGAGGACCGAGTCGCAGCCGAGCACCAGGGCGTCGGCGGGGACCTCCGGGCGCGGGGCGACCGCGTGGCACTTGAGCTCGGCCAGGCGCAGCGCCAGCTCGGCGGGCGGGACGTCGCGTACCTGGGACTCGTCGACGCCCGAGACGATCACCACCGGCGCCAGGCCGGCGTTGCGCAGGGTGGTCAGGCGTGCGGGGGACGCGGACGCGAGCACGAGGGTCGGCACGGCGCCCACCCTACGGTGGCCCGCCGACCGTGGCTCAGCCGGCGACGTGGCCGATCAGCTGGGCGGTGGCCCGGACGGCGGCGCCGAGGCGCTCGACGTCCGCGAGGTCGAAGACGGAGACGCCGACGCTGAGCTGGGCGCCGTCGCGGCCGTTGGGCACGGGTGCCGAGACGCCGTGCACCGAGGGCACGACCTCGCCGAAGGAGACGGCGTAGCCGCGGGTCCGGGCGGTGCCGACCTCGTCCCGCTCGCCCTCGCGGGGCGGCTGGCCGGACAGGATCGCGAGGCCGGCCGAGCCGCGGTCGATCGCGTCGAGCTGGCCGGGCCGGAAGGCGACGTGCACCGAGGCGTTGCGGGGCTCGACGACCATGAGGGCGCGCACGTGGCGGGGGTCCTCCTGGACGACGAGGTGGGCGGTCGCGCTGACCTCGTCGGCGAGCTCCTCGAGCAGGGGGAGCGCGGCGGTGCGCAGGTCGCGCTCGACGGGCTCGGCGAGCGGCACCAGGCCGGTGCCGAGGTGGAAGCGCTTGGCCCGGTCGCGGCGCAGCAGCCGGTGCGCCTCGAGCGTGCGCACGAACCGGTGCGCGACCGTGCGGTGGACGCCGACCGCGTCGGCGATCTCGGTGATCGTCATCGCCGTACCGCGGGCGCTGAGCACCTCGAGGACTCGCAGGCCCGAGTGCAGCGTCTTCGACATGGAGCTGTCGAGGACGACCTCGTCTTCCTCGCTCATGCGGCTCATTCTTCCCACCGGACCGACCTCCGACGTGCTCGGGGTCACGTCGGGGGCTTGACCACCCGACTGTGACGTGCTTAACCTCTCGTGCAGTTATAGCACGTAGCGTGCGACTATCGCACACAAGGGGGAGCAGTGACCGACCGGATCGACCGGACCGAGGTCCCGGACGCGGTGGTGACCGGGGTGACCCGGCTCTACGCCCGCCAGTCCCGGCTCATCGACGAGGGCGACGCGCAGGGGTGGGCGGCGACGTTCACCGCCGACGGGGTGTTCGCCTCGCCGTCGTACCCGGAGCCGGTGGTGGGGACGGCGGCCCTGGTCGGCTTCGCCGAGGACTTCCGCACCGCGGGCGAGCGCACCCGGACCCGGCTGCGCCACGTGATCACCAACGTCGACGTGCTGCCCGGCGCCGCCGGTGAGCCCGGCGCCGAGCCTGGGCCCGAGCCCGACCGGCTCGTCGCCCACGCCTACCTCCAGATCGTGGAGACGTCCGCGGGCGAGGGGAGCCGGCTGGTCCGGCTCACCACGATCACCGACGACCTCGTCCGCGACGACACCGCCGCACTCGGCTGGCGGGTCGCCCGCCGCCGGGTCCGCCGCGACGACACGACCGAACAGCCGAACCAGCAAGGAGCACCCGCATGACCAGCCAGCCGTCCACCCAGCCCTCGAGCACCGAGCACCCCGGACGGGTCGAGGCGACGCCGATGGTCGTCGACCACCCCGACCTGCGCGGCAAGGTCGCCGTGATCACCGGCGCCGGCCGGGGCATGGGCGCGCGGTTCGCCGCGGCGCTGGCCCGCCGGGGCGTCCACGTGGTCGGCGCCGACCTCGACCTCGCCCAGATGGAGGCCACCGCGGCCGCGCTCGCCGCCGAGAACGCCGACGCCCCCGGCGGCGCCGGTGAGGTCGTGGCGACCGCGGTCGACGTCCGCGACCGCGAGGCTCAGCAGCGCGTCGCCGAGCTCGCCGTGCAGCGCTTCGGCCGGGTCGACCTGTGGATCAACAACGCCGGGATCTTCCCCGAGGCGCCGGCTGCGGACATCCCGGTCAGCCAGCTCCAGGCCACGCTCGCGATCAACGTCGAGGGCGTCCTGTACGGCGCCCAGGCCGCCGCCTCCGTGATGGCCCCCGGCGCCGCGATCGTCAACATGGCCTCGGTCGCCGCCGTGCGGGTACGGCGCGGGCGCGCGGCGTACTGCTCGTCCAAGGCGGCGGTCGCGCACCTGACCGAGTGCCTCGCCGTCGAGTACGGCGACCTCGGCATCCGGGTCAACGCGATCGCGCCCGGCTTCGTCGACACCGAGATGACCCGCTGGGTCCAGGACGACCCGCCGGCGCTGGCCAAGGCGCTCGACAGCATCCCGCTGCACCGGCTCGGCTCGCCCGAGGAGATCGTCGGCCCGATGCTGTTCCTGCTCTCGGACAGCGCGCGCTACGTGACCGGTCACATCCTCGCCGTGGACGGCGGCTCGCGCCATGTCTGAGCCGGCTGCGGGCCGCGTCGTCCTGGTCACCGGCGCCGCCGGCGGCATGGGCGCCGGCCACGCCCGGGCCCTCGCCGCCGACGGGTGGCGCGTCGTCCTGGCCGACGTCGCCGACGCCACGCCGGTCGTCGCCGAGATCCGCGCGGCGGGCGGCACGGCCGAGGCGCACCGGCTCGACGTCACCGAGCCGGACGCGTGGGCCGCCGTCGTCGAGGCGATCCGCGCCGAGCACGGCGCCCTCCACGGGCTGGTCAACAACGCCGGCATCTCGCGCCGGCTGCGGTTCATGGACACCCCGCCCGAGGTGTGGCGCCAGGTGATGGCGATCAACGCCGACGGGCCCTTCCTCGGCATCCAGGCGTGCGCGCCGCTGATGCGCGACTCCGGCGGCGGCTCGATCGTCAACATCTCCTCGATCGCGGGGCAGATCGGCTACTTCTCCCCGTCCTACTCGGCGTCGAAGTGGGCGCTGCGCGGGCTGACCAAGTCCGCCGCGGGCGAGCTCGCCGGCTGGGGCATCCGGGTCAACTCGGTGCACCCCGGACTGGTCGAGACGCCGCTGCTGGCCGGATCCGACGGCTTCGTCGCGTCCGCCGTGGCGAGCATCCCGTTCGGGCGGATGGGCCGGCCCGACGAGGTCACCGCCGTCGTGACGTTCCTGCTGGGCGAGGGCTCGTCGTACATGTCGGGGGCCGAGCTCACCGTCGACGGCGCCCTGGTCTCCAACGGCACCTACCACCGGATCCTCGACGAGATGGAGGGAGCGCTGTGAGCGGCGCCCACGAACCCGACTACGACGTCATCGTCATCGGCGGTGGCGGGGCCGGCCTCGCCGCGGCCGTCTCGGCGGCCGAGCGCGGCCGGAGCGTCATCCTCTTCGAGTCCGAGGGCGAGCTCGGCGGCTCGACCCAGCTCTCCGCGGGCATGTTCACCGCCGCCGCCACCAGCGTGCAGAAGGCGCTCGGCGTGGAGGACACGGTCGAGCGGTTCTTCCAGCACTACATGGACCTCAACCAGTGGCTGCTCAAGCCGGGCCTGGTACGCCGCTTCTGCGAGCTGACCGGCCCGACCCTGGAGTGGCTGCTCGACCTCGGTGTCGAGGTGCCTGCGCAGGTCTCGCCCGACGCGCACACGCCTGGCCTGACGCGGGCCGGCGTCGAGGACGTCTGGCGCGCGCACGTACCCAAGGACCAGGGCTACGGCCTGGTCCAGGTGCTCGACCGGGCCCGCAAGCGCGGCGGCGTCGAGGCCGTGCTGCACACCCGGGTCGAGCGCCTGCTCGTCACCGAGGGGCGGGTGAGCGGTGTCGTCGCCGACGGCGTCGAGCTCACCGCGGGCGCGGTCGTGGTCGCCTCCGGCGGCCTGGCCCAGGACCCTGCCCTGGTCGAGCGCTGGTTCCCCGACGCGCTCAAGGCGGGGGAGTCGCTCTTCGTCGTCGCGGCGCCCGGCTCCCGCGGCGACCACCTCGGCTTCGGCCGGCAGGTCTCCGCGTCGGTCGCGGGCGAGGGCTGGGGGCTGATGCTGCCCACCGCGCAGTTCGTCCGCTCCCACCACTGGCAGGCCGGGTTCGCGCCGGCCTCGCGCGTGCACGTCAACGACGTCGGGCGCCGGTTCATGGACGAGGACGCGTCGTACGCCGTCTCGGGCGGCCAGATCGAGGCCCAGGGCGGTCCGGTCTGGATGGTCTTCGACGAGGCCGCCCGCCAGGCGCTCCCCGAGGGGTACGCCGACTGGACCCCCGCCCGCGTCGACGCCCTCGTCGCGGCCGGCGAGATCGTCCGCGCCGACGACCTGCCCGCCCTGGCGGCGCGGATCCACGTCCCCGCCGACCGTCTCGTCGCCACCGTCGAGCGCTGGAACGACCAGCTGCCGCACGGCACCGACGCCGACTTCCAGCGCGACCAGACGCTGGCCGCCAAGGGGGTCACCGCACCCCTGGCCCCGATCGCGATGCCGCCGTTCCACGCCACCCGCGTGCTCCCGGCCGAGCTCGTCTGCACCCACGCCGGTCTCGAGATCGACCACAACGCGGCGGTCCTCGACGAGCGGGGCCGGCCGATCCCGGGCCTGTTCGCGGCCGGTGAGGCCGGGGGCGGTGTCCTCGGCAGTCGCTACGTCGGCGGCGGCAACGCCGTCGCCAACGCCCTCACCCTGGGCCGCCTGGCCGGGCAGAACGCCGCCTCCGGCCGCTGACGCCCTGTTCTCCCGCTGATCTCGGCAGCAGTAAAATCCCACCCACTGGATCCCTGGAGTCCCTATGTCCACCAGCATCCCCGCGGCCCGCCCCGGCACGGCCGTGCACGGCGAGACCGTCCTGCGCAAGGTGCAGCGCTCCGTGCTGCCCGCTGCCTTCCTGCTCTACATGTTCAACTACATGGACCGGGCGTCGATCGGCTACGCCCAGCTCCAGATGTCGACGGACCTCGGCATCAGCCTGGCGACGTACGGCACCATCGCGGCCATCTTCTTCGTGGCCTACACGGTGCTCGAGGTGCCCAGCAACATCATCATGAAGAAGGTCGGTGCCCGGATCTGGCTGGCCCGGATCGCGATCTCCTGGGGCATCATCACGATGCTCACCGGCTTCGTGCAGAACACGACCCAGCTCTACATCGCGCGGATCGCGCTCGGTGTCGCCGAGGCGGGCCTGTTCCCGGGGCTGCTGCTCTACATGACCTTCTGGTTCCGCTCGCAGGACCGCAGCCGCGGCATCGCCGGCTTCTCGCTGGCCCAGCCGGTCGCGCTCCTCATCGGCAGCGCCACCGCCGGCGTCATCCTCGACCACGTCGACTGGTTCGGGCTGGCCGGCTGGCAGTGGGTCTTCATCCTCCAGGGCCTGCCGCCCGTGCTGCTCGGCGTGTGGGTGCTGCTCTACCTCGCCGACCGGCCCAACAAGGCGCGCTGGCTCACCAAGGACGAGGCGGACTGGCTCGAGGGCGAGATCAGCAAGGAGTACGACGCCGAGGACGACGAGCACATGGAGATCTCGCTCGACGCCGTCAAGAACCCCAAGATCCTCTACCTGGCCTTCATCAACCTGCTCTACGCGGTCGGCCTCTACGGCATGACGTTCTTCCTGCCCCAGATCGTCGCCCAGCTCAACCCGGGCTACTCCTCGACCAACATCGGCCTCGTCGGCGCGATCCCCTACATCTGCGGTGCCGTGGCCATGCTGCTGGTCGCGCGCTACTCCGACCTGCTCGGCAACCGCAAGCCGATCGTGATGACCACCCTCGCCGTCGCCGTCCTCGGCCTGGTCGTGACGATGGTCTTCAAGGAGACGCCCACCCTCGGCATGGTCGGCCTGTGCCTGCTCGCGATCGGCGTGTTCTCCTACCTCGGCCCGTTCTGGGCGCTGGCCTCCGAGGCGCTCACCCGCTCGCAGACCGCGGTCGGCCTGGCCACGATCAACGCGATCGCGGCCGCGGGCGGCTTCTTCGGACCGTTCGTGATCGGCAAGACCGCCGCGGCCGACGACGTCATCTTCAGCATGATCTTCCCGGCCGCCTGCATGGCGCTGGCGATCGTGCTGCTGATCTGGGTCAAGCCGGCCAAGGGCACGCCGGCGGCGGTGACCGAGACCGTCTGAGGCTTCCTCGCCTCCCATGAGTCTCGCCGGGCCCCCGGGCCCGGCGAGACTCACTCGTCGGTCGACCCCGCGAGCAGCGCGCGGACGTCCGCTCGTGCGGAGGAGAAGGTGAGACCGGGAACGCCCTGCCACCCGTGCAGCCCGCTCTCCACGCCGCTGTCGATCAGGATCGACTGCGGGTTCTCGACGTCGAGGATCGGTGCGGACCGCTCAGGCACCCCGGCCCGCGCGTCTTGCACCACGCCGCCGTGGGCTGACGCGGGCGCCGCCATGACGACGATGGTGGCCCCGCGTGGGAGGTCCCGCTCGAACGCCTCGGGTGGGATCGCCAGGTCGCGGCCGGGCACGAGGGCACCCGCCGCGTCGTACGTCTGGACGCCGCGGGACCTGGTCGCATAGGCGAAGCCCGAGGAGAAGGACGACGGCGCGCCCTTCAACACGCTCGTGACCTTGATCCGGATCACGACGAAGCGATCCGTCTCGCGCCTGCCCTGCTCGTCGGTGACCACCTCGGTATGCCCGTCAGCGAAGTCGTCGACCACGCCCTCGACCACGTACTCGGCCTTCTTCGCGACGTCGACCGGTGTCGCCTCCGAGAAGAAGTCGCCGGAGCCGTCGGTCCCGCGGGGGACGTCATCGGTGAGCGATGCGTCGTCGGAGGCCGCGCCGCCCGGGTCGGCGTCGCTGCATCCGGCCACGGCCAGTGCGAGGGCGAGTGCCAGGCCCGCGGTCCGCTTCGTCATCTCGACCTCACTCACCAGTTGGTGTTGATCGCGGACGCGTCGTGCGGTCCGTAGGATCGTGTCCACGCCTGGCCGCCGTCGGCCAGGCCGCTCTTCATGCAGTTGTCGGCGCCGTTGCGGTCGGCGGGCCCGGTGTAGGGATCCCCGGCGCCGTAGTGCCACAGGCCTACGGTGTGGCCGATCTCGTGGCAGATGGTCTTGCGGATCTGGTAGCCGGGATTCGTCGCGGCCACGTTGATCGCCTCGACGTTGATGCGGACCCGCCACTGATCGCACCGGCCGATGTCGTTGACGGCCAGGCACCGGGCATCGCCGGCCGTCCCCCAGCCCATGTTCACCTGGCGGAACAGGATGTCGGTCGCGTCGCCGCACCCGGCTTCGATCTCGTCGGTATCTACGACGGTCTGTGCCATCAGGCCGTCAGCGTCGTCCATCGCGTACCTCGCTCGCGATCTTGCGGCCGGCCCCATCGGATTCGTCGTCGAGAAGCAGAAGGTGTGCGTCAGCCGGTCCGGTGCGCGAACGCGGTCGGGCCATGGCCGGTGGGCGGCCGACGCCGGGGCACTGACCAGCATTTGCCCGAGAAGGGGGGCGACGAGAATGACCGCTCCGGCGCGGCGGCGAACGGAGAGCATGGTCTGCTTCCTCCTCCGGACCCGGCGATGAGCGCTCTGGCGCGCTCCGGGCTCCTGCGCTTCACGATGAGGTGAGCGACGGCCGAGGTCCAGCGCAGCGCCGAGCCCGTTCGCAAAACGGCGATCACGCCTCCGGGCGGCTCAGCCCAGCGCGGCGCTGATGTCGCGCACCGCGCGGCGGATCGGCTCGACCGCCGTGGTGAGCAGCTCGGGCCGCGCGGTCACCACGTTGACCGCGGCGAGCACCTGCCAGCCGGGCAGGGGAGCGGCGATGCCGTGGGCGCCGGGGTTGAGCTCGGCGGAGGTGGTGACCAGGCCCGCGGCGCGGACCTCGGCGACCCGGGCGGGCTCGCCGGGCCGGGCCGGGCCCGAGGCGAGTGCGGCCAGGCCGCCGGCGCCGCGGTCGAGCGGGTCGCGGTTGCCGAGGCGGTAGGAGAAGCGCGGGCCGTCGGTGGGCGGCTCGGCGACCACGGTGGTGACGGCGGAGTCGCCGACCACCTCGACCAGGCTGGCGGTCGCGTCGATCTCGAGGGCGAGCCGGTGCAGGACCGGATCGGCGACGTCGCGCAGCCGCGGGCGGCTGTGGTCGGCGAGGTCGGTGGCGGTCGGCCCGACCGTGAACCGGCCCTCGTCGTCGCGCGCCGCGAAGCCGGTGCGGTGCAGCGAGACGAGCAGCCGGTAGGTGATCGAGCGGTGCAGCCCGCACGCGGCCGCCGCCTCGGCGACGGTCAGCCCCTCCGGGTGCCGGCCGAGCTCGAGCAGCACCGCGAGCCCGCGCTCGAGGGTCTGCGAACCGGAATCCGACACCCGTTCCTCCTCGGCCTGGGGCTCAGCTGGTCGGCAGGATCTTGCCACGGACCTCGCCGAGGCCGATCCGGCCACGGGCACCGGGCGCGGTGTAGCGCAGCACGACCTCGTCGCCGTCCTCGAGGAAGGTGCGCTCGGCGCCGCCCGCGACGAACGGCTCCTGGCCGCCCCACGAGAGCTCGAGGAATGAGCCGCGCTGGTCCTTCTCGGGGCCGCTGATGGTGCCGGAGGCGTAGAAGTCGCCGACCCGCAGCGCGGCGCCGTTGACGGTGAGGTGGGCGAGCATCTGGGCCGGGGACCAGTACATCGACCGGTACGGCGGCCGCGCCACGACGGTGCCGTTGAGCTCGACCTCGACGTCGATGTCGTAGCCCGAGGGTCCCTCCTCGCGCAGGTAGGGCAGCACCGGTACGTCGTCCTGGCCCGGCAGCGGCACGCGCGCGGCGTCGAGCGCGACCAGGGGCGTGATCCAGGCACCGATCGAGGTGGCGAAGGACTTGGCCAGGTTGGGGCCGAGCGGGACGTACTCCCAGGCCTGGATGTCGCGCGCCGACCAGTCGTTGACGCCGGTGACGCCGAAGACGGTCTCGGCGTACGCGCTCGTCGGGACCCGCTCGCCGAGCGGGACGGAGCGGCCGACGACGAAGCCGAGCTCGGCCTCGATGTCGAGGCGCCGGCTCGGGCCGTAGGTCGGCAGGTCCTCGGTGGGCGCCTTGCGCTGGCCGGACGGGCGGCGGACGGGCGTGCCGGAGACGACGATCGACCCGGCTCGGCCGTGGTAGCCGACGGGGAGGTGCTTCCAGTTGGGGAAGAGCGGGTCGCTGTCGGGCCGCAGGATCCGGCCGACGTTGCTCGCGTGGTGCTCGGAGGCGTAGTAGTCGACGTAGTCGGCGACCTCGAAGGGCAGCCGGCAGGTGACCTCGGCGAGCGGCAGCAGCCAGGCCTGGGCCTGCTCGCGCCGGCCCGGGTCGGTGAGCAGGTCGAGCACCCAGGCCCGGACCTCGGCCCAGGTCGTCGCCCCCGCCGCGAGGAGCGGGTTGAGCCGGTCGACGTCGAGGAGCGGGGTCCACTCCGCGCGCAGGGCGCGGGCCGCGGCGCCGAGGTCGAGCACGTGCTCGCCGATCCGGACGCCGACCCGGGCGGGCGTCGTCCCGGCGGCGTCGGTGACGACGGCGTAGGGCAGGTTGTCGACGTCGTAGAGGCTGCCGGCGGCGCCGTCGACCCAGGTCTGCGGCTGCGTGTCGGTCATGGAGTGCTCCTCGGGATAGGGATGGTCAGGCGAGCAGGTCGAGGGCGACCAGGTCGTCGTAGGGCTCGATGACGCTGCACGAGCCGTAGGAGGTGAAGGTGGCGCGCGCCGCGGCGAGCCCGGGCGTGGCCCGGACGGCGGCGGCCAGCGCCGCCGCGTCGCGCTCGCCGAGCGTGGCGACCAGCGTCGCGGTGTCGGCGCCGGCGGCCGCGCGGGCGGTCGCGAGCAGGATGTTGAGGTAGCCGTGGTGCTCGAAGCCGGTCGTGGCGCCGGTGTGCCGCACGGCGTTGTGGAGCCCGGCGGTGCACTTGAAGGGCAGGGCGCGGGCGACGGCAGCGCCGATCCAGGCGGCGACCTCGTCCTCGGTGGGGAAGGCCGCGGCCTCGGTGCCGCCGGTGCGGAGCTTGAGCCGCAGGCCGTGGGCGGCGACGGCGTCGAGCACCGCGGGCCAGTCGGGGCTCGACGGCCGGGGCACCTCGACGTACGTCGTGATGCCGGCCGGGCGGGCCGCGGCGATCGCGGCGACCTGCTCGGCGGACCCCCCAGGCCCGCCGAGCTTGACCTCCAGGCCCACCAGCCGCACGCCCGCGGCGTCGGCCCGTGCCGCCACCCCCGCGACCTCGGCCGGCGTGGGGACCACGACGCTGACCTCGAGGCCCGCGGGGTCCAGTGCGGCGAGGTCGTCGAGCCGCGCGGTGTCGACGACCAGCGGGCCGACCAGGCCGGCGTACGCCGTCGCGGCGAGGGCGCGGTGCGCCGTCACGGCCGCGGGGAGCGGGGCCAGTCCCGGCGGGAAGATCGCGGCGTCGTCGACGAGGTGCTGGAAGGACACGGGGATGGACACGCCCTCACTGTAGCGGCTACCGTTCGGAATGAGAACAAGCAGTGTTCGGATATCGGGCACGCGGTGAGGTGGAGGGTGACCATGGCGTACTACCGGCAGGTCGGCGAGGTCCCGCAGAAGCGGCACACGCAGTTCCGCGACCCCGACGGGAGGCTCTACTACGAGGAGCTCATGGGCGAGGAGGGCTTCTCGTCCGACTCCTCGCTGCTCTACCACCGCGGCGTCCCGTCGGCGATCAGCAGCGCCGAGGTCTGGGAGCTGCCCGACCAGACCCGGGTGCCCAACCACCCGCTCAAGCCGCGGCACCTGCGCCTGCACGACCTGACCACCGGCACCGACGCGGTCACCGACCGCCGCCTCGTGCTCGGCAACGCCGACGTACGGATCTCCTACGTCACCACCGGCGGCCACGAGAGCCGTACGCCGCTCTACCGCAACGCCATCGGCGACGAGTGCGTCTACGTCGAGTCCGGCTCGGGCACGGTCGAGACCGTCTTCGGCGTGCTGGCCTACCGGGCCGGCGACTATGTCGTCATCCCGCGCGCGACCACCCACCGCTGGGTCCCGGCCGAGCCGTCCCAGCTCTACGCCATCGAGGCCAACAGCCACATCGCCCCGCCCAAGCGCTACCTCTCGCGCTACGGCCAGCTGCTGGAGCACGCGCCCTTCTGCGAGCGCGACCTGCACGGACCGACCGGCGTCCACCTCGAGGAGGGCGCCGAGGTCGAGGTCCTGGTCAAGCACCGGGTCGGCGGCCAGGTCGTCGGCACCCGCTACACCTACGCCACCCACCCGTTCGACGTGGTCGGCTGGGACGGCTGCCTCTACCCCTACACCTTCAACATCGACGACTACATGCCGATCACCGGCAAGATCCACCAGCCGCCGCCGGTGCACCAGGTGTTCGAGGGCCACAACTTCGTGATCTGCAACTTCCTGCCCCGCAAGGTGGACTACCACCCGCTGGCCGTGCCGGTGCCGTACTACCACTCCAACGTCGACTCGGACGAGGTCATGTTCTACGTCGCCGGCGACTACGAGGCACGCAAGGGCTCGGGCATCGGCCTCGGCTCGATCTCGCTGCACCCGGGCGGTCACGCGCACGGCCCGCAGCCGCAGGCGATCGAGGCGTCCCTGGGGGCGGAGTACTTCGAGGAGTCGGCCGTCATGGTCGACACCTTCGCGCCGCTCGACCTCGGTGAGGGCGGGCTGGCGGTCGAGGACCCGGAGTACGCCTGGACCTGGGCCCGCTCGCTGGGCTGAGGGACTGGGGGGCTGGGGGCGTCCGCCGGACAACCGGCGGCGGGCGTCGCGAGTCGTAGGGGTATGGCTGCTCGCTCCCCGCTCGTCCTGCTGGTCGCCCTGGTGCTGCTCGCCGCCGGCTGCACCGCGGAGCGGCCCGCGTCGAGGCCCGCGTCCCGGCCGGTCGAGGCGGCGGTCGACGTCGGCCTCGACGTCGACGCGCCGGAGGCCAGCCTCCTGGCGCTCGTCGTGACGCCCGGCGCCGTCGAGCGCCGGGTGAGCGTGTGGCAGAGCCGTACGGACGACGGCGCGTGGGTCCTCGCGCTGAGCGACGACGGCTTCGCGACCCGGCGCCTCCTCGAGGTGCCCGCCGGTACCGAGGTCGCCGCCCTCGGCGCGGGCCGCTACGCCCTGCGCGAGGGGTGGGACGCCACCGGGTTCCGGGTGGTCGGGGCGGCGCCCGGCGCGGACCGGACCGTCCGCGTCGCCGGTCCGCCCGCACCGCTGGGCGCCGGTGAGGCGCTGCTGAGCCGGGGCGAGCCCGGGCGGCTGCGGCTCGTCGGGGTGGCCGCGGACGGGCGGGCGCACCCGGTGCCCGCACCCCGGGGGCTGCACGAGGTGAGCGGCGCGGGGACGGACCGGATCGCGGGGCTCGCGTTCGCCGGCCGTAAGACCTACCACTGGTCGGAGGACGGCGGGGCCACCTGGCGCCGCTCCCGCCTCGGTCGCGGGACGAGCCCGACCTTCCTCGCGCGGCGCGTGCCGACCGCGAGCGGACAGCCCCACGTCGTGCTGGAGGGCAGCGACGGCGCCACGCTGTTCCCGTTCGTCGCGCTCTGGCGCGCCCCGGCGCGCGGCGGTCCCTGGACCCGGACGCCGATCGCCCCGGTCCCCGGCCGCGGCCGGCGCGACGGCCACGTGACGACCACCGGCGGCTGGATGGGCGCCGACGGCGAGGTGCGGGTGCTGGCCAGCGTGGGGCCGCGGAGCGGGATGTGGCGGGTGGCCGGGGGACGGCTGGACCGGGTCCGCGGGGACCGGCCGCGGGTGGTCGGCGTACCGGAGGTGTCGCCGCTGCTGGTCGAGACCGGCGCCGGTGTCGCTCCCGGGGCCGCGGTCTGGGTCGGCGGCGCCCCGGGCGAGGCCTGGTGCACCGTGGACGACGGCCGGCACTGGACGCGGTTCGCCACCCGCTGAGCGGGGCAGGGTGGGTCCATGACCACCACGACCAGGCGCAGCACCGCCCGGGTGGCCGCGCTGAGCGCGGCGGTGACGGCGTGCGCCGTCCTGCTGCTCGTGGTCGTGGCCTGGGCCGGGCTCAAGCTGGTCGACGGCTGGGGCCGCGACGAGCTGTGGCGCGACTGCGCGACCGACCCGACGGCGTCCGGGCTGCAGGGGTACTGCGTCGTGGTCAGCCGCTACCCGGCGACGCCGGTGCACTCCGAGCGGACCTACCTCGAGATCGCGCCGGTGCACGACGGGAAGCCGCTCGACTACCGGTTCAGCGCGGCCTACCCGTTCCTGGCCTCCGCGGCCGGCGCGGACCTCGACGTCGACTGGACCGCCGTCGAGCGCCAGGTCGTGGTGACCGACCCCGCCTCGGGCGCGAGCATCACCTACCTCGCGGAGCAGTACGCCGGCGGCCGCTGAGGTCGCTAGGACCGTGGGGGTCGCTGCCGCCGCGCTCCCGTCCTGCGGGAGGAGCACGGACCCGGCCGCGCCGGTTCGGCCAGCGTTCGGAGCCCGAACGAACGAGAGGACTCCTCGATGGCACTCCGATCCGACCGCGTCGTCCTGGTCACCGGCGCCTCCCGGGGCGCGGGCCGCGGCATCGCGCACGGCCTGGCCCCGGGCGCGACGGTCTACGTCACCGGCCGCACCACGAGCGAGGGCGGCGACGCCGACGGCTTCGGCGGCACGATCGCGGCCACCGCGGCCGAGATCGACGAGCGCGGCGGCACCGGTGTCCCGGTCGTCTGCGACCACGCCGACGACGCCCAGGTGGCCGAGCTGTTCGCCCGGATCGAGCGCGACCACGGCCGCCTCGACGTCCTGGTCAACAACGCGATCGCGCTGCCGTCCGAGCCGCCGGGGGAGCGCGGCTTCTGGGAGATGCCGCTGGAGTCCGAGCTGCGCCTGCTCGACGTCGGCCTGCGCTCGCACTACGTCGCTGCCCACCACGCGGCGCGGCTGATGGTCGCCCAGCGCGAGGGCCTGATCGTGCACATCTCCTCGCCGGGTGCGCGCACCCACGTCCCCGGCGTGCACACCCCGCCGTACGGCGCGGGCAAGGCCGGCTCGGACAAGATGGTCTACGACATGGCCCAGGAGCTGCGGCCGCACGGCGTCACCGCGCTCAGCATCTGGCCCGGCCTGCTGCTCACCGAGCGGGTCCAGGCGCACATCGCGGCCGGTGCGAACTTCGACGGCGGCGTCTTCCCGAGCGCCGAGACCCCCGAGTACCTGGGCCGGATCATCGCCGCGATCGCCGACGACGAGCAGCGTGCCGAGCGCACCGGCGGCTGCTTCTACAGCAGCGAGCTGGGCGAGGCCTACGGCGTGACCGACGTCGACGGCAGCAGCCCGGCGTCGTACCGCGGGTGGTTGGGGGCGCCGAGCGCCTTCACGCCGACGTATCCGACCTATGCCGAGTACGCCGTGAGCCAGGAGGGCCAGGAGGCGGTGGGGGCGTAGCGCTTCATTGCGGCTGCGGCTGCTTCGGTGCAGGGTGTCCTTTACTGATGGCATCTAGTCCGTAGGAATACCCAACGCTAGATCTTGGTGTCGTCGGGGCCCTCGTCGGTGGAGTCCAGGATCCTGAGCCGGATGCCACCTTCGCCCGAGATCTCCCGCACGGCTTGTCGGAACTTCTTGTAGCCAGCGTCATCGGAATACCTATGCACCAACACCACGTCCTGTGCCCCGCTAACCTCAGGAACCACCGTCGCGTCGACGTTGTAGCGGTCAGCGGCGAGGTCAACCACCTCGGACAGAAACTCGGTCGATGATGCGAAGGTCCTGACCCCGCCCTGACCTTCGAAGTCCCTCAGAACTTCGTCATCTGGGCGCCGGGGCCGTTGGCTACGACTTGAATGACGCAGTTGACTGAACTCGCGCGTCAGGTTCTGGACTTGACCACTAAGCACCTCCAGCATCGCCTCCTCCTTAGAGCCCGCGGCGCTGGGCTCCGTGGCCGTCAACTCCATTCCGAACTGAGTCCACATGGTGTTGCCCGCACCAGACGTGGCCTCGGCACGCCGAAGGTGTTCTGCCAGCTTCGCGACCTGATCATCTCGGTTCCACGGCTTGAGCATCGGCTCGTAGGTGTACGCATTGACGCCGCTGACGTCGAACGGGATTGGCGCCTTTGCATCACAACGCACGAGAGCCATCGGCTTGTTCACCGACGTCCGAACCCCAAGTTCAAAGAAGACGTTGGGGTTGTTGTGGCTCATGTCTCCGAGGACCATGTCCGCCCGCGCCAACTGACGTACGATTTCGGCGTGGATCATCTCGGAGCCCTGCGCGATCGGGCGCCAGGCCTCGAACCCGGCCTCCTCGACGGCGGGCACGAACAGATGCTCGAGCACGTGCAGCCAATGCTCCGAGTCGCCGTAGAGTTCGGCCTGCTCCTTCGTCGTCCTGACCGGCATGGCGATGAAGCAAGACTTGGCGGAGGCGTCAGTCATGGCGGGAGCGTAGCGGCGTCCACTGCCAACTCGAAGGGGGATCTGCACTTTCCTCACGCGGTCGTAGGAGGCCCACCCGGGTCGTCCTCCGGGCTGCGCTTCAACGTCAGGCCCCAGCCCCGCCACGCATCGCCAATCGCGCGGATGGCCTCGACCCGCTGGCCTTTCGGGACTCCGCGAAGTGCCACGAGCGCGAAGATCAGTTTGCAGATCGAAGCCGTGATCGACCCAACCAGCAGCAGAAGGAGATAAGTCATGGAGGTCTCGCTCAAGTCAGAAACTTGGGCGGGAACCGTACCTATCTCGAACCCACCGACGGGCACCTCGACCGCCGACCTCGGCAGGGGGGGGAAGGCACCGCACGAAGCATCACGCTTCGCACGGGCATAGGTATCTCCCCAGGCAGGTTCACCTTCGGGCGCCAGAGGCCGCGGGCCCGTCAGGACGATCCGTTCGGCGTGTTGCCCCCCTGCTTCTGGTAGATCTTGGCCACGAGCCCTGGCCGACTGTGGTCAACTTGGGCACGTGTCCAGCCCGCAGGAAGCCACTCGGTCCGTCTTGAGTCGCTCCACTGAGTCGCCTCGGACGATCTTGGCCTTCCACGCCGTCGTCATTGGTCTCATCCTGTCGTTCACCGTCGGGGTGACAACGACACTGGCGGTCTCGGGGGCGGCAGTTTGGATGATTCCGTGGGTCGTGGGCGTCGGCTTCCTTGGCGGTGTTGGTTACGCAGCGGCCGTGTTCTTGGTCGCGAAGGACGATCCCTCCAAACTGATGCTGGGGCAGGTGACCGGCACGGAGTATGCCGAGATCCAACGGGTCGTGCTCGGTGACAGCTCGTCTGGCGAGCACGCGACACCTATTCTCGGCACGCCTCACGCGGCCCCAGGAGTAGTGACAGTGCTCGACTCAGTTGTGGTAGAGAGCACCGCGACAATCGACGCGACGGCGGAGATAGTTGCCGCGACCCACGAGGAGGCCCAGGTGGAGATCGTCACCGACCAGCGAGAGGAAGGCGACGTCTGATGGCCTACTACGCGATTCTCGCCTCGGGTATCGACAACACCCAGCGAACCCTCGTACACGAGTCCGTCAAGGAACTCACGAAGACCTGGTGGCACCAGTGGGAAGACACATGGGTCATCGAGACCGATGCCCCCTTAACGATGATCTCGAAGCGCTTCGTTCCGTTCTTCTATCTTGCGGGATCTGAGGTCTTGATCCTCCCGCTTCGCGACCCGGAGCCAAGCAAGGCCGGTCGACGATTCGCCGGAAGGATGTCGAGGAAGAGCGCCGAGTGGTTTGAGGAGAACATGAACACTCCCGGACCCTTGCCGATCAACGAGGCATCCGCGACGGCGAGGCCCTGAGGGCTGCATCTGCTTCGCTCTCACGGGTGCTCGAAGCGGCTGACTCAGATTGGTCAGCACGAAGGCCGCAAGCGGGCGACCTGCCCTAAGCGTCCGCGGACGATCGGTCAGCGGACGTGACGGCGATCGACCGTCCGCGACAGACCGTCGACGAGGCTCCGCCGACGCTTCGCCGCGAGGAGATCGAAGCTCGCGACCGCGAGCACGGCCACCAGTTCCATGAGAGCGAACTCCGAGACTGGCGGCGCACTCTCGCCCGCGATCGGCAGGCCCGTGTCGACGAAATCGCCGCGGATGGTCGCAGCGCCCTCCGCCTCAGCCGAGCCGACGATCACGTTGCCGGCAGCCCACTCCACGATGCCCTCCCGACCACCGACTCCTCGCGCCCACGCACCTCGGCCCGGAGGTCCGCGAGAAGGGTGGTCGAAGTCATACCCGTATTAGATCAGGAGGGTCCGACATAACCCCCCGACCCAACCCGAACAGCGCTCACCGGAGCGCCTATCCCCGGACCACATCAAGCCCGAGCCAGTCGGCGAGCGCGGTCAGCTCGGCCTCGACCGCGTCGCCGACCTCGGGCTCCCAGACGCCGTCCTCGTGGACGGCGTGGACCCGGAGCACGCCGGCCTTGCGGTCGGCCTTGGCGTCGAGCTTGCCGACCAGCCGGTCGCCGTGGAGCACGGGCAGCGCGAAGTAGCCCCACCGGCGCCGGGCCGCGGGCTTGTACATCTCCAGGACGTAGTCGAAGCCGAGCAGGTCGAGCGCCCGCTCCCGGTCGTGGACCAGGCGGTCGAACGGCGAGAGGAACGCGCAGCGTCCCGGGAAGGGCGCGTCGGCACCGGCGAGCGCGTCGGGGTCGGCGCGCCACTCGCCGTCGGTGCCCGCGACGGTGACGGGGGTGCCGGGGCCGGTGCGGGCCAGGCCGAGCGCGGCGAGCTCGCGGCGGTCGAGCGCGGTCCGCGCGTCGTCGTACGGCGGGACGTCGAGGTCGCCGGGATAGACCCGCTCGGCCAGGTCGTAGACCCGCAGCTTGCCGCGTCGTCCGGTGACGGCGACGTCGCCGAGGCGAGTGAGCACCTCGAGCAGGCGGTTGACGTTCTTGTCGTTGTTCCAGCCGCTCGACGCCCACGGCACCTGGCAGGTGTCGGGCAGCTCGGCCGCGGTCTGCGCGCCGTCGGCGTCGAGCCGGGCGAGCACGTCGGCCCGGAAGTCCCCGTTGGCGGCCAGCCACGCGTGCGCGGTCGGGTGCAGCTCGCGCGGCGCGGTCGCCAGCACCAGGCCGATGTCGTCCATCGGGCGCACGAACGAGGAGTGCTCGACCAGCGAGCGCTCCGTCTCGAGCGCGAAGGTCAGGTCGGAGTGGGTGTACTCCGCGCCGAGCCGGGACCACAGCACCAGGTCGACGCTCGGCGCGACCGCCGCCGTCGGGTCGACCTGGAGCAGGGTGAGCTCGTCGACGACCTCCGCGACGGACCGGGCGCGCCGCTCGTCGAGCAGCTGCGCCCGGACCGCGATCCGCCGGGCCTGGGCGGGGTCGAGACGGAGCACCGGGGCCTGCGCCGGGTCAGAGCCGGGCCAGCGCGGCCTGCAGCGGGTCGAGGCCGAGCGAGCCGAGGTCGAGGGCCGCGGTGTGGAACGCCTTGAGGTCGAACGCCGCCCCGTGCCGGGCCTGAGCGGCCGCGCGGGCGTCGAGCCAGATCCGCTCGCCCACCTTGTACGACGGCGCCTGCCCCGGCCAGCCGAGGTAGCGGTTGACCTCGAAGCGCAGCGAGCCGTCGTCCATCCGCGAGTGGGCGCGCATGAACTCATAGGCCAGGTCGGCGTTCCAGGTCTCGCCGGGCCGCCAGCCGAACGGGTTGTCGGCCGGCACGGTGAGCCCGAGGTGGACGCCGATGTCGACGACCACCCGCGCGGCCCGGAAGCCCTGCATGTCGAGGAAGCCCAGCCGCTCGCCCGGGTCGGCGAAGTAGCCGAGCTCGTCCATCAGCCGCTCGGAGTAGAGCGCCCAGCCCTCGCCGTGGCCGCTGACCCAGCACAGCAGCCGCTGCCAGCGGTTGAGCAGGTCGGCGCGGTGGACCACCTGGGCGCACTGGAGGTGGTGACCGGGAACGCCCTCGTGGAAGACGGTCGTGGTCTCGCGCCAGGTCGAGAAGCGCACGTTCTCGTCGGTGAACGAGAACCACATCGTGCCGGGGCGGGAGAAGTCCTCGGAGGGCGGCGTGTACCAGGCACCGCCGTCGTTGACCGGCGCGACCTTGCACTGCAGGGTGCGGATCGGCTCGGCGATGTCGAAGTGCAGGCCGTCGAAGTCGGCGAGGATCGTGTCGGAGCGCTCCTGCATCCACGCCTGGAAGGCCTCGCGGCTGCCGCAGTCGCGCGCCGGGTCGGCGTCGAGAGCGGCCACGGCGTCGGCCACCGAGCCACCGGGCACGATCCGCCGGGCGGTGGCGGCCATGTCGTCCTCGATCCGGGCGAGCTCCTCCCAGCCCCAGCGGTAGGTCTCCTCGAGGTCGACGGTCGCGCCGAGGAAGTAGCGGGAGGCGAGCTGGTACTGCTCGCGGCCGACGCCGTCGACGTCGCGGCCCTGGGGGAGCAGGTCGGTCTCGATGTAGCGGCCGAACTCGGCGTACGCCGCCGAGGCCTCGCCCGCGGCCGCGCTCAGCCGGGCGCGCAGCGGCTCGGGCGCCTCGGCCACGGTGCGCCGGAAGTAGTCGCCGGCCGCGCCCTCCTGGCCGGTCCAGCCGCGCACCTGGCCGGCCACCTCGGCGTACTGGCGCTTCGCGGAGACCCGCCCCGCGGCCGCCTCCTCGCTCAACGTGGTGCGGTAGCCGGCGAGCGCGGCGGGCACGGCGGCCAGCCGCCGGCCGATCGCCTCCCACTGCTCGTCGGTCTCGGTCGGCATCAGGTCGAACACCTCGCGCACCGCGTGGAGCGCGCTGCTGATCACCGAGAACTCGCTGCGCTCGACGCCGGCGTCGGCCCGCTCGACGCTCAGCCCGACCCGCTCGAGGAAGGCGTCCTTGGCGACCTGCTCGCGTGCGTCGGCCGTGTCGAGGGCGGCGACGTCGGTCAGGGCGCGGCGGTGCAGCTCCTCGGTCGCGGCGAAGCCCTCGGGGGAGAGGTCGGGCAGCTCGCCGTCGTGGCCGGCGATGCCGGCGAAGGTCGCGGTGATGGGGTCGAGGGCGGCGAGGTCCTCGACGTACTGGTCGGTGCGGGCATCCACGCGTCGCGTCATGGGGTGAGCCTAGGCGGACGGTCCGACAGCGGTCATCCGGTTGGCGACGGGGTGATGCGGGCGATGCGCCGCCAGTGATGCTAAAGTCATCACGTGCGCACCACCGTCAACATCCACGACGGTCTCCTCGAGACCGTCAAGGCGCGCGCCGTCGAGCAGGGCATGACCCTCGGCGACGTGTTCGAGGTGGCGCTGCAGCGCTACCTGCTGGTCCCCGACGACGTGGTCGAGGACGCCGTCGAGGTCTCCCTGCCGGTCTTCCGCGGCGGCACCGGACTCGTGCCGGGCATCGATCCGACCAGCAACGCCTCGCTCTACGGGGCGATGCACGCCCAGGAGGACGCCGCGCTGGCGGCGTTGATGCGGGGCCATGTTCGTCCTTGACGCCAACGTCGTGATCCCGCTCTACCGCGGTGACCACCCGTTGCACGCCGTGGCGACGCAGTGGTGGCAGGCAACGGTCACGGCCGGCAAGGCGTTCACCGTGCCCGACCTGGTCTGGGTCGGCTTCGCGCGCATGGTCACGAACCCGCGGGTGTTCGCCGAGCCGTCGTCCTTCCGCCAGGCGTGGGAGTTCGCGGCGGCCGTGATGGCCCACTCCAAGTACGTCACCTGGTCGGGTCACCCGCGCACCATCGAGGAGTTCACCCGGCTGAGCGACGGCGCGGGGGCGCGCGCCGACCTCGTCACCGATGCCTACATCGCCGCCTGCGCGGCGACGTACGGCGGCACGGTGGTCACCTTCGACCGCGACTTCCGCAAGTTCGACGACCTGCGCGTCCTCGAGCTCTCGGCCTGACTCACGCCCCGGTCGGGTCGATCGCGCGTGCGTAGCGCTCGGCCAGGACCTGCAGGTGCCCGACCAGCGCGGCGGGCGACTCGACGCTGAAGTCGAGGCCGAGCATGCCGATCCACACCGC
This sequence comes from Pimelobacter sp. 30-1, assembly GCF_018831735.1. Classification (NCBI taxonomy): domain Bacteria; kingdom Bacillati; phylum Actinomycetota; class Actinomycetes; order Propionibacteriales; family Nocardioidaceae; genus Pimelobacter; species Pimelobacter sp. 30-1. Next base: position 559,195 of record NZ_NHTS01000005.1, read on the forward strand.
GACGATCTCGAGGCTGTCGCCGCCGGTGACGAGCACCGAGCGTCCGTCGGGACGCGACTCGACGACGCCGACGGCGGGGTTGATCCGGGCCAGGACCTCCTCGGCGGGCGCGTCGATGACGAGGCGGGCGTGCACGGCCCAGCCGGTGCGGGCGACCTCGCGGACGACGAGCTCGGTGAGGTCGCCGGGCAGCTCGGCCGGGGTGAAGGAGCGGCCTCCGGGCAGGCGCAGCGTCATCCAGTCGACCCGGTACGGCGCCCACGCGCCGGTCTCGGGGGAGCGGCCCACCACGAACCAGCGCCGCTGCCACGCCACCAGCCGGTAGGGCTCGATCTCGATCCGCTCGTCGTCGCGGTAGAACGCCCGCAGCCCCCGTTGGTCGCGGATCGCGGCGGCGATCTCGGTGAGCACCCCGGGCGCGACCTCGGGGTCCTCGACGTTGGAGTCGGTGTTGACCGGTCCGGCCTCGGTGGCGTCGCGCAGGGACGCGAGCTGGCGGCGCAGCCGGTCGGGCAGCACGTGCTCGAGCTTGGTCAGCGCCCGGGCGCCGCTGTCCTCGAAGCCCGCGACGCCGGTGACCGTGCGCAGCCCGACGGCGACGGCGACCGCCTCCTCGTCGTCCAGGAGCAGCGGGGGCAGCCGGGCGCCGTCCCCCAGCCGGTAGTGGCCGGCCCGCCCGCGCAGGCTGTTGACCGGGTAGCCGAGCTCGCGGAGCCGGGCGATGTCGTTGCGCACGGTCCGCTCGGTGACGCCGAGCCGCTCGGCGAGCTCGGGGGCGGTCCACTCGACGCGGTTCTGGAGCAGTCCGAGCAGCTCCAGGACCCGTCCGGAAGTTTTCTTCACACCGGTGATTTAACAGGAACGAACCGTTCCGCATTGGCTCCTAACGTCACTGCCATGAACCAGATCACGCCCTTCGTCATCGACATCCCGCAGACCGACCTCGACGACCTCCGCAGCCGTCTCGACCGCACCCGCTTCGCCCCGGCCGCCCCCGGCGACTCGTGGGAGTACGGCACCCCCGAGTCCTACCTGCGCGACATGGTCGCCCGCTGGAAGGACTTCGACTGGCGTGCGGTCGAGGCCCGCCTCAACGCCTACGACGGCTTCGTCACCGAGGTCGACGGCCAGCGGATCCACTTCCTCCACGTCCGCTCGAAGCACGAGGACGCCACCCCGCTGCTCCTCGCCCACACCTACCCCGGGTCGCAGCTCGACTTCCTCGACATGATCGACCCGCTGGTCGACCCCGAGGCCCACGGCGGCACCGCCGACCAGGCCTTCCACCTCGTCATCCCCTCGATGCCGGGCTTCGGCTGGTCCACCCCGGTCGTCGAGACCGGTTGGACGATGAAGCGCGTCGGTGCGGCGTACGACGTGCTGATGCGGCGCCTGGGCTACGACTCCTACGGCATCCACGGCAGCGACGGCGGCGCCATGGTCGGCCGCGAGCTCGCCGTCGCGAACCCCGAGGGCTTCCGCGGCGCCCACGTGCTCCACCTCTTCTCGTTCCCCAGCGGCGACCCGGCCGAGTTCGAGGGCTTCGGCCCCGAGGAGTACGCCGCGCTCGAGCACATGCAGTGGTTCCAGTCGGTCGGCGGCTACAACGCCATGAACGGCACCCGCCCCCAGACCGTCGCGGCCGGCCTCGCCGACTCGCCGGTCGCGGTGCTCGCCTACAGCGAGCTCTTCGAGAGCTTCGGCAACGGCACCAGCCTGGTCACGCCCGAGCAGGTCCTCGCCCAGGCCACGCTGTACTGGCTGACCAACACCTACGGCTCCGCGGCCCGCTACCACTACGAGGAGCAGCACTCCGGCGCCGAGCCCGTGGTCAGCACCGGACGTCTCGGCGTCGCGGTCTTCAAGGACGACTTCCAGACCATCCGGTCGCTGGCCGAGCGCGACAACGCCAACATCGACCACTGGTCGCGGTTCCCGCGCGGGGGCCACTTCGCGGCGATGGAGGTGCCGCAGGACGTCGTCGCGGACCTGCGGGTGTTCTTCGGCTGAGCCCCGAGCGAGCGCCGAACCGGCGTTTTGCGCACCAGACCTGCCCCACCTTTGACACGCTGTGACAGCGCTTCGAAGGGTGGGGCAGGTCGTCGTCTCCCCTAGGAAGTGCAGGACCCGAGCATGAAGCGCATCGTCGCCGGTCTCTCCGTCAGCCTCACGTTCAGCACCGACCCGCCGTCGAGGAGCGCGGGCGGTCGCCGCCGGAGGATCCGGACCTGCCGCCGGCGGGACGAGCGGCCGTCCCGCACGCGCCTGCGCGACCGCAGGGCCGGCGTCACCGAGGAGTAGCGAGGCGCCGCGCGCCGGCGAACAGCGCCGCCGCGACCACGGCCTCGACCGCGACGAACACCGGCGTCACCGCCGTCGTACGACGCTCGGCCAGTGCCGACGCCGCCCGGCCCGCCGCCATCCCGGCGGTGAGCACGCCCATCGTCCCCGCCGTCTCCGGCCGGACGACGAGCGCTGCGGCGATCGCGAGCGGCAGCCCGCCGTAGACGGCGCGGACCTCGGTGCGCGAGTCCGGGGTGGTGGCGGTGCCGCCGAAGGTGGCGGGGATCGTCTCGGGCCGGAGCAGCGCAACGGCGCCGAGGCCACCGTAGAAGGTGGCCGCGGCGCCGATGAGCCGGTTCATGTCAGCGCGGCAGTCCGCTGGCCCGCCAGGCACCGCGCCCGTGGGCGAGCGTGGTGCCGGGGGCGATCCGGGCGCCGCGGGCCGGGTTGGCCCACTCCGAGCGGGGCGGCTCGGGCGCCGGGGCGGCGCCGCCGAGCGAGGAGAGCACCGCGACGATGGCGGCGACCTCCTCGGGCGTGGTGTCGGGGGTGACGATCCGCAGCAGCGGGGCCGCCTCCGGTGCGGCCGCCTCGGGGGCGGCGGGCTCGCCGGTCACAGCGGGATGTTCCCGTGCTTCTTGGGCGGCAGGGTCTCGCGCTTGGTGCGGAGCAGGCGCAGGGCCTTGACCACCTCGGCCCGGGTCTCGCGCGGCATGATCACGCCGTCGATGTAGCCGCGCTCGGCCGCGATGTAGGGGTTGGCGAGGGTGGTCTCGTACTCGTCGATCAGCTCGGCGCGCTTGGCCTCGACGTCGCCGCCGGCCTTCTCGACCTCGGCCAGGGTGCGGCGGTGGACGATATTGGCCGCGCCCTGGGCACCCATCACGGCGATCTGGCCGGTGGGCCACGACAGGTTGATGTCGGCGCCGAGGTGCTTGGAGCCCATGACGTCGTAGGCGCCGCCGTAGGCCTTGCGGGTGATGATCGTGACCAGCGGGACGGTGGCCTCGGCGTAGGCGTAGATCAGCTTGGCGCCGCGGCGGATGATGCCGAGGTGCTCCTGGTCGACACCGGGCAGGAAGCCGGGGACGTCGACGAAGGTCAGCACCGGGATGTTGAAGGCGTCGCAGAACCGCACGAAGCGGGCGGCCTTCTCGGAGGCGTCGATGTCGAGGGTGCCGGCGAACTGCATCGGCTGGTTGGCGACGATGCCGACCGGGCGGCCCTCGACGCGGCCGTAGCCGGTGATGATGTTGGGCGCGAAGAGCGCCTGGACCTCGAGGAAGTCGGCGTCGTCGACGATCGTGGCGATCACGTCGTGCATGTCGTACGGCTGGTTCGGGGAGTCCGGGATCAGCGTGTCGAGCGCGAGGTCGCCCTCGTTGGGCTCCAGGTCCGCCGGCTCGTCGTACGACGGCGCCTCGTCGAGGTTGTTCTGGGGCAGGAACGACAGCAGGCCCTTGACGTACTCGATGGCGTCGTCCTCGTCGGAGGCCATGTAGTGCGCGTTGCCGGACTTGGTGTTGTGGGCCCGGGCGCCGCCGAGCTCCTCCATCGTGACGTCCTCGCCGGTGACGGTCTTGATCACGTCGGGACCGGTGATGAACATCGCCGAGGTCTGGTCGACCATGATCGTGAAGTCGGTGACCGCGGGGGAGTAGACGTGGCCGCCGGCGCAGTTGCCCATGATGAGCGAGATCTGCGGGATGACGCCCGAGGCGTGCACGTTGCGCTTGAAGATCTCGCCGTAGAGGCCGAGCGAGACCACACCCTCCTGGATGCGGGCGCCGGCGCCCTCGTTGATGCCGATGATGGGGCAGCCGGACTTGATCGCCAGGTCCATGACCTTGGTGATCTTCTCGCCGTAGACCTCGCCCAGCGAGCCGCCGAAGACGGTGAAGTCCTGGGAGAACACGCAGACCTGGCGGCCGTCGACGGTGCCGTAGCCGGTGATGACGCCGTCGCCGTAGGGGCGGGTCTTCTCCAGGCCGAAGGCGGTCGAGCGGTGCCGGGCGAACTCGTCGAGCTCGACGAACGAGCCCTCGTCGAAGAGCAGCTCGATCCGCTCGCGGGCGGTCTTGCGACCCTTGGCGTGCTGCTTCTCCTGTGCCTGGGCGGCGGGAGCGTGCACGGCCTCGTCAGTACGACGCTCCAGGTCGGCGAGCTTGCCGGCCGTGGTGTGGATGTCGATCTGCTGGTCGTCTGCCGACTGCGGCTGGGCGGTCACGTGGCCTCCTGGAACTCCTGCCACCCCGGGGTTTCCTCAGGGCGTCTGCTGCGACAGGGTAGTGCCCGTGACTCTCGGCCCGACCCAGCCCCCAGTCCGTGGACCCCTCGACGCCGCCCGGCTCGCGGAGGTGTCGGCGCTGACCCCCGACCTCTCCTTCGAGCTGCTGCCCGAGGCGCCCTCGACCAACGAGGTGGCCGCCGAGCGGGCCCGTGCGGGTGCGCACGAGGGCCTGGTCGTCGTCGCCGACCACCAGGTCGCCGGCCGGGGCCGGCTCGACCGGGTGTGGCAGACGCCACCCGGCACCGCAGTGACGTTCTCGCTCGTGCTGCGCCCCAGCGTGCCCCCGGCGTCCTGGCCGTGGCTGCCGCTGCTGGTGGGCCACAACGTGGCCAAGGCGCTCACCTCCCTCGGGTACGACGCCCGGGTGAAGTGGCCCAACGACGTGCTGCTCGACGGCGACCGCAAGGTCTCCGGGATCCTGGTCGAGCGGGTCGAGACCCCGACCGGCCCCGCCGCGATCGTCGGGGTGGGCATCAACGTGGCCACCACCGCCGAGGAGCTGCCGATCCCGACCGCGACCAGCCTGGCGATCTCCGGTCCCGGCGCGCCCGACCGCACCCAGGTGCTGCTCGCGGTCGTCGCCGCCCTCCGCGAGGGCTACGACATGTGGCAGGCCGGCGGCGAGCAGGGCACGGCGCGCCTGGCGATGTCGTACCGCTCGCACTGCGCGACGCTGGGGCGCCAGGTCCGGGTCGAGCTGCCCGGCGGCGGCGAGCTGCTCGGCAAGGCGACCGACATCGACGACGACGGCCGCCTGGTCGTCGAGACCGCCGGAGGCGCCGAGCGGGTGGGCGCGGGCGACGTGATCCACGTCCGGGCGACGGACGCTACCGACGCGTAGCGGGCTTCCGCCTGCGCGACGGGCATTTGGTGGGATGATCCCCTCGTGGCCATCTCCAAGAAGCTGCTCAACCCGGGCGAGCGCCTGATCATCAGCACGCGCCAGCACCCCAAGGCGCTCTTCGTGCCGATCCTGGCGCTGGTCGTGTTCCTCGCGATCGCCGTCGTCGCCCAGGTGAAGCTCGACAACGAGGGCTTCCAGCGCGTGCTCACGCTCATCGTGTGGGTGCTGGCGATCCTCGGCATCCTCTGGTTCACGGTCCGGCCGTTCCTCGTCTGGCTGACCACCGTGCACGCGTTCACCGACCGCCGCCTCATCACGCGCAACGGCATCGTCACCCGCCGCGGCCACGACATCCCCCTGGCCCGGGTCAGCGACATCTCGATCGAGATCAACCTGATCGACCGCCCGTTCGGCTGCGGCAGCCTGATCATCGCCGACGCGTCGACCTTCGGCACGGTCCGGCTCAACGACATCCCGCACGTCGAGGCCACCCAGCGCCAGCTCAACGAGCTGCTCCACGACCTCCACGCCCGCCCGGACGCCCGGCGGGACGAAGGTGTCTGAGGAAGGTCCCGAGAGGGCCACGCGGGGCGAGGAGCCCGAGCTCACCGCGGCGGACGTCGCCGAGCGGGCGGGCATCCCGCTCGACCAGGCACGCCGGCTGTTCCGCACGCTCGGGTTCGCCGAGCACGGGGACGAGCGGGCCTACACCCGCGCCGACGTCGAGGCGATGCGGCTGATGGTCGACATCCTCGGCGAGGGCGTGATCGACCTGGACGTCGCGCTCAACGTCACCCGCGGCGTCGGCATCACCATGGCCCGCCTCGCCGACTGGGAGGTCGGCGAGCTGGTCCAGCACGTCGACGAGGCGACCGCGGAGCGCGAGGGCGGCGACGCCGCCTGGGTGCTCGGCCGGCTGGGGGAGCGCTTCGAGGGCCTGCTGGTCTACGCCTGGCGCCGGCACCTCGACGCCGCGATCGCCCGCATGGAGTCGGTCCGCGCGCTCGACGACGACCCGCACACCACCGACCTCAGCGTCGGGTTCGCCGACATCGTCGGCTTCACCGCGCTGTCCAACGAGGTCTCCCGGGAGCGGATCGGCGAGCTCGTCGAGGTGTTCGAGTCCCGCTGCGGCGACGTCATCGCCCGCGACGGCGGCCGGCTGATCAAGAGCATGGGCGACGCCGTCCTCTTCGTGAACGACGACCCCATGGCCGCGTTCGCGACCGCCGAGGGGATCATCAACGTGATCGGCCGCGACCCGCGGATGCCCGACGTCCGGGTCGGCCTGGCCACCGGCGGCGTGGTGCTCCGGCTCGGCGACGTCTTCGGGCCACCGGTCAACCTGGCCGCCCGGCTGACCCAGGTCGCCCGGCGCAACCGGATCATCGTCGACCACGCCACGGCCGACCTCCTGCCGGCCGACAAGATCGAGTCCCGGCCGCTCCCGGCACGCCCGGTCCGGGGCTTCGGCGTGGTCGAACCGGTCGCCGTACGACGCGCCTGACCTGCGCCAAAGCAAAATTCCGCGGATTTCGCCCTCGCGGACGCCGCCACGTCCTTACCTTGAGCGTGTGATCGAGGTGCAGGACGTTCGGGTCGATCCGATGACCCGTCGCACGTGGCGTGGGGACCGCGAGATCCTGTTGTCGCGCAAGGAATTCGACCTCGTGCACGCGCTGATCCTCCGGGCGGGCTCGGTGGTCAGCCGTGAGGAGCTCATGCGCGACGTCTGGGGGGTCACCTTCTGGACGTCGTCGAAGACGATCGACGTGCACCTCGGCTGGGTCCGGCGCAAGCTCGGGGACGACACCCGCCAGCCGCACCTGATCACCACGATCCGCGGCCAGGGGCTGCGCTTCGAGCTGGCCACCGCGGCCGAGCACACCGGCTCGGCGTAAGCCTCACCGCCCGGTTAGGGTTCGGCCGTGTCCTCGACCGAACTCGCCCCCCGCATCGCCGTCATCGGAGGCGGACAGCTCGCTCGGATGATGGCCCAGCCGGCCGTCGCGCTCGGTGTCCCGCTGCGCCTCCTGGCCGAGGCCGAGGGTGTCTCGGCCGCCCAGGTGATCCCCGACCAGCAGGTCGGCGACTACCGCGACCTGGCGACGCTGCGGGCGATCACCGAGGGCTGCTCGGTGGTCACCTTCGACCACGAGCACGTCCCGACCGAGCACCTGCGCGCGCTCGCCGCCGACGGCGTGATCGCCCACCCCGGTCCCGAGGCGCTCGTGCACGCCCAGGACAAGATCGTGATGCGCGAGGCGATGGCCCGCCTCGACGCCCCCCAGCCGCGCTGGGCCGTGGTCGCCTCCGAGGAGGACGTCGCCGCGTTCGGCCTGCCGTGCGTGCTCAAGGTCTCCCGCGGCGGGTACGACGGCAAGGGCGTCTGGATGGTCCGCACCCTCGCCGACGCGGCCGAGCCCCTGGCCGCGGCCGCTGCCGACGCGGCCGCCGGCGTCCGGCTGCTCGCCGAGGAGCTCGTCGACTTCCGCCGCGAGCTGTCCGCGCTCGTCGCGCGCTCGCCCAGCGGCCAGGCGGCGGCGTACCCCGTGGTCGCGACGCTCCAGGTCGACGGCGTGTGCCGTGAGGTGGTCGCGCCCGCGCCCGACCTCGACGCCGACGCCGCGACCGCCGCCCAGCAGCTCGCGCTGCGCATCGCCGGCGAGCTCGGCGTGACCGGCATCCTCGCGGTCGAGCTGTTCGAGGCGGTCGACGCCGAGGGGCGCACCCGGATCCTCATCAACGAGCTCGCGATGCGCCCCCACAACACCGGTCACTGGACCCAGGACGGCGCCGTCACCAGCCAGTTCGAGAACCACCTGCGCGCCGCGCTCGACCTGCCGCTCGGCTCGCCCGAGCCGCGCGCCCGGTGGACCGTGATGGTCAACATCCTCGGGGGGGACAACCCGGATGTCGGCCGCCTCTACGACGGCTACCCCCACGCCCTGGCCCGGGACCCGCACCTGCGGGTGCACCTCTACGGCAAGGAGCTGCGGCCCGGCCGCAAGGTCGGCCACGTCAACGTCTACGGCGACGACCTCGACGACTGCCTGGAGCGGGCCCGGCACGCGGCGGCGTGGTTCCGCGGCGACCTCGGCAACGACAGCGACTGACGACGGCCTAGCCTTGCGCCCATGACTGCGCGCGTGGGCATCGTGATGGGCTCGGACTCCGACTGGCCGGTGATGAAGCTGGCCGCCGAGGCGCTCGAGGAGTTCGGCATCGGCTACGAGGCCGACGTCGTCTCGGCCCACCGGATGCCCGCCGAGATGCTCGCCTACGGCCAGGAGGCCGCCGGGCGCGGGCTCTCGGTGATCATCGCCGGCGCCGGCGGTGCCGCGCACCTGCCGGGCATGCTCGCCGCGGTGACGCCGCTGCCGGTCATCGGCGTACCGGTGCCGCTGAAGTACCTCGACGGCATGGACTCGCTGCTCTCCATCGTGCAGATGCCGGCGGGCGTGCCCGTCGCCACCGTCGCGATCGGTGGGGCGCGCAACGCCGGGCTGCTCGCCGTACGGATCCTGGGGGCGAGCGACCCGGCCCTGCAGGAGCGGATGACGGCCTTCCAGGCCGAGCTCAAGGCCGTCGCCGAGGCGAAGGGCGCCGTCGTCCGGGGTCAGTGACCCCGCTGGCGCCACTCGATCGCGGGGCAGGTGTCCATCACCATCGCGACGCCCGCCGCGCGGGTGCGCTCGAACGCCGCCTCGTCGACGACACCGAGCTGGAACCAGACCCCGCTCGCGCCGATCGCCACCGCCTGGTCGGCGAAGGTGCCCGCGTCCTCGGAGCGGCGGAACACGTCGACCACGTCGACCGGGAACGGGACGTCGGCCAGCGTGGCGTAGCCCTGCTCGCCCAGCACCGTCGGCGCGCTCGGGTGGATCGGCACGATCTTCTTGCCGCGCTGCTGGAGCAGCTCGGCGATCCGGTACGCCGTCCGGTCCGGGTTGCCGGACAGCCCCACGACCGCCCACGTGGTGAGCTCGTCGAGCATGAGGTCGATCGCTGCGGGATCCAGGTGCGCCGGGGTGCTCATGAGGACCCAAGGCCGGGCGCGCCCGGCTTCTTCCCGAGCGCGTCGCGCACGGCGCGGACGACCTGCTCGACGTCGGCGCCCTCGCCGGTGATCACGACGGTCGGCGTACCGGCGCCGGGGGCGGCGGCCGGCCCGTGCAGCAGGGGGAGCGCGAGCGCCAGGGAGTGGTCGAGCAGCGCCTCGGTGGCCGCGTCGTCGTCGGTCTCGCCGCGCAGCCAGCGCCGCAGCACGTGGTTGTGGGCGATGACCACGGCCGAGGCGACCAGCTCGGCGCGCAGCGGCCCGTCGGGCTCGGTGTCGAGCCAGCGGTGGATGTGCTGGGCGAACAGCCGCACGTAGCGCTGCACGCTCGCGATCTCGCGGTCCCGGATCGCCGGCACGCTGCTCGCCAGCCGGTAGCGCGCCCGCGCCGTCGGCCCCTCGGCGAGGTAGTGCGCGAGCACGATCCCGGCCGCCTCGCGCAGCGCCACCTCGTGCCCCGTCGGGGACGAGGTCGCCAGCCGCTCGCCGACCCGGCCGAGCAGCGCCTCGTGGTCGGGCAGGACGACGTCCTCCTTGCCGCGGAAGTGACGGAAGAACGTGCTGCGCCCGGTCCCGGCCCGGGCCGCGATCTCGTCGACGGTCGTCGCGTCGTAACCCTGGCCCGCGAAGAGCTCGAAGGCGGCGGCGACGAGACGGTCGCGAGAGGTGGCGGTCACGGGCACCGGCCCAGGCTAGCTCGACGGAACGCAGTCCCGCGAGTACGATACTGAGTACCGTCGATCGACCCGCAGGAGATGACCCGCCATGAGCGACTTCCCGATGTACGCCCTCTCCGAGGAGCACCAGGCCATCCGCGAGGCCGTCCGCGCGATCTGCGACGCCAAGGTCGCCCCCTTCGCGGCCGCGGTCGACGAGGAGGCCCGCTACCCGCACGAGGCCGCCGCCGCCCTCCAGGCCGCCGACTTCCACGCGCCCCACGTCCCCGAGGAGTTCGGCGGCGCCGGCGCCGACGCGCTCGCCACCGTCCTGGTCATCGAGGAGGTGGCCCGGGCCGACGTCTCCGCCTCGCTGATCCCCGCGGTCAACAAGCTCGGCTCGCTGCCGGTCATGATCGGCGGCTCCGAGGAGCTCAAGAAGCACTACCTCGGCGCCCTGGCCCGCGGCGAGGGCGGCTTCTCGTACTGCCTCTCCGAGCCCGACGCCGGCTCCGACGCCGCCAACCAGAAGACCCGCGCCGTGCGCGACGGCGACGGCTGGATCCTCAACGGCACCAAGCGCTGGATCTCCAACGCGGGGGAGTCGGAGTTCTACACCGTCCTGGCCACCACCGACCCCGACGCGCGCACCAAGGGCATCTCCGCCTTCGTCGTGGAGAAGTCCGACGCCGGCGTCTCCTTCGGCGCCCCGGAGAAGAAGCTCGGCATCAAGGGCTCCCCGACCCGCGAGGTCTACCTCGACAACGTGCGCATCCCCGGCGACCGGATCATCGGCGAGGAGGGCAAGGGCTTCGAGTACGCCATGCAGACCCTCGACCACACCCGCATCACCATCGCCGCCCAGGCCGTCGGCGTCGCCCAGGGCGCGCTCGACTACGCCCTGTCGTACGCCAAGGAGCGCCAGCAGTTCGGCAAGTCCATCGCCGACTTCCAGGGCCTGCAGTTCCTGCTCGCCGACATGGGCATGAAGGTCGAGGCCGCGCGCCAGCTGACCTACGCCGCCGCCGGCCGCTCCGAGCGGGGTGACAGCGACCTGACGTTCTTCGGTGCCGCGGCCAAGTGCTTCGCCTCCGACGTCGCCATGGAGGTCACCACCAACGCGGTCCAGGTGCTCGGCGGCTACGGCTACACCCGCGACTACCCGGTCGAGCGGATGATGCGCGACGCCAAGATCACCCAGATCTACGAGGGCACCAACCAGGTGCAGCGGATCGTCATGGCGCGCCAGCTGCTGGCCGGGGTCCAGAGCGAGATCTGAGCGGGCGGGGACTAAGTCCCGACTCTTCTGACCGGTCTGCCATTTCGGTCCCGTTCCGGCCCAGGGACGGTCCCGCGACTGTGACGCTCCGGTCATGGTTTTCTCTGATCGCACACCCCCCAGGGCGCGACGGGCGCGCCGTGCCGGCCGGACGGCACTGGCCGTCTCGGTCGGCGTCGCCGCTGCTGTCGCGCTCGCCGCGCCCGCGGCGACCGCCGTACCGATGGCCGTGCCGAGCGCCGTGCCGGCGACCTCGCCCTGCGCCGACGGTACGACGCCGGCCCTGCTGAGCTCCGTGTCGTGCGCGACCGCGGGCACCTACACCCTCGGGGTCCCGTCCGGCACCACCGACGTCGACCTCGAGGTGGTCGGCGCCGGCGGCGGCGCGGGCTATCCCGCGCGTGCGCACATCGGCGGCAACGGCGCGGAGGTCACCGGAAGCCTCACCCTCCCCGCCGGGACGGCCTACCTGCACGTCGTCGTCGGTGCCGGTGGGGGCGGCAACAACAACGGTCGAGGCTACGGCGGCGGCGGCTCGGGCATCTTCGCCCTCGACGGCAACCACGACCTGATCGCGAAGCTCGCCATCGCCGGCGCCGGGGGCGGTGGTGCGTACAACGGCGACGGCGGGAACGCCGGCTCGGCCGGCACCGCCGAGAACGTCACCTTCGCCGCGCCGGGCCAGCCGGCGATCGGGGCGAGCGGCGGTGCGGGCGGCGTCGGCAACTACAACGCCGGTGCCACGGGCGCGTCCAACAACCCCGGGGCGCCGACGGTCGCGAGCGGCGGTGCGGGCGGGCTCCACCCCAACAGCTCCGCGGGTGGCAGCGGCGGCGGCGGGTACGCCGGCGGCGGCGGCGGTGCCTCGGGCAACCAGGGCATCCTCAACGTCTACACGGGCGGGGGCGGCGGCGGCTCGTCGCTCGCCTCGGCCTATCTCTCCGGCGCCAGCATCGCGGTCCGACCCGGCACCGGCGGGATCCAGCTGCCCGGCCTGGTCGCGGGCGACGGAGCCACCGGCTCGGTCACGATGACCTTCAACGGTCTCGCGGTCCCCGGCGTGCCCACCGGCGTCTCCGCGACGCGCAAGAACGGTGCGGCGGAGGTGTCCTTCTCCGCGCCGGCCAGCGACGGCGGCTCGGCGATCACGTCCTACACGGTGAGCGCCAGCCCGGGCGATGCGTTCCGGGTCTGTCCCGGGAGCCCCTGCACGGTCAGCGGCCTGGACAACGGGACGGCGTACACGTTCACGGTCCGGGCGAGCAGCGCCAACGGCGATTCTGACGAGTCGGCCCCGTCGGCCGCGGTCACGCCCGCGACGACGCCCGGCTCCCCGACCGGTGTCTCCGCGCAGCCCGGCGACGGCGAGGCGCAGGTGTCCTTCACCGCGCCGGCCGACCACGGCGGCGCGGCGGTGACCTCGTACACGGTCACGGCGGACCCCGGACCCGCGACCGCGACCTGCTCGGTCAGCCCCTGCACCGTCGCGGACCTGACCAACGGCACCGCCTACAGGTTCTCCGTCGTCGCGACCAATGACGTCGGCGGCTCGGCTCCCTCGGCGCTCTCGGCCGCCGTCACGCCGAGCGGCCGTCCCGGCGTGCCCACCGCGGTCTCCGCGACGCCGCGGGACGGTGCGGCGGAGGTGTCCTTCACCGCGCCCGCCGGCAACGGCGGATCGGCGGTCACGTCGTACACGGTGAGCGCCGCGCCCGGCGACGCGAGCCAGACCTGCGCCGGCAGCCCCTGCACGGTCGACGGCCTGGACAACGGCACCGCGTACACCTTCACGGTCCACGCCACCAACGCCAACGGCGACTCGGACGAGTCGACCCCCTCCGCCGCGGTCACCCCCGTGGCCGTGCCGGGGGCGCCGACCGACGTCTCCGCGCAGGCCGGTGACGGCGAGGCCGAGGTCTCGTTCACCGCGCCCACCAAGGACGGCGGCACGCCGATCACGTCGTACACGGTCACGGCGGCTCCCGGCGGAGCCACCGAGACCTGTGCCGCCAGCCCCTGCACGGTGGGCGGTCTGGACAACGGCCGGGCCTACACCTTCACCGTCCAGGCGACCAACGACCACGGCGACTCCGCCGCGTCGGACCCGTCGGCCGCCGTCACCCCGCAGGGCGCCCCCGGTACGCCGACCGGCGTGTCCGCCAAAGCCGGCGACCGCCGCCTGGCGGTCACCTTCTCGGCGCCGCAGAGCGACGGCGGGTCGCCGGTCACGGCGTACACGGTGACGGTGAGCCCCGGTGGCGCGACCACGAGCTGCCCCGGCAGCCCGTGCACGGTCGGCGGCCTGACCAACGGCACGGCGTACCGCGTGACGGTCCGCGCCACCAACGCGAAGGGCGACTCGGGCGAGTCGGCCCCGTCGGCCGCGGTGACGCCGGTGGCCCCGGCGCCTCCGGTGACCCCGGTGCGGTGGTACCGCGACCCCCTGACCAAGGCCGAGCGCCAGAAGCTCGTCCCGGTGCCGGCCCACCCGGCCCGGGCAACGGGCCCGCTGCGGGCGACCAAGGCACTGCACCGCACCCGCAACGGCACGCTGGCCGTCCCCGCCCGCCAGGTCCGTGGGCACCAGCTCGGCGCCCGCCAGGGCGTGCAGGTGACCGGCCTGTTCCGGTTCGACTCGGCCCGGCTCACCCCGGCCGGACGCCGCCAGCTCGTCGTGCTCGCCCGCAGCCTGGAGAACGTCCGGGCGCTGACCTGCGAGGGCTATGCGGACTACGCCGGGAGCGTGCGTCGCGAGCGGGTGCTCGCGAAGCAGCGCGCGAAGGCGGTGTGCGCGGTGCTCAAGAGCCGCCAGCGCGGCATCGAGGTGCGGACGGTCGGCTTCGGGCCGAGCCGCCCGGCCATGATCGGCGGCAACGCGCACCAGCGCGAGGTCAACCGCCGGGTGGCGCTGCTCGTCCGGCGCTGAGCCGGCTGATGGGGGAGGGGTGCACCGGCTGCGTCAGCGCCGGTGCACCCACACCGCCAGCTCGGTCCGCGAGGTCAGCTGGAGCTTCGCCGCTCCGAACGGGGTAACAGCGAGCTGACGCTGTCTTCGGCGCGGCGGCCGGGTTCTTTGCCTCGACGTCGCCATGGAGGGCATCAACGAGATGCAGCGGGTAGTCATGGCGGGCCAGCTGCTGGTCGGGGTCCAGAGCGAGTTCGGAGGCTGGGGCCGCCGGGTGACCGTAGGCTGGTGGGGTGGCTGATGAGAGCACGTTCGACGACGTGCGCGTGGGCGGATTCGTCGCTGCGGCAGTAGGTGCCGGAGCGGGTAGCGCGGCCGACCTCGTCCTTCCAGGCTTGGGTGGCCCGCTCGGCGTGGCCGTCGCCGCCGTCGGCAATCTGGTCGGTGTCGGCATCGAGCGGCGGCAAGGACGGGCGGTCCGTGCATTCGAGGAGGCCTGCGGGTTCGCGGATCTGACGCCGAACGAGCTGTGCAACGCGGTGGGCGGCGACGACCATCGGATCGAGCTGACCCTGCGTGCGCTGTCGGCCGCTGCGGAGTCGAGGCTCGACCAGAAGGTCAGAGCCTTGGGACGGGCCCTCGCCTCAGGCGCCCTCGCGGAGCACGACGCCATCGTCGAACGAGAGACGTTCGTCGTCGATGCGCTCGCGCGGATGGAGGCACCGCACGCGAAGGTGCTGTTCATCATGGACCAACCGCCCATCCCCCAGGAGAATGGCCGCGTCTACAAGTCCGTCGATCTCGCTTGGACGGAGTCGAAACTTGTCCAACGGTACCCGCAAGCGGGCGATGTGATGGCGAGCATCATTGCGACGATGAGCGGAGTTGCCGTGATCCGGCCGCTGTCGAGCAGCGGTAGCGCCTACCAGCAGGCGGCATACGACATCAGCGACTTCGGGCGGCTGGTGCTGGGGCGTCTTCTCGAAGCGGGCCTTCGCGTTGACCGGTAGGCCGACAGCACGCCGCCGTCAGCGCCGGTGCACCCACACCGCCAGCTCGGTCCGCGAGGTCAGCTGGAGCTTGGCCAGCGCGTTGCGCACGTGGGTCTCGACCGTGCGCACCGACAGCACGAGCTCGTCGGCGATCTGCTGGTTTGTCTTGGGGGTCGCGACGAGCTGGACGACCTCCCACTCGCGCTCGGTCAACCCCGCCGGTACGGCGCGCGTGCCGGCGATGAGCGCGGTCGCGCGCCGCAGCGGCCCCGGCAGGTCGAGGGCGGCGAGCTCGGCGGCCGCGGTGCGGGCCAGGTCGTGGGCCTCGGCAGGGTGCGCGGCGGCGAGGAGGTCGGCGAGCTCGAGGCGGTCGACGGCGGCGGCGGGACGGGCGCCCATCCGGTCGTCGACCTCGATCGCGGTGCGGAAGTGCTCGGCGGCGCGGGACCGGTCGCCGTACGTGCGGGCGAAGAGGCCGAGCCAGCAGTCGGCGCTGCCGACGAAGTAGGGGCCGCCGCTGCCGTCGGCCGCGCCGTGGCCGCTCATCGGCAGCAGCAGGGTGTGCACGGTGCGGGCGGTCTCGGCGTCGTCGAGGTTGACCGCGGACAGGCCGATCATGGCCAGCGTCGGGGCCCAGCGCGGGCCGCGCGCGAGCCGGCTCGGGAGCGAGCGGAGGGCGGCGTGCTGGCGCTCGGCGCCGGCCCGGTCGCCGAGGGCGAAGCGCAGGCGTGCCCGCATCGCGCGGACGAGGGGGAGCGGCGGGGCGTGCTCGAGGCCGGCGACGAGGTCGGGCGCCAGCTCGTCGGCGGTGCCGCGGACCAGGGCGACGTTGACGCGCAGCGCCATCTGGACGCCGATCATCGAGATGTCGTCGGTCTGGAAGGCGATCACGTCCGCCTGCTCGCACAGGCCGAGCACCTCGTCGTAGTCGCCGACCGCCTGGGCCCGCAGCCCGCGCAGCCGCAGCGCGTGCCAGCGGGCGACGGGGGAGCCGCGGCGCTGCGCGACCCGGTCGACGGCCTCGATGACGGCGTCGAGCTCGTCGAGGCGGCAGCGCTGGAGCACCTGGTCGGCCCGCCACAGGTGGCCCCACAGCTCGCCGATGGTGGTGTCCGCCGACCGGCCGAGGACGACGGCGCGCTCGGCCAGCACCGCCCGCTCCTCCAGTGCGGCCGGGTGGCAGAGCGCGAAGTGCCGGGCGGCGACGGCCTCGAGCTCTGCGGCCCGGTCGCCGCTGCGCTCGGCCAGCGCGAGGGCCTCGGCGGAGAGCGCGTCCGCCGAGGGCAGGTCGTCGGCGGGCTCGGTGGCGGCCTGCTCGGCAGCGGTGACGGCGAGCTGGGCGAGTAGCCGGGCCCGGGTCGCCACCGCCCCCTCCGGCAGTACGGCGAGCGCGCGGCGGCTCATCTCTCCCGCGGCCACCGCGGCCGGCGAGGCGCCCATCCCCTGGGGGACGAGCGCGAATGCCGCCATCGTCGCGGCGTCCCCGGCCGCCTCGGCCAGGTCGATGCCCTCCCGGCAGGCGTCGAGCGCGGGCAGGGGCTGGCCGGCCGCCCAGGCGTGGCGGGCGAGGTCGAGGAGCAGGGCGATCCGCTCGGTGCCGGGCAGGTCGCCGGGCGCGACGTCGAGGGCGAGTCGGCAGAAGTCCGCGGCCTGGCCGGGCGAGAGGTGCGCCGCGGTGTGCACGGCCGCGTCCCGCGCGGCGGCGAAGCAGCGCCGGGCCGCGTCGGCGTCGTCGCCCGCGGCGCGCCAGTGCAGGGCCACGGCGCCGGCCAGGGCGGGATCGCCGGTCGCGTCCAGGGCCGCCGCGGCGGCGGCGTGGGCCGCGCGGCGGGTGGCCGGGGCGAGGTCGGCGGCGATGGCGTCGCGGACCAGTGCGTGGCGGAAGGCGACCGTGCCGTCGCCCTCGCCGAGGAGGTGCCGGGCGGCGGGAGACCCGACGTGGCCGGCCACCTCGTCGTCGCTGTGGCCGGTCGCGGCGGCCAGGACGTCGAGTCGCAGGTGCTCGCCGAGGACGGCGGCGAGACCGACCGTGCGCCGTACGTCGTGGGGGAGGGCGCGGAAGCCGGAGGTCAGCAGGCCGCGCAGCGTCGGCCGCGCGGCGAGCAGCTCGCCGAGGCCCTGGTCCAGGGAGCCCGCGGGCGTGCTCAGCAGGCTGCGGACGAAGAACGGGTTGCCGTGGGTCGCGACGAGGAGGTCGGCGGCGTGCTCCTCCCAGGCCGGGGCCTCGTGGCGCAGCCAGTGCGCGAGCGCGTCGTGGTCCAGCCCGTCTAGCTCGACCACGCTCACCGCGCTGGAGCGCAGCAGCCCGGTCCAGGGGCCGGGCTCGTCGCGGGCCGTGGCCACCACGAGCACCGGCAGGCCGGGCAGCTCGGGAAGCAGGTGCCGCAGCAGGTCGACGGTGGGCGCGTCGGCCCACTGCAGGTCGTCGACCACCAGGAGCAGGGGCCGCGCGGCACCGTCCGCGGCGAGCGCCCGGCGGACCCGCTCGGCCAGCCGGAAGACGCCCGGCTCCGCCCCGGACCCCGGGTCGTCGAGCGCGGCCGCCAGCCCGGGCAGCTGCTCGGCGAGGCGGTGCCAGGGCCACAGGGGCGGAGCGCCGCGGTCGTCGACGCAGTAGGTCCGGGCCGTCGTCATGCCCGCGTCGGTGGCGGCGTCGCGGGCCGCCTGGGCCAGCCGGCTCTTGCCGATGCCGGGCTCGCCGGTGACGACCGCGAGCCCGCCGCGCCCCGCGAGCGCCGCCGCGCGCAGCGCGCCGAGGACGGCGAGCTGGGGCTCGCGGCCGAAGGCCTCCGCGGCGCTCACCGGCCCAGTATCGCGCCGCGGGCGCCGGTTGCGTGGTGGATCTGCGTGCCAGCACTGAGGCGCGCGGGACGGCGCCGGCGCAGAGTCGGCCGGACCGAGATCGACCAGCACGCCGGACCTGAGGAGGACCCCATGCAGATGCTGATCCTGACCTTCGACGGGCCGCGCACCGAGGAGCAGGTGCGGGCCGCGGAGCACGCCAGCCGGCAGCGGATCATGCCGCTGCTCGACACCGACCCCGACCTCGCGGGCGTGGTGGGCACCGTCCGCGCGGTCGGACCGGACGGCGCCCAGGCGATCGTCGTCCTCGCCCGGGACGCCGCGGCGCTCGCCACGCTGCGCGAGCGGGTGACCACCTCACCGCTGCTGCCCGGCGAGGACCCGGCGCTGCTGCCGGGCCCGGACCGGATCGCCGAGCTCACCGTCGCCGACGCCACCGGCGCCTGCGCCCACCTGGGGGAGGTGGCGTCGTGAGCACGGCGGTCGCGACCGGGGTGTGGAGCCTCGACCCGCGCACGAGCAGCGCCCGCTTCCGGGTGCGCGACAAGCTGGTGACGACGACCCGGGGCACGGTCCCGCTCGTCGGCGGCGGCGCCGTCGTGGACGACGCGGGCACGGTCACCGGCGCCTTCGTCGAGCTCGACCTCGCCGGGATCGACACCGGGCTCGCCCGGCGCGACGCGCACCTGCGCTCGCCCGGCCTGCTCGGCACCGACGAGCACCCGGTGGCGCGGGTCGAGACGACCGCGGTCGAGCCCACGCCCGACGGCTGGCAGGCCCGGGCCCGGTTGCGCGCCTGCGGCGGCTCGGCGCCGCTGAACCTCGCCGTGCGGGTCGCCGAGCACGGCGCCGGGCAGGTCGTCGTCCACGTCACGGGGGACCTGGACCGGAGCCCGCTCGGGATGCGCGTCCCGTCGTTCGTGATCGGCCGGACGGTGCACCTGGAGGTCGACCTGACGCTCCGGCTGCACCCCTGAGCCGGACGTGCATTAGCAAACGAACCAGATTCACGCACGCAGAAACCGAGTTGAGTTCGCGAAATGACGATTTTCGACGTAACCCAGATCACCTGACCGCGTTGAGCCAGTGGTTTCGCCTCTGTTCGGGCGGTGGGGGGCCGTCCCTGTTACGTCTTTCGGGGAGATGGGGTTCGATGCGTCGACTTCTGGTGCTGGCGAGCGCGGTCATCGCGCTCCTCGTGGTGGCTCTGTGCGTTCCGGGCGCCGCCCGGGCGGACACCGATCCGTACTCGCCCAAGGTGCCGACGAGCTGCCACGTCAGCGTGCCCGCGGCCGTCGTGGGCCAGCGGGTCGTGGTGCGGGTGCGTGTCGAGGCCTCCGACGGCCAGGACCCGCGCGGCACGGTCCGGCTGACCCTCAACTCCGAGCCGTGGTCGACGACCGTCGCCTACGACGGCGCCCCGCTGCGCATCGTCGGCCCGCGGATGAAGCCGGGCAAGCACACCGCGCGCGTGCGCTTCACCCCGCAGGGCAACCGCTACACCGGGTGCCGCGACGAGGCGCCCTTCGGCATCGGCGGCGAGGACCACGGTCCGCCGCCGGACGGACTGCCGAACACCGGTGGCCCGTCCCTGCTCGTGCTCCTGTCCGGGCTGGGTCTCGTCGCCGCGGGCGGCGGGCTGGTGGAGGTGGGACGCCGCCGGGCGTGACACCAGCGGCTGCGTCGCGTTGGATGGGGTGGGGCCCTCCGACGGGTCCCGAGGAGGGGACTGATGACGCAGACCGACCTGCCGGACGGGGAGCCCGAGCGGGTTCGCCGGCGACGCTCGCGACCGGGGAGCACGGCCGGCGGTGGCACGGCCACGGCCGCCAAGCCGTCGACCCGGCGGCGCATCTCGTTCTGGTTCGGCTGCGGGCTGATCCTGGCGGGCGTGGCGATCCTGGCCTGGGTGGCCTGGCAGTTCTGGGGGACCAACTGGCAGTCGCACAAGCGCCAGGACCAGGTCCGGCAGGCGATCGAGAAGGGCTGGGGTGACGGTCAGGACGTCATCCGCACCGACTTCGGCAACGCCACCGCGATCCTGCACGTCCCGCGCTTCGGCAAGGACTACTCGATCCCGGTGCTCGAGGGCGCCAGCGACGAGGTGCTCGCCGCGGGCGTGGGTCACATGGAGGACACCGAGGCCGGCCAGGTCGGCAACTACGTCCTCGCCGGGCACCGGGTCACCCACGGTGAGCCGTTCGCGAAGTTCCCCGAGCTCCGGGCCGGCGACAAGGTCGTGGTCGAGACCCGCGAGGCGACCTACACCTACGTCCTCGACACCGGCGGCGAGGACCTGATCATCCCGTTCACGCAGACCTGGGTGCTCGATCCCAAGCCCGTCAACCCGCGCTCCGGCGGCACCCAGCCACCGGCCGACGCGGGCGATTCGCTGATCACCCTGCTCACCTGCTCGGAGATCTTCCACACCGACAACCGGTCGGTCGTTTTCGGACACTTGATCGAGACGACACCCACGAACGGCTGACGTACCCCTAGGATGGTCGTGCACCGCCCGGCACCTTGAACTCTCGGGTCGTTGCATGGGGAAAGTTCAAGGAGGCACACGTGCTCAGGAAACTCGTCGCGCTCGCGGCACTGGCTGCGGCGTTCGTCGTCGTACCGACGGCCGCCGCATCGGCGGATCCGTACTCGCCGAAGATCCCGACCCAGACCCACATCGAGGTCGTGGTCAACGGTCCGGGCAAGCCGATCACGCTCAAGGTCAGCGCGAGCGCCAACTACCCGACGCCGCCCGAGGGCGACATCGCGATCCAGGTCTCTGCCGGTGGCTCCGCCGCCCGCAACGCCCGGGGTCTGGTCGCCGCGCCGGTGTTCACCACCACGGTCCACTTCGTCGACCAGGTCGTCTCGGTCGAGGGTCCGCGCCTGCCCAAGGGCTCCTACCTGGCCCGGGCCGCGCTGACGCCCGACGACGCGGACACCTTCCTGCCGTCCTCGGCGCTCACCGACTTCCGGATCGGCGCCGGCGGTACGCCGGACAAGGACGACAACGGTCTGCCCAACACCGGTGGCCCCGACCTGCTCTGGCTGCTGCTCGGCGGCGGCCTGGTCGCGGCCGGTGTCGGCGGGGTCGGCTACGGCCGGCGGCGCAGCGGCGTCCTCGCCGCCTGAGGCACCACCACGGATCCTGACTCCGGCCGCCCCTGCCTGCGGGGGCGGCCGGAGTCATGTCCGCGTCCGGACGCCGCGCCGGGGTGGGCGCAGCGGCGGTAGGCTGCACAGAACAGAAACCTGTTCTATCCCTGGAGGTTCGTGATGCCCTCGCTGCGCTGCCCCTGCGACACCACCCTGCGCGCCGACACCGACGACGAGCTGGTCGCCACGGTGCAGGAGCACCTCGCGGCCGTGCACCCGGGGCGGGAGTACAGCCGCGAGGAGATCCTCTTCATGGCGATGTGACCCGCGCGGGTCACCCGGCTCAGCCCAGCGGCGGGAGCGCGGAGGCCCGGCCGGTGAACCGCGGCGCGCGCTTGTCGAGGAACGCCGCGACGCCCTCCTTGCCGTCGGCGATCGAGGTCCAGTACATCGCGAGCGAGTCGCTCAGGTGGGCCTCGAGCGGCTCGGCCGCGGCGCTGTTGCGGTAGAGCAGCTGCTTGGCCAGGCCGAGCGCGACCGGCGAGCGGTCGGTGACGAAGGAGCGGGCCAGGTCGTAGGCCGCCGGGAGCAGGTCGTCGGGCTCGTGCAGGCTGCGCACCAGCCGGCCGGCGTGCGCCTGCTCGGCGGTGAGGATGTCGGCGGAGTAGACCCACTCCAGGGCCTGCTGGATGCCGACGATGCGCGGCAGGAACCAGGTCGAGCACGCCTCGGGGACGATCCCGAGGCGGCCGAAGACGAAGCCGATCCGGGCCTTGGTCGAGGCCAGGCGCAGGTCCATGGCCAGCGTCATGGTCGCGCCGATGCCGACCGCGGGGCCGTTGATAGCGGCGATCACGGGCTTGGGCAGCGCGTGGATCGCCAGGGTGACCTTGCCGCCGGTGTCGCGCACGCCGTCGGCGAACGGCGGCTCGTCGTACGCGGCGCGGAACTCCTCGGGGGTGAAGGACAGCGTCTCGTCGAGGCCGAACACGTTGCCCTCGGCGGAGAGGTCCATCCCGGCGCAGAAGGCGCGCCCGGCGCCGGTGACCACGACCGCGCGGACCGCGTCGTCACGGGCCTCGGTGGTGAACACCTCGAGCAGCTCGCCGGCCATCGTCAGGTCGAACGCGTTGAGCGCGTCGGGACGGTCGAGCAGCAGCGTCGCGATGCCGTCCTCGTCGACGGTCCAGGTCAGGGTCTCGTAGGTCATGTCGCTCCTCAGCGGTCGGCCAGGCCGGTCGCGGTGCACAGCTTGGGCGTGATCTCGTCGGTCTTGTCGTCGATCACCTTGCCGAAGAGCTGCTTCGCGCGCTGGGTGTCCCACGTGGTGTCGGCCCGGGCGAGCGGGACCGTGCAGGACTTCTCGACCTTGGTCATCGCCAGTGCCCACTTCGCGGCGGTGAACGGGCCGGCGCCCTCGCCGAAGCGGAAGAAGTCGGGGACCGCGGAGTTGAGCCTCCACCAGCGGATCGGGTTGAGCACCGACCAGGGGGAGAGCACCTTGTCGCCGACGGCCGCGACGACCTCGCGCTGCTGCTGGACCCGGGCCAGGTCGGAGATCGGGCTGTACTTGCGGGCGCGGGAGTAGGCCAGCGCCGTGGTGCCGTCGACCTCCTGGCAGCCCTTCTTGACGTTGAGGCCGGAGTCCTTGTCGCGGATCCGCTGCTTCGGGCAGATCTCGATGCCGCCGACCGCGTCGACGACACCGACCAGACCGCCGAAGCCGATCTCGACGTACTGGTCGATGCGGACGCCGGTCGCGTTCTCCAGGGTCTGCACGAGCAGGGGCGTGCCGCCCTTGGCGTAGGCCGAGTTGATCTTGGAGACCCCGAAGCCGGGGATCTTGAGCGGGGAGTCACGCGGGATCGAGATCAGCGTGGTCGGCCCGTCGCCGGTGTGGAGCAGCATGATCGTGTCGGTCAGCTCGGAGGCCGCGTCGCCGGTGTGGAGCTTCTTGCGCTCCTCGGGCGAGAGCCCGGCGCGCGAGTCGCTGCCGACGAGCAGGTAGGTCGTGCCCGGCTGGTCGGCCGGACGCTCGCCGGAGGGCTCGAAGGCGACCTTGTCGACCCGGTTCCACGCCACGACCGGGACCGCGACGAGGTAGACCAGCCACAGCACGAGCGCGAGCAGCACGAGACGGACGTAGGTGCGCGGGCGCGACCAGCGGCTGCGCCGCGGGGCGGCGTACGACGGCGGGGCGCTCGGGCCGCGCGGTCCGGTGGGACCGCCCGGGCCGCCGGGGGCGCGGGGGGCGTCGTACTGCTGCGGGGGCGGGAGCCGGCGCGTCGCCTGCTGCGGGGGCGGCGGGGGAGGCGGGGTGCCCTGGGCGGCCTCGGGTCGCCGCTGGACCGGGATCCGCCGGGTCGGCTCGGGGTCGCCGGAGGAGCCGTACATCCAGTCGAAGTCGTCGCCACCGGAACCGTCGTCACGCCCTGCCATGCTCAGGACGCTACCGTCCACCTGTGAGCGAAATCGTGGCGGCACGCACGCCGTCGTACTCCCGCATCGAGCTGGCCACGCTGACCTCGCGGGCCCAGGCCAACCTGCTGGGCAACATCCACGGCGGTGAGGTGGTCAAGCTGGCCGACTCCACGGCCGGGGTCGTGGCGCAGCGCCACAGCGGCGGGCCGGCGGTCACCGCGGCGCTCGACGAGATGGCGTTCCTGGAGCCGGTGCGGGTGGGCGACATCATCCGCACGTTCGGCCAGGTCAACTGGGTCGGGACCTCGTCGATGGAGATCGGCGTCCGGATCGAGACCGAGCCCTGGGACGCCGCGGGTGAGGTGCGCCACGTCGGCTCGGCCTACTTCGTCTTCGTCGCGGTCGACGCCGCCGGGCGCGGCCGTCCGGTGCCGGAGCTGGAGCCGGAGAGCACCGAGGACCACCGGCGCCACCGCGAGGCCGAGATCCGCCGGGCGCACCGGCTCGCGCGGCGTCAGGAGATCGAGGCCGGCCGGGTCAACGGCTGACGCCGACGCCGGCCGCCTCGGTGAGCGCGGCGGCGACCGCGTCGACCGCGGCCGGGCGCGGCGGGGCGCCGTACGTCGCGAGCTGGACGCGGCGGTGCGCGTCGAGGCGGCGCCGGGTGACCCCGGCGTGCTGGTGGGCGCGCAGCGCGAGGCCGGGCAGCACGGTCACGCCGAGCCCGGTCGCGACCAGGGACTGCACGGCGACGTAGTCGTCGCTGGCGAACGCGATCGCGGGCGTGAAGCCCGCCTCGGCGCACAGGCTGAGCAGCTCGCGCCGGCAGCGCTCGCAGCCGGTGATCCAGCCGCTGCCGGCGTAGTCGGCGAGCGTGGCCTCCGGTGCGGCGTCGGCGGGGGTGACCAGGAAGAGCGGGTCGTCGACGACCGGCACCACGCTGATCTGGTCGGGCTCGGGCTGGTCGGGATAGGCGAACGTCAGAGCCAGGTCGATCTCGCCGGCCCGCAGCAGCTCGTGGGCCTCGGGCGGCTCGGCCTCGACCAGGTCGAGCCGGATCCCCGGGTGCCGCTGCGCGAGCAGGGCCAGCGCGCCCGGGACGAGGGTGGCGGCGCCCGACGGGAAGGCCGCGAGCCGGACCCGTCCCGACTGCAGGCTGGTCGCGGCGGCCAGCTCGGCCTCGGCCCGGGCGAGCAGGCCGAGCACCTCCTCGCCGCGGCGGGCCAGGAGCGCGCCCTCGGGGGTGAGCCGGACGCCGCGGCCGACCCGCTGGAGCAGCACCGCCCCGGTCTCGGCCTCGAGCCGGCGCAGGTGGTGGGAGATGGTCGGCTGCCCGTAGTGCAGCGCCGCCGCGGCACCTGAGACCGAACCGGTCCGGTGCACGGCGACGAGGGCCTCGAGCCGGCGCAGGTCGATCATGGGCGCAGCCTACTGTTCGACGGCATCGATGGAAACGCTCGAAAAGAACTATTGGACCGATGAGTGCCCGGCCGCCGAGGATGGACGCATGCTGCGCTTCGACGACGTCCTCTCCGCCGCCGAGGTCGTGGGCCGCGAGCTGCCCGCCACGCCCCTGCAGGCCCACCCGCTGCTCGACCAGGCGCTCGCCGGCCGGGCGGTGCTGGTCAAGCACGAGAACGTGCTGCCGACCGGCGCCTTCAAGGTCCGCGGCGGGGTCCACCTCGCCGCCCGGCTCAGCGACGAGGAGCGCACCCACGGCCTGGTCACCTGCTCGACCGGCAACCACGCCCAGTCCGTCGCGTACGGCGCCCGCCTGGCCGGCGTCCGGGCGACGATCGTGATGCCCGCCGATGCCCCCGCGTCCAAGCGCGACGCGGTGCGGGCCCTCGGCGCCGAGGTCGTGCTGGTCGGCGCGAGCCTGGGGGAGGCGGCCGAGCACGCGCGCGGTCTCGCGGCCGCGAGCGGCGCGGCCTTCGTCTGCCCGACCGACCCGCGGATCGTGCTGGGTCACGCGACCGCCTACCTCGAGCTCTTCGGCCAGGCGCCCGACCTGGCGGCCGTCTTCGTCCCCGTCGGCAGCGGCACCGGCGCGGCCGGGGCCTGCCTGGCCCGCGACGCGCTCGCCCCGGGCTGCCGGGTGATCGGCGTGCAGTCGTCCGCGGCGCCGGCCGGCTGGCGCTCGTGGCGCAGCGGCACCATCGAGACCGCGCCCGCGACCACCCGGGCCGCCGGCCTGGCCACGACGACCGGCTACCCGCGCACCCAGGAGGTGCTCCGCGACCGGCTCGACGACTTCGTCCTGGTCGACGACGCCGAGATCGACGAGGCGGCCCGGCTGCTCGCCACCTGCGCGCACACGCTCGCCGAGGGAGCCGGCGCCGCCGCGCTCGCCGGCGCCCGGGCCGCGCAGGACTGGCCCGCGGGACCGGGCCCCGTCGCGGTGATGTGCACCGGTGGCAACGCCTCGGTCGACGAGATCGCCCGGATCGCCGGGCTCGCCGTCGCGGCCTGAGCCTGGCCGATCGCGGCGCGTCGCGACCGGAGTGACGTGTGGGACTGGTGATACTGGTCGGGTGCAGCAGCCCGGATCCGCCGACGCGCGACGACGCGAGCGTCGCGACGCGCGGATACGGGCCCGGTGGCGCCGCCCCGGCGGGACCGGCCGTCGTACTCACGACGGGGTGCGGGCTCCGCACGACGAGGCTGCGCCCGAGCGCTGGGCGCCGACCCCGGTCGGCGTCGACGACCGCGCGGCACGGGTGCGCTTCCGGCGGGCGCTGACGCTGATGGGCTTCACGCTCGTCGTACCGGGCTCGGCCCAGCTCGTCGCCGGCAACCGCCAGATCGGCCGGATCGCGGTCCGGGTCTGGCTGGGCTCGCTCCTCACCGTCCTCGTGGTCGGCGGCTGGACCTACCTCAACCCGGGCTTCGGGCTCGACCTCGCGCTCAACCCGACCGCGATGCTCGTCATCCGGCTCTACCTCATCATCGGCGCGATCGCCTGGGCGGCGCTCTTCGTCGATGCCTGGCGGCTGGGCCAGCCGCTCAGCCTGCGCCTGCCGCACCGCCGCGCGGTCGTCGGCGTCAACGGCATCCTGTGCTTCTCGGTGGCCGGCGCGATGCTCTTCGGTGCCCACCTCGCCGCCGTCCAGCGCGACTTCCTGACCATGTTCACCAGCGGCGACCTCGGCGCGGCCCACGACGGGCGCTACAACGTGCTGCTCATCGGCGGCGACTCCGGCACCGACCGCTGGGGCCTGCGCCCGGACTCGATGACCGTCGCCTCGATCGACGCCCAGACCGGCCGTACGGTGATGATCGGCCTGCCCCGCAACATGCAGAACTTCCCGTTCCGCAAGGGCAGCGTCATGGCCAAGCAGTTCCCCGACGGCTACAGCTGCGACGGCTGCTACCTCAACGGCGTCGGTACCTGGGCCGGTGACCACAAGAACCTGTTCAAGGGCTCGGAGCACCCGACGATCGACGCCACCGTCCAGGCGGTCGAGGGCATCACCGGGCTGCGGATGAACTACTGGGTGATGGTCAACCTGCGCGGCTTCGAGCGCCTCGTCGACGCCTTCGGCGGAGTCACCCTCAACGTCCGCGACCGGATCCCGGTCGGCGGCCTCGGCAAGGACGTCACCGGCTACATCGAGCCCGGCAAGCGCAAGCTCGACGGCCACGACGCGCTCTGGTTCGCCCGCGCGCGCGAGGGCTCCGACGACTACTCGCGGATGGCCCGCCAGAAGTGCGTCCTCAGCGCGATGCTCACCCAGCTCAGCCCGCAGCAGGCGCTGGTCAACTTCCAGGAGATCGCCAAGGCCTCCACGGCGATGATCAAGACCGACATCCCCGGTGGCGCGCTCGGCGACTTCGCCCAGCTCGGCCTGCGCGCCAAGGACCAGAAGGTCTCGAGCGTCTCGCTCGTCCCGCCGCAGATCAACACCGCCAAGCCGGACATCGCCAAGGTCCGCGCGATGATCTCCGACGCCATCGACCAGGCCGAGGGCAAGCACAAGCCCGCCACGGCCAAGAAGAAGAAGGCCGGCGGCCAGAAGGTCACCGGCGGCTCGCTGGGCTCGCGCAACGACGGCTACGCGGCCAACCAGAGCGACGACGTCGCCGCCGCCTGCTGACCCTCCCGACCGGTCGCTGAGCGGCCGCGCGCCGCGCTGATCGACGATTTGCGCACGTTCCCCGGTCTGCGGTGGCGGAGCCGTCCTCCGCCCTTGCATCCTTCCCACGGCGCCGTACGTGAGCACCGTCGCTCCGCTCCCTCACCCCAGGCCGGGCCCACGGCGCCCGCCCCTCGGTGAGCTCTGCCTGCCTTCCTGCCGCGAAAGGCCGGGCCCTTGACGAACCGGAACGCCGCCTCGTGGTCGCTCCTGTGCACCGCGGTGCTGCTGAGCGCCTTCCTCGCCGTCGGCCTCGGGGCGGGCTCCGCGCCCGCCCTCGCCGCGCCCGCGCCGGTGCCGGCCGCCGCTGCGGCGGCGCCGCCCTTCGACTGCTCGACCGTCTACTCCGAGAAGGGCCAGAACGCGCCGTTCGACATCCGCCGGGTCAACACCGCGACCGGGGCGCTCACCACGGTCGGGGCGTTCAGCTCCAGCGGCGGGATCCTCAACGGGTTGGGCTTCTCCGGCGACGGGCGCACCGCCTACAGCGTCCGGTACGTCGGCAGCGGCGCCAACCAGGGCCTCAACATCTACCGCTGGGATGCCGCGTCCGAGACGACGACCAACCCCGCGACCGGGCTGTCCTCGGCGATGGCGTCGTCGCCGACCCACGGCGCAGTCAACCCGCGCACGGGGATCTACTACTTCGCCGGCGTCATCCCGGGCACCGCCGACATGGCGATCTACGGCTACGACCCGGCGGGCAGCACCTACCTGGGCCAGGTCGCCCAGATCAACAGCGTCGGCGCCCAGGGCTCGACCAACGGCGACTTCGCCTTCGACGGCGCCGGCCGGGCCTACTTCTCGGTCGGCTCGCAGTCCCAGAGCCGGCTCTTCGTCGTCGACGACCTGCTGCCGACCACGGCGCAGCCCTCCCCGCAGTACCCGACCACCACCACCCTGACGACCATCAACACCTCGGGCGCGATCAACGGCCTGGCCTTCGGCGGCGACGGCTACCTCTACCTCGCCGGCACCACCCGGCTGTTCCGGGTGCACCCGACCACCGGGCAGGTCGTCAGCTTCGTCGACATGTCCGACTCCGCCTCGGTCGACCTCGCCTCCTGCGCCAAGCCGAGCACGATCGTGGTCAAGAAGAACTTCCCCGAGGGCCGGGCCAACCCCGGCGAGCAGGTCGACCTCTCCGTCACCGGCGGCGGCATCGCGCGCGGCAACACCGGCACCACCCGCGGTGACGACTCGGGGCTCCAGGACGCCGAGCCCGAGGAGTACGCCGGACCGGTGCTCGCGCTGGCGGGCACGACGTACACGATCAGCGAGTCGGGGGCCGGCGCCGGAAACGGCTACGCCCGCTCGTGGCGCTGCGTCAACGAGACGGACCAGTCGGTCGTCGCCAGCGGCCAGGGCACCTCCGGCAGCTTCGCGATGCCCGACGGCGGCAGCCGCGGCGCCGACGTGGTCTGCACCTTCAGCAACGTGCCGCTGCGTCCCGCGATCGAGCTCGACAAGCAGGCCGGTACGCCGAGCGGCCACCGCGTCGGCGACACCATCACCTACACCTTCGTGGTCACCAACACCGGCAACGTCCCGCTCCAGGCGCCGGTCATCACCGACCCCAAGGTCGGCACGGTCACCTGCCCGCCGGGCGAGGTCGCGCCGGGCCGTCAGGTGACCTGCACGGCCGAGCCCTACGAGCTGACCCAGGCCGACGTCGACGCGGGCGTGGTCGACAACACCGCGACGGTGCGCGGCCGGCCGGTCGACCCGAACCTGCCCGCGGTGAGCGACGACGACTCCACCAGCACCCCGATCGAGGGCGCCCCGAGCCTGAGCCTGGAGAAGCACGCCGAGACCCCGGTCGACGCCAACGGCTCCGGCCTGGTCGACGTGGGCGACACCATCCAGTACACCTTCACGGTCACCAACACCGGCAATGTCACCCTCCACGACGTGGCGGTCGAGGACGCCAAGGCGGGCGCCACGACGTGCGACCCGACCACCCTGGCTCCCGGCGCGGTCGCCACGTGCCGGGCCAACGACCCCTACGTGATCACCTCCGCCGACCAGAACGCCGGCGAGGTGGTCAACACCGCCGTCGCCGTGGGGGAGGACCCGGCCAACGGTGAGGTGCGCTCCGACGAGGACTCGACGCGCACGCCGGTCGACACCCCCGCCCCGCGCCTGACGTTGGTCAAGGAGGCCGGGACGCCGGTCGACGTCAACCAGGACGGGCTGGTCAACGCCGGCGACACCGTCCAGTACACGTTCACCGTCACCAACACCGGCAACGTGCCGATCCGCCAGGTCGTCGTCGACGACCCCAAGCTCGCCGCCGCCGGGATCACCATCACCTGCGAGGCGACCGCGCTCGACCCCGGTGAGTCGACCCGGTGCGCCGCCGACAGCGTCTACTCCATCACCGCTGAGGACGAGGCGGACGCCAGCGCCGACAACGTCGCCACCGCGCGCGGCAACTCCGCGACCGGACGGCGTACCGAGTCGGGGCCCTCGCAGGTCGCGATCCCGCTCGAGTCGGCCGACCCGTCGCTCGCGCTGGTCAAGGAGGCCGGGGACCCCGTCGACGCCAACGGCTCGGGGATCGTCGACGCGGGCGACACCATCCAGTACACGTTCACCGTCACCAACACCGGCAACGTGACCATCGACGACCTCGTCATCGAGGACCCGATGCTGACCGACGCCGGCATCACCATCACCTGCGACCCGACGACGCTGGCGCCCCAGGAGGTGGCGCGCTGCACGGCCGACGACGTCTACGTCATCACGGCCGACGACGCGGCCGCCGAGGTGGTCAACAACACCGCGACCGCCGCGGGCGCCGACCCGAGCGGTACGCGGGTGGCCTCCGACCCCGACGCCACCTCCACGCCCACCGAGGAGGGCGCGGCGGCGATCGAGATGGACAAGGTCGCGGCCGCCCCGGTCGACGTCAACGGCAACGGGATCACCGATGCCGGCGACACCATCCGGTACACGTTCACCGTCACCAACACCGGCAACGTGACGGTCTTCGACGTCGCCATCGCCGACCCCCGGCTGGCCGCCGCGGGGATCACGATCACCTGCGACCCGACGACGCTGCAGGTCGACGAGACGGCGACCTGCACCACCGACCGGCCCTACGTGATCACCGCGGACGACGAGGCCGCGGGCGCGGCCGAGAACACCGCGACCGGCACCGCCGCCAACCCCGACGGCGAGCCCGTGCGCTCGCCCGAGGACTCCACCCGGACGCCGGTCGTGGCCGCCGCGCCGCAGCTCAGCCTGGTCAAGACGGCCGACACCCCGCGCGACGTCAACCGCTCCGGGATCACCGACGCCGGTGACTACATCCGGTTCCGGTTCGCCGTCACCAACACCGGCAACGTCCCGATCACCGACCTGCGCATCGTCGACCCCACGGTGGGTGCGGTGACCTGCGAGGCGACCTCGCTGGCGCCGGCGGCGTCGACCACCTGCGTGGCCGACGAGGTCTACGTGATCACCGAGGACGACGAGGAGGCCGGCGCCGTTGTCAACGTGGCCCGCGCCCGCGGCACCGACCCGGCCGACCCGGACGCCGGCCCGGTCGACTCCAACGAGAGCTCGACCACGACGCCGGTGCAGACCCCGGACCCGCGCCTGGAGCTGGTCAAGGAGGCCGGTACGCCGACCGACGTCAACGGCTCCGGCCTGACCGACGCCGGGGACACGATCCAGTTCACCTTCACCGTCACCAACACCGGCAACGTGCCGCTCTCGCTGGTCCACCTCGACGACGCGCTGCTGCGCGAGCAGGGCATCCCGATCACCTGCGCGGCCACGACGCTGGCGCCCGGTGCGGTCACCACCTGCCGCGCCGACCGGCCCTACGAGATCACCGCGGCCGACGAGACCCGCGGCTCGGTCGACAACGTCGCCGTCGCCCGGGCCACCGACCCCGACAACGCTCCGGTGGCCTCCGACGAGAGCGCGACCAGCACCCCGGTCCAGACCCCCGACCCGCGCCTCGCGCTGGTCAAGGAGGCCGGCGACCTGGTCGACGCCAACGGCTCGGGCCGTGCCGACGCGGGCGACACGATCCGGTTCACGTTCACGGTCACCAACACCGGCAACGTGCCGGTCCGCGAGGTGGCCATCACCGACCCCACGCTGCAGGACGCGGGGGTCACGATCACCTGCGACCCGACCCGCCTGGAGCCTGGTGAGGTCGCTACCTGCACGGCCGACTCCGACTACGAGGTGACCCAGGCCGACGTCGACCGCGGCGCCGTGGCCAACGTCGCCACCGCGGGTGGGACCGACCCCGACGGCGCCCCCGTCACCTCCGACGAGGCCCGCACCCGCACGCCCCTGCCGCAGCAGCCGACGCTGAGCCTGGACAAGGAGGTCAGCGCCCCGCACGACCTCAACGAGTCCGGCCTCACCGACGCCGGTGACGCGCTGGGCTACCGCTTCACGGTGACCAACACCGGCAACGTGACGGTGCGCGACGTACGGATCGCCGACGACCTGCTCGACGGGGTCGGCATCGTCGTGACCTGTCGCCCGACCGTCCTCGCGCCCGGTGAGACGGCGGTCTGCACGACCAACCGCCGCTACTTCATCACCGAGGCCGACGAGCGGGCCGGCGTCGTCGACAACGTCGCCACCGCGCACGGCACGGACCCCGGCGACGAGGAGGTGGTCTCCGACGAGGACTCCACCTCGACGCCGGTGCAGACCCCCGACCCGCGCCTGGCGCTCGACAAGGAGGCCGGGACGCCGGTCGACGTCAACGGGTCCGGCATCACCGACGCGGGCGACACCATCCAGTACACCTTCACCGTCACCAACACCGGCAACGTCCCGGTCCGCGAGGTGAGCATCACCGACGCCAAGCTGCGCGACGCCGGGATCACGATCACCTGCGACCCGACCCGCCTGGAGCCTGGTGAGGTCGCGACCTGCACCACCGACCGGCCCTACGTGATCACCGCGGCCGACGTCGCCGGCGGTGCGGCCGACAACACCGCGACGGCGGGCGGGACCGACCCCGACGACGGCGCGGTCCCCTCCAACGAGGACCGCACCTCGACCCCGGTCACCCGCCCGGCGCCGAGCCTGCACCTGGTCAAGGAGGCCGGCGTACCGACCGACGTCAACGGGGACGGCCTGGTCAGCGCGGGCGACACGATCCGCTACACGTTCACCGTCACCAACAACGGCAACGTGCCCCTCACCGGGGTGCGGGTCGCCGACCCGCTGGTGGGCGCGGTGACCTGCGCCGAGGACCGCCTCGCGGTGGGCGCCTCGACGACCTGCACGGCCGACGAGCCCTACGTGATCACCGCGGACGACCAGCGCGCCGGCCGGGTCGACAACGTCGCCGTCGCCGACGGCACCGACCCCGACCGCGGCGCGGTCCGCTCCAACGAGGGCCGTACGTCGACCCCGGTCGCGACGCCCGCGCCCGCCCTGCACCTGGTGAAGACCGCCGCCGCCCCCGAGGACACCAACGACTCGGGCCGGATCGACGCCGGGGACACGATCACGTTCAGCTTCACCGTCACCAACACCGGCAACGTGCCGCTCACCGCGATCGAGGTCGCCGACCCGCTGGTCGGCGCGGTGACCTGCGAGCAGACCAGCCTGGCGCCGGGTGCCGCCACGACGTGCTCGGCGGCGCCGTACGTGCTGACCCAGGACGACGTCGACGCCGGCCGGGTCCACAACGTCGCCCACGCGACGGGCCGCCCGCCCGCCGGCGGGAGCGTCGACTCGCCCGACGCCGAGACCGACACCCCGATCACGCGCCGCCCCGGCCTGGACCTGGTCAAGCACGCCGACCTGCGCGACGCCAACGCCAACGCCAAGGCCGACGTCGGTGAGTCGATCATCTTCACGTTCACCCTCACCAACACCGGCAACGTCACGCTGCGCGACCTCCGGGTCGAGGACCCGATGGTCGGCCGGGTGGTCTGCGAGCAGACCACCCTGGCTCCCGGCGAGGAGATCACCTGCCGCGCGGCCGAGCCCTACCGGGTGAGCGCGGCCGACGCCGAGAAGGGCGTGATCGTCAACGTCGCCACCGCCCAGGGATCCGCGGGGGAGGGCGACGGCGGCGCCGTGACCTCGTCGCCGTCGCGGACGACCACGCCCGCGGTCCGGCCCGACAGCCCGGAGCCCCCGGGGTCCCCGAAGCCCGCGGCGCCGACCTCGCCCCCGGCCGCCGCTGCCGGGTTGCCCGACACCGGCGGCCCCTCCGGCCTGCTCCTCGCCGGCGGACTGGCGCTCGTGGCGATCGGCGGCTCGCTGCTGCTCGGCCGGCGAGGGGGGCGCAGGTGAGGGGCCGGGCCCGGCTGCTCGCTGCCGCACTGCCGCTGGCGCTCGCGCTGGCCGCGTGCAGCGCGGACGACGCGGGCGAGGGCGGTGAGCCGCGCCGCGCGGAGGCCTCGGCGCACGCCACCGATCCGCCGGCTGAGCGCACCACCAAGCCGCGCGGGGTCAGGATCCCGGCCGAGGTCCCGAACCGGCCGGCCAAGCGCGCCGCGGTCGAGATGACCGGCT
The DNA here is from genome assembly GCF_018831735.1 of Pimelobacter sp. 30-1. NCBI lineage: Bacteria > Bacillati > Actinomycetota > Actinomycetes > Propionibacteriales > Nocardioidaceae > Pimelobacter > Pimelobacter sp. 30-1. The sequence goes on from NZ_NHTS01000005.1 coordinate 593,472, forward strand.
GCGCGGCCACCGACGGCGGGTGGGCGGCCTCGGGCACGGCCGCCGCGGTCAAGGCGCGGGACCAGACGTTCGTGATCTCGGTCTTCTTCACCACCGACCAGGCCACCGTGGTCGCCTGGGGCCGGACCCGGGTCACGGTCCCGGCCGGCGAGCGCGCGGACTGGCAGGTCGGCGTCGACCTGCCCGTCCAGGGCGAGCTGCGCTGCGTGCTGCGCGGCGTCGGCTGACCCGAGGGCTACTGCAGCGAGTGCGGGTCGGCCAGCGAGGCCACCACCGCGTCGTACGTCGCCCGGTCGGGCGCCGCGACGATCCCGCCGTCGAGCCGGCGCGGGGTCAGCGGCGTCCCGTCGTGGCGGCCGATGGCGCCGCCGGCCTCGGTGAGGATGAGCGAGCCGGGCAGGTGGTCCCACGGCATACTGCGGTTGTAGAGCAGCGCCGCGGCGTCGCCGGCGATCAGGTGCGGGTAGTCCACGCCGCAGCAGGCCCAGGTCAGCTGCAGGGTGCCGAGCCCGGCCAGGTCGCGGCCGACCCAGGTCCGCCGGGCGGTGCGGTAGGGCGCCGTAGCGCCGGTGGTGACGGTGAGCCGCTCGCCGTTGCGCCAGGCGCCCGCGCCCCGCTCCGCGACGTACGACGTCTCGTGCTGCGGCTGCCAGATCCAGCCCCGGGTGACCTCGCCGCCGCGGACCTCGGCGACCATCACGGCGTGGTCGGGGGAGCCGTTGACGAAGTTCTTGGTGCCGTCGACGGGGTCGACGGTGAAGGCGTGCTCGGCGTCGGCGAACCGGTCGAGCAGCGTCTTGTCGGCGGCCATCGCCTCCTCGCCGAGCACCAGCGCCTCGGGGTACGCCGCCTGGAGGGCCGCGGTGATGAGCACCTCGGACTCGTGGTCGGCCACGGTGACGAGGTCGCCGGGGTTCTTCTCGCTGACCTGGTCGTCGCGGAGCTGGCGGAACCGGGGGGTGATCACCTCCGCGGCGACGTCCTGGAGGAGCCTCAGCACAGCAGCGGTGTCCACGGGTGCCACGGTAGTGGTGCGACGCACGCCACCTACCCTGGGGCCATGCGATTCACCGAGCACGAGCTCACCGCGGCCCTGACCGGCGCGGCCAAGCAGGTCGTGGCCGCCGACCGCAAGGTCCGCAAGCGCGGGGTCGACATCGACACGGTGTGGGACGAGATGGACCGCTACCAGCGCTTCCAGGTGCTCGACGCGCTCGGCAACCAGATCCTGCCGATCCTCGTCGCGCTGCCCGACGTCGACGTCGCGCCCGGCACCCGGCCGACCTACACCGACGCCCAGGTCGAGGAGGTCGTGGTCTCCCTGGTCGGCGACGAGCTCGGCCGGCTCAAGCGCGCGGTGGTGGTCAAGGCCCGCACCGCGCTGGTCCAGGTGGCGCTCGCCAACGTGCCGCCGCGCCTGGACCCCGACGGGCTCCTGGTGCCCGACGACCTCGCCGACCTCTAGTCGTCGTCGAGCGAGGAGTCGTCCTCGGGCGAGGAGCCGTCGCGAGGCGCGCCGCCCCCGAAGCCCAGCACCGCCCGGGTCATCTGGTTGCGGGTGTCGAGCAGGTCGGCCAGCGCGCTGTCGAGGTCGTCGGCGGCCACGCGCAGCGGTCCGTCCTCGGCCGGGGTGCGCTCGGCGGCGACCACGGCCGCGCGGCGCAGCAGCTCCTTGAGGAACGACGCGGTGACCTGGTCGGTGCGGTCGAGGACGTCGTCGAGCCGGCTCAGGTCGAGGTCGAGCCCGCCGCGGTAGAGCTCGACCAGCCGGCGCCGCGACTCCCGGTCGGGCAGGTCGATGTGCACGGCCTGGTCGACCCGGCCGGGTCGTGAGGCGAGCGCAGGCTCGAGCAGGTCGGCCCGGTTGGTGGTGAGCAGGAAGACGACATCGGCGTCCTCGTCGAGACCGTCCATCTCGTTGAGCAGGGTGAACAGCAGCGGGGTCTCGCCGCCGTAGTGGCTGCGCTCCTCGGCGATGAGGTCGACGTCCTCGACCACGATCATCGCGGGCTGGAGCGCCCGGGCGATCGAGCAGGCCTCGCGGATCGCGGGCAGCGTGTCGCCGGTCAGCTCGACGACGGTGGTGTCGGTCAGCTCGCTGATCAGGTAGCGCACCGAGTGGGTCTTGCCGACGCCCGGCGGTCCGTAGAGCAGCAGCCCGCGCTTGAGGTGCTGGCCCGCCGCCCGGAGCCGGGCGCTGTTGCGGGCCACGCCGACCACCTGGCGGCGCAGGTCGGCGAAGGTCGCCGCGGGCAGCACGAGCTCGTCGGCCGTCATCGTGGGGCGCTCGTGGAAGCGCAGCAGCGAGCCGCGCTCGCCGAACATGCTGGCGCCGAACGAGACGACCTGGCCGCGGTAGACGTTGCGGGCCAGCGCCTCCTCGCGCAGCCGCCGGCCGAGGACCTCGGCGTGGGCCGGGTCCGCGGCGACGAGCTCGACGCTGAGCTGGCGGCGGCCGCTCTCGTCGTCGGGCCCGAGCACCAGGAGCGCGCACGCCGTCGTACCGCTGCCGAGCAGGAGGATCGCCGCCTGGAGGCACTCCCGGGTGGCGCCGCCGGGTCCGCTGGGCAGCGCGGTCCGGGTGAGGTTGCCCGGGCGCGGCCCGTACTGCGCCTGGTGCGGGTCGTCGCCGATCAGCTCGGCGAGCCCGAAGGGGCCGTGGTGCCGGTGCCCGGTCATCCCGAGCACCTGGGCGCCCGGGTCCTCGGCGAGCACCGCGTCGAGGGCGGCCTGCACGTTGACGTGCTCGTACGACGGCCACTCCTCGCGGACCACCGCCAGCCCGTCGGTCGGTACGCCGAGGTGGTCGCCCACCACGGCGCGGAAGGTCGGTTGGTCCGCAGCCCGCGCCCGCTGGGACATGGAGCGCAGGAGGAAGCGGCCGTAGCCCCCGATGTCCGAGAGCCGGGGTGCGTCGTCGGTGTCCGGCATGGCCCGAGGATAGGGTCTGCTCCGTGCGTGTGCAGGCCGTCGTGGTGACCTTCAACCGGTTGGCGATGCTGCAGCGACTCGTCCCGCGCCTGCGCGAGACCCCCGGGCTCGACCGGATCCTCGTCGTCGACAACGCCTCGACCGACGGCACGGGGGAGTGGCTGGCCACCCTCGACGACCCGCTCGTGGTGCACGAGACGCTGGCCACCAACACCGGCGGTGCCGGCGGCTTCCACCACGGCCTGGGCTGGGCGGTGCGCGAGGGCGCGGACCTGGTCTGGCTGATGGACGACGACGGGCTGCCCGCCCCGGACTGCCTCGGCCTGCTCCTCGAGCGGCAGCAGCGCGACGGCCTCGACTTCTGCGGCCCGGCCGTCCTCGCCGAGCAGGACCCGTCCCGGCTGTGCTTCCCGATCCGGCTGCCCGGCGGCACCCGCGTGGTGCACGAGATGGCGGCCGTCGAGGCGGCGGCCCAGGACGGCCTGATCGACGACGTCGTCATCCCGTTCAACGGGGTGCTCGTGACCCGCGACCTGGTCGAGCGGATCGGCCTGCCGCGCGAGGAGTTCTTCATCTGGGGCGACGACGTCGAGTACCTCTGGCGTGCCCAGGCCGCCGGCGCCCGGATCGCCACGGTCGTCGAGGCCCACTTCCTGCACCCGGCCACCGACGACCTCGGGACGCCGATGATGTTCGGGCGCACGACCTACAACCACACGCCGAGCGACCTCAAGCACTACTGCATGGCCCGCAACAACACGCTCAACCTGCGCGCCTACCGCGGCTGGGTGCACGTGCTGCTGTTCTGGCTCAAGACGGTGTGGTTCTACCTGTTCACCAAGCCTCAGCCGGCCCGGATCCCGCTCAGCGCGCGGGCCGCCGTCGCCGGGCTGCGCGGCGACTTCACCGGCCACCGGAGGTACCTGCGGTGAGCGCCGCCAGCGAGAAGGTCGCCGTCGTCGTCGTCACCTACAACCGGGCGGACCTGCTCGAGCGCATGCTCGAGGGCCTGGCCGGGCTCGACCGCCCCGCCGACGCGGTCGTCGTGGTCGACAACGCGAGCAGCGACCACACCCGCGAGGTGCTGGAGCGCAGCACGCTGCCGGGCCTCGTCGCGATCCACACCACCGACAACCTCGGCGGTGCCGGGGGCTTCCGGCTCGGGCTCCAGACCGCCTACGAGCGGGGCTACGAAGTCATGTGGCTGATGGACGACGACGTCGTCCCCGCGCCCGACTGCCTGACCCGGCTGCTCGAGGTCGACGGCTCCTGCCTGATCGCGGTCCGCGAGGACCGCTCCGGCGCGCTGGTCGAGAAGGCCGCGCTCCGCTTCGACCTGCGCAACCCGCTCGCGATCCGGCCCAAGACGGCCAGCATCGACTCGACGTACGCCACGCGGGCGCAGATGCCCGCGACGGTCGAGGTCGAGAACGTCGCCTTCGAGGGCTTCCTGGTCCGCCGCGCGGTGATCGACCGGATCGGGCTGCCCGACGCGTCGTACTTCATCTTCTACGACGACGTGGACTTCGCCATCCGCGCCCGGCGGGCCGGCTTCACGATCCGTGCCGTGCGCGACGCCGTCCTGGTGCGCCAGCTGGACTTCGACCAGCAGCACGACCTGGCCGGCTGGAAGGGCTACTACATGTACCGCAACCTGTTCGCGGTGCACTTCCGGTACGGCGAGAACGCGCTCGTGCGCCTCAAGCCGTGGCTGGTCACGCTGGCGGTCGTCGTCCTCAGTCCGCTGCGGGGTGGTCGGGCAGAGGCGCGGAACGTGTCGCGAGCGCTCCGGGATGCTCGGGGGATGCGGACCCCGCCGGCACGCTGACCGGGTCCGGCACCAGCCGGGCGCGCAGGCCCACCCGGTTGCCGGTGGCGATGCCCGCGATCCAGACCGCGAACGCGCCCAGCGCGGCCCCGGCGATCACGTCGACGAAGAAGTGCCAGCCCAGGTAGACCGTCGAGAGCACGGTCAGGCCGAAGAAGGTCCAGGCGCTGATCCGCACCCACCGGGCCAGCTTGACCAGCTGCACGATGAGGCAGATCGTCATCATGATCCCGACGTGCAGCGAGGCGAACGCGGCGATCGTCTGGAGGCCCGACTCGCCGTGGCTGCCGAGGGTGGCCACCCGGTCGTCCCACATCGCGTTGGCGAGCTTGCTCACGTACGTGTCCGGCAGCGCCGCGAAGGTGCCCCGGTCGGAGTAGATCGGGCCGACGGTCGGCACCAGCACGTAGAGCACCGCGCCGAGGGCCCAGTCGACGGCGACCGCCGTGACGTACCACTCACCGGCGCGGGTCTGCCTGGTCCAGACCAGGGCGATCGCGATGGAGACCGGGACCAGCGCGATCCACACGATGTAGACCGACGAGAAGAAGTGCGCGGCGAGCCCGGTGCCGAACCACGCGTGCAGGACGGCGGCCGGGTCGTGGCCGGCGAAGAGGAACTTGTCCAGATCGGCCAGCTGGGAGTCGAACTCCCGCTCGTGGACGAACGGCGCCATGCTCTTGACGTTGCGGAAGGCGGCGTAGCAGAGGTACCACGCGATCACGCCGTTGAGCGCGAACTTCCAGTGCGCGAGGGGCCAGCGCTCCTTGACGACCGTCTTGAACGTGCTCCGGACCCGGCCGGCCCAGCCGGCGCTCGGGCGGCCCACCGCCCACAGCGTGCGGGGGACCACGTCGAGGGCGATCGCGCCGAGCACGATCGCGGGAAACCGGATGTAGCCCGGGACCAGGCTGTCGGGATCCCGGATGGGGATGCCCTCGACCTGGGAGAAGACGACGGTCAGGACCGCGAGACCGAGCCCGGCGAGCCATGCCAGAGCGAACGACGGGGCGCCGCGGCGCCCCTCCTGGTGTCGATACACCAGAACAGGATATTCGTCACCTCCCCCCGTGGCGCACAGCGCGCCCGAATGGGGAAGGGATGGTGCATTCCGTAGACTCACGGATCGTGTCTTTCCCCTCGTCGAACCCCGACCTCGTCGTCGTCGGCTCCGGCTTCTTCGGCCTGACCATCGCCGAGCGCTGCGCCAACGACCTCGGGCTCCAGGTCCTGGTCATCGAGCGCCGCTCCCACCTGGGCGGCAACGCCTACAGCGAGCCCGAGCCCGAGACCGGTATCGAGGTGCACAAGTACGGCGCGCACCTGTTCCACACGAGCAACGAGCGGGTGTGGGAGTACGTCAACCGGTTCACGTCGTTCACCGGCTACCAGCACCGGGTCTACTCGACGCACAACCAGCAGGTCTACCCGTTGCCGATCAACCTCGGCACGATCAACCAGTTCTTCGACGCGGCGTACACGCCGGCGCAGGCGCGGGCCCTGATCAAGGAGCAGGCGAGCGAGCTGGGGGACAAGGAGCCGGAGAACTTCGTCGAGAAGGGCGTCTCCCTCATCGGCCGCCCGCTCTACGAGGCGTTCATCGCGCACTACACCGCCAAGCAGTGGCAGACCTCGCCCGAGGAGCTCTCGGCCGACATCATCAGCCGGCTCCCCGTGCGCTACAACTACGACAACCGCTACTTCAACGACAAGTACGAGGGCCTGCCCACCGACGGCTACGCCGCCTGGCTGGCCAAGATGGCCGACCACCCCAAGATCGAGGTCGTGCTCGAGACCGACTTCCTCGCCGACGACGTCGCCGACCGGTTCAAGGGCAAGGTCCCGATCGTCTACACCGGTCCGGTCGACGAGTACTTCGGCAACTCCGAGGGCCGGCTGTCGTGGCGCACCGTCGACCTGGTCCCCGAGGTCCTCGAGGTCGACGACTTCCAGGGCTGCTCGGTGATGAACTACCCCGACCCGGACGTCGACTTCACCCGGATCCACGAGTTCAAGCACTTCCACCCCGAGCGGACCTACCCCGAGGGCAAGACCGTCATCGTCCGCGAGTACAGCCGCTTCGCCGAGGAGACCGACGAGCCGTACTACCCGGTCAACACCGCCGAGGACCGCGAGAAGCTGCTCAAGTACCGCGACCTCGCCGAGCGCGAGCCGATGGTGCTCTTCGGAGGCCGCCTGGGCACCTACAAGTACCTCGACATGCACATGGCGATCGCCTCGGCGCTCTCGATGTACGACAACACGCTGCGCCCGCACTTCGCCGACGGCGCCGAGCTCAAGAGCGGCGGGGTGGACGCATGAGCGAGACCGCGACCGTGCGCCGGCTGCTCCAGCGCCAGATCCTGCCCGTCGACAGCGACGTCGACGTGCTGCCGCTCTACCTCGACCCCGACGAGGCCACCCTCGACGAGGACAAGTACGTCGTCGGCGGCTCGCGCGCGGCCAAGGAGCTCAACAACGCCTCGATCCGCCAGAAGACCTCCAGCGGCCGCGGCGTCCGGCCCGACCAGCTGCTCTCGCGCACCGCGGTCCAGGTCCCCTCGGGCGAGAAGCTCTCCTTCGGCACCTACTTCAACGCCTTCCCGGCCAGCTACTGGCGGCGCTGGACCGTGGTCGACGCCGTCCGGCTCGACATCACCGTCCGCGGTGCCGGGGCGACGGTCATCGTCAACAAGTCGATGGCCAACGGCCGCCAGCAGAAGGTCGACAGCACCGTCGTCGCGGCCGAGGGCCCGACCACGCTGAGCTTCGACCTCACGCTCGGTCCGTTCGTCGACGGCGGCTGGTACTGGTACGACATCGTGGCCGGCCACGGCGACGTCACCGTCGAGTCGGCCGAGTGGAGCGCCGAGGTCCCCGCCGATCGCGCCGCACACGGCACCGTCGACCTCGCGATCACCACCATGAACCGTCCCGACTTCTGCGCCGAGCTGCTCGGCCAGCTGGGCACGGCCGAGCTCGCGCCGTACCTCGACACGGTCTTCGTGATGGAGCAGGGCACCCAGCCGGTCACCGGCAGCGAGTTCTTCCCGGCCGCGCAGGACGCGCTGGGGGACAAGCTGCGGGTCATCGAGCAGGGCAACCTCGGCGGCTCCGGCGGCTACGCCCGCGGCCAGCTCGAGTCGGTCCGCAAGGGCACCGCGACCTACGCGATGATGATGGACGACGACGTCGTCTGCGAGCCCGAGGGCATCATCCGCGCGGTCACCTTCGGCGACCTGGCCCGCCGGCCCACGATCGTCGGCGGCCACATGTTCAGCCTCTTCGCCAAGAGCCGGCTGCACAGCTTCGGCGAGATCGTCCAGCCGTGGCGGTTCTGGTGGATGTCGCCGCTCGACAGCTACAACGACTGGGACTTCGGCGCCCGCAACCTGCGCTCCGCGCGGTGGCTGCACAAGCGCGTCGACGTCGACTTCAACGGCTGGTTCATGTGCCTGATCCCGCGCCAGGTGATCGAGGAGATCGGCCTCTCGCTGCCCCTCTTCATCAAGTGGGACGACTCCGAGTACGGCCTGCGCGCCAAGGCGGCCGGCTACCCGACGGTGACCTTCCCGGGCGCGGCCGTGTGGCACGTGCCGTGGAGCGACAAGAACGACGCCGTCGACTGGCAGGCCTACTTCCACCTCCGCAACCGCTTCGTCGCGGCGCTGCTCCACTCGACGTACCCGCGGGGCGGGCGGATGATCCGCGAGAGCATCAACCACCAGCTCGCGCACCTGGTCTCCATGCAGTACTCCACCGCCGAGCTGCGGCTGATGGCGCTCGAGGACGTGCTCGCCGGGCCGCACGCGCTGCACGGGATGCTCGCCACCCGCCTGGGCGAGGTCAACGCCTTCCGCAAGCAGTTCACCGACGCCCAGCTGCACGCCGACAACGCCGACTTCCCGCCGATCCGTCGCGAGAAGCCGCCGCGCAAGGGCAAGGACCTCACCGAGGTCCCCAGCCGCAAGTCGCAGCTGATCACCGCGGGCCTGGCGCCCATCCGGCACCTGAAGAAGCCGCGCCGCCTCTCCCGCGAGCACCCCGAGGTCGAGATCCGCGCGATGGACGCCAAGTGGTACCGGCTCGCGTCGTTCGACTCGGCCGTCGTGTCGATGAACGACGGCGCCTCGGCCGCGCTCTACGTCCGCGACAACGAGCGGTTCAAGGACCTGGTCAAGCGCACCCTCGCCATCCACGCCCGCTACCGTCGCGAGTGGGACGACCTGGCCCAGCAGTACCGGGCCGCGCTCGGCGACATCACCTCGCCCGAGACCTGGGAGAAGACCTTCGCCCCCTGGACCGACGGAGGTGCCGATGACTGAGGCCGCCGAGAAGGTGCCCACCGCCGACGAGGACCTGCCGCCGCTGCGGCCGCCGTCGGCGGACAACGGACTGTTCGCGGTCTTCCACCGCCGCTACCTGCTCAAGCTGCTCGTGCAGCGCGAGATCAGCGCGCGGTACCAGGGCTCGTTCCTGGGACTGCTCTGGTCCTACATCAACCCGCTGAGCCAGTTCTTCATCTACTGGTTCGTGATCGGCGTGATCCTGGGCCAGCACCGCGGGGTCCCGAACTTCCCGATCCACCTGTTCGCGGCGCTCATCATCGTCCACTTCTTCAACGAGACCTTCGGCGCGGGCACCCGCTCGATCGTGCGCAACCGCGCCCTCGTGGTCAAGATGGCCATGCCACGCGAGATGTTCCCCGTCGCCACGATGCTCGTCTCGCTCTACCACGTGATTCCGCAGATCGTGATCCTCGGCATCGCCTCGGCGCTCTACGGCTGGCGCCCCGACGCCGAGGGCCTCATCGCCCTCGTCCTCGCGCTCGCGATCATCGGCACGCTCGGCATCGCCGGCGCCCTCATGTTCAGCGCCGCCAACGTCTTCTTCAGCGACTTCGGCAACGCGGTCAGCATCTTCAACAACCTCGTCCGCTTCGGCGTGACGATGATGTACCCGTACTCGATGGTCCACGAGAAGTTCGGCAGCGCCGCCCAGTACTTCCTGCTCAACCCGATCGCGGACGCCGTGCTGCTCTTCCAGCGTGCCTTCTGGACCGGGACGCTCACGCCCAAGGAGCAGGCCAAGGACGGCATCATGCCCGACAACCTGCTGCTCGTCGGCGGCCTCGCGCTGCTGGCCAGCATCGCGCTGCTGGCCGTCGCCCAGCTCGTCTTCAGCCGGCTCGAGAACAAGATCCCGGAGCGACTCTGACATGGCGACCTCGATCGTGGTGGAGAACGCCACCAAGCTCTTCACCCTCCGCTACCACCGGACCTTCAAGGAGGTCACCGTCGCCAAGGCCAAGGGCCGCGCGACGGGACACACCTTCAAGGCCGTCGACGACGTCTCCTTCACCGTCGAGCAGGGCGAGTCGATCGGCATCATGGGCCTCAACGGCTCCGGCAAGAGCACCCTGCTCAAGATGATCAACGGCGTGATGCGTCCCGACGAGGGCCAGATCCTCACCCGGGGCCGGATCGCCGGCCTGATCGCCACCGGCGCCGGCTTCCACAACCAGCTCTCCGGCCGCGAGAACCTCTACCTCAACGCCGCGATCCTCGGCATGAGCGAGGCCGAGGTCCGCCGCAAGTTCGACTCCATCGTCGACTTCGCCGAGCTCGGCTCCACCCTCGACGGCCCCGTCGGCCACTACTCCTCGGGCCAGAAGGCCCGGCTCGGCTTCGCGATCGCCATCCACGTCGACTCCGACATCTTCCTGGCCGACGAGGTCCTGGCCGTGGGCGACAAGCCCTTCAAGGTCAAGTGCATGAAGAAGATGAAGGAGATCCGCGACAGCGGCCGGACCCTCTTCTACGTCAGCCACTCGCCCGGCTCGGTGCTCAAGATGTGCACCCGCGTGCTCGTCCTCGAGAAGGGCAAGCTCGGCTTCGACGGCGACCCCGAAGAGGGCATCAAGTACCTGCACTACGACGAGCCCGACGACGACGAAGAGCTGCAGGCCGACGACGAGATCGGCAACGACATCTGAGCTGATCGGCGCGAGCGCGTCTTCGCCTGCTCGGTGAGGCAGCAAGCTGCCCGGGAGCGGCTCTCGACGCGCTGCCGCGCGCGCGGTTGACGTCCGCGCGGTGCGGGGTTGCCTGGCGGCCAGATCGTGGGCGTGCGGCTGGGCGGCCGGGCCGGCTCAGTTGTAGCGGAGGCGGGGGCCGAGCTTGATGCCGGTCCGCGACACGTCGACCTTGCCGGCGCGGCGCAGGTCGTCGACGTTGAAGCGGCCGTCGGCGCGCTCCTGGAGCGCCAGGGCGCCGTACTTGACCCAGGTCGCCTTGCCGCCGCCGATGCAGACGCGGGGGAGGACCACGCGGACCCGGTCGGTGCGCAGCTTGGCGCGCACGGTCGTGGTGCGGCACGAGGTGGTGGCGCCGCCGACGGTGGTGACGGCGACGAACGGGCGTGAGCCCTGGGCGTCGTACGTGACGCGGTAGCGGCCCGTGGGGGTGCGCACGTCGGTGAGCAGCGCGTAGCCGGTGGGCCGCAGGTCGCGGAAGCGGACCGAGATGACGAGCCGCTTCTTGGCGAAGCGGGCGTCGGCGGAGAGCAGGTCGCGGGCGGCGTCGCCGCGGGCCGGCGTACCGCGGTCGCCCTCGTCGGCGACCTTGCGGACGTCGCGGGCCTGGTCCCGGGCGCTCTGGCTGCCGGCGTACGCCGGGGCGGTGCCCGCCGCGGTGGCGACGGCGACCGTCGCGACGGCGAGGGCGAGGGCGGTGCGCAGGGGGCGTGACATGGGGACTCCCGAGAGTCGAGGGGCGACGACGTCCGCATCATGGCACGTCGCTCGTGGCGTTCCCCAGGACGGGTCGCCGCCGTGCCTCAGCACGGCCGGGGGAGGGCCGATGAGAAATCTGGCAACGATCGGCGTGTCGAGTGGAAATTACAGCGTTGTAGTTACTCACGAGACCTTCCCAGACTCCTGTGACGCATGTGAAAGTTGCTACTCGTGTGACTCCTTCCCCGCCACACACGTCTGGAGCTTGATCATGTCGCCGTACCCCACGGAGATCCCTGAGCGCACCCGCCGAGGGCGGTTCGTGACGCTCTGCCAGCAGCTGTTCGCGCTCGCGGTCGTCGTGGCCGTGCTGACGCCGGCGGCGCGCACCGTGACCATGGACGTCCGCCCGGCACAGCCCGCCGGCGGCACCGGCGCCGGCGCCACGGCCGGGGCGCGGACCGCCGAGGCGGAGGTCGCCCTGCAGTCGGCGAACGTGCCGACCGGCGAGGTGGACCCGGACGTCGAGGAGTACGCCCTGACGCCGCCCGCGGCGTCGGCGGTCCGCGGCCGGGTGGCGCTGCGGGCGACCACGGCGGCGCGCACCGGTGGCGGGTCCACGGTGACCAGTGGCGCCCTGCCGGTCTCGGGCTACGGCACCGTCGGCGTGACCTGGGCGCACGGCGTCGCGGTCGCCGACGACGCGATCAAGGTCAAGGTCCGCACCCGCAACGGCAGCGGCGCGTGGAGCGGCTGGACGGCGGCGGAGTACCACGACGAGCACGGTCCCGACCCGCGCAGCGCCGAGGGCCGGGGCACCCGGCCGGGCACCGATGCCGTCCTGGTCGGCGACGTCGACCAGGTCCAGGTCAAGGTGACCACCGCCAAGGCCGCCCCGGCGGACATGAAGCTCGCCGTCATCGACCCCGGTACGCCGACCGCGACCGCCCAGGAGAAGCCCGCGATCGACACCGCGCGCCTCGCCGGCGACACCCCCGGCACCCCCGGCACCCTCGGCACTCCCGAGACCCCGAGCACCCCGGGCACCGGTGGCGACGGTGACGGTGACGGCGCGATCGAGCTCCAGGCCGCGACGTACACGCCGAAGCCGCAGATCTTCTCCCGCGCCCAGTGGGGTGCCGACGAGCGGCTGCGCGACAGCAGCCCGCCGCAGTACTACGAGGTGCGGGCCGGCTTCGTGCACCACACGGTCAACGCGAACAACTACACCAAGAGCCAGGTCCCGGGGATCATCCGCGGCATCTACAGCTACCACGTGCGCTCGCGGGGCTGGGCCGACATCGGCTACAACTTCCTCGTCGACCGCTTCGGCCGGATCTGGGAGGGCCGCGCGGGCGGCGTCGACCGTCCCGTCGTCGGCGCGCACACGGCCGGCTACAACAACTACTCGTTCGCGATGTCGGCGATCGGCAACTACGACATCACCCAGCCGAGCTCGGCGATGATCAACGCCTACGGCGCCCTGTTCGCCTGGAAGCTCTCGCTGCACGGGGTGAGCGCGTCGGCGACCAGCCAGGTGCTGGGCACCAAGAAGTTCAAGGCGATCAACGGGCACCGCGACGCGGGGTCGACCGCCTGCCCGGGCCGCTACCTCTACGCCCAGCTCGGCACCATCCGCACCCTCGCGGCCAAGGCCCAGAAGGGCTGGTCCGGGCGCGACGTGATCGGCAACTACGTCGGCTCAGCCAACCCCGACCTGCTCTTCCGCAAGGCCGGCAACGGCCGGCTCATGCTGCTCGACGTCGTGCGCCGCGGCATCAGCTGGCGGACCACGGCCCGGGTCAAGACCAACATCTACGCGCCCTGGGCCTCGCAGATCATGCGGGTCGGCGACTGGGACCGCGACGGCCGCAACGACATCATCGCGATCCGCAAGACCGACGGGGTGGCGGTGCTGTTCCGCGGCAAGAGCGGGGCGATCTTCTACCCGGGCGTGGACCTGCCGGCGAAGTTCAAGAACGTGGCGCTGCTCGCCTCGGTCGGTGACGTGACCGGTGACGGCTATCCCGACCTGATGGGCCAGCCCAAGGGCGACCGGATGCGGATCTACCCCGGCCGCGGGATGACCGGCGTCTCGCCGAGCTACCCGGCGTACAGCGCGGTGACCGGCAACCAGCAGACCGGCGTGGGCCTGTGGGACGCCGACGGCGCCCCCGACAGCCTGGTCCGCAACGGCAGCTCGCTGGTGCTCTACCGCGGCAACGGCCCCGGTGGCTGGGTCTCCGCGTCGACCATCAGCACCGCGGCGGGCAGCTGGGACGTGGTGGTCGGCCTGGGCACCATGCCGGGGACCACGACCAAGCTGGTGGCCGTGCGCAACAAGACCACCAAGGGCATCTACCTGGTCGCCCAGTCCGGAGGGAAGCTCGGCAACCCGTTGCTGGTCACCACCCGGCCGAACTTCGACCTGGCGGGCTGAGGGGAGACCCGGCAGTCCCGCACACCAGGCTTGTCCTGGTCGCCTAGGCGGGGAAGCGGGCCGTGACGTGCTCGGCGACGGAAGTCGCCTCGAGCTCGTGCGGTTCGGCCCGGGCGACCAGGACGAGTGACCCGCCGAGTGCGAGCGGCTCACTCAAGGTCATCGGCTCCGTGACGGGGTCGGCGACCGACAGCAGGCGGCCGCCGCCGGACAACCGGCCGGCGGCCGCCGCCGTCCACAGCGCGGCCTGGTCGAGCTCGGCGCCGGCGCCCGGGCCGGCGTACGCCAGGTCGTCGGGGGTGGGCGGGTCCCAGGGCGTGAAGGCGTCCGGCTGGGACCAGATCTCCACGCCGACGTCGTGCACGCCGGCCGGCAGCGGCTCCGCGAAGCGCACGCCCAGGGGCAGCAGCGCGCACGCGAGCACGACGAGGTCGCCGGCCTCCGGCGCCCACCGCTCGAGCGTGTCCGGGCCGCAGACCACGGCGGCGAGCTCCCTGTCGTCCACCGGTACGACGGCCAGCCCGGCGCTCCAGGCGGCCCCCAGGAAGACGGTCCCCAGCCAGTGCGGCGGCAGGTCGACGGCGATCCGGTCGCCGCGCTCGAGCCCGAGCTCGTCGACGAGCAGCGAACCGGCCTTGGCCACCCAGTTGGCCCACGTGGTCGTGGACAGCTCGACGCGCTCGCCCGTGGCGTGGTCGTAGAAGGTCACCAGCGGCTTCCCGGGATCCTGGCGCAGGCGCTGGGCGAGGACGGCGGCGAAGGTGGTCACGAGCCCGAGGATAGGGTGCCGCCCATGGTCGCTGACGAGATCCCGGGCTTCTGGGCAGTCGTTCCCGCCGGCGGCGCCGGTACCCGCCTGTGGCCCCTGTCCCGCTCGGGCTCCCCTAAGTTCCTCCACGACCTCACCGGGTCGGGCCGCTCCCTGCTGGAGCAGACCCACGACCGGCTCGCGCCCCTGGTCGCGGACCGCCTCGTCGTCGTCACCGGCGTGGCCCACCAGGACGCCGTCCGGGCCCAGCTCGGCGACCTGCCCGCCGACGCCGTCCTCGCCGAGCCGTCGGCGCGCGACTCGATGGCCGCGATTGGTCTCGCCGCCGCCGTCCTGGAGCAGCGCGGCGCCGAGGTGATGGGCTCCTTCGCCGCCGACCACGTCATCACCGACCCCGACGGCTTCGGCCGCGCCGTCACCGAGGCCGTCGCCGCAGCCCGCGACGGCTGGCTCGTCACCATCGGCATCGAGCCCACCTTCCCGTCGTCCGCCTTCGGCTACATCCGCCAGGGCGACCCCCTCGCCGGCCACCCCACCGCCCGCCAGGTCGCCGAGTTCGTCGAGAAGCCCTCGGTCCCGGTCGCCGAGGAGTACCTCGCCACCGGCGACTACCGCTGGAACGCCGGCATGTTCGTCGTGCGCCCCACCGTCCTCCTCGACCTCCTCGCCGAGCAGGACCCCACCTTCACCGCCAACCTCCGCGCCATCGCCGCCGACCCCGCCCGCCTCCCCGACCTGTGGGACAAGCTGCCCCGCATCGCCATCGACCACGCCGTCGCCGAACCGGCCGCCGCCGCCGGCCGCGTCGTCACCATCCCGGGCGCCTTCGGCTGGGACGACGTCGGCGACTTCGACTCCCTCGCCGGCCTGCTCGGCGACGAGGAGGACTGCACCGTCCTCGGCGACGCCGCGCTCGCGCAGGTGATCGGCGCCAGCGGGATCGTCGTACCGGGGTCGGGGCGGGTGGTCGCCGTGATCGGGTTGGACGACGTGGTGGTCGTGGACACGCCTGACGCGCTGCTGGTGACCACGCGGGCCCGGGCTCAGGAGGTCAAGAAGGTCGTGGCCGCGCTGAAGGACCAGGGGCGGGCCGACCTCACCTGAGCCCGCCTGCCCGCCCGCCGAAGTCGCAGGGTTCCTGCGCCGAGGTCGCTGGGTTCCTGTGCCGAGGGTGCTGGGTTGCCCGGCTGGTGAGCGTGGTTGCGGTGGCGGCCGCGCTTCGGGCGCGACGACGGCACGGGCTCCGCCCGCGCCGCCGCTGTGCGGCCGCCACCCTTGGGCGGCATTCCGGCCCGCCCGTCGACGCAACAAGGGCCCGAGTCAACGTTTCCGTTGACCCAGGCCCTTGTTGTACGACCGGGGAGGCGCCGCCTCAGTAGGCGTACGGCTCCGGCGCGTCCGTGAACGGGTACTTGTCCATGAAGGTCTTCAGCGCCGCACCGCTGACCTCGGAGCAGTACTGCCACGCGCCGTACTGCTTCTGCGTGGTCGCGTCGATCCGCCAGTGGGTCAGCGCGATGTGCTGGCCCTTGGGGAAGCTGCCGCCGTCCTTCTTGGTCCACGGGACGGCCTTGAACTTCAGGCGCTGGTTGGTGTCGTTGGCGTCCATGATCTTGGCGATCGAGCGGATCGCGGCGATCTCGCCGGAGTTGTCGGCGACCGAGGTGTCGTACCAGAGGACGGTGTAGCCGTGCTCCAGGTTGTGCACGATCGACTCGAGCTCGGGGCGCGAGCTGGAGGTGTAGAAGCGGTCGGTGATCGGGGCGGGGGCGACGCCGGCCTCGTTCCAGTGGGGGCCGAAGGCGGGCGGGACGTCCTTGTACTCGACCTGCTGGCCGGTGGGGACGTGCTCGCCGCTGCCGTTGGCGTCCTTCTCGGTGATGTCACCGCAGACGCTGGCGGCGGCGCCGATCTCGCCGACCGACTTGCCCTTCCACTTCTGGGTGTCGATGATCTCGCGCACCTTCGGGTACGCCGCGGCGCCCACGATCAGGACCGCGACCAGGATGCACACGCCGACGATGGCCATGCCCTGACGCCGGTCGGCGCCCTTCTGCTTGCGCCGGATCTCGTCGATGACTTGGCGGCGGTCCGACTTCTCGGACTTGCTGGACTTGGCCACGTGCGGGGTACCTCGTCTTGGTGGTAGCGGCGGAATCGCGGTGAGTCTACGGAGTCAGCGGTCGAAACCGCAGTTCGGTGTCCGAGACGGCGCTGGTCGGGGTGTCGCCGGCGGCCGTCCAGCCGTGGGCGAAGGCGACGATGTCGGCGGCTGCGCGGCGCCCCGGATCAGCCTGTACGTCGGCCGGGCCCGCCGTGCGAGCGGTGATCCCGGCGCGCTGGAGAGCGTCGACGAAGTCGGGGGCGGAGACCGGGTGACCGAAAGGCGTACGGGCGTCCGGATTTCCGGCGACGGCCTGGATGACGGCCTCGCGGGCGCCGTACCCGAAGAGGTCGGCGCCGTCGGCGCGGATCAGGACGCGGGCGCCGGGGCCGTCCTCGCCGGGGGGCAGGACCAGGTCCGCGCGGCCGCGGACGACGGCGCAGGGGCGGGCGCCGAGCTTGCCCTGGGCGAGCTCGACGGCGGAGGCGATCTCGTCGGCGACGGCGGGAGCGGTGACGGCGAGCTCGTTGCCGTGGGCGTCCACGCGTCCGGCGAAGGACTCCAGGACCTGGATGCCCGCGGCGCCGATGGCGATGTCGGTCTGGCCCTCGCGCCAGGTCCGGCCGGCGGTGTCGGTGACGACGACGCCGACGTTGCGGCCGGTGCGCTCGGCGACGGCCGCGCGCAGCCGCCGGGCGGAGGCGTCGGGGTCGAGGGGCAGCAGGACGACGGTCCCGGCGTCGACATTCGAGGCGTCCACGCCGGCCGCGGCCATGGTCAGGCCGAGCCGGTTGCGCACGATCCGGGTGGGGCCGCGGCGGGCGACGAGGCGCTCGGTCTCGGCGTCGACCCAGGCGTCGCGGTCGCCGGTCTCGATCCGGCCCTCGGCCTTGCTGACGACCTTGCTGGTCACCACGAGGACGTCGCCGTCGGCGAGCGCGTCGGGGCCGAGCGCCTCGATGGCGGTCAGGAGCGCGGCGGCGAGGTCGTCGCCGGGGCGGACCTCGGGGACGCCGTCGGGTGCCACCACCTGCAGCCGCATCAGCGGACCAGCTCGATCGCCGCCGCGGCCATCGCGGCGGTGGCGTCGTGGTCGGTCATCATCAGCGGTACGGCGGCCGCGGCGATCCCCGCGGCCTCCAGGCGGGCCACCTGGGCGGCGTCGCGCTCGTCGACCAGCCAGCCGTCGAGGACGCCGCCGGCGCTGCGGGCGCCGTAGTTGAGCCCGACGCCGGCCGCGCTCACCTCGACGCCGATCGAGGTCAGCATCTGCTCGGCCATGCCGCGCACGTGGCTGTCGCCGACGATGGGGGACAGGCCGACGACTCGGGCGGTGGTGGCGCGGACCGCCTCGCGGATGCCGGGCACGGCCAGGATCGTGCCGACCGAGACCACCGGGTTCGACGGCGGGAGCACGACGAGGTCGGCTCCGGTGATCGCCTCGACCACGCCGGGAGCCGGAGTGGTCTGGTCCATCCCGACGAAGACGACCTGCTCGGCGGGCACCGCGGCGCGGAGCCGGACCCAGTACTCCTGGAAGTGCACGACGCGCTTGCCGCTGGGGGAGTCGGGGTCGCTCACGGCGACGTGGGTCTCGACCCGGTCGTCGGTCATCGGCAGCAGCGTGAGGGCGTCGCCGTAGGCCGGCTCGAGCCAGCGCCGGCACAGCGCCTGGGTCACCTGGGACAGCGGGTAGCCGGCCTCCAGCATCTGGGTGCGCACCAGGTGGGTGGCGATGTCGCGGTCGCCGAGACCGAACCAGGTGGGCTCCACGCCGTACGCCGCGAGCTCCTCCTTCGCGCTCCAGGTCTCCTCCCGGCGCCCCCAGCCGCGGTCGAGGTCGATGCCGTCGCCCAGCGTGTACATCACCGTGTCGAGGTCCGGGCACACCTTGAGGCCGTGGACCCACCAGTCGTCGGCGTTGTTGGCGACCACCGTGACGTGGGCGTCCGTGGCCACACCCGGTAGTGTTCCAGCGGCGATGCCATGGAGCAGGCCCTGCAGGAACCGGGCTCCGCCCATGCCGCCCGAGAGGACGGTCAGCTTCCGCAGAGGTCCGCCGATGGGACCAGCGGCTGTCGCGTCAGGAGTCGATTCCACGGGGGTCAACTGTGCCGTGCCCGAAAAGGGCAGCGTGCACGGGGGCGCCTATAGCAGACTCGACCTTGACTGTTTGGGTATGACACGTATGTAATTCCAGTGGTGTCGTTCGGGACACCGGGTCGAGTCGTAAGGGGCGAAATCGTGAGGGAACTGTTCCTGGTCGAAGCAGATTCCGACGAGCTGGGGTGGCAGGAGCGTGCGTTGTGCGCGCAGACCGACCCCGAGGCGTTCTTCCCTGAAAAGGGGGGATCGACGCGTGAGGCCAAGAAGGTCTGCCAGACCTGTGAGGTCCGCGTCGAGTGCCTCGAGGCCGCGCTGGGCAACGACGAGCGCTTCGGCATCTGGGGTGGCCTGTCGGAACGTGAGCGTCGCAAGCTGAAGAAGCGCGCCGTCTGAGCGCGGCGGAGGAGACCGACGGCACGTCGTCGGCCACGACTGACGGTTCGCCCCCTTCGGGCCGTCAGACGTAAGGTCGGGCATCGTGTCGGAGCATCCAGAGGTCGCCTGTCTCCTCGTGAGCCACGACGGAGCGTCCTGGCTTCCGGCGGTCCTCGACGGCCTGCTCGCGCAGATCGCCCCCGTGGCGCGAGTGGTGGCCGTCGACACCGGCAGCCGGGACGGCAGTGCGGACCTGGTCCGCACCGCGCTCGAGGGACGGGTCCCGCTCACCGTCCGCGCGCGTCCCGGTGACACCGGATTCCCGGACGCGGTCGCCGACGGACTGGTCGCGCTCGCCGAGGCCGGCCACGAGCCGGAGTGGATCTGGATCCTCCACGACGACGCGAACCCCGCGCCCGACGCGCTCGCCGAGCTCCTCGCCGCCGCCGCGGCCCGGCCGGACGCCGACTTCCTCGGCCCCAAGCTGCGCGAGTGGCCCTCGCTGCGCCGGCTGCTCGAGCTCGGCGTCACGATCAGCGGCACCGGCCGGCGCGAGACCGGCCTGGAGCGCGGCGAGTACGACCAGGGCCAGCACGACGAGGTCCGCGAGGTGCTCGCGGTCAACTCCGCCGGCGTCCTGGTCCGCCGTACCGCGCTCGAGGAGCTGGGCGGCTACTCCCCGGAGCTGCCGATCTTCGGCAACGACCTCGACCTCGGCTGGCGCGCCGCCGCGGCCGGGCGGACCACGCTCATCGTGCCCTCGGCCGTCGTCTTCCACGCCGAGGCGGCCCACCGCGGCATCCGCCGCACGCCGCTGACCGGGCGGCACACCCACTTCCAGGAGCGCCGCGCCGCGCTCTTCACGCTGCTGGCCAACGCCCGCGGCGCGACCCTGCCCTTCCAGACGATCCGGCTCGTGCTCGGCACGCTGCTGCGCGTGGTGGGGCTGCTCTGCGTCCGCGCGGTCGGCGAGGCGCTCGACGAGCTCGCCGCCCTCATCTCCGTGCTGCGCCACCCGGGCCGGGTCCGGGCCGCGCGCCGGGCGCGCACCGGTACCGGCGACCGGGCCCGGGTACGCCGGCTGCTGGCGCCCTGGTGGCTGCCCTACCGGCACGGTCTCGACTTCGTCGGCGACCTCGTCGCCGCGGCGACCAACCAGGCCGCCGACGTCGCCGACCGCCGCCGTGCCGCGGCCGCCGAGCGCGGTGCGGCCAAGGCGCCGCCGGCGGCCCGGCACCGCGACGAGGAGGACGAGTTCGCCGACACCGGCATCGTCGTCCGCTTCTTCACCAGCCCGGTCGCCGTGGCGACCGCGATCACCGTCATCGCGCTGCTCGTCGGCGTGCGCGACGTGGTCGGCGGGATCAGCGGCGGGGCACTCTCGCCCACGCCCGACGGGATCGGCGCCTGGTGGGCGCTCCACGTCGAGGCGAACCACCCGATCGGCTTCGGCTCGGCGGTGCCCGCGCCGCCGTACGTGCTGCTGCTGGCGCTGCTCGGCATCCCGTTCGGCCCCTCCCTGCTGATGTCGCTGCTCATGGCGCTGGCCGCGCCGTTCGGGCTGTGGGGCGCGTGGCGCTTCCTGCGGGTCGTCGGGCGCCTGGTCACGCCGTACGGCGCGCCGCGCTGGCTGCTCCTGTGGGGCGCGGTCACCTGGGCGCTCGTCCCGCTGGTCGCCGGCGCCTGGGGCGGGGGCCGCTGGGGGATCGTCGTCGCCGCGGCCGTGCTGCCCTGGATGGCGCACAGCGCCCTCGGCTTCGCCGACCCCGACGCCGCCCACCGGCGCCGCGCGGGTTGGCGGACCGGCCTGCTCCTCGCCGTGCTGACCGCCGTCGCCCCGCCGGCCTGGTTCGTGACCGCCGTCCTGGTCGCCGTGCTGCTCGGCTGCGCGGTCCGGCTGGTGCCCGGCGAGGCGCGCGACCGCACCGTGTGGGGACCGCCGGTCGCCGCGCTGCTGGTGCCGCTCGTCGTCCTCCTGCCGTGGTGGCTGCCGGCCCTGCTCGAGGGCGCCGCGGCCGGCACCCTGCTCGACATCGGCCGCTGGCCGACCGCCGCCACCTCCGGCTGGGACCTGGTCGCCGGGCGCCTGGGCGGCCTGGGTGCCCCCGCGTGGATCGGGTTCGCGCTGCCGGTGCTGGCCCTCCTCGCGCTGATCCCGCGCGCGACCCGGATCTCCGTCATCTTCTGCTGGCTGGTCGCCGCGATCACCGCCGTGGTCGCGATCCCGCTCGCGGTCACCCGCGTCGACCTGAGCGGGACCACCTCGCAGCAGCCCGGCCTCGGCGTGGTGCTGCTCTTCCTGGCCGGTGCCTGGGTGAGCGCCGCCGTGCTCGGCGGCCTGGCCCTGCACCACCTCGGCGACCAGGCCAAGCCCGCCCAGGCCGGCCTCGCCCTGGTCGCCCTCGCCGGGATCGTCGCCCCGCTCGCCGGGCTCGTCTGGTTCGCCGGCTGGGGGAGCGAGGACCTGACCGACCCACCTCCGTCCGACGTCCCCGTCTACATGGCCCAGCGCGCCGAGCAGGCCGAGCAGGACGGCGTCCTCGTGCTGCGCGGCAGCATCGACGACGGCGTGCGCTACGAGGTGCGCCGCGGCGACGGGCCGACCGTCGGCGAGGACGAGATCGCCGCGCTCACCCCCGAGGACCCCGCGGTGAGCGCCACCATCCGCTCGCTCGTCACCTCGCCCGATCCCGACGCCGTGGCCGAGCTGTCGAAGCGCGGCATCCTCTACATCGTCCAGGCCGCCCCCGCCGACGGCGCGGTCGCCGCCAGCCTCGACGCCACCTCCGGCCTGGTCCAGGCCAGCTCCGAGCGCGGCACCCGGGCCTGGCAGGTCACCCCGGAGCCCGGCCCGCTCCCGGACGACGGCTCCTGGCTGCGCTGGATCCTGCTGGCGGTCCAGGGCGCGGCGATCCCCGTCCTGGTCGTGCTGGCCCTGCCGCCGCTGCGAAGGAACCGCGATGACTGACCCCACCCCGACCCCGACTCCGCCTCCCGCGCCCTCCGGTCCCGGCCGGCGCGCCTCGGTGGTCCGGCGCCGCCGGGTCGACATCCTCGTCGCCCTCGCGATCGGCCTGCCCACCGTCGTCGCCCTCGGCATCGGCGCCATCGGCGGCGAGGACTCCCCGCAGCCCGGCGGCGTCCGCCCGCCCACGAGCTCGGCGCTCACCTCGGCCACGACCGTCTGCCCGGCCGGCCTCGAGCCCGGCGCGGTCCCGGTCCGGGTCGGCCGCAGCCCCGGCGTCCCCGGCGGCGACCTCGACGTCCTGACCGGCACGCCCACCGCGACGACCGTCACCGAGGCGGCACCCGTCACCGTCACCGCCGACGCGACCGCCACGGTCCCCGGCAGCACCGGCGCCACCGTCCTCACCGGCAAGGGCGAGGCCGCACCCGGCATCGTCGCCGGCCGCGGCGAGGGCCTCGCCGTTCCCGAGTGCCGCACCCCCTCGTACGACGAGTGGCTGGTCGGCCTCGGCGCCAGCGCCCGCTACGCCACCACCGTCGAGCTGGTGAACCCCGACGACGGCGAGGCCGTCGTCGACATCGCCCTCTCCGACGCCTCCGGCCCTGTCGAGGAGCCCGCCCTGCGCGGCATCCAGGTCCCCGCGCACGGGGTGAAGCGGATCGACCTCAGCGCGACCGCGCCCCGTCGTACGCTCACGGCGGCTCATGTCACCGTCATCCGCGGCCGGGTCACCACCACCGCGCGCACCACTCGCGATCCCCTCGGCCGCGGCCGGGTGAGTACCGAGTTCCAGCCCACCCAGGCCGAGCCCGACACCAGCAACCTCATCCTCGGCCTCCCCGCCAAGCCCACCGGCGCGACCCTCTTCATCGCCAACCCGGGCCAGGACGAGGTGCGCGCCACCGTCCGCCTCGTCACCACCGACGCCACCTTCACCCCCACCGACGCCGAACCGATCTCGGTCGCTCCCGGCGCCATGGCGACGGCCGACCTCAGCAAGCTGCTGGCCGGCAAGAGCGGCGAGGGCGTCGTCGGCGTCCTCATCGAGTCCCCGGACCCCGTCGCTACCTCGGTCCGCCTGCTCCAGAGCTCCGACCTGGTCCTGCTCGCCCCCGCGATCGACGTCCGCGAGCCCACCGCCGCCGTCCTCCCCGCGGGCGCCAAGACGCTGCTGCTCGGCGGCGCCCAGCGCCCGGGCGTCGTCCACGTGACGTCGTACGACGCGGCGGGGGCGCAGCTGCGCGACGACCAGGTCGAGGTCGCCCCCGACCGGGCCGCGTCGCTCGCGCTGCCGCCGGGCGCCGTACGGGTCGCGGTGGAGGCACGCAACACCCGCGTCGCCGGGGTGTTCTCGATGCCCGTCGCCGGGCGTCAGGGCGGGCTCGCGACGCTGCGGCTGCGGCCGGCCGAGACGCACGCGCGGATCCCGGTGGTCGCGCCGCAGTAGCGGGCCTCAGCCCCAGAAGTCCGCCTGCGTGTAGGTGGTCAGGTCGGAGAACGCGAGACCGCGCAGCCCCGCCTCCTCGCAGGCCTGCTTGAAGTCGTCGGTGCAGACCAGCTGGTGCCCGAGGTCGAGGCACTTGAAGGCCGCCGCCCGCGGCACCCTCGCGGGGTCGACGACGAACCTGTCGACCGACAGCAGGACCGGTGCGCCGGGGAAGTGCCGGTGCCGCGCGGGCTCACCCGTCGCGAGGTCGGTGTCGAGCTCGGCCTCCGAGGCCTCGAGGTCGATCACCGAGGCCCACTCGCTCCACGTCAGGTACGCATACTTCTTCGCGGTCGGCTTCCCGCCCGACTGCAGCACCTCGACCGGGACCGGGTGGACGCGCAGGCCGAACGCCCGGCAGACGTCGAGGAACCGCTCCGAGGCCAGCCAGTTCAGGTCCCAGTAGTCGAGGTCGAGCACCGGGTGCCGGGCGGTGTAGACGTAGCCGGACGGCACGTCCCCCGGCGGTCCGGGGCGGTGGGCGTCCCACGACCACGGCTGGTTGAGCTCGCCCTTCAGTACGACGGGGCAGCCCCGCGCCCCGGGGGTGTAGCCCACGATCCACAGCCTCATCGGCCCGGCCGCGCCTCAGTCGTCGTCCGACGGGTACCGCGGGTCGACGTCGCTCGGCTCGATCCCGAGCAGCTCGGCGACCTGCTCGACCACCACGGTCAGCACGATCGCCTCCAGGTCGGCGCGGTCGGCAGCCCGGTGCTCCAGGGGCCGCCGGAACACGACGAGCCGGGTCGGCCGGCTGCCGGAGCCGCGGACCAGCGAGGAGAGGGGCACCCGGCCTGAGTCCCAGTCGTCGGGCAGGTCGGGGGTGTCCTCGACGGCGTACTCGACCAGGCCGAGGTGGTCCGACCAGCGCTCGTCGATGGCGGAGACCACGTCGAGCATGATCCGGTCGAAGGTCTCGCGCGAGCCGCGGGGGACCGGCGGCTGGTGCCCGGTCTCGAGCGGGAGCACGGCGGGTCCGCGCATGCCGCGCCCACGTCGGTCGCGCCGGCGGCGGGGGACGAGCTGCTCCACGTCAGCGAGCCTATCCACTCCACGAGGCTCGGGGCGGTAGCGTCTGCCGCGTGAGCGCGAGTCCGGCACCCCAGAGCCTGCGTACGTGTTCGCGTACGGCCTGTGCCCGTCGCGCCGTCGCCACCCTGACCTACGTGTACGCCGACTCGACCGCGGTGCTCGGCCCGCTGGCGACCTTCGCCGAGCCGCACGCCTATGACCTTTGCGACGTCCACAGCGAGCGGCTCTCCGCGCCGCGCGGCTGGGAGGTCGTCCGGCTCTCGCTCGGCAACCAGCAGCAGGGGCCCAGCAATGACGACCTGCTGGCGCTCGCCGACGCGGTCCGCGAGGCCGCGCGTCCGGTCCGCCGCGAGCCCGTCGAGGCGCCGCGTGAGCCCGGACGTGAGGTGGCTCGCAAGGGCCACCTGCGCATGCTGACCTCGGAGTAACTGCGCCCCACCGCCGTGCACTAAGGTCGCCGCATGGCCAGTGCCACCACGTCCCCGGACAACCTGAGCAAGGTCTTCAAGGCCTACGACGTCCGTGGCATCGTCGGTGAACAGCTCGACGAGGAGCTCGCCCGCGCCGCCGGTGCGGCCTACGTCGCGGTGCTCGGCATCGACGCGCTCGTCATCGGCTACGACATGCGGCCCAGCTCGCCCGCGCTGGCGGGTGCCTTCGCCGACGGGGCGACCACGGCCGGCGCTGACGTCACGATGATCGGCCTGGCCTCGACCGACCAGCTCTACTTCGCGTCCGGGCACCTCAACCTGCCGGGCGCGATGTTCACCGCGAGCCACAACCCCGCGCAGTACAACGGCATCAAGATGTGCCGGGCCCTCGCGCAGCCGGTAGGCGCCGAGAGTGGCCTGGCCGAGATCCGGGACCGGGTCGCGGCCGGAACGCCGGTCGCCGCGAGCGGGCGCTCGGGGTCGATCGGGGAGCACGACGTCCTTCAGGCCTACGCCGCGCACCTGCTCTCGCTCGCTCCGGTCTCCGGGCGCCGGCTCAAGGTCGTGGTCGACGCCGGCAACGGCATGGCGGGGCACACCGCGCCGGCCGTCTTCGAGCGGCTGGCCGGCCAGGTCGAGATGATCCCGATGTACTTCGAGCTCGACGGCACGTTCCCCAACCACGAGGCGAACCCGATCGAACCGGCCAACCTGGTCGACCTCCAGAAGCGCGTGATCGCCGAGCGCGCCGACATCGGGCTCGCCTTCGACGGCGACGCCGACCGGTGCTTCCTCGTCGACGAGCGCGGCGAGCTGGTCTCGCCGTCCACGCTGACGGCGCTGATCGCCGCGCGCGAGCTCGCCAAGGAGCCCGGTGCCACGGTGATCCACAACCTGATCACCTCGCGCGCGGTGCCCGAGATCGTCACCGAGCTCGGCGGTACGCCGGTGCGCACGCGCGTCGGCCACTCCTACATCAAGGCGACGATGGCCGAGACCGACGCCGTCTTCGGCGGCGAGCACAGCGGTCACTTCTACTTCCGCGACTTCTGGCGCGCCGACTCCGGCATGCTCGCCGCGCTCCACGCGCTGGCCGCGCTCGCCGAGTCCGACCGGCCGCTCTCCGACCTGCTCCGGGCCTACGAGCGCTACCCGCTCAGCGGCGAGATCAACAGCACCGTCGCCGACCAGGACGCCGTCCTCGCCGCCCTCGAGGAGGCGTACGGCGCGCAGGACGGCGTCACCATCGACAAGCTCGACGGGCTGAGCATCGGCCACGCCGACTGGGCGTTCAACGTGCGCGCCTCCAACACCGAGCCGCTGCTGCGGCTGAACGCCGAAGGAAAGGACGAGCCCACCATGGCCCGAGTCCGTGACGAGGCCCTCGCGATCATCCGGAGCGGCAAGTGAGCGCCCCGGAGGTCTCCCCGGAGCTCCTCGCGATCATCGTCTGCCCGTCCTGCAAGGGCGAGCTGACGCTCACCGAGGTCCCCGAGCTCGCCTGCTCGGGCTGCGGACTGGTCTACCCGGTGCGCGACGGGATCCCGGTCCTGCTGGTCGACGAAGCCCGCAAGCCGGCCTGAGGCAGCCTGCGATGGTCTGGTTCGACGAGTCGCGGCTGGACGACGCATCGGCCCTGGCCGGAGCGGACCTGCGGCTGCGGACGCTGGCCGAGTCCGGCGCCCGGGTACGCCGTGAGGTCGACGCCGCCACCGACGCGATCGCCGAGGCGGTCGCCCGTGCCAGCGACACCCGTCCCCGCGCGGTCATCGCGGCGGGCCCCGACTCCCGCCTGCTCCGCGCGGTGCTGGAGCCCTTCTGCCCGGTGCCGTTCGTGGCCTGGCCCTCCCCGGCGCTGCCCGGCTGGGCCGGCAGCCTCGACCTGGTCGTCGTCCTGGCCCCCGAGGGTGGGGATGCCGGGACCGCGCTCGCGGTCGCCGAGGCCGCCCGTCGCGGCTGCCAGCTCGTCGTCGCCGCGCCCCCGGACTCGGTCGTCGCCGAGCACGCCACCGGCCGCTGGGCGACCATCCTCCCGACCAGCACCAGCGATCAGCTCGCCACCGCGGTCGCCATGCTCTCCTTCCTCGACCAGGTCGAGCTCGGCCCCACCGCCGACCCCGAGGCCGTCGCCGAGGCACTCGATGCCGTCGCCATCGGCTGCTCGCCGCACCGCGACATCTCCATCAACCCGGCCAAGATGCTCGCCATCTCGCTCGCCGACGCCAACCCCCTGCTGTGGGGCGGATCGGTGCTCGCGGCCCGCGCCGCACGCCGGGTCGCGGAGTCGATCCGGCGTACGTCCGGACGGGCGGCGCTCGCCGGCGACGCCGAGCACCTCCTGCCCGTGATCGAGGCGGCCCGCCCGCGCAACGTCTTCGCCGACCCGTTCGCCGACGACACCGGCGAGCGCCGGCCGGTCCTCGTGCTGCTCGACGACGGCATCGACGACCCGGTCGTGCGCGACCAGCGGCTGCGCCTCGAGGACGCCGCCCGGGCCCACGACGTCCGGATCGAGCACGTGGCGTCCGAGGCGGCCGCCGAGGTCGGCCGGTACGCCTCGCTGCTGCTCAGCGG
Organism: Pimelobacter sp. 30-1; assembly: GCF_018831735.1. NCBI lineage: Bacteria > Bacillati > Actinomycetota > Actinomycetes > Propionibacteriales > Nocardioidaceae > Pimelobacter > Pimelobacter sp. 30-1. The sequence goes on from NZ_NHTS01000005.1 coordinate 621,249, forward strand.
CACCTACGCCGCGGAGTACCTGCGCCTGGGGCTCGTCGCCGACTGAGCTGCCGCGCCGCCTGCGCCGCCTGCGCGACCTGAGCCGGGTGTCAGGTTGTCGGACACTTGGACTTTCCTCAGGACCGGCGGGTACCAAGGAGTGATGCCGACTCCTCGGGATCCCTGGTGGGACAACGCCAAGATGGGCCTCATCGTGCTCGTCGTGCTCGGGCACACGTGGGCGCTGCTGCCCTCGGACGCGCTGGCAGGGCACCTGTACGACTTCGTCTACCTGTGGCACATGCCGGCGTTCGTGTTCCTCTCCGGCTACCTCTCGCGCGGGTTCTCCTACCGGCCCGACCGGCTCTGGGGCCTGGTCACCACGCTGCTCGTGCCGTACGTCCTGTTCGAGGGCGCGCTGGCCTGGTTCCGGCTGCACGTCGGCGGGGAGCGGCTGGAGTACCTGTGGACCGATCCGCACTTCCCGATGTGGTACCTCCTGGCGCTCGTCGGGTGGCGCCTCGTCCTCCCGCTGCTGCGCCCGCTCGGTGCCGGCGCGGCCGTCGTCCTGGCGCTGGGGATCTGCCTGGGCAGCGGCTTCCTCGACGGCGAGTGGACTCGCTGGATGGACCTGCCCCGGATCCTCGGCTTCCTGCCGTTCTTCGTGCTCGGGGCGATGATGACGCCGCAGCGGATGGAGTGGCTCCGCGGCCGGACCCCCGCGATCCTCGGTGTCGCCGCCTTCGCACTCATCGGGGTGCTCGCGGTCAACCTGGAGCACTGGGCCTCGACCGGGTACCTCTACTACCGCCCGTTCACCCTCATGGACGACCCGACGCCGACCGCGCTGCTCACCCGGCTCATGGTCGTGGGCGTCGGCCTGGCGGGGACGTTCGCGTGGCTGGCCGTCGTCCCGCGGGTCAGCGGCTGGTTCACCCGGATGGGTGCCGCGACGATGATCGTCTACCTCTTCCACGGCTTCGCCGTGAAGGGCCTGGACTACGCCGGCTTCAGCGACTGGGCCGACGCCCACCCCGCCCTCAGCCTGGTCGTCGGCACCGCGCTCGGCCTGGGGATCGCCCTCGGCCTCGCCTCGCCCCCGGTACGACGCGTGCTCACCCACGTCGCGGACCCCTTCGGCACCGCGCAGCGCAGGGTCCGCGAGGCGGTCGTGCTGACCGCGGTCGTCCACGACCAGGAGCACGGGGGAGCGCCCACGCCCGAGCAGGCGGACGAGGTGGTGCACGCCTGCCGGTAGCCTTCCGGCATGCGCCTCAGCACCCACGGTCCGTCGTGAGCGCCGGACTCTTCGGCCTGCTCGACGACGTCGCGGCCATCGCCAAGCTCGCCGCCGCCTCGATCGACGACGTCGGAGCGGCCGCCGGCCGGGCCACGACCAAGGCCGCCGGCGTGGTGATCGACGACACCGCCGTCACCCCGCAGTACGTCCACGGCCTCGCCGCGGAGCGCGAGCTCCCGATCGTCAAGCAGATCGCGGTCGGCTCGATCCGCAACAAGCTGCTGATCATCTTGCCGGTGGCGCTGCTGCTCAGCGAGTTCCTGCCGGGCCTGCTGCCGATCATCCTCATGGCCGGCGGAACCTTCCTCGCCTACGAGGGCGCGCACAAGGTCTGGCACCTGTTCTCGAAGCACGACGACCACGCGACGCCGGTCACCGAGGTCAGCCCCGAGGCGGAGAAGAAGATGATCGCCGGTGCCGTCCGGACCGACCTCATCCTGTCCGCCGAGATCATGGTGATCGCCCTCGACACGGTCAAGGACGAGAGCTTCTGGGCCCGTCTCGCCATCCTCGTCGTCGTCGCGATCGTCATCACCGTCGCCGTCTACGGCGTGGTCGCGCTCATCGTGAAGATGGACGACACCGGTCTCCTCCTCGCCCAGCGCCCCTCCGCCCTCGCCCAGCGGGTCGGCCGCGGCCTGGTTGCCGCCATGCCGCGCGTGCTCTCCGCGCTCTCCATCATCGGCACCGTCGCCATGCTCTGGGTCGGCGGCCACATCCTCCTGGTCAACATCCACGAGGTCGGCTGGTGGAACGCCCCCTACGAGTGGGTCCACGACATCGAGCACGACATCAAGCACGCCGTGCACGGCTTCGCCGGCGCGACCCTCGCCTGGCTCGCCAACACCGGCATCTCGGCCGTCATCGGCCTCGTCGTCGGCAGCGTGGTCGTCATGATCGTGCGCGTGCTGCCCTTCTCGGGCGACAAGGACCCGATCGAGCGTTACGACGCCGACGAGCCCGCCGCGGCCACCGAGGCCCCGGCTCAGCCGCCGACGCAGTCGCCCGAGCCGGAGTAGCACGGGACGTAGTCCGGGTTCGGCGCCGGCGGCTCCTCGCGCCGCAGGTCCGCCCAGTCGATCGTCGGCATCGCGAACACCAGCGCCACCGCCAGCCCCACCAGCCCGACGACGGCGTGCCCGGCGACGGCGACGTGGGCGCGGCGTCGTACGGAGAGGGTGAGGGTGGTCGTCACGGCGACCACCAGCACGAGCACCATCAGCCGGTAGGTGCGGATCTCCTCGGCCCCCGGCACCGAGCACTCACCCCAAGCGCACAGGTGCGCGCCGATGAACTGCAGCGGCATCAGCACCACCACGATCACCGCGGCGAGGGACGCCAGCAGCTCGAGCGCGGACAGGGTCGGGGGTACGGGACGCCGGGGCACCCCAGCAGCCTCGCCGTTCCGGGACCCCGGCGCCTGAGCGCGCGGGCTCAGGCAGGCAGCTGGACGATCGCGTCGACCGCGGTCGCGAGCTCGCGGCCCTTCGTCTCGAAGTGCCGGCGGAAGTAGCCCGTGTGCTCGTCGTGCTCGTGGAAGTGGTGCGGCGTCAGCACCGCCGAGAACACCGGCACATCCGTCTCGAGCTGCACCCGCATCAGCGCGTCGACCACCGACGACGCGACGAAGTCGTGGCGGTAGATCCCGCCGTCGACCACCAGCGCCGCCGCCGCAACCGCGGCGTAGTCACCCGAGAGGGCGCGGCGTCGTACCTGGAGGGGGATCTCGAACGCCCCCGGCACCTGCACGACGTCGACCTGGTAGCCGCGCTGCTCGAGCTCGGCGGTGAACGTGGTGACGGCGACGTCGACGATGTCGGCGTGCCAGCGAGCCGCCACGATCGCGACGCGGGGACCGGTGGCTGGGGCAGACATGCGGGGCTCGCTCTCGGGCTGGGTGGGTTCGGGCTCGGGTGCTCGGGTGTGGCTCGGTTGGTGCGGGACGACGTTACTGGTTGGGCGGGGGTGGTGCGGGGACGGGGCCGGTGCGCGGACCCTGGCGGGGGCTCGGCGTTGCCTGGCAGAGGAGGAGGTGGTGCTCGCCGTCGGTCCAGGTACGGGTGCGGTGGTGGTCGAGGTGGAGGCCGTGCGGGGCGAGGGCTGCGGCGAGCTGGTCCGGGGTGGCGTAGGCGTCGTGGCGGCGGCGCATGCTGGTCGCCGCCGCGGCTGCGGCTGCGGCCGCCGCCGGGGGTGGGGTCGTGGGCGGGGCCGGGGCTGGGGTGAACGTCGCGGTGAGGACGTGCCCGTCGGGCCGGAGCACCCGCTGCCATTCTGCGATGGCGGCGTCGGCGGCCGCCGCGGACGGCAGCAGGTGCAGGGCCGTGACGCAGGTGATGACGTCGACCGAGGAGTCCGCCAGGGGCAGCGCGGTGGCGTCGGCGCGGAGGAAGGTGGCGGCGCCGGTGGACTCCGCGGCGGCGATGCGGAGCATGGCCGGGGACAGGTCGACGCCGATGCCGACGATGCGAGGGCGCGAGGGTGCGTGCTGGGGTGGAGCGGAGGCGACGGTGAGGGCGCGGAGGACGAGCCCGGTCCCGGTACCGACGTCGAGCACGACGCGGGGTCGCAGCGGTGGACCCACGGCGGCGGCGAGGAGCTCGGTGACCAGGCCCGCGACGGTGTCGGCCAGGGCGCGGTGGAGCGGCCCGTCGTCGTACGTGGTGGCGCGGGCGTCGTAGTGGCGGGTGACGGCGTCGCGCTGGGTCTGGAGCGGGTCCCGGTCCCGGTCCGGAGGCAGGGGCATGCGTCCATGATCGGTCACCGGTGCTGCTCGTTGCGCGTGGAAAACCGGTGGGCCGAGCGCGGTCGCGTCTCTAGGGTGGGGGCCATGTCGAGTCCCGAGGCATCCAGAGAGGGGGCGTGCGCTCGCCGGCGTACGTCCCTGAACGACTGAGCACCTGACCCTGACCTACCCGCGCCCTGACGTCGGCCGCAGCCGACGCGGACGCCGACGCGGGTAGGCATCGGCACGCTCGGTGGTGGGCGCGCGGCGGTGAGCGAGACCTGTCTCGTCCCTCGTTCCGTCCTCGTATCCGCATGCACACGTGCACGCCCATGCGGATGCCCACCTGGAGTCTCGATGCCTCTTCCGCTGTACCTCCTTGCCCTGGCGGTGTTCGCCATGGGTACGTCCGAGTTCGTCCTCGCCGGTCTGCTGCCGGACCTCGCCGCCGACCTCGACCAGCCGCTGGCCGCGGTCGGCCTGGCGACGCCGGCCTTCGCGATCGGCATGGTCGTCGGCGCACCGCTGACCGCCGCGCTGGCCCGGCGCTGGCCGCCACGGAGCAGCCTGCTCGGGTTCGTGCTGGTGTTCGCCGCCGCGCACGTGGCGGGCGCGCTCGTCGCCGACCTGCGTCTCCTGCTGGCCACCCGGGTGGTGGCGGCGCTGGCGAACGCCGGCTTCCTCGCGGTCGCGCTGACCACGGCGACCACGCTCGTACCGCCGCAACGACGGGGGCGGGCGCTGGCCGTCCTCCTCTCCGGTACGACGCTCGCCACGGTGATCGGTGTCCCCGCCGGCGCTCTGGTGGGCACGCTGCTCGGCTGGCGCGCGACCTTCTGGGCGATCGCGCTGCTCTGCCTGCCGGCGGCGCTGGGCGTCGCGTGGGGTCTGCCGCGCCCGGCCGCTCCGCGGCGCCCAGCCGCGACGCCGCATGCCGGCGCGGGCGCGGGTGCGAGCGCGCCGGGGGCCGGCCAGGCGGTGCGGCTGAGGGCAGAGCTGGCAGCGCTCCGGAGCCCGGTGCTGGTCCGGACGCTGGTGCTGGCGGCGCTGGCCAATGCGGCGACGTTCGCGGGGTTCACGTTCTTGGCGCCCGTGGTGGTGGGGCCGGCGGGGCTCGGCGAGCTGTGGGTACCGGTCGCGCTGGCACTGTTCGGGGTCGGGGCCTTCGCAGGCGTCACGATCGCCGGCCGGGCGGTCGACCGCGCTGCGGTCGGGCCACCGACGGTGCGCGTCTCGGTCGCCGTCTGGGTCGCCCTCGCGGTCCCGGCCGGATGGGCTGCGCTGGCGGTGGTGGCGGAGCAGGCGACGACAGGTGCGTGGCGGGTACTGCTGCTGGTGCTCGTGGTGGTGCTGGGTGCGCTGTCGTTCGGGGTCGGGACCTCCTTGGTGGCGGGAGCGCTGGGGGCGGCGGCCGCGGGGCCGCGTCCGGCTCCGACGATGGGCGGGTCCTACGCCACGGCCGCGCTCAACGTCGGGGCGGTCGTGGGGCCGCTCGCGGCGTCCGGGGCGCTGAGCGCGGTCGGCGGGGATGCGACCACGGCGGCGCTCGTACCGCTGTGGACCAGCGCCGGCCTGGGGCTCGCCGTCGTGGTCGCCCTGGTGGCGGGCCGGTCGCGTCATGCCGCGGGCACCCCGGAGCCGGGCTCCGCGCCCGGCCCCGGTCCCGGCCCGGGCCCCGGGCACGACGCCAGCGCCAGGGCACGCGGTGCGGACTGATCGAGGTCCAGCGCGTGGGTACCGCGGTGGTCCACCAGGAAGAGCAGCTGTCGCGGCGACTGCCAGAGGTAGCTGCCGGGCGCGAGCGTGAGGTAGCGCCAGGAGCTGAAGGTCTTGGCGCGGTGGTGCCGGCGGCACAGCGGTACGAGGTTGCAGGGGCAGGTGGGGCCGCCGTCGGCGTGGGCGAGCGCGTGGTCGAGGTCGCAGCGGCCCGCCGGGGTGGTGCAGTGCGGGAAGCGGCAGGTCGGGTCGCGCAGGGCGACCCGGGTGCGGAGCCGGTCGGGCACCTCGTAGGAGTTGACCGGGACGTGGTCGGCCAGGTCGATGACGGGCCGCACCACGACCGAGGTCCCGGGGACCTGGAGCCACTCGCGGACCTGGGCCGGGCTGACCGGGCAGGAGCCGTCGTCCCAGCGGGCCACCGGGTTGGCGGCGTCGTCGGTCAGGTGGAGGTTGAGCACGACCTTGCGGCCGGGAGCGCCGTCGAGGTCGAGGGTGAGGTCCTGGCGGGCGAGCTCGCCGACGGCGATGGAGCGGCGGACCTCGAGCGGCTGGTCGTTGCCGAGGCGGCCGAGGAGGACGGCGCGGCGGCGTACGGCCTGGTCGAGGTCGTGGCCGTCGGCGGCGTCGAGGGTGCCGTTGACCTGGACGAGGCCGTCGGCATCGGCCTCCTCGACGTCGAGACGTCGGCGGGAGGCGGCGGCGATCCGGCGGGCCTCGGCGGCGGCGGGGTCGAAGCGGCGTACGGCCTCGTCGACGAGCCGGCCGAGCTGGGCCCAGCCGACCGCGGTGACGTCGTAGAGCTGGCGGTCGATGTAGGCCGCGGCGTCGGCGCAGAGAGGGCGGGTGAGGTCGGCGATCCGCTCGGCGCGCCAGGGCGCCAGCCGTCCGGCGGCCACCGCGGCGTAGACCTGGGGCAGCCGCCAGGCGCACTCGATGACGCGCCCGACGAAGGCGCGGCCGCCGTGGGCGGAGCGGCCGAGCGCGGAGACCAGCTCCATCAGGTGGTAGTCGCTGACCAGCGGGGCACCGTCGCCGGCGATGGGGACGCCGGTGTCGATGACGCCGTCGGTGAGGGTGGCGGCGCCCTCGGGGGAGGCGAGGACGTGGCGCTCGGCCCAGGCGACGATCGCGTCCCACTCGGCGACGACGAGCGTCTCGCGGCTGCGGACGCCGCTGCGGATGGTGTGGAGGAGGTCGGCGGGGGTGTGCTCGGGGAAGAGGGCGGTGAGGGTGGCTGAGGTGGTCATGGGGACCAGTTGAGGGGGAGGGGGCGAGGGAGGGGGTGGGAGGTGGGGCGGGCTGTGGAGAGAGGGGGTGGGGAGGGGCGGGGGGGGAGGGAAAGGGGACGTTTCCGGAGATTCAGCGGGCCTCGGACGGCGCTTGTAGGGTGGACTCCGTCATGCGCGGGAGATCCCGACGATGCGCAGATGCGCCGCAGGACCCAGTTGTCTTACGACACTCGAACTCGAGGATCATTTTCATGGACTACAAGGTTGCCGACCTGAGCCTGGCCGAGTTCGGCCGCAAGGAGATCGAGCTCGCCGAGCACGAGATGCCCGGCCTCATGGCGATGCGCGCCCGGTACGGCGCGGACCAGCCCCTCAAGGGCGCCCGGATCGCCGGTTCGCTGCACATGACCATCCAGACCGCCGTCCTGATCGAGACGCTGACCGCCCTCGGCGCCGACGTCCGCTGGGCGACCTGCAACATCTTCTCGACCCAGGACCACGCCGCCGCGGCCGTCGTCGTCGGCAAGGAGGGCACCGTCGAGGCGCCCGCCGGCACGCCGGTCTTCGCCTGGAAGGGCGAGAGCCTCGCGGAGTACTGGGACGAGGCCGAGAAGGTCTTCGACTTCACCGACGCCGACGGCAACAAGGTCGGCCCGAACGTGCTCCTCGACGACGGTGGCGACATCACCATGCTCGTCCACCTGGGCCTCGAGTACGAGAAGGCCGGCGTCGTCCCGGGCCAGGACTCCACCGACAACGAGGAGTTCAAGGAGGTCCTCCGGGTCCTCGCGCGCTCCGTCGCCAACGACCCCACCCGCTGGACGAACATCGCCGCGGGCATCAAGGGCGTCACCGAGGAGACCACGACGGGCGTGCACCGCCTGTACGAGCGCTTCAAGGAGGGCTCGCTGCTCTTCCCGGCGATCAACGTCAACGACTCGGTCACCAAGTCGAAGTTCGACAACAAGTACGGCTGCCGCCACTCGCTCGTCGACGGCATCAACCGCGCCACCGACGTCATGATCGGCGGCAAGGTCGCCGTCGTCTGCGGGTACGGCGACGTGGGCAAGGGCTCCGCGGAGTCCCTGCGCGGCCAGGGCGCGCGCGTCATCGTCACCGAGATCGACCCGATCTGCGCGCTGCAGGCCGCGATGGACGGCTACGAGGTCAAGCGCCTCGAGTCCGTCGTCGAGTACGCCGACATCTTCGTCACCACGACCGGCAACTACGACATCATCCGGGTCGAGCACTTCGAGAAGATGAAGAACCAGGCCATCGTGGGCAACATCGGCCACTTCGACAACGAGATCGACATGGCCGGCCTGGCCAAGATCCCGGGCATCGTCAAGGACGAGATCAAGCCCCAGGTCCACCAGTGGATCTTCCCCGACGGCAAGAAGATCATCGTGCTGTCCGAGGGCCGCCTGCTCAACCTCGGCAACGCGACCGGCCACCCGTCGTTCGTCATGTCGAACTCCTTCACCAACCAGGTGCTCGCCCAGATCGAGGTCTTCACCAAGACCGACGAGTACCCGATCGGCGTCTACGTGCTGCCCAAGCACCTCGACGAGGAGGTCGCCCGGCTCCACCTCGACGCCATCGGTGTCGAGCTGACCGAGCTGACCAAGGCCCAGGCGGAGTACATCGGCGTCGACGTCGCCGGTCCGTACAAGCCCGAGCACTACCGATACTGAGCTGGTCGGCGCGAGCGCGTCTCCGGCGCCGCGGAGCCCCGCACCCCTCGGGGTGCGGGGCTCCGTGCGTCTCACACCTAGGATTGACCGCATGACCCCGTCTGCCAGCGCGCCGTACCCCACCCGGGGCCGCGTCCTCGTCGTGGACGACGACGCCCCGCTGGCGGAGATGCTCGGCATCGTGCTGAGCCAGGAGGGCTTCGAAAGCCGGGTCTGCCCGCGCGGTGACCTGGCGCTGGCGGCGTTCCGCGACTACCGGCCCGACCTGGTGCTGCTCGACCTGATGCTGCCGGGCAAGGACGGCATCGACGTCTGCAAGGAGATCCGCGCCGAGTCCGGCGTACCGATCGTCATGCTGACCGCCAAGGGCGACACGGTCGACGTCGTGGTGGGGCTCGAGTCGGGCGCCGACGACTACGTCGTCAAGCCGTTCAAGCCCAAGGAGCTGGTGGCCCGCATCCGCGCCCGGGTACGGCGGACCGAGTCGGTGCCGCACGAGACCCTGGCGATCCGCGACGTCGAGATCGACGTGGCCGGTCACGCGGTCACCCGCGGCGGCGAGGAGATCTCGCTGACGCCGCTGGAGTTCGACCTGCTGCTGTGCCTGGCCCGCAAGCCGGGGCAGGTGTTCAGCAGGCAGGTGCTGCTCGAGGAGGTCTGGGGCTACCAGCACGCCGCGGACACGCGCCTGGTCAACGTCCACGTGCAGCGGCTGCGGTCCAAGGTGGAGCACGATCCGGAGCATCCCGAGATCGTCCTGACGGTGCGTGGTGTCGGCTACAAGGCCGGCTCCGCCTAGCGGCGCGGCGCGGGTCGGGCGTGCGCTGCTCGACCGGCTGCGGCGGATCTGGGGCTGGCTGGCGCCGCGGCTGCGCCGCGCGCTGACGTTCTGGCGCCGCTCGATCCAGGCGCGGGTCGTGGCGAGCACGCTGGTGCTCTCGGCGGTCGTGATCAGCGGCGTGGGCTGGATCCTGCTGCAGCAAACCCGTGACGGACTGCTGCGCCACCGCTCCGAGGTGGTGCTGGGCGAGGTCGACGCCGAGGTGTCCGACGCCCAGGACCGGCTCGAGGCGGCGTCCGGCACCGAGGTCAACGCCGGGCGCCAGCAGCGCGACCTGGTCGACCCGATCATCGAGCGCGGCGTCAGCCGGGGGTACGCCGTCGTGCTCGCCGGCCCCGAGGGCGACGACCCGCCGCTGCGCACGGGCGGCGGCGAGTACACCAGCGGGCTCGACCTGGTCAGCGTTCCGCGCAGCCTCGAGGACCACTTCGACGGCGTCAACCGCCCGACCGCGTGGACCTACACCGACATCGTGCGCCGCCCGCGCGATGCGACCTCGGGCGCCGAGGGACCGACCACACGGGTGCCCGGGATCATCGTCGGCTCGCAGGTCCAGCTGCCCTCGGACGGCAAGACCTACACGCTCTACTTCCTGTTCCCGCTGACCGAGGAGCAGGACACCCTCGGCCTGGTCACCCGCGCACTGCTCACCGCCGCGGGCCTGCTGCTCGCGCTCGTCGCGGGGCTCACCTGGGTGGTCACCCGCCAGGTCGTCACGCCGATCCGGATGGCCCGTCAGGTCGCCGAGCGGCTCGCCGCGGGCCGGCTCCAGGAGCGGCTCCAGGTGTCCGGTGAGGACGACATCGCCCGCCTGGCCTACTCGTTCAACCAGATGGCGACCAACCTCCAGCGCCAGATCCGCCAGCTCGAGGAGCTGAGCTGGGTGCAGCGCCGGTTCGTCTCCGACGTCTCCCACGAGCTGCGCACGCCGCTGACCACGGTCCGGATGGCGTCCGACGTGCTCCACGACGCGCGCGAGCAGTTCGACCCCGGTACCGCGCGCGCCGCCGAGCTGCTCCAGGCCGAGCTCGACCGCTTCCAGAACCTGCTCGTCGACCTGCTCGAGATCAGCCGCTTCGACGCCGGTGCCGCGGTGCTGACGCCCGAGAACGTCAACCTCGGCGACGTCGTACGACGCGAGGTGGCCGCCGCCAGCCCGCTGGCCGACCAGCGCGGCATCCGGGTGGTCGTCGAGGAGCCCGACGTGCCGGTCCGCGCCGAGGTCGACGTACGCCGGATCGAGCGGATCGTGCGCAACCTCGTCACCAACGCCATCGACCACGCGCTCGCCGACGACCCGACCGAGGCGGTCATCGTCCGCCTCGCCTCGGACGACGAGGCCGCGGCGATCACCGTCCGCGACCACGGCATCGGGCTCGCGCCCGGCGAGGCCTCGATGGTGTTCAACCGGTTCTGGCGATCGGACCCGGCCCGCACCCGCACCAGCGGCGGTACCGGCCTCGGCCTGGCGATCGCCCAGGAGGACGCACACCTGCACGGCGGGTGGCTCCAGGCGTGGGGCCGCACCGGTCAGGGCGCGCAGTTCCGGCTCACCGTGCCGCGCCACAACGGGGGGACGCTGCGGCACAGCCCGCTCCCGCTCATCCCCGACGACGCCGTGTCGAGCGAGGCCGCCGTGGTGGGCCCGGGCACCGTCGTACCGGCGCACGAGGAGGAGCGATGAACCGCCGTCTCCCACTGACCCTGGCCGCCGCGCTGGCGCTCGCGGTCGCGCTGTCCGGCTGCGTCTCGCTGCCCACCAGCGGACCGGTCGTCGAGAGCGCTGGCACCGACCGCACCGACACCCGCCGGGCCAGCGACATCGACGCGCGCCCGCCCGCCACGGGGGCGACGCGCAGCGAGGTGGTCAACGGCTTCCTCGACGCGATGACGGCGTGGCCGATCCAGACGAGCGTGGCCAAGGAGTACCTCACCGACGAGGCCGCGGCGGGGTGGAACCCCGAGCAGGAGACCATCATCTACAGCGACTCGCTGCCGGTGCGCGAGACCGCGGGCACGGTCGCCGTCCAGCTCACGGCGGCGGATCGTCTCGACCAGATCGGTGCCTGGCGCGGGGCGATCGCCAAGCCCGACCTGACGATGAACCTCCACGTCACCATCGACAAGGGGGAGTACCGGATCGCCGATCCGCCCGACGCGCTCGTCGTACCGGCGTCGTGGTTCCGGCAGCGCTACCGCCAGGTGTCGCTGTTCTACTTCGACCCGTTGGCCCAGATCCTCGTCCCGGAGCCGGTCTTCGTGCCCGAGGGCGACCAGCTCGCGTCGAGCCTGGTCTCGGCGCTGCTGAGCGGACCGCCGCCGCTGGCGCGCGGGATCGTCCGTTCGTTCCTGCCGCCGGGGCTGACCGTCGGCCTCTCCGTTCCCGTCGACGACGAGGGGATCGCCCACGTCGCGCTGGTCGGCGAGGCGCCCAAGGTGACCTCCGAAGAGGCCGAGCTGATGCTCGCCCAGCTCGCCTGGACGCTGCGCCAGGACCCGACCATCTCCGCGCTCCGGGTGACCCTCGACGGGACCGACCTACCGCTGCCCGGCGGCGCGTCGCAGTACTCCGTCGAGTCGGCCTCCGCGTTCGGCCCGGCCGGACCCGGCTCGGGCCACCAGGTCTACGGGATCAGCCGCGGCCGCCTCGTCGCCGGACCCCTGGGCGAGCTCGAGCTCACCACCGGCGTCTTCGGCGCCGAGGACGCCGGAGTCGTCTCGGTCGCGGTCCGCCCCGACGGGGAGCGTGCGGCCGCGGTCGACAGCGACGGGCGCCGGGTCCGGATCGCGACGGTGCGCGCCGACGACGACGTCCCTCCGCGGACCGTGCTCAGCGGCGGGCAGTACGCGCGCCCGACCTGGGACAACGCCGGCCGGCTCTGGGTGCTCGACCGCCGCTCCGGCGAGGCGGTCGTGTGGCTCGTCGAGGGCGAGGACGGCGTGGCGCGCCAGGTCGACGTCGACGGGGTGAGCGGTACGCGTGCGCGCTCGCTCGCGGTCAGCCGCGACGGGACGCGCCTGGTCGCGGTGGTCCGTGGCGCCGGTGGCGACCGGGTGGTCGGTGCGCGGGTGGTGATCGGCGGGCGCGGCAAGGTGAGCGCGACGCGGGAGCCGTCCGTCGTACGGCCGCCGGACGGGAACCGGATCACCGACCTCGCCTGGACCAGCCCCATCCAGATCGGCCTGCTGGCGCCCACCTCGCCCGGCGCGCTCTCCGAGGTCGACGTGGTCTCGGCCGACGGCGCGACGGTCGGAGTGGACGCGCTCTCGACCATCGTCACCGGACGCGTGCTCGGGTTCGCGGCCTCGCCGGTCGCGGACGCCCCGATGCTCGCCGTCTACGCCGACCGCTACGTCGACGTGGTCCGCCAGGAGGAGTACGACGCCGGGTCGCTGCCGCTCACCCAGCTCGACTACGCCGGCTAGCGTCCACAGGCCGCCCGCCCGCCGCTGCTTCTCCACAGGCCGCGCGGTGCCGTTCGGCCCTTCCGGCCGCGGCTGGTGGAGTGGTGGACATGCCCACCTCGTCATCGCTGTCCTCGCTCACCGACGGCTTCGTCGACCTCGTGCTCGGGTCGTGCTGCGTCGGCTGCGAACGGCCGGGGCGGGCGCTGTGCGCCCGGTGCTGGGCGGCGGTCCCGGTCGACGCCGCCTTCCACGGGCCCCGGCCGCCCCCGCCGGGGCTGGTCCCGACCTTCGCGGTGGGCGACTACGACGACGTGCTCCGGGCGCTGGTGCTGGCGCACAAGGAGCACCGGGTGCTCGCGCTGACCCGGCCGTTGGGGCGGCTGCTCGCGCGGTCGGTGGCGGCGGCGCTCGCGGACCTCGCGGGTCTCGAGGGCCTCGGGGAGCTTGAGGGCCTCGGGGGCGTCGGGGGCCTCGCCCGGGACGGGCCGGTGCTGCTCGTGCCGGTGCCCTCACGGCCGGCGATCGTGCGCCGGCGAGGGCACGACCCGACGCTGGCGATGACCCGGGTGGCGGCTCGGGTGCTGGGTCCGCGGGTGGGCGTGGCGCGGCTGCTCCGGGTCCGCCGCGGGTCGGGTCTCGTCGACCAGGCCGGGCTCGGCGCGACCGCGCGTGCGGCCAACCTGGCGGGGACGCTCACCGCGCCGGCGGGCGTCGTACGGAGGGCGGGGGAGCGGTGCCCGCGGGCCCACGTGGTGCTGTGCGACGACGTGCTCACGACGGGGGCGACGCTGCGCGAGGCACAGCGTGCGCTCGAGGTCGTGGGGGTGCCCGTGCTCGGGGCCGCGACGGTTGCCGCGACCCGGCGCAAGGTCGCCGTACCGAACTTCGGGTGAAGGCTTTCTTCGTCACCACCGACGGACTAACGTCTGGTCATGGAGTCCGCCCGGGTCCGTGGTTGCGTCGCCCAGGCCGGGCGCGAGCCCAGTTCCGGGTGGCAAGCCGATGCCAGTCGCAGGCGAAACGGTCCACGTAAGCCGGCCCTCGGGCCGGTGATCACGGTGCGGCTTAGTCGTCAGTCCTGCCTCGGTCCGGACGTCAGATACGTCCGGCTCCGGGAGAAGGTCAGTAGTGGCAACAAGCTGCGGGAGCCTCAGCAGGCGGGTGTGGGGCAGAAGACCAGGTCGGCCGGGCGGACTTCTCTTTTCGGGCCGAGTGCGCCTCCGGCGCGGGGGAGGCAGCAAGCTGCCCCCGACGCGCCTCTCGGTGCGCTGCCGGCCCTGCGCGCCCCCTCTTTTCCGCCGGTCGGGAGCACGGCCGGCGTACAGACGTCCCGCCCTGGATGGCGGGAGAACCCATCACACCGAAATTCCTTGGAGGTATCTGATGGACGTCGTGGTCACTGGACGGCACTGCGAGATCTCGGACCGATTCCGGGCGCATGCCGCTGAGAAGCTCACCAAGCTGGAGAAGCACGATCACCGCATCATGCGGGTGCACGTGGAGGTCGATTGCGAATCGAACCCGCGCCAGCACGACCATTCCGTCCATGTGGAGCTGACGGCCTATTCCAAGGGCCCGGTGATCCGCGCGGAGGCTGCCGCCGACGACAAGATGGGGGCGCTCGACCTGGCCCTCGACAAGATGGCCGCCCAGATGCGCAAGGCCGCCGACCGGCGGCGGGTGCACCGTGGCCGGCGGACGCCGGTGTCGGTGGGCAAGGCGCTCTCGGACGTGCAGGTCGAGACCGAGAACGAGTCCGATGACGTCGCGATCGAGCGGCAGGTCGGTCCGATCACGGTGACCGGTGACGGGCCGCTCGTGGTCCGCGAGAAGACCCACCCGGCCAACCCGATGACCCTGGACCAGGCGCTCTACGAGATGGAGCTGGTGGGGCACGACTTCTACCTGTACGTCGACAAGGAGAGCGAGCGGCCGGCGGTCGTCTACCGGCGCCGGGGGTACGACTACGGGGTCATCTCGCTCGACGTCGGAGGCGCCGAAGGCTGACTCCGCAATGGTCTGGACCGCTGCTCACGCCGAAAGCGTGCCATGATGCCGCTGTGGCGATTGGGACTTCGCCGGAAGCCACAGGGTCGGGGGGCCAGCCTGTGAGCGAGCCGGTACGCGTGGTGGTCGTCGATGACCAGGAGCTCTTTCGGCGTGGGCTGACCATGCTGTTGGGGATCGAGGACGGCATCGACGTCGTCGGCGAGGCCAGCAACGGCATCGACGGGGTCGCGCTCGTGACGAGCTCGGTGCCGGACGTCGTCCTGCTCGACGTACGGATGCCGAAGCAGTCGGGCATCGAGGCGTGCGTCGCGATCAAGGAGGCGGTCCCGATGACGAAGATCATCATGCTGACCGTCTCCGACGACGAGGCCGACCTCTACGAAGCGGTCAAGAGCGGCGCCTCGGGCTACCTCCTCAAGGACTCGTCCATCGAGGAGGTAGCCCAGGGCATCCGCGTGGTCGCCGACGGGCAGTCGCTGATCAGCCCGTCGATGGCGGCCAAGCTGATCGACGAGTTCAAGACCATGTCCAAGCCCGACCGGGCCACCGGGCCCGCGCTCAAGCTGACCGAGCGCGAGCTCGAGGTGCTGCGGTTCGTCGCGCGGGGGCTGAGCAACCGTGATGTCGCGGCCCAGCTCGCGATCAGCGAGAACACGGTCAAGAACCACGTGCGCAACATCCTGGAGAAGCTCCAGCTGCACTCGCGCATGGAGGCCGTCATGTACGCCGTGCGCGCCAAGCTGGTCGAGCTCGACTGAGTCCGTCCGCGCCCGGGGGGTGGCCTTGCCTGGCCGTCTCGGGTGTCGGCGGGCGCATCTAGGGTGGGCGCGTGCCCACCACGCAGACCCTGACGCTCGCGCAGGCCCGCCGGATCGCGTTGGCCGCGCAGGGCTTCCTGGACCCGCCGCACGCCGTACCGACGCTGCGGACCTTCGACCGCACGCTCGCGCGGACCGGGGTGCTG
The DNA here is from genome assembly GCF_018831735.1 of Pimelobacter sp. 30-1. Taxonomy (NCBI): domain Bacteria; kingdom Bacillati; phylum Actinomycetota; class Actinomycetes; order Propionibacteriales; family Nocardioidaceae; genus Pimelobacter; species Pimelobacter sp. 30-1. The sequence goes on from NZ_NHTS01000005.1 coordinate 637,115, forward strand.
CAGGTCGACAGCGTCAACGTGCTGCAGCGGGCGCACTACATGCCGCTCTACTCGCGGATGGGTGCCTACGACGTCGACCTGCTCCGGCGCGCGGGGCACGGCAGCAAGGGCCGGCGGGTGGTGGAGTACTGGGCGCACGTGCAGGCCTACATGCCGGTCGAGCTGTGGCCGGCGATGAGGCACCGGATGGACGACTACCGGGCGCGGCGCGGCAAGTGGTTCACGGTCGCCGAGGACGACGCCCTCGAGACGGCGCTGCTGGCCGAGATCGCCGAGCGCGGGGCGAGCACGGCGCGCGAGCTCGATGACGGCCTGCCGCGCAAGAAGGACCACTGGGGCTGGAACTGGTCGCGCACCCGGCGGATGCTCGACTACCTCTACATGACCGGTGCGCTGGCGATCGCGGGGCGCAACAGCCAGTTCGAGATCCGGTACGACGTACCGGAGCGGGTGCTGCCGGCCGTGGTGCTGGAGCAGCCGGCACTGAGCACGGCCGACGCCCACCTCGAGCTGGTACGACGGGCCGCGCGTTCCCACGGCGTCGGGACGGCCCAGGACCTGGCCGACTACTACCGGATCCGGGTCGGCGACGCCCGCCCGGCGATCGAGGCGCTGGTCGCGGCCGGCGAGCTCGAGCCGGTCCAGGTGGCGGGGTGGCAGCGCCCGGCGTACCTGCACCGGGAGGCGCGGGTGCCGCGGCGGGTGCGGGCGCGGACGTTGCTGAGCCCGTTCGACCCGGTGGTGTGGGAGCGGGCGCGGGCGGAGGCGCTGTTCGGGTTCTTCTACCGCATCGAGATCTACACGCCGGCGCACCAGCGGGTGCACGGGTACTACGTGCTGCCGTTCCTGCTGGGCGACCGGATCGTGGGGCGGGTCGACCTCAAGGCCGATCGCGCGACCGGCCGGCTGCTCGTGCAGTCGGCGTGGGCCGAGCCGCACGCGCCGGCCGAGACCGCTGCCGAGCTGGCGGCCGAGCTCGACCGGCTCGCCGGGTGGCTGGGCCTGGGCGAGATCGTGGTGGCCCCGCGCGGCGACCTGGCGCCGGCCCTCGCGGCGGAGGTCCGCGGCCAGGCCGCCTAGGCACGCAGGCCACCCAGGTCGGCAGGCGCCCCGTCAGGCCGGCCAGTCAGCCAGTGAGTCAGGCCGAGGCGACCGGCAGCGCCGCCACGACCGGGTGGTCGTGCGCGAGCGCCCCGAGCGCGGCGGCTCCGCCGGGCGAGCCGAGGTCGTCGAAGAAGCCGGTGTTGACGGCGAGGAAGTCCTCCTGGCCGGCGGGCAGGTCGTCCTCGTAGTAGATGGCCTCGACGGGGCAGACGGGTTCGCAGGCGCCGCAGTCGACGCACTCCTCGGGGTGGACGTAGAGCATCCGGGCGCCCTCGTAGATGCAGTCGACGGGGCACTCCTCGACGCAGGCACGGTCCTTGACGTCCACGCAGGACGACGAGATCACGTAGGTCATGCGCGCGGCGCCTTGAGCCGGTAGACGTCGAAGACGTAGTCGGGGCAGACCATCTGGCAGGCGGTGCAGCCGGTGCAGCCCTCGTGCAGGAGGGGGTAGCGGTAGCCCATCTCGTTGACCTCGGTGGACATCTCCAGCACCGACGGCGGGCAGGCGGCGATGCACAGCTCGCAGCCCTTGCAGCGGTCGGCGTCGATGACGAGGGTGCCGCGGCTGACGCGGCCGTTCGGGGTGTCGGTGGTGGCCATCAGGCCTCTCCTTCGGGACGGACGAGGTTGCCGACGGTGAGCAGGTCCTCGACGGTGACGTCGAGGGCGTCGCCCTCGCTGTCGGGGAGGACGCCGCGGTCGCGGAGCACGCGGACGGCGTGCTCGCCGGTACCGACGACGTGACGGACGGTGGCCGTGACCGCGGCCGCGGGGGTGTCGTCGCGGAAGGCCTCGTACTCGGCGCGGAAGAGGCTCCGCTCCTGCTCGAGGTCGTCCTCCATCGACAGCCGCGAGGCGACTCGGACCAGGCCGTTGAAGGTACGCAGCAGCGAGCGCAGGTGCGGGCCGCCGGCGGCGCGGGCGATCACCCGGCGGAAGCGCTGGGCCTGCTTCTCGAACTCGTCGACCGAACCGGCCGCGAGCGCCGCCTCGGCGGCCTCGGTGAGCTCGGCCCAGACCTCGGGTTCGCGCCGGGAGACGACGGTGCGGGCGGGGAGCGCGGAGAGGAGGGCGTAGAGCGTGAACCCCTCGCGTACGTCGGCCACGCCGATCTCGGCGATGAACGCGCCGCGGTGGTAGGGCATCTCGACCAGTCCGTCGCGCTCGAGCTGGATGAGCGCCTCGCGGATGGGGGAGCGGCTCACGCCCAGGCTCTTGCCGAGGGCGTCGAGGTCGATCCGGTCACCGGCGGCGAGCTCGCCGCTGATGATCCGCTGGACGACCACGTCCGCGACGGCCTGGCTCGTGTTGGCCCGCTCAAGCATGCCCTGCCTCCTGGGTCTGGGGTTCCGGGGTCTTCAGCTCGCCGATCGGGTAGACCGGCTCCATCGAGGAGCCCTGGTAGTCGGCGCCCTCCGCGGCCGGGACGAACCAGCCGGTCGGGCACATGGTGAGGATCTCCACGAGGGAGAGCCCGTTGCCGTCCAGCTGGGACTGGACGGCACGCTTGATCATCCGCTTGGTCTTGGCAACCGCGGCGGGGGTGGACACGGCGCCGCGGGCGACGTACCCGCTGCCCTGGAGCGAGGCGACCATGTCGGAGATGGGGATGGGGTAGCCGTGCTGCTCGGCGTTGCGTCCCTCGAGGCTGGTCTTGGTCCGCTGGCCGAGCACCGTGGTCGCGGTCTGCTGGCCGCCGGTGTCGCCGAAGACGCCGTTGTTGAGCAGGATGCAGGTGATGTTCTCGCCGCGGGCCGCCGAGTGGAGGATCTCCTGGAGGCCCTCGTTGACCATGTCACCGTCCCCCTGCAGGGTGAAGACCACCGAATCGGGTCGCATCCGCTTGATCCCGGTGGCACAGGACGGGGCGCGGCCGTGCAGGCATTGTAGGACGTCGATATCCATGATCCGGACGAAGCTGCCGTAGCAGCCGTGTCCCACGACGCCGATCGAGCGGTGCACGACGTCGAGCTCCTGCAGGGTCTCCAGGAGCAGTCGCAGCGCGACCGGTTCGCCGCACCCGGGGCACAGCGAGTGCTCGCCGAGGATGAGGGACGGCGCGCCGGCGGCGGCCTTGGCGGCCGGCGGCGGGGGAGCGGTACGGGTGTCGATGGTGATGTCGGTGGTGGCCATGTCAGCTCCTCGCGATCGGTACGGCGGCGGGCTCGGCGGCGGGCTCAGCAGCGTCGGCGGCGTGCTCGGCGAGGATCCGCTCCCGGATGACGGGCGCGTCGAGCAGCGGCCCGAAGGCCAGCCCGGACTCGTCGATGCTGACCCCGCCGATGAACCGGATGACGTCGCGGTCGTGCGCCCACTGGCGTACGTCGTCGATCATCTGCCCCGCGTTGAGCTCGAAGACGAGCACCCGCTTCACGCCGCGGGTCGCCTCGGCCAGCGCGGCACCGGGGAAGGGCCAGAGGGTGATCGGGCGGAAGAGGCCGACGCGGTGGCCTTCCTCGCGGAGCTCCTCGACGACGTACTCGGCGAACTTGGCGGCCGAGCCGAAGGCGACGACGAGCGTCTCGGCGTCGTCGGCGTGGACGCTCTCGTGGCGGGCCTCGACCTGCTCGATGTCGGCGAACTTCGCGGCGACCCGGCGCCACTGGCCGTCGGGGCCGGGGCCGGGGTCGTTCTTCTTGCCCATCGCGAAGGTCCAGACCTGGCGCGAGCCGCCGGTGCCGCTGGCGGAGCCGTCGAGGGCCCAGTCCTTGGCGGGCAGCTCGGGGAGGTCGATGGGAGCGACGTCGACGCCGACGAGGGTCTTGGCGAGCAGGTCGTCGCCGTAGAGGATCACCGGGGCGCGGTGCTTGTCGGCGAGGTGGAAGAGCAGCTGGGTGTGCTCGACGGCCTCGGTGATGTCCTTGGGGGCGAGCGTGATGGTGCGGTAGTCGCCCCAGCCGCCGCCGCGGGTGCACTGGTAGTAGTCCTGCTGGTTGCGCGCCATGTTGAACACGACGAGGGGCGTCTCGTTGAGGGCCGCCTCGGCGATGGTCTCCTGCATGAGGGCGATGCCCTGGCCGCAGGACCCGGTCGCCGCGCGGAAGCCGGCGGCCGAGGCGCCGAGGGCCATGTTGGCGCCCTCGATCTCGCTCTCGGCGTTGATGCAGACCCCGCCGGAGTCGGCCATCTCGCGCGACATCGCCTCCAGGAGAGGGGTGAACGGCGACATGGGGTAGCCGGCGAAGAACTTGCAGTCGGCGGCGAGGGCGGCGCGGGTGATGGCGACGCTGCCCTGCAGCAGCTCGAGGGTCACGAGAGGGCTCCTGCGGCGGTGGGGATCGTGGGGATCGGGGTGCCGGCGACGTGGGCCGCGCCGGCCTCGAGGGCGCGGGCGTTGCCCTCGGCGTGCTGGCGGCGGTACGGCGGCAGCAGTGCGGTCATCGTCGCGACGAGCTCGTCGTGCCCGGCCACGCCGGTCAGCGCGCAGTAGGCGCCGAGCATGACGAAGCCGCCGGCCTGGGCGGCGCCGGCCTCGCGGGCCAGTGCGGTCGCGGGGACCCGGACGACGGGGTCGCGGTCGGCGAGGAAGTCGTCGGGGGCGACCGAGGAGTTCACCAGGCTCAGCCCGCCGGGGGCGAGCCGGGCGAGGGTGTTCTCGCTGAACCGGTCGTGCATGAGGATCGCGGTGTCGGCGCGGGGCACGATCGGCAGCGCCCGCAGGGGAGCGTCGCCGACCACGACCGTGGCCTGGGTGGGGCCGCCGCGCATCTCGCCGCCGTACTCGGCGCCGAGCATGGCGTAGCGGCCCTGCTCGGTCAGCGCCTGGGCGAGCGTCTTGGCCAGGAGCTGGATGCCCTGGCCGCCGATGCCCGAGACCATCAGGGCGTGCTCGCGGCCGCGGGTGGTGCTCGTGCTCGTGGGGCTCATGGTCGTGCCTCACCTCCTACTTTGAATTTAATATGCAGACGAATGGACGGCAACGTGACGCGGGTCACCCGACGGCCAGCCCGAGCGCGCGCTCGTACGCCGTCTGCAGCGGGCGGTGACCGTCCTCGACCTCGGCGACGACGCGGCCGCGGACGAGCACGTAGCCGCGGTCGACGACATCGCGCAGGCCGACCAGGTCGGGGGCGGCCACGAGGACCGCGAGACCGTCGTCGGCGAGCGTGCGCACGGTGGTGGCGAGCTGCTGGACGATGAGCGGCGCGAGGCCGGTGACGAGCTCGTCGAGCAGCAGTGCCCGGGGGCTGCCCATGAGGGCGCGGGCCACGGCGAGCATCTGCTGCTCGCCGCCGCTGAGCACCCCGGCCAGGCTGCCGCGGCGCTCGCCGAGGATCGGGAAGCGCTCCTCGGCGGCGGCGACCGAGCGGGCCGGGAGGCGCAGCTGGTCGGCGCCGATGAGCAGGTTCTCGCGCACGGTGAGCCGGGAGAAGAGCTGGCGGCCCTGGGGGACCAGCGCCAACCCGCCCCGGGTACGCCGCCCGGGGGACCAGCCGTCGACCCGCTCGCCGTCGAGCCGCACCTGCCCGGTCGAGCGGACCGTGCCGCAGGCGGCGAGCACGGCGCTGCTCTTGCCGGCCCCGTTGGGCCCGACGAGCGCGGTGACCCGGCCGGCGGGGACGGAGAGGGCGATGTCGTCGACGGCGAGGGCGCCGCCGTACCGGACGGAGAGGCCGGCGATCTCGAGCGCGGTCACGACGCGACCTCCTCGGGGGCGGTGCCGAAGTAGACGCGCTGCATCTCCGGGCTGGCCAGGCAGGCGGCGGGGCTGCCCTCGAAGGCGACCCGGCCGCGCTCCATGAGCATCACCCGGTCGGCGAGCGTGGTCACCAGGTCGACGTTGTGGTCGACCAGGATCACGCCGTGCCCGGCGCCGCGGAGCACCTCGATCACCCGGGTGATGCCGGCGACGCCGTGGGCGTCCGCGCCGGCGAAGGGCTCGTCGAGGAGCAGCACGCAGGGCTCGGCGCCGAGCGCCCGGCCGACCTCGACGAGGCGCTGCTCGCCGAGGGTGAGGTCGCGAGCGTGCCGGTCCAGGCCGGCCAGGCCGACCTCGGCGCCGAGGCGCTCGGCCAGCGCCCGGTCGGCGGGGGCGTGCGGGCGCAGGATGCCGCGGACCAGTCCGGCCAGGAGCCGGCCGAGGCCGCGGTGCCGGGCGGCGTAGGCGCCGAGCAGCAGGTTGTCGGCGACGCTGAGGTCGAGCGCGAGCTGGGGGTGCTGGAAGGTGCGGGCCAGGCCCTGGGCGGCGCGGTGGGCGGCGCCGCCGCGCAGCGGGCTCCCGGTCAGGAGGAGCTCGCCGGTATCGGCGTCCTGGGCGCCGGTGACCAGGTCGACCAGGGTGGTCTTGCCGGCTCCGTTGGGCCCGATCAGGCCGAGCACCTCGCCGGCGTGGAGCGTGAACGACACGTCGCTCACGGCGTGCACGCCGCCGTAGCTCTTGCGCAGGCCGCTGCCGGAGAGCAGCAGGTCGGCGGTGGTCATGTGCGGACACCTCGCTTGGTGAGGGTGGTGAGGAGGGAGGTCCCGCCGCGGCTCGCGGTGCCGGCGAAGCCGAGCACGCCGCGCGGGAAGAGGACGAGGATGACGAGCACGCTCAGCGAGACCAGGAGGGTCCCGCTGGAGGCCAGCGAGTCGACGTTGAGCGTGAGGTGGACGACGATCGCCGCGCCGAGCACCGCGCCCCACGGGCTGCCGATGCCGCCGATGAGCGGCATGAAGACGGCCAGGAAGATCACGTTGACGCTGAAGGTCTCGGGGTTGACCGCGCCGACGTACGTCGTGAAGAGCGCGCCGCCCAGCGAGGCGATCGCCGCGCCGGCGCCGAGCGCCACGAGGTTGAGCAGCGAGACCGAGACGCCGGCGGTGTCGACCGCGATCGGCACCTCCCGCGAGGCCCGGATGACCACTCCCCACGGGCTGCGGCGCAGCCGGTCGAGGGCGAGCGCGAGCACCGCGGTCAGCGCGACCGCGAGGAGCACGGTCTGCTGCGGGGTGGGCTCCCAGCCGCCGAAGGTCAGCAGGGGGAGGCCGATGATGCCGCTGGGCCCGCCGGTGATGCCGAGGTTGCCGAGCAGCTGGATGAAGGCCTCCGCGAAGAGCAGCGTCACCGCGCCCAGGTAGAAGCCGGACAGCCGCATCGTCGCCGCACCGAGGACGACGGCGATGATCGCGGCGACCGGGGGTGCCACGAGCATGCCGAGCCACAGCGGCCAGCCGGCGTGCGACGTACCGATGGCGACGGCGTAGGCGCCGGTGGCGGCGTAGGCGCTGTAGGACAGCGAGAGCGAGCCGGCCAGCACGAACGGCACGTACATGCCGAGCGCGACGAGCGCGTAGGTCAGCATCGTGACGAGCAGGCTGCTGCGGTAGAGGTCGTCGCCGGCCCACACCACCAGGAGCACGAGGCCGAGCACGCCGGCGGCGTTCTGCACCCGGGCGCTCACACGCGCACCCGCGGGGCGAAGACACCTTCGGGGCGGAAGGCGAAGAAGAGCATGGCGACGACGACGAGGCCGTAGGCGAGCACGTCACCTCCGAAGTAGAAGGGGATGAAGACGTTGGCCAGGGCGAGCAGCGCACCGCCGAGCAGCGGCGCCCAGACGGTGCCGGTGCCGCCGATGACCAGCGCCAGGAAGCCGGTGATCGTCCAGTGCAGGGCGTTGTCGGGGCTGACGCCGCTGCGCCCGGCGAACGTGATCCCGGCGAGAGCCGCGATCAGGCCCGCGGCCGCGAACGACAGCAGCCGGGCGGTGTTGATCGGCAGCCCGAGCACCCGGGCGGCATCGGTGTCGTTGCCGATCGCCCGGGTCAGCCGGCCGAGCCGGGTGCGCTGGAGCGCGAGGTAGGACAGCGTGAAGAGCGCGGCCGTGATCACCACGATCGGTACGACGGTCGAGCCGACCCGCGCCGAGCCGACGCTGAACGGCGCGGTCGACCAGAACGGCTGGCCCGGCCGCGCCTCGTGGCCCAGGAAGAGCCCGGCGAGCTGGATGATCGCGAACAGGCTGGCGCCGACCGCGACGAGGGCGGACAGCTCGCCCTCGCCGCGGGCCTGTACCGGGCGGACCACCGCCAGCTCCATGACCACCGCGATCGCGATCGCGCCGAGCACCCCGACCACGCCGGCCAGGGGCCGGCTCAGGCCGTGCTCGGTGACCAGCCAGCTGCCGGTGAAGGCGGCGGCCATGGCGATCGCGCCGATGCCGAAGTTGAAGAACCCGGCACCGGTCAGGTTGAAGTAGAACGCCAGGCCGAGAAGGGCGAAGAAGCACCCGTTCTCGACCACGGCGATCCACAGCTGCGGGTTGGTCATGCCGCGCAGTCCGGCTCGTAGCCCGACCAGGGGCCGGAGACCGTGTTGTCCTTGTCCCACTCGACGAGGACCAGGCCGCAGATGCCGTCGGCGCCGAGGTGCTTGTCCGGTCCGAACGACAGCGTGAAGCCCGGGTAGCCCGAGCTCGCCTCGAACGCGCTGACCTTCTGGATGGCGTCGTTGAGCTTCTCGCCGTCGGTGGTGCCGGACTCCTCGATCGCGTGCTTGAGGATCTGCACGGCGTCGTAGGACTGGGTCCAGAAGTTGTTGACCTGGAAGTCCGCGCCCTCGGTCTCGGCGAAGAACTTCGCGACCTCGACGGTCTTGGTGTTGGTGTCGGTGGTGCCGGCCAGGCCGACCAGTCCCTCCAGGGCACCGGGCTGGGCCTGCTTCCAGGCCGAGGGCAGCGAGCTCAGCAGCAGCTCGGTGAACCGCGGGACGCCGGGCAGCTGCTGGTGCAGCGTGTTCTGGGCGAGGACGTCGAAGTTGGCGTTCTGGGTCGCGACCAGGACGGCGTCCGGGCCGGCGTTCTTGATCTTGGCGACCTCGGCACTGAGGTCGGTGGCGTCGATCGCGCCGTTGACGACGTCGAGGTCGACGCAGTCGAGGCTGTCGATGAGGCCCTTGTTGAACTGCACCTGCGAGGGCGAGCTGTCCTGGAGGAAGGCGACCTTCTTCGCGCCGAGCGAGTCGAACGCGGCGCAGTAGACCGTCGCCCAGTCCGAGGTCGGCGTACCGAGCTGGTAGAGGTAGGTGTTGCCCGGCGGCTCGGTGACCTGCGGGTTGGCCGCGACCGGCATGAACACCGGGATCTTGGTCCGCTCGATGAGCGACTTGGCCTGGAGCACCCCGGCGCTGCTGGTGAGCATGAGCAGCGCGTCGGCACCCTGGCTGACGAGCTTCTGGATGACCGTGGGGGTCTTGGTCGGGTCGCTCTCGTCGTTGCCCTGCACGACCTTGACCTTCTTGCCGTCGATCCCGCCGTCGGCGTTGACCTGGTCGATGGTCTCCTTCGTCGCCGTGCACGCGGGGGTCGCGTAGCCGGCGCCCGGTCCGGTGGTGTCGCAGACCAGCCCGATCACCACCGTGTCGCCGTTGTCGTCGTCGCCCGAGGAGCCGCATCCGGTGAGCGCCGTGCCGACGGTGAGCGTCAGCAGTCCGGCGATCGTCGCCCTGAATCGGGTCACTGTGCCTCCATGAATTTCAGATCTTGAACAATGTATTCAAAATGCAGTGGGCGTGATTAGATCACCGTGACCTGGGTTACACAAGCCCCCGGACGGTGCCCGGGAGGAAGGAGCGATCCCTTGCAGGCAGTCGTCGTGAAGCCCGGCTTCGTCGTGGACGTCGCCGAGGTGCCCGAGCCCCCGTGCGGCCCCGAGGACGTCGTCATCGCCGTGCGCCGGGTGCAGCTGAGCGTCACCGAGTGCATGCTCATGGCCGGTGCGGACGTCGCGCTCAGCGACCAGCTCGCCCGGCGCCTGGCGGACGGGCCGCTGCAGTTCGGCGGGCACGAGTTCGCCGGCGAGGTCCTCGCCCTCGGTACGGCGGTCGACCCCGCCGTGAGTGGGCTGCGGGTCGGGCAGCGGGTGACCGCGGTCGAGACGCTGCCGTGCCGGACCTGCGCGGCCTGCCGCCGCGGCTGGGCGAGCGCCTGCGTCGCGCCGGCCATCATCGGGTTCACCCGGCCGGGCGCGCTGGCCGAGCGGGTCGTCGTCCCGGCCTCGGCGGTGGTGCCGGTGCCCGAGGGGGTCTCGCTCTCGGCGGCCGCCGCGATCCAGCCGCTGGCGGGCGCGGTGCACGCGCACGCCGCGCTCGGCGTACGGCCGGGGGAGTCGGTGCTCGTCCTCGGCGGCGGCGTGATGGGACTCCTCGGGGTCGCGGTCGCCCGGCACGGCAACGCCGGCCTGGTCGCGCTCTCGACGCGCAGCCCGCGCAAGCTCGAGCTCGGCCGCCGCTTCGGCGCCGACGCGCTCATCGACGCGGGGACCGACGTGCTGGCCACCGCGCTCGAGCTCACCGACGGGATCGGCTTCGACGTCGTCGTGGAGACGGCGGGTGGCAGTGCCGACCTCGGCCTCGCCGGGCTGAGCACGATCGAGCTCGCCGCCCAGGCCGTCCGCCGCGGCGGCCGGATCGCCATGGTCTCGGTGCTCGACGCGCACGCGCCCCTGCCCACCGGCCTGCTGCGCAGCAAGTCGGTCACGCTGGTGCACCCCCGCTCGGGCGCGGGAGACTACGCCAGCGCGGCGAGCGTCTTCGAGCACTCCTTCGGACTCGTCCAGCGGAACCTGGTCAACCCCGACGCCCTGCTGACGCATACCGTCCAGGGACTGGGGGCGATCCACGAGGCGATGGACATCACCCAGCACAAGAGCCGGTACGGCGCGATCAACCCCGCACAGATGGAGCTGTCGTGAGTCTCGACCTCGGAACCACCGTCGCCGGCCTCGGCCGGGTCCGTCCCGACGCCCTCGCCGCCACCCTCGGCGCGCAGCAGGTGCGCTTCGGTGAGCTCGACCAGGCCGGCAACCGCACCGCCCGCGCCTTCGCGGCGCTCGGCATCGGCGCCGGCGACACCGTCGCCTGGTGGGGATCGCCGTCGCTGCGCGCGCTCGACGGCTTCCTCGGCGCCGGGCGCCTCGGCGCGATCTTCGCGCCGCTCAACCCCGCGCTGCCGGCGGCCGAGCTGGCCGGCGTCCTCGACTACGTCGCGCCCCGGCTGCTCGTCACCGACCTCGACCACCTCGACGAGGCCGAGCACCTGGCCCGTCAGCGCGAGCTGCCGCTCGCCGTCTTCGACGCCGACGGTCTGGTCCCGGGCGCGGACCTGGACGCGCTGTGCGCCCGGCTCTCCGGAGACCCCCTCGGTACGGCGATCGACGACCGCGCGCCGCACATCCTCTACCTGACCAGCGGCAGCACCGGCCGGCCCAAGGGCGCGCTCGTCAGCCACCGGGCGAGCTGGCTGCGCTCGGCCGCGGGCGGCGGCACCTTCGGCCAGGCGATGCGCGGGCGCAACGGCCTGGTCACGGCGTTCCCGCTGTTCCACTACGGCGGCTGGCACTACGTGATGGAGGCCTGGCAGAACGGCCGGGCGATCCACCTCGTGCACCGCGCCGACCCCGCCGAGCTGCTGAGCGCCGTGGAGCGGTGGCGGGCGTCGGCGTTCTACGCGATCCCGGCCGTGTGGGAGCGGGTGCTCGACGCGACGGACGTCGCCGCCGACCTCAGCTCGCTGCACCACGCCGACACCGGCACCTCGCGGATCTCCGAGACGCTGCTGGAGCGGATCAAGACCCGCGTGCCGCAGGCGACGACGACCGTCCTCTACGGGACGACGGAGGCCGGCTCGATGGCGCGCCTGCACGACGCGCACGCCCACCTCGGCACCCGCTCGGGCAGCGTCGGGCTCGCGACACCGCCGTCCCTGCTGTGGATCGGCGACGAGGACGAGATCTGCGTGGCCTCGCCGACGCTGATGAACGGCTACCTCGACCGGCCCGAGGAGACCGCCGCCGCGCTGCGCGACGGCGCCTACCGCTCGGGCGACGTCGGGCACCTCGACGAGGACGGCTACCTGTACATCACCGGCCGGGTCAGCGAGCTGATCCGCAGCGGCGGCGAGACCGTGTGGCCGACCGAGGTCGAGGCCGCGCTGCGGGGCCTGCCGGGGGCCGAGGACTTCGCGGTCGTCGGTGTGCCGGACGAGCGGTGGGGCGAGATCGTCTGCCTGGCGGTGCGCTCGTCGGCCGCCGTACCGGTGCCCGACGTGGACGCCGTCCGGCAGCTCCTCGACGGACGCCTGGCCCGGCACAAGCACCCGCGGATGGTCGTCGGCGTGGACGCGATCCCGCGGACGCTGGCCACCGGCCAGGTGCAGCGCCGGGTGCTCGCGGCCCAGATCGGCGACGCCCGATGAGGGCCGCGCTGGTCACCGCGCCGAGCCGGCTCGACGTGGTCGAGGTACCCGATCCGGTACCGGGTCCGGGCGAGGTGCTCATCCGGACCGAGGTCGCCGCGATCTGCGGCTCCGACCTGCACCTGGCCGCCGAGGGCGGCAACGGCATCCCCGGCAACCCGGGCCACGAGGCCGTCGGCGTCGTGGTCGAGAGCCGGGCGCCCTCGCTCGCCGTGGGCACCCGGGTGCTCTGCACGCCGCCGGCCGCGGTCTCGGCGTGCTTCGCCGACCTGCAGGTGCTGCCGCCGTCGGCGGTGGTCCCGCTGCCCGCGGACCTGCCGGCCGAGCGGCTCGTGCTGGCCCAGCAGCTCGGCACGGCGATCTTCGCGATGAAGCGCTTCTGGCCCGCGGTGCGGCTGCCGGCGACCGCCGAGCCGCGCGCGGCCGCCGTGGTCGGGACCGGGCCCGCAGGACTGGCGTTCGTGCAGCTGCTGCGGCGCGCGGGGTTCGCGCAGATCATCGTGAGCGACCTGTCCGCGGTCCGCCTGGCCACCGCGACGTCGTACGGCGCGACGGCGGTGGTGCACGCGCCCGGCGAGGACATCGTCGCGGTGGTCGACGAGCTCACCGGGGGCGCCGGCGTCGAGCTCGCGATCGAGGCCGCCGGCACCGACGCGACCCGGCACCAGGTGATGCGGATGGTCCGCGACGAGGGCCGGATCGGGCTGTTCGGGCTCTACGCCGACGACGAGCTCGAGAGCTGGCCCATGAAGACGGTGTTCCGCAAGCGCGCCACCATCGACATGACCTGGAACGCCCAGCTCGAGGACGGGCTCACGTCGTTCGCCGATGCCGTCGACATCGTCGCCGAGGCCGGCACGGAGGCGCCGACGATGATCACGCACACCTTCGGGATCGAGGACGTGGCCGAGGCGTTCGCCCTCGCCGGCGACCCGTCGCGGGGCGCCGGCAAGGTGGCGATCGCGTTCTAGCGCACCCGGAGCCGGCGCAGCAGCCGGAGCTGGGCGTTGCCGAGGCCGACGAACCGCTCCAGAGTCATCCCCGCGGGCGGTCCGAGCGGGACGAGGCGCTGGGTGGCGACGGTCTGGGACTCGGTGTACTTGCGCATCCCCTCGGCGCCGTGCCGGCGGCCGAGGCCGCTGTCGCCCATGCCGCCCATGCCGGCCTCGATCGAGCCGGCCGCCGCGGCGGCGCCGTCGTTGATGTTGACCGAGCCCGCGCGGATCCGCTGGGCCAGCGCCGCGGCCGTGCCGGTGTCGCGCGACCAGATGCTGGCCGAGAGGCCGTAGCGGCCCTCGTTGGCGCGGGTGATCGCCTCGTGGTCGGTACCGGCCTTGTAGAGCGAGATCACCGGGCCGAAGGTCTCCTCCAGGCAGACCGGCATGTCCGGGGTGACGCCCTCCAGGACGGTCGGCTCGTAGACGAGCGGGCCGAGGTCGGGGCGCGAGCGGCCGCCGGTGAGGACGGTGGCGCCGGCCTCGACGGCGGAGGCGACGTGGGACGAGACCGCCTCCAGCTGGGCGGGGGACGCGAGCGAGCCGACGTCCACGGAGTAGTCGAAGGTCTGCCCCAGTCGCAGGCCCTCGGTGGCGGCGACGAGCGCGGCGCGGAACTCGTCGTACACGTCCTCGTGGACGATGACGCGCTCGATGTGGATGCACATCTGTCCGGTGTTGGCGAAGGCCGCCGCGACGCAGCCCGCCGCGGCCTTGGCCACGTCGGCGTCGGCGAGGACGACGAGCGGGTTCTTGCCGCCGAGCTCGAGCGAGGCGGCGATGAGCATCTCGCCGGCCCGGCGCCCGACGTGGCGGCCGGTCGCGGTGGATCCGGTGAAGCAGATGTGGTCCACGCCGGTGCCCGGGGCGTCCGGTGAGCCGATGAGCGCGTCGCCGACGACCGAGCCGGGACCGACCACGACGTGCCAGATGTCGCGGGGGAGACCGGCCTCGGCGAGGAGCGTGCGGGTCCAGAGCAGGGTGAGCGGGGTCTGCGAGTCGGCCTTGCTGACCACGCCGTTGCCGGCGAGCAGGGCGGGCAGGACGTCGCCGACGGCGAGGTAGAGCGGGTAGTTCCAGGGCGAGATCATGCCGATCACGCCCTTGGGGACGCGCACCTCGCGCACCTTGGTCAGCCCCGGCATCGCGCCGCGCACCTTGTGGTCGCCGAGGTAGTGGCGTCCGTGCCGGGCGTAGTGGCGGGCGATCGTGGCGACCTGGAGGATCTCCTGCCAGGCGCTGAACCGGGCCTTGCCCATCTCCCACTGGATCAGGTCGATCACCTCGTCCTGGCGCTCGACCAGCAGGTCGTGGAAGCGCAGCACGATCCCGGCGCGCGTGCTCCACGGCAGCAGGGACCAGGCGTGCTGGGCCTTGCGGGCGCTCGCGATCGCGTCGGCGACGTCGCCCGCGCCGCTCACCGGTACGGCGGCCGTCGGCGTCCCGTCGTACGGCGCGGTGGCGGTGCTCGTCGCGGTGCTCGCGGCGTCGCGGAACACCCAGCGGTGCCACCCGGAGAGCCGCTCGTCGGTCACCCAGCCGGGCCGGACCGCCGGGGGAGCGGTGACGGTCGTGGTCATGCGTAGAGCCTTTCCAGGACGTCGGCGTACTTGGCGTGGACGACGCGGCGCTTGAGCTTGAGCGTCGGGGTGAGCTCCTCGGACTCGGCGGTCCACTCGACCGGCAGCAGCTCCCAGGCCTTGACCTGCTCGGGGCGCGAGAGCCGCTCGTTGGCGGCGTCGACGGCCTGCTGGGCCACCGCCTGGATGGCGGGGTGCTCGGCGAGCTCGGCCAGCGACGTACCGGCGGGGATGCCGAGCTGGGCGCCGACCAGCGGCGCGATCTCGGCGTCGAGCGTGAGCACCGCGACGACATAGGGGCGGCCCTCGCCGAAGACCAGCGCGTGGCCCACGACCGGGCTCTCCTTGAGGTAGTTCTCGATGTTCGAGGGCGCGATGTTCTTGCCGGAGGAGGTCACGATGATCTCCTTCTTGCGGTCGACGACCTTGAGGAAGCCGTCGGCGTCGAGCTCGCCGATGTCACCGGTGTGCACCCAGCCGTCGGCGTCGATGAGCGCGGCGGTGGCGTCGTCCTGCTGGTAGTAGCCCTTCGAGGCGACCGGGCCGCGGGCGAGGATCTCGTTGTCCTCGCCGAGCGTGATCTCGATGCCGGGCAGCGCACGGCCGACGGTGCCGAGGCGGAAGTCGTCGGGGCCGCAGGCGGTCACGGCGGCGCAGGTCTCGGTCATGCCGTAGACGTCGTAGATGCGCAGGCCGAGCCCGGCGAAGAAGCGCGCGACCTCCAGTGGCATCGGGGCGGCCGCGGACGCGGCCCACTCGCAGCGGTCGAGACCGAGCAGCGCGCGCAGGAAGGCGAGCAGGCCGGCATCGGCCGCCTGGAAGCGGGCCTCCAGCTCGGGGGAGACGGTGTGGCCGGTCTGCTGGGCCTCGACGTACTCCAGGCCGATCGCGAGCGCGGCCTCGACCTGTGCCTTCTTGTCCGGGTCGGTCTCGGCGGCGAGCTTGGCGGAGATGCCGGTCTTGATCTTCTCCCAGACGCGCGGGACGCCGAAGAAGCGCGTCGGGTGCACCTCGCCGAGCGCGCCGAGGAGCAGCGCGGGATCGGCGATGAGGTGGATGTGCGCGCCGTTGACCTGGGGGATGTACATGCCCAGCGTGCGCTCGGCGATGTGCGCGAACGGAAGGTACGAGATGAAGTCGTTGTGCTGCGTGGGCGCGGCCGTGCGCAGCGAGCACGCGCACTCGTAGAGCACCGCGTGGTGGGTGAGCACGACGCCCTTGGGATTGCCGGTCGTGCCCGACGTGTAGAGGATCGTCAGCGCGTCGTCGGGCGCGATCGCGGCGATCCGCGCGTCCAGGTCGGCGGCGTGGTCCGCGCGCCAGGCCGCACCCTCGGCGACGAAGTCGTCCCAGCGCACGAAGCGGTCGTCGCCGGCGGGTGCCTCGGCGTCGACGAGGACGACGCGGCGGACCGACGTGCTCTCGGACAGCGCGCGCTCCCAGCGGGCCAGGTGGTCGGCGCTCTCCAGGACGACGACCGCCGGCTCGGCGTGCCCGGCGACGAACGAGACCTGCTCGGGGGAGAGCGTGTTGTAGACCGACATCGAGACCGCGCCGGCGTGCACCGCGCCCAGGTCGGCGACGACGTGCTCGATCCGGTTGCTCGCCATGAGCGCCACCCGGTCGCCGGCCGCGACGCCCGAGGCGGCCAGCGCGCCGGCCACGTCGAGCGCGCGCTCGCGCAGCTCGGTCCAGCCGATGGTGCGCCAGCCGGCCCCATATCCGGCGGACATGTCGATGCCGACCTTGTCGGAGTACGCCGGGCGGTCGCCCTCGGCGTCGGCGGTGCGGGCCAGGGCGATCGGCAGGGTGAGGCCGGCGATCTCCTGCTCGATCTCGGCGCGGATCGTCAGGGTGTCGGTGCTCATCGGGTTCCTCTCGGTGTGCGGGTGGGGGACTACTGCTGGGGTACGTGCGCGGAGCCGCGGCCCTGGGTGCCGCGCGGCGGGTCGGTGCAGCGGACGTCGGTGCGCGGCTCGCGGCGGCGGGTGTCCTGGATGTCGCGCTGGACGCTGCGGTCGTAGACGCAGTTCTTGAGGATGCGCGGCACCAGCACGACGCGGCCGCTGCCGTCGCGGGTGCTGCCGGCCATCACGTCGGCCTGCACGGGCGCCCAGTCGAGCCAGTGCTGGAGCCCGCGCAGGTGCCGGGCGGCCATCTCGCTGAGGGGTACGCCGTCGCGCAGCATCCGGCGCAGCTCCGGCGAGGCCGCCTCCCACCAGCGCTGCAGGCGCGGGAGCAGGTCGAGCGAGGTCACGACCGTCCGGCGTACGGCGGGCGTCGCGGCGGCCAGCGACCGCGCGATCGCCTCGAGGTCGGCGGAGAGCCGGCGCAGCTCGGGGTCGAGGTCGGCGACCGTCCGCAACGGGGTCTCGGCGCGCCGGACCAGCGTGGTCAGGTCGGGCTCGAGCCGCCGCAGCAGGGCGAACGCGGTCTCCATCTCGATGGCGAGCGAGCGCAGGTCGACGTCCTGGTCGCCGTCGCCGAAGATCGCGGAGGTCTCGGTGGCGATGGTGCGGATGTCGGCGACGTCGAGGTGCGCCATCAGACCCTGGGCGTGGGCGAGCACCTCCGGCACGCTGAGCGGCACGGTGGTGTCGGCGACCGGCACGGTCGCGCCGTCGGCGAGGTACGGGCCGCCGTCGCTGCGGGGGCGCACGTCGAGGTACTGCTCGCCGACGGCGGAGAGGTTGCGTACCTGCATCTCGCTGTCGCGCGGCAGGTCGACGTCGGTCTCGATCTTGAGCGTGGCGACGGCACCGACACCAGCGGCGTCGGAGAGCCGGACGTCGCTGACCTCGCCGATCCGCTGGCCGCGGTAGGTCACCACCGAGCCCTCGTGCAGCCCGGCGGCCTGGGGGAGCTCGACGGTGATCGTGCGCGGGCGGTGGAAGAGCGAGCCGCCGACGACGGTGTCGGCGACGTAGACGACGCCGCCGACCAGGATGAGCAGGATCAGCACCTGCGCGAGCCGGCTGCGGCGCTGCCAGACGCGGGCGGAGTCGTTCATCGCGGTGCTCCCGTCGCGGTGAGCGCCTTCAGGTCGAGCAGGAACGTGAGGTCGAAGTTCGCGAAGTCGCCGGGGGCTGCGCGGTCGCTGCCCTCGGCGAAGGCGACGAGGCCGGCCATCACGCCGTCGACGTCCTTGCGCCCGTCGAGGAGCGACTGGACGACGGGCCGCATGTCCTTGAGCTGGGCCACCAGGTCGGCCCGGACGGCCCGGGTGAGCGGGGTGGCGACGGCGTCGAAGCGCTGCAGCGACGCCAGCGCGGCGACGAGCTCGTCGCGCTGCTCGTCCAGCGCGCCGACCAGGCCGGTGAGGTCGGTCAGCGCGCGGGTGAGCACGGGCAGGTCGCGGGTCAGGCGCGTGGTGAGCCGGTCGAGCGCGGCGGTGAGCCGGTCGAGGCGGGGGAGGTCCTGGTTGAGGTCGGTGACGGCCGTGTCGAGCCGGCCCAGCAGGCGTCGTACGTCATCGGCGTTGCCGGTGAGCGCGGTGTCGAGCTCGTGGACGATGGTGGAGATGTCGGCGAAGCTGCCGCCGGTGACGACCGTCGACAGCGCGCTGAGCAGGTCGGTGACGTCGGGCGCGGCGCCGGTCGCGGTGGCCGGGATGGTCGCTCCCTCGGCGAGCACCTTGCCCCGGTCCGCCGGGAAGAGCTGCACGAAGGCGGTGCCCATCGGCGAGGTCAGCCGGATCTCCGCGCGGGAGCCGGTCCGCAGCCGGACGCTGGTCGACAGCGCGAGCTCGACCTCGGCGACGTAGTCGCCCGCTTCGACGGCGGTGACCTGGCCGACCGTCGCGCCGTCGAGCTTGACCGGGGCGTCGACCGGGAGGTTGAGGGCGTCGGTGAACTCGACCGTCAACGGGTACGTCGGCCCGTCGACGAGCTTCGGCAGCGGGACGTCCTCGAGGGTCAGTCCGCACCCCGCGGCGCCGAGCCCGGTGCCGAGGAGGAGGGTGAGCACGGCGGCGCCCCGCCGCCAGCGGCCGGTCACGGGATCGCCCCCGGCAGGCCGTTGTAGACCCCGTCGAGGATCGGGTCGAGCACGCCCGTGCCCTGGCCGTTGAAGAGCAGCGCGCAGGCCCGGGTGCCGGTCTCGCCGAGCAGGGTCGTGGCGAACACCCGGCAGGTGTGGTCGCGGAACATCGCCGCGAACGGCCCGGCGCTGAACGCGAACTGCACGCGCAGCCGGCCGAGGTCCCAGTCGTAGGCGCGGGCGAAGTTCTCGGCCATCGTGGGCATCGTGTCGAAGGCCTCCTCCAGGGAGTCCTGGTGCCGGCGCACGATGCCGACCACGTCGGCCAGCCCGGCCAGGTCGTCGCCGAGCACGTCGCCGTTGTCCTTGAGGAACCGGTCGGCCAGCCGGGTCAGCTCGTCGAGGCTGTCGAGCGTGGCGACGAGCTCCTCGCGCTGGTCGGCGAGGACACCGCCCGTGTCGGCCGCGGCGCGGGTGAAGGTGCGCAGCGCGCGGTCGCGCTCGGCGAGGGTGGTGACCAGGGCGACGAGGTTCTTGCTGACCGCGGTGAGGTCGGCGTCCTTGGTGTTGAGCAGGGCGAGCGCGTCGCGGCTCTCGGCCAGCGCGGCGCGCAGGTGGGGGCCGTTGCCGTCGAGGGCGCGGGCGGTCGTGGCGAGGACGTCGCCGAGCCCCTTGCCGTTCGGGTTGTTCTTGCCGAGCGTCCCGTCGAGCGCCTGGACCAGGTCGTCGACGGCGGTGGCGATCTCGTCGACCGTCGCCGGGGCGCGGGTGTGCGAGGCCTCGATGTGCGCGCCGTCGCGCAGGGTCGGGCCGCCGTCCCAGGCCGGGCCGAGCTCGATGAACCGGTCGGTGACCAGCGAGCCCTGGAGGATCTCCGCGCCGGCGTCCGCGGGCACCCGGGTGTCGGGGGAGAGGCGCAGGACCACGCGCATCGTCGTACCGCGGGGATCGATGCGGACGATCTCGCCGACCTTGACGCCGAGGTAGGTGACGTCGTTGCCGACGTAGACGCCCGTGGTGTCGACGAAGTCGGCCGTCACCACGAGGTCCTCGGGGTCGTCGCCGCCGACCAGGCGCGCGCCCGAGAGCGCGGCCGCGGCGACCAGCGCGAGGACGAGGCCGGCGAGCAGGAGACGGCGGTTCATCGGCAGTCCTCCGGCGTGACCGAGCAGACCAGGTCGTCGGGGACGATCGCCCACGGCGCGTTGACGCCGAGCCACGGGCCGTCGCCGGTGGCGTTGGTGAACACGCGCATCGTCGGCCCGGCCAGGCGCATCGTGCGCTCCAGGTCGGCGCGGTGCTCGTCGAGCACCTTCAGGACGCGGCGCAGGTCGCGCAGCGCCGGGGTGAGCTGCGGCGCGCTCTGCCGGACGACGGCGGTGAGCCCCGTGACGAAGCGGTGCGCGTCGGTGAGCAGCGCCCGCAGCGTCGCCTGGCGCTCCTGCACCATCCGCAGCACGGTGGTGCCGCTGCCGAGCACCTGGTCGAGCCGGCCGGTCTGGTCGAGCACCAGCCGGGTGACCGCACGGGTCGACGCGAGCAGGTCGTCGAGCTGCTGCTCGCGGCCCTGGGCGATCGCGGAGACGCCGGCGATCCCGTCGAGCGCGTCGCGCAGACTGTCGGGCGCGACCTTCAGGTCGGTGGCGAGCACGTCGATCGCCTGCTGCACCCGGTCGAGGTCGAGCGCCTCGACCTGGGGCGTGGACTCCAGCCAGAAGCGCTCGATCGTGTAGCTGTCGACCGCGTGCCGCACGCCGATCGTCGCACCGTCGGCGAGGGCGTCGCCGGTGCCGGGGGAGAGTGCGAGGAAGCGCTCGCCGAGGATCGAGAGCAGCTTGACCTCGACCGTGCTGTCGGTGGTGACGCCGAGGTCGGCGGGCGCCTGGTCGAGCGAGAAGCGGACGTCGACCTGGTCCCGGTCGGCGGTGACGGCACGGACCTTGCCGACCTTGAGCCCCGCGACCCGTACGTCGTCCCCGGGCTCGATGCCGGCCGCGTGCCGCAGCCGCACGTGGTACGACGGGTCGCCGCCGAGCGCCCGGACGCCGAGCAGCAGCAGGCCGAGCACCACGGCTGCGGCGACGGCCCGCAGCGGCCAGCCGAGGCGGGCCATCAGCGGCACCTCTTCGAGAAGCGGTCGCCGGTGACGCCGAGGTCGACGGTGGTCGGCACCCCGGCCAGGCCCGCGCGCAGGGTGCAGACGTAGACGTTGAGGTAGCTGCCGTAGCCGAGCGTGCGCAGGTAGGTGTCGAGCTGCTTCGGCACGGCGCCCCCGGTCCGGGAGAGCAGGTCGCGCCGCTCGGCCAGGTAGCGGAACCACGGGTTGCTGAGCCGGGCGACGTCGACGACCGGGCCGCCCGCCTCGTCGACCAGGTCGGCGGTCGTCGCCGACAGCCGGGCGAGGGAGTCGAGGCTGGTGGCGATCCGGTCCTCGTCCTTCGCCAGCCCGGTCGTGAGCGAGGCGAGGCCGTCGACGAGCGCGGTCACCTCGGCCCGGTGCTCGTCGGTCGTGCGCAGCACCAGCGTCACGTTGTCGACGACCCGGGCGAGCGTCGCGTCCCGGTCGACGAGACCGGAGGTGAGCTCGGCGGTCTGGTCGAGCAGGTGGCGCAGCGTCGGCCCCTGGCCCTGGAGCACCTGGACGATGTCGGTGGCGAGCTGGTTGATGTCGCCGGGCTGGAGCAGGTCGAAGATCGGCTCGAACGCGTTGAACATCGCGGTCAGGTCGAGCGCCGGACGGGTCCGCGCGAGCGGGATCCGGTCGCCGTCGCGCAGCCGCCCGGCGGTGTCCGCGGCGTCGGCCGGCCGGGAGAGCGCGACGTACCGCTGGCCCATCAGGTTGAGGTAGTCGACCGCCGCGACGACGTCGTCGTGGAGGCGCTGGCCGGCGGCGACGCTCAGCGTGACCACGGCGAGACCGCGCTCGTCGCCGGTGCCGATGCGGGTGCCGGTGACCCGGCCGACCCGCACGCCGGCCACGCGGACGTCGTCCCCGGAGCGCAGGCCGGTCGCGTCCCGGAAGACCGCGGTGACGCTGATCGTGTCGCCGCTGGTCGAGCGCGAGAGCGTGCCGGCGACCATGCTGGTGAGCACGACGGCGACCGCGGCGAAGACGGCGACCCCGAGGACCGCGCCGCGGTGCCGGCGCAGCTCGCTGAGCTGGCGGCTCATCGGCCGCCTCCGCACCGGCCGCGCAGGCCCCGGTACGTCGGGCAGTCCGCGGGATCGCTCGCGTCGTAGGGGTCGAGGAGCTGGGGCGCGAGCACGCCCTCCATCTGGATCCGGCCGTTCTCGACGGCCGCGGCACCGTTGCGCAGCAGCGTCGGCACCTTGCGCAGGAGCAGGGCGAACGCCGGGTAGCGCTGGGCGAACACGTCCAGGTTGGCGGCCGTCGCGTTGAGCAGGCGGGCGGTCGCCGCGCCGTGGGTGCGCAGGAAGGTCCCGATGTCGTCGGTGAGGGCCGTCGTCCCGGTGAGCAGCGTGGTCGTGCCCTCCTGCTGCTCGACCAGGGTGCGGGCCAGCGGGCGGGTGTCGCGCAGCGCCGAGATCAACCGGGGCTCGACGTCGGCGGCCAGGTCGAGGTCGCGGGTGAGCAGGTCGACGTCGCGGCGTACCTGGGGCTGGAGCGCGGTCCAGCGGCCGAGGAAGGCGTCGCCGTCGCGGACCAGCTCGGCCAGCCGGGCGCCGCGGCCGTCGAGCGCGTCGGCGAGCTGGGAGAGCGCGACGTCCCACTGGGCGGGGTCGACGGCGGCGAGCAGCCGCTGGGTGGCGGAGAAGGTGTCCATCAGGCGCAGCGTCGCCACCGACGTGTCCGCCGGGACGACGGCGCCGTCCGCCAGGTGCGCGGCCGCGGCCTTCGGCCGGGCGGCGACCAGGTCGACGTACTCGTTGCCGAAGAGGGTGCCGGGCAGCACCCGGGCGCTCACCGCTGCGGGGATGAGCGCGGCGTGCTCGGGCGCGACCAGCACCTCGGCCGTCGGCCCGGCGGGATCGACCTGGGTCACCCGGCCCACGCGCAGGCCGTTGTACTTGACGTCGGAGTTGATGCCGAGCGTGTCGCCCACGGTCGGCAGCTGCACGGTGACCCGGACGTCGCCGCTGAGCACGCCGAGCGTCTGGAGGCCGAGCACGCCGGCGAACAGCCCGAGGACCAGGAAGCCGGCCAGGCCCACCGCGGCCAGGCGCAGCCGCAGCACGACGGGATCGACCTTGCTGTGCGGGAAGAGGAACTCGCTCATCGTGCCGTCGGCCCCCTCACCCGGAGATCTGGACCTGCTGGTCGACGCCCCACAGGACGAGCGTCAGCAGGATGTCGACGACGGTGAGCGAGATGATGCTGGCCCGGATCGCGCGGCCGGTCGCCCGGCCCACGCCCTCGGGGCCGCCGGTGGCGGTGAAGCCGTGGTAGCAGTGGATGAGCGTGACGACGGTGGTCAGCACGACCACCTTGATCGCGGAGTAGATGACGTCGATCGGCGCGACGAACGTGCGGAAGTAGTGGTCGTAGGTGCCCGCCGACTGGCCGTAGAACGTGGTCACCATGACGTCGGTGGCGACGTAGGTGCCGACCAGGCCGATCAGGTAGAGCGGCAGCACGACGATCCAGGCCGCGACGAGGCGGGTGCTGATCAGGTAGGGGATGGGCCGGATCGCCATCGACTCGAGCGCGTCGATCTCCTCGCTGATCCGCATCGCGCCCAGGCGCGAGGTGAAGCCGCAGCCGATCCGGGCGGCGAAGCCGAGCGCGGCCACCATCGGCGCCAGCTCGCGGGTGTTGGCGTAGCCGGAGATGAAGCCGGTCAGCGGCGCCAGGCCGATCACGTCGAGGCCCTGGTAGCCCTCCAGGCCGACCTCGGTGCCGGTCAGCGTCGAGAGCAGCAGGACGACGCCCACCACGCCGCCGCCGACCAGGAAGATGCCGGAGCCGAGCGTCACGTCGGCCAGCACCCGGCGGATCTCGCCGCGGTAGCGGGTCAGCGCGATCGGCAGCGCCGCCACCGCGCGCCAGGCGAGCACGAGCTGCAGGCCGATGCCGGCGAGCGGGCCGACGACCGCGCGGTCGACGACGGCGACGACCTCGGGCGTCGTACCGGTGGGGGCCGTCATCCGATCGGACCTCCGGCGAACGTGCTGTGCACCTGGGAGATGACGAAGTTGGCGGCGAACAGCAGCACGAAGTTGGTGACCACCGCGCTGGTCACCGCCTCGCCCACGCCGGTCGGGCCGCGGTCGGCCCGCAGCCCCTTGTACGACGCGACCACGGCGCAGATGACCGCGAAGATCGCCGCCTTGGTCAGGGACAGCCACAGGTCGGAGAGCTGCGCCAGCGTGGTCACCGACGCGAGGTAGCTGCCCGGCGGCAGGTCCTGGAGCACGACGCTGACGCCGAGCGTGGTGATGATCGTGAAGAACATGACGACGCCGTTGAGCAGCACCGCGACCAGGATGATCGCGAGCATCCGGGGCACGACCAGCCGCTCGACGACCGGCAGGCCCATCACCTCCATCGCGTCGATCTCCTCGCGGATCTTGCGGGAGCCGAGGTCGGCGCAGATCGCGGACCCGGCGACGCCGGAGAGCATGAGCGCGGTGATCAGGGGAGAGGCCTGGCGGACCACGGCGAGCGTGTTGCCGGCGCCGGTGAACGAGACCGCCCCGACCTCCTGGGCCAGGACGCCGACCTGGAGCGCCAGGATGATGCCGAAGGGCACCGAGACCGCCAGCGCGGGCAGCGTGCAGACCCGGATGGCGTACCAGGTCTGGAGCACCGTCTCGGCGAGCGGGAAGCGGCGCCCGGTGATCGTGGCGAGGAGCGCGGCGAAGACCTGCCGGCCGAACCGCAGCAGCCCCACGACCTCGCCGAGCGGCCGGGCGAGCGCCGGGAGGACGCGCGCAGCGCTGGTGGCCGGCATCGTCGCTCCTGTCTCTCGTGGGGCAGCCGAGAATGACAGTAGAACTGTCACACCGGTACTGTCCCCGGCGATGTGACCTACGTCAACCCCCGTGTCCATCCCCGCGTTGCATCGGCGAAATGACAGCCGTACTGTGACAGTCATGAGTGCAGTCGCCGGGGTGGAGTCGGGGCCGTCGTCCGAGCGCGACGAGGGCCTGCGCACCATCGACGAGCTCGCCTCGACCGCCGGGCTGACCGTGCGCACCACCCGCTACTACGCCAGCCTGGGCCTGCTCCCGCCGCCCGCGCGCCGCGGCCGGATGGCCTGGTACGACGACACCCACCTCGCCCGGCTCGAGATGATCCGGGCGCTCCAGGGCCACGGGTTCACCCTCCAGGCGATCGAGAAGTACCTTGCCTCGCTGCCCGCCGACGCCGGCGTCGAGGACCTCGCCGTCCAGCGCGCGATGCTCACCTCGTGGACCGTGGGGGAGCCGGCCGAGCTCACCCGGCGCCAGCTCGACGAGCACGCCGGGCGCCGGCTCACCGACGAGGAGGTGGCCCTCATCGAGGACTTCGGCATGCTGCGCCGGGTCACCGACGAGCGCGGCCGGGTCCGCTACACGCCCGTGCACGGCTTCGACGTCGCCGTCGAGCTGCTCCAGGTCGACATCCCCGTGGCCGGCATGCGCGCGGCGGGCGAGGCCATCGAGCGGCACATGTCGGCGCTCGCCGAGGAGCTCACCGTCGTCCTGCACGACGAGGTCGTCGAGCCCTGGCGCCGCGACCGCAGCCACTCCCGCGAGGACGCCGCTCAGCTCGAGGCGACCATCGCCACCCTGCGCCGGCTCACCGTCGAGGCCATCGTGCGCGGCTTCCAGCGCTCGGCCAACAAGGTGATCACCCGGTCGCTGGACCGCCGCTGACGCCGGGCTCGAAGCGTCGTACGAAACGGCGCTGGGCGAAGGTCTCGACCGCGTGCGGGCTGTAGTGGCGGCGCACGAAGGCGACCGCCTCGCGCGGGGCGACGCCGTCGAGGACGGCGAGGCAGGCGAGCGTCGTACCGGTGCGTCCTCGGCCGCCGGAACACGCTACTTCGACGCGCTCGGACGCCGACCGGCGCAGGACGTCGGCCAGCACGGCGGGCAGGTCGTCGGGGTCGGCGGGGAGCCGGAAGTCGGGCCAGCGCACCCACCGACTCGGCCAGGCGACCGGCTCGGGCTGCTTGCCGAGCAGGTAGACGCCGTAGGTGGGCAGCGGTCCCTCGGGCAGGGGGCGGCTCAGCCCGCGGCCGCGCACTCGCCGCCCGGAGGGGAGGGTGAGCACGCCCGGCGCGGCGGGATCCCAGGGCTCGTCCACGGGGCCAACCTACAAACGGCCGGTACGCATGGCCTAGGGTCACGCACGTGACCCAACGCACCCTCGTCCTCCTCAAGCCCGACGCGGTCCGCCGGGGCCTGGTCGGCAACGTGCTGGCCCGGTTCGAGGCCAAGGGACTGAGCATCGTCGCCCTGGAGCACCGCCACATCGACGCGGCCCAGGCCGACGCGCACTACGCCGAGCACGTCGAGCGCGACTTCTACCCGCCGCTGCGCACCTTCGTCACCAGCGGCCCGCTCGTGGCGCTGGTCCTCGAGGGCGACGAGGCCATCGAGGTGGTCCGCGCGCTCAACGGTGCGACCGACGGCCGCAAGGCCGCCCCGGGCACGATCCGCGGCGACCTCTCGCTGTCCAACCGCGAGAACCTCGTGCACGGCTCGGACTCGCCGGAGTCGGCGGCGCGCGAGATCGCGCTCTGGTTCCCGCACCTCGGCTGACACCTGCGGCCCCTCGCGGCCGTTACACCACGCCGACACGGCGTGGCTACCCCGCACGACGGGGTTCCTTGCTTACGCTCGCTGACGGAGGCCGTCGGAGCGTGCGCCCGGAGGTCTCCCCGGCGAACTCCCCGGGGTGAGCCGGCTTCCCCAGACGCGCGCGAGCGGACCTGCCGAGACGGCTGGTCCGGCGACGTCTTGCGAGGAAGCGTGAGGGCGAACTCCATCATCGGCCGGGACATGGCCGTCGACCTCGGCACCGCCAACACGCTCGTCTACGTCCGCCGCCGGGGCGTCCTGCTCGACGAGCCGAGCGTCGTCGCGCTCAACGACAGCACCGGCGAGGTGATCGCCGTGGGGCACCAGGCCAAGCAGATGCTGGGCCGGACCCCCGACAACATCACTGCCCTGCGCCCCCTGCGCGACGGCGTGATCGCCGACTTCGAGGCGACCGAGCAGATGCTGCGCCACTTCATCGCGCGCGTGCACCGGCGCCGCTACTTCGCCAAGCCCCGCATGGTCATCTGCGTCCCCAGCTCGATCACGCCGGTCGAGCAGCGCGCGGTCAAGGAGGCCGGCTACCAGGCCGGTGCCCGCCGCGTGTACGTCGTCGAGGAGCCCATGGCCGCGGCGATCGGCGCCGGCCTGCCGGTGCACGAGGCCACCGGCAACATGATCGTCGACGTCGGCGGCGGCACCACCGAGGTCGCCGTCATCTCGCTCGGCGGCATCGTCACCTCGCTCTCCATCCGCACCGCGGGCGACGACCTCGACGCCGCGATCATCGCCTGGATGAAGAAGGAGCACGGCGTCATGCTCGGCGAGCGCACCGCCGAGGACGTCAAGATGACCCTCGGCTCGGCCTTCCCGCGCCCCGGCGAGCCCGAGGGCGAGGTCCGCGGCCGGGACATGGTGACCGGCCTGCCGCGCACGGTCGAGGTCACCAGCGCCGACGTACGCCATGCGCTCGAGGAGCCGCTGCACGCCATCGTCGACGCGGTCCGGGTGACCCTCGACCAGACCCCGCCCGAGCTGTCCGGCGACATCATGGACCGCGGCATCGTGCTCACCGGCGGCGGCGCGCTCCTGCGCGGCCTCGACGAGCGGATCCGCCACGAGACCGGCATGCCCGTCCACGTCGCCGACGACCCGCTGGTCTCGGTGGCCATGGGCGCCGGCCGCTGCGTCGAGGAGTTCGAGGCGCTGCAGCAGGTGCTGGTCACCAACCCCCGGCGGTTCTGATGACCCTCGACACCCGACCCCCCGCCCCCGTACGGCGGACCGGCGCGTCCCGCAACGCCCCGCGCGACACCGAGCGCGACTCCGGCCGCCCCTCGCGCTCGCTCGTGGTCGCCCTCGTCCTCGCCTGCGCCGCCCTGATGGCGGTGGACAAGGCCGGTGGTGACGGCTCGCCGCTCGACCCGGTGCGCCGCGTGGCCGGCGAGGTGCTCGGCCCGGCCCAGGCCGGCGTGGCCTCCGCGGTCCGCCCGATCACCTCGATCCCCGACAGCTTCCGCTCCAACGCCACGCTGCGCGACGAGAACGCAGCGCTGGTCGCCGAGAACCAGGACCTGCGCAACCAGCTCGACAAGGCCGGCTACAACGCCCACCAGGTCAAGGCGCTCAAGGACCTCCAGGCCGTGGCCGGCGACATCGGCTACGCGCTCGTCCCGGCCCGGGTGATCTCGATGTCCTCGGCCCAGTCCGCGCGCAGCTCGGTGGTCCTCGACGCCGGCTCCGACGCCGGCCTGCACCCCGACATGACCGTCGTCGCGGGCGCCGGCCTGGTCGGCCGGATCACCTCGGTGACCGCGCACACCGCGACCGTCCTGCTCGTCATCGACGACTCCTCCTCGGTCGGCGGCCGGATCGGCGACAACATGGAGCTCGGCTTCGTCCGCGGCCACGGCACGCTCGGCGTCGACGACCGGCTCGAGCTCGAGCTGACCGACCGCAAGGTCGTCCCCAAGAGCGGCCAGGCCGTCTTCACGTGGGGGAGCGAGGGCGGCGCGCCCTATGTCGCCGGTGTCCCGATCGGCACCGTCGGCAAGGTCTACGAGTCGCTGCGCGAGACCTCCTACCGCGCGGAGATCACGCCCGCGGTCGACTTCACCGCCCTCGACCTCGTCGGCGTGGTGGTGCCGTCCGGCACCGCCGGCCGCGTGATCGAGGCCGACGGCAGCCTGAGGGGCGAGTGATGAGGACCGGATCCACCGCCCGGCTGGCCGCGGTCCTGCTCGCGGTCGTCGCCGCGCTGCTGCTCCAGGTGACCGTGCTGCCGCCGTTCGCCTGGAACGTCGGCGGGCTCGGCATCGTCCCCGACCTGGTGCTGCTCGTCGTGGTCGCCACGGCGCTGGCCACCGACACCCGTTTCGCCACGCTCACCGGCTTCGGCGCTGGTCTGCTGCTCGACCTGGCCCCGCCGGCCGACCATATCGCCGGACGCTGGGCGCTGGCCCTGATGGCGGTGGGGTACGTCGTGGGCCGCCTGGTCCACGACAACGCCGGCGACGCCGGTGCGGGCAGCCGCTTCGCCCGCGAGGGCGTACGGCGTCCGCCGCTGCCGGTGGTGCTCGCCGCCGCCGCGGGCGGCTCGTTCATCGGCACGTCGGTCTTCGCGCTGACCGGGCTGCTCCTGGGCGACTCCGGTGCCGCGGTGGGCGACCTGCTCACCGTCGCGGTCGTCGCGCTGGTGCTCGACGTCGTGGTCGCGCTGCTCGCGATCCCCGCCTCGTTCTGGCTGTTCCGCCGGCTCACCGCCGACCGGGCCGAGCAGCGGATGCGGGTGCGGGTCTAGGACATGTCCGCCACCGCCTCGCACCGCAGCCGGCTCCGGCTGGTCGTCATCCAGACCCTCGTCTTCTCGCTGCTCGCCACCCTCGGCGCGCGGCTCTACTACCTCCAGGTGATCTCGGGGGAGCAGTACCAGGGCCAGGCCGCCTCCCAGTCGGTCCGCGACATCGTCGTGCAGCCCCAGCGCGGGCTCGTCGTCGACGCGATGGGCCGCCCGCTGGTCAGCAACCGGCTGATCTGGGTGGTCTCCCTCGACCGGACGCTGCTGGGCCGGATGTCGCCCGCCGACCGCACCGAGCTGCTCCACCGCACGGCGCGCGCCATCAAGCTCAAGGTGCCCAAGATCGAGGCCAAGCTGCTGCTCTGCGGCGACGCGGACGCGGTCGCGGGGACCTGCTGGAACGGCTCGCCGTACCAGCCCGTCCCGGTGGCGCTCGACGTCCCCGAGGCCGCGGCGCTGCGGATCCTCGAGCAGCCCGAGGACTTCCCGGGCGTCGTCGTCGACCGGCAGAGCGTGCGCCAGTACCCCGCCCCCTACGGCGTCAACGCGGCCCACCTGCTCGGCTACCTCAGCCCGATCACCAAGGACGAGCTCGAGTCCGCCGAGGAGGCCGGCGACAGCTCGGTCAACGGCGCCTCGGTCGTCGGCCGCGCCGGCGTCGAGAAGGAGTACGACGAGTGGCTGCGCGGCCAGCCCGGCTACCAGCAGGTCGCCGTCGACTCCAAGGGCCGGGTCCGCCAGGACGTCTCGGACCTGGAGGCGCAGCCCGGCGACACCCTGGTCACCTCGATCGACGCCAAGGTCCAGAGCGTCGTGGAGAAGCAGCTCGCCACGATGATCGCCACCCAGCGCGCCACCCGCGACCCGGTCACGAAGCGCAACTTCGAGGCCGACTCCGGCGCCGCCGTGGTGCTCGAGGCCAAGACCGGCCGGATCATCGCGATGGCCAGCCAGCCGACGTACGACCCCTCGGTGTGGGTCGGCGGCATCACCGACAAGCAGCTGAAGCGGCTCTACTCCGAGGCGGCCGGCACCCCGCTGCTCGCCCGGGCGTTCCAGGGCCAGTTCGCGCCCGGCTCCACGTGGAAGCCGTTCATGACCGTCGGCGCGATGACCCACGGCTACTCGCCGTCCACGATCCTCAACTGCTCCTCGGCCGTGCAGATCGGCAACCGCGCCTTCCGCAACCACGAGTCGGCCGGCTACGGCCCGATCTCGTTCGCCAAGGCGCTCGAGGTCTCCTGCAACACCTTCTTCTACCAGGTCGGCATGCACTACTGGCAGAGCCTGGGCTCCGACCCCGACGACGTCAACGCCAAGGACCCGCTGGTCGAGCAGGCCGAGAAGTTCGGCTTCGGCTCGCGCACCGGCGTCGACCTGCCGGGCGAGGCCTCGGGCCGGGTCGCGGACCGCAAGTGGAAGCGCGACTACTACGAGTCGATGAAGGGCTACTACTGCGGCATCGCGAAGAAGCCGCAGGACGCCAAGACCTCCGACTTCGTCTACAAGTTCTCCCGCGAGTTCTGCGTCGAGGGCTGGAAGTACCGCCTGCCCGACGCGGCCAACTTCGCCATCGGCCAGGGCGACACCATCGTCACCCCGCTCCAGCTGGCCCGCGCGTACGGCGCGATCTCCAACGGCGGCACGCTCTGGGAGCCCCGGGTCGGCAAGGCGATCGTCTCGCCCGACGGCCGTGTCATCCGCGAGATCAAGCCCAAGAAGGACCGCCAGGTCAAGATCCCCGCCTCGGTGCTGCGCTACCTCGACGACGCGCTCAAGGGCGTCGCCACCGTGGGCACGATGCAGTGGAAGCTCGGCGGCTTCCCGCTCGACAAGGTGCAGATCCGCGCCAAGACGGGCTCGGCCGAGGTCTACGGCAAGCAGTCCACGGGCTGGGTGGCGTCGTACACCAAGGACTACGTCGTGGTGATGATGATGAGCCAGGGCGGTACCGGCTCGGGCTCGACCGGTGACGGCATCCGCGCCATCTGGGAGGCGCTCTACGGCGTCGACGGCGACCAGGTGAAGCCCGACAAGGCCGCCATCCCGGGCACCACGCCGCCGCGCAACCTGCCGGTCTTCGGCGACGACGGCTCGATCCTGCCGCCCGGGCGGAGCAAGGGGGACGACCAGTGAGCAACCGGATCCAGGCCGGCACCCGGCCGCAGCGCACGACGGCCTCACGCCGCGTCTCCTTCCTGCGCTGGGCCGAGATCGACCGGGTCCTCCTCGCCGCCGTCCTGCTGCTCTCGGTGCTCGGCTGCGTGCTGGTCTGGTCGGCCACCCTCGAGCGCGACGACCTCACCGGCGGCGACACCCGCGCCTTCCTGCTCAAGCAGGTGGTCAACGTGGTCATCGGCCTGGGCCTGATGGCGCTCGTCGTCGTCACCGACCACCGCTGGGTGCGGATCCTCGCGCCCATCGGCTACCTCGTCGCCGTCGTCGGCCTGCTCCTCGTCCTGGTGATGGGCACGACCGTCAACGGCTCGCGCTCCTGGCTGATGCTCGGCGGGATGTCCTTCCAGCCCTCCGAGCTCGCCAAGCTCGCCGTCATCGTCGGCATGGCCCTCGTCGTCGCCGAGCGCAGCGACCGGCGCTGGCGCGACCGGGTCGGCAATGTCGACGTCCTGCTCATGCTGCTCGTCGCCGGCCTGCCCGCCGTCCTCATCCTGGCCCAGCCCGACCTCGGCACCATGCTCGTCCTCACGGCCACCGTCTTCGGCGTCATCGCCGCCTCCGGCGCCGACCGCCGCTGGCTCGGCGTCCTCACCGTCGGCGGCATCGGCGCCGCCGCCTTCGCCGTCCTCAGCGGGATGCTGAAGGAGTACCAGGTCGACCGCTTCCTGGCGTTCACCAACCCCGCCCTCGACCCCAAGGGCGCCGGCTACAACGTCGAGCAGGCCCGCATCGCCGTCGGCAACGGCGGCCTCTTCGGCCAGGGCCTCTTCCAGGGCTCGCAGACCCAGTCGGGATTCGTGCCCGAGCAGCACACCGACTTCGTGTTCACCGTCGCCGGCGAGGAGCTCGGCCTCGTGGGCGCCGCCCTGATCGTGCTCCTGCTCGGCGTCATCCTCTGGCGCGCCCTGCGCATCGCCGCCCGTACCGACGACGTCTTCGGCCGCATCGCCGCCGCCGGCATCGCCTGCTGGTTCGGCTTCCAGGCCTTCCAGAACATCGGCATGTGCCTCGGGATCATGCCCGTCACCGGCGTCCCTCTGCCGTTCGTCTCCTACGGTGGCTCGTCGATGTTCGCGGGGATGCTCGCGATCGGGCTGCTCCAGAACATCCACCTGCGCACGCTGTCCGCGCCGGCCTCGCGGCTCGCGCCGCAGCAGCGGGTGCTCGTCCGGTCGTGAGGCGCGTCCGCGAGCGGACCGCGACTTCGGACCTTCACCGGATCTCCGGCAAGATGGGCCCGTGCTGACCGTCCGCCGTACGCCGCGCCGTCGCGTGGCCGTACCGGCGCTGCTCGGCAGTCTCGAGAGCGTGACCGCGCTCGTCCTGGCCCACGTCGCGGCCGGGGGCGAGGTGCCGGCGCTGTGGTGGCTGGGCCTCGTCGCCCTCCTCGTCTACGGCGCCGGGAGCCTCGTGCTGCACCAGCGGGCGAGCATCCGGGTGATGCTGCCGGTGCTGGTCGCGGTCCAGCTGCTCGGCCACGCGTGGCTGGTGGCGCTCTCGCCCGGGATGCACGGGCACGAGCACGCGATGGCGGCGTTCCTCGGGCTCACCCCGGCGATGCTGGCGGCGCACCTGGTCGCCGCCCTCGTCACGGGGGCGATGTGGTCGCTGCGGCGCCGCGCGGTCGAGGTGCTCCTCGGGTGGACCGATCCCGGCCGGCTCCCCGTGCCGCGGCTGCGGCCGCAGCGGGTGGTCCGGGTCGTGGTGGTGCGCGCGCGGCGAGGGCACCGGGCGCTCGCGCCCACCCGCGGGCCGCCGGTGGCGGCCACCGTCGCGCTCGTCTGACTCCGGGGCCCCGGAGGCGGGCGGCGCGCGCTGCCCACCCTCCGAACACCTGAGTCAACGAAGAGAGACATCACATGCAGATCCGCCGCTTCACCCTGCCCGCCGTCGGCGCCGCGACCGCCGCGCTGGGCCTCGTCGCCCTCACCGCCGGTACGGCGAGCGCCCACGTCAGCGTCACCCCGGACACCACCGCCGCCGGTGGGTACGCCGTGCTGACGTTCAGCGTCCCCCACGGCTGCGAGGGCTCGCCGACCACCAAGGTCGCCATCGCGATGCCCGAGGACGTCCCCCAGGTCACCCCCACGGTCAACCCGAACTGGACCGTGGAGAAGGTCCAGGCCAAGCTCGACCCGCCGATCAAGGACGCCCACGGCAACGAGGTCACCGAGCGCGTCAGCCAGGTCGTCTACACCGCCAAGACGCCGCTGGCCGACGGCTACCGCGACACGCTGGCGCTCTCGCTCCAGCTGCCGGAGAAGGAGGGCGAGACGCTCACCTTCCCCGTCGTCCAGACCTGCGAGAAGGGCTCGACCAACTGGAACGAGACCGCCGCCGAGGGCCAGGACCCCGAGGAGCTCGCCCACCCCGCACCGTCGGTGACCATCACCGCGGCCAGCGCGGAGGGTGACCACCACGGTGGCGCCGAGGCCGAGGGCGACAAGTCCGACAAGTCCGACGAGGGCGACGCCAAGGCCGACAAGTCCGACAAGGGCGACGACGACGGCGGCAACGGCCTCGCCATCGGCGGCCTCGTCGCCGGCCTCGGTGGGCTCGCGCTCGGCGGCGTCGCGCTCGCGCGCACCCGCAAGGCCTGAGGTACGACGATGCGTCGTGTGCCGGCGTTGCTCATCGCTGTCCTGGTCGCCGTCCTGACGGTGCTCGGTACGGCGACCTCGGCGTCGGCACACGCCACGCTCGTCTCCACCGACCCCGCTGAGGGGGCGGTGCTGCCCGAGGCGCCGTCCGAGGTGACGTTCACCTTCGACGAGCCCGTGCAGCTGGTCCCGGACGGCCTGCTCGCCTTCGACGCCGCGGGCAAGCGGGTCGACCTCGACCCCCAGGCCTCCGGCGTCGAGGTGCGGGGCGAGCTGCCCGGCGACCTCGCCCAGGGCACCTACGTCATCACCTGGCGCGTGGTGTCGGCCGACGGTCACCCCATCGCCGGCTCGCTGACCTTCCACGTCGGCGCGCCGAGCCCCAAGGTGGTGCCGCCCGGGTCGGTGAGCACCGATCCGGGCGCGCTGCCGACCGTCCAGGCGATCGTGCACGGGATCGACTACGTCGCGCTGCTGCTCGCCGGCGGTCTCGCGATCTTCCTGTCCTGGACGGTGCGGGGCGTCCGCCTCGCCGAGGACGTACGACGGCGCCTGGTCCGCGTGCTGCGGGGGAGCGCCCTGGTGGCGGTCCTCGCGGCCGCGGCCGCCGTACCGCTCGCGGGGGCCTACCAGCTCGGCTCCGGCCTGGGCGGGGTCGTCGACCCGGCGGCCCTCGATCCGGGGCTGGTGCAGCAGGACCTGCAGGTGCTGGCGCTCCAGGCGTTCGGCCTGGCCGTCGCGGCCTGGGCCTCCGGTCAGCAGCGCTCCTCGCTCGTCGTCGACCTGGTCACCGCGCTCGCGGTCTGGTCACCGGCGCTGGTCGGCCACACCCGGGCCTACGAGCCGAGCGCGCTGCTGGTCGTCACCGACGCCCTGCACCTCTCGGCCGGTGCGGTGTGGCTCGGCGGCCTGACCGGCCTGGCGCTGACCCTGCGCTCGGTCGCGGGGCGCCCGAAGGACGCGGCGCTGCTGCTCAGCCGCTTCTCCACCCTCGCCGCGGTCCTGCTGGCCGCGCTCGCGTTGTCGGGCGTGCTGCTGGGCTGGCGGATCGTCGGCTCCTGGTCGCGCCTGTTCGGCGAGACCTACGGGCGGCTGCTGCTGGTCAAGGTCGCCCTGGTGCTCGTCGTCGCGGCGATCGCCGCGGTCAACCGGTACCGGCTGCTGCCGCGGGTCACCGGCGACAGCGGCCACGACGTACGCCGGCAGGGGGCGGCCCTCGTGCGCCGCGCCGTGGTCGCCGAGGCCGCCGTGCTCGTCGCGGTGCTCGGCGTGACCGGCTTCCTCACCCAGAAGCCGCCCGCCGGCGAGCCGCCGGCCGCCGCTCGGACCGCCGACACCGGCGTGGTGACCGGGGTCGCGGGCGAGGACCTCAAGGTGCTCGCGGTGCTCGACCCCGGCCCGGGGCTGCAGCGCCGGCTCCTGGTCCAGGTGCAGAACCTGGCCGGTGACCCCCTCGACCTGTACGACGCCCCGGCCGCCGTGCTGCGCTCGTCCGAGGTCGACCTCGGCGAGGTGCCGCTGACGCCCACCGGAGCCGGTACCTACACCGCCGACGTGGTGTTCCCGACGGCCGGTGCCTGGCAGCTCCAGGTGAGCATCCGGGTCGACGAGTTCACCAGCCCGGTGACGACCGTCGACCTCGACGTCAAGTAGCCCGGGTGAGACCGGGGCGGTCCGGGTCGGGTCAGGCGATGCCGGCCTGGCTCGGGGTGACCGTGTCCTTGTCGGCGGGGACGTCGATCTTCACGTCGGCGCCGTAGTCGGTGTAGACCTGCTCGGTGGTCGACTTGGCGCCCTGGATCTCGAACTCCTGGCGCATCTTGATCGGCCGGTCGTCGCCGTCGAGCCACAGGTCGATGGTGAGCTCGGGCGGCAGCAGCTTGCCGGCGTCGGCGGGCAGGCCGGCGTTCTTGGCGAACGCGGCGGAGTCGACGGTCACCCGGTAGTGGCTGGTGTCGACGCCCTCGACGTTCTCCTCGCCCACGAGGGTCAGCGCCTTGGGGGAGCCGAAGACCGCGAGCTGCTTCTGCGGGTCGGCCAGCGCGAGGATCGGGGCCAGCGGGCTGGACGCGTTGGACTTGTCCTTGGGGTCGAACTTCAGCCACTTGCCGGCGGGTACGGGCAGCCCGGCGCCCTGGAGGTAGATGACGCCGCCGGCGAGCACCGACTCGTACTGCTGGCCGGACTTCGGGCTCGTCTTGGCGTGGGCGAGCAGCTTGTCGCCGTCGTAGCGGGCCTCGCTGATGGTGGTCACCGAGGTGCCCTGCACGCTCGTGGTGCCCGTCGCCTTGTAGGAGCCCGCCTGCTTCTGGGCGTCGGCGATCGTCTTGAAGAAGGTCGCCTTGTCGAGCGAGCCGGTCCCGTTCCCGGTCCCGGCGCTGCTCCCGCCGTCGGTGCCGGCGCCGTCGGACGCCGACGCGCCGCCGGACGGCGACGAGGTCGTGCTGCTGGTCTCCTGGGAGTCCTTCTTCCCGGCGTCCTTGCCGTCGTCACCCCCGCCGCAGCCGGAGAGCAGCAGCGCCGAGGAGAGCGTGGCCGCGATGGACGTGCGAACGAGCTTGGTGCGGAGGCCGGTCATGCTCAGGGAGCCTAAAGCACGGTCCTAACCGCTCACGGGAACCGTGACCGCGAGCTGGTGCAGCAGTCCGTCGACGCGCACCTGCACGAACATCCGGTAGTCGCCCGGCTCGGTGAACACCGTGTGGAAGGTCAGCACGGTGCCGTCCTTCTGGGTCTCCGGCGCGCCGTAGGGGTGGACGTGCACGAAGCCACGGGTGCCGATCGCGAAGCCGGTCAGGTGCGCGGTCGCGCCGAGATAGCTGCCGAGGGTGACCGGGTCGTCGTTCTCGGTGGTCACCGACAGGCGGAGCCGCCCGTTGGTGCTGACCTCGCCGGGGCCGAGCAGGCGCACCTTGACCACGCCGTCGTCGCCGGTCTCGGCGCTGGGGCCGCGGGGGACGCCGACGGGCTCCCACGCGCCGGGCACGGTGAGCGTCGTGCCGAGGACGAGGGGGACCGAGGAGCCCTGGGGGATGAACTCCGCGACCACGCGCCAGCGACCCGGGGCGCCGAGGTCGACCTGGCCGCGCCAGGTGCCGTCGTCGCCGAGCACCGGGTGCAGGTGGCGGAACTCGGCGAGGTCGTCGCGCACGACGTACAGGTGCAGGAGCTTGGTCTGCTCCTCGGTGTAGGTCGTGAGGGGCCGGCCGCCCTTGTCGAGGATCCGGAAGGAGACCTCGCCGGGGCCGTCGCCGGCCGCGGGGAGCCGGACGTCGGTCATCCGGTAGCCGCGCACTTCGGCGGTGGTGCCGTCGCCGACGGGGTTGCCGACGGGGGTGACGCCCTTGCCGCCGTCCTTGGCGGGGGTGAGCACGATCCGGTCGCCGTCGCTCCCGCCGCCGGCGCCCGGCTCGTCGCCGGAGCCGCAGCCGGCCAGCGCCAGCGCCAGGAGCGCGGCGGTGCCGGCCGCGACGAGCGAGCGGCGAGCGGTCACGGCGACACCGTGAGCAGCAGGAACGCGGCCAGCAGGAGCAGGTGCACGACGCCGTTGAGCGGCTTGGCGCGGCCCGGGACGACGGTGAGGATGCCGACCAGGGAGGACAGCGCGAGCAGCACGAGCTGGAGCGGCTCGAGGCCGAGCGCGAGGTCGCCTTCGAGCCAGATCGAGGCGATCGCGATCGCCGGGATCGTGAGACCGATCGATGCCATCGCCGAGCCGTAGGCCAGGTTGAGGCTGATCTGGACCCGCTGGCGCGAGGCCGCGCGGACCGCGGCGATGGTCTCGGGCGCCAGGACGAGCATCGCGATCACCACGCCGACCACGGCGTGGGGGAAGCCGAGCCAGTCGACGGCGTCCTCGATCGAGTAGGACTCGACCTTGGCCAGGCCGACCACGGTGACCAGCGACAGGACCAGCAGACCCACCGAGATCCAGGTCTCGCGGTTGGTCGGCGGATCGGCGTGGTCGTCGCCGTCGGCGTCGTTGTCGGCCGTCCAGCCGCCCGGCGTGGACGTCGTGTTGGGCAGGAAGAAGTCGCGGTGCCGCACGGTCTGGGTGAACACGAACGAGCCGTAGAGAACGAGCGAGGCGAGCGCCGCGAACGTCAGCTGGCCGCCGGTCAGCACCGGGCCGGACTCGCTGGTCGTGAAGGTCGGTACGACGAGCGTCAGGCCCGCGAGCGTGATCACGGTCGCCAGCGCGGAGCCGGTGCCCTCGGGGTTGAAGGTCGCCAGGTGGTGGCGCACCGCGCCCACCACGAGCGCCAGGCCGACGATGCCGTTGACGGTGATCATCACCGCCGCGAAGACCGTGTCCCGGGCCAACGTCGAGGTCTCGCCGCTGCCGGACACCATGAGCATCACGATCAGGCCGACCTCGATGACCGTCACCGCGACGGCCAGGAGCAGCGACCCGAAGGGCTCGCCGACCTTGTGCGCGACCACCTCGGCGTGGTGGACCGCGGCCAGCACCGCGGCGATGAGCGCGACACCGATCAGGCTCGCCGCGAAGGGCGCAGGATGGCTGCCCCAGCTGATCGCCAGCACGACTGCGGCCACGGGTGGGGCGATGACCGTCCACCCGAGTCTTCCTGAGGTGGAGGCGCTCATGGCCGGAATCCTACAAAAGGCCCCCAGCGACGATGACGGGCGCACGGGTGGCGGACCGTAGAATCGACCTCATGTCCGTCGAGTCCGTCGCGTCTGTCTTCCCCCGGCTGGAGCCCCACCTGCTCTCGGTGTCCAAGCCGATCCAGTACGTCGGCGGCGAGCTCAACATGGTCACCAAGGAGTGGGACGCCGCCGAGGTCCGCTGGGTGCTCATGTACCCCGACGCCTACGAGGTCGGCCTGCCCAACCAGGGTGTCCAGATCCTCTACGAGGTGCTCAACGAGCGCGAGTGGATCCTCGCCGAGCGCACCTACGCCGTCTGGCCGGACATGGAGAAGCTGCTCCGCGAGCAGCAGATCCCGCAGTTCACCGTCGACAGCCACCGCCCGGTCGGCGCGTTCGACCTGTTCGGCGTGAGCTTCTCGACCGAGCTCGGCTACACCAACCTGCTCACCGCGCTCGACCTGGCCGGCATCCCGCTGCACGCCGTCGACCGCACCGAGGACCACCCCGTGGTCATCGCCGGCGGCCACGCCGCCTTCAACCCCGAGCCGATCGCCGACTTCGTCGACGCCGCCGTCCTCGGTGACGGCGAGGAGGTCGTCCTCAAGATCTCCGAGCTGGTCCGGGAGTGGAAGGGCGAGGGGCGGCCCGGGGGACGGCTCGAGCTGCTGCGCCGGCTCGCCGTGTCGGGCGCGGTCTACGTGCCCCGCTTCTACGACGTCTCCTACGACGCCGGCAGCGGCGAGATCGCGGCCGTCGTACCGAACCACCCGGAGGCGCCCGACCGCGTCCGCAAGCACACGCTCATGGACCTCGACCAGTGGCCCTACCCGCGCAACCCCCTCGTGCCGCTGGCCGAGACGGTGCACGAGCGGTTCTCGGTCGAGATCTTCCGCGGCTGCACCCGCGGCTGCCGCTTCTGCCAGGCTGGCATGATCACCCGCCCGGTGCGCGAGCGCTCCATCGAGACCATCGGCGCGATGGTCGAGAACGGCATCCGCAAGACCGGCTTCGAGGAGGTCGGCCTGCTCTCCCTGAGCTCGGCCGACCACACCGAGATCGGCGACGTCGCGGCCGGCCTCGCCGACCGCTACGACGGCTCCAACGTCTCGCTCTCGCTGCCCTCCACGCGCGTCGACGCCTTCAACATCACCCTCGCCAACGAGTTCTCCCGCAACGGCCGCCGCTCCGGGCTGACCTTCGCGCCCGAGGGCGGCAGCGAGCGGATGCGCAAGGTGATCAACAAGATGGTCACCGAGGACGACCTGATCCGGACCGTCGCGACGGCGTACTCGCACGGGTGGCGGCAGGTGAAGCTCTACTTCATGTGCGGCCTGCCCACCGAGACCGACGAGGACGTCCTCCAGATCGCCGAGCTCGCCAAGCGCGTCATCGCGACCGGCCGCGAGGTCTCCGGCCGCAACGACATCCGCTGCACGGTCTCGATCGGCGGCTTCGTGCCCAAGCCGCACACCCCCTTCCAGTGGGCGGCCCAGCTCGACTCCGCGACCACCGACTCCCGCCTCCAGGCCCTGCGCGACACGGTCCGCGCCGACCGCCGCTACGGCAAGGCCATCGGCTTCCGCTACCACGACGGCCAGCCCGGCATCATCGAAGGCCTGCTCTCCCGCGGCGACCGCCGCGTCGGCCGCATCATCGAGCAGGTCTGGCGCGACGGCGGCCGCTTCGACGGCTGGTCCGAGCACTTCTCCTTCGAGCGCTGGGCCGCCTCGGCGTCCGTCGCCCTCGAGGGCACCGGCGTCGACCTCGACTGGTTCACCACCCGCGAGCGCTCCTACGACGAGGTCCTGCCCTGGGACCACCTCGACTCCGGCCTCGACAAGGACTGGCTGTGGGCCGACTGGGAGGACGCCCTCGCGGTCGCCTCCGGCGAGTCCGACGTCGAGGTCGAGGACTGCCGCTGGACCCCCTGCTACGACTGCGGCGTGTGCCCCGAGATGGGCACCGAGATCCAGGTCGGCCCGACCGGGCAGAAGCTCCTGCCGCTGAGCGTGGTCTGAGCCACCCGGTCCTGCCGAGCCCTATCGCGCGACGACGGTCCTGGAGTACGCCGAAGCCGGCGACGCCCCCTTCACGTTGTAGGCGACGACGCGGAACCGGTAGGAGCCCTTGGTGAGCCGGAACGCGTAGGAACGAGCATGGGCCGACAGCGCGGCGGAGACCCTCGTCCTGACCACCTTGCCTCTCACGATCTTCGACGCGGTGACCTTGTAGGACGTGATGGCAGCGCCGCCGCTGGTCGTGGGAGCCGCCCAGCGTGCGGTCGCGTTGGCCTTCCCTCCGGCCGCGCCTGACGACGCGGTGCCGATCCTCGGTGCCGACGGCTTGACCGCGACCAGGACCTCGATCGTGCGAGCAGGCGCCGTACCGGGGAGTTCGGCCTCCATCTCGGGCTCCAGCCTGACGGTGTGGGTGCCGTACGCCGAGAACGCGGTCGTGTAGGTCCGTGTGGGGCTGATCTGCGGGTAGAGCAGGCCATCGACGGTCAGCAGCCAGTGGCGCAGGTAGGCGTTGCCCGGGTTCGCAGCGGGCGTCCAGGTGATCGTGGCCCGGAGTCCGCTGGTGGTCACCGTGAGGGCGGGTGCCGCGGCGGGCACCCAGGACGCGATGTGCCGGCGCAGCGTGGTGGGTTCTCCGGCCCCGGCGGCGTTCAGCGCGGCGACGGCCACGTTGACGTCGTACCCGCCCGGCACGGTGATCGCCTTCGTGGTGATGCCGGCAGGGACCTCGACCGGTCCACCGGCGATCCCGCTGATCCGGTAGCCCGTCGGTGCCGGGCCGGTCGCCGGGGCCGACCAGGTCAGCGTGCCCGAGCCCTTGCTGGTGGTCAGGTCGATCGAGGCAGGGGCGTTCGGCGTGGTGCCGTTCGCGGCGGCGCAGCCGTCGACCGACAGCGTGTAGGTGCCGACGCTCCCGTAGTCGGAGTAGCCGGTCGTGAGCGGATTGCCGTTCCCGACGCCGCGAACCTTGACGTAGTAGGTCCCCGCCCCGCCACTGGGCGAGATCCTGGTCGCGTCCATGCCGGTCGCCGTCCGGTGGGCGAACCCGCCCACGATGACCTCCGCCGAGGGAGGGTCGGAGTAGGCGACCAGGGTGTCGTCCGCCCGGCGCAGGTCGACTCGCAGGTCGAGAGCGCTGGCGTCGCCGTTGCCGAGGGCCTCCACCGAAGGAGCCGCTGTGCACGGGCCGACTTTGTAGTAGTCGACGTCGCGACTCGTGATGACACCGTCGACGGTGTAGTCGGTCCGGGCGCCGAGGCTCGTCGCGGCGGCGGCGGTGTTCCCGGCGTCGTCAGGCAGCAGCGGGAGGCCGGTGGTGACCATGG
This sequence comes from Pimelobacter sp. 30-1, assembly GCF_018831735.1. Taxonomy (NCBI): domain Bacteria; kingdom Bacillati; phylum Actinomycetota; class Actinomycetes; order Propionibacteriales; family Nocardioidaceae; genus Pimelobacter; species Pimelobacter sp. 30-1. The sequence goes on from NZ_NHTS01000005.1 coordinate 679,188, forward strand.
TCGCGAAGTCGTCCTGCTTGTTGGTCGCGTTGGCGTAGTCGCCGTTGCTGAACTGGAAGATCCCGTGGAATCCCGAACCCATGATGGGAGTCCACGCCCCCTGGCCGCCGTAGTACTCCCGGGACTGCTCGGTCGAGGCGGTGGTGACTCCATCATGGTTCAGGCCCAGGGTGTGCCCGATCTCGTGGGCGGCGACGGTCGCGGCGAGGAAGGCGTTCGACTGCTTGCGCACCCAGACCGGCTCCAGGGTGTTGGTGCCCTCCTCGGACGGGTCGGCGAAGGCCCCGAAGACGGCGATCCCGGCGCAGCCTGCGCAGATCGGCCGTGAGTCCGGGTCGTCGCTGTAGAGGACGTGGTCGCCGTAGGTGTCGTCGGCGACGCCGTCGCGGTCGTACGCCGCGGGACCGGGGTCCTCGGTGGTGACGTCGACGTCGAACGCCGCGAAGACCTCGGCGAGGATCCGCCAGTTCTCCTGGATGTAGGCGTGCTCCGCGCTGCTGAAGGTGGACAGGTCCTCGTCGATCGAGAACCCGTCGTAGTGGCCGTTCGGGATGCCGGCCTGGAGGTTCCAGTAGGTGTTGCTGACCTCGGCGCCGTCGAAGTCCAGGAAGATCGTGTGCTTCGAGCCCGGCCGGCTGTGCAGCGTGAAGGTCGACGCCTCAGGCAGCGGTGCGTCGGCGGCCTGGACGCGGGCGCCGGCGGGCGCCTCCGGGAACGTGTCGGCGTACACGAGCCGGCCACCCGACGTCACGTGCGCGGAGTCGTCGGTCGACAGGATCCGGCGCAGCTCGCGCCCGCTCAGCCCGGACCGGCGGGCGATCGCGGGAAGCTCGTCGTCGAGCTGGCTGATCGCGGCCCTACCGTGCAGACCGGGCCCCGCGTCGGGGGACGCGGCGGATGCGGCAGACGCGGCAGACGCGGCCGGGGTGCCGGTGGCGAGCGAACCGAGGAGGAGGAAGGACGACGACACCGCGGCGACGAGCCGCACGGGGAGCATCAGGCGAGTCTGTCGGGTCGGCCGCCGCGACGCAGTGCTTTCGGGAAGTCCGCCATCCTCGGTCAGGCGTGCGACCCGTAGGGTGACGGCGTGCGACTGGTCTCCTTGCCTCTGCTCCTGCCGAGCGGCCTCTGATGGCTGATGCTGCCGCGCCGGCGATGGTCGCCGTCCGGGCCGCCCCACGGCTGGTCCTGCTGACCGTGCTCGCCATCGGCGCGCTCACCTCGGACCTGGACTGGCTGCGGGTCCTCGCGGCGCTGCTGTTCGTGCTCAACGCGGGCCGGTTGCTGTCGCCGGGCTGGCGGCACTGGGTGCGGACGGGGGAGCGGGAGGTCCCCGCGTCGGCGCCGGCGGCGGAGCCAGCGGACCCGACCAAGCACCCGTAGCACTTGGTGAACCCTCACCGCCATAGCGCCGACGTGTCATGACAACCGGGACGGCGCGGGTGCACATTCAGCCCATGACGACGCACCCCCGAAGGCTGATCAGCCTCGCAGCGCTTGCCCTGGTTCTCGGCGCCGCGGCAGTTGTCGCACCGATGATCGCTCAGGCGACCCCTCCCGCACCCACGCTCGGCATCGTCGCCGCGCCCAACCCCGTCGGCCAGAACGACACGTCCACCTTCACCGTCACCGTCGATCCCGGACTGGTGGGCGAGACGGTGCAGCTCGAGCACAAGGCGCTCGGCCTGCTCTGGTCGCTCGTCGACTCCGCGACCCTGGACTCCGACCTGCAGGCGCAGTTCGCCGTCAAGCAGGGTCTGCTCGGCAACTACCAGTACCGGGTCAAGGTCGCGGCCAACGCCAACCACACCGCCGGTACGTCGGCGGTGACGACCCTCAACGTGGTCACCGACCCCACGCCGTACGCCGTCCCGGGCGTCTACGGCTGCGCGAGCGCGACGCCGGGCGTCGCGCGTCCGGGCGGGGGCAGCTGGCAGTGCACGTTCAGCGACGAGTTCTCGGGCACGACGCTCGACACGACGTACTGGCGGGTGGCCAAGCAGGGGCTGATGACCCAGCCCAAGACCGAGAAGGCGTGCTTCGGTGACGAGAGCACCGGCAACGTCAAGGTCGACGGCGGCAGCCTGCACCTGACCGCCAGCGTCAAGGCGAGCGCGACCGCGTGCCCGGCGAACCCGAGCAAGTCCTCGCGCAAGTTCGGCGCGACGGTCTGGCACAACTCCTCGGACGGGACGCAGCCGACGCTGCAGCAGACGTTCGGGTACTACGAGATCCGCGCCAAGCTGCCGTCCCTGCACGGCAGCACCGAGGGTCGCGCGGTGACGCCGCCGGCCACGCCGGCATACCCGACCGACACGGCCAAGGGCCTGCAGGAGACCTTCTACCTGTGGCCGACCACCGACCGGTACGGCTTCTGGCCGCTGTCGGGCGAGATGGACTTCGCCGAGTTCTACAGCGCGGCGGGCAACCTCAACGCCCCCGCCATGCACCAGCTGTCCGGTACGACGACCGGCGGGTGGAAGAGCCCCGGCTGCAATATCGACCCCACCACCGGCGGCACCGTCGGCGGGTTCAACACCTACAAGTTCCTGTGGTCCTCGACCCGCCTGACCACGTGGGTCAACGACAACCCGACCCCGTGCACCGACCTCGCCATCTCGGGAGGCCCCTTCAACAAGGGCTTCTACCTGATCCTCATGCAGGCGTTCGGCAACTCCGAGACGCTCAACGAGTACACGCTGACGCCGGGGGACACCCCGAACGTCGGCACGACCGAGATCGACTACGTGCGGGTCTGGCAGTAGCCCGCCCGTCCTGACCCTGCCGGGCCACCCTGCCGCCGCCTAGGCTCGGCAGGGTGGCTCGGCTCCTTCACCTCAACGGCGCCCCGGGCGTCGGCAAGAGCACGCTCGCGCAGCGGTATGCCGCGGAGCACCCGGGAGTGCTCGCCTGCGACATCGACCGGCTCCGCTGCTTCGTCGGCGGTTGGGAGGACGACTTCGCCGGCGCCGGTGCGGTGATCCGCCCGGTCGCGCAGGCGATGATCGCGGCCCACCTCGCCGAGGGCCGAGACGTCGTGCTGCCGCAGATGCTGGCCGACGAGGACGAGCGCGCCCGCTTCCGCAGCGTCGCCGTCGACGCCGGGCACGCCTACGTGCACGTGCTGCTGCAGGCCCCGCGCGGCATCGCGGCCGACCGGCTGCACGCCCGGCCGGCGGCGGATCCGCTCCACGCCGTGGTGCACGCGGAGATCGAGCGGGCGGGCGGCGCGGCGGCGGTCGAGGAGCTCGCGGACCGGCTGGAGCGGAGCGCCGCCCGCGACCCCGACGTCCTCCGGGTCGACACGGGCGGCAGCCCCACGGCGACGTACGAGGCCCTGGTCGCGGCGCTCGGTTGAGCCCCGGCTCAGCGCTTCCGGTCGCGCAGCGACCCGGTGACCCGGCGCTCGGGGTGCCCGACGGCGCACTGGATGGCGTGGTCGTCGAACAACCGCCAGCTCAGCTTGGTCGGGTAGTAGTAGTAGACCTCGAACTGGGAGTCCGGGTACGGCACGCCGACGAACTTCCGGAACCTCTTGATGCACTCCGTGGTGCGCCGCTCGATCGCGGCCTGCCCGGGGAACTTCCCGCCCGGCACGCGCAGGGTCGCGTAGATCTCGAGGTCGTGCTTGCGGGTGCACGGCAGGAGGGTGACCGTGCCGGACTCCACCTGCTCGTCGGCGTCGGCTCGCCGCAGGTTCGGGTCGTTGAAGCAGTCGCCGGCGCGGAGCTTGAGCGTCGGGACCTCGGACGGTTCGCCGCTGCGCCGGGCCTCCTCGGTGGAGGCGTCGATGCTGTCGTTCACGCTGTCGCGGATGCCGTCGAGGATGGGCGGCACCATGGCCACCTGGAGCGCGGTCGCGGCGAGGCCGAGGACGACGGTGAGCGCGGCGACCCAGCGGGGCTGGAAGCGGCGGCGGGCGAGCGCGACGATCGCGATCACCAGGCCGACGATCGGCAGGCAGGGCACGCACACGACGAGGGCGAGCGCGAAGCCGGTCCAGCCCAGGCCCTTGTCGGTGCCCGGCGGCAGTGCCGCCGGCGGACCGCCGTAGGCAGGGGGAGGGCCGCCGTAGTACGGCAGCGGGTCGCCCGGGGGAGGCGGCTGGCTCATGCGCCGGTCGATCCGCCTGAACCGCCGGAGCCGTCCGATCCATCTGAGCCGACGGGGCCATTGAGCCGGTCGCCGTCGCCGCGGGTGAGGTAGCAGAAGAACCAGTCACCGGTGTCCGGCTCGTCCTCGTCGAAGGCGTCGACCGAGACCGAGGCCTCGTACTCGTCGCCCTCGACCGCCGAGCGGTACGTCGTACGCAGCCCCGGCAGCGCGGCGCAGAAGTCCTGCGTCGAGCGGCTGTCGAAGCTCTCGAGCAGCTCGCCGCTGAACCGGCCGGCCCAGATGATCTCGCCGTCGTGAGGCTCGTCGCAGTCGGCCTTCTCGACGATGTCGAGGCTGTTGACGTCGACGCACTGCCCGGCCCGGGCGTCGTCCTCCTGGACCGACTGCGAGCCGAGCACGATCGCGAACACGAGGAAGCCGGCCATGGCGAGGGTCAGGACGGTGCCGAGCACCAGTCCGGTCACCGCCGCCCACCGTCCGGTACGGCGGCCACCGCCGGTCCGCACCAGGCCGGCGATGCCGAGCGCGACGCCGACCGGCGCTGCGCAGCACGTCGCCGAGCAGATGAGTGCGGCCAGCGAGACGCCGTCGAACGGCGTCCGCGCCGACCCGTACGCGCTGTTGTCGTACGGGTTCGGCGCGGGCTGGTACGGCGGGTACTCCCCGCCGTACGGGTTGCTCATGGCGTCAGGGCAGCTTCTTGTCCAGCGAGCCGCCGTCGGCGAGGGTGAGCACGCACACGACCTTGTCGCCCGAGGCGGGCTTCTTGTCCTGGGTCAGCGCGATGACGAAGTACTTCGGGTCGAGGATCAGGGCCTGCTCACCGGGGTTGAGCATCGGCGCGCAGTGCTCGGCGATCTGCTGCTGGTTGCCGAAGTCGTAGGCCTTGGCCTCGGACGAGGAGAGCTTCTTGGTGGCGATCACCTGGGCGTCGTGCTTCTCGCTGCACTCGACGACCTTGATGCCGCTGACGCCCTCGTCCGAGGTCTTGTCGAGGCCGTTGCCGGTGATGCACTGGCCGTCCTTGAGGTCGTTGATCGGCGTGCCGAAGACGCCGGTGGCGAGCGCGACCACGAGGCCGGCGCCGACGAGCACCGACACGAGGCCGATGGCGATACCGGCGATCGCGAAGCCGCGGCCCTTGCGCTTGCCGCCCTTGGTGCGCGACAGGCCCACGAAACCGAGGATCAGGCCGATCAGACCCGTGCAGCAGAGCAGGCTGAGGACGAAGGACGCCACGGAGACGCCGTCGGTCTTGGCCGGAGGCGTGGCGTCGTACCCACCCGGGGCACCCGGGTACGCACCCGGCGGGGGACCGTAGCCGCCGCCCTGGGGCGCGCCGTAGGGGTTGGGGTTCTGGGGGTTGTTGCCGTACGGATCGCTCACGGCGGTCAGACTAGTGCGGAATCATGGCCATGTGCTGCCGTTCCCCGATGTATCTCGCCGGCGCCGGCTCGCGCTGCGCCACGGTCTAGCCCGCCCCTACCCGAGCGTGGGAGCCGCGGCCGAGGCGATGACGGCGCTCCACGCGACCGAGGCGGCGACCGTCCACCTGGCGCTGTGGGCGCGGGTCGCGGACCTCGCGCTCGACGACGTCGAGCGCGCGCTGTACGACGAGCGCAGCATCGTGAAGCAGCTCGCGATGCGCCGCACGCTGTTCGCCTTCCCGCGCGACCTGCTGCCCGCGGTGTGGGGGAGCGCGGCGGCGCGCGTGGCCGGCCAGCAGCGGACGCAGGTGCTCAAGGACCTGCACGGGAGCGGCTGCGCCGACGACCCGGAGGCGTGGCTCGCCGAGGTCGAGGGCGCGATCGTCGAGGTGCTGGGGGACGGAAAGGCCCGTACCACCGCGCAATTGCGCGAGGAGGTGCCGCTGCTGGCGACCAAGGTCATGCGCGGGGCACCCGGGTCGAAGTGGGCGGTCGAGGTCCCCGTCGCGCCGCAGGTGCTGACGATGCTCGGCGCCGAGGCGCGGGTGCTGCGGGCCGAGAACGCCGGGCACTGGAGGCTGAACAAGCCGGCCTGGACGACGACGGAGGCCTGGCTCGGCGAGGGCGGGGGCGACGGCGCGGGGACCGTGACGCCGCCGGACCCGGCTGCGGGCTATGCCGAGCTGGTCCGGCGCTGGCTCTGGACCTTCGGGCCCGGCACCGAGGCCGACATCGTGTGGTGGCTCGGCGCGACCAAGACGATCGTGCGGCGGGCGCTGGCCGATGTCTCCGCGGTCGCCGTCGCGCTGGACGGCGGTGGGACCGGGTGGGTGCTGCCGGACGACGTTGCCGACCTCGACGGCGGTGGCGGTGGTGGTGGCGGTGTGGAGGCCGAGGTCGCGTCCTGGGCCGCGCTGCTGCCGACCCTGGACCCGACCGTGATGGGCTGGAAGGAGCGCTCCTTCTACCTCGACGCCGCGCACACGCCGTACCTCTTCGACAGCAACGGGAATGCCGGCAACACGGCCTGGTGGGACGGCCGCGTGGTGGGCTGCTGGGTGCAGGACGAGGCGGGGGAGGTGCGCGTCATCCTGCGCGAGGACGTCGGGTCCGAGGCGAGCGCGGCGCTCGACGCCGAGGCGGCCCGGCTCGGGGCGTGGCTCGACGGGGTGCGGATCACCAACGTCTACGCGTCACCGCAGATGCGGAACGCACTCCTTCCCTGACCTAGGATTTCGGTCCGTGAGTCGTCAGCAGCCCGAGCAGCAGGCACCGCCGGTCCAGAAGCTGCGGATCCGGTACGCCAAGCGCGGCCGGCTGCGCTTCACCAGCCACCGCGACGTCAGCCGCGCCATCGAGCGCGCGGTCGTCCGGGCCCGGATCCCGATGGCCTACTCGTCCGGCTTCCACCCGCACCCGCGGATCTCCTACGCCGGCGCCTCGCCGACCGGTGCCGCCAGCGAGTCGGAGTACGTCGAGCTGGGTCTCGCCGAGGTCCGCGAGCCCGCCGAGATCGGCGCCGCGCTCGACGCCGTCCTGCCCGACGGGCTCGACGTGGTCACCATCGTCGACGCGGCGGACACCGCCGCCGGCTCGCTCTCCGACCTGCTCACCGCCAGCCACTGGCTGATCGACCTCGGCGGCGTCCCCGTCGCGGAGGTGCGCGCCGCGGTCGAGGGCTTCCTGGCGACGGAGTCGGTGACCGTGGAGCGGATGACGAAGAAGGGGATGCGCAGCTTCGACTGCCGCGCCGCCGTCGTCCGGCTGGGGGTCGCCGAGAGCGGCGAGCTGGACCTGCTGCTGGAGCACGCGGTGCCCGCCGTACGGCCGGACGACGTGCTGACCGGACTGCGCGAGGTCGGCGGGCTCGCCGTACCGGGGACGGTGCTGCTGACCCGCCTCGCCCAGGGCGTGCTCGACCGGGAGGCCGGCACCGTCGGCGACCCGCTGGCTGCCCGGTGATGCCACCGGCCTGAGGGCCGTGTGCGATACTCGCCACAGATCCACCCCCGTGCGCGTCCCACCGGACAGCGCGCGGTGCGATCTGACGACGTTCTCGCCGGACGGCAGGAAACTGACCGGCCGGCACGGTGGAGACGGTACGACCGCCCGACGCGACGCACCCCGCGACCGCGGCAGGCGAGCGGCCCGCCTCCAGTGACGCTCCGCGGAGGGTGTCGTCCCCCGAAGGCTTACGGTGCCGCGCGTCGCGCGAGCCCCGATGACACCCCGACGCGGAAGCGCCGGGTGGAGGAGTAGCGCCATGACCGACGCGCCCACGGACGCCACCACCGCCCCTACCGAGACCGAGACCGGGGCGGCGGAGAAGCCGGCGAAGCCGGCCAAGAAGGCTGCCGCGAAGAAGACGGCCGCCAAGAAGACCACGACGGCGGCCGCCAAGAAGACGGCCGCTGCGAAGAAGACCGCGGCCAAGAAGACCACGACGGCGGCTGCCAAGAAGACGGCTGCCGCGAAGAAGACCACCACGGCGGCTGCCAAGAAGTCCACGACCGCGGCCGCCAAGAAGACGGCCGCCGCGAAGAAGACCGCGGCCAAGAAGACCACGACGGCGGCCACGGCCAAGGCGAAGGCGAAGAAGGTGGCGGCCGCTGCCGCCGCGACCGAGGCCGCGCCGACCTCCGAGCAGCTCATGCTGACGCCGGAGGAGGAGATCGTCGAGACGCCGGCCGCGCCCGCCGCGCGCGCGGCCGTCGCTCCGCTGTTCCAGGCTCCGGTGGTCGAGGCCGGAACCAAGGCCGAGACCGAGGCCGAGGCCCCGGTGGAGGAGCAGGCTGAGGGCGAGGACGAGGCTGAGGTGGCGGCCGAGGCGCCTGCCGCTGAGACCGGCACCGAGACCGAGCCGGCGACCGAGGTGACCGAGGCTGAGCCCGCCGACGCCGACGCCGACGCCGACACTGACGCCGAGGACGACTCCGACGAGGACGCCGCCTCCGGCGCTCCCCGCCGCCGTCGCCGCCGGGGCGGTCGCCGCCGCCGCAAGCCGGCCGGAGCGAACACCGACTCCGACTCCGACTCCGACTCCGACTCCGACGGCGACCAGGACGCCGACCAAGGCACCGCGGGCGACGGTGACGCCGAGGCTGCCGAGTCCGGGGCCGAGTCTGGCGACGACGCGGCGGGCGAGGCCGGCGGCGCCGGTCAGTCCCGGAACCGGGCCAAGGCGAAGCCGCGGCAGCGGACCCAGTCCAAGGCCGGCCAGACCGATGGCGAGAGCGACGGCGCCGGCGAGGGTGAGACCGACAGCGACGCCGAGGGCGAGGGCGACAACGACGGCGACAACGGCGCCCAGGGCGAGGGCGGCGGTTCGACGTCCTCGCGCCGGCGCCGCCGGCGCCGCCGGGCCGGCGAGGCCGGGTCCGACGCCGAGGGTGGCGACGACCCGGAGAACACCGTCACCCGGGTCCGCAAGCCGCGCTCGGCCGACGACGAGATCACCTCGATCTCCGGCTCGACCCGCCTCGAGGCCAAGAAGCAGCGCCGCCGCGAGGGCCGCGAGGCCGGACGGCGCCGCGCGCCGATCGTGAGCGAGGCCGAGTTCCTGGCCCGCCGCGAGTCGGTGGAGCGGGTCATGGCGGTGCGCCAGCGCAAGGACCTCACCCAGATCGCCGTCCTCGAGGACAAGGTCCTCGTCGAGCACTACGTCGCCCGCGAGTCGCAGACCTCGCTCATCGGCAACGTCTACCTGGGCCGGGTCCAGAACGTCCTGCCGTCGATGGAGGCCGCCTTCATCGACATCGGCAAGGGCCGCAACGCCGTCCTGTACGCCGGCGAGGTCAACTGGTCCGCGCTCGGCCACAAGGACGGCCAGCCCCGCAAGATCGAGTCGGTCCTGCAGTCCGGCCAGACCATCCTGGTCCAGGTCAGCAAGGACCCGATCGGCCACAAGGGCGCCCGTCTCACCAGCCAGATCAGCCTGGCCGGCCGGTTCCTGGTCTACGTGCCCGACGGCACGACGTCCGGGATCTCGCGCAAGCTCCCCGACACCGAGCGCGCGCGGCTCAAGGCGCTGCTCAAGGAGATCGTCCCGGACACCGCCGGCGTCATCGTGCGGACCGCGGCCGAGGGTGCCTCCGAGGACGAGCTGACCCGCGACGTCGAGCGGCTCAAGGCGCGCTGGGAGGACATCGAGGCGCGCGTGGCCAAGGGCAACGCCCCGCAGCTGCTCTACGGCGAGCCGGACCTGACCCTCAAGGTCGTCCGGGACCTGTTCACCGAGGACTTCGCCAAGCTCGTCGTCCAGGGTGACGAGGCCTGGGAGACCGTCAAGGAGTACGTCGAGCACGTCGCGCCCGACCTCGCCGAGCGCCTCGAGCACCACGAGGCCGGCGACGGCGTCCCGGACCTCTTCGCGACGTACCGGATCGACGAGCAGATCGCCAAGGGTCTCGACCGCAAGGTCTGGCTCCCCTCGGGCGGCTCGCTGATCATCGACCGGACCGAGGCGATGACCGTCGTCGACGTCAACACCGGCAAGTTCACCGGCTCCGGGGGCAACCTCGAGGAGACGGTGACCAAGAACAACCTCGAGGCCGCCGAGGAGATCGTGCGCCAGCTGCGGCTGCGCGACATCGGCGGCATCATCGTCGTCGACTTCATCGACATGGTGCTCGAGTCCAACCGCGACCTCGTGCTGCGCCGCCTGGTGGAGTGCCTGGGTCGCGACCGGACCCGCCACCAGGTCGCCGAGGTCACCTCGCTCGGCCTGGTCCAGATGACCCGCAAGCGGATCGGTACGGGTCTGCTCGAGGCCTTCAGCGAGACCTGCACCCACTGCCAGGGCCGCGGCCTGCTCGTGCACGACCTCCCGGTCGAGCCGAAGCGCGGCGGCGGTGGTGGCGGCGGGAACGCGGGCGGCGGCGGCAACGCTGGTGGCGGCGGGAACGCCGGTGCCGGGGGCGGCGAGGACGAGTCGCGTCGCGGCAGCCGTCGGCGCAAGAGCAAGGGCGGCCAGGGCGGCGGCCAGGGCGGCGGTCAGGGTGGCGGCGCGGCTGCGGAGGCGCCGAAGGCCGTGGTCCCGTCCCCGAAGGACGTCGCCGCGATGGCCAAGCCCGCCGAGGACCAGGACCACGAGCAGGGTCACGAGCAGGAGCCGGAGCCGATCGAGGCCGTCGTCGAGGCCGTCGTCGAGGCCGCCGTCGAGGTCGAGGCGAGCACGCCGGTCGAGGCGGAGCCCGAGGCCGAGCAGACGCCCGAGGTGACCCCGGAGCCCGAGGTGACGCCCGAGGTGACGCCCGAGCCCGAGCCCGAGCCGGAGCCCGCGCCGGTGGCCACGACCACGGTCGTGACCCGTACCCGGCGCCGGGCGGCCTCCCGCCCCGCCGGTCCGCCGGTGGCCGCGGAGCCCACCCCCGAGCCCGAGCCCGAGGCGACGCCTGAGCCCGCCCCGGAGCCCACCCCGGAGCCCGAGCCCCACGTGGAGCACGTCCCGATCAAGAAGAAGGGCGCGCGCAAGCGCTGACCCACCCCGACGGGCCCGGTCCGGGAGCCGCGTTTTGGCGGATCCCGGCCCGGCCCGTAACATTGTTCGTCGGTGCGCCGCCGAGGCGTTCCGTTCTGCTGGCACCCGGCATCTCGCGACGTGGCTCGCGACGAGGGATTCCGCAGTGTGCCGTAGACCTAGACGTTGAACCAGAAGGAGCCCGGTGGTGTACGCGATCGTGCGCGCAGGATCGAAGCAGGAGAAGGTCGCTGTCGGCGACGTCATCGAGATCGACAAGGTCTCCACGCCCGCCGGTGAGACCCTGACCCTTCCGGTCGTCCTCGCTGTCGACGGCGACAAGGTGACGAGCACCGGTCTGGACAAGGCCGCGGTGACGGTCGAGGTCCTCGGCGCGACCAAGGGCCCGAAGATCATCATCCAGAAGTACAAGAACAAGACCGGCTACAAGAAGCGCCAGGGTCACCGTCAGAAGTACACCCAGGTCAAGGTCACCGACATCAAGCTCTGACCCCCGGTCAGCTCGACACCCCAAGGACTGAAACATGGCACACAAGAAGGGCGCGGCGTCCACCAAGAACGGCCGCGACTCCAACGCCCAGCGCCTCGGCGTGAAGCGCTTCGGCGGCCAGGTCGTCAACGCCGGCGAGATCATCGTCCGCCAGCGTGGCACCCACTTCCACCCGGGCGCCGGTGTCGGCCGCGGCGGCGACGACACGCTGTTCGCGCTGATCCCCGGTGCGGTGGAGTTCGGCAAGAAGCGCGGCCGCAAGGTCGTCAACATCGTCCCGGGTGAGTGAGCGACGCTCACTCGACCTGAGGCTTCGAAGGGCGTCCCGGTTGCCGGGACGCCCTTCGTCCATTTTCTACTGAAAGACTGATCCCATGGCCGTTCCCACCTTCGTCGACCGCGTGGTCCTGTCCGTGTCCGCCGGTCGCGGCGGCAACGGCGTCGCGTCGGTCCACCGCGAGAAGTTCAAGCCGCTCGGTGGTCCCGACGGCGGCAACGGCGGGCCGGGTGGATCGGTCGTGCTGCGGGTCGACCCCGACGTGACCACGCTGCTGGAGTACCACCACAGCCCCCAGCGCCGTGCCGAGCACGGCGGGCACGGGGCCGGTGACCGGCGCAACGGCGCCCACGGTGCCGACCTGGTGCTGCCTGTCCCGGCCGGCACGGTGGTCAAGCACCGCAACGGCGAGGTGATCGCGGACCTGGTCGGTCCCGGGACCGAGCTGGTCGTCGCCCAGGGTGGGCGCGGTGGCCTCGGCAACGCCTCGCTGGCGTCGAAGTCGCGCAAGGCGCCGGGCTTCGCGCTGCTCGGCGAGCCCGGGGACGAGCTCGAGGTCGTCCTCGAGCTCAAGGTGGTCGCGGACGTCGGCCTGGTCGGCTTCCCGAGTGCCGGCAAGTCCAGCCTGATCGCGGCGATCTCGCGGGCCCGGCCCAAGATCGCCGACTACCCCTTCACCACGCTGGTCCCGAACCTGGGCGTGGTCACCGCCGGCGAGACCGTCTTCACCGTCGCCGACGTGCCCGGCCTGATCGAGGGCGCGGCCGAGGGCCGCGGCCTGGGCCACGACTTCCTGCGCCACATCGAGCGCTGCGCGGCGCTGGTCCACGTGCTCGACACCGCGACGCTGGAGCCGGGCCGCAACCCGGCCGACGACCTCGACGTGATCGAGGACGAGCTGCGCCGGTACGGCGGCCTCGACGACCGCCCGCGCCTGGTGGCCCTCAACAAGGTCGACGTCCCCGACGGTCGCGGCATCGCCGAGCTGGTCGTCGAGGAGCTGCGCGAGCGCGGCCTGCGGGTCTTCGAGATCTCCGCCGTGTCCGGTGAGGGCACCCGCGAGCTGATCTACGCCATGGCCGAGATCGTCAACGAGGCCCGGCGTGCCCAGGCCGCCGAGATCCCCGCGCGGATCGTCGTACGGCCCAAGGCCATCGACGACGACGGCTTCACCATCAAGCGCACCGGCGCGGGCTGGCGGGTGCGCGGCACCAAGCCGGAGCGCTGGGTACGCCAGACCGACTTCAGCAACGACGAGGCGGTCGGCTACCTCGCCGACCGGCTCAACCGGCTGGGCGTCGAGGCCAAGCTGGTCCAGCTCGGGGCCGAGGAGGGCGACGCCGTCCTCATCGGGCCCACCGACAACTCGGTGGTCTTCGACTTCAAGCCGGGCATCGACGCGGGCGCTGAGAACCTGTCCCGCCGCGGCGAGGACGACCGCTTCCACGCGGAGCGGCCGGCTGCTTCGCGCCGGCGCGAGATCCAGGAGAACATGGACGACCGCGGCGAGAACGAGACCCGCGCCGACGTGGCCCGCCGGATCGACAAGCCCGAGGTCTACGGACCGACCTCCTACGAGATCGGCTCCGACCAGGACCCGGACGTCAAGCCGCCGACCGACGAGGACGACTGGCTCGAGGACGATCCCGGTGAGTGAGCGGGAGGCCGTCACGGCCGCCCGTCGCATCGTCGTCAAGGTCGGCTCGTCGTCGCTGACCACCGCCTCCGGAGGCATCGACCCCGCGCAGGTCAGCACGCTGGTCGACGTCCTGGCGGCCGCGCGCGAGCGGGGCGCCGAGGTCGTGCTCGTCTCCTCGGGTGCGATCGCGGCCGGCCTGGCCCCGCTGGGCCTCAAGCGCCGTCCGCGCGGGCTCGCCGCCCAGCAGGCCGCGGCCAGCGTCGGGCAGGGCCTGCTCGTGCACCGCTACACCGAGGAGCTCGCCCGGCACGGCCTCATCGCCGGCCAGGTGCTGCTCACCCTCGACGACGTCACCCGGCGCTCGCACTACCGCAACGCCCACCAGACGTTCGCCCAGCTGCTCGAGCTCGGCGTCATCCCGATCGTCAACGAGAACGACACGGTCGCCACCACCGAGATCCGCTTCGGCGACAACGACCGGCTCGCGGCGCTCGTCGCGCACCTGGTCCACGCCGACCTGCTGGTGCTGCTCTCCGACGTCGACGGCCTGTACGACGGCCCGCCGAGCCGCCCCGGTGCCCGGCTGGTCACCGACGTGCGCACCGACGCCGACCTCGCCGACGTCGTCGTGGGCTCCGCCGGGTCGGCCGGCGTCGGCACCGGTGGGATGGTGACCAAGGTCGACGCGGCCGCGATCGCCACCGGCTCCGGCATCCCCGTCGTCCTCACCTCGGCCGACCAGGCCGGCGCGGCGCTCGCGGGCGAGCCCGTGGGCACGCTCTTCCACCCCACCGGCAAGCGCCGGCCCACCCGGCTGCTGTGGCTGCGCCACGCGACCGAGGCCAAGGGGGCGCTGGTGCTCGACGCCGGCGCGGTGCGGGCGGTCGTCGAGCGGCGCGCGTCGCTGCTCGCCGCGGGCGTCACCGGCGTCCAGGGCGACTTCGCGGCCGGTGACCCGGTCAACCTGCTCGACCCCGACGGCACCGTCGTGGGCCGCGGCCTGGTCAACTTCGACGCCGCCGAGGTGCCGAACCTGCTGGGCCGCTCCTCGCGCGAGCTCAAGCGCGAGCTCGGTGCGGCGTACGAGCGCGAGATCATCCACCGCGACGACCTCGTCGTGCTCTGAGCGAGCGCTGACCGCGACTCAGTCGCCGACGGCGTCGATCCCGCGCTGCACGATGAGCGGGTCGGGCCGGCCGACCACGGCGTGGTCCTTGCCGTCGTACTCGAAGCGGGCGAGGAAGTGGCGCATCGCGTTGATCCGGGCGCGCTTCTTGTCGTTGGACTTGATGGTGGTCCAGGGCACGACGTCGGTGTCGGTGCGCCGGAACATCGCCTCCTTGGCGGCCGTGTAGGCCGCCCAGCGGTCGAGCGACTCCAGGTCCATGGGGGAGAGCTTCCACTGCCGCACCGGGTCGACCTGGCGGATGATGAACCGGGTGCGCTGCTCGGAGCGGGTCACCGAGAACCAGAACTTGGTGAGGGTGATGCCGGACTCGACGAGCATCTCCTCGAAGTACGGCACGTGCCTCATGAAGGTGTCGTACTGCTCGTCGGTGCAGAAGTCCATCACCCGCTCGACGACCGCGCGGTTGTACCAGCTGCGGTCGAACAGGGCGATCTCGCCGGCGGTGGGCAGCTGCTGGACGTAGCGCTGGAAGTACCACTGTCCCTGCTCGCGGTCGCTCGGCTTGGTCAGCGCGACGACACGGGCGTGGCGGGGGTTGAGGTGCTCCATGAACCGCTTGATCGTGCCGCCCTTGCCGGCGGCGTCGCGGCCCTCGAAGACGATGACGTGCTGGGTGCCGGTGGCCTGCGCCCAGGCCTGGAACTTGAGCAGCTCGACCTGCAGCAGGTACTTCTGCTCGTCGTACTCCGCGCGGGGCAGCCGCTCGTCGTAGGGGTAGTTCTCGCGCCAGGTGTCGACGGCCTTGCCGTGCGGGTCGATGAGCACCGGGTCGTCGTCGTGGTCGTCGCCGATGGTGTGCCCGTCGATGCCGAGACGGTCGATGTAGGCCCGGACGTCGTGAAGCATGGTCGGAGGCTAGGGAGCCCGCGTGAACGGGAGGTGTCCGTCCTCTAACCTTGGAGACGCCATGAACGACGTTCGCACGGTCTACCTCGACCACGCCGCGACGACGCCGATGACCGACGTCGCGGTGGAGGCGATGACCGCCCACCTGCGTGAGGTCGGCAACGCCAGCTCGCTGCACGCCTCCGGACGTCGCGCGCGCCGCGTGATCGAGGAGTCCCGCGAGACCGTCGCCCAGGCGCTCGGCTGCCGGCCCGGCGAGGTGGTCTTCACCTCCGGCGGCACCGAGGCCGACAACCTGGCCGTCAAGGGGCTGTTCTGGTCCCGGCGCGACGGCGACCCGCGGCGCACCCGGGTGCTCTCGACCGCGGTCGAGCACCACGCCGTGCTCGACCCGCTGGAGTGGCTCGCCGAGCACGAGGGCGCCGACGTCGAGCTGCTGCCGGTCGACGACGACGGACGGCTGCGCGTCGACGCGCTGCGCGCCTCGGTCGAGCGCGACCCGGCCTCGGTCGCCCTGATCACGGTGATGTGGGCCAACAACGAGGTCGGCACGCTCCAGCCGCTCGACCAGGTGGTCGCGATCGCCGCCGAGCACGGCATCCCGGTGCACACCGACGCCGTCCAGGCGGTCGGGGCGACGCCGGTCGACTTCGCCGCCTCGGGCGTCGACGCGCTCTCGCTGTCGGGGCACAAGGTCGGCGGGCCCCAGGGCGTCGGCGCGCTCGTCGTACGGCGTGAGGTGGCGCTGACCCCCCAGCTGCACGGCGGCGGCCAGGAGCGTGACGTGCGCAGCGGCACCCTCGACGTCCCGGCGATCGCCGGCTTCGCGGCCGCGGTCGAGCTCGCGGTCAAGCAGCAGGCCGACCACGCCGCGCGGCTCGCGGGTCTGCGTGACGACCTCGTGGCCGCCGTACGACGGGCGGTGCCGGACGCCGTCCTCAACGGCGACCCCGTCGACCGGCTGCCCGGCAACGTCCACCTGAGCTTCCCCGGCTGCGAGGGCGACTCGCTGCTCATGCTCCTCGACGCCCGTGGCATCGAGTGCTCGACCGGCTCGGCCTGCTCGGCCGGCGTCCCGCAGCCCTCGCACGTGCTGCTCGGGATGGGCCGCTCCAGCGACGAGGCGCGCAGCTCGCTGCGGTTCAGCCTGGGCCACACCAGCACCGAGGCCGACGTCGCGGCCGTCGCCGAGGCGATCGGCCCGTGCGTCGAGCGCGCGCGTGCGGCCCATGTCTGACCTCGGGCAGGTGATCCGGTGAAGGTCGTCGCCGCCATGTCCGGGGGAGTGGACTCCGCCGTCGCCGCCGCGCGCGCCGCCGAGGCCGGCCACGAGGTGACCGGCATCCACCTCGCACTCTCGCGCAACCCGAAGTCCTACCGCACCGGCGCCCGGGGCTGCTGCACCATCGAGGACGCCAACGACGCCCGCCGTGCGGCCGACGTGATCGGCATCCCGTTCTACGTCTGGGACCTCTCCGACCGCTTCCACACCGATGTGGTCGAGGACTTCATGGACACCTACGCCGCCGGGCAGACCCCCAACCCGTGCCTGCGCTGCAACGAGAAGATCAAGTTCGCCGCCGTCCTCGACAAGGCGCTGGCGCTGGGCTTCGACGCCGTCGCGACCGGCCACTACGCGACCGTCCGTACGTCGTCCGACGGCGCGATCGAGCTGCACCGCGCGGTCGACGCGGCCAAGGACCAGTCCTACGTGCTCGGCGTCCTCGACGAGCAGCAGCTGCGCCACTCGCTGTTCCCGCTCGGCGACACCGCGAAGCCGCAGGTGCGCGCCGAGGCCGCCGCGCGCGGGCTGCTCGTCGCGGACAAGCCCGACAGCCACGACATCTGCTTCGTCGCCGACGGCGACAACGCCGGCTGGCTGCGCGAGAAGCTCGGCGACCGCGCGCCCAACCAGGGCGGCGAGATCCGCGACGACGAGACCGGCGAGGTCGTGGGTCACCACGCCGGCACCTATGCCTACACGATCGGGCAGCGCAAGGGACTGCGGCTCGGGCACCCCGCGCCCGACGGACGGGCGCGCTACGTGCTCGACATCGAGCCGGTCTCGGGCACGGTCACGGTGGGTCCGCGCGAGCGGCTCGCGGTCGACCAGGTGCGCGGGGACCGGGTCCGCTGGTGCGGTGCCGCGCTCC
Organism: Pimelobacter sp. 30-1; assembly: GCF_018831735.1. NCBI lineage: Bacteria > Bacillati > Actinomycetota > Actinomycetes > Propionibacteriales > Nocardioidaceae > Pimelobacter > Pimelobacter sp. 30-1. Next base: position 696,804 of record NZ_NHTS01000005.1, read on the forward strand.
CGGCCGGCACGGTCCTGGCGGGCGAAGCGGTGAGCGTGCAGCTGCGGGCGCACGGCGCGGAGCACCGGGCCGTGGTCCGGGTGGGGGAGGACGGGCTCGTCGTCGACCTGCTCGACCACGCCGAGGGGATCGCCCCCGGCCAGGCCGTCGTCGTGTACGACGGCACCCGGGTCGTCGGCTCCGCCACCATCACCGCGACCCACCGGGTCGGCACGTGAGGGCGACCGGGATCGGTTCGTTCCCGGGCACCGAGCAGCGCGACCTCGACGAGGCGCTGGCCGTCGTCCTGGGCGAGGTGGCCGCCGACGAGCACGGGATCGGCTACGTGCCCGAGGTGCCCGGCCGCGGCGCCCCGGCCGGCATGATCGGCCGCACCCTCGGCCTGGTCGCCGAGCTCGACGCCGACCTCCAGCCCGCCGGCTGGCGGCTGACCGGCTCGGCCGGAGCCCCGCCCCTCGACCAGCGGCGCGCCCGCAGCCTGCTGGCCCAGGACCTCGACGCCGTCGAGGAGCAGGCGGCCGGCCACACCGGCGCCTTCAAGACCCAGCTGACCGGCCCCTGGACGCTGGCCGCCACGGTCGAGCGCCCGCGCGGCGACAAGCTGCTCGCCGACCACGGCGCGCGCCGCGAGCTCGCCCAGGCCCTGGCCGTCGCGGTCACCGACCACGTCGCGGACCTGCGCCGCCGGCTGCCCGCGGCCGCGTCGCTCGTGGTCCAGCTCGACGAGCCGGCGCTCCCGGCCGTGCTGGCCGCCGCGATCCCGACGGCGTCGGGCTTCGGCAAGCACCGGATGATCCACCCGCCCGAGGCCAGCGAGGCGCTGGGCTGGGTGCTCGACGCGATCCGTGACGCCGGTGCGGAGCCGTGGGTGCACTGCTGCGCGCCCGGCGTACCGATCGGGCTGCTGCGGGGGGCCGGGGCGCGCGGCGTGATGCTCGACCTCGCGCTCCTCGACGCCGACGGGCACGACGCGGCCGCCGAGGCGCTCGAGGCGGGCGACACGATCGCGCTGGGCGTCGTACCGACGGCGGGGGAGCTGCCCGGCGACAAGGAGGTCGTCGAGCGGGTGCTGCGCTGGCTCGACATGCTCGGCCTCGACCCGGAGGTCGTCGGCGGCGGGCTGGTCGTCACGCCCGCCTGCGGACTGGCGGGGAGCACCGCCCGGGACGCACGACGGGCCACCGAGCTCGTTCGCTCGGTGGCCCGTTCGCTGGGCGGCTAGACCTCAGCCGACGTGGACGCCCTCGGGCGCGTCCGTGGCGAGCTCGGTGTGCTTGACGCTGAGCAGCAGCCACACGATCAGCGACGCGGTCCAGATCATGAACGCGCCGACGAGGAAGGCGTGCGTGGCACCGTCGGCGAACGCGATCAGGCCGTTGGCCGGGTTGGTCGGGTTGCCGGTCGCGAGGTCGGCGAGCTTCTCGGTGGTGAAGTGCGACGCGACCGCCGAGAGCGTGGCGAGACCGAGCGCGCCACCGACCTGCTGCATGGTGTTGAGGACACCGGAGCCGATACCGGCGTCCTGGGTGCGGACGCCGTGGACGGCGACCAGCGTCATCGGGACGAAGGTCAGGCCCATGCCGATCGACATGAGGACGACGAACGGCGCGATGTCGGTCCAGTAGTTCTCGCTGCCGAACTCGATCCGGGAGAAGAAGAACAGCGCGATGCCGGCGAGGATCGTGCCGGTGCCGGCCAGGACGCGCGGGTCGACCTTGGCGACGAGCTTGGACGACGCCGTCGCACCGAAGACCATGCCGACCGCGAAGGGCAGGAAGGCGAAGCCGGTCTTGAGCGGGGAGTAGCCCATCACGTTCTGGACGTAGAGCGAGAGGAAGAAGAACATCGCGAACATCGCCGCGGGCGTGATCATCATCGAGACGAAGGCGACCGCGCGGTTGCGGTTGGCGAAGATCGACAGCGGCATCAGCGGGTTGGAGACGCGGCGCTCGACGAAGATGAACGCGACCAGGGCGAGGACGCCCAGCACCATCGCGGTGACGGCGACCGGGTCACCCCAGCCGTAGCTGGTGCCGTGCGGGTTGAGCGCGGTGATCGTGTCGGGGTCGACGTTGCTGGTGCGGGTGATGCCGTAGACCAGGGCCAGCAGACCGCCGGTGCCGAGGATGGCGCCGGGCAGGTCGAGCGAACCGGCGTGGTGGTCGGTGTCGGGCAGCAGCTTCGGGGCGAAGTACGCCGCGAGGAGGCCGATCGGGACGTTGATCAGGAAGGTCAGGCGCCAGCCCCAGGCGGGGTCGAGGTCGGTCAGCCAGCCACCGAGGACCAGGCCGATCGCGGCACCGATGCCGGACATGGCGGCGAAGACCGAGAACGCGCGGTTGCGCTGGGGACCGGCCGGGAAGGTCGTGGTGATGAGCGCGAGCGCGGTCGGCGAGGCGAGCGCCGCACCGAGGCCCTGGAGGCCACGGGAGCCGAGCAGCATCGCCTCGTTCTGGGCGACACCGCCCAGGGCGGAGGCGATCGCGAACAGCGCGACGCCGGCCATGAAGACGCGGCGGCGGCCGAAGAGGTCGCCCAGCCGGCCGCCGAGCAGGAGCAGGCCGCCGAAGGCCAGGGCGTACCCGGTGACGACCCAGGACAGGTTGGACGGGTCGATCTTCAGGTCGGTGCCGATGTAGGGCAGGGCGATGTTGGCGATGGTGCTGTCGAGCACCACCATCAGCTGCGCCATGCAGATCAGCACGAGCGCCCAGCCGAGGTGGCCGGGGGAGGACGGGCCGTCGACGGCGTCGGGTTGCGACGCCGACATGTCATCCGGCGCGTCCGAGGACTTGATGTCGGTCACGAGGGTTCCTTCGGGTGTGAGGAGAGATTCAGCCGCGGGTGGCGGCAGGGAGGATCACCTGGTCGACGACGCGGGCGATCAGGTCAGGGGTAGCGGGCTCGCCGAGCAGGAACATGCGGTGCAGGACGATGCCCGGGAGGGCGGCGGAGAGGATCTCCAGGTCGAGGTCGTCGCGCAGCTCGCCCCGATCGTGCGCGCGCTGGTAGATCTGGCGGGCCACGTCGACCTTGGGGCCGACGAAGCGCTCGCGGAAGGCGGCCGCGAACTCGGCGTCACGGCCGATGGCCGTGACGACGCTGCCGAGGATCGAGGTCTGGTGGTCGTCGGTCAGGCCACCGGAACCGCAGAAGACGGCCAGCAGGTCACCGCGCAGGCTGCCGGTGTCGGTCGGGACCTCGAGCGGTGTCTTCTGCGACATGAGCGCATCGATCACCAGGGCGGCCTTGCCCTCCCAACGGCGGTAGAGCGTGGCCTTGGACGCCTTGGCCTTGGTGGCCACGGCGTCCATGGTGAGCCGGTCGTACCCCATGTCGACGAGGACCGCGAGGGTCGCGTCGAGGATCTCCTGCTCGCGGTTGCCCTCGACGCGGGGACGGGTCGTCGCCTCACGGCGGCTGAGTCGAGGGACCATGGATGAAACGGTACGGTTTCGTTTCAATCATGGCAACCAGGAGACCGCTGTGATCCGCGCGACACCGGCAGCGGGACGGCGTGACGCCGCGAGCCGCCCGCGACAGTGTCGGCGCGACGCGGAAGAATGCGCGCCATGAGCGACGCCGCCGACCTCCCCGTCGTACCGCCCGAGGCCCGGGAGGAGCACGCCACGATCACCGACGAGATCGAGGAGGCGCGCTGGCGCTACTACGTGCTCGACGACCCGACGCTCTCCGACGCCGACTTCGACGCGCGGATGCGGCGGCTCGAGGAGCTCGAGGAGCAGTACGCCGAGCTGCGCACCCCCGACTCGCCGACCCAGAAGGTCGGGGGCGCGGTGTCGACGGAGTTCACCGCGGTCGACCACCTGCAGCGGATGGAGAGCCTCGACAACGCCTTCTCCTACGAGGAGCTGGGGGCCTGGTACGCCCGGCTCGGCCGGGACGGGATCAGCGAGCCGGCGCTGCTGTGCGAGCTCAAGGTCGACGGCCTGGCGATCAACCTGCTCTACGAGCAGGGCCGGCTGGTGCGGGCGCTGACCCGCGGCGACGGGCGCACCGGCGAGGACGTGACCCCCAACGTCAAGACGATCGCCTCGGTGCCGCACCGGCTGAGCGGGACCGACGAGTTCCCGGTGCCGGCGCTGGTCGAGGTGCGCGGCGAGGTGTTCCTGCCCGTCGAGGCCTTCGAGGCGCTCAACGTGGCGATGATCGAGGCCGGCAAGCCCGCCTTCGCCAACCCGCGCAACGCCGCGGCCGGCTCGCTGCGCCAGAAGGACCCGCGGGTCACCGCGACCCGCGCACTCGGCATGGTCTGCCACGGCATCGGCGCGCGCGAGGGCTTCGAGCCGAGCGCGCAGTCCGAGGCCTACCGCGCCCTCGCGGCCTGGGGGCTGCCGGTCTCCGAGCAGGTCAAGGTGCTGCCGGCGCTGGCCGACGTCGAGGGCTACATCGCCAACGCGGGCGAGAAGCGGCACAGCCTGGTGCCCTACGAGATCGACGGTGTCGTGGTCAAGGTCGACGACGTCGCGCTGCAGCGCCGGCTCGGCTCGACCAGCCGGGCACCGCGCTGGGCGATCGCCTACAAGTACCCGCCCGAGGAGGTCAACACCGAGCTGCTCGGCATCGAGGTCAACACCGGGCGCACCGGCCGGGTGACGCCGTACGGCGTGATGCGGCCGGTCAAGGTGGCCGGCTCCACGGTCGAGATGGCCACGCTGCACAACGGCTACGAGGTGGCCCGCAAGGACGTCCGCCCCGGTGACACCGTGATCCTGCGCAAGGCCGGCGACGTCATCCCCGAGATCGTCGGGCCGGTGCTCGCGCTGCGCCCCGAGGGCCTGCCGGCCTGGGTGATGCCGACCGACTGCCCCTCCTGCGGCACGACCCTGGTCGAGCAGAAGGAGGGCGACAAGGACCGCCGCTGCCCCAACCACGAGCACTGCCCGGCCCAGGTGCGCGAGCGGGTCTTCCACGTCGCCGGGCGCGGTGCCTTCGACATCGAGGGCCTCGGGTACGAGGCGGCCGTCGCGCTGCTCGAGTCGGGCGCGATCACCAACGAGGGCGACATCTTCTCGCTCACCGAGGACCAGCTGCGCTCCACCGCGCTCTTCACCCGCGCGCCCAAGAAGGACGAGGAGGGCCTTCAGCTCTCGGCCAACGGCCGCAAGCTCCTCGACAACCTCGGCGAGCGCAAGGCCAAGGTCCCGCTCTGGCGGGTGCTCGTGGCGCTCTCGATCCGCCACGTCGGCCCCACCGCGGCCCGTGCGCTGGCCACCGAGTTCGGCTCGATGACCGCGATCCGCGAGGCCACCGAGGAGGCGCTCGCCGCCGCCGAGGGCGTCGGCCCGACCATCGCCGCCGCGGTCATCGAGTGGTTCGGCGTCCCGTGGCACACCGCGATCGTCGACGCGTGGGAGCGCGACGGGGTGGCGATGGCCGACGAGCGCGACGAGTCCGTGGCCCGCACGCTCGAGGGCCTGACCATCGTGGTCACCGGCTCGCTCGAGGAGTTCTCCCGGGACTCGGCCAAGGAGGCGATCCTGTCGCGCGGCGGCAAGGCCGCGGGGTCGGTGTCGAAGAAGACCGACTACGTCGTGGTCGGCGAGAACGCCGGGTCCAAGGCCGAGAAGGCCGAGCAGCTCGGCGTCCGGGTGCTGACCGAGGACCTCTTCAAGGTGCTGCTCGACCAGGGCCCGGAGGGTCTGCCGCCCGAGGCAGAATGAGCCCATGAGGCGGTGGATCCCGCTGGTCCTGGTGGCGCTGCTGGGTGCGGCGTGCTCGGGGGCCGACGAGCCGAGGGGCGCGTCGACGACGACGCCGGTGACGAGCGCGACGCCGAGCGCCTCCGCGACGGCGCCCGCGGTGGACCCGCCGCACCCGGTCTCGCTCCCGGCGCTGCGCGCCGCGGACCTGCGCGGGGGCGGGCTGCGGCTGGGTGCCGAGGTGGCGCGGACGCCCCAGCACCGGCAGTACGCCGTCACCTACCGCAGCGGCGGCCTCACGATCTCGGGGCGGCTCGCCGTACCGGAGGGCGCGGGGCCGTTCCCGGCGGTCGTCCTGGCGCACGGCTACATCGACCCCGCCGTCTACGTCAACGGCCAGGGGATGACGCGGGAGCGGGCGTGGTTCGGCGACCGGGGGTACGTCGCGCTGCACGTCGACTACCGCGGCCACGCGGGCTCCAGCCCCGACCGCAGCGGCGGCCTCGACATGCGGATGGGCTACACCGAGGACGTCGTCAACGCGGTCGCGGCCCTGCGGTCCTGGGCCGGACCGGTCGACGACGAGCGGGTCGCGCTCGTGGGTCGCTCGATGGGCGGCGGGATCGTCTACAACGCGCTCGCCGTCCGGCCCGGACTGGTCGACGCGGCGGTGGTGTTCGCGCCCGTGAGCTCGGACGCCGTCGACAACTTCGACCACTTCATCCGGGGCGACGCAGGTCGCGGGGACGCGGCGCGCCGGATCCTGCGCCGCTACGGCGCGCCGCGCGAGGCCCCGGCGTTCTGGCGGGGGATCAGCGCCCGGACCTACTTCACGGACATCACCGAGCCGGTCCTCATCCACCACGGGACCGCCGACGCCACCTGCCCGATCGCCTGGAGCCGCGCGACCGCCCGGTCGCTGCGGGCGGCCGGGGTCGACGTGACGCTGCGGACCTATCCGGGCGAGCAGCACGCCTTCGGTCCGCAGTGGGCGCTGTCGATGACCCGCACCGATCGGTTCCTCCGAAGGCACCTGTCGGCGGGCTGAAGCGCCACTAGGGTGGTTCCCGTGCCTCGTATCCCGGGCGTCGGCGACCGCCTCGGCCCCTACCGGATCACCCGCGAGCTCGGTGCGGGCGGCATGGGCATCGTCTTCGAGGCGCTCGAGGAGGGCCTGGGCCGCCGGGTCGCGCTCAAGGTGCTGGCGATCCAGCTGGCCGAGGAGCCCGAGTTCCGGGCCCGGTTCGCCCGCGAGGCCACGGTGCTGGCGCGCAGCGACAGCCCGCACATCATCCAGGTCTACAGCCACGGCGAGCAGGACGGCTGCCTCTACCTCGCCACCCAGTTCGTGCCCGGCGGCGACCTCGCGGCCCGGGTCGCGGCCAAGGGCGTGCCCGCGCCCGAGGTGGCGCTCGGGATCGCGAGCCAGGTGGCGGCCGCGCTCGCCGACGCCCACGCCGTCGGCGTCGTGCACCGCGACGTCAAGCCGCACAACGTGCTGCTCCGGCCGGGCCAGGGGCAGGTCCACGCCTACCTCTGCGACTTCGGGATCGCCCGGGACGACGACTCCTCGCTGACCAGCAGCGGCGTGGTCGCCGGCACCTACGCCTACCTCGCGCCGGAGCGCTTCCGCGGCGCACCCGCGACGCCGGCCAGCGACATCTACGCGCTCGGCTGCCTGCTGTGGTTCCTGCTGACCGGGCGGGCGCCGTACGAGGGCGGGCTGGTGCAGCTCGCCCAGCAGCACGAGGAGGCGCCGGTCCCGCAGCTGCCGGGAGGCCGGGGCGCCGACGACCGGATCAACGAGTTCCTGCGCCGGGCGATGGCCAAGGACCCGGCCCTACGGCCGGCGAGTGCCGCGCAGGCCGCGGCCGAGCTGCGGAGCCTGGCCGCGGCGGCCACCCCGGTCCCGGCGCCGGCGACGGCGCCGGTGGACGCCCCGCCGCCTCCGCCTGCCCCGTCGGCCCCGTCGCCGCTGCCGGTCGCGGGGGCGACGCCCGTGCTCACCCGGGAGGACCCCGAGGGCGAGCCGCGGTCAGGATCACGGTCGCGCCGGACGCCGCTGCTCGCCGGGCTGGCCGCGCTCGCGGTGGTCGCCGTGGGGATCGGCGTGGGCGTCTACCTGGGCAACCGGGGCGACGGCACCGGGAACGACCCGGTGGCGCGTGATCCCGGGGCGAGCACGTCGGGCCGGCCGGTGACCGGATCGAACGTCGACAAGGCGCACGGCGACGACCTCATCGTGCTGACCGGAGGCACCGCCCAGGTCCTGCTCTCCGAGGGCGGCGGCCGCCTCGCGGCTCCCCAGGAGTGGGCCGGGACGGCGTACGAGGGGGACAAGGTGGTGCGCGGCGACGTCAACGGCGACGGGCGCATCGACCTGGCGATCGTGGACCAGGCCCAGGGCGAGGTCCGGGTCGCGCTCTCGACCGGCTCCGGGTTCGCGGCGCCGCAGCGGTGGATCGGCGGTCTCGACCTGCCCGAGCGGTTCACGGTGACCTCGGGGGACTTCGACCACAGCGGGAGCACCGACCTCGCCGTGCTCCAGGGCGACAGCGACGGGATCCGGGTCGACGTGCTGCTCGCCGAGGACGACGGGTTCCGGGCGCCGGCGCTCTGGGTCACCCGGGCCCACTGGGATCCCACCCGGATGCGGCTCGGCGCCGGCGATGTCGACGGGGACGGCCGGGCCGACCTGATCGAGATGGGGACACCGGACCAGCAGCGGGTGGACGTCCAGGTGTTCCTGGCCGAGAAGAGCGGCGGTGGATTCGCGGACCCGGTCAAGTGGATCGACCGGCCGGACTGGGCGTTCGCCGACAGCCGCTACGTCGTGGGCTACCTCGACGGGGACGACCGGGCCGACATCCTGGTGGCGCGCAGCGTCGACGGCGGCACCGAGCTCGTGCCGCTGCTGTCCGACGGCACCGGGTTCCAGGCTCCCGGCGACGGCACGCAGGCCGCCCGGATCGACCGGCCGCTGACCCGGCTGGCCCTGGTCGCCGGCGACGTCCAGGGCAAGGGCAGCACCGGCCTCGTCGTCCTCGACCGCGACGACGGCCAGGTCCGGCTGTGGGCCTACGCCGACGGGCGGGTCGAGGCGGTGCCGACCGACGGCGCGGCGGCGCCGACCGTGCCGGGCGCGGAGAACGCGACCCTGGTCGGCATCACGCGCTGAGCGCGCGCAGCCAGGTCTCGGCGGCCGCCGGGTCGGGCAGCCGGACGACGGCCAGCCCCGGGTGGGTCAGCGCCAGCCCCTCGACCCAGGCCAGGTCGGTCTCCCGCTCGCGCTCACGGTCCCGCTCGCGGGCGTCGGTACGGAGCCGGCGCAGCGTGCGTCGTACCCGGCCGGTGAAGGTCTCCGGGCCGACCAGGTCGACGAGCGCGACGAGGTCCGCGCGCTCCAGCAGCGCCGGGCGCGCCCACGCCTCCTCGCCCGTGGTGACCCAGCCGTCGAACGCCGCCAGCCGGTCCACCTCGGCCGGACCGGCGAGGTCCGCGAGGGGCACCAGCGGCAGGTCGAGGACCTCCGCGAGCCGGTCCAGGTAGGCGCTCAGCTGCTCGCCCGGGGCCGCGGCCACGACCACGCGCTGGGGGAGCCGGCGCGGGTGGGGGACAGGGGCGTGCACCCGGCGCAGTCTAGGGACCGCATCTCCACCTAGAATCGCGGGCATGTCTCAACTCACCCGCGACGAGGTGGCCCACCTGGCCGATCTCGCCCGGATCGACCTCGACGACGCCGAGCTGGACCACCTGGCGCCCCAGCTCAACGTGATCCTCGAGGCGGTCGCTTCCATCAGCGGTGTGGCCGGCGACGACGTGCCGCCGACCTCGCACCCGATCCCGCTGACCAACGTCTTCCGCGAGGACGTCGTCGTGCCCGGCCTCACCGCCGAGCAGGCGCTGTCCGGCGCGCCGGAGGCCGAGGAGCAGCGGTTCCGGGTCCCGCGGATCCTGGGGGACGAGCAGTGAGTGAGCTGATCAAGAAGACCGCCGCCGAGCTGGCCGACGCGCTGGCCAGCGGTGAGACGACCTCCGTCGAGGTCACCCGGGCGCACCTCGACCGGATCGCGGCCGTCGACGGCTCGGCCGAGGCCGGCGTGCACGCCTTCCTCCACGTCGACGCCGAGGGCGCGCTGGCGCAGGCGGCCGAGTCCGACGCGCGGCGGGCCGCGGGTCAGGCACGGCACCTGCTCGACGGCGTACCGATCGCGGTCAAGGACGTGCTGGCCACGCAGGGCCTGCCCACGACGTGCGGCTCGCGGATCCTCGAGGGCTGGGTCCCGCCGTACGACGCGACGGTGGTCCGCAAGATCAAGGACGCCGGTCTGCCGATCCTCGGCAAGACCAACATGGACGAGTTCGCGATGGGCTCCTCGACCGAGCACTCGGCGTACGGCCCGACACGCAACCCGTGGGACCAGACCCGGATCCCGGGCGGCTCCGGCGGCGGCTCGGCCGCGGCGGTGGCGGCCTTCGAGGCGCCGCTGGCCCTCGGTACCGACACCGGCGGCTCGATCCGCCAGCCCGGCGCGGTCACCGGCACGGTCGGCGTGAAGCCGACCTACGGCGGCGTCTCGCGCTACGGCCTCGTCGCGCTCGCCAACAGCCTCGACCAGGTCGGCCCGGTCACCCGGACCGTCCTCGACTCCGCGCTGCTGCACGAGCTGATCGGCGGGCATGACCCGCTCGACTCGACCTCGGTCGACACCCCCGTCGGCTCCTACGTCGCCGCGGCACGCGAGGGCGCCCAGGGCAACCTCGCGGGCCTGCGCGTGGGGGTCATCAAGGAGCTGGCCGGCGACGGCTGGCAGCCGGGCGTGATGGAGCGGTTCGCCGAGTCCGTCGACCTGCTCAGGGAGATGGGGGCCGAGGTCACCGAGATCTCGTGCCCGGCGTTCGTGCACGCGATGGCGACCTACTACCTGATCCTGCCGGCGGAGTGCTCCTCCAACCTCGCCAAGTTCGACGCCATGCGCTACGGCCTGCGCGTCGTACCCGAGGGCGACCCCAGCGCCGAGGCGGTCATGAAGGCCTCGCGCGACGCGGGCTTCGGCGACGAGGTCAAGCGCCGCATCATGATCGGCACCTACGCGCTGTCGAGCGGCTACTACGACGCCTACTACGGCCAGGCCCAGAAGGTCCGCACGCTCATCTCGCGCGACTTCGCGGCCGCCTTCGAGAACGTCGACGTGCTGGTCTCGCCGACCGCGCCGACCACCGCGTTCCCCCTGGGCGACAAGCTGGACGACCCGCTGGCGATGTACCTCCAGGACCTCGCCACGATCCCGGCCAACCTGGCCGGCGTCCCCGGCATCTCGGTGCCGGCCGGTCTCGCCGCCGAGGACGGCCTCCCGGTCGGCCTCCAGGTGCTCGCCCCGGCCCTCGCCGACGACCGGCTCTACCGGGTCGGTGCGGCCGTCGAGGCAGCGCTCACGCTGCGCTGGGGCGGTCCGATCCTCGACAAGCTGCCGGAGGTGCAGGCATGAGCGACGTCCTGATCGACTTCGACGAGGTCGTGGCGAGCTACGACCCGGCGCTCGGCCTCGAGATCCACGTCGAGCTCAACACCAACACCAAGATGTTCTGCGGCTGCCCGGCCGTGTTCGGCGGTGAGCCCAACACCCAGGTCTGCCCGACCTGCCTGGGCCTCCCCGGCGCGATGCCGGTCGTCAACGGCAAGGCCGTCGAGTCGGCCATCCGGATCGGTCTGGCGCTCAACTGCGAGATCGCCGAGTGGTGCCGGTTCGCCCGGAAGAACTACTTCTACCCGGACATGCCGAAGAACTTCCAGACCTCCCAGTACGACGAGCCGATCGCCTTCGAGGGCTACCTCGACGTCGACGTGGAGGGCGAGACCTTCCGCATCGAGATCGAGCGCGCCCACATGGAGGAGGACACCGGCAAGTCCAGCCACGTCGGCGGCTCCGACGGCCGCATCCACGGCGCGGACTACTCGCTGGTCGACTACAACCGGGCCGGGATCCCCCTGATCGAGATCGTCACCAAGCCGATCCTCGGTACGGGCGACAAGGCGCCGCTGGTCGCCAAGGCCTACGTCTCCGCGATCCGCGACCTGATCGTCGCCCTCGGCGTCTCCGACGCCCGGATGGACCAGGGCTCGATCCGGGCCGACGTGAACCTCTCGCTCGCGCCGAAGGGCTCGACGGCGCTGGGCACCCGGTCGGAGACCAAGAACGTCAACTCGCTGCGCTCGGTCGAGCGCGCGGTCCGCTACGAGATGTCCCGGCACGCCGGCATCCTCGGGGCGGGCGGGTCGGTGCTCCAGGAGACCCGGCACTTCCACGAGAACGACGGCACCACGTCGTCGGGTCGCGAGAAGTCCGACGCCGAGGACTACCGCTACTTCCCCGAGCCGGACCTGGTGCCGGTCGCCCCCTCGCGGGAGTGGGTCGAGGAGCTGCGCGCCACCCTGCCGGAGAACCCCGCCGCCAAGCGGACCCGGCTCCAGGGCGAGTGGGGCTTCACCGACCTCGAGATGCGCGACACGATCGGTGCGGGCGCGCTCGCCCTCGTCGAGGAGACCGTCGCCGCCGGCGCCGCGCCCCAGGCCGCGCGCAAGTGGTGGCTGACCGAGCTGGCCCGCCGGGCCAACGACGCCGGTGTCGAGCTCGGCGAGCTCGCGGTCACCCCGGCCCAGGTCGCCGCCGTCCAGGCGCTCGTCGAGGCCAAGACGATCAACGATAAGCTGGCCCGCCAGGTCTTCGACGGCCTGCTCGCCGGCGAGGGCACGCCCGAGGAGATCATCGCGGCCCGCGGGCTCGCCGTCGTCTCCGACGAGGGTGCGCTCTCCGCGGCCGTCGACAAGGCGATCGCCGAGAACCCCGACATCGCCGACAAGATCCGCGACGGCAAGCTCGCCGCGGCGGGCGCTCTCATCGGCGCGGTGATGAAGGAGATGCGCGGCCAGGCCGACGCCGGCCGCGTGCGCGAGCTGGTGCTCGAGAAGCTGTCCTGAGGGTCCGTTCCCTCGCCGCACCGCCCGCCCCGCGCTCGTCGCGCGGGGCGGGCGGTTCGTCTTTCTCAGGCGACCTTGCGGAGGTTGGTGAGCGAGATCCAGCCGCGGTTGCCGCTGGGGGTGTTGACCGCGACCCAGCCCCGGTGGCCGGCGACCGCGCCGCCGCGGCGGGCGATCCAGCGGGTGTCCACCTCGGTTCCGCGGGCCAAGCTGCCGATCCGGCGGTCCTTCGTGCTCGGACCCTGTCGGATGACGGTCCCGACGCTGACCTCGTAGGCCCAGTCGCCGGCCGTGCAGTCGACGGGCGCGGCGCCGATGTTGGCGACGTAGCGGGCACTGACCCAGCCGTCGCGGCCACGGATCTTGTACCAGCGGCCGTTGCCGTCGACCGCCGTCCCGTTGAGCTTGCACTCGAGGGTGAGGACGGCGCCCCGGCGGTGGCTGCGCCCCGTCGTCGCGGCGTGGCTGCTGGGGGCGGTGCGCTCGACCAGACCGGTCCGGGCGACGACCCGGCCCTGGGCCTGGGTCGTGGCGGGCGCGGCGTCGGCGGTGCCGGGCAGGGCGAGGACGCCGGCGCCGGCGGCGAGGAGCAGGGCGGCCAGCGAGCGGCCGAGGGTGCGTGCGGGTGCGGACATGGTGGGTCCTTTCCGAGAGGAACGACGAAGCTGTTCGCCTGCTGTGATGCGCGGCTCGCGCGGAAAGTTGCGCCGCGAACAGTCCTTTCGGGTCATGTGCACCAGGACCGGTCCGGTCTAGGGTCGCGCCCGACGGGTCCGCCGCCGTGGTGGTCCGCCGTTCATGGGGAGTGACACATGGGGCTGTTCCGTACGCTGCGCCGACTCGTTCCGGTGGTCCTCGCGACCGCCGCTCTGCTGTTGACCGGGCTCGTCACGGGGGCCGCTCCGGCCCACGCCGTGATCGCCGCACCGAGCCACGCCGGCGAGCTGCTCGTCCGCGGCCCGGCGAGCTCCGCCTTCACCCGCGCCCCGCTCGTCAGCCAGGTCGGCAAGGAGGGCGCGACCCTGTCGTTCAGCGTCCAGGTCCGCAACAGCGGCGTCGACCTCGCGCAGTACCGGGTCCTGGTCAAGGACCTCACCACCGCCAAGGCCCAGACCTTCGACGGCACCCTCAACGTCACGCCGCTCGCCGCCTCCACCGGCGGCTTCGTGACCAAGGCCCTGGCCAGCAAGGCCGGCCACACGCTCACCGTGAAGATCACCGTCCCGACCGGGGACCCGGCGTACCGGCACAACTCGGTGGTCCTGCTCTACAGCACCGACGGCGCGATCCTCGACTACGTCTACCTCGACGCCGAGCAGGCCGCACCCGCCACCGGTACCACCGCCGCCGACCTCGTCGTCAAGCAGGGCGGCCAGCCCACCGTCGGCAACGGCCAGGAGTACCAGGTCCTCACCGCCCCGACGCTCGCCGCCAACGGCACCGCGACCTTCACCGCGACCCTCCAGAACAACACCGCCACCCCGGCCGCCGTCGCCTTCTCGATGGCCGACGCCGCCTGCGGCTACACCCTGGCCGTCAAGGACGGCCGGACCGACATCACCGCCGCCGTCCTCGCCGGGACCTACCGCACCCCGACCCTGGCCAAGGCCGGCAAGCGCAACCTGACCATCACCGTCAAGGCGACCAAGACCGCCTGCGTGACCACCAACTGGGTGCTCCAGAGCGGCGTCCCGGACGCCGCACCCACCCACTTCACGAACCTGCTCGTCAACCTCGGGGTCTGAGCGTCGTACCCCGCCCGGGTGGGAGCGGTCGGATGCGGTCGGGGGCGTCGTACGGAGGTACGCTGCCCCGGACACATCAAGAACACGCCCGTGGCGGGGGAAGCCGGTCCGAGTCCGGCGCTGACCCGCAGCCGTAGGCCGCCCCTCGGGGGAGCGGCGAGCCGGAGTACCTGGCACGGGGCGTCCTGACACACAACGCTGTCGTGGAAAGCAGCGGGGTCACAGGCCTCCTGGGACTGCCCGCTGTGCAGCGGGAAGGCAACCCATGCTCATCCGAACCCTGGCTCGCCGTGCGGCCGCAGCCGCCACCGGCGGCGCGCTCGTCGCGACCGGTCTGCTCGTCGGGGGGCCGGCGCCGCAGGCGCACGCGGCCCCGGTCAACCCGGAGGCGGCGGCCGCCGCGTCCTGGCTGGCCGCGCAGCTCGACGCCAACGGTGCGTTCACCTACCTCGACTGGCAGGGCCAGCAGGCGACCGACATCGGTTCGACCATCGACCTCGGCCTCTCCCTCGAGGAGACCGACCCCGCGTCGGCCGTCATCGGCACCGTCACGGACGGAGTGGATGCCAACCTCGAGGCGTACGTCGGTGCGACCGCAGTGCCCGCGAAGGCGGACGAGGCGGCCAAGGCTGCCTACTTCTACGCGACCGTCGGCGCGACCCCTCCCGCGGGAATCGACCTGACGGCTCGCGTCGAGGACGCGCTCGGCGGCGACGGCGCGCTCTTCGCCGGCGTCAACGCCTACGAGCAGGTCTGGGCGTCCCTGGCCCTCGACGCCGTCGGTCACGACGCGACCGCCGCCGATGCGACGGACTACCTGATCAACAGCCTCAAGTGCCCCACCGGTGGCTGGGGATTCGGCAGCGGCGCTACCTGCGCTGCCGACCCGGACACGACCGCGCTCGTCATCGTGGCCCTGTGGAACCAGCGTGACGTCACCGGTATCCAGGCCGAGCTGACGTCCGCGGTCGCGTACCTCAAGGCCCAGCAGGCCGCCGACGGCAGCTTCTCCAACTTCGGCAACCCCAACGCCAACAGCACCGGTATGGCGGGATGGGCTCTCGGTGTGGTCGGTGAGACGGCCTCCGCGGCCAAGGCTGCCGCGTGGGTGGCCGACCACCAGGTCGTCGCCATCCCCGAGTGCGCGTCGGGCCCGATCCCGGGCGAGGCAGGGGCGCTCGCCTACGACGACGCCAGCATCAAGGACGGCATCGCCGACGGCATCACGGCGGCCGATCGCGGCATGTGGATCCTCAGCGGGTCGCAGGCGCTGCGTTCGCTCAAGCACCTCGCGGCGCGACCGGCCACGACCGCCGCGGTCACCGGCCCGACCGGCTATGTCGCCGCGGGCAAGCCCGCCACGTTGAAGGTCGCCGGCCTGCGCTCGGGCCAGACGGCATGCCTCACCGGCATCGGCGGGACCCAGTGGACCGTCGGCGGCGGCAACCTCACCGTGGCGCTCCCGGCCGTGACGCGTAACAACGTCGCGACCGTCCGCTACGCCGGCGGCAACGCTTCCGTCACGGTCAAGGCGCTCGGTGCGGCCACGCTCAAGGTCAAGCACCCGGCTCGCGTCAAGGCGCGCAAGAAGCTCACCGTCACCGTCACCGTCAGCGGCCTCGCGGCCGGTGAGCGGGTGACCGTCACCGTCGGCACCAAGAAGGTCGTCCGCACGGCGACCGCGGCCGGCAAGCTCAAGGTCCAGGTCAAGGTCGGCAAGAAGAAGGGCAAGGCCAAGGTCACCGCGGTCGGGCAGTTCGCCAACCGCAAGGGCAAGGCCACGGTCCGGGTCGTCTGACATGCGGCTCACCGCCTCCCTGCGCGCGGTGGCCGCGACGGTTCTCGTCGCGGCCACCTTCGCGCTGCTCCCGGCGTCGCCCGCGTCGGCGGCCGCCTGCGCCGGGACGTCGGGGATCAGCGTCGTCGTCGATCCGAACGCCCTCGGCGGCGGTATCAGCGCGGGCTGCGACCGCGACGGCGGCATCCCTGCGGTCAACAACTTCGCGGACGCGGGCTACCGCCTGGAGTACAGCTCGGCGCCGGGGATGACCGGTTTCGTGTGCAAGATCAACGGCCGCCCGGCCGACGGTGACTGCGCGCGCACCGACGCGTACTGGAGCCTGTGGTGGTCCGACGGCACGTCCAGCCGCTGGACCTACGCCACCCGGGGCGCGGGCAGCCTCCGCGTGCCCGAGGGCGGCGTGGTCGCCTTCGCGTGGCACGAGGGTGCCGGCCAGGCCGCCCCGCCGAACGCCGATCCCAAGCGCACCGCACCGGCGCCGCCCCGACCGTCCAAGAAGCCGACGCCCAAGCCTGCTCCCAAGCCCACCAAGCCGGGCACCAGGGCCACGCCCACCCCGAGCGGCGCGAGCACGCCGACGGCGACCAGCAGCAGCACCGCGACGCCGTCGTCGTCCGCGACGCCGACCGCTCCGACGTCCTCGGCGTCGGCGTCGAGCCCGGCGACCGACGCGCCCGTGCCGACCGACCCGGGCCAGACCGACGTCCCGTCGGTCGACGACATCACCTCCGGCCCGGACGACGCATCAGCGGACACGGTTGACTCCGGGGACGGCGGCGGTTTCCCCGTCTGGCTCGGGGCGGTCCTCGCGGTCGTCGTGCTGGGTGGCGCCGCGGCCGTGCCGATCCTGCGCCGCCGGGGCTGACCCGTGGCGGTACGGCGATGAGGCTGTCGCGGGACCTGCATCCCGTGGCGTGGTGGACGTGGGCGGTGGGGCTGGCCGTGGCGTCCTCCTGCACGACGAACCCGCTGCTGCTCCTCGGCCTCCTCGCCACGATGACCCTCGTTGTCCTCACCTGCCGCTCCGACCAGCCCTGGGCGCGGTCGTTCCGGCTCTACGTCTGGCTCGGGGCGATCACGCTGGTGGTCCGGATCGTGTTCCGGATCGTGCTCGGCGGCGATGTGCCCGGGCACGTGCTGTTCACGTTGCCGTCGATCCCGCTGCCGGACTGGGCGGCGGGGATCTCGCTGCTGGGGCCGTTCACGCGGGAGGAGCTGCTGGCGGCGACCTACGAGGGGCTGCGGCTGGCGACGCTGCTGATCGCGGTGGGCTCCGCCAATGCGCTGGCCAACCCCAAGCGGCTGATGAAGTCGCTGCCGCCCGCCCTCTACGAGATCGGGACGGCGATGACGGTCGCGATCAGCGTCGTCCCCCAGCTGGCCGACAGCGCGCGGCGGGTGCGGGCCGCGCAGCAGTTGCGGGGTGGGCCGGAGGGGCGGTTCCGCCGCATCCGTGGCGTACGACGGCTGCTGGTGCCGATCCTCGAGGACTCCTTCGACCGCTCGCTCGCGCTGGCCGCCGGCATGGACGCGCGCGGCTACGGCCGCACCGGTGACCTGACGCCGGGGCAGCGGCGGGCGACCGGGGCGCTGATCCTGGCCGGTCTGGTGGGGGTGTGCGTGGGTGTCTACGCCTTCCTCGACAGCTCGGCGCCGCGCGTGCTGGCGGTGCCGATGCTGGCGCTGGGCATGCTCGTCGCGCTCGGTGGGTTCGTGCTCGCGGGGCGCCGGGTGGGGCGCACGCGCTACCGCCCGGACCGCTGGCGACTGCCCGAGGTGCTCGTCGCGGCGTCCGGGATCGCCGCAGGTGCGGGGATGTGGGCCGTCCAGCGCTGGGATCCCCAGGTCGCGCACCCCGGTGTCCTGACCGCGCCCGGCCTGTCCCTGCTGGCCGTCGTGGCCGCGCTCGTCGCGGTGGTGCCGGTGTGGGCGGCGCCGCTGCCGCTGACCGTGGCGCGGCGTGAGGCGGTGCCGGTCGGATGATCGAGCTGCGCGCCCTCACCTTCCGGTACGACGACCCGCCGGCCCCCGCGGTCCTCGACGCCGTGGACCTCACCATCGACAACGGCGAGCTGGTCGTGCTGGCCGGCCCCACCGGCGTCGGCAAGTCGACCCTGCTGGGCGCGGTCGCGGGTCTCGTGCCGTCCTACACCGGGGGGACGCTGACCGGCGACGTGCTCCTCGACGGCGTGAGCATCGTGGACCTCCCGGCCCGCGAGCGGGCCCACGCGATCGGGTACGTCGGCCAGAACCCCGCAGCCTGGTTCGTCACCGACACGGTCGAGGAGGAGCTCGCCTTCGGCATGGAGCAGCTCGGCCTCCCGGCCGCGACGATGCGCCGCCGGGTCGAGGAGACCCTCGACCTGCTCGGCATCGCCGACCTGCGCCACCGCGACCTGCGCACGCTCTCGGGCGGCCAGCAGCAGCGGGTGGCGATCGGCTCGGTGCTCACCGCGCACCCGCGGCTGCTCGTGCTCGACGAGCCGACCTCGGCGCTCGACCCCACGGCGGCCGAGGACGTCCTGGCCACGCTGACCCGGCTGGTCCACGACCTGGGGGTCTCGGTGCTCGTCGCCGAGCACCGGCTCGAGCGGGTGGTGCCGTTCGCCGACCGGCTGTGCCTGCTGCGCCGCGGCGGCACGGTCGAGGTGGGCGACCCGGCCGAGGTGCTGCGTGCGGCGCCGATCGCGCCGCCGATCGTCGAGCTGGGCCGGCTGGCCGGCTGGGACCCGCTGCCGCTCACCGTCCGTGACGCCCGGCGCCGGGCGCCCGCGCTGCGCGAGCGTCTCGGCGAGCCCCCGACGCGTCCGCGGCCCGGCGACGGCGCCGACCCCCTCGTCGACGTACGGCGTCTCGTGGTCGCGCACGGCCGGACCGCCGCCGTCCGCGAGGTCGACCTCACCCTGCGCCCCGGCACCGTCACCGCGCTGATGGGCCGCAACGGCGCGGGCAAGTCCACGCTGATGTGGACGCTGCAGGGCCGGCACACGCCGACGGGCGGCAGCGTCGAGGTCGCCGGCCAGGCGCCGGCGAGCCTCAAGCCGGAGCAGCGCCGGGCGACGACCGGGCTGGTCCCGCAGAGCCCGGCCGACCTGCTCTACCTCGAGACCGTCGCCGAGGAGTGCGCCGCCGCCGACGCCTCCGCGCGCCAGCCCACGGGCACCTGCGCGGGCCTGCTCGACCGGCTCGCTCCCGGCATCGATCCCGAGCAGCACCCGCGGGACCTCTCCGAGGGCCAGCGCCTCGCGCTGGCGGTCTCGATCGTGCTCACCGCGCGGCCGCCGGTGCTGCTGCTCGACGAGCCGACCCGCGGCCTGGACTACCCGGCCAAGCATGCCCTCGCCGGGCTGCTGCGCGACCTGGCCCGCGAGCCCGGCCACGAGCGCGCCGTCCTCGTCGCCACCCACGACGTCGAGTTCGTCGCCCAGGTGGCCGACGACCTGGTCGTGCTCGCCGAGGGCGAGGTCGTCTCGGCTGGCCCGGTCGCCCGCGGGGTCGCGGAGTCGCCGTCGTTCGCGCCCCAGGTGACCAAGGTGCTGGGCCCGGGCTGGCTCAGCGTCGACGACGTGGCGGCCGCGCTGTGAGCACCGCGGTCCCGCTCAGCCTGCGCTCCACGCTGGTCCTCGGCGTCACGTCGGTGATCGGCCTGCTCATGCTGTCGTGGCCGCTGCTCCTCGACGTCGACCCGAGCGCCCAGCGGGTCGACCCGCCGTTCCTCTTCCTCGGACTGCTGCCGGTGATCCTCGCCGTCGTCCTGGCCGAGCTCAGCGAGGGCGGCATGGACGCCCGGGTGCTCGCCATCCTCGGCGTCCTCAGCGCGGTCAACGCCGTGCTCCGCCTCCTCAGCGCCGGTACGGCGGGCCTCGAGCTGGTCTTCTTCCTGCTGATCCTCGGGGGCCGGGTGTTCGGCGCCGGCTTCGGGTTCGTGCTCGGCTGCACGTCCCTGTTCGCCTCGGCCCTGATGACCGCCGGGGTGGGGCCCTGGCTGCCGTTCCAGATGCTCGTCGCGGCCTGGGTCGGCATGGGCGCGGGCCTGCTCCCGCGGCGCGTCACCGGACGCCGCGAGATCGCGATGCTCGTGGTCTACGGCATCGTCGCGGCCTACCTCTACGGCCTGCTGATGAACCTCCAGGGCTGGCCGTTCATGGCCGGCGTACAGGTGCCGGGGCAGGACTCGACCGAGCTGTCGTACGTCCCCGGGGCGCCGCTGCTCGACAACCTGCACCACTTCGTGGTCTACACGCTGCTGACCTCGACCGGCGGCTGGGACACCGGCCGGGCGATCACCAACGCGCTCGCGCTCGCGCTGCTCGGCCCGGCGGTGCTCACCACGCTGCGCCGCGCGGCCCGGCGGGCCCGGGTCGAGGGGCCCGCCGCTACGGCTCGATGAGCAGGATGCGGTCGTCGTCGGCGCCCGGGTCGCCCCGGCCGTCGCGGTTGCTGGTGGTGAGCCAGAGCCGTCCGTCGGGGGCCCGGACGACCGTCCGCAGCCGCCCGTACGACGCCTCGTCGCCCTTGCCGGTGAAGTAGGCCGTCGGCTCGCTCGCCTCGCCGCCGGCGACCTTGATCCGCCACAGCCGCTCGCCGCGCAGCGCGGCCATCCACAGGTAGCCGCCGGAGAACGCCAGTCCGGCGGGGGAGGCCTCGTCGGTGAGCCAGGTCAGCGCCGGCCGGGTGAACCGGTCGGGGCCCTCGTCGCCCTCGGCGAGCGGCCAGCCGTAGTCGGCGCCGGGGAGGATCCGGTTGAGCTCGTCGGAGGTCTGGTCGCCGAACTCCGAGGCCCACAGCGAGCCCTGGTCGTCGAAGGCGAGGCCCTCGACGTTGCGGTGGCCCCACGACCACACCGCGTCGCCGAACGGGTTGTCGGGGGCGGGCTCACCGTCGGGGGTGATCCGCAGGATCTTGCCGGCCAGGGACTTCTTGTCGCGCGCGAGGTCGGTGTCGCCGGTCTCGCCGGTCGACACGTAGAGGTAGCCGTCGCTGCCGAACGCGAGCCGGCCGCCGTCGTGGCGGGTGCCGGTCGGGATGCCGGTGAGGACGGGCTCGGGGGTGCCGAGCCGGTCGCCGTCGAGGGTGGCGCGCACGACGCGGTTGTCGTCCTCGGTGCAGACGTAGAGGTAGACGAGCCCGTCCTCGGCGAAGGTGGGGGACACGGCGACGCCGAGCAGGCCGGCCTCACCGGAGGCCTGGGCCTCGGCGATCCGGCCGGCCTCGACGACCTCGCCCTCCTGGTCGGTCGGCTCGCCGTCGCTCACCTCGGGCGCGGTGACGAGCAGGACCCGGCCGGTGCGCTCGGTGACGATCGCACGCCCGTCGGGCAGGAAGTCCAGGCCCCACGGGGTGTCCAGGCCGCTGGCCACGGTCGCGACCACGTCGGGGACGCCGTCGACGGTGAAGATCACCTTGCCGTCGACGACCGAGCCGGTCGGGGCGGCGCTCGCGGTGCTGACGACGTCGACCTTGCTCTCGTTGCCGCCCTGGCTGCAGCCGGCGGCGACGAGGGCGAGGACGGCGGCGCCGGCGATCCCGGCGGCGGTACGGGGGCGGCGGGTCACGCGACGTGCTCCAGGAACTCGAGCAGCAGCCGGTGCACCCGGTCGGGCTGCTCGAGCTGGACGAAGTGGGAGCCGCGCAGCTCGACGTAGGCGCTGTCCTGGCCGTTGTCGGTGAGCCGGCGCGCGGCGCTGGCCATGTCGCGGGCACCGGCCAGGACGTCGTACGTCGCGGAGACGAACATCGTGGGGACCTGGATCTTGCTCAGCCGGACCCGCGGGTGGCGCGAGGTGCTGATCGCCAGGTGGGCGTACCAGTCGACGGGCGTGGTGAGGAACTCCTGGAGGCCGACCGCGGCGGCCTCGGGATCGGCCATCGGGAACATGAAGCCGGTCCGCCCGAGCAGCCGGACCACGGCCGGGGTCATCGGGAGGTTGCGCACGATCGGGTTGACCGCCCAGCCGGTGTGCTTGGCGACGCGGCAGGCGTTGACGGTGACGGCGCGGGCGAGCAGCCGCGGCAGGTGGAGCGGGCCGAGCATGGTGGCGAAGGTGTCGCCGGGGACCCCGCACATCGCGAAGATGCCGCGCACCCGCTCGGGGTGGCGGTAGGTCAGCTCGAAGGCGGTGTTGACGCCCATCGACCAGCCCATGAGGACGGCGCTGTCGATGCCGAAGTGGTCCATCACGGACAGGCCGTCCTGGACGAAGTGCTCGATCTCGACGTGCCGCTTGTCGGCGGGCCGCTCGGAGCCGCCGACGCCGCGGTGGTTCCACGAGACCACCCGGACGCCGCACTCGGGGTCGAGCAGCCACGGCCAGAGGTAGGGGTTGGTGCCCAGGCCGTTGCAGAGGACGACGGTGGGCCCGTCGATCACCCCGTCGGGGTCGTTGGTCCAGGCGCGCACGTGCGTCCCGTCGTCCGACAGGATGTCGCGGAACGCGATCGACGCGGGCCGGACGCGCTGCTCGGGCCGGGGAGCGGAGGTCGACATGGCGTCGATTCTGCACGACGCGGACGCCGGACCGGCGTACTCACCCCGCTGCGGCGTCCGGATGGACCATCCGGCGGGTCGCCCGGGTGGCGCCGACGCTGGCCACGACGACGCAGGCGATGGCGGCCCACTGGACGGGGGCGAGGGACTCCCCGACGACCGCGAG
>NZ_NHTS01000006.1:0-246384 GCF_018831735.1 Pimelobacter sp. 30-1
GGACGCACAAACGTCACAACAATCTATTTGCATGACACACTGTTGAGTTCTCAAACATCACACGCTCTCGCGCTCTCACCCTGGTGGGCTTAAGTCGCGGGGCAACCTGTGAAACCTTACCCGGTTCGTTTCCCCCCGTCAACTCCACCTGTTCGGCCGGAGTGTCTGGGTGGGGCGAGCCCCGGGTGCTGGGCACACGACGAAACTTCGTTTGGCTAGGTCTAGGACCTTGGCCCGAAGTTTTTCTGCCGCGTGGCCCGGCAGGAAGAACATTACCAACACATGGCGGCCGGGTTGCAAATCGGGGGGTCCCCCCACGTCCGGAGGGGGTTCTCCGAGCGTGAAATGCGCTCCCGGAGACCCCCTCAGGAGGGTTCGGGACCCTCGGCGCGGGGGTGGCGTCGATAGGCGGAGACGGTGGGATCGCCGTCGATCCACGAGCGCCAGGGGCGGTCGCTGGCCCGGCGCAGGCCGGTCCGCGGCCCGGTCCGTACGACGGAGGCCGGGACCGGCTGGTCCGGCAGCTCGAGCCGGAGGTCGCCGACGTCGAGGTCCGTGCCGTCGAGGGCGGCGCCGTCAAGGGCGAGGGTGAGGCCGAGGGCCCGGCCGAGACGACCGGGGCCGCGGGCGAGGTCGCGATCGGAGGAACCGGGACGACGTTCGCGCGCGAGGTCGAGGCCGGCGACGACCTCGCCGGCGCGGAGCAGGACGGCGCCCGGGCCGTGCTCCTCCCCCACGGTGACGTTGGCGCAGATGTGGATGCCGTGGCTGAGGTAGCAGTAGAGCCGGCCGGCGGGGCCGAACATGGTGGCGTTGCGCCGGGTCCGGCCGCGGTAGGCGTGGGAGCCGGGATCGGTGGCGCCGGCGTAGGCCTCCACCTCCGTCAGCCGTACGGCGACCGCGCCGTGGCGCAAAACGGCACCGAGCAGCCGGGGCGCCACCTCGAGGGGCGGCGCCGCCAGCTGCTCGGCGAGCGACATGGTTCCGGGCGGGGTCCGGGACTCAGGCCAGGGCGGTGCGGGCGTCGGAGACGCGAGAGCGCAGCTCGGCGAGCTGCTCGGTGACCCGGACGGGCGACGTACCGCCGCGACCGTCGCGCGAGGCGACGGAGCCCTCGACGGTCAGGACGCTGCGCACGTCGGGCGTGAGGTGCGGTGAGATGGCAGCGAACTGCTCGTCGCTGAGCTCGTCGAGCTCGATGCCGAGCCCTTCGCACTCACGCACGCAGGCACCGGCCAGCTCGTGGGCGATCCGGAAGGCCACTCCCTGCTTGACCAGCCACTCCGCGATGTCGGTGGCGAGCGAGAAGCCCTGGGGGGCGAGCTCGCCCATCCGGGCGGTGTCGAAGACGAGGGTCGCCATCTGCCCGGTGAACGCGGGCAGCAGCACCTCGAGGGTGTCGACGGAGTCGAAGACCGGCTCCTTGTCCTCCTGGAGGTCCCGGTTGTAGGCGAGCGGGAGCGCCTTGAGCGTGGTGAGCAGGCCGGCCAGGTTGCCGACCAGGCGACCGGCCTTGCCGCGGGCGAGCTCGGAGATGTCGGGGTTCTTCTTCTGGGGCATGATGCTCGACCCCGTCGACCAGGAGTCGTGGAGCGTCGCGAAGCCGAACTCCTTGGTCGCCCAGAGGATGACCTCCTCGGCGATCCGGCTGATGTCGATGCCGGTCTGCGCGGCCACGAAGGCGAACTCGGCGACGAAGTCGCGCGAGGCCGTGCCGTCGATCGAGTTGGCCGTGGAGCCGGTGAAGCCGAGCTCGCGGGCGACCAGCTCGGGGTCGAGGCCGAGGCTCTGGCCCGCCAGCGCCCCCGATCCGTACGGCGAGTCGCCGGCCACCCGCCGCCGCCAGTCGCCGAGGCGCTCGACGTCGCGGAGCAGTGCCCACGCGTGGGCGAGCAGGTGGTGCGAGAGCAGCACCGGCTGGGCGTGCTGGAGGTGGGTGCGCCCCGGCATGATCGCCGCTCCCCCGTCGACCGAGGTCAGGTGCGTGTCCGCCTGGGCGGCCAGGGCGTCGACGAGGTCGAGCACCAGGCCGGCCACGGTCACCGAGTGGTCGAGCAGGTAGCAGCGGAAGAGCGTGGCGATCTGGTCGTTGCGCGACCGGCCCGCGCGCAGCTTGCCGCCGACCTCGGGACCGACCTCCTCGATGAGGAGCCGCTCGAGCGCACCGTGCACGTCCTCGTCGGAGGGGTCGGGCCGCAGCGAGCCGTCGCGGAAGCGTGCGGCGAGGGCGTCGAGCCCGGCGTGCAGCGTCGCCTCCTCGTCGGCGGTGAGCAGGCCCGCGGCACCGAGCGCCTTGGCGTGGGCGTGGGAGCCGGCGATGTCGTAGAGGCCCAGGCGCCAGTCGAAGTGCGTCGAGCGCGAGAGCGCGTCGAGCTCCGGCGAGGGACCGCCCTCGAAGCGTCCGCCCCAGAGCTTGCCGGTGTTGGTACTCATGACGTTCCTCCCCGGACGTGCGCGATCGCCGCCCGCATCTGGTCGATCAGCCGCGGGTCCACCGCGCGGCCGTCGTGGTCGAGATCGTCGGGGGTCCACCAGGCGGCGTCGAAGATCGACTGCGACTCCAGCTGGTCGAGACCCGCGAAGCTGATCGGCGTCTCCTCCAGGGCGAGCGCGAACAACGTCGACTCGTTGACGTAGTCGCGCCCGTCCCAGGAGAACTCCACCTCGAACGTGCCGAACGGCTCACCCAGCCGCGCGGGGTCCACGGCGATGCCGGTCTCCTCGCGCAGCTCGCGGGCGCCGGCCGCGGCGAGGGACTCCCCCGCGTCGGCCGCTCCCCCGATGGTGAACCAGTAGCGCACCTCGGGCACCGCGGGGTCGCAGCCGAGCAGCAGCAGGACGGTGCCCGCGCTGCTGACCGGGAGCACCCGCGCCACCGTGCGCCGGGTCGGCTCGTGGTGCATGTCAGTCGGTTCCGAGCTCCATGGCGGCCTCCTCGAGGATCGCCTCGCCCTCGTCGCCGCCGTCGGGGTTGGCGGTGATCTGGTCGTAGCCACCGGCCGGAAGCTCACCGAAGAGCGTGCCGTTCTCGACCAGGACGGTGCCCTGGTCGAGGGGCTGGCCGGCGTACAGCTCGAGCTTGGCGCGGCTGTCGGCGATGTCGAGGTTGCGCATGGTGAGCTGGCCGATCCGGTCGGTCGGGCCGAAGGCGGCGTTCTCGACGCGCTCCATCGAGAGCTTCTCGGGGTGGTAGGAGAAGTTCGGGCCGTCGGTCTTGAGGATCGTGTAGTCGTCGCCGCGGCGCAGGCGCAGGGTGACGGTGCCGGTGACGAGCGAGGCGATCCAGCGCTGGATCGACTCGCGCAGCATGAGCGCCTGGGGGTCCAGCCAGCGGCCCTCGTAGAGCAGCCGGCCGAGCTTGCGGCCCTCGAGGTGGTAGTTGGCGAGCGTGTCCTCGTTGTGGATCGCGTTGAGCAGCCGCTCGTACGCCGCGAAGAGCAGCGCCATGCCGGGCGCCTCGTAGATGCCGCGGGACTTGGCCTCGATGATCCGGTTCTCGATCTGGTCGGACATGCCCAGGCCGTGGCGTCCGCCGATCCGGTTGGCCTCGTCGACCAGGGCCACCGCGTCGTCGTACCGCTTGCCGTTGAGGGCGACCGGTCGGCCGGCCTCGAACGTGACGGCGACGTCCTCGGTCTCGATGGCGACCGAGGGGTCCCAGAACTTCACGCCCATGATCGGCTCGACGGTCTCGAGCGAGACGTCGAGGTGCTCCAGGGTCTTGGCCTCGTGGGTCGCGCCCCAGATGTTGGCGTCGGTGGAGTAGGCCTTCTCGGTGGAGTCGCGGTAGGGCAGGCCGTGCGCGACGAGCCACTCGCTCATCTCGTGGCGCCCACCGAGCTCGGCGACGAAGTCGGCGTCGAGCCAGGGCTTGTAGATCCGCAGCTCGGGGTTGGCCATCAGGCCGTAGCGGTAGAACCGCTCGATGTCGTTGCCCTTGTAGGTC
The DNA here is from genome assembly GCF_018831735.1 of Pimelobacter sp. 30-1. Classification (NCBI taxonomy): domain Bacteria; kingdom Bacillati; phylum Actinomycetota; class Actinomycetes; order Propionibacteriales; family Nocardioidaceae; genus Pimelobacter; species Pimelobacter sp. 30-1. The sequence continues at coordinate 3,947 of NZ_NHTS01000006.1, forward strand.
GAGCCGTCGCCCCAGATGTTGACGTCGTCGGCCTGCATGGCGCGCACGAGCATCGTGCCGGTCACGGCGCGGCCGAGCGGGGTGGTGTTGAAGTAGGCCTTGGCGCCGGAGCGGATGTGGAAGGCACCGCACGCGAGCGCGGCGAGACCCTCCTCGACCAGCTGGGGCTTGATGTCGACCGCGCGGGCGATCTCGGCGCCGTACTCGCGGGCGCGGACGGGGACGCCGGCGATGTCCGGCTCGTCGGGCTGGCCGATGTCGGCGGTGTAGGTGCACGGGATGGCGCCCTTGTCGCGCATCCAGGCCACCGCGACGGAGGTGTCGAGGCCGCCGGAGAAGGCGATACCGACGCGCTCTCCCTGAGGCAGGGAGGTCAGGACCTTGCTCAACTCATGAATCCTTTCGGGTGTCGCCTTCGGCGAGAGCGGTGAACTTGTGGGCCAGGGCGTCTCCCCCGGCAGGATCGCGCCCGATGACGAGCACGGTGTCGTCGCCGGCGATGGTGCCGAGGACGTCGCCGAGCTCCACCTTGTCGATGGCGCTGGCGAGGAACTGCGCCGCTCCCGGAGGGGTGCGCAGGACGACGAGGTTGGCGCTGGCCTCGGCGCTGACGAGCAGCTCGGAGGCCAGCCGGGACAGCCGGTGCTGCGAGGCGGCGCTCTCGCCGGTGACCGGGGTCCGGTCGCCTCCCTCGGCCGGTACGGCGTAGACGAGGCCGCCGCTGGCCGAGCGCACCTTGACCGCGTCGAGCTCGACGAGGTCGCGGCTCAGCGTGGCCTGGGTGACGTGCACGCCCCGAGCGCCCAGGAGGTCGGCGAGCTCCTGCTGGGACCGCACCTCGCGGGTCTCCAGGAGCTCGACGACGATCGCCTGCCGGGCGTTCTTGGTCATCGGGGTCAGGGCGTGCTCGCTCATCGGCTCAGGCCTGCGCCTTCTCGTGCAGCCAGGTCATGATCGCCTTCTGCGCGTGGCGGCGGTTCTCGGCCTCGTCCCACACGACGCTCTGGGGGCCGTCGATGACCTCGGCGGCGATCTCGACCCCGCGGTACGCCGGGAGGCAGTGCATCACGATCGCGTCGGTGTTGGCCGCGGCGACGAGCGCGGGCGTCACCGACCAGGGCCCGAAGACCGCGCGGCGGGTGGAGGCCTCGTCCTCCTTGCCCATCGAGATCCAGGTGTCGGTGATGACCACGTCGGCGCCGGTGACGGCCGCGAGCGGGTCGCCGATCGCCGTGGCGGAGCCGCCGGTGGCGGCGCCGATCTCGTTGGCCCGGGCGAACATCTCGTCGGAGGGGACGTAGCCCTCGGGGCCGCTGATCCGGATGTGCATGCCCGCGGTGGCGCCGGCCAGGAGCCAGGAGTTGCCCATGTTGCAGGCACCGTCGCCGAGGAAGGCCGCGGTCAGGCCGGCGAGCTCGCCCTTGTGCTCGGTGATGGTGAGCAGGTCGGCGAGCAGCTGGCACGGGTGGAAGTCGTCGGTGAGCGCGTTGATCACCGGGACGCCGGAGTGGGCGGCCATGTCGTCGAGGTTGGCCTGGGCGTAGGTGCGCCACACGATCTGGGAGGCCTGGCGGTCGAGCACCCGGGTGACGTCCGCGACCGACTCACGCTTGCCGATGCCGGCCAGCGTGCCGTCGACGAGCATCGGGTGCCCGCCGAGCTCGGCGATGCCCGCGGCGAACGAGGCCTGGGTGCGCAGGGTCGGCTTGTCGAAGATCATCGCGACGGTGCGCGGACCGGCGAGCGGCTGGTGGTCGTAGGGCTCGGCCTTGAGCCGGGCCGCGAGCGCCAGGACCTCGGCCTGCTCGGCCGGGCTGAGGTCGTCGTCGCGCAGGAAGGAGCGGGTGCTCATGCGCTCACCCCCGCCTGGTCGAGGATCGCGGGCCAGGCCGCGAGGAACGCGTCGGTGTCGGCGTCGGTGAGGACGAAGGGCGGCGCCATCCGGATCCGCTCGGGGGTGGCCGCGTTGAGGATGAAGCCGGCGTCCTGGGCGGCCGCGACGACCTCGGCGGCCTTGGGCTCGGCCAGGGTGAGCCCGACGAGCAGGCCCGCTCCCCTGGTCTCGACCACGCGGGGGTCGGCGCCGGTGCCCTGCTGGAGCCGGGCGCCGAGCGCGGTGGCGCGGGCGAGCAGGTCGTCCTCGGCGAGCACGTCGAGGACGGCGAGCGCGGCCGCCGCGGCGACCGGGTTGCCGCCGAAGGTCGTGCCGTGGTTGCCCGGGTCGAAGAGCTTGCCGGAGCCGTGGGTCGCCAGGCAGGCGCCGATCGGGATGCCGCCGGCCAGGCCCTTGGCGAGCGTGACGATGTCGGGCACGACCGGGGCGTCGACGAGCGCGGGGTTCTGGTGGGCGAACCAGGTGCCGGTCCGGCCGACGCCCGTCTGGATCTCGTCGAGCCAGAGCAGCGCGCCGTGCTCGTGGGCGATGCGCTGGGCGGCGGGCAGGTAGCTCCGCGGCGGCACGATCACGCCGGCCTCGCCCTGGATCGGCTCGACCAGGACGGCGGCCGTGGTGTCGTCGACGGCGGCCGCGAGCGCGGCCTCGTCGCCGTAGGGCACGAACACGACCTCACCGGGCAGCGGCTCGAAGGGCGCGCGGTAGGCCTCCTTGGAGGTCAGCGCGAGCGCCCCCATGGTGCGGCCGTGGAAGGAGCCCTCGGTCGCGACGATCCGGGTCCGGCCGGTACGACGGGTCAGCTTGAGCGCCGCCTCGTTGGCCTCGGTGCCGGAGTTGGTGAAGAACACCCGCGCGTCGGCGCCGAGCAGGCCCACGAGCCGCTCGGCGAGCGTGATCTGGGGGCCGCTGGCGAAGAAGTTCGAGATGTGGCCGAGGGTCTGCAGCTGCTCGGTCACCGCCGCGACCAGACGCGGGTGGGCGTGGCCGAGGGCGTTGACGGCGATCCCGCCGAGCAGGTCGACGTACTCGCGGCCGTCGGCGTCCCAGACGTGGGCGCCCGCGCCGCGGGCCAGAACCGTCTTGGGCGGGCCGAACGTGTTCATGAGGGAGCCGGCGTACCGCTCGGTCCACTCGGTCGTGGTGGTCACTTCAGGGCCTCCCGGGCCTTGCGGGTCTTGGTCGTGACGCCGGGCAGCACCTGGGTGCCGACGCCTTCGTCGGTGAAGAGCTCGAGCAGGACGGCGTGCGCCTGGCGGCCGTCGACGACGGTCGCGCGCTTGACGCCGTCGCGCACGGCCTGCAGGCACGCGCTCATCTTGGGGATCATGCCGCTGGCCAGCGACGGGAGGATCTCCTCGAGCGCCTCGGGGCTGATCTCGCCGATGACCTCCTCGGGGTCCGGCCAGTCGAGGTAGAGACCCTCGACGTCGGTGAGCACGAGGAGCTTCTCGGCGCCGAGCGCGGCGGCCAGCGAGGCGGCCGCGGAGTCGGCGTTGACGTTGTGGACGACGCCGTCGGCGTCGGGCGCGACGCTGGACACGACCGGGATCCGGCCGGCCTCGATGAGGTCGAGGACCGCCTCGGGCCGCACCTGGGCCACCTCGCCGACGAGGCCGAGGTCGACCTCCTCGCCGTCGACGACCGTGCCGGTCTGCTCGGCGGTGAAGAGACCGGCGTCCTCGCCGGACAGGCCGACCGCGAGCGGGCCGTGCTCGTTGATCAGGCCGACCAGCTCGCGCTGGACCTGGCCGACGAGGACCATCCGGACGACGTCCATCGCCTCGGGCGTGGTCACCCGCAGGCCGCCGCGGAACTCGGACTCGATGCCGAGCCGGTCGAGCATCTGGGAGATCTGGGGACCGCCGCCGTGCACGACGACCGGGCGGAAGCCGGCGAAGCGCAGGAAGGCGATGTCCTCGGCGAACGCGCGCTTGAGGGTCTCGTCGGTCATGGCGTTGCCGCCGTACTTAATGACGACGACCTTGCCGTGGTAGGCCTTGAGCCAGGGCAGCGCCCCGGCGAGGGTCTCGGCCTTGAACGGGTCGGGCTTGCCAGGAGTCTCGGTCATGAGGAGTACGCGCTGTTCTCGTGGACGTAGGCGTGGGTGAGGTCGTTGGTCCACACCGTGGCCTCGGCGTCGCCGGCCTTGAGGTCGATGGTGACGGTGACCTTGCGGCCCGACAGGTCGACCAGTGCGGGGTCCTCGGCGGGGGTACTGTTGCGGCAGACCCAGATGTCGTTCATCGCGACGTCGAGGTTCGCCGGGTCGAACGCGGCCTGCGTCGTACCGACGGAGGCGAGGACGCGGCCCCAGTTGGGGTCCTTGCCGAAGACGGCGGCCTTGAACAGGTTGCTCCGCGCGACGCTGCGGCCGACCTCGACCGCGTCGTCCTCGCTGGCCGCGTTGACGGTGGTGATGGCGATCTCGTGGTCCGCGCCCTCGGCGTCGGCGAGGAGCTGGACCGCCAGCGAGCGGCAGACCTCGGTCAGCGCCGCGGTCAGCTCGGCCAGGCTCGGCGTCACGCCGGAGGCGCCGCTGGCCATGAGGGTGACGGTGTCGTTGGTGGACTGGCAGCCGTCGGAGTCGAGCCGGTCGAACGAGACCCGGGTGGCGGCGCGGAGCGCGGTGTCGAGGTCGGCAGCCGGTACGACGGCGTCGGTCGTGATCACCACGAGCATGGTGGCCAGCGCGGGCGCGAGCATGCCGGCGCCCTTGGCCATGCCGCCGATGGACCAACCGGCCCCCTCGACGACGACCTGCTTGGAGACCGTGTCGGTGGTCATGATCGCCTCGGCCGCGTCGTCGCCGCCGTCGGCGGAGAGCCGGGCCTGGAGGGTGGCGACGCCGTCGAGCAGCGTCTGGCGGTCGTTGACCAGCCCGATCAGGCCGGTCGAGCAGACGACCACGTCACCGGCGGCGATGCCGACGAGCTCGCCGACCTTCTCCGCGACCTGGTGGGTGGTCTGGAAGCCCTCGGGGCCGGTGTAGCAGTTGGCGCCGCCGGAGTTGAGGACGACCGCGCGCACGACGCCGTCCTTGACGACCTGCTCGCTCCACAGGACCGGGTTGGCCTTGCAGCGGTTGCTGGTGAAGACCGAGGCGGAGTCGAAGGTGGGGCCTTGGTTGACGACGAGGGCGAAGTCCTTGTTGCCGCTCGACTTCAGGCCGATGGCGGCGCCGGCGGCGACGAAGCCGGCGGGATGGGTGACGCTCATGGTGCGGGTGGTTCCTTTGCGGTGCGGAGGTTCAGACGGGGACGGCGGGGGCGACGGTGTGCCCCGATCGTCGCCACGCCTCCTCCGCCCGGTCCGCCTTGGCGGTGGGCACCAGGATCCAGTCGGTGTCGTGGGTCGAGAGCGTCAGCACGCTGATCTCCTCGTCGGCCAGCGGCGTCAGCAGCGCCAGCAGCACGCCGACCTGGTCGAGGTCGAGCACCCCGTCGACGCTGAACGCCGTGTAGGGCTTGCGGTGGCGCGCCTTCTTGGGGACGCTGCGGCCCGCGCAGATGAGCGAGGTCTCGGTCGCGGTCGCGGTGATCGAGAAGATGGACGACGACTCGGCCCACTCCGGGATCTCCGCGCCCGGCGCCAGCCGGACGATCGCGAGGGTCTCGGGGAAGCGCGAGAGGGAGAAGGTCTGCTGCTCGGTCACGGGGCCAGTCCTACCGTCGTCAGGCCCGTGGTCTCGTCGAGACCCAGGGCGAGGTTCATGCACTGCACGGCGGCGCCGGCGGTGCCCTTGGCGAGGTTGTCGATCGCGCCGACGGCGACGAGCCGGCCGGCCGCCGCGTCGACGGTCACCTGGAGATGCACGGCGTTGGAGCCGAGCACCGCCTGGGTCTGGGGCCACTGTCCTGCGGGCAGGACGTGGACGAAGGGCTCGTCGGCGTAGGCCTTGGCGTAGACCGCGTGCGCCTCCTCGGCGCTCACCGGCGCGGCCAGCGGGGCCGAGCAGGTGGCGAGGATGCCGCGGGCCATCGGGACGAGCAGCGGCGTGAAGCTGACCTTGACCTCGGCGTCGGTGAGCCGGCCGAGGTTCTGGGTGATCTCGGGGGTGTGCCGGTGCACGCCGCCCACGCCGTAGGCGCTCGTGTTGCCCATGACCTCGCTGCCGAGCAGGTGCGGCTTGGCGGCCTTGCCGGCGCCGCTGGTGCCGGAGGCGGCGACCACCACGACGTCCGGTACGACGAGACCTGCGGCCACCGCGGGGGCGAGGGTCAGCGAGGAGATCGTCGGGTAGCACCCCGGTACGGCGACCCGCCGGGCGCCGCGGAGCAGGTCCCGGTTGCCGGGCAGCTCGGGCAGCCCGTAGGGCCAGGTGCCGGCGTGGGGGCTGCCGTAGAACCGCTCCCACACGGCGGCGTCCTCGAGCCGGAAGTCAGCACCGCAGTCGACGACCACCACGGCGGGGTCGCGCGCGGAGAGCGCCTCGGCGAGGGCACCGGACTGGCCGTGCGGCAGGCCGAGGAAGACGACGTCGTGCCCGGCGAGCACCTCGACGGTGGTCGGATCGAGCACCCGGTCGGCCAGCGGCAGCAGGTGCGGCTGGAGGGCACCGAGCCGCTCCCCCGCGTTGCTGCCCGCGGTGACCGCACCGATCTCGACGCCGGGGTGACCCAGCAGCAGCCGCAGCACCTCGCCTCCGGCGTACCCGCTGGCGCCGGCGACGGCGACCTTCACCTTGCTCATGTGCATGAATATACAAGACCCTGCATGAAGTCGCGAAAGGGGCCCGCTGAAAGCGCCCGCGGATCCGGTGAAGCCGAACTGAAACCGGGTGCTCCCAGGCTAGGGCCCATGAACGACAACCTCCACCCCCCGGCGCCCCGCGGTGACCTCGCGGTCGACGCGACGGGCCTGGTCAAGACCTTCGGCGACTTCCGCGCCGTCGACGGCGTCGACCTGCAGGTCGCGCGCGGCGAGGTCTTCGGCGTGCTCGGACCCAACGGCGCCGGCAAGACCACCATGCTCTCCATGCTCGCGACCCTGCTGCCGATCGACAGCGGGCGCGCGTCCATCTTCGGCGTCGACGTCGCCGGCCAGCCGCACCGGATCCGGCAGCTGCTCGGGGTCACCGGTCAGTACGCCTCGGTCGACGAGAACCTCACCGCGACCGAGAACCTCGTGCTGTTCGCCCGGCTGCTGGGCCACCGCCCGCCGGCCGCGCGCACGATCGCGGCCGACCTGCTGGAGCGCTTCGGGCTGACCGAGGCCGCGACCCGGCAGATCAAGAACTTCTCCGGCGGCATGAGGCGCCGGCTCGACCTCGCCGCGTCGCTGATCTCGCGCCCGCCGCTGATCTTCCTCGACGAGCCGACCACGGGTCTCGACCCGCGCACCCGCGGCCAGATGTGGGACACCATCCGCGAGCTGGTCGCACAGGGCTCCACGATCCTGCTCACCACCCAGTACCTCGACGAGGCCGACCAGCTCGCCGACCGGATCGCCGTCATCGACGCCGGCCGCAAGGTCGCCGAGGGCACGCCGGAGCAGCTCAAGGCCGGCGTCGGCTCCTCGACCCTGCACCTGCGGCTCACCGACCGGACCCAGACCGCCGCCGCGGCCGCGGTCGTCGAGCGCGCGCTCGGCGAGGCGCCGGTGCTCACCCCGGAGGCCGGCGGGCTCAACGTCCCGCTCGCCAACGCCGACGGGGCCGGCGACGTGCTCATCGCGCTGCGCCAGGCCGAGCTGTCCATCACCACCGCGACCGTGCGCCAGCCCACGCTGGACGAGGTCTTCCTCGCCCTGACCGGGCACCACAGCGAGTCCACCGAGCACGAGCACGAGAACGAGGAGGTGGCCTGATGACCGCCCTCACCGACAGCCCCCGGACTCCCCTGGCCGCCCGCGCGGTCGTCGTACCGGAGGAGCTGGCGAGCCGCCCGTCCCTGCGCGAGACCATCGACCAGACCCTGGCGATGGCCTGGCGCGCGACCAAAAAGATGCGCCGCAACCCGGAGCAGTTCTTCGACGTCACGATCCAGCCGCTGCTGTTCACCGCGATGTTCGCCTACATCTTCGGCGGCGCGATCTCGGGCAGCGTCAAGGACTACCTGCCGCTGATCATCCCCGGCATCCTCGCCCAGACCGCGCTCACCACCTGCATGGCGATGGGCACCCAGCTGCGCGAGGACATGGACAAGGGCGTCTTCGACCGGTTCCGGTCGCTGCCGATCGCCCGGATCGCGCCGCTGGCCGGCCCCGCGCTGGCCGACGTCATCCGCTACATGATCGCCGCGACCCTGACCATCCTGGTCGGCATCGCGATGGGCTTCCGGCCCGGCGGCGGCTTCCTCGGCACCCTGGGCGGCTGGCTGCTCACCATCGTCGCGGCCTGGTCGCTGGCCTGGATCTTCACCTGGCTCGGCACCGTGGCCCGCTCCGCCCAGGCGGTGCAGGGCATCTCGATGATGATCATGTTCCCGCTGACCTTCCTGTCCAACGCCTTCGTCCCGGCCGAGTCGCTGCCGGGCTGGCTGGAGGCGTTCGTCAAGGTCAACCCGGTCTCGCACGTGGTCACCGCGTGCCGTGACCTGATCAACGAGGGCCAGGTCACCGCCGAGGTCGGCTGGGCGCTGCTCGGCTGCGCCGTGGTGGTCGCGATCTTCGCGCCGCTGGCGGTGCGGTCCTACTCGCGCAAGATCTGAGGCCTCAGCCCAGCAAGCGAGCGACGACGTCGCGGGTCTCGTCCATCAGGTCGGGCCCGCGGCGCTCGCCGTACTCGGCGGCGAGGAGGGCGAGCTCGCCGGGGGCCGCCTCCTCGCAGCGGGCCACCGCGCGGTCCCAGGACAGCGAGGGCACGAAGCGCGGGTAGGACATCCGCTCGGCCAGCGTCAGCACCCGGACCGCCTCGGCCGGGCGCAGGGTGCCGAAGCTCAGGGCCCAGGTGCCGAAGGCGAAGAGCATCAGCCCGACGACCGGTACGTCGACGAAGGTCCGGTCGCGGTCGAGGACCCGCGGCAGCGCCGCCACGAGCCAGCGGTAGAGCTCGCGGCCCTGGGCCGGGCGGTCGTGGAGCGCGAACGCCAGGATCGCCACGGTGTTGCCGTAGATCCGCCACGGCGCGATGTCGGTGTCGATGCCCATCCCCGGGAACCGGACCGCGGCCATCGCCTCGGCGGCCTGCTCGACGATCCGGCAGCCCTCGTCGACCTGGCCGCGGGCGAACGCGATCTCGGCCTGGGTGACCAGGAGCGTGCCGCGGGCGCCGACCTGACCGCCGCCGCCGGAGACGAGGTCGGTGCGCGCCAGCACCTCGTCGAGCACGCGCTCGGCGGCATCGGGGTCGCCGCGCTCGATCCAGGCGACCGCAGCGACGGTCATCGCCTGGAGCGCGTCCTCGTGGGCACCCAGCCGCACCAGGATCGGTACGGCGGCCCGCGCGTGCGGCTCGGCGGCGCTGAGGCGCCCGACCTGGCTGTAGAGCCCGGCCAGCTGGGCGTGGAGCACGGCCCGGGTCCAGGGACCGCCGTCGTCCGTGGCGAGCACCAGCGCCTCCTCGGCCGCCTCGATGGCCGCCTCGGGGTCGCCGATGTTCTCGCGCTCGTGGCTGCGCCACTGGAGCGCGACACCGCGGACAAGCGGGTCGGGGTCGTGGATCAGCGCGTCGGAGGGCGAGAGCAGCGGGCTGGCCGCCGGGGCGCTCGCGCCGAGGACGACGGTGGTCATCGCGGCGACGCGGGGGCTCGTCGTACCGGGGCCGAGGCGGGCGAGCTCGGCGAGCAGGTCGTCGAGGACGTCGAGCTGGGCGATCCACGAGTTGACCAGGGTCAGGCACAGCGCCGCCCGGGTCTGGTCGGCGCGCTCGGGCGCGGCCGGCACCTCGCTCAGGACGGCGGAGACGGCCTCACAGAGCATGATCACGCGGGCGTGCTCGCCGCGGATGCTCCAGAAGCCGCCGAGGGCGGCCATCAGCGAGGCGACCGCGTCGGGGTCGGGCCCGGCCAGGGCCCGGCGCAGGGCGTCGGCGAGGTTGTTCTCCTCGATCGCGATCGCGTCGACGGTGGCGACCTGGTCGCGGGTGAAGAGCCGCGCGCCGAACCGGTCGGCGACGGCGAGCGCCCAGTCGCGGTGGTCGCGCTGGGCGGCGGCCTCCTCGCCCGCGTCGACCAGCTGCATCCGGCCGAACTCGCGGACGGTCTCGAGCATCCGGTAGCGCAGCGGCGCGCCGGCACCGGCGTCGACCAGGGTCAGCAGCGACTGGGCGACGAGCTCCTCGACGCTGACGAGCGCGTCGGCGCCGAGCATCGACTCGGCCGCGTCGAGGGTGAACCCGTCGTGGAAGACCGAGAGCCGGCGCAGCGCGCGGCGGTCGCGGTCGGCGAGGAGGTTCCAGGACCAGTCGATGACGGCGAGCAGGGTCTGGTGCCGGTCGGGGGCGCTGCGGTCGCCGCCGCGCAGCAGCGCGAACCGGTTCTCGAGGCGGGTCGCGATGTCGCCGACCGACATCGCCCGGACCTTGACCGCGGCCAGCTCGATGGCCAGCGGCAGGCCGTCGAGACGTTCGGCGATCTCGGCGACGGCGGCCTCGGGCAGGGCGACGCCCGGGCGTGCGGCGAGCGCGCGCTGCCGGAACAGGTCGCTCGCGTCGGCCGCGCCGAGCCGGCTCAGCTCGAAGACGTGCTCGGCGGTGATCGCCAGCGGCGCACGGGTCGTGGTCAGCACCCGCAGGGAGGGGGTGACCGCGACGAGGAAGGCGACCAGGTCGGCGACCGCCTCGACCAGGTGCTCGCAGTTGTCGAGGACCAGCAGGGCCGGGGCCTGGTCGAGCTGCTGGGCGATCCGGGAGCGGACGTCGCGCTGCTGCTCGGGGGTCAGCACCTTGCGGCCGTGGACCGAGTCGCGCACGCCGAGCACCGAGCCCACCTCGGAGACGACGTCGGCCGGGTCGACGACACCGACGAGCTCGACCACGTGGACCACCGGCTGCTCGGCCTCGGCTGCGACCAGCTGGGCCAGCCGGGTCTTGCCCAGACCACCGGGGCCCACGATCGAGACCACGCGGTGGGTGCGGACGAGCGCGCGCAGCCGGGTCAGGTCGTCGTCGCGGCCGACCAGGCTGCTGGCGTAGTGGCTCAGCCCGGAGCGGACCGGGCGGTCGCGCAGCAGCAGCTCGGCGTGGAGCGCCTGGAGCTCGGGCGAGGGGTCGACGCCGAGCCGGTCGGCCAGGCCCGCGCGGTAGGTCTCGTAGCGGGCGAGCGCGGCCGGCACGCCGCGGACGGCGGCCTCGCTGCGCAGCAGCGCCGCCAGGCAGGCGTCGTCGCGGGCGTCCTCGCGAGCGCCGGCGCCGGTACCGGTGCCGGTGCCGGCCGCCTCGAGCAGCGGGAGCGCCTCGTCGTGGCGGCCCAGCGCGGACAGGATCCGGCCGGCCAGCGCGGGCCGGCCGTCGAGGTGGGGCAGGTGGGCGACGGCCTCGCTCCAGGCCCCCGCGGCGGCGGCCCGGCGGGCGGCCTCGACCGCGTGGTCGTGGGTCCAGACGTCGACGTCCCCGGTGTCGAGCGCGAGCCGGTAGCCGTGCCCGGCGCGCTCGACGACCTCGGCGGCCGTGGCCGAGCGGGCCCGGGAGACCACGACCTGGAGGGCCTTGGTCGGGTTGGCCGGCGGCTCGTCGCCCCAGATCTCCTCGATCAGGCGCTCCTCGCCCACGGCCTTGCCGCGGGCCTCGGCCAGCACGGCGAGGAGGACGCGGGTGCGCTCACCGGGGACGGCCGCGCCGTCCCAGGTGACCTCGTCGGCCAGCCGCAGCCGCGGCCCGGCGCTCAGCGTTGCACCGCTCCGGTCAGCTCGGCGGCCCGGGCGACGGCGGCATCGCGCGCGGCACCGGTCTCGGCCTCGGTGAGGGTGCGGTCGGGAGCCCGGAAGCGCAGCGCGAAGGCCAGCGACTTCTTGCCGGCACCGATCTGCTCGCCGGTGTAGACGTCGAAGAGCCGCACCGTCTCGAGCAGCTCGCCGGCGCCCTCGCGCAGCGCCGCCTCGACGGCGGCCACGGTGACGGCGTCGTCGACGACGAGCGCGACGTCCTCCTTGGCCAGCGGCATCGTCGAGAACGTCGGCCCCGGGGTGACGTCGGTGGCGGCGGCCATCAGCGCGTCGAGGTCGAGCTCGACCGCGGCGCTGCGGGCCGGCAGGCCGTAGGAGCGGCACACCGTCGGGTGCAGCTCACCGGCGTGGCCGACCTGGACCCCGGCGATCGACACGACCGCGCACCGGCCCGGGTGCCACGGCATCCGGTTGGCCGAGGCGACCTCGACGGTGACGCCGAGCTCGCCCGCCAGACGTCGTACGACGGCCAGGGCGTCGCTCCACGCGGCGTCGGCACCCGCACCCCACCAACCGGAGCGGCGCCGCTCGCCCGCGAGGACGACGGCGAGGTGCTGCGGCTGGAGCGGGAGCGCCTCGACGAGCTTCTCGAGCTCGGCCGGGGACGGGCGGGTGTGCACGCCGTAGATCGGGGCCGGGCCGTTGTCGGCCGGGAAGGCCACGGTGCCGGTCTCGAAGAGCGCGACGCCGGGGGCGCCGCGGCCGAGGTTGCGCCCGGCCGCGTCGAGCAGGCCCGGCAGCAGCGTCGTGGTGTAGGCGGGCTCCTCGCTGGAGAGCGGGTTGGCCAGGCCGACCGTGGTCCGCAGCGGGTCGCCGGCCGGCAGGCCGAGCTTGTCGAAGGTGGCCTCGCCGACGAACGGGAAGCTCACCACCTCGACCAGGCCGGCCCCGGCGAGGGTGCGCCCGACCCGGCGGCGCAGCCGCTGGGTGCGGGTCAGGCCGCGGCCGGTGGCCCGGCGCGGCAGCACGCTCGGGACCTGGTCGTAGCCGACGATCCGGACGACCTCCTCGACCAGGTCGTAGGGGTCGTTGAGGTCGGGACGCCAGCTCGGCGGGACGACCTCGATCGTGCCGGCCTCGAGCTCGGTGACCGTGGCGCCGATCGCGCGGAGGTTCTCGACGGTGGTCATCGCGGAGATCTCGATGCCGCTCAGGCGCGCGGGCAGGTCGGTGGCGATGGTGATCGCCGCGCGCTGGGGCGCGGTGCCGACGAGCGTGGCGCCCGGCTCGGCCGTGGCTCCCCCGTGCTCGACGAGCAGCTCGACCACGCGGTCGGCGGCGACGGCGGGCAGCAGCGGGTCGACGCCGCGCTCGTTGCGCTTGCCGGCCTCGGAGGTCAGCTTGTGGCGCCGGCCGGTGCGGAACATCGAGGTGGCGTCCCAGTGCGCGGCCTCGACCAGGATCCGGGTCGTGGTCGCCGACATCTCGGTGGTCGCGCCGCCCATGACGCCGGCCAGGCCGATCGGGCCGGAGTCGTCGGTGATGACGAGGTCCTCGGTGCTGAGCGTGCGGACGGCGTCGTCGAGCGTGGTGAGCTTCTCGCCCTCCCGGGCCCGGCGTACGCCGAGCGCGCCCGCGACCTTGTCGGCGTCGTAGCCGTGGATCGGCTGACCGAGCTCGAGCATCACGTAGTTGGTGATGTCGACGGCGAGCGAGATCGAGCGCATGCCGGCCTGCTCGACGCGCTGCTTGATGTGGTCGGGGGTGGGCGCGGCCGGGTCGAAGCCGCTGACCAGGCGCGCGGCGAAGACCGGGCAGCCGGCCGGGTCGTCGACGACGACCTCCCAGGCCTTGCCGTCGGCCTCGGGCAGCGTGCGCTCGGCGAGGTCGGTGAACGGGACGCCGAAGCCGAGCGCCGCCTCGCGGGCCACGCCGCGCAGCGAGAGCGCGTAGGCCCGGTCGGGGTTGATCTCGAACTCGATGACCTCCTCGTCGAGCCCGAGCAGGCCGAAGACGTCGTCGCCGGGCGCACCGGCGTCGGCGGGCAGCACCAGGATGCCGTCGTGGTCCTCGCCGATGCCGAGCTCGCGCACCGAGCAGATCATCCCGGCCGAGACGTGGCCGTAGGTCTTGCGCGCGGAGATCTCGAAGCCGCCCGGCAGCGCACCGCCGGGGAGGATGACGACGACGAGGTCGCCGGGCTCGAAGTTGTGGGCGCCGCAGACGATGCCCTGGGGCTCACCGGTGCCGTTGGCGTCACCGACGTCGACGGTGCACCAGTTGATCGTCTTGCCGTTCTTCTGCGGCTCGGGCTCCTTGGTGAGCACCTTGCCGATGACCAGCGGGCCGCGGATCTCGGCGCCCGCGGCGTGGATGCCCTCGAGCTTGAGACCGAGCGCGGTCAGCCGGTCGGTCAGCACCTCGGTGGTGACCTCGGCCGGCAGGTCGACGAGCTCCCGGATCCAGGAGACAGGGGCCTTCATGTCAGAGCTCGCTTCCGAAAGCGGTGGTGAAGCGCACGTCGCCCTCGAAGAGCGTGCGCAGGTCCTCGAGGCCGTGACGGAACATCAGCGTCCGGTCGATGCCCATGCCGAAGGCGAAGCCCGAGTAGCGCTCGGAGTCGACGCCGCAGGCCTGGAGCACGCGCGGGTTGACGATGCCGCAGCCGCCCCACTCGATCCAGCCCTCGCCGCGGCAGGTGCGGCAGGCGTCGGAGTCGACGCCGCGGCACACGAAGCAGATCAGGTCGACCTCGGCCGACGGCTCGGTGAACGGGAAGTACGACGGCCGGAACCGCGTCGTGATGCCCTCACCGAACATCTGGCTCGCGAAGTGGTCGAGCGTGCCCTTGAGGTGGGCCATCGAGATGCCCTCGTCGATCGCGAGGCCCTCGACCTGGTGGAACATCGGCGAGTGGGTGGCGTCGTACTCGTCGGTGCGGAAGACGCGGCCCGGGCACACGACGTAGATCGGGGGCTGGCGGGTCAGCATGGTGCGCGCCTGGACCGGGCTGGTGTGGGTGCGCAGCACGACGTGGTGGTCGGCCGGCTCGGTCCAGAAGGTGTCCTGCATGGTGCGCGCCGGGTGGTCCGGGCCCAGGTTGAGCGCGTCGAAGTTGAGCCACTCGGCCTCGATGACCGGACCCTCGGCGACCTCCCAGCCCATCGCGACGAAGATGTCGGCGATCAGCTCGGCGCCGGTGGTCAGCGGGTGCCGCCCGCCCACCGGCTCCTCGTCGGTGGGCAGCGTGACGTCAACCGCCTCCTCGACCAGGATGCGCGCCTCGTGCTCGGCCTCGAGCACCTCGGTGCGCGCGGCGAGCGCCTGGTTGACCGCACCGCGGGCCTGGCCGACCCGCTGGCCGGCCTCCTTGCGGGCCTGGGGCGGCAGCGCACCGATCTCCCGGTTGGCCAGCGCGAGCGGCGAGCGGTCGCCGGCGTGCTCGCTGCGCACCGCCTTGAGCTGCTCGAGGTCGGTGGCGGCGGCGATCGCGGCCAGCGCGGCGTCGCGCGCGGCCTCGAGCTCGGCAGGGCTCACGGCGGCGACCTCCACAGGGTCGTAGTCAGTATTCGGGCCAGACATCGGCGCAAGTCTAGGAAGGGGAGGGTCCCGACCGCGAACCGGTATTCACTCCGGGGGGAAGCGCTCGGCGATGGCGGTCAGCCGGGCGACCTGTGCGGGCCAGTCGACGGCGTCCGGGACGTTGGTCATCCCGGGCCGCATCCCGGCCGCGCCGTCGATCATCTCGCGCAGCACGTCGGCGTGCCCGGCGTGCCGGTGGAGGTCGCTCAGCACGTGCACGGCGACCTCGTGCAGGGTGGTCTCGGCGCGTCCCTCGGGCCACCACGGGACGCGTCCGGGGGCGTCGAGCGCGAGCTCGTCGAAGGCCGCGTCGGCGAACTCCCCCACGCGTGCGTAGAAGGCGACCAGCTCGGCCGCGGGCAGGTCGGCGGGGACGGTCCAGTCGGCCTGGGGGTCGGTGTCGTAGGCGTCGTCGGGGATGAGCGCCGGGTGCAGCGGCTCGGGCCACGCACGCGCGAAGGTCGGGCCGAAGTAGCCGATCTCGACGTTGGCGCAGTGGAGCACGATCCCGAGCAGGCTGGTGCCCGTCGGGGTGCGCGGCAGCCGCAGGTCCCGCTCCCCCAGGCCCTCCAGCTTCCAGACCAACGCGGTGCGGGCGCTGGCGAGGTACTTGCGGAGGACGACGGCGGGCGGCGGGAGCGCGGTCATGACCTCATTGTGCCGCCGGAACCCGGGGCCAGGTGGTCACCAGGCGCGCGCCGCCCCCAGGCCGGTCGTCGACCACGATGGTGCCGCCGTGGGCCCGGACCAGGCCGCGCACGATGTAGAGCCCGAGGCCGGAGCCGCCGCCGGTGCCCTCGGTCCAGAACTTGGTGAAGATGCGCTGACGCAGCTCGGGCGCGATCCCGTCGCCCTCGTCGGTCACCGTCACCGCGACGTACGACGCGTCCTCGGCCCAGGTGCCGACGTGGATCCGGACGGTGCCGCTGCCGTGGCGCACCGCGTTCTCGGCGATGTTGGTGAGCACCTGCATCACCTTGTCCGGGTCGGCGTCGACCGGCGGCAGGTCGTCGTCGACGGCCAGCTCGATCGGCGTCGAGGTGACCACGCCCAGCGACTGCACGACCCGGTCCGCCTTGGCCCCGAGGTCGGTGGGCCGGCGGTGCAGCTGGAGCCGGCCGGTGTCGATGCGGGCCACGTCGAGCAGCTCGGTGATGAGCCGGCTGAGCCGGTCGGCGTCCGCGCCGGCGGTGGTGAGCATGAGCCGCTTCTGCTCGTCGGTGAGCTTGTCCCAGCGGTTGAGCAGCGCGTGCACGAAGCCCTTGACGCCGGTCAGCGGCGAGCGCAGCTCGTGGGCCAGGGTGGCGACGAGGTCGGAGCGGTCCCGGTCGAGCCGGGCCCGGCCGCGGCCCGAGCGCAGGCTGACGGCGACCGCGCCGACCGGTCCGCCGCGCTCGGCGCGGTGGAGCCGGGCGGTGACCAGGACCTCGGTGCCGTCGGGCAGCAGCCAGGACTGCTCGGGCACGCCGGTCCGGGTCGAGAGCCCGTCGTACGGCGTGTTGACCGCCGTCCACGCGAGCGCCTCGTGGTCGGAGAGCGCGAGCACCTCGTCGAGCGGGCGGCCGACGGCCTCCGCTCCGGTGCCGAGCATCCGCGCGCCGACCGTGTTGATCGCGGTGACCCGGCCGTCCGGGCCGGCCACGACGACGCCGTCGGGGAGCAGGTCGAGGGGGTCGCTCACGGGGTCCCCGCGGCGTTGTTCGGGGGAGCGAAGCGGAGGAGAAGAACGCCGCGGGGTGTTCACCCGTTCATCATGGCGCGGGCGCTGGCGTAGAGACAGACCGCGGCCGCCGTGGCGAGGTTGAGCGACTCCGCCGCGCCCAGGATCGGGATCCGGACCCGGTGGTCGGCCAGCTCGGCCAGCTCGGGCGGCAGACCCCAGGCCTCGTTGCCGAACAGCCAGGCGGTGGGCCGGGCGAGCAGGTCCTCGGCGCCGAACAGGTCGACCTCGCCCTCGCCGTCGGCGGCCAGCACGGTCAGGCCCGCGATCTGGGCGCGCCGCACGGCGGTCGCCGCGTCGCGCTCGACCTCGATCGGGACGTGGAAGAGGCTGCCGACGCTGGCCCGCACGGTCTTGGGGTTGTAGGGGTCGACGGAGTCACCGGCCAGCACGACGCAGTCGGCGCCGGCGGCGTCGCTGGTGCGGATGACCGTGCCGGCGTTGCCGGGGTCGCGCACGTCGGCGCAGATCGTCATGAGCAGCGGGGTCGGGATCCGCTCGTTGTCGAGGAAGCGGCACACCGCGACCAGGCCGGCCGGGTTCACGCTGTCACTCAGGCCGCTCATCGCCCGCTCGTCGACCAGGGTCAGCGGGGCGGTGCCGAGCAGGACGTCGTACTGCTGGGCGGCGGCCGGCGTCGCGAAGACCTCCACGACGCAACCGGGCACCGCGAGGGCGCCCTCGACGGCCTTCGGGCCGTCGGCAAGGAAGAGCCGCCGCTCGGTTCGCACCGAGCGGCGGCTGAGCTTCCGGGCTTCCTTCACGCGGGAGTTGCCCGCGGTCAGGGGGTCCGTCATGTGACTCAGGCGGAGACCTGGGGCGCGTTGACGTCCTCGGGCAGCGCGGCCTTGGCCTGCGCCACGATCGCCGAGAAGGCGGCCGGGTCGTTGACCGCGAGGTCGGCGAGGATCTTGCGGTCGACCTCGATGCCGGCCAGGTTCAGACCCTGGATGAAGCGGTTGTAGGTCAGGCCCTCGGCGCGAGCGGCCGCGTTGATCCGCTGGATCCACAGGCGGCGGAAGTTGCCCTTGTTCTTGCGCCGGTCGTTGTAGCTGTAGACCAGCGAGTGGGTGACCTGCTCCTTGGCCTTGCGGTACAGCCGCGAGCGCTGGCCGCGGTAGCCGCTGGCCCGATCGAGGGTGGTACGACGCTTCTTCGCCGCGTTCACTGCGCGCTTGACGCGTGCCATCTTCTTACTCCTTGTGTGGTGCTAGGTACGAAAGCGGCTGGTCAGAGACCGAGCATCTTCTTCGCGCGCGGGACGTCGTTCTTGGCGACCTCGACGGTGCCGGTCAGGCGGCGGGTGACCTTGGAGGCCTTCTTCTCGAGGTTGTGGCGCTTGCCGGCCTTCTCGCGAAGGATCTTGCCGCTGCCGGTGACCTTGAACCGCTTGCTGGCACCGGAGTGCGTCTTGTTCTTCGGCATCTCGTCTCTATCTCTCGTTGCTGTGTGTACGTCTCAGGCGCTCAGGCGCGACGCTCAGGCGTCGATCTCGGGGTCGAGGTTCTCGGAGCGACCCCGCTCCTTCTTCTGAGCGGCCGGCTTCACGGCGACGCGCTCAGCCTGGGCGGCGGCGTCGGCGGCAGCCTCGGCCTCGCGCTCGGCGCGCCGCTCCTCCTTGGCCGCCTTGACCTCGGCCTTGGCCTCGGCCTTCTTCTTGTGCGGGCCGATGACCATGGTCATGTTGCGGCCGTCCTGCTTGGGGTTGGACTCCACGAAGCCCAGCTCCTGGACGTCCTCGGCCAGCTTCTGCAGCAGCCGGTAGCCCAGCTCGGGGCGGTGCTGCTCGCGGCCGCGGAACATGATGGTGATCTTGACCTTGTCGCCGGCCTTGAGGAAGCGAACGACGTGACCCTTCTTGGTCTCGTAGTCGTGCGCGTCGATCTTGGGCCGGAGCTTCATCTCCTTGATGATGACGTTGGTCTGGTTCCGTCGCGCCTCACGGGCCTTCTGGGCGTTCTCGTACTTGAACTTCCCGTAGTCCATGAGCTTGCAGACGGGCGGCTTGCCCATCGGGGCGATCTCCACCAGGTCCAGGTCGGCCTCCTGCGCGAGCTTGAGGGCCTGGTCGGTGGGGACGATGCCGACGGTCTCGCCGTTGGGTCCCACGAGACGGACCTCGGGAACCCGGATCCGCTCGTTGATGCGCAGCTCGGTGCTGATGTGTCCTCCAAATTCGAACGGTAGGAGCTCAGCAGCCGCAAAACGCGAAAGTGGCTCCCGCTAGTCACGAAGCGGAAGCCAGTCACGAGCCCCGGTGCTCTCCGCGCGTTGGCTACGCCCGGGGAGCGGTGGTGCTCTCCATGGACCGGACCCGACGACCTGGCGGCCGTTGCGGGTGGGAGACGATGGTGCTGGTCCCCGCTTGTGGGATCTGCCGTGCCGGTGAAGGCATGACAGATCGGTCAACGCCAGATGCTATCGGACTTGTTCCCGGGTCCGCTAATCCGCGGCGCTCGAGCCCAGCCAGCCCCAGCCCCCGTCGTCGAGCTGGACCGGCTGCCAGCCGGAGGCGAGCCGGGGCAGGTCGTCGCCGTCGAGGACGAACGGGTGCGGACCGGCGACGTCGACGACGAGCGCGGCGGCCCCTTCCTGGACGGCGGTCGCCGCGGCCAGGTGGGCCGCCACCGGCACCGGGCGGGCCTGGGGGTCCCAGCGGGTCAGCGCGTCGAGGTCGGAGAAGGCGAGCAGCGCCAGCCGGCCGTCGGCGCCGGTCAGCAGCACCGCCGCCATGTCGCTCGACTTGTCGCGGGCCAGGCCGTCCTCGCCCACCTCGACCTCGCCGAGCATCGCGACCACCGGGACGAGCAGGCGCGCGGGGGCCAGCGCCGCGAGGACGGCCGGGTAGGGCGCGGTCCCGCCCGCGTGGCCGGTGAGCGCCGCGGCGAGTGCGGTGTCGGCGGACCCGTCGTCGTCGACGTACTCCGAGCCCTGGAGGCGGCGGGCGTCGGGACGCTCGTTCGGCGATGCGGTCACGGGCACATTCTCCCATCCGTGGAAGCATGGCGTTCGTGCAGCACCACTCGTTCGTCGCGCGCAACCGCCTCGCGGCCCGGCTCGCCGACGCGGTCGACGCCTGGCCGGAGCCCCTGTCCACCCCGACCTTCGTGGTCGACCTCGACGCCTTCGACGCCAACGCCGCGGACCTCGCGCGCCGCGCGGGCGGGACGCCGATCCGAGTGGCGTCCAAGTCGCTGCGGGTGCCCGCGCTGGTGGCGCGGGCGCTGGCGACCGAGGGCTTCGCGGGGGTGCTCGCCTACACGCTGGCCGAGGCGCTCTGGCTGGCCGACAACGACGTGTGCGACGACATCGTCGTCGCCTACCCGTCCGTGGACCGGGCCGCGCTCGCCGCGCTCATCGCCTCCCCGCGCGCCGCCTCGCGGATCACGATCATGGTCGACGACGTGGCCCACCTCGACCTGGTCGACTCGCTGCGCGCCTCGACCGCCGTACCGGTCCGGGTCGCGCTCGACATCGACGCCGGGCTGCGCTGGGGCGGCCAGCTGGTCGGCCCCAAGCGCTCCCCCCTGTTCGACGTCGGCGCCGTCGCCGCGCTCGCCCGGGCGGTCATCGACCGGCCGGGCTTCCAGCTCGTCGGCGCGATGACCTACGAGGGTCAGGTGGCCGGCGTCCCGGACTCGGTGCCGCACCAGCGCGCCAAGTCCGCGGTGGTCCGCAAGCTCAAGCAGCTCTCGGTCACCCAGCTCGTCACCCGCCGCACCGCGATCGCCGAGGCGCTCAGCGCACTCGAGGGGCGCGGCGACTTCACCGGCCTCGAGCTCTGGAACGCCGGCGGCTCCGGCTCGATCGAGTCCTCGGCCGCCGACCCGGTCGTCACCGAGGTGACCGCGGGCTCCGGGCTGCTCGGGCCGACCCTCTTCGACCACTACCGCTCCTTCTCCCCCGCCCCGGCCGCCTTCTTCGGCCTGCCGGTGACCCGCCGGCCCTCCGCCGAGGTCGCCACGGTCCACGGCGGCGGGCTGATCGCGTCCGGGCCCGCCGGGGCCGACCGGGCGCCGACGCCGTGGGCGCCCGCCGGGCTCAGCCTGACCGGGCTCGAGGGTGCCGGCGAGGTGCAGACCCCGCTCGTGGGGACCAACGCCGGCCGGCTGGCGATCGGCGAGCTGGTCTGGTTCCGGCACGCCAAGTCGGGCGAGCCGTTCGAGCACGGCACCACCGTGCTCCTGGCCCAGGGCGACCGGTTCATCGACGCGGTGCCGTCGTACCGGGGCCATGGTCTCGCCTTCTGAGGTCCTCGAGCTCACGCTGTCGCGCCCGCCGACCCTCGGTTCGGGCCGGCTGATCTGCGTCGACGGCCTGGCCGGGTCCGGCAAGACCACGCTCGCCCGTGGCCTGGCCGCGCTCGCCCCCGAGGCGGTCGTGATCGGGACCGACGAGATGCTCGCGGGCTGGCGCGGACTCCCCGGCCTCGCCGGCTCGGTCGAGGCCCTGCTGCGCCCGCTCGCCGCCGGGCAGCCGGGCACCTGGCGCCGCTGGGACTGGTACGCCGACGGCTGGGCCGAGACCCGCACCGTGCTCCCGGGCCCGCTGCTGGTCCTCGAAGGCGTCGGGAGCGCAGCGGCGTCGTACCGGGAGCTGGTGACGACACTGGTCTGGGTCGAGGCACCGCTCGACGTCCGGCTGGCGCGCTGGCTCGAGCGCGACGGCGAGGAGATGCGCCCGCACTGGGACGACTGGCTGGCCGACGAGGCCGCGCTGCACGCGCGCGAGGAATCCCGGTCGTGGGCGGACGTGGTGGTGCGCACCTAGGGTGGCGGCGTGAGCGCGCCCACCGGTGACCAGCACGTCCTGTCCGCGCACGGCTACCACGCCGTCGTCACCCAGGGCTGCGGCGCCCTGCGGTCGCTGACCTACGAGGGACGCGACCTCGTCGACGGCTTCGCCGAGGACGCCATGCCCTCGGGCGGGCGCGGGCAGCTGCTCGTGCCGTGGCCGAACCGGATCCGCGACGGGCGCTACACCTTCGGCGGGGCCACCCAGCAGCTCGCGCTGACCGAGCCGAAGCGCGGCAACGCCTCGCACGGCCTGGTCCGCTGGGTCTCGTGGACGGCGCGGTCGGTCGCGGCCGACCGGGTCGAGCTCGACTACTTCCTGCCGGCCCAGACCGGCTACCCGTGGGCACTGGCGCTCACGACGACCTATGCGCTCGGCGAGGACGGGCTCACCGTGACCCAGGCCGCGACGAACCGGGCAGCCGAGGCGGCGCCGTACGCGTCTGGGGCGCACCCGTACCTCGTCGCCGGCCCGGGCCCCTGCGACGACTGGACGCTCGACCTGCCCGCGGTGGCCCGGCTGGTCACCGACGACGAGCGGCTGCTGCCGGTCGGCACCGAGCCGGGGGACGCCTTCCGCACGCCCGCTCCCCTGGCCGACGCCGTCCTCAACCACGCCTACACGGGCCTCGACCGCGACCCGTCGGGCCGGGCGACCGTGACGCTGCGCGCGCCGGGCGGGGCCGGGGTGGCGCTGTGGGTCGACGAGCACCACGGATGGCTGCAGGTCTACACCGCCGACGACACCGCGACGCCGCGCACGAGTGTCGCGGTCGAGCCGATGACCGCTCCCCCGGACGCCTTCAACTCCGGCGACGGGCTGGTCGTGCTGGCGCCCGGCGAGACGTTCGCCGCGTCGTGGGGCGTGCGGGCGCTCTAGCCGTTCAGCTGTCGGCGCGGTGGGCGGCGACGACCGCCTTGAGCTCCCGCACCGCCGTCGCCGCGCGGGCGCCGTCGGAGGTGTGGATCCCCAGCAGCGAGATCCGTACGTCGTCCCCCTGGTCCAGGTGCGGCCACGGAGCGCCGCGCGGCATCCGCACGGTGCCGACCTCGGCCCAGGTGAGCTCGCGCTTGCGGTAGCCGTTGACGATCGTCAGCCCGTCGGGACGCGCCACCACGCGGGACCGGGCGAGCGCGAGCATCAGCGCCAGCCCGAGCCCGACGATGCCGATGACGGTCGCCTTCTCGAGGATGTTGATGGCCTGCTTGGTCTGCTCGTCGAAGCGCACCCACAGCCACGCGAACGCGCCGACGAGCACGATCGCGAAGACCGCGGCGGCCATCCGCGGGCCGAAGGGCCGCCAGGTCCGCGGGAGCGGGGGAAGGTCGGACATCGTCATCAGAGCCGGCAGGCGTGGATGTCAGTGGTCAGGATGGCGCGGGCCCCCAGCGCGAAGAGCTCGTCCATCACCCGCTGGGCGGTGGCCCGCTGCACCATGGAGCGGACTGCGACCCAGCCTTCGCGATGAAGCGGGCTGACCGTGGGGCTCTCGATGCCGGGGGTCAGGGCGATGGCCTGCTCGACCTTCTCGGCGCGGATGTCGTAGTCCATCATCACGTAGGCGCGGGCCACGAGGACGCCCTGGAGCCGTCGGGTGAAGACCTCGAGCGCGCCGGGGTCGGCGCCCTCGCGGGTGATCATCACGCCCTCGGACTCGAGGATGACGTCGCCGAAGACCTCCAGGCCCGCGGCACGCAGGGTGCTGCCGGTCTCGACGACGTCGGCGATCACGTCGGCCACGCCGAGCTGGATGCTGGTCTCGACGGCGCCGTCGAGGCGGACGACCGAGGCCTCGACGCCCTGCTCGACGAGGTAGCGCTTGACCACGCCGTCGTACGACGTGGCGATGCGCTTGCCGGCCAGGTCACGCACGTCGGTGGCGACACCGGGGCGGGCCGCGAAGCGGAACTTCGAGCGGCCGAAGCCCAGCTGGAGCGACTCTGAGGCCGTCGAGTGCGAGTCGAGGAGGAGGTCGCGGCCGGTGATGCCGGCGTCGAGGGTGCCCTCGCCGACGTACAGCGCGATGTCGCGGGGGCGCAGGTAGAAGAACTCGACCCCGTTGTCCGGGTCGATCTTGGTCAGCTGCTTGGAGTCCGAGCGCTGCGCGTAGCCGGCTTCGCGCAGCATCGTCGAGGCGGACTCGGACAGGGCCCCCTTGTTGGGGACGGCGATCTTGAGCATCGTGAGCCTTCTTGTGAGGCGGAGCCTCAGAGGTGGGAGTAGACGTCCTCGAGCGAGAGTCCGCTCGCGATCATGAGGACCTGGGCGTGGTACAGCAGCTGGCTGATCTCCAGAGCCGTGGCGTCCTTGCCCTCGTGCTCGGCGGCCATCCAGGACTCAGCGGCCTCTTCGATCAGCTTCTTGCCGATCGTATGGACGCCGGCGTCGAGCGCCCGGACGGTGCCGGACCCCTCGGGCCGCGTCTGTGCCTTCTCGCTGAGCTCTGCGAACAGCTCGTCGAACGTCTTCACGGGAGTTCAGCCTACGGCGTCGCTCCCGTCACCCTTGCGCCGGTCTCAGGTCCCGCGGCTCAGGCGGTGTAGCCGCGCTTGATCCGCTTGAGCGTCGCCGCGGTCTGCAGCGCCGCCGAGGCCGCCTCGTAGCCCTTGTCCTCGCGCGATCCCTCCAGGCCCGCCCGGTCGAGCGCCTGGGCGTCGTCGTCGCAGGTCAGCACGCCGAAGCCGATCGGGATGTGGTGGTCGAGCGAGACCCGCGTCAGCCCGTCGGTGGCCGCGTTGCAGACGTACTCGAAGTGCGGCGTGCCGCCCCGGATGACCACGCCCAGCGCGATCACCGCGTCGTACGACGGCGCGAGGGCCGCCGCGGTGACCGGCAGCTCGAACGTGCCGGGCACCCGTACGACGACGGGCGCCTCGACCTGGTGGTCGGCGAAGGCGCGCTGCGCGCCCGCGATGAGACCGTCCATCACCTCGGTGTGCCAGCTCGCGGCGACGACCGCGACCCGCAGGTCGTGGCAGTCGACGGGGGCGATGTCGGGGGCACCGTGTCCGGCCATGTCAGTTGGCTCCTTCGAGGTCGAGGTCGGGCAGCTCGGGAAGATCGTGGCCCATCCGGTCGCGCTTGGTCAGCAGGTAGGCCAGGTTGTGGCCGTTGGGGTGCGGCGTGAGCGGCACCCGCTCGGTCACCGTGACGCCGTAGTCCTCGAGCGAGGCCACCTTGTCGGGGTTGTTGGTCAGCAGCCGGACCTGGTCCACGCCGAGGTCCTTGAGGATCTGGGTGGCCGCGCCGTAGTGGCGCGCGTCGGCGGGCAGGCCGAGGTCGAGGTTGGCGTCCACGGTGTCGCGACCGCCGTCCTGGAGCTGGTAGGCCTGGAGCTTGGCGACCAGGCCGATCCCCCGGCCCTCGTGGCCGCGCAGGTAGATCACCACGCCGGCGCCCTCCTGCACGATCCGGTCCATCGCCTCGTTGAGCTGGGGACCGCAGTCGCACCGGCTGGAGCCGAAGACGTCGCCGGTCAGGCACTCGGAGTGGACCCGGGTCAGCACCGGTCCGTTGCCGGCGAGGGCCGCGGGGTCGCCGTAGACGAGGGCGACGTGCTCGCTGCCGTCGACGGTGATCGTGTAGCCGATCGCGGTGAAGTCGCCGTGGCTCGTGGGCAGCCGGGTCTCGGCCTCGCGCACGACGTGGCTCTCGACGCGACGGCGGTGCCGGACCAGGTCCTCGATGGAGATCATCGCCAGGCCGTGCTCGTCAGCGAACGCGCGCAGCTCGGGCGCGCGCTTCATCGTCCCGTCGTCGTTGACGACCTCGACCAGGACGCCGGTCGGCGTCAGCCCGGCGAGCCGGCACAGGTCGACGGCGGCCTCGGTGTGGCCGCGGCGGACCAGGACGCCGCCCTCGCGGTAGCGCAGGGGGAAGACGTGCCCGGGGCGGGTCAGCTCCCACGGCTCGGTCGCCGAGTCGGCCAGGACCCGCACCGTGTGGGCGCGGTCGGCCGCGGAGATGCCGGTGCTGACGCCGTCGCGCGCGTCGACCGAGATCGTGTACGCCGTGCGGTAGGCGTCCTTGTTGTGCGGCGTCATGAGCGGGATCTCGAGCCGGTCGAGCATGTCGCCCGGCATCGGCGCGCAGATCACGCCGCTGGAGTAGCGGATCGTGAACGCCATCAGCTCCGGCGTCGCCTTGCTGGCGGCGAAGATGATGTCGCCCTCGTTCTCGCGGTCCTCGTCGTCGACGACCACCACGGCGCGGCCGGCCGCGATGTCGGCGATCGCGCGCTCGACCGAGTCCAGACGGACCTTGTCACTCATGCGGTCTTCTCCTTGGTGTAGGCGCCGAGGAGCTTCTCGACGTGCTTGGCGAGGACGTCGACCTCGAGGTTGACCTGGTCCCCCGCGGCGCGGAAGCCGAGCGTCGTACGGGCGAGGGTCTCGGGGATCAGGCTCAGCGTGAAGCTGGCGTCCTTGGCCTCGACGACGGTCAGCGAGATGCCGTCGACGGTGATCGAGCCCTTGTCGACCAGGTAGCGGCCGAGCTCGGCGGGCATGGCGATCTCGACGATCTCCCAGTGCTCGCTGGGCGTGCGCGCGAGGACCTGGCCGATCGCGTCGACGTGGCCCTGGACGATGTGCCCCCCGAGGCGCTTCTCGGCCGTGACCGCGCGCTCCAGGTTGACCCGGTCGCCCACGGCGAGGCCGCCGAGGCTGGTCTTGTCCAGCGTCTCGGCCATCACGTCGGCGGTCCAGGTGGTGTCGGTGCGCTCGGCGACGGTCAGGCAGCAGCCGTTGACCGCGATCGAGTCCCCGAGGCCCGCGTCGGACAGGGTGAGGTCCGAGGCGATGGTGAGCCGGATGGCGTCGCCCTGGTCCTCCACGGCGGCGACGGTGCCGAGCTCCTCGACGATGCCGGTGAACATCAGTTGGTTCCCTTCATGGTCAGTCGGACGTTGGCGTCCGCCCCCGCGCCGACGACGGTCGCGTCGGTCAGCTCGAGGCGGAACGCATCCGCGATGGTCTGGATTCCGAGGTCCCCGACGGCCGAGCGACCCGCGCCCAGCAGCATCGGGGCGACATAGGTGACGACCTCGTCGACGAGGCCGGCCTGGAGGAAGGCCGCGGCCAGCGTCGGGCCGCCCTCCAGGAAGACGTGGTGCCGGTCGTGCTCGGCGTAGAGCGTGCGCAGCGCGGCCTCGGGGTCGCGGGTGCGCAGGTGCAGCGTGGGCGCGGCGTCGTCGAAGATCCGCCGGTCCGCGGGCAGGTCGCGCTCCCCCATCACCACGCGCAGCGGCTGGACGCCGACCGGCTGGTCGTCGTCGCCGCGGACGGTGAGCTGGGGGTCGTCGACCGCCACGGTGTTGGCGCCGACCATCATCGTGTCGGCCAGCGCCCGCAGCCGGTGCGTGTCGCGGCGCGCGGCGAGCGAGGACACCCAGCGCGAGGTGCCGTCGGCGGCGGCACTGCGGCCGTCGAGCGTCGCGGCGAACTTCCAGGTCACGAACGGGCGGCCGTGGCGGTGCGCGAAGGTCCAGGCCGGGTTGACCTGCTCGGCCTCGTCGCCCAGCACGCCGAGCTCGACCTCGACGCCCGCGGCCCGCAGGGTCTCGGCCCCGCCCCGGGCGAGCGGGTTGGGGTCGCGCTGGGCGACGACCACGCGTCGTACGCCGGCGGCGAGGAGGGCCTGCGCGCAGGGACCGGTCCGCCCGGTGTGGTTGCACGGCTCGAGCGTCACGACGGCTGTCGCGCCCCGGGCCCGCTCCCCGGCCACCCGGAGCGCCTCGACCTCGGCGTGCGGCGTACCGGCGCCGTGGTGGAAGCCCTCGCCGACGACCGTGCCGTCGGGGGCCAGCAGCACGCAGCCCACGCGGGGATTGGGGTGCAGCGGCACCCCCGGGGTCGCCGCGAGCGCGAGGGCACGACGCATCGCGTCGGTCTCGCTGGTGATCGTCTCCGCCACCTGTTCGCCTCTCGTGTCCTGTCGTCAGGGACGCGGACTCCGGGGCTGGCGGGACGCCCGGCGGGCTCGCGGTCGTGGTCGACCTGCTCGTCCGTCGGACGCTCGTGCGTGCACTTCCCATCCGGACTTTGACCGTCGGTCCAGGAGTTCCACCTGGTCAACCGATCGCTGGATGCGATCGGGTCGCGGACTTTCACCGCCGGTTCGGAGTTTCACCGACCCCAGAGCACGCGAGCTCTTTCCTCTCCATGGTGGCACATGGGAGTGCGGTGCGGGATGTGGGCCCGGTCACTGGGCGGAGGGATCGTCGATCTCGCGCCACTCGGCGACGGCCTTCTCGTAGGCGGTCACGAAGTCGTCGACCATTGTGCGGAGGAGATCGGCCTTGTAGAGCGCGTTGCGGGCGCTCGCCTCGTCGTAGACGTTGAAGTCGAGGTCGATGATCCGGCTGCAGTCGGAGAGCGTGAGCGTGGCATCGATGCCGTTCTTGCCGGCGCTGCGCCCGCGTCCGCGATAGATGCGGATGTCGGCGATCGCGTAGGCACCGGCGTGGTTGCCGGGACGGTTGAGGAACCGGCGGCGGTAGTGGCGGCGGAGGGACATGGTGACTCCTTCACGGAGCCCGACCACGGTGGTCAGGCTGGGTTCGGCACCACGTCCACCTCCTCTCGGTCTGCGGGGCGATCGGCCGGAGGCGACACTACGCCGCGCGTCGCGCGAGCCGCACCTGATTTCCGGGCCCCTCACGTCGTAGCGTGAGGCCATGTCGTACCCCCCTCCGCTCTACGACGGCGACGGCGAGATCTCGGCGTGGGTGCGCCCCGGTGACGCCGAGGCCGACCTCGTCTACCCCAACGGCAACCGGGTCCACTACCTCGCGCGCGGGGAGGCGACCGGCGGCCTGTTCGGGCTCTACCGCTGGGAGTTCTCGGACGCGGTGAGCGGGCCCGGCCCGCACTTCCACCGCAGCATCGCCGAGTCCTTCTACATCCTCGACGGCGAGGTGCGGATCCACACCGGTGACGCGTGGGTGACCGCGCGCCCCGGTGACTTCCTGCACGTGCCGCCCGGTGGGCTGCACGGGTTCCGCAACGAGTCGGGGGCGCCGGCGTCGATGCTGCTGCACTTCGCGCCGGGCGCACCCCGTGAGCCCTACTTCGAGGGTCTCGACCGGCTCGCGCGGGGCGAGCAGTGGACGCCCGAGGAGTACGACGCGTTCATGCGCGAGCACGACAACGTCTGGGTCGAGGAGTCCTAGGGCGTCAGGCGCTGAGGATCAGCCCGCTCGTCGGCACTCCCGTGCCCGCCGTGACCAGCACGTGCGCGGCATCGGCGACGGGGTTGACGGAGGTTCCGCGCACCTGGCGCACGCCCTCGGCGATGCCGTTCATGCCGTGGATGTAGGCCTCGCCGAGCTGACCGCCGTGGGTGTTGATGGGCAGCCGGCCGCCGATCTCGATGGCCCCGTCCTTGACGAAGTCCTTGGCCTCGCCGCGGCCGCAGAAGCCGAGCTCCTCCAGCTGCATCAGCACGTACGGCGTGAAGTGGTCGTAGAGGATCGCCATCGGCATGTCCCCGGGCGTGAGGCCCGACTGCTTCCACAGCTCGCGGCCCACCACGCCGATCTCGGGGATGCCGATGTCGTCGCGGTAGTACGACGTCATCACGAACTGGTCCTTGCCCGAGCCCTGGGCCGCCGCCGCGATGTACGCCGGCTTCTGGGCCAGGTCGCGCGCCCGCTCCGCCGAGACGATGACCAGCGCCACGGCGCCGTCGGACTCCTGGCAGCAGTCGAGCAGGTGCAGCGGGTCGGCGATCATCCGGGAGGCCTGGTGGTCCTCGAGGGTGATCGGCTTGCCGTGGAAGAAGGCGGCCGGGTTGGTGGCGGCGTGGCGGCGGTCGGCGACCGCGACCCGGCCGAAGTCCTCGGACGTGGCGCCGTACTCGTGCATGTAGCGGCGGGCCTGCATGGCCACCGTGGCGGCGGGCGTGGAGAGGCCGAGGGGGTAGGTCCAGGCGTTGTCGAGGCCGTTGGTGTTGACCTGGGCGGCGGCCCACTTGGCGACCTGGCCGAAGCGGTCGCCGGAGCGCTCGTTGAAGCCGCGGTAGGCCACGACGACGTCGGCGACCCCCGTGGCGACGGCCATCGCGGCCTGCTGGACGGTCGCGCAGGCGGCGCCGCCGCCGTAGTTGATCCGGCTGAAGAAGCGCAGCTCGGGGATGCCGAGCTCGCGGGCGACCGCGATCTCGGACGAGGTGTCCATGGTGAACGTGACCAGGCCGTCGACGTCCGCGGGCGTCAGACCGCAGTCGGCGAGGGCGTGCTGGACCGCCTCGACCGAGAGCTGGAGCTCGGAGCGGCCCGACTCCTTGGAGAACTCGGTGGCGCCGATGCCGGCGATGGCGGCCTTGCCGGAGAGGGTGCGCTCGCTCATGCGGCCACCTTGACCGTGCCGATGACGTGGTCGCCGAGGGACACCGCGCCCACCACCTTGATCGTGGCGGTGCCGTCCTCGACGGCGGTCACCTCGCCGGTGAACGTGAACGTGTCGTAGGGGTACGCCGGCGCGCCCAGGCGGATCGCGATCCCCTGGATCTGCACGTCCGGGCCGGCCCAGTCGGTGACGTAGCGCTCGCAGAGCGCGGTCGAGGTGAGGATGTTGACGAAGACGTCCTTCGAGCCGGCCGCCTGGGCGATGTCCCGGTCGTGGTGGACGTCCTGGAAGTCGCGGGTCGCGATCGCCGTCGACACCACCAGGGTCGGGGTGATCGGCAGCGACCACTCCGGCAGCTTGTCTCCGGCCTTGATCGGGCTGGTCGTCGCGCTGGTCATCGGGCCACCTTCGTCCAGATCGGGAGGGTCAGGTCGTCGTCGATCACGTTCCAGCCGACCTGCAGCCGGTCCCCGATCTCGACAGGCTCGGTCACCTCGGCCACCATCCGCACGCCCTCGTCGAGGTCGAGCAGCGCGATGACGAGCGGGAGCTCCTTGCCGGGCACCTGCGGAGCGTGGTGGACCAGGTAGGAGAAGACGGTCCCCTGGCCGGTGGCCACGACGTAGCCGCGGTCGAGAGCGCCGCAGTCCGGGCAGGCCGGACCCGGCGGGTGGCGCAGGACGCCGCACGCGTTGCACTTCTGGATGCGGAGCTCGCGCGCCGCCGTCCCCTCGAAGAAGTAGGCGTTGTCGCGGCTGATCACCGGACGCACGGGCCCGCTCATGCCTGGGCCTCCTTGGCCCGCGGGATGAACTTGAGGACGCGGAACAGCATCGTCGCGACGCGCTCGTCGCCGACGTACCAGGTGTTGCGCGAGGTCACGAAGTAGCCGACGCCCATGCCGGTCGCCTTCGGCCCGACGACGGAGTCGAGCGCGGTCGTGACCCGCACCCGCTCCCCCACCCGGAGGTAGCGGTCGTACGACTGCTCGCAGTTGGTGCCGAGCACGGCGGTGAAGCCGGCGTCGGTGAGCACCCGCATCATCGCGTGCAGGGGGTCCTGCTCGGACGGCTTGCCACCGAGGCCGTACATCGTCCAGACCTGGGCCATCGACGGCGGTGCCTCGCCCGCTTTGAAGCGCGGGTTGTCGACGCCCATCGCCTCGAGCCAGTTGTTGATCGTGGGCTGGTTGACCTCGTCGCGGGCGACCCGCTCGGCGGCCTCGCCCCAGCCCTGGATCCGCTCTGCCTCCGACATGAGGTGGGCGTGCAGGTCGGCCGGGACCAGGTCCGGGGTCACGCTCGCGCCGGCGCTCATCGGGGCACCCGGGGCAGGCCGAGGCCGAACATCGAGATCAGCTCGCGCTGCACCTCCTGGACGCCACCACCGAAGGTGAGCACCAGGTTCCGCTTGGCCTGCGCGTCGAGGTAGTCGAGCAACTCCTTGGTCCCCTCTTCTCCCGCGTCCCCGTGCCGGTGCACGAGGGCGATCAGGTCGGCGAGGAGGTGCTGGACCTGGTCGGAGGCGAACACCTTCGACGAGGACGCGTCGGCGACCTTGATCTCGCCGGCGGCCGCGGCCCGCGCGACCTCCCAGTTGAGCAGCTCATTGATACGGAAGACCGCGGTGGTCTTGCCGAGCAGGTCCCGCACGTCGGAACGGTCGCGGACGCCCGCCGCGTCCGCCCAGCGCACGACCCGGTCGCGCAGCCCCTCGATCCGGCCGGCCGGGCCGAGCATGACCCGCTCGTGGTTGAGCTGGGTGGTGATCAGCTTCCAGCCCTGGTTCTCCTCGCCGACGAGCATCTCGACGGGCACGCGCACGTCGTTGAAGTACGTCGCGTTGACGTGGTGCGAGCCGTCGGCGGTGATGATCGGCGTCCAGCTGTAGCCGGGGTCCAAGGTGTCGACGATGAGGATCGAGATGCCCTTGTGCTTCGGGGCGTCGGGGTCGGTCCGCACGGCGAGCCAGAGGTAGTCGGCCTGGTGGCCGCCGGTGGTCCACATCTTCTGGCCGTTGACGACGTAGTGGTCGCCGTCGCGCTTGGCGGTGGTGCGCAGCGACGCGAGGTCGGTGCCGGCGTCGGGCTCGCTGTAGCCGATCGCGAAGTGCACGTCGCCCTTGAGGATGCGCTCCAGGAAGAGCGCCTTCTGCTGCTCGGTGCCGTACTTGATCAGCGTCGGGCCGACGGTCTGCAGGGTGACCGACGGCAGGTGCACGTCGGCGTACTGGGCCTCGTTGGCGAAGATCGTCTGCTCGACCTCGCCGAGCCCGTGGCCGCCGTACTCCTCGGGCCAGCCGACGCCCATCCAGCCGTCGGTGCCGAGCCGGCGGATCATCCGCTCGTACGTCGGACCGTGCCGGTTCCAGGCGCCCTCGACCGGGTCGGGGTCGTGGATGCCGTCGAACTCGGCCGCGACACCGCCGAAGTACTCGCGCAGGCGCGCCTTGAGCGCGCGCTGGTCCTCGGTGAGCTCGGGGTTCTTGGCGGCGGCGTCCTCGACCGGGACGTCGCCGGCGAGGGTGTCGAGGGCGTGGGCGAGGTCGGTGCCCCACGTGGTGAAGGCGACGAGCGGGTAGGTGATGTCGACGCCCATGCCGCCGTGCAGGTGGTGGCAGGTGCGGAGGGCGTAGGGGGCGACCTGGCTGACCCAGTAGCCGGCCACGGCGAGGTCGTCGCCGGCCGCGATGCCCTCGCCGACCCTCCAGACCGCGTTGTCCGCGGCCAGGTCGAGCGTGCGGGAGGCGACGTAGACGTCGGCCATCTGCAGCGAGACCGCCTGGAACTCCGCCAGCGCCCGGCCGAACTGCTGCCGGCCCTTGACGTAGTCGGCGGTGAGGTCGCGGGCGCCGGCGAGCACGCCCGCGGCGGTGACGGCCAGGCCGGCCCGGGCCAGCGCGTCGAGGCGCTCGGCGGCACCCTCGTCGAGCAGCTCGGCGGGCGCGCCGTCGAGGACGACGGTGTGCTGGGGGGTCGCGCTCGACGCGCTCGACGGCGCCAGGGTGACGCCCGGACCGCTCGGGTCGACCAATGCGACGACCTCGCGGCCGTCGGCGTCGGTGGCCAGGACGAGCAGGCGGTGGGCGCGCTCGGCGTACGTGACCGCGCGCTTGCGGCCGCTCACCGTGCCGTCGGCGTACGTCGCCGCGCCGCGCAGGGCCGGGCTGAGGACGACCTCGCCGGAGGCGACGCCGGGCAGCAGCTCCTTGCGCTGGGCGTCGGTGCCGTGGCCGGCCAGGGTCAGCGCGCCACAGCACAGCGTCTCCCAAGCCGGGACCTGGACCGCCCGGCGGCCGCTCTCACGCAGGAGCACGGCGACGGAGTCGAGACCGAGCCCCTCGCCGCCGTACTCCTCGGGCACGGGGAGCGACGTCAGGCCCGCAGCGGCCCAGGCGGACCACTCCCGGGCATCGGACTCGCGCTCCAGGACCTCGCCGACGACGGCGCGGACTGCGTTGATCGCCTCTGCATCCACAAGACAAACTGTAACGTGTTCTAGTCTTGCGCGCATGGCTGTGCTCCCACTGGACGTCGCCCGCCGGCGGGTCCACCTCCCGTCCACCCTCGTTCCGGAGGGCCGGCTGGTCGAGCTGCCGGGGCGGGGCGCGACGTACGTGACGGACACGCCGGGGCCCGATCCCCACTCTCCCACGATCATCCTGCTGCACGCGCTGGGCACGACGGGCCTGCTCACCTGGTTCCCCGCGATCGAGCCGCTCGCGCGCCGGTTCCGGGTGGTCACCCTCGACCAGCGCTGGCACGGGCAGGGCATCCAGAGCCCGGAGTTCTCGCTCATCGACTGCGCCGACGACGTCGCGGCGCTGGCCGGCGTGCTCGGCCTGGACGAGGTCGTAGTCGGCGGCTACTCGATGGGCTCGATCGTCGCCCAGCGGGTGTGGCGCCAGCACCCGTCGCTGGTCTCCGGGCTCGTGCTCGGCGCGACCACCGACCGGTTCCAGCTGACGCCGGCCGAACGCGGCTTCTTCTTCGGGATGGGGACCTCGATGCTCGCGCTGCGCGGCGTGTCGCGTTCCCGAACGGCGCTGCGCGCGGCGCGGGCCGCCGCCCGGGGTGGCGGGCTCGAGCCCTCCGACATGCACGAGTGGGCGCTGCGGGAGTTCCGCTCCACCAGCCCGTGGGCGGTCGGTCAGGCGCTCGCCGCGCTCGGACGGCACCACTCGCGGCCGTGGCTGGGGCGGATCGACGTACCGACCGCGGTGGTGGTGATGATGCGCGACCGGGTGATCCCGACCTCGCGGCAGATCGCGCTGGCCCGGTCGATCCCGGGCGCGACCATCCACGAGGTCGACGACGGGCACGCCGGGTGCGTGCTGGCGGCGGAGAAGTTCGTGCCGAAGATGGTCGAGGCGGCGGCGACCGTCAACGCGCGTCGGCGGGACTTCCCGCGGCGACCGCCTCGCTGAGCCTGCGTCGGCAGCTGACGCCGTCGCGAGCGTCGCGAGGTGCGCGCGATGGCAAGGCGCCGGAGCGAAGGCAGGCCGGGGCCTGTCGAGCCTCCGGCAACGCCGCCGGCGTGCGTGCATCGCGGCGCGCAGCAGGCGTCAGCTGCCGACGCAGGCTCCCAGCCGGGCCAGCTCGGCCGGGAAGTGGCGCACGAGCGCGTCGGTGTCGGGCATCGACTCGCGGCAGGCGATGGCGCCGACGTGCATCTGCCCGGCGTTCGACATCACCGTCACGTTGAGCCCGGCGCCGTGGAAGACCGGCCCCAGCGGGCACAGCGCGTCGATGCGCGCACCCATGAAGTAGAGCGGGATCGGCGGGCCCGGCACGTTGGAGATGACCAGGTTGTGCACGACCGGGTGCCGCTCGGCGAGGCGCAGGTTGGCGTACGTGCGGACCGCGAGGCCGAAGGTGCGCGGGGCGGCGAACTCGGCCCAGTCCTGCAGCGCGTCGGCGCTGATCGCGTTGTGGTGCTCCTTGGCGTGCTGGTTGCGCTCGGCCAGCATGTGCAGGCGCGCCAGCGGGTCGGCGATGTCGGTGCCGAGCTTGGTGAACAGCGCGGAGACCTTGTTGGCGCCCGTCGAGCGACGCGAGCTGTCGCGCACGCTGACCGGGACCGTGGCCAGCAGCGAGCTCTCGGGCAGCTCGTCGCGCTCCTCGAGGTAGGCACGCAGCGCTCCCCCGGCGACGGCGAGGACGACGTCGTTGACCGTCGTGCCGGTGACCTTCTTGATCCGGCGGATCTCGTCGAGGTCGAGGTCGGCCATCGCGATCGAGCGGTGCGAGGTGATGGTGCCGTTGAACGACGTGCGCGGGGCCGAGAAGGGCGCGGCCATCGCCGTACCGCGGCGGGCGCGGCCGATCGACTTGGTGACGAGCTGCGCCGAGGGCTTGAGCACCTTGACCAGGGTGACCGGGCGCGCCGCCGTACCGATGACGGCGCGGCCGAGCAGCTCACCGCGGCCCGGGTTCCGCGGCGCCGCCGGGCGCTCGGTGACCATGGGCGCGGCGTCGGGCTCGATGGAGCACAGGTGCGAGACGAGGTTGGCGCCGGACACACCGTCGACGGTGGCGTGGTGCATCTTGGCGAACACGACGACGCGCTCGCCCTCGGTGTCCTCGGGACGGTAGCCCTCGATCACCCACATCTCCCACAGCGGGCGCGAGCGGTCGAGCGGGAGCGAGGCCAGGTGGGCGCACAGGTCCATCAGCTCGTCGTACCCGCCGGGGGTGGGCAGCGCGAGGCGGTGGACGTGGCGCTCGATGTCGAACGCCTGGTCCTGCACCCACACCGGGTGGTCCAGGCCGAGCGGGACGCCGCGGACCTTGCGGGTGAACGCGGGCACGTCGCGCACCCGCAGGTCGATCTCGCTCTGGAGGCCGGCGAAGGAGTAGGGCGCGGTCATCGTGGCCGGGTCGAGCACCATCACCGCGCACACGTGCATCAGCTGCGCCGGCGTCTCCAGGTAGAGGAAGCTCGCGTCCAGCCCCGACAGACGGTCCATCCGTACCCCCATGCGTCCTAGAACGTGTATCAGTTTGTCACAACGAGCCGGATATCCTCGGGTCATGGGATTCGTACGGCGCCAGGCGATCACCGCCGCGCTGACCGCCAACGCCATCCGGCCCCTCCCCGGCTTCCGCACCGGGATCCCCGCGTTCTTCGCGGGCTGGCTGACCGGTGAGCTCGCTCCGCACGTGCTCGGACTGACCGTCGCCGACGCCGTGGGGCACGCCGGCAAGCGGCGCCGCTCGGCACCGGGCCTCGCCCTCGCCGGACTGTCCTCGGCCGGCCTGGTCTACCTGATCGGCCAGAGCCGGAAGGCCGCCGCCGACGCCGAGGAGGCGCTCGTCGAGGGCCTCGGCGTCGACTACGTCGAGGAGCTCGACGCCAAGCCCACCCCGGCCGACCTGGCCACGCCCTGGCGACGTCTGGCCAACCCGTTCGCCTTCGGGCGGGCGGCCCGCCGGGCGGGGGTCGAGGTGCACCGCGACATCCCCTTCACGGCGTACGGCGGGCGGGGGGTGCTGGACGTCTACACCTCCGAGGTGACCCCCGCCGCCGGTGCGCCGGTACTGCTGCAGGTGCACGGCGGCGGCTGGACGATCGGCAACAAGGACCAGCAGGGCCTGCCCCTCATGCAGCACATGGCCGCGCGCGGCTGGGTGTGCGTGGCGATCAACTACCGGCTCGCGCCGCGGGACCCGTGGCCGGCGCAGATCGTCGACGTCAAGGCCGCGATCGCCTGGATCAAGGAGAACATCGCGTCCTACGGCGGCGACCCGTCGTACGTGGCGATCACGGGTGGGTCGGCCGGCGGTCACCTCACCGCGCTCGCCGCGGTGACCCCCAACGCCCCGGAGTTCCAGCCCGGCTTCGAGTCGGCCGACACCACGGTCCAGGCCGCGGTCCCCTACTACGGCGTCTACGACCTGGCCGGCGCCAGCGGCCTGCGCACCGCCGAGCAGATGCGCGACCACTTCCTCGCCCCCGTCGTGTTCAAGAAGTCGCCGCGCAAGGAGCGCGAGGTCTTCGAGCAGGCCAGCCCCCTGCTCCGGGTCACCGCGGACGCCCCCGACTTCTTCGTCGTCCACGGGGCGCGCGACACGCTCGTCGACCCGGGGCAGGCGCGCGCGTTCGTCGCCGTACTGCGGGCGACGTCGAAGCGCAGCGTCACGTATGCGGAGCTGCCGGGAGCCCAGCACGCGTTCGACATCTTCCCGTCGATCCGGTCGCAGCACCTGGTGCGGGCGACGGACCGGTTCTTGCACTGGCACTGGAACCGGTGGCGGCGGGAGGCCTTGCGGGGTGGGGAATCGACGATTTCCACAGGCGTGGCGACACCGCTGGCGAGCGAGGTCGAGGGGACATAGGTTTCCGGTGCACGCACCCATCTCGGGAGGACACCATGGCCGCAACCAACGCCGAGCTCGAGCTCCGTATCGAGCGCAACACCAATGACATCGCAGCGATCTACGAGCTGCTCGACGAGAACAAGCAGCTGATCACCGAAGGACTCCTCGAGGTCGACCGGCGCTTCGACCAGGTCGACCAGCGCCTCGACCGGATGCAGTCGACCCTCGACCGCATCGACGCGCGCGGCTAGCGGGGGGCCGTGAGGTCTTCCCCGGCAGAGGATCGACGATCTCCGACAGGGACCGGCACCACCCTGGCGGGCGAGGTCGAGGCGACATAGGTTCGCCGCACCCGCCCATCTCGGAGGACCACGATGACCAGTTCCGACGCCCGCTTCGGCCCCCACCTCCAGCGCGACATCGAGGACGTCCTCAACGCGCTGCACCGCGAGCGGGCCAGCGCGCACCTCGCGCACTCCAGGCTCCTGAGGACCGACGAGGGACCCGAGAACGACCTCATCCATCGCCGCGATGACGCTCAGCAACGTATCCGCGACTCCCACGCCGCGCTGCGCAGCTTCCGGCACCTCCTGGCCAGCGTGACTCCTAGCGCGGCAGCCCCAGGATCCGCTCCGCCGCCACGTTCCGCAGGATCTGGGTCGTGCCCCCCGCGATCGACAGGCAGCGGGTGTTGAGCTGCTCCCAGACGTCGGCGGCGAGGGGGTCGCCGGACTCCTTGCCGAGGGTGGCGAGGAGGGCGAGGTCGTCGCCCTGGAGGGTGACGACGAGCTCGGAGGAGTCCTGGCGGCTGCGGACGCCGAGGAGCTTGGCGACGCTGGACTCGGCGCCGGGGCCGTGGCCGCCGAGGGCGCGGAGGGTGGTGCGGACGCCGAGGAGGGCGCAGACGGTGGCGAGGGCGACCTGGTGGCCGACCTTGGTACGGGCGACGGGGCCGAGGTCGCGGGTGGCGGCGAGCTCGACGGCGCGCTCGACGCTCTTGGTCAGGCGGGCGCTGGCCATGGCGACGCGCTCGTTGGCGAGGGTGGTGCGGGCGAGCTTCCAGCCGTCGCCGGGCTCGGCGACGACGCAGTCGTCGGGGACGAAGACGTCGTCGAGGAAGACCTCGTTGAACAGGGCCTCCCCGGTGATCTCGCGCAGGGGGCGGACCTCGAGCCCGGCCGCCTTCATGTCGACCAGGAAGTACGTGATGCCCTTGTGCTGCGGGGCGTCGGGGTCGGTGCGGGCCAGGCAGATGCCCCAGTCGGCGCGCTCGGCGACCGACGTCCACACCTTCTGGCCGGTCAGCGACCAGCCGCCGTCGACGCGGACCGCGCGGGTGCGCAGCGAGGCGAGGTCGGAGCCGGAGCCGGGCTCGGAGAAGAGCTGGCACCAGGTCAGCTCGCCGAGGAGCGAGGGGCGTACGAACCGTTCGCGCTGGGCGTCGGTGCCGTGGGCGAGGATGGTCGGAACGGCCCAGCCGGCGATCACCAGGTCCGGCCGTACGACGCCGGCCCGGCCCAGCTCCTGGTCGATGACCAGCTGCGTGGCGGGATCGGCCCCGAGACCGTAGGGCGCCGGCCAGTGCGGCGTCAGGTAGCCCGCGTCCACGAGGGCCGCGCGCTGCTCGGCCGCCGGCAGCGCGGCGATCTGCTCCGAGGTGGTCCGGGCCACGGGCCGGATCTCCTCGTCGCGGCCCTCGAGGTCGACGTCGACGCGGCGGCGGGTGCCGGTCACCGCGGCGGCGGTCAGCCGCTCGGCGGCGGCATCGGCGGAGCCGACGAGGGCGCGCAGGGACAGGGCCCGGCGCAGGTAGAGGTGGGCGTCGTGCTCGTAGGTGAACCCGATCCCGCCCAGCACCTGGATGCAGGCCTTGGCGACCTCGACCGCGCCGTCGAAGCAGGTCGCTTGCGCGACGTCCACGGCGAACGCCCACTGCTCGGCGCCGTCGGCCGAGTCGTCGGCGTCAGCCGCGTCGGTGGCGAGGGCAGCCGCGCCCGCGGCGTCCCAGGCGGCGGCGGTGACCGACTCGGCGGTCTCCAGCATCTGGGCGCACAGGTGCTTGATCGCCTGGAAGGCGCCGATCTTCTGGCCGAACTGCTCGCGCACCTTGGCGTAGTCGACGGCCGTCTCCAGGCACCAGCGGGCGACGCCCGCGGCCTCGGCGGCGGCGAGGGTGACGGCGAGGAGCCGACGGCGCTCGTCCGCCGCGCCGGCGGAGTCAGCAGAGCCGGCGGAACCGGCAGCGACCCGGGCATGGCGCGCACTCAGGTCGAGGCCGGGCTCGGGCACGACCTCGCCGGTCCCGAGCAGGAGGCTCTCGGCGGCGCGGCCGCCGTCCCAGACGACGCCGCCGGGGTGCACCTGCACGCCGTAGCGACCCGGGCGCGAGGTCAGCAGCGACCCGATCGCGGCGCCGAGGAGTCCGCCGGGGACCAGCTCGTGGGCGCAGGCCTCCAGGGCGACGGCCTGGTCGAGGACGGTGCCGCCCCCGCCGCCGGCCGACTCGGGCACCGCGATCGCGGCGATGCCCATCTCGTCGGCGGCGGACCACACGTCCGCGAAGGTCGCGGAGGCATCGCCCTCGGCGGCGCGCACGGCCGCCAGCGGCGCGAGGCTCGCGGCCCACTTGCGCAGGCTGTCGGCGAGCTCGGCCTGCTCGTCGCTGATCCCGATCGACATCGATGCTCCTCAAGAACTAGAACGCGTTCTAACTCTACTAGAGTGGCCCGGTGACCGACACCATGCCGTCCGACCTGCTGGACCACGCCCGTGCGGCCAAGGGCTTCATGCCCGAGGACGAGGGTGCCCTGCTCCACCGGATCGCGCTGGAGCGACTCACCCACGGTCCGGTGCTGGAGGTCGGCACCTACTGCGGCAAGTCCGCGATCTACCTCGGCGCGGCCGCGCGCCAGGTGGGCGGCACGGTCTTCACCGTCGACCACCACCGCGGCTCCGAGGAGAACCAGGCGGGCTGGGAGCACCACGACACCAGTGTGGTCGACCCCGAGCTCGGCCTGATGGACACACTGGGCCAGTTCCGCAAGAACATCGCCCGCGCCGGGCTCGAGGAGCAGGTGGTCGCGGTCGTCGGGCAGTCCACGACGGTGGCGGCCCACTGGCGCACGCCGCTGTCCCTGCTGTTCATCGACGGCGGGCACGGCGAGGAGCCGGCCCGCGCCGACTTCGCGGGCTGGGCGCACTGGGTCGAGGCCGGCGGCTACCTCGCCATCCACGACGTCTTCCCCGACCCCGCGGACGGCGGGCGGCCGCCGTACGAGCTGATCTACCTGCCCGCGCTCGCGAGCGGGGCGTTCACCGAGGTCGCCGTGACCGGATCGCTCCGCGTCCTGCAGCGCACCCAGGGCTCAGCGGGCGACCGGCTCTGAGGCGCACTCGCACTCGAGCGCGATCTCGTCGAAGTGCGGGGCGAGCGAGGTGCCGCGCATGATCCCCGAGCCCGGGGTGGCGTGGCCGTAGGTCTCCCCCAGCGCGTCGACGGCGAGGACCACCGCGGCAGCCGTGTACGTCGTGTGCTCGTGCGGCCAGTAGACGTCGCGCGGCTCGCCCTCGGGCGCCGGGCGGGTCGGGTCGGAGTAGACCCAGCCGGTCCAGTAGCGCCCGTCGGACTCGCGCAGGTGCTGCATCTCGGTGACCAGCTGCAGGGCCCGGCGGCTCGACTCGGGGTCGCCGATGACGTCGAGCGCCATCGCCAGCTCGCAGGTCTCGGCGCCGGTCACCCAGGGGTTGGTGTCGACGCAGTGGATGCCGAGGCCCGGCACGACGAAGTCGTCCCAGCGCTTGGCCAGCAGCGCCCGGGCGGCGTCACCGCGGACCGGGCCGCCCAGGACCGGGTAGTACCAGTCCATCGAGTAGCTCGCCTTGTCGGCGAACCGGTCGGGGTGGGTGCGCACGGCGTGCCCGAGCCGGCCACCGGCCAGCTCCCACTCCGGCTGCGGGTCGTCCATCAGGTCGGCCAGCGCGACGCCGGCGCGCAGCGAGTGGTAGATCGAGGAGTTGCCGGTGAGCAGGCAGAAGTCGTCGACCGGCGTCCAGCGGATGCCGCCGAAGGGCTCCTGGAGCGAGACCACGAAGTCGAGCCCGGCCCGCACCGAGGGCCAGTAGCGCTCGACGAACCGGATGTCGCGGCGCACCAGCCAGTGGTGCCACAGCCCCACCGCGAAGTACGCCGACATGTTGACCTCGCCGCGCTCGTCCTCCGCCTCGCCACCGACGATCTTCATCGGCCACGAGCCGTCGGCGCGCTGCATCGTCGGCACCCACGCGTAGGCGCGCTCGGCCGCCTCGACCTGGCCGCCGACGAGCATCGCCATGGCGGCCTCGACGTGGTTCCAGATGTCGACGTGCTCGCCGGTCGTCCACGGGACGGCGCCCCACGGCTCCTGCATCGCCGCGATCGCCGCCGCGGTGTCGGCGACCTGCTGCGCCGACAGCACGCCCTCGACGTACGGCAGCCGCGACAGGGCCACCTCGGGCACGGCGGTCACGCGGTCTCCGGCTTGCGGAAGTAGAGCACCATCGACTTGCCGATCATCGGGTCGAGGACCTTGCCGGCGAGCTGGAGCGTCTTGGGCTGCTTCATGATCTCCCAGACCAGCAGCTTGTGGTACGCCTTGGCGAGCGGGTGCCCGTCGTTCTCGACGCCCACGGCGCACTTGATCCACCAGTACGGCGCGTGCAGGCCGTGGGTGTAGCTCTTGCCCTCGAAGAGCATCGCCTCACCCGGCGTGCCGTCGTTGAACCGGCCGCCCTTGGTGACCTTGTCGACCAGCTCGTGGTCGGTGTAGATCCGGATGTGCCCGCCCTCGGCGTTGTGGTAGTCAGCCGAGAGGCGCCAGTTGATGACCTCGGGCAGCCAGCGGGGCACGGTGACGGCGAGGGTGCCGCCGGGGCGCAGCACCCGGATCAGCTCGCGGATCGCGGCGACGTCGTCATGGATGTGCTCGAGCACCTCCGAGCACACGATCCGGTCGAACTCGCCGTCGGCGAAGGGCAGCGCGAGCGCGTCGCCCTGCTTGACGTCGGCCTCGGCGCCCGCCGGCACCTCGCCGGCCTCCTTCATCGCGACGAAGAGGTTGCGGACGCCCTCGAGCTCCTCGGCGTCGAGGTCGAACGCGATGACGTCCGCGCCGCGGCGGTACATCTCGAAGCTGTGCCGGCCGGCGCCGGCGCCCATGTCGAGGACGCGGTCGCCGGGCTGCAGGCCCAGCCGGTCGAAGTCAACGGTCAGCATGTCAGTCTCCTCAGGCCTTCTTCTCGGCCTTCTCGGCCCGGTACTCGGCGATCACGTCTTCCAGCACGGCCGCGGTGCTCTCCGCGACGGCGCTCCAGCTGAACAGCTCCTTGACCCGGCGGCGGCCGGCGGCGCCCATCTCGGCCCGGCGGGCCGGGTCGTCGAGCAGCCCGGCGAGGGCGGCGGTCAGCGCGCCCACGTCGCCGGGCTCGACCACGTCGGCGCAGAGCCCGTCGGGGCCCACGACCTCGGGGATCGCGCCGGCCCGGGACACGACGAGCGGGGTCTCGCAGGCCATCAGCTCGGCGGTCGGGAGCGAGAAGCCCTCGTAGAGCGAGGGCACGCAGGCCAGCTCGGCCGAGCCCATGAGGGCGACCAGCTCGTCGTCGGTCAGGCCGTTGGCGAACGACACCCGGTCGGCGATGCCGAGCTTGTCGATGAGCTTCTCGGTCACCCCGCCCTCCTTGGGCTTGGTGACGAGGACCAGCTCGAGGTCGCGCTCGACGACGAGCTTGGCGAACGCCTCGAGCAGCACCGAGATGCCCTTGAGCGGAGCGTCGGCGCTGGCCATCGCCAGGATGCGCCCGGGGACGCGGGGTGCCGGCGAGGGCATGAACCGGTCGTCGACGCCGAGCAGGATCGTCTCGATGCGGTCCGGGTCGACCTTGAACTCGCGGACGACGTCGCGCTTGGACGACTCCGAGGGCACGATCACCC
The DNA here is from genome assembly GCF_018831735.1 of Pimelobacter sp. 30-1. NCBI lineage: Bacteria > Bacillati > Actinomycetota > Actinomycetes > Propionibacteriales > Nocardioidaceae > Pimelobacter > Pimelobacter sp. 30-1. The sequence goes on from NZ_NHTS01000006.1 coordinate 47,330, forward strand.
GGCGCAGCCGCGGCGCGGCGCGCTTCTGCTGGTTCAGGAAGGAGTACCAGCGCCACACGCCGATCTTGGGCAGCTCGAAGCGCCACTTGGAGCCCTGCTTGCGCTTGGCCCACACCGCGGCGGCGAGCTCGATGCGCCGGTCCATGGTGATCGGGTGGTGGATCGTGGTGGCCAGCGGCAGGCCGACACCCGCGGGGTCCTCGATGTCGAGCAGCGGCGTGGCCAGCGTCTGGTTGTCGAAGACGACGTCGAAGTCGTCGCGTCGCCCCTTCAGCACCTTGACCACGCGCTTGCTGAAGGTGACCGGCTCGGGGAAGGCCCCGCTGCGCATGGTCAGCCACTCCTCGACGTCGATGAGGTCGCGGTACTCGCTGGGACGCGGGTTGCGGAACTCGTCACCGGGTCGGTAGAGGTCCAGGCTCGGCACCTTGGTCAGCGTCACGCCCTCGTCGAGCTCGGGGTAGGGCTGACCGGAGAACACCTCGACGGTGTGGCCGAGCGCGGCGAGCTCGCGCGTGAGCCGGCGGATGTAGATCCCCTGGCCACCGACGTGCGGCTTGCTGCGGTAGGACAGCATTGCGATTCGCATCAGGTACTTCTCCCCTTTTCGGGCTCCCGGGGAGCAGGGCCGAAACAGAAACGTAGTGGAACGTGTTCCAAATTATGCGCTACTTGCCGGTAGCCTATCGACTGGGTCCAGAACGACCCGCCTCGTCGCAGCACCTCACAAGGAGTACCGGTGACCATCGCGAACCCGTCCACGTCCGACGACCTCGGATCGGCCGCACAGCGGGAGCGGCGCAAGCGCATCCTCGACGCGACGTACGAGCTGGCCAAGTCGGGCGGCTTCGACGCGGTGCAGATGCGCGCCGTGGCCGAGCACGCGGACGTCGCCCTCGGCACCCTGTACCGCTACTTCCCGTCGAAGATCCACCTGCTGGTCTCGGCGCTCGGCCGTCAGTTCGACGAGGCCGCCACCCGGCTCAACGAGCGTGAGATCCCCGGCGACAACCAGGCCGACCGCGTCCTCTACGTGCTCAAGCGGATGGCCCGCGGCATGCAGGGCGACCCCAAGCTGACCGAGGCGCTGACCCGGGCCTTCATGTTCGCCGACAGCAGCGTCGCCGCCGAGATCCACGTGGTCGGCATGGCGATGACCTCGATCGTCACCCACGCCATGCACGGCGGCGAGCCCAGCGAGGGAGCCGTCTCCGACGAGGACGTCGCCGTGGCGCGCGTCATCGGCGACGTGTGGCTCTCCGCGCTGGTCTCCTGGGTGACCGGCCGCTCCACGGCTGCCGAGACCGCGCAGCACATGGAGACGGCGATCCACCTGATCCTCCGCGACTGACCCCGTGCGGGGCCGTCAGGCCCCGAACGCGTGGGTGCTGGTGACGCCGCCGTCGACCGCGATCTCCGCGCCGTTGATGTACGACGACTCGTCGCTGGCGAGGAAGACGTAGACCGGCGCGATGTCATCGGGCGTGCCGACGCGACGCAGCGGCACCTTGCTGGCGCCGTACTCCATCGCGGCGTCGCCGCCGTGGACCCGGGTCATCGGAGTGTCGATCATGCCGGGGTGCACCGAGTTGACCCGGACGCCCTTGGGGCCGAGCTCCATCGCCGCGCACTTGGTCATGCCGCGGATCGCCCACTTGGTCGCGGCGTACGCCGTGCACGACGGCATACCTGCCAGGCCCTCGACGGAGGAGGCGTTGATGATCGAGCCGCCGCCGTTCTTGCGCATGGTGCGGCTGACCGCCTGCATGCCCAGGAAGACGCCGAGCTGGTTGACCCGCCAGACGAGCTCGACCTCCTCGACGGGCATCCGCTCGATGTCACCGAAGCGGAGGATGCCGGCGTTGTTGGCGAGCACGTTGACCGGGCCGAAGCGCGTGTTGGCGTCCTCGACCAGCGCGGTCCAGGAGGCCTCGTCGCTCACGTCGTGGTGGGCGAAGTGGGCCGCGGCGCCGAGCTCGTCGGCGAGCGCCTGGCCCTGCTCCTTGGCGACGTCGGCGATGACGACCTTGGCGCCCTCGGCGACGTAGGCGCGCACGATCGCCTCGCCCTGGCCCATCGCACCACCGGTGACGATCGCGACCTTGTTGTCCAGACGTCCCATGGCTACACCGTCAGCTTCATGATCGAGTCGGCGGCGAAGCCGACGTTCGGGTCGCGATCGGCGAAGAAGCCGCCGAGCTGCTTGTCGAGGTCGTCGCCGGTCCACAGGTCGCCGGCGGCGTCGAAGCGCTGCTCCACGACCGGTGCGGCGACCAGGGCCACCATGCCGCCGTACACGACGAAGACCTGGCCGGTGATCCGCTCGGCGGCCGGCGAGGCGAGGTAGGCGACCAGCGGCGCGACGTGGTCGGCCGAGTAGGGGTCGACGGCCTTGCCGGAGGCGTCCTCGCCGAAGACCTCGGCGGTCATCGCCGTACGGGCGCGGGGGCAGATCGCGTTGGCGCGCACGCCGATGCGCGACAGCCCGCGGGCCGTCGACAGCGTCAGGGCGGCGATGCCGGCCTTGGCCGCGGCGTAGTTGGCCTGACCGGGCGAGCCGCCGAGGAACGCCTCGGAGGCGGTGTTGACGATGCTGCCGTAGACCGTGCCGGACTCGCTCTCCTTGGCCTTGCCGCGCCAGTAGGCGGCGGCGTTGCGCGAGAGCAGGAAGTGGCCGCGCAGGTGGACCGCGATGACCGCGTCCCACTCGTCGTCGCCGAGGTTGAAGAGCATCCGGTCGCGGGTCATGCCCGCGTTGTTGACCACGATGTCGAGACCGCCGAGCTCGACGGCGGCCGCGACCATGGCGTCCGCCGTGGCCCGCTCGCTCACGTCCCCCGGTACGACGACCGCCTGGCCGCCGAGCGAACGGATCTCGTCGACCGCGTCGTCCCCGGCCCCCGGCAGGTCGTTGACCACGACCCGCGCCCCGGCCCTCGCCAGGGCGACCGCCTCCGCGCGACCCAGCCCGGCGCCGGCGCCGGTGACGATCGCGACCTTGCCGTCCAGCGACGTCGTCGCCTCCATGCTCACTCCTCCACCAGCGTGATCGCGGCGCGCGGGCAGGCCGCGACGGCACGCTTCACGTTGTCGATGTTCTCGTCCGTCGTGTGCTCGGTGCTCAGCTGCAGGAAGTCGTCGTCGTCCAGCTCGAACACCTCGGGCGCCATCGCCTCGCACAGGCCGTTGGACTCGCACAGGTCGAAGTCGACCTTGATCTTCATCGTCATGCCCTCTCTCAGGTCATCTTCCGGTGGTCCCACGAGGCGACCCGGTCGGGGTGGATGATCACGCCGACCCGCTTGGTCGCCTGCTTCTCGACGGTCTGGGCACCGATCTCGCCGAGCGCCTCGAACGAGTCGACGCCGAACATCCGCACCGAGACGGCCTTGCCGATCTCGAGGATGCGGTCGCGGTCGCGCACGATCTCGGCGCGGCCCTCGATGGAGACGCCGCGCAGCTCGAAGTAGTCGGTGCCGTCCTCGACCAGCGCGGTCACCCGGGGGTCGCGCTCGAGGTTGATGATCTTCTGGCTGCGGCCGTAGGTCCAGAAGGCGATCTTGCCGTCCTGGACGTCGTAGAAGAGCGTCGTGAGGTGCGGGAAGCCGTCCTTGCCGTTGGCGGCGACCTGGACCTTGATGTTCTCCTGGAGCAGGCCCTGCACCTCCTCGTCGCTCAGCTTGACCTTGTCGCGTCCAGCGCTCATGGGGGTCAGCTCCCTTCCGAGGAGTGTCCGGGGAAGACGTGGGCCGAGGGGTCGACGACGACCGCGGCGTTGTTGACGGCCGTGGCAGCCTCGCCGAAGCCGACCGCGATCAGCCGGACCTTGCCGGGGTACTCCGTGATGTCGCCCGCGGCGAAGACCCGGGGCAGGTTGGTGCGCATCGACGGGTCGACGACGAGGTGGCGGCGGTGGGTCTCCAGACCCCACTGCTGGAGGGGGCCGAGGTCGGCGATGAAGCCGAGGGCCGCGACCACGGCCTGGGCCGGGCGGACCTCGGGGACGCCGTCGACGCTGAGCTCGACCTCGGCGAGCGGGCCCGTCGTACCGCCGGCGGCGTCGCGCAGCGCGCTCACCTCGGCCTTGGTCACGATCGAGACCGACGACGCGCGCACCTGCTCGACCGTGCGCTCGTGGGCCCGGAAGGCGTCGCGGCGGTGGACCAGGGTCACCGAGCGCGCGATGGGCTCGAGGTGGTGGGCCCAGTCGAAGGCGCTGTCGCCGCCACCGACGATGACGACGTCGAGGTCGCGGTAGGGCTCGAAGCTCGGCACGAAGAACTCCACGCCGCGCCCGACCCAGCTCTCGGCGGCGGGCAGCGGGCGCGGGCTGAACTTGCCGATGCCGGCGGTCACGATGAGCGTCTTGGCGCGGACCCCGGTGCCGTCGTCGAGGGTGAGCGTGAGGCCCTCGTCGTCGGTGGCCAGCTCGGTCGCCGTACGGCCGAGGAGCTGCTCGGGCTTGGCGACGAGCGCCTGCTCGACCAGTCCGTCGACCAGGTCGCGGCCCTTGACCGACGGGAATCCGGCGACGTCGAGGATCGCCTTCTCCGGGTACATGGCCGTGATCTGGCCGCCCAGCTCGGGCAGCGAGTCGATCAAGGCCACCCGGAGGCCGCGGAATCCGGCATAGTAGGTCGCGAACAGCCCGGTCGGACCGGCACCGACGATCGCGACGTCGCAGTCGACCTGGCTCGCTCCGCTCACGGGTGTAGGCACCCCCGAACTGTAACGTGTTCTAGTTCGTCTTGTCTTCGTTCGGGGACGGCGATTCGGCCGGCGCCGGCGCCCCGGACTGCGCCGCGCCGTCGGAGGCGTCGGTGTCGAGCTTGTCGACGAGCCAGCCGTGGTCGGTGTGGACCATCGTGACGAGCACCTTGAAGGGCGTCACGACCGTCTCCTTCTTGCCCTCGCGGGTGCGCTCGACGACCTGGTTGAGGAAGATCAGCGCCTCGAGCCGGGTCCGGCTCGCCCGGACGGCACCCTGGGCGACGACGCTGGCCTGGACCACCGTCTGCTGGCCGACGACCTGCTCCTCGATGTCGGTCGCGGTCTCGCGGTACTGCTTCTCGAAGCGCGCCGTCATCAGCTTGGCGGCGGCGTCGACCTCGGCGGCGTACTTCTTGTAGTCGACCGCGACGATCTCCTGCGCTGCCTTGGCCGCGGCCTCGACGCCGTCGCGGGTCTGGAGCGTCGCGGCGACGATGGGCCGGCCCTTGGGCACGGTCAGCGTGGTCGCACCGTCGGCGCCCGTCGTGCCGTCGTCGTCGCCGAGCGTGTCCACCGCGAGCAGCACGAACTGGGCGACCAGCGCCACCGTGACGAGCACGAGCGTGGCGATCAGGACGCGGGTGGTCTTGGGCCGGGCCAGGATGCTGGGGCGGCTCGGGCCGGCCGGCGGGACGGCAGCCTCGGGAGCGTCCGCGGCTTCGGGAGCGTCCGCGGCCTCGGGACCGTCCGCGGCCTCAGGCGCGTCCGCGGTCAGGTCGTCGACCTCGACCTCGGCGTCGACTTCAGCGTCGGCGTCGGCCGGGCGCCCGGGACCGGCACCGACACCGGGGGCCTGGCCCGCGATCTTGCGCGGGCGCGGCGTCTGTCCGCGCGAGCTGGCGGGACGGCGGGGCGTGGGGCGGCTCATCGGGTCTTGTCTCCTCAGCCCAGCGCGACGTACTGGAGGTCCTTGGTCAGCCAGCGACCGTCCTCGAGCACGAGCTCGAGCTGCAGACGGTAGTTGCGGGCCTCCTCCTGGAACTGGGTGGTCTTGTTCTTCACGACGCCGCTCGTCGCGACGATCACGGTCGCGGTGTCGTCGTCGCCGGCGACCAGGCCGGTCCAGACGACCTTGGCGACCATGTCGGACTGGGCCTCGTTGGCGAGCTTCTTCAGCGACGTGGCGCCCTTGGCGTACTGGTCCTTGAAGTCGCCGGTCGCCATCGAGGTCACGGCCTCGATGGTCCGGTCGGGCTCGCGGTAGTCGAAGTTGACGAAGGCGGTGACCATCTTGGAGGCGGCCTCGAGCTGGGCGGCCGTGCGCTTCTGCTCGGCCTCGTCGGCGAGAGGGACGGGCTCGACGACGCCGCGGCCGACGTCCTCTCCGGCGCCGGAGACGACGTCGGTGCCGTCGACGGTGTCGCCGGAGGTGACGTGGATGTAGAGCAGCAGGATCGCCACGCAGCCGCAGATGACCGTCGCGGCGTAGAGGGCGATGTTGAGCCGGACGCGACTGCGCTCGTCCGTCACTTGCCCGCCACCGGACCGATCAGCAGCCACTTCCACGCATCCCCTCCCAGTACGGACAGGTTCTCCGGCTGGTTCAGCCTGACCGGATTGCCCGCGGTGTCGACCAGACCCGGCACTGCCCCCGTGGCCGGATCGTAGGTGTCACTGTAGACGCGGCCGGGCGAGGCGCGGTTCTTGCGGTAGCCCGGTGCGTACTTGCTCCCCCGCATCACGTACGGCGGCCCCGCGGTGCAGCTCACCTTGGCCGGCTCGGCGTCCGTGAGGTCCTGCGTCGAGCGCCAGTCCTTGGGGGGAACGTAGCCCTTGGTGCAGGGCGGGACGCTGTAGTCGAACTGCAGGTTGACGTGGCCCCAGCCGTCGGAGGTGCTGCCCGTCGGACCGCCGGCGATGAGCGCCGGGTAGGTCACGAGCAGCTGCTCGATGCCGTCGAGCTCGCTGAGCAGGACCTGGTTCACCGAGACCAGGTCGCCCAGCAGGATCGGCACCGTCGGCTCGAGCTGGCGCAGCAGCTGGTCGACCTCGCGGGCCGCGCCCGGGGTCGCGCTGAGCACCTTGCGCAGGTCGCCGTCGCTGCCGCGCAGGGTCGTGGTGATCGTGTTGAGGTCCTGGGAGAACTTGCGGATGTTCTCCTTCTGGCCGCGCTGCGTGCGCAGCACGGCCAGACCGTTGTCGAGCAGCGCGATGGTCTCGTCGGTGTGCTCGCTGGCCTCGGCGATGAACGCCTGTCCCCCGTCGAGCAGCTGCTGCAGGTCGGTGCCGGTGTCGTTGAACATCAGCCCGAGCTCCTCGACGACCGTCTGGAGGCTGCCCTTGTCGACGGAGTCGACGAACCGGCTCAGGTCGACCAGCAGGTCGCCCTCGTCGACCGGGAGCGACTTGTCGCTGCCGGTGAACCGGGTGCCGTTCTCGGCGTAGGGGCCCTTGTCGTCGGGCGGCTGGAAGTCGAGGTACTGCTCGCCGACCGCGGAGAGGTTGTGCACGAACATCGGGGCGTCGCGCGGCAGCTTGGTGCCGTCCTTGAGGTCGAGGGTGAGGTCGACGCCGTCCTCGGTGGTGTCCATCCGCGAGACCCGGCCGATCTTGACGCCGCGGTAGGTCACCTCGCTGCCCTCGAAGAGGCCGCCGGAGCCGGGCAGGCTCGCGGTCACGGTCAGCCCGCGCCCGGTGATCTTGTCGACCAGGCCCAGGTAGCTGGCGCCGATGTAGGTGATGCCGACCGCGCTGAGGACGACGAACGCCATCAGCCGGATCCGTACGCCGCGACTCATGCGACACCTCCGAGCAGGCTGCGCGTCGATCCGTTGTCGTACGACGACGGTTGGGTGCCGAGCAGCCCGCGGGTCAGGCCGCTGAGCGGGCCGTCACTGCCCAGCAGGCCGCCCTTGCCACCGAGCAGGCCGCCCAGGTCGAGGTCGGGCAGCGCGCGGAGCAGCTTGCAGACGGGGCTGTCGCGGATGGTGCGGTCCTGGCACTTGGTCTGCAGGTCCTTGAGCAGGTTGACGTCGCTGAGCACCTGCAGGCAGGCCGAGCTGGTGAGCTTGCCGCTCTTGAGGCACTGGCCGACCTGATTGAGGACCGCCTCCAGGTCCGGGAGCTGGATCTCGGGCAGGCCGAGCGTCTTGTAGAGGTTCTCGAAGTTGAGGTCGGCACGGATGATCGTGTCGGCGTAGTCGCCCTTGACGATGTTGTTGGCCGTCTGCGGGAACGGGAAGCTGATGAGCAGGTTGAGGCCGGGGGCCAGCTGCTCGTCGGCCTCGGTCAGCTTGCGCAGCACCGGGCTGAGGTCGCGCAGGATGCTGAGCACGTCCTCCTTGCTGGCGTTGATGACGCGGGTGCCGACCTTGCCGAGCCGGTCGAGCGCGCCGAGCATCTCGATCAGCTCGTCGTGCTGGGCGGAGAGGACGTCGATCGCCGGGCCGGTCGCGTCGAGCGCGTCGCCGATCGTCTCCTTCTCCTTGTTGAGCGTCGAGGTCAGGTTGTTGAGCGACTCGAGCGCGTTGATGATGTCGACCTTCTGCTCGTCGAGCGTGCCGACGACCGAGTCGAGCGAGGAGAGCAGGCTGCGCAGCCGGTCCTCGCGGCCGTTCATCACCAGGTTGGCCTCGCGGGTGATCGTGCCGAGCTGGGCGACGCCGCCACCGCTGAGCAGGAAGGACAGCGCACCGAGCACCTCCTCGACCTCCGGGTTGCGGCCGGTCTTGGCGAGCGCGATCTCGTCGCCCTCGGAGAGCCGGCCCACCGGCGCCTCCTGCTCGGGCGCTTCGAGGGCGACGTACTTCTCGCCCAGGAGCGAGACCTGGCGGATGTCGGCGATGGCGTTGTCGGGCAGCTTGACGTCGTCGCGCACGATCATCGTGACGCGGGCGTTCCAGCCGGAGCGCTCGACCTCGGTCACCTCACCGACCACGACGTCGTCGACCATGACCGGCGAGCGCGGGACGACGTTGAGGACGTCCTTGAAGTAGGCCGTCACCTCGAACGCCTCATCGGCGTCGACCGGGTGACCGGGCAGCGGCAGGTCGTAGGCGCCGCGGAAGCCGCTGCAGCCGGTGAGGACCGTCAGTCCGACCAGGAGCGCCACCGCGCGGCACCACCGGCCGGGACGACGTGCGTTGCGCGTGCTCACGACCCACCTCCGAGCAGGTTCTCCATCGTGGCGCCGTCGCCGGTCGAGTAGGACACCTCGGCCGGGCGCGGCACCGCGATGCCCCGGTCGGTGTCGGTCGCGCCGGTCTGCTTGGCCTTGCCGCCGGGCAGGGCGGTCTTGAACTCCGGGGGCAGCCAGGGCAGCTTGGTCAGGATCGGCTCGATGAGCTTCTCGATCAGCATGCAGGCGGTGTTCTTGAGCGCCTTGGGCATCGCCGGGTTCTGCTGGATGAACGAGCAGATCAGGCCGTCGACGTCCCAGACCAGGCCGCCGATCGCGAGCCGGGAGTTCTGGCTGCCGGTGACGTGGTCGAAGCCCATGTGCAGGTTGCCCATCGCGACCGGCGCGATCTTGACCGCGGTCTCGATGTTGTCCTTCTCGGACACGATCGTGTTCATCACGTCGGTGAGCTTGCGGATGTCGGTGACGAAGGCGTCGCGGTTGTTCTTGACGAAGCCCCGGACGCTGCCGACGGCCTTGGCCACCGCCGCGACGGCCTGCTCGAGCTCGTCGCTCTCGTCGGCCAGCATCGCCGAGACCCCGGTGAGGTCCTGCATGAACGCCCGCACCAGGCCGTCGTTCTCGGCCAGCGTCTTGGTGAACTTGGCGAGCTGGCTGACCGTGTCGAACAGCGGGCCGGCGCCGTTGCCGAAGGTCTGGGCGGCCTGGGCCAGGTCGCGGATCATCTGGTTGCCCTTGGCACCCTGCCCGGCGAACGCCTTCTCCCCCGCCGCGAGCAGGTGGTCGAGCGTGCCGTCCTTGTTGACGCCGTTGGGGCCTAGGGCCCGGGTCAGCGTCTGCAGGCTGCTGTAGATCCGGTCGAGCTCGACCGGCACGGCGGTCTCGGGCAGGGCGATGTCGGCACCGTCGGCCAGCACCGCGCCGCCCTCGAAGACCGGGGTCAGCTGGACGAAGCGGTCGGCCACGAGCGTCGGCGTCACGATGACGGCCTGGGCGCTCTTGGGCACCTTGTACGACGCGTCGTACTCCATCTCGACGCGGACCGAGTTGCCCTCGGGGATCACCGAGGTCACCTTGCCGACGTTGACCCCGAGGATCCGCACGTCGGTGCCCTCGTAGACGCTGACCGCGCGCGGGAAGTGCGCGGTGACCGTCTTCATCTCGGCCGGCGAGCGGAAGACGTTGACCAGGACGCCGAGCAGCAGCACGACGCCGATGGCGACGAGCACGCGCTTGTCGACGCGCTTGAGGATCGTGGACACCATCGCGATCACCCCTGGAACCCGGGCACGAACTCACCGGTGGGCAGCGCCAGGAGGTTCGCGGCGTACGCGTCGAACCAGGGGCCGGTACCGATGATGTTGCTGAGGATGGACACGTAGGGGCCGAGCGCGGCGAGCGTCTCCTTGATCCTCTGCTTCTTCGAGACCAGGAACGAGACCAGGCCGTCGACCTCGGCGAGCGCCGGCGCGATCTGCTTCTCGTTGTCCTTGACCACCCCGCGCAGCTCGACCGCGAGCGAGCGAGCGTTGACCAGCAGGTCGTGCACGGCGGCCTTGCGCTTGGTCAGCTCCTGGAAGACCAGGTCGCTGCTCTTCATCAGGTCGACGATGTCGTCGCTGCGGTCGGCGAGCACCTTGCTGACCTGCTTCGAGCTCTCGAAGAGCGTCTGGATCTCGGCGTCGCGCGCCGCGACGCTGCGCGAGAGCCGGGAGATGCCGTCGAAGGAGGCCTGGATCTCGGGCGCCGAGACGTCGAGCGTGTCGGCCACCGTGTCGAGCGCCCGGGAGAGCTGATCGGTGTCGATCTCCTCGGTCGTCGTGGTCAGGTCACCGAAGACGCCGACGATGTCGTAGGCGGCCTTGGTCCGGTCCATCGGGATCGTGCCCCCGTCGGCGAGCTGGCCCTTGCCCACCGGCTGGAGGTCGAGGTACTTCTCACCGAGCAGGTTGAGCACCTCGATCGAGGCGTGGCTGTCGGGCCCGAAGTCGACGTCCCCGTCGATCTCGAACGTCACCTTGACCCGGTCCCCCGCCAGGTCGACCGCGCTCACCCGGCCGGCGCGGATGCCGCCGACCTGGACGATATTGCCCTTGTGGATGCCGCTGGCGTCGCTGAACTCCGCGTAGTACGTCGTCCCGCGGAAGCCGGGGAACTTGCCGAGGTTGAAGGTCGCCGCCGAGACCAGCGCCATCACCACCAGGGTGATCACGCCGAGCCGGATGATCCGGGCGTCGCGGGCGTCGCTGTCGCGGCTCATCGGCGGCACCTCGGGGCGGTCGAGCGGAACTGGAACTTGGTGATGTACTCCTGGATCTCCTTGATGATCGGCAGGTTCGCGATCAGCGGGAGCCGGATCCGGGCGGAGACGCCGCAGACGTAGTACTGGTACCAGGACCCGTAGGTGCCGGTCCGGGTCTGGTCGGTCATCGTCTCCGGCATCCGGTCGAGGAGCTCGGCCAGGTTCTCCCGGTTCTCCTTCTTGTTGAGGAGCTTGGAGAGCGCGCGCAGCGCGGCGATGTCCTCCTTGACCAGCGGCCGGCCCCGGCGCAGCAGGTCGGCGACGGTCACGGTCAGCTCGGAGATGTTGTCGAGCGAGGAGCCGATGGTGTCGCGGTCCTTGGCGAGGTCGGTCATCCAGTCCTTGAGCTCGACGATGAGCGTGCTCAGCTGCTGGTGGCGGTCGTTGACCGTGCTCAGCGTCTGGCTGAGGTTGGTGATCACGTCGCCGATGAGCTGGTCGCGGTCGGCGAGCGCCGAGGTCAGCGAGGCGGTGTGGTCGAGCAGGCTCTTGACCGTGCCGCCCTCGCCCTGGAGCACCTGGACCAGGTTCATGCTCAGCTCGTTGACCTGGTCGGGCGTCAGCGCGGCGAACAGCGGCTTGAAGCCGTCGAAGAGCACGGTCAGGTCGAGCGCCGGCTCGGTGTTGTCGGCCGGGATGGTCGCGCCGTCGGCGAGCGTCTTGGCGTCCTTGCCGCCGCTCCCCTGCTCCAGCGCCATGTAGCGGTCGCCGACCAGGTTGAGGAAGCGGATCTTGGCCAGCGAGGCGGTGGTCAGCTTGACCCCCGCGTCGACCTTGAAGGTCACCTTGGCCATCGTGCGCCGGTAGTGCTCGACCTTCTTGACCTCGCCGACGTTGACGCCCGCGACGCGGACGTCGTCGCCCTTCTCGAGCATCGTGGCGTTGGCGAAGATCGCCTGGTACTGGTTGCGGTCGCCGAAGCCGACATTGCCCATGATGACGGCGAGCAGACCGGTGACCAGCACCGAGACGACGGTGAACACGGCGAGCTTGATCGCCGCCGAGATCGTCGTGGCGTTGCGGCTGTTGCTCATCCGGCTGCCTTCCCCTCGCGCACGACAGGGCCGTAGAGCAGCGACCCGAGGGAGCCGTAGGTCTCCGGCGCGCGGCCGCTCTCACCGGCCAGCATCGCGTTGACCACGCGCTGCTCGGCCTCGCTGCCGGCGTACCCGCTGTCGATGGCGCCGCCGGCGGTCGGGCGGCCGAGCAGTCCCTGGAGCGGCAGCGGCGAGAAGCCGCCCTTCTCGTCGATGTCCGAGCCCTGGTCGAGCGGGTTCGGCGTACCGGGGACGGTGAACTTGGGCAGTCCGGCGCACCACGGACCGTGGCCGACCTCGCCGTACTCGGGGAGGTCGCGCTCGTCGTAGGGGCGGAACTGCGGGTTGAAGAACTCGATGTACTGCTTGACCCAGCCGCCCTCGAAGGTCTTGGAGAGGATCGGCTCGTAGTTGGCCGCACCGCGGATCAGGCAGGGGAACTCCGGGGAGTACTCCGCGAGCAGGCCGACCACCGGGGCGGTGACCTGGCCCATCCGGATGAGGTTCTGCTCGTTGTCGCCGAGCAGCCGGGTCGAGGTGTTCGCCAGCCCGGTCAGGTCGGAGAAGAAGACGTCGAGGTCGGCGGCCTTCTCGGTGATGGTCTTGCTGGTGACCGTGACGTTGTCGAGGACGTCGAGCAGGTCGGGCGCCGCCATGTCGTAGGCGTCGGCGACCTCGGCCAGCGCCTGGAGGTCCTTGCGCAGGGTCGGCAGGTGGTCCTCGATCCTGCCGATGTAGTCGCCGAGCTGGTCCATCGTCTTGCCGAGGTCCTCGCCGCGCCCCTCGAGCGCGGTCGCCAGCGCGTGCAGCGTGGCGTTGAGGTCGGCCGGCTGGACCGCCTGGAGCAGCGGGAACAGGTCGGCGAGCACCCGGCTCAGCTCGACGTTGGTCTCGACCCGGTCGGACGGGATGACGTCGCCGTCCTTGAGCGGTCGCGCGGCGTCGCCGTCCGGGCGGATGAGCGCGACGAACTTCTGGCCGAAGAGCGTGGTCGGCACGATGTGGACGCCGATGTTCGACGGGATCTTCTTGGCGGCGTCGGGGTCGAGCGCGAGCGTGATCTCGGCCTCCTCGCCGTCCTGGTCGATCTTGTCGACCCGGCCGACGAGCACGCCGTTGATCCGCACGTCGCCGAACTTGGCGAGCTGCAGACCGGCCCGGTCGGCCTTGACCTTGACGGTCGTGACGCTGTCGAAGGTCTTGTTGTAGATCGCGATCGAGAGCCACATGAGCAGCGCGAGCACGCTCAGGAAGACGACTCCGGCGACGAGGAGCCGGTTGTGCTCCTTGGCGCTGTCGTGATGGATGTTCACCAGCATCGGCGCGTCACCCCGTGATCCGGACGGTGGTGGTCGAGCCCCAGATCGCGAAGCTGAGGAAGAAGTCAGCGACGACGATCGTGACGATGCTCGTCCGGATGGCCTTGCCGACCGCCCGGCCCACGCCGGCCGGTCCGCCCGAGGCGGTGTAGCCGTAGTAGCAGTGGATGAGGATCACCGCGACGGCGAGGAACAGCAGCTTGAAGAACGACCACAGCATGTCGATGGGTGGCAGGAACTGCAGGAAGTAGTGGTCGTAGGTGCCGGCGGACTGACCGTAGATGTAGGTCACGATCAGCCGCGGCGACAGGTACGACGCCAGCAGCGCCACGATGTAGAGCGGGATGACCGCGATGAACGCCGCCACCATCCGGGTCGTCACCAGGAACGGCAGCGACGGGATGCCCATCACCTCGAGCGCGTCGATCTCCTCGGAGATCCGCATCGCGCCGAGGCGGGCGGTGTAGCCGCAACCGACCGTCGCGGCGAGCGCGATCGAGGAGACCAGCGGCGCCACCTCGCGGGTGTTGAAGTACGCCGAGATGAACGCGCTGAACTTCGCGACGCCGATCTGGCTCAGCGAGGCGTAGCCCTGGATGCCGACCTCGGTCCCGGCGAAGAACGCCATGAACGCGATGACGCCCACCGAGCCGAGGATCAGGCTCAGGCCGCCGGCGCCGAAGGCGACCTCGGCGAGCGTGTTGGTGATCTCGCGGGGGTAGCGCCGGATCGCCCGGGGCACCCATGAGAGTGCCTTGAGGTAGAAGAGCAGCTGATCGCCGTACCCCTCGAGGGTGCCGCGGCCGCTCTTGTAGGCGTCGCCGACGAGCTCGCTGACGGCGGCCATCAGAGGCCCGCCGGCGGGGAGATCTGGAAGTAGATCGCGGTGATCACGGCGTTGAGGAAGAACAGCGCCATGAACGCGATGATCACCGACTCGTTGACCGCGCGGCCCACGCCGCTCGGACCGCCACCGGCGTTGAGGCCCTTGTAGGCCCCGATGATCGCGGCCAGCCAGCCGAAGATGAGCGCCTTGACCATCGCGATGTAGAGGTCGGGCAGCGAGGCGAGCGCGGTGAACGAGGACAGGAAGGCGCCGGCCGAGCCGCCCTGGACGATGACGGTGAAGAAGTAGCCGCCGCCGATGCCGGTGCCGATCACGATGCCGTTGATCATCAGCGCGACGAACATCGTGGCCACCACGCGCGGGGCGACCAGGCGTTCCAGCGGATCGATGCCCAGCACCTCCATGGCGTCGATCTCCTCGCGGATCTTGCGCGCGCCGAGGTCGGAGCAGATCGCCGATCCGGCGGCACCGGCGATGATCATCGCCGCCGCCATCGGCGCCGCCTCCCGCACGGTGGCGAGCACCGCTGTCGCGCCGGCGAAGGACTGCGCGCCGAGCTGTCCGGTCAGGTTGCCGACCTGGAGCGAGATGACCGCGCCGAACGGGATCGAGACCATGATCGTCGGCACGAGCGTCACGCTCGTGACGAACCACGCCTGCTCGAGGAACTCCCGGAACTGGAACGGGCGGGTCAGGATCCGCTTGGTGACCTCGACCACCATCAGCGCGATCTCGCCAGGGCCACGCACGATCGATACGGCGTTGAACGCCACGCGCCGTCTCCTCTCCCCAGCTCCCATGTGTCCCCGCGGCTCGCTACGAGCTTTCGCGATATTAGAACACGTTCTCGTTGTGACCGACACGACATGTCCGAGAAGTGGCGCCGATCACTCCCTCCACACCCTCAACGGCGCGCGCGTGGCCCGGGTCACGCCCCACCGGACCTACGATCGGCAGGTGCCGACCGCCGCCGACCGTCTCCCCCGCCCGCTCGCGGCCCTCGGCCGGCACCCCTCCGGAGTGCTCCTGGGCGCCCAGCTGCTCGTCGTCCTGGCCTACCCGGCGCTCCAGGGATCCGACCTGGGCCTCGCGTTCGCGGGCGTCTTCCAGCTGCTGGTGCTGCTCGCCGCGGTGGCCGCGGTGCGTCGTACGCCGGCGCTGACGTGGGTCGCCCTGCTGCTCGGCGTACCGGCGGTGGTGCTGACCGTCGCCGAGGCCTTCCAGCCCGACAGCGACGGCATCGTCCTGGCCTCAGCGGTCTTCCACGCGCCGTTCTACTTCTTCGTCTCCTACGCGCTGATCCGCTACCTGTTCCACGACGACAAGGTCACCCGCGACGAGCTCTTCGCCACCGGCGCGGCCTTCACCGTGGTCGCCTGGGGCTTCGCCTACCTGTACGCCGCCGCCCAGGTGCTCTGGCCGGGCGCGTTCATCAGCTACACCAGCCCCACCGGCGCGGTGCCCCTGGACTGGTTCGAGCTGCTCTTCCTGTCCTTCACCGCGATGACCAGCGTCGGGCTCTCCGACGTCTACCCGGTGCTCGCGCACGCGCGGTCGCTGGTGATGGTCGAGCAGGTCGCGGGCGTCTTCTACGTCGCGCTCGTGGTCGCCCGGCTGGTCGGGCTCAGCGCGCGGCGCCGGGACTAGGGCTCACGCCGGCAGCGCGGCGCGGCGCGCTCAGTCGAGGCAGAACTCGTTGCCCTCAGGGTCCTGCATGACGAGGTGCCCGGCCCCCATCGGCGGCGCCGGCTCGTGCCGCTCGACCCGGCTCGCCCCCAGAGCGACCAGGCGCGCGGCCTCGGCCTCGAGCGCCGCCATCCGCTCGTCACCGGCCAGCCCGGGCGCGGCCCGCACGTCGAGGTGGACCCGGTTCTTGGCGCTCTTGCCCTCGGGGACCCGCTGGAAGAAGATCCGCGGTCCGGCCCCCTCGGGGTCGATGCAGGCCGAGGCGCTGTTGCGCAGCTCGGGCGGCAGCGAGGCGCGGAAGGCGTCCCAGTCGGCGAAGCCCGGCGGGGGCGGCGGCAGGACGTAGCCGAGCACCTCGTTCCAGAACTCGGAGAGGGCGCGGGGGTCGGCGCAGTCGAAGGTCACCTGGACCTCGCGCACGGTCGTGCCGGTCACTTCGTCGCCTGCGCTCGCTGGCGCTCGCGCGCTCCCGCGCTCGTCGGGCGCACTTCGAGCTCGTTCCTCGCTCGGCGCGCCCTCCTCACTTAGTCGCCTCCATCATCTGCCGCAGCTCCTTCTTGAGGTCGCCGATCTCGTCGCGCAGCCGCGCCGCGAGCTCGAACTGCAGCTCGGCCGCGGCCGCCTTCATCTGCTCGGTCAGGTCCTGGATGAGCTGGGCCAGGTCGCTGCTGGGCATCCCGGCCAGCTCGGCGGCGTGGCCGCCGATGTCGGTGGAGCGCAGGTGCGGGGTCGGGGCGACCTTGGGCTTGACGCCGCCGGCGCGGCCCTTCTGGCCGACGTCGGCCCAGGTCTGGAGGAGCTCTTGGGTGGTCTCGTCCTCGCGGGCGAGCATCTCGGTGATGTCGGCGATCTTCTTGCGCAGCGGCTGCGGGTCGATGCCGTGGGCCTCGTTGTAGGCGACCTGCTTGGCGCGGCGGCGGTTGGTCTCCTCGATGGCCGACTCCATCGACGGGGTGATCTTGTCGGCGTACATGTGGACCTCGCCCGAGACGTTGCGGGCGGCGCGGCCGATGGTCTGGATGAGGGACTTGTCCGAGCGGAGGAAGCCCTCCTTGTCGGCGTCGAGGATCGCGACCAGGGAGACCTCGGGGAGGTCGAGGCCCTCGCGGAGCAGGTTGATGCCGACCAGGACGTCGTACAGGCCCAGGCGCAGGTCGCGCAGCAGCTCGATGCGCTTGAGGGTGTCGACCTCGGAGTGCAGGTAGCGGGTGCGGATGCCGGCGTCGAGGAGGTAGTCGGTGAGGTCCTCGGACATCTTCTTGGTCAGCGTGGTGACCAGGACGCGCTCGTCCTTGTCGGTGCGCAGCCGGATCTCGTGGATCAGGTCGTCGATCTGGCCCTTGGTCGGCTTGACCACGACCTCGGGGTCGATCAGTCCGGTCGGGCGGATGATCTGCTCGACGACGTCGCCCTGGACCTTGTCGAGCTCGTAGTCGCCCGGCGTCGCGGAGAGGTAGACGGTCTGGCCGATGCGCTCGAGGAACTCCTCCCAGCGCAGCGGGCGGTTGTCCATCGCGCTCGGCAGGCGGAAGCCGTGCTCGACGAGGTTGCGCTTGCGCGACATGTCGCCCTCGTACATGCCGCCGACCTGGGGTACGGCGACGTGGGACTCGTCGATGACGAGAACGAAGTCCTCGGGGAAGTAGTCGATGAGCGTGTTGGGCGCGCTGCCCCGCGAGCGGCCGTCCATGTGCATCGAGTAGTTCTCGATGCCCGAGCAGGAGCCGACCTGGCGCATCATCTCGATGTCGTACGTCGTGCGCATCCGCAGGCGCTGGGCCTCGAGCATCTTGCCCTGCTTCTCGAAGGTCTCGAGCTGCTCGCCGAGCTCGGCCTCGATGCCGTTGATCGCGCGCTCCATGCGCTCAGGGCCCGCGATGTAGTGGCTGGCCGGGAAGACGTAGAGCTCCTGGTCCTCGGTGAGCACCTCGCCGGTGACCGGGTGCAGGGTCATCAGCCGCTCGATCTCGTCGCCGAAGAACTCGATGCGGACCGCGAGCTCCTCGTAGACCGGGAAGATCTCGAGCGTGTCGCCGCGCACCCGGAAGGTGCCGCGGGTGAAGGCGAGGTCGTTGCGGGTGTACTGGATCTCGACCAGGCGGCGCAGCACCGAGTCGCGGTCGTGCTCCTCGCCCACGCGGAGGCGGACCATGCGGTCGACGTACTCCTGGGGGGTGCCGAGGCCGTAGATGCACGAGACCGTCGAGACCACGATGACGTCGCGGCGGGTGAGCAGGCTGTTGGTCGCGGAGTGGCGCAGCCGCTCGACCTCCTCGTTGATCGAGGAGTCCTTCTCGATGTAGGTGTCGGTCTGGGGGACGTACGCCTCGGGCTGGTAGTAGTCGTAGTACGAGACGAAGTACTCGATCGCGTTGTCCGGGAAGAGCTGGCGCAGCTCGTTGGCGAACTGCGCGGCCAGCGTCTTGTTGGGCTGGAGCACGAGGAGCGGACGCTGCACCTGCTCGGCCACCCAGGCCACGGTCGCCGTCTTGCCGGTACCGGTCGCACCCAGCAGGACGACGTCCTGGACCCCGTCGTTGAGCCGCTTGGTGATCTCGGCGATCGCGGCCGGCTGGTCGCCCGAGGGCTGGTAGTCGGACTGGACGTGGAAGGGCGCGACGCGACGCTCGAGATCGGTGACCGGACGCATGCCTTCAGCGTACGAGGGAGCGCCGACAGTCGCTCCGGCGCCGGGTCAGCGGGGCCGGTCGGGGCGCACGCGCAGGGTGTGCAGGGCGGTGGCGAGCATCGCGTAGTGACCGACGAGCATGAGGATCTCGATCCGCTCCCGGTCCTCGAAGCAGTCCCCCAGCTCGGCCCACAGCCCGTCGGTGAGGTCCTGGTCGGCGAGCAGCTCGTCGGTGGCGCGCAGGAGCAGCCGCTCCCGGACGCTGAACCCCGGGTGGTCGGCGTCCGCCTCGACCGCGGTGACCTCCTCTCGGGCAAGACCGGCGCGGCGGGCCAGGCGCCGGTGCTGCTCCAGCTCGTACGCCGACTCCCGGCGTGCGGCCACCCGCACGATCACCAGCTCGGACTCGCGCCGCGAGAGCCGGCCGCCCGGCATCAGCCGCCCGGCGAAGTGCAGCCACCCCCAGAACAGCCGGCGGTGCCGGCCCAGGGTGAGGAAGACCGCCGGCGGCTCGGTCCCCTGGACCCGGCCGGCGACCCGGGCGAAGAGCGCCACGAAGGGGCCGACCTCGCGCCAGCCGCCGGGCTCGATCCGGGCGCCGCTCACCCGGCGTCCGTCCGGCGGGCCTGCTCGACAGCCGGCAGCACCCGGTTGGCGCCGTAGTTGAAGACCCGCATCGCGATCGCGTAGCCGGGCGGGAAGTAGCGCTGCAGCCAGTGCACGAGCCGGATGTCGGGCGAGGTGTAGACCCAGTAGCGGTTGCGCAGCGCGCCCTTCCAGATCGCTGCGGCGGCCTGCTCGGGCGAGACCGCGCGCTTCTGGAAGTGGCCGCGGGCGCGCACGAACGCCTTGCTCTGCTGGTCGATGCCGGCGATCCGGATGGTCTCGACCAGGCCGGTGTCGACGCCCCCGGGGCAGACCAGGCTGACGCCGATCCGGTGCTTGCGCAGGTCGTAGCGCAGCACCTCCGAGACACCGCGCAGGCCGAACTTCGTCGCGCTGTAGGCCGCGTGCCACGGCATCGCGATGATCCCGGCCGCGGAGGAGATGTTGACGAGCTGTCCCCCGCGCCGGGCGTCGATCATCGGCGGCAGGAGCTCCTCGATCACGTGGATCGGGCCCATCAGGTTGACGTCGACGAGGCGCTGCCAGTGCTGGGGCTCCAGGCTGCGCACGGTGCCCCAGATCGCGATGCCGGCCACGTTGAGGACGACATCCATCGCGCCGGCGCGCTCGGTGACCAGCGCCGCGAGGCGTCGTACCTGCTCGTGGTCGGCGACGTCGGCGACCTCGGCGGTGGCCACCTGGCCTCCCCCGGCCCGGATCTCGGCCGCGACCGCGGCGAGCGCGTCGGGCTGGATGTCGGTCAGGTGCAGCACGGCGCCGCGATCGGCGGCGTAGCGGGCGACGGCGCGGCCGATGCCGCTGGCGGCGCCGGTGACGAACACCTGCTTGCCGGCCAGGTCACGGACCGGGGCTCGGAACCACATGGACTTCTCCTCAGCTCGGGAACAGCGTCGCCGCGAGGGCGACGAGAGGGGGACGGAGGGACGCCAGCGCGGCGGCGTCGTCGAGCACGACCCGCGCGGTCGCCATCTGGATGGTCGCGGCGAGCAGCGCCTCGCACGCGAAGAGCCGGGCCTCGTCACGACCGTCGACGCCGAACAGCGCGGCCAGCGCCGCGGCCGCCTCGCGCTGGACGGCGAGCCGGCGGCGCATGATCTCGGGGCCGGCGGCGTACGCCTCGACCAGGAACAGGCGGGCCCGGCGCGGGTCCTCGGCCAGCGCGGCGAGGTAGCGGCCGAGCAGCGCGTCGAAGCGCTCCGGCGCGGGCCGCTCCGCCCCGACGGCGATCCCCTCGGCGAAGCCCGCGCGCAGCGCGTCGGTCGCCCACTCGTACGCCGCGAGGAAGCAGTCGTGCTTGGACCCGAAGTGCTGGTAGAAGGTCTCCCGCGAGACCCCCGCGCGCTTGATCACCTCGGCGACCGGGGTGCCGGCGTACCCGCGCTCGGCCATGGCATCGGCCATGGCGTGGAAGATCCGCTCGCGCTGGACCGCCGCGACCGCGTCCCGGCTCAGGCCGTGGCGCCCGCGCGGCAGCGTCGTCATGGTCCGGAGGGTTTCACGAACACTGTTGTTCGTCAATCGTCGACGACGGTCCGCCGCCCGACCGGGCGGGGCTCCTCAGAGCAGCGGGCGCAGCGGCGCGAGCACCAGCTCGGTGAACTTGCGGTGCATGTCCCGCGCCTCCCACTCGCCGCTGGTCAGCTCGAGGCAGTGCGACTGGTCGACCTCGAAGATCGCCTCGAGCTCGGCGGCGAAGGCCTCGTCGATGATCTCGACGTTGATCTCGTAGTTGCCCGAGAGGCTGAGCCGGTCGATGTTGGCGGTGCCGACCGTGGCCCAGGTGCCGTCGACCGTGGCGGTCTTGGCGTGCACCATCGCGTCGCGATAGCGCAGGATCCGCACCCCGGCGTCGAGCAGCTGGGTGAAGTAGCCCCGCGAGATCCAGTCGGCCACGATGTGGTTGGACTTCAGCGGCAGCAGCAGCCGGACGTCGACCCCGCGGCGCGCGGCGTCCTTGATCGCGGCGATGAAGTCCTCGTCGGGCAGGAAGTAGGCCTGGGTCATCCAGATGTTGCGGCTGGCGCGGTTGATCGCCTCGAGGTACATCGCCCGGATGGGGAACATCCACAGCCGCGGCACGTTGCGCTGCAGGCGCACCCGCGGCTCCCAGGTCGAGGCGGTCTCGAGCAGCAGCGGCCGCTCGGTGCCGCGCAGCCGCCGGCGGCGGTTGAGGTTCCAGAAGTCGGCGAAGGCGCGCTTGAGGTCCCACACCGCGGGCCCGGTGATCCGGACGTGGGTGTCGCGCCACTCGCTCTCGTAGGCCGAGCCGATGTTGTAGCCGCCGACGAAGCCGACGGCGTCGTCGACGACGAGGATCTTGCGGTGGTCGCGGCCGTAGCGGCGCAGGTCGAAGAAGCGCCAGCCGGCCGAGTAGACCGGGTAGCGCAGCACCTTGACGCTCGGGGGGAAGCGCTGGAACGCCGGCGAGACGACCAGGTTGGCGAAGGCGTCGTAGGTGCAGTAGACGTCGACCCCGCGCTCGGCGGCGGCGATGAGCGCGCGCTTGAACCGCTCCCCCGTCGCGTCGCCCTTCCAGATGTAGGTCTCGAAGAGGATCTGGCGCTGGGCGCCGTCGATCGCGGCGAGCATGTCGTCGTACAGGTCGCGGCCGAAGGTGTACGTCGTCACCTCGCCGTCGCCCACCTCGACCGTGCGCGGCGTCGTGGTCGGGAACGGCTTGGGCCGCTTGCCGCGGCGCCGGTAGGAGTCGACGAGCGACATCGCGATCGCGACCACGAACGGGACGCCGATCAGGGTCAGCAGGATCCGCCGGAGCGCGGTCCGCAGACCGGCCAGGGAGTCTCCGTCGGGGTGCGCCACGCGCGTCAATCTATCGGCAGCGTCGAGGCGGTTACGGCGTACCCTCACCAGCGTTGTCGCCGCTGAGCAGCTCGAGCCGGTCGACCAGCCAGGTGCCGTCCGCGAGCTTCATGGTCAGGCTGACCCGCTGCTGCTCGATCTTGACGTCCTTGTTGGTCTCGTCGGTGAGCGCCTGGTCGACGAACGCCAGCACCTCGACCTGGGAGGTGCTGACCGCGCGCGCGGCCGCATCGACGACCTGACCCTTGGCCGAGACCTTGCCGTCGACGATGGCCTTCTGCAGCCCGCTCACGTTGGGCGCGAGCTTGTCCTTGAGCTCGCTGTTGGCGATCTTGTCGAGCCAGGCGAACTCGTGCTCCCCGTCCTTCCAGGAGTACGACGTGACCTCGACCAGGATCGACTTGGCGGCACCGAGGGCGGCCTGCTCGGCCTCCTTCTCGCCGGTCAGCGTCTGGACCTGCTTCTCGGCCCGGGCCAGGTCGTCCTGGGCACCGCGCTCCTGGACCAGCAGCCAGGCCCCCACGGCCAGGCAGGCGACCAGCAGCGCGGCGAGACCGAGGACGAGGTTGCCGGGCCGGCGGCTCTCGGCGCTCATCGCACGGGTCCCGGGGCGTTGGCGGCACCGCGCTGGAGGTAGGTCAGCCCGGCGGCGCAGCGGCCGTCGCGCTGGAGCGCGCGGCGCTGGTCGACCTTGGGGTTGAGCCGGCTCGTGCCGTAGGTGCAGGTCGCTTCCTTGCGCATCTTGTCGGGGATGAGCTCGATGCGCAGCTCACCGTCGCGGACCTTGGCCAGCAGCGAGCGCAGACCCGGCGAGTAGTTCTGGAGCAGCGCACGCAGGTGCGGCTCGTAGGAGCGGAAGACGTCGGTGAAGCTGACGCCGGCCGACAGGAAGCCCGGCAGCACCTCGTTGGCGTCGCGGACCAGCTTGATCAGCTCGTCGATCTGACCCGGGCCCCGCTTGAGGATGTCGCGCAGCTCGGGGTCGTACTCGCGCAGGAACTGCGCGAAGCGCTTGGACGAGGTGGCGAGCTGGCGCAGCGCGTCGGCGTTGTCGGTGGCGATCGAGAGCACCGAGCCCGAGCTGCTGATCACCCGGTCGGTCTCGGGCCACACGGAGTCGAGCGTCTCGAGCAGGGCGGTGCCCTGGTCGAGGATCCGGCCGAGGTCGTCGCCGGTCCCCTTGAGGCCGGTGCTCAGCTCGCCGAGGACGACCCGGAGCTTCTTGTCGTCGATCTGGCGCAGCACGTTGTTGACCGCGACCACCGTCGAGCTGAGGCTCTTGGGCAGGTCGGTCGAGGCGGCCGGGATCGTGTCCCCGTCGGCGAGGAAGGGCCCCGAGGCCTTCTTCGGCTGGAAGTCGAGGTACTGCTCACCGACCGGCGAGAGGCTGCGCACGCGGGCGAGCGCGTCCTTGGGGATCTCGGTGCCCGAGGTGATGGCGATCGTCGCGAGCACGCCGTTGTCGGCGGGCACGATCGAGCGGACCTTGCCCACCTTGATCCCGCGGTAGGTCACCGCGGAGCCCTCGAACAGGCCGCCGGTCTGGGCCAGCTCGACCTTGACCTCGACGGGCTTGGAGGTGAGCGGCTGGTCGAGCACCGCGGCGAAGATGTACGCCGTGGTCACGATCAGCACGAGGATGATGCCGGCCAGGCTCAGGTAGAGCCGGTTGCCCAGAAGCTTCATGACCATGATCAGCCCCTCCCTCCGAACAGGCCACCGAGGAGGCCGTTGAGCCCGAGCGGGTCGGCCGGGGCCTTGCCGCCCGGCTGGGCGCCGGTGGCGCCGCCGGTCTTGCCGTTGCCGCCAGTCGCCTTGGGCCCGCCGAGCAGACCGCCCAGCCCGCCGCCCAGGCCGGGCAGCAGCTTGCCGAGGCCGACCAGGTCGAGCAGGTCGCGGACCAGCCCGGTGACCGTACCGCTGAGCAGGCCGTTGACGTTGAGGTTGTCCAGGTGCAGCTCGAGGGCGATGTTGAGGTAGTCGGTCGCCACCACGCCGTCGGCCGCCTTGGCCGCGTTGATCACCGCGCGCAGGGAGCTCTCGAAGGTGCCGTTGTTCTTGGCGAACTCCGCCAGCACCGGCTCCAGCTCGCCGAGCAGCGTGAGCAGCTGGGCCCGGGTCGCCCCGACGGTCTGGTTGGCGGCGCCGGTGAACTTCTCGATCTCGGCGAGCAGCTCGGTGAACTGCGGCGTCTTCTCGCGCAGCACCTTGGCTGCGGGCCGGATCTCGCGGACCGCCCGGTTGATCGTCTCCTTGCGCCCGTTGAGCGTGGTGGAGAGCGAGTTGAGCGAGGTGAGCACCGCGTCGATGCTCTGGGTGGTGGCGTTCGCGCGGGTCAGGAAGACCGACGCCTTGTCCAGCAGCGCCCGGTAGTCGCCCTCGTTGCCGTTGAGCGCCTTGTTGAGCTCCTCGGTCACCGTCTGGAGCTGGTCGAGACCACCGCCGTTGATGAGCAGCGAGGCCTGGGCCAGCGCGTCCTCGACCGAGGGCGCGGTGGTCGTCGACGCGCGGGTGAGCACCGCGTCGTCGGCGAGCGCCTTGCCGGTGGCGGGATTGGTGATGTCGACGAACAGCTCACCGAGCGGCGTGGTGTAGCGCAGCCGTGCCTGGGCGCCCTCGCGGACCTCGGCGTCGGTCTTGATCGTCAGCGTCGCCTCGGCGGTGAAGTCCTTGGGCTTGATCTCGGCGACCTTGCCCATGTCGACGCCGTTGACCTTGACCGGAGCCCCGACCGCGAGGTTGAGCGCGTCGTCGAACTCGGCCTTGATCTCGATGGTGTCGCCGCTGACCCCGGTGCCCGGGATCGGCAGGTCGCGCATGGTGGTGCTGCAGGCGCTCAGCACGCCGAGCAGCAGGGCCAGGAGTGTGGCCGTGGCCGCGCGCGGCGCGGTGGTCCGGATCGTCATCGTCGCCCTCACCGTCCCGGCTGCGTTCCGTCGAGGATCTCGCACAGCGGCCCGAGCACCCGCGAGCAGACCTGCTGCAGGATGCCGCCGAGCGGGTCGAGGATCAGCGGGTCGATCCGGACCGGGAGCCGGTCGCCGGGGACCATCCGCAGGTTCTCGAGGGCCAGCGGCATGACCCGCAGGATCTCGGCGAGCTGGTCCTGCTTGCTCAGCACCGTCTTCATCAGCTTGGTGCCCCCGTCGAGGTTGCGCACGATCTCGGCGCGGTTGTCGACCGCGAACTTCGCCACGGTGGTGACCGCCTCGTCGAGCGAGCGCAGCGCCTGGCGGAAGTTCTCGCGCTCGTCGGCGAGCATCGTCGAGGCCTTGGAGACCTGCTGGATGAACGTGCGCGCGGTCTGCTCGTTGGTCGAGATCGTGGTCAGCAGGACGTCGAGCGACTTGAGGGTCGCCGCGATGTTCTCCTTCTGGCTGGCCAGTCCGTCGACGCCGTCGGCCAGCGAGTGGATCGTCTGGTTGAGCAGCGGGCCGCGACCCTGGAGCGCCTCGGCGCCGGCGTCGATGAAGCGCTGGACAGCCTTGGTGGTGTCCTTGTTGCCGCCGATGCCGGTCGCGAAGTCGTTGAGCGACTCCAGCACCTGGTCGAAGTCGACCGGGGTCTGGGTCTTGTCGAGCCCGATCGTCGCGTCGTCGTCGAGCTTGGGTCCCGAGCGGTAGACCGGGGTCAGCTCGACGTAGCGGTCGGTGGCGACCGAGCGGGCCACCACGACGGCACCGGCGTCGGCCGGAACGGGCTGGTCGGCGTCGATCTCCATGGTGACCAGCACCTTGTCGCCGGCCGGCTCGATCGACTTCACCTTGCCGACGGTGACGCCGAGGATCCCGACGTCGTTGCCGACGAAGAGGCCGGCGGAGTCGGCGAAGTAGGCCTTGACGGTCATCTTGTCGCCACCGCTCACCGCGCTGCAGCCCGAGGCGAGCAGCACGGCCAGGACGGCGACGAGGGCGCCGGCGATGCGGGCGAACCGGGTGGTCGTGGTCATCGGCGGCACGTCCCTTCGAGCTTGCAGGTCGTGTCGTCGGCCGGGATCGCGGGCGGCTTGACGTAGAGGGGCAGGAACGGGCCGCTGCCGGTCGCGTTGGCGACGTAGCGGACGGCGGGCGCCATCACCTCGAGCAGGTGGGTCAGCTGCTTGTCCTGGCGGTTGAGCGTGTCGAGGACGGCGTTGAGGTCGGTGAGCGCCGGCTTGAGCTTGCCGTTGGTCGACCGGACGATCGCGGTCAGCGCCTTGGACAGGTCCGTGGTCTCGACGAGCAGCCGGTGGATCGCCGCGCGCCGGGCGGTGATCTCACCGACGACGAGGTTGGCCTGCTTCATCAGCCCGACGATGTCCTGGCTGCTGGCGGAGAGCTGGTCGGTGACCTTGCGGGTGGCCTCCATCAGGTCGCCGACCTGGTCGGAGCGCCGGGAGACGACCTCGGAGAGCCGGGCCACGCCCTCGAGGGCGGGGCCGATCTCCTGCTTGCTGGCCCCGAGGGTGCCGGCCATCTCGGTCAGCGCCTTGGCCAGCAGCTCGGGGTCGAGCTCGTCGAGCGCCTCGGAGCCCTTCTCGATCACGTCCTGGAGGTTGTAGGGCACCGAGGTGCGCTCCAGCGGGATCTGGGCACCGGCCAGGCTGCCCGAGCCGTGGGGGTCGACCTCGAGGTAGTGGGTGCCCAGCAGCGTCGCCACCTTGACCGTCGCCGAGGAGCGCGAGCCCAGCTCGATGCCGTTGTCGAGGGCGAAGGTCACGAGCACGTGCTCCTTCTGCAGCTCGATGCCGGTCACCTTGCCGGAGATCACGCCGTGCACCTGGACGTCCTCGCCGGTGCGCAGACCGGCGGTGTGCTCCAGGACGGCGGTGTACTTCTTGGTGCCGAAGTTGGAGAAGCTGAGGAACACGACGAAGGCGCCGACCAGGCCGAGCACGACCAGGGTGACGATGCCGACGCGCAGCGGGCTGCGCTCGTTCATGGGCTTCATCGGCACACCGCCGACCACGGGCCGTTGTTGCCGACCGGGTTGATGCCCGTGCCGTTCTTGGTCAGCGCGATCGAGAGCGAGCACACGTAGACGTTGAGCGCGTTCTCGTACGACGTGGCGCGGCCCAGCGACTCGAAGACCGTCGCGAAGGCGGGCACCGCGGCCGTCAGGCTCGAGCGCGAGCGCTCCAGCATGTCGGCGACCGTGACCAGCCGGTCGGTCGTCCTCACCAGCGGCACCTTGACCTCCTTGAGCAGCGAGCTGGTCGCACCGACCAGGCGGCTGACGCCGTCGATCGAGGCGCCGATCGACTTGCGGTCCTTGGCCAGACCGGTCATCAGGGCACGCAGCTCCTGGACCGTCTGGGTGAGCTCGTCGCCCTGGCCGGCCAGGTTGTCGAGCACCGGCTTGAGGTTGGTCATCACCTGGCCGATCACCTCGTCGCGGTCGGCCAGGAAATTGCTGAGCTGGCCGGTCTGGGAGAGCAGCTGCTCGACCGTGCCGCCCTCACCCTGGAGCACCTTGATCAGCGAGCCGGCCAGGGTGTTGACGTCACCGGGCTGGAGCACCCGGAAGAGCGGGCGGAAGCCGTTGAGCAGCCCGGTCAGGTCGAAGCCCGGGTCGGTCTGGGCCAGCGGGACGGTCGCGCCGTCCTTGAGCTCCGGACCGCGCTGGGCGCCCTGGACCAGCGCGATGTAGCGCTGGCCGAGCAGGTTCTGGTAGCGCATGACGAGCTTGGTGGAGTCGAGCAGCGGCTGACCCTCGACCAGCTCGATGCCGATCTCGGCGCCGTCGTCGGTGGCCTCGATGCTGGTCACCTGGCCGACCCGGACGCCGGCCGCCTTGACGTCGTCGCCGGTGCGCAGCCCGTTGACGTCGGCGAACTCGGCCGTGTACTCGCGGGTGTCGCCGCTGACGCCGTTCTGCATGGTGTTGACCAGCAGCAGGAGCATGAGCCCGCTGGCCACCGCGAAGGCGGCGAACTTGAACGCGATCGTGCGCAGCCCGGTCATCGGCCCTCCCCCAGCAGCCGGCCGAAGCCGGCCGGGTCGCTGCTCCCGGTCCGGTACGACGGGCGCTGGCCGCCGCTGTAGTAGTCCGGCGGCGAGAGCCGCAGCGTGCCGTCGGTGCGCACGAACCCCTCTTTCACGGCGCTCGGCAGTGTCCGGCCGAGCGCGAGGTTGACCGCGAGCGCGTCGGAGATGCCGGCCTGGCGGTTGTCGTAGACCGCGTCGAGCAGCACCGCGGCACCGTTGATGAACCGCACCAGGTTGCGCTGGTTCTTGTCGAGGAAGCCGGTCGAGATCCGCGCCAGGTTGGTGCCGCCGGTGATGAGCGCGGTCAGCGAGGCCTCCTGGGTCACGATGGTGTGGAGCGTGACGAGCACGTCGTCGGTCGCGTCGAGCAGGTCGGGCGCGATCTCGTCGACCAGGCGCGTGGTCGCGGCCAGGGCGTCGAGGTCCTCGCGCACCTGGGGCATCCGCGGGTTGAGCCGGTCGAGGTAGGAGTTGAGCGTGCGGACCGTCTCGCCGATCTCGTTGCCGCGGCCGTCGAGCGCCTCGGAGGCCGAGCCGATCGCGGAGGCCAGCTCGGCGGGACCGAGCGCCTTGACCAGGCGGTCGATGTCGTCGAGCGCCTGCTGGAGCTCGAGGGTGCCCTGGGTCCGGTCGGCCTGGACCACCGCGCCGGCCCGGAGCTCGCCGCTGGGCTTGCCGTGCACCACGAGGTCGACGAAGGTCGTGCCGAAGACGGTGGCGGGCAGGATCCGGGCGACCACGTTGGACGGGACGGCGTCGAGGTCCTGCGGCGACATCTCCATGTCGACGGTGACCCCGCCCGACGTGGAGCGGCTGATCTGGCTGACCTTGCCGACGATGACGCCGTTGAGCTTGACGTCGGAGCCGGTGCGCAGCGCGCCGCCGGCGTTGGCGACCTCGGCGGTCACGTGCGGCTTGGAGCCGAAGGTGCCGTTGCTGCGCAGCGTGATGAACGCGCCGATCACGGCGATCGCCACGAGGGCGATCAGGCCGCGCCGGGCGAGCTGGTTGCGGGAGACTTCGCGGGCCATGTCGTCACCTCACCCGGAGATCCGGAAGCCGGGGTCGCCGCCCCAGAAGACCAGGGTCAGGACCATGTCGAGGGCCACGATGGACACGATGCTGGCCCGGATGCCGGTACCGGTGGCCTCGCCGACGGCCTGCGGGCCGCCGCCGACACGCATGCCGTACCAGCAGTGGATCAGGGCCACGGTCAGGGCGAAGATCAGGATCTTGATGATCGAGAAGACGATGTCCCTGGGTTGGATGAACGTCGAGAAGTAGTGGTCGTACTGGCCTGGTGACTGGCCGAAGAGGACCACGACCGAGACCTGCGAGGCGATATAGCTGCCGATCAGGCCGATCAGGTAGAGCGGCAGGATCGCGACCATGCAGGCGATCACCCGGGTGGTCACGACGTAGCGCATCGCGCTGACCGCCATCACCTCGAGGGCGTCGACCTCCTCGTGGATCTTCATCGAGCCGATCTGGGCGGTGAACCGGCAGCCGACCTGGGCGCCGAGCGCGAGCGCGGCGATCAGCGGGGCCAGCTCACGGGTGTTGACGCTGGCGGAGATGAAGCCGGTCAGCGGCGCCAGGCCGACGATCTCGAGGCCGTTGAAGCCCTCGATGCCGATCGACGTACCGGCCGCGACCGAGAGCAGGATCATCACGCCGACCGTGCCGCCGCCGACCAGGAGCGCGCCGCTGCCCCAGGCGATGTCCTTGATCTGGCGCAGCACCTCCTTGGGGTAGAGCGCGATCGTGGTGGGCAGCTCGCGGAAGACCTTGCCGGAGAAGCTCACGAACGAGCCGAACATGGCGAGCACCGACATGATCGAGTCGGCGGTGCCGACCACGGCGTCGGAGGCGCGGGAGCCGAGGGTGCGGCCGAGCTTGATCTCGGACATCAGGCACCCCCGGGGAAGAGCATCACGTAGGCCTGGGTCAGCCCGACGTTGATGACGGCGAGCAGGATCACGCTGAGCACGACGGCCTGGTTGACCGCGTCGGCGACCGCCTTGGGCCCGCCGCGGGCGTTGAGGCCCTTGTGGGCGCACACGATGATCGCCACGAACCCGAAGAGCAGGCCCTTGAACTCGGCGAGCGCGAGGTCACCGGGTTGGGCCAGCCCCACGAACGAGTCGAGGTAGGTGCCCGAGGAGATCTGGCCGCCGCCGACCACGATCGCGAACGCCGTGATCATCGCGGTCATCGCCACGATCACGGTCAGCAGCACCGAGACGACCAGCGCGGCGAGGATGCGGGGCGCGACCAGGCGCTGGATGGGTGAGATGCCCATGACCTTGAGCGCGTCGATCTCCTCGCGGACCGTGCGCGCGCCGAGGTCGGCGCAGACCGCGGAGCCCACCGCGCCGGCGATCATCAGCGAGGTGACCAGCGGTGCGCCCTGGCGCAGCACGCCGATGCCGTTGACCGCGCCGATGAAGGACTGCGCGCCGATCTGATTGGCCGCGGCGCCGATCTGGACCGAGGTGATGACGCCGAACGGGATGGCGACCAGGATCGTCGGCAGCAGCGAGACCCGGGTCATGAACCAGCACTGGAGCAGGAACTCGGACCAGGAGAAGCGCCGGGCGACGATGTCGGCGAAGCCCCACTGGATCGACTCGACCGCGAGCTTGACCAGCTCGCCGGTCGTGATCACGCCGGCCTTGAACCGGCCGGTGAGGTTGTCCAGGGCCGAGCGGCCCCAGCCTCCGGCGGCGACGGCGCTCATCAGGCCGCCGCCTTGGGGATGTCGAAGGCGGTGGCGAGCCGCAGCGCGGCGGCCTTGTCACCGCGCACCCGCAGCTGGCCGCGCAGCACGCCGGTGATCGCGCTGAGGTGGCCGGTGACCAGCCGGAGGAAGTCGTGGGCCTCGCAGGTCACGGTCGCGTCGCGATCGTCGGGCCCGACGGCATCGGCCGCCTCCCCGGCGAGGACGGTCGCCTGACCGTCGCTGAGTCGGAGCACGTAACGGTCCACCTCTCCGTCGGGGCGGCCGGTCAGGCGGAACCCGACCGTGATCCGCGCACCGGCCGCCTTGCGGCCGTTCACATGGGCTGGCATCCGGCTGAAGATCTCATCGAGGACGACCGGACGGAAGCCTGAGGCCAGGACCGATCGCAGATGGTCGATGTCCACGCCGTGCAGGGCGCGGGAGACGTCGAGCGGGTTGATGTCGCGCGGGTCGACCGGGACGCCGGTGAGCGGCGCGGTGCCGTCGGCGGCGAAGAGACCGGCCAGGGCGAGCGCCAGCGCGCTGTCGCCCTCGATTTCCAGGCTCCGGCCGAGGTAGGCCACGGCGATCTCGAGCTGGCCGGCCACCAGGCGCAGCAGCTGGACGAGGCTGCCGCGCACCACCAGGTCGGGGCGCTCCCCCGCGTCCGTCACCGGCTCGACGACGCCGTCGGCGAACCGCACGGTCGCGGCGAGCGCCGGGTCGCCGGACTCCCAGCGCACGACGCCGCGCACGCCGTCGCGCTGGGCGGGCACGGCGAGGTCACCGATCCGGCTCGTCACGACCTCGACAACGGCTCGACCCCGCCCGACGTCATGCACCAATGTGACCAGGCTCTCGTCGGAGGCCTCGCGGATCGCGTGGACGAGCGCGGCCGGGTCGGCCGCGCGGAGATGGGCGACCAGCTCGTCAGGGGTGGCGCGCGTCCAAGCGCTCAACCGCACCCGTGCCATGCCCGCTCCCCGCCCTCGACCGACTGACTGTTGCTCGGTGTAACAGATATCACGCCATTTGGTCACGGGTCGGGAGATGTTCACGCGGTGACATGCGGGGACCGTGCCGCGGACGGCGCAGCCCGGCCGCCATCACCAGCAGCGGGACCCGGCCCCGGTGACCGGTCCACGGCACCAGGTAGCGGGCCAGCTCGGCGTCGTCGAAGAGGCGTCCCTCCAGCGCCCAGCCGACGTCCTTGGCGACGTGGTAGTCGCCGTACGAGACGGCGTCGGGATCGCCCAGCGCCCGCTGGCGGACCTCGGCCGCGGTCCACACCCCGATGCCGGGCAGGCCCCGCAGCCGCCGCTCGGCCTCCTCGCCGCTCAGGGTCGCCGCCCGCTCCAGGGCGGCGGCGTGGCGTGCGGCGGTCACCACGGCCCGGCTGCGCGCGGGGTCGATGTGCAGGCGCAGCCACTCCCACGAGGGGATCGCGCGCAGCGTCTCCGCGTCGGGCTGGACCATCAGCCCGAGGCCGCGTGCGGCACCGGGGCCGGGCGCGGGGACGCCGTGGCGTCGTACCAGGGCGCGGAAGCCGGCGAAGGCCTCCTGACCGGTCACCTTCTGCTCGATGATCGAGGGCACCAGCGACTCCAGGACCAGACCGGTCCGGCCCAGCCGCAGGTGCGGGTGCCGGCGCCGGGCCTCGACGAGGACGGGGTGCCGCGGCTCGAAGCCGGTCCAGTCGTCGTGCTCGCCGAGCAGCGCCGGGAGCTGGTCGAGGGCCCAGGCGGCGCCCGGCCCCCAGGCCTCGGCGGCGACGGCACCGCCGGCGTCCTGGTCGCGCACCGCGAGGGTGACCAGGCCCTCCGGCGTACGGCTCCCCCGCCAGTGCCGGCCCTCGACGGCCAGCCGCAACGTCGGGTCGCCACCCCCGCGCCGGTGCTGGCCCAGCAGCGCCGCCACCGGAACCGGGCGACCGGGGTGCCACACGCGGGTGGCGCCGTCCGGGGAGGTCACCGCAGCACTGTACGGCTCCGCGTGGACTAGGCTCTCTCGCGCAACAACGAATCTATTTCATCTCTCTTTCATCTCCTCAGGCTCCGGAGGGCAGTTGAGCATCGACCCGACCCGCAGCCGCCGAGCCCGCCTCGACCAGGAAGCGGTGCTCCAGGCGGCCGAGGCGCTCGTCGACCGCGACGGGTACGACGCGCTGACGATGACCTCGCTCGCCACCGAGCTCGAGGCCCGGGTGTCGTCGCTCTACAACCACGTCGCGAACCTCGAGGACCTGCGCGCCCTCATCCAGGTCCGCGCGATGCGGCTGCTCGGCGACCACGTCCGCAAGGCGGCCATGGGCCACGCCGGGCTCACCGGCCTGCGCGCCCTGAGCCACGCGCTGCGCGCCTTCGCCCGTACCCACCCCCAGCGCTACGCCGCCCTGACCCGGCCCCCGATCGACCGCGAGGCGTTCTACGCCGCCGCGCTCGACGCGATCGAGGCGCTGGCCGTCATGGTCCGCTCCGCGGGCCTGCCCGACGACCGGCTGCTGCAGAGCGCGATGGCGCTGTTCGCCTCGCTCCACGGCTTCGTCTCGCTCGAGGTCGCCGGCTACTTCGGCGACCTGTCCGGCACCAGCGCGGAGTCTCTCGACCTCGACCTGGTCTACGAGCAGGTCATCGACGGCGCCGTCACCGCCGCCTCCCTGGAAGCCACGCGCTGACGCGATGCTGCTCCACGACCTCGTCGACGTCTCCCGCGCGGTGGCGGCGACGCGGTCGCGCAAGGAGAAGGTGCGGCTCCTCGCCGACCTGCTGAACGCCGCCGCTCCCGGTGAGCGGGACCTCGTCGCCCACTACCTCGGCGGACGCCTGCGCCAGCGCCGCACCGGCCTGGGCTGGCGCAGCCTGCAGACCCTGCCGCCCCCGGCCCCCGCGCCGACCCTCGAGGTGGGCGAGGTCGACGCGGCCTTCGCGGCGATGGCGCTCCTCGCCGGCCCCGGCTCAGCCGGCCGCCGCGCCGCCGCGGTCGTCGACCTGTTCGGCCGTGCCACCGCCCCCGAGCAGGACTGGCTGCGTGCCGTCACCGTCGGCGAGGTGCGCCAGGGCGCGCTCGAAGCCGTCGTCACCGAGGCCCTCGCCCTCGCCGCGGACGTGCCGCTCGCCGCCGTCCGCCGGGCGGCGATGCTGGCCGGCGGCGCGACGTACGTGGTCGGGGCGGCGTTCGAGGGCCCCGCCGCCCTGGCCGAGGTCGGCCTCACCGTCGGCCGCCCGATCCTGCCCATGCTCGCCTCCTCGGCCCCCGACATCGCCGCCGCCCTCACCAAGGCCGGCGGCAGCGACGGCGGCCTCGTCGGCGTCGACGCCAAGCTCGACGGCATCCGGATCCAGGTCCACCGCGACGGCGACGACGTCCTCGTCGCCACCCGCAGCCTCGACGACATCACCCACCGCCTCCCCGAGGTCGTCGCCATCGTCCGCGCCCTCCCCGCCACCCGCCTCGTCCTCGACGGCGAGGCCCTCTCGCTCGCCCCCGACGGCCGCCCGCGGCCCTTCCAGGAGACGGCCTCGCGGACCGCCACGGACGGTGCATCCGACGGCGCCGTCGTGTCGCCGTACTTCTTCGACGTGCTGCACCGCGACGGCACCGACCTCCTCGACCTCCCCGCCCACGAGCGCTGGCAGGTCCTCGAGGACCTCGTCCCACCCGAGCACCGCGTCCAGCGCTGGATCGGCACCGACCCCACCGCCGCCGCAGACTTCACCACCTCCGTCCTCGCCTCCGGCCACGAGGGCGTCGTCGTCAAGGCCGCCGCGGCGCCGTACGACGCGGGGCGGCGGGGCTCGGCCTGGGTCAAGGTCAAGCCCGTCCACACCCTCGACCTCGTCGTCCTCGCCGTCGAGCACGGCTCCGGCCGCCGCCGCGACTGGCTCTCCAACATCCACCTCGGCGCCCGCGACCCGTCGTCGCCGTCCGGGTTCGTGATGCTGGGCAAGACCTTCAAGGGGATGACCGACGAGATGCTCGCCTGGCAGACCGAGCGGTTCCGGTCGCTGGAGGTGTCCGACGATGGGTGGGTCGTGACCGTGCGGCCCGAGCAGGTCGTCGAGATCGCCTTCGACGGGCTCCAGCGCTCGACGCGCTACCCGGGCGGACTGGCGCTGCGGTTCGCGCGGGTGGTGCGGTACCGGGACGACAAGTCGGCTGACGAGGCGGACACGATCGAGGCGGTGCGGGCGCTGGCGGAAGGCCCCGCTCCGGCCTAGGCCTGAGCCGTCGGCGGCCGACGTCCTCCGGTGCCGCCGGAGCCGAGCCTTCCGGCCACGACGAACCACACCACGACCGGGACCACGAGCCCCGCGCCCAGCAGGATGAAGGTCCAGGTCCGCCGGGTGTCGAGGGCGTCGTCGCAGGTGCGGTACGTATCGGCGATGTCCTTGGCGCTGCTGAGGTTCTCGGCCACCGAGCCGGACAGCCCCGCACTGCCGGCTTCCTCGGCGACGTCGATGAAGCCGTAGGCGAGCTCCTTCGCCGTCTCCTTGTCCCACTCGGGGTCGACCCACGTGCCGCACGTCCGGTTCTCAGGGCTGGCCGGAAGGAAGGTGACGAGCGCCGCACCGACGAGGAGCAGCACGGAGACCGCGAGCGTGGCGCGGAGGACGAGCGATCGCATGGGCGGAGCCTAGGGGCCGCGGACGGATCGCGGCGACAGTTTCGGCGAACACTCGCCAGACTCGTTCGGATTCCACCCCGAGGAGATGTTGCAACACCGAGTTGCACATCGCGTACACTCGCCCCATGGCGACCCACGCACCCGCAACCGACGGACGCCGCAAGGCGGCCGCAGCGCGCCGCAAGGCGCGCCAGGCGGAGATCATCGCAGCCACGCGGCAGATCTTCGACTCCAAGGGTGTGCGCGACGTGCAGATCGAGGAGGTCGCGAGCGCGGTCGGGATCAACCGAGCGATCGTCTACCGGCACTTCACCGGCAAGGAGGAGCTCTTCGCGCTCACGCTCGTGGGCTACCTCGAGGAGCTGCACGACGTGATGGCTGCGGCCGCGGCCGGGTCCGAGGAGCCGGCCCGGCAGCTCGAGGCGATCGTGGGTGCCTTCGTCGACTACGGCGTCGCGCACCCGGCGTTCGTGGACTGCGCGCAGGCGCTGATGGTGCGGCCGGGTGACGAGCTGCTTGACGAGATCGCCGAGGGGCCGCTGTTCAAGCTCGGGCGCGGCATCACCTCGTGCCTGACGGTGCTGTCCGAGACGCTGGCCACCGGCGTCGACAAGGGCGCCTTCCACCTCACCGACGACCCGATCCTGCTCGCCAACGCGCTCTACGCCAGCGGGCTCGGGGCGCTCCAGCTCGCCCGGCTGGGCATCCTGGTCAGCGAGATCGCGCCGGGGATCCCGACGGTCGGCGAGATCTCGTCGGAGCAGGTGCGCTCCTACATGGTCCGCTCGGCGCTGGCGCTGGTCACCGCCGCCTGACCCCCACCCCCAGCCCAGCCCGTACGACGAACGGCCCGCCCCGACAGGGAGCGGGCCGTTCGCGCGAGCGAGCGAGCGGAGCCTCAGCGCTCCATGATCGCGACGACGCCCTGACCGCCGGCCGCGCAGACCGAGATCAGTGCCCGGCCGCCGCCGTTGGCCTGGAGGAGCTTGGCCGTGTTGGCCACGATCCGGCCGCCGGTCGCCGAGAACGGGTGGCCCGCGGCGAGGGAGGAGCCCTTGACGTTGAGCTTGGCGCGGTCGATCGAGCCGAGGGGGGCGTCGAGGCCGAGGCGCTCCTTGCAGAACACCGGGCTCTCCCAGGCGGCGAGCGTCGAGAGGACCTGCGAGGCGAAGGCCTCGTGGATCTCGTAGAAGTCGAAGTCCTGGAGGGTCAGGCCGTTGCGCTCGAGCATCCGCGGTACGGCGTACGCCGGCGCCATGAGCAGGCCCTCGGCACCGTTGACGAAGTCGACCGCGGCGACCTCGGAGTCGACGAAGTAGGCGAGCACCTCGAGGCCGTGGGCCTCGGCCCACTCCTCCGACCCCAGCAGTACGGCGGACGCGCCGTCGGTCAGCGGGGTCGAGTTGCCGGCCGTCATGGTCGCCGCCTCGCCCTTGCCGAAGACCGGCTTGAGCTTGGCGAGCTTCTCGAGCGAGGAGTCGGCGCGCAGGTTGTTGTCGCGCTCCAGGCCGCGGAACGGGGTGATGAGGTCGTCCTGCCACCCCTCGTCGTACGACGCGGCGAGGCGGTGGTGCGAGGTGACGGCGAGCTCGTCCTGGGCCTCGCGGGCGATCTGCCACTCCAGGGCGGTCAGTGCCTGGTGGTCGCCCATCGACAGGCGGGTGCGCGGCTCGCCGTTGGACGGGATCGCCAGGCCGATGTCGCCGGGGCGGATGGTGGCGAGGATCGCGAGGCGGTCCTTGGTGGAGCGCGCGTTGTTGAGCTGGATGAGCTTCTTGCGCAGCTTCTCGGAGATGGCGATCGGCGCGTCGGAGGTGGTGTCGACACCGCCGCCGATGCCGGACTCGATCTGGCCGAGCTTGATCTTGTTGGCGATGTAGTTGATCGCCTGGAGGCCGGTGCCGCAGGCCTGCTGCAGGTCGACGGCCGCGGTCTCGGGCGCGAGCTTGGTGCCGAGCACCGACTCGCGGACCAGGTTGAAGTCGCGGCTGTGCTTGAGGACGGCGCCGCCGGCGACCTCGCCGAGACGTTCACCCTCCAGCCCGAAGCGCGCCACCAGGCCGTCGAGCGCGGCGGTCAGCATCTCCTGGTTGGAGGCGGTGGCGTAGGCCCCGTTGGAGCGAGCGAAGGGGATCCGGTTACCGCCGAGTACGGCGGCCCGACGAACAGTGTCTGCCATGGTTCCATCCTCACCTCTGTCGGTCCTCAGGAGAACCGTTTGAGTGCCAGATCACGAAATGTGGACTCAGAGTTACACATCTAGTTACATAGACTACGAGCGGGCCCGGCCCGTGGACAAACCTTCCGCTGAACCCACACAGATTGCGACCTGAGCATGAGCGACAAGTACCAGGGCTTCGTGAGCTCCCCGATCGGCAAGATCCTCGTCAAGAACCTCGGTCTGCCCAACCCGGTCGAGCTCGACCGCTACACCGCCGGTGACCCGCTCGTGCAGGGCACCGTGCTGGTCGGCGGCACCGGCCGCCTCGCCGAGTCGCTGCCCGGCCTGCTCGACCTGATCGGCGTCGCGTCGACCACCGCCGCCGAGGACGGCCAGAAGCTCAAGGGCCTCGTCTTCGACGCCACCGGGCTCCAGGACGCCGGCGACCTGGTCGCGCTGCGCGACTTCTTCACCCCGGTGCTGCGCAGCCTCGAGCCGTGCGCCCGCGTCGTCGTCCTCGGTACGCCGCCCGAGCAGACCAAGGGCGGCGAGCGGATCGCGCAGCGCGCGCTCGAGGGCTTCACCCGCAGCCTCGGCAAGGAGCTCGGCCGCGGCGCGACCTCCCAGCTCGTCTACGTCGCCGAGGGCCAGGAGGCCGCCGCGACCAGCACGCTGGCGTTCCTCCTCTCCCCCAAGTCGGCCTACGTCTCGGGCCAGGTCGTCCGGATCGGCGCCCACGGCAAGGCCACCACGACCGCGGTCGACGACTGGACCCAGCCGCTGGCCGGCAAGGTCGCGCTCGTCACCGGCGCGAGCCGCGGCATCGGCGAGGCGATCGCTCGGGTGCTGCACCGCGACGGCGCGACGGTGGTCGGGGTCGACGTACCGCAGGCGGCCAGCGAGCTCCAGGCGCTCATGAACGAGCTCGAGGGCGACTGGCTCACCCTCGACATCACCGGCAAGGACGCCCCCCAGCGGATCGCGCACCACCTCAAGGAGAAGCACGGTGGCGTCGACGTCGTCGTCCACAACGCCGGCATCACCCGCGACCGCAAGCTCGCCAACATGGCAGCCAACGACAAGGGCGACCGCTGGACCTCGGTGATCGCGGTCAACCTCACCGCTCCCGAGCTCATCACCCGCGAGCTGCTCGACCAGGGCGTGGTCAACAAGGGCGGCTCGATCGTGGGCGTCGCCTCGATCGCCGGCATCGCCGGCAACGTGGGCCAGACCAACTACGCCGCCTCCAAGGCCGGCGTCATCGGCCTCGTCGACAGCTTCGCCGACGAGCTGAAGGACGGCATCACCATCAACGCCGTCGCGCCGGGCTTCATCATCACCCAGATGACCGCGGCCGTCCCGTTCGCCACCCGCGAGGTCGGCCAGCGCCTCAACGCCATGTCCCAGGGCGGGCTCCCGGTCGACGTCGCCGAGACGATCGCCTGGTACGCCAACCCGGCGTCGTCGGGCGTCAACGGCAATGTCGTGCGGGTCTGCGGCCAGATGATGCTGGGGGCCTGAGCATGGCTCTCCCCGTGATGCTCAAGGCGGCGCTGCCCGCCATCCCGGGCCTCAACCAGCTGCCGGGCATCAAGAAGACCGGCGGTGCGCTGCCCACGGTGACGCTGCGCCGCGACGACGTCGTGGTCGAGCGCACCCAGGTCCAGCGGTACGCCGACGTGTGCGGCTTCCCGAACAAGGACGTCGCCCCGCTCCCCTACCTGCACATGCTGGCGTTCCCGCTGCACATGCAGCTGATGACCGACGCGTCCTTCCCGTTCCCGGCCATCGGCTCGGTGCACCTGGAGAACACGATCGTCCAGCACCGTCCCGTCGCCATCGGCGAGACGGTGTCGCTGGCGCTGACTGCCGACAACCTGCGGGCCAGCACCAAGGGCCGTGCCTGGGACATGAACGTCACCGGCACCGTCGGCGACGAGGTCGTGTGGGAGTCGGTGTCGACGTACCTGCGGGTCGGCAAGGGCGACAAGGACAACGGCGACCCGGGTATGAGCCTGGTCGCCGTCGACGCCAAGGGTCCCGTGTGGAGCCTGGGCAGCGACCTCGGCCGGCGCTACGCGGCGGTGTCGGGCGACCACAACCCGATCCACCTCTACCCGCTGACCGCCAAGGCTCTCGGCTTCCCGCGCCACATCGCCCACGGCATGTGGAGCAAGGCGCGCTGCATCGCGGCGCTCGAGAACCGGCTGCCCGACGCGGTCAAGGTCGAGGTGGCGTTCAAGAAGCCGATCTTCCTGCCGGGCAAGGCGCAGTTCGGCGCCGACGGTACGGCGAGCGGCTGGGACTTCACGCTGGTCAACCCCAAGTCGGGTGCGCCCCACTTGCTGGGACGCACGACCGCGCTGTGACCTGACGGGAGCGACGCACAGGCCCGGTCCCCCAGGTGGGGGCCGGGCCTGCGCGTGTCCGGGGCAGGTCGGGTCAGGCCGCTCCGTCCTGGTCCAGCGCCGCGTAGCGATCGGGCCGGGTCCGCCGGGTCCGCTCGGCGACGACCAGTCCGGAGACGAAGGTGGCCGCGATGCCGCAGCCGAGGACGACGGCCGTGCCGGTGCTCCCGACCAGCAGCGAGAAGTTGGCGATGATCACCACCAGGATCACCGTCAGCCCCGCGCACGCCAGGCCCGGCGCGATCACCGCGTGCCACACGCTCGGGCCCGGCGCCTTGGTGCGGAAGAAGACGATCACCGCCAGGCTGGTCATCGCCATCAGCGCGATGAGCCCCAAGGTGGAGGCGCCGGAGAACCACACGTAGGTCTGGCCGATCGGGTCCCACCCGAGCAGCGCGACGGTCGCCACCGCGGCGAACGAGATGGTCGTGAAGGTCAGCGAGGAGCGCGACGGCGTCCGGTGCCGGTCGCTCACCTCCGCGATCGCGGCCGGCAGCAGGCCCTTGGTCGCCAGCGTGAACTGGTAGCGCGTGATGACGTTGTGGAACGACAGCACGCACGCGAAGAAGCTGGTCACCAGCAGCACCTGGATCACGTCGGTCAGGATGGGCGAGACGTAGGTGGCGGCGAGGTTCTGCACGACGTCCTCGGGGTCCTGCGACGCCTGGTCGACGGCCTGGCCGACGCCGAGCCCCTGCACCACGACCCAGGCGGCGAACGCGTAGAACACCCCGATGAAGACGACGGCGACGTACGTCGCGCGCGGGATGGTCCGGTCGGGATCCTTGGCCTCGTTGCGGAAGACCGCGGTCGCCTCGAAGCCGATGAAGCAGAAGAACGCGAACATCAGGCCGAGGCTCGGCGCCCCCGTCGCGAAGGTGGACGGCGCCAGCGGCGTCATGCTCAGCCCGTCCGCGCCGCCGTGGCCCACGATCGCGACGTCGAGGACGACGACCGCCAGCGTCTCGGCCACCAGGAGCACGGCCAGGACCTTCGAGCTCAGCTCGATGTCGCGGTAGCCGAGCAGACCCACGGCGAGCACCCACGCGAGGGCGCTGCACCACCAGGGCACGCCGACGTGGACCCGGTCGAGCAGCGTCGAGGTGGCGACGCCGAGGTAGGCGTAGAGCGCGATGAGCATGACGGCGTACGACCCGAGCGCCAGCGCGGCCGCGCCGACGCCGACGTGCCGGCCCAGCCCGCGCTGGATGTAGGAGTAGAACGCACCGGCGTTCGGCACGTGCTTGCTCATCGACGTGAAGCCGACCGAGAACAGGCACAGGACGACGGTCGCCACGATGAAGAACTGCGGCGCGGCGGTGCTCCCGCTGGCCGAGATGATGACCGGGACGCTGGCGGTCACCACGGCCAGCGGCGCGGCCGCGGCGACCACCATGAGCACCATCGGTACGACGCCGAGGCCGCGCTGCATCCGGGCCGCGCCGTCGGGCGACGGCTCAGCGGCGCGCGCGACCGGCGGCGCGCCGGACGGGCTCGTCACGAGACCACACCGCGCAGCACGATGCTCTTGACCTGGGTGAACTCCTCCAGGGTGTAGGCGATGCCCTCGCGGCCCAGACCGCTCTTCTTGTAGCCGCCGAACGCCGCCACGTCCGGGCGGTAGGCGTTGCCGCCGTTCACCGAGACGATGCCTGCCTGGATGCGGCGGCCGGCCCGGATCGCCCGCTGGAGGTCGGCGGTGAACACCGCCGCGTTCAGGCCGAGCTGGGAGGCGTTGGCGAGGTCGATCGCCTCGTCGAGCCCGTCGACCGCCAGCACGGAGAACACCGGGCCGAAGATCTCCTCGTCGGTGGCGATGCCGACACCGGTGTCGATCTCCAGCACGGCCGGCGTGAGGAACGCGCCGTCCCGGACGCCCCCGACCAGGAGTCGCGCGCCCTGGCCGACGGCGTCCTGGATCTGGCGCTCGACGCGGCGGGCGGCGTCCACGCTGATGAGCGGTCCCACATCGGTGTGCTCGCTCCTCGGGTCGCCCACGCGCAGCCGGCGCACCCGGTCGCTCAGCGCGGTGACGAACTCGTCGTAGCGCGCGCGGGCGACCATGATGCGCTTGGTCGCGACGCACACCTGCCCGTTGGCGAAGATCCGGCCGGCGACCGCGTGGTCCACGGCGGCCTCGACGTCGGCGTCGTCGCAGACGATGAAGGCGTCGTTCCCGCTGAGCTCGAGGAAGACCCGCACCACGTTGCGACCGGCGTTCGCGGCGACGATGGTGCCGACCTCGGTGCTGCCGGTGAACGTCACCGCGGCGATGTCGGGGCTCTGCGAGAGGTGGCTGCCGACGACCTCGCCGTAGCCGGTGACGAGCTGGAGGGCCGCGCCGGGCACGCCCGCCCGGTGCAGGATCTCGGTCAGCAGGATCGTGACCAGGGGGTCGTCCTCCGGCGGCTTGACCACGATGGCGTTGCCCGCGGCCAGCGCGGCGCCGACCTTGTGGGCGTAGAGCTCGGCGGGGAAGTTGAACGGCACGATGCCGACCAGGACGCCGAGCGGCTCGCGCACGGTGATCATCAGGTCGGACTCGAGGCCCTCCTGGATGTCGAGCGGGATCGTCTGCCCGAACAGGCGCAGCGACTCCTCGGCGAAGCCCTCGAAGATGCGCGCCGTCGTGTCGATCTCGGCGGTGGCGTCGGCGATCGTCTTGCCGTTCTCGGCCGACAGCACGGCGCTGAGCTCGTCGCGGCGGGCGCGGATCTCGGCCACGGCGGCCTTGAGGATCGCCACCCGGCGGTACGCGGGCGTGGCCGCCCAGGCGGCAGCGCCCTCGGGGGCGGCGTCGAGCGCGGCCTGGGCGTCGGCGGCGGTGCCCGCGGGGATGGTTCCCAGGAGCGCGCCGTCGTACTTGTTGCGGACCTCGATGATCTCGCTGGACGCGCTGTCGCGCTCCTGTCCCGCGATCGACATCCGGTAGCGGACCAGCGTCTCGGCCGGTGCGTTCATCTGCGAGCCTCCTGTCATTCGGCGCCAAGTTGGGTGGCGAAAACGAAGCAGAACGGCGTGCTTCGGGGGGCGCGATCCGAAGATCGTGCCGGGTGGGGCCGGCAGTCTTCGATGATCTTCACCGGGCGGCCGGGGCGACCGGGCCACCCCGGAAGGTTCTTCGGCCGCTCAGCGCACCGGGTGCCTCATCTCCTCGTACCCGGTGACGTACTCCATGTGCTGCACGCCGATCAGGTGGTCGAACATGATGCTCGTCGTGGTGGCCGCCACCGGTCCGGCGCTGAGCTTGGTGGCGACGAAGTCGCGCAGCTGCGAGCTCGACGTGCACGCGACGTGGATCAGGAAGTCGTCGGGACCGCCCATGAAGAAGACGTTGATCACCTGGGGGAACTGGATCACCCGGCTCGCATAGGTCTTGACCTGGTTGCGCGCCTGGGCCTGCAACCGCACGAAGACGATGGCCTGGATCGGGAACCCGAGCGCCTCGTAGTTGACGAAGGCGTTGACCGACTTGATCACCCCGAGGTTCGTGAGGCGCTTGACCCGGGCGTGGCAGGTCGACGGGGCGATGCCCGCCTTGCGGGCCAGGTCGTTGTTGGACATCCGGCCGTCGGTCGTCAGCTCCCACAGCAGGATCTCGTCGATCTCGTCGATCTTGATCTCTCGCGAACGCTCGTCCACGTAGCGCGCCATCGGTGGTCCTTCCCTCGTGCGGCAGAAACTTCGGGCGGAGCCCGGGTGCGCCCACCTTGGACGAAGAACCTGCCTGAATCAAGCCTTGTTACGAGAGGTCTTCGGCAGCGACCACATGGAATCGAAACTTCTCCCACTCTTGCTCTTCCGCGGGGCCACCGACCCCCACGACCAAGGAGCAGTGATCCCATGATCCCGCCGAAGGACACCCCCGAGCGGCAGGCCGCGCTCGACCGCCTCACCGAACGCGCCCGGTTCGTCCGGCTCGAGACCGTGCGCCTGTCCCGGGTCGCCGGGGCCGGCCACTACACCTCGTCGTTCTCGGCCGCCGAGCTGTTCGCCGCGCTGTACTACGCGGTGCTCGACCTGCGGCCCGACGAGCCGGCCTGGCCCGACCGCGACCGCTTCGTGCTGAGCAAGGGGCACGCGGCGATCGGGCTGTACCCGGTGCTGGCCGACCTGGGCTTCTTCCCGCCCTCGGACCTCGACACCTACACCCGGCTCGGCAGCCCGTTCGGCGACCACCCGGACATGAAGAAGGTCGCCGGCATCGACTTCAGCTCCGGCTCGCTCGGGCACGGGCTCTCGATCGCGGTCGGCATGGCGCTGGGCGCCCGCATCGGCGAGCGCCCGTACCGCACGTTCTGCATGCTCGGCGACGGCGAGCTGCACGAGGGCCAGGTCTGGGAGGCCGCCAACGCCGCCGGGCACTACCGGCTCGGCCGGCTCGTGGCGATCGTGGACCGCAACCAGCTCTGCATCGACGGCTTCACCGACGACGTGATGAGCGTCGAGCCCGTCGAGGACCGGTTCGCCGCCTTCGGCTGGCAGACCCACCGGGTCGACGGCCACGACCTCGACGCCGTGCTCGACGTCTTCGACGCCCTGCCGGACGATCCGGACGGACCGCCG
Organism: Pimelobacter sp. 30-1; assembly: GCF_018831735.1. Taxonomy (NCBI): domain Bacteria; kingdom Bacillati; phylum Actinomycetota; class Actinomycetes; order Propionibacteriales; family Nocardioidaceae; genus Pimelobacter; species Pimelobacter sp. 30-1. Next base: position 91,892 of record NZ_NHTS01000006.1, read on the forward strand.
CAGGTGATCGTGGCCGACACGGTCAAGGGCCGCGGGGTGCGGCTCATGGAGTTCAACCCGGACTGGCACGTCGGCAACCTCGTCGGCGCCGACTACGACGACGTGATCGCGGAGCTGCAGGCCGGCCTGCAGCCGATGGAGGCAGCGAAGTGAGCGAGATGACCACCTTCCAGGACCAGGCCGAGATCTTCGGCGGCGGGGCGACCGAGCTGCGGGAGGAGGGCTCCTTCGACGGGAGCGACGTCAGCTCGATCCCGGCGTTCGTCTTCGGCGAGGAGCTCGCCGACCTCGCCGACCACGACCCGCGGATCGTCGTACTGACCGCGGACCTCGCCAGCGCCAACCGCGCCACCGACTTCAGCGCGCGGCACCCGGAGCGCTTCTTCAACCTCGGCATCGCCGAGAAGGGGATGATCACCACCGCGGCCGGCATCGCGTCGTGCGGCTACGTGCCGTTCGCGGCGACGTTCGCCTCGTTCTCCGCGCTGCTGTGCGCCGAGCAGATCCGCACCGACTGCGCCTACCCGCGGATGCCCGTGCGCATCGTCGGGCACCACTCCGGCATGTCGATGGGCTTCTACGGCACCAGCCACCACGCCCTGGAGGACCTCGGCATCCTGCGGACCTTCGCCGAGCTGACGGTCGTGTGCGCCACCGACGCCAACCACCTGCGCGCAGTGCTGCGGGCGGCTGCCGACCACCCCGGGGCGATGTACATCCGGCTCGGCCGCGGGCGCGACCCCGAGGTGTACGCCGACGTCCCCGACATCACCCTGGGCAAGGCCGTCCGCCTCCAGGACGGCACGGACCTCACGATCATCGCGACCGGCAGCGAGGTGCACCCCGCGCTGGATGCGGCGGCCGAGCTCGCCGGCGAGGGCATCAGCACCCGCGTCGTGGACATGCACACGATCGCGCCGCTCGACGTCGACGAGGTGCTCGCCGCGGCGCGCGAGACGGGCGCCGTCCTCACCGTCGAGGAGCACAACACCACCAACGGCCTGGGCACTGCGGTCGCCGAGGCGCTCTTCGCCGGCGGCGCTCCGCCTGTGCGGTTCCGCAAGCACGGCGTGCCCGACGAGTACGTGCCGGTCGGTCCCCCGGCCGCGCTGTACGCCGCCTACCGCCTGGACGCCCGCGGGATCGCGGCGGTCGCCCGGGAGCTCCTCGGATGAGCGCCGCGACCACCGTGACCGCGGCCCGGGAGGCCGGACTGGCCGCGCGGGCGCGCCTGGTGATCCCCGGCGGCGGCTACGGCCACATGAACGTCAGCGGGTTCTCCGCCACGCTGCCGCAGTACATGGCGGGCGGGAACGGCAGCCGGGTCACCGATGCCGACGGCACCACCTACCTGGACTTCATGTGCGGGTGGGGGCCGATCGTGCTCGGGCACCAGCACCCGGCGGTGCAGCGGGCGGTCGCCGACCAGGCCGCCCGCGGCGACTGCCTCAACGGGACGCCTCCGGTCATGGTGGAGCTGGCCGAGCTGCTGGTCGACACCGTCGCGCACGCGGACTGGGCGCTGCTGGCAAAGAACGGCACCGACGCCACGACGGCGTGCCTGACGATCGCGCGTGCGGCGACCGGCCGCCGCAAGGTGCTGGTCGCCCACGGGGCGTACCACGGCGCGATCCCCTGGTGCACGCCCGGGACCGCCGGGGTCACGCCCGAGGACCGCGCGCACCTGGACTACTTCGAGTACAACGACCTCGCCTCGGTGCAGGCCGCCGCGGACCGCGCCGGCGACGACCTGGCGGCGGTGATCGTGTGCCCGTTCCGCCACGACGTGGGCCGCGACCAGGAGCTCGCCGACCCGGCGTTCGCCCGCGGCGTGCGGGAGCTGTGCGACCGGACCGGGGCGGCGCTGGTCCTCGACGACGTCCGCTGCGGGTTCCGCCTGGACCTCGCCGGGAGCTGGGAGCCGCTCGGCGTACGGCCGGACCTGTCGGCGTGGTCCAAGGCCATCGCCAACGGCTACGCCCTCGCCGCGGTCACCGGCACCGACGCCCTGCGCGACGCCGCTCAGGGGATCTATGCGACCGGGTCGTTCTGGTTCTCGGCCGTCTCGATGGCCGCGGCGGTCGCGACCATCACCGAGCTCCGCGAGACCGACGCGCTGGCCCGGATCGAGCGCGCGGGCAGCCGGCTGCGCGCGGGGCTCGACCGGCAGGCGGCAGCCCACGGGTTCGCGGTGGTCCAGTCGGGTCCGGTGCAGATGCCGCTGCTCCGGTTCGCCGGGGACGACGACTTCACGCTGACCCGGGCCTGGACGGACGAGGCGGGCGCGCGCGGGGTCTACGTGCACCCGTACCACAACTGGTTCCTCGGGGCCGCCCACACCGACGCCGACATCGACGAGGCGCTCGACCGCACCGACGGCGCGTTCGCGGCCCTGGCCCGCCGATGAGGATCACCGGCGCGGTGCTCGAGGAGATCGGCCGGCCCCGGCCGTACGCCATCTCGCGGCCGATCACCGTGGCCGAGCTGGAGCTCGGGGAGCCCGGCCCGACCGAGCTCCTCGTCAAGGTCGAGGCGGCGGGCGTGTGCCACTCGGACCTCAGCGTGGTCGACGGCAACCGGGTCCGCCCCACGCCGATGCTGCTCGGCCACGAGGCGGCCGGCATCGTCGTCCGCACGGGTGCCGCGGTCACCGACGTCGCGCCGGGCCGGCGCGTGGTGATGTCGTTCCTGCCCCGCTGCGAGCAGTGCGAGGCCTGCGGGCAGGGCGGTCGCATGCCCTGCCCGGCAGGTACCGCCGCCAACAACGCCGGTGCGCTGCTGCACGGGTCCCGGCGCCTCAGCCGCCCCGGCGGCGAGACGGTCCAGCACCACCTCGGCGTCTCGGGCTTCGCCACCCACGCGGTGATCGACCGCGCCTCGGCCGTCCCCGTGGACGCCGACATCCCGCCCGACGTGGCAGCGGTGCTCGGGTGCGCCGTCCTCACCGGCGGCGGCGCGGTCCTCAATGTCGCCCGGCCGGCCCCGGCGGATCCCGTCGTCGTGGTCGGCCTGGGCGGGGTCGGCATGGCGGCGGTCCTGGCCGCCCGGGCGCTGGGGGTCCGGCGGATCGTCGCGGTGGACACCGTCGCCGCCAAGCTGGACCAGGCCCGGGACCTCGGCGCCACCGAGGCCTGGACGCCGGACGAGCTGGTCGAGCGCGGCGTCCGGGCGCCGTACGTCATCGAGTGCGCGGGTCACCCCAGCGCCTTCGAGACGGCCTTCGCGGCGACCGCCCCCGGCGGCACGACCGTCACCGTCGGGCTGCCCTCCCCCACCGCCCGCGCGGCGATCTCGCCGCTGACCGTCACCGCGGAGGCCCGCACCGTCGTCGGCAGCTACCTCGGCTCGGCCGTCCCCGCGCGCGACATCCCCCGCTACGCGCAGATGTGGCGCGACGGCATCCTGCCGGTGGACCGGCTGATCTCGTCGCGGATCGGCCTGGACCGGATCAACGAGGCGATGGACCTCCTCGCCGACGGTACGACGGTCCGGCAGGTCGTCGTGCTCGACTGACTAGGGCGCCGAGGCGCCGACGGGGAAGCGCGCGGCACCCGTCGCCGGGCAGCACCAGACGGCGGCGTCGTCGACCAGACCGGCCTGCAGCGGGTGGTGGGGGTGCAGGTCGCAGGGCGGGAGCGGCCGGCCCCAGCCGGCCGACGACTCGACGAGCTCGTCCTGGAGCTGGTCGGCCAGGCGGAGCAGGAGGTGCTGCCGGGACTCGGAGTCGTCGCCGGCCAGCCAGATCCGGGCGTCGCCGTCGAGGTCCGACTCGGAGGAGATGCAGATCCAGGCGGCGCCGTCGGCGTCCGGCCCACGGTCCGGCACCACCCGCGCGAAGCGCCAGGCGGCCGCGACCTCGCGCGGGAAGTCCCGCAGCACCGCGGCGACCAGGTCGCCGACCTCGTCGGGGACGGCTGCGTCCGGCACCACGGTCAGTCCCGGCGGGTGGGCCGGATCAGCCCCTCCTGGGCGACGGTCGCGACGAGCGTCCCGTCCTGGGTGAACACCCTGCCCAGCGCGAGCCCGCGCCCACCCGAGGCGGACGGCGACCACTGGTCGTAGAGCCACCACTCGTCGGCGCGGAAGGGCCGGTGGAACCAGATGGTGTGGTCGAGCGAGGCCATCTGGACCTTGTCGGGGGTGTGCTTCGGGTGGGCGGCGAGCGCGGCGCCGAGGATGGAGACGTCGCTGGCGTAGGTGAACGTGGCGAGGTGCTCGATCGGGTCGTCGCTGAGCCGGCCGTCGACGCGGATCCAGGCGCGGGCCTGGGAGGGGCGGGAGGCGTCGAGGGCGTCGAGGCCGTAGGCCGAGCTGCCGAGCCAGCGCACGTCGAGGGCGGCCCACTCCTTGCTGAGGCCGTCGTCGGTGCCGCGGTCGGCCATGAGCTGCATGAGATTGAGACCCTCGTCGGGCGGCTTGACGTCGGGCATGAGGTCCTGGTGCTCCAGGCCCTCCTCGGCGCGCTGGAAGTTGAGCGACTGGTAGTAGATCGGCCGGCCGTGCTGGCGGGCGAGGACCCGGCGGGTGGCGAACGAGCGGCCGTCGCGGATGCGCTCGACGTCGTAGATGATCGGGACCGTGTAGTCGCCGGGCAGCAGGAAGTACGAGTGCAGCGAGTGGACGTGCATGCCGTCGTCGACCGTGCGGGTGGCGGCGATGAGGGCCTGGGCGGCGACCTGGCCGCCGTAGACGCGCTGCCGGATGGTCTCGGGCTGCTGGCCGCGGAACAGGTCGGTGTCGAGCTGCTCCAGGTCGAGCAGCGAGACCAGCTTGCGCGTGGCCTCGCCCATCTCGCGCTTCTCACCCAGGTCTGTCACGGGGTGCCTCCGGTCTCGTCGGGGCCCTCGAGCCCGGCCAGGAACTGCTCGAACTGGCGGCCGATCTCTTCTCCGGTGGGCAGCGGCTCATCCTCGGCGAGGAGGCTGCTGCCCTCTTCCTCGGCGCGGGCGAAGGTGTCGTACTGCTGCTCCAGCGCGGTGACGACGTCGGCGACCTCGTCGTTGGCGGAGAGGTAGCGGGTGATCTCGTCCTCGCGGTCGTCGGCGAGCTCGCGGACCTCGGTCAGGTCGATGGTCAGCCGGGCGGCGAGCTCGACCTGCTCCAGCAGCGAGAGCGAGGCGCGCGGGTAGTCGAGCTGGGCCAGGTAGTGCGGCACGTGGGCGACGAAGCCCTGGGCGTCGTGGCCCCACTCCCCCAGCCGGACCTCGAGCAGCGCCTGGACGCTGCTGGGCACGCGGAGCTCACCGCGCCACGGGCTGGTGCCGGTGATCAGGTCGGGGTTGTTGGCGTGGTGGGTGATCGCGATGGGCCGGGTGTGCGGCACGGCCATCGGCACGGATCCCATCGAGACGACCAGCGTCACGCCGAAGCGCTCGATCACCGCGCGCACCGCGCGGCAGAACGCCTCCCAGCGGATGTCGGGCTCCGGCCCGTGCAGCAGCAGGTACGGCGAGCCGCCCGCGTCCCGCAGCATCCGTACGACGAGCCGCGGGGCCTCGTAGCCCTCGTAGTGGTCGCGCGCGAACGTGAGCGGGGGCCGGCGGGCCCGGTAGTCGTGCAGCTCGTCGACGTCGAAGGTCGCGACCACGACGCCGCCGCCCTCGGGCGAGGCCGCACCGGTGCGGACCAGGTGCCGGCAGGCGAGCGCGCCGGCGTTGCCCGCGTCGAGGAATCCCTCGAGCGCGACGATCATCGGCAGCGTCTCGACACCCTCGAGCTCGGGCACCTCGTCGACGATGTGGACGAGGCGGGTCGATGAGGTCACGCGGAAAGACTATTCCCCCGCTCCTTCTCCGCGGCGCCGAGGCGGCTGTGCCGGCGTCCGTAGAGGAAGTAGACGACGACGCCGATCGCCATCCAGGCCAGGAACCGGATCCACGTGTCGCCGGTCAGGTTGAGCATCAGGTAGAAGCACATCAGCGTCGAGACGGCGGCCACGAGCGGCGCGAACGGCGTCCGGAAGCCGCGCGGGAGGTCCGGGCGGGACCGACGCAGGACGACCACGCCGATGCTCACCAGCATGAACGCGAAGAGCGTGCCGATGTTGACCAGGTGGGCCAGCGTGCTGAGGTCGACGAAGCCGGCCAGCGCGGCCACGCCGATGCCGGTCACGATGGTGATCCGGTAGGGCGAGCCGTAGGTCGGGTGCACCTTGGCCAGCGGCCGCGGGAGCAGTCCGTCGCGGGCCATCGCGAAGGCGACCCGGGTCTGGCCGAGCATGAGGATCATCGCGACCACGACCAGCCCGATGCACGCGCCGATCGAGATGAGGTCGGGCATCCAGCTCACGCCGGCGGCCTTGAAGGCGTCGGCGAGCGGCGCGGCGCTGTTGGGGTCGATGTCCTGGTAGGAGCGCACGCCGGTGACGACGAGGCTGACCGCGGCGTAGAGCACGGTGACGATCGCCAGCGAGCCGAGGATGCCGATGGGCACGTCGCGCTGGGGGTTCTTGGTCTCCTCGGCCGTGGTGGCGACGATGTCGAAGCCGATGAAGGCGAAGAACACGATGGCCGCGCCCGAGATGACCCCGGCGATGCCGAAGACCGCCGGCTCCAGGCCGAGCAGGCTGGTGATGAGCGGGACGTCGGCGAAGCCGCCCTCGGACTGCGGGGCGGGCTGGGCGTCGGGGATGAACGGCGTCCAGTTGCTGAGCTTGATGTGCGCGATGCCGACCACGATGACCGCGGCGACCACGACGAGCTTGAGCGCGACGACGACCTGGTTGATCCGGCTGGAGAACTTCGTGCCGCGCACCAGCAGGAAGGTGACCAGCAGCGCGATCACCATCGCGGGCAGGTCGACCACGCCGGTCGCCGCCGAGCTGATCTGGGTGGGCAGCGTGACGTCGACGATGCTCAGCACCTCTTGGAGGTACGCCGAGAAGCCCGTCGAGAGCGCTGCGGCGCCGACGGTGAACTCGAGCACCAGGTCCCAGCCGATGATCCAGGCGACCAGCTCGCCGAGCGTGGCGTAGCTGAACGTGTAGGCGCTGCCCGCGACCGGCACGGTCGAGGCGAGCTCGGCGTAGCAGAGCGCGGCGAGGCCGCAGGCGACGGCGGCGATGACGAAGCTCAGGGCGAGCGCCGGGCCGGCGTTGCTGGCCGCGACGGTGCCGGTGAGCACGAAGATGCCGGCGCCGATGATCACGCCGACGCCGAAGACCGTCAGGTCGAGCGCGGAGAGGTCCTTGCGCAGCCGGTGGCCGGGCTCGTCGGTGTCGGCGATCGACTGCTCGACGGACTTGGTGCGGAACAGGCTCACGGCGGCGACGTTACCCCGATCCGGGCGTCTCAGCCGGGACCGTCGGGCGGGAGGTCAGCCGCGGTAGGTCGTGGTCATGAGCGCGACCCCGCGCTGGACGAGCTGGGCGCTGGTGACGCCCAGCAGGCCGGTGACGACCTCGTCCTGGTCCGCGCCGTCGCGGAACCGGTCGAGGAGCGCGAAGAGGGTCTGCTCGCCGTAGACGCTGGCGATGTACTCGCACACCCACCACGACACGGCGTACCAGGCCTCGGCGTCGGGGCCCGAGAACTGGGCGGCGCCGGGCAGGTCGGTGGCCGCGGCGCCGACCCGGAGCGCGGCGGCGGGGAGCCGGCGGCGGTCGGGGGCCATCGGGCGGACCGAGACGTACTCGGCGACGCCCTCGTTGAGCCACAGCGGGACGCCGCGGGCGCGCTCGCCCAGCGTGGCGTGGGTGAGCTCGTGGCGCACCAGCCGACCGAGCACGGCCGGCTGCTGGGTGAGGACGCGCGGGTTGAGGTAGACCCGGTACGACGCCACCCCGCGCGCCGGGTCGTGGGAGTCGGCCGGCACGGCGATGGTGAGCCCGTCGGCGCGGTCGGGGTCGCCGACGGTCTGCCCGGCCAGGCCGCGCAGGAAGGCGGCGTCGCGCACGGCGTAGACCACGACGCCGCTGCTCACCGGCGAGTCGTCGGCGGCGACCACGCTGCGCACGTCGTAGCGCCCGGCGCTGGCCGCGTCGAGCACCTCGCGGGCGTCGGCGACCGTGTCGTCGTCGAAGATCCCGAGCACGCCCACGGCCTGCTCGACCCGGATCGGGCCGAGGTCCCAGGGCTGGGCGTTGCCGGGGTGGTCGGTCGCCCACTGGCGGTCGGTGGTCGCGGCCACGACGAGACCCTGGCCGTCGCTCGACGGCGTGAACCGGAACCGGCCGCGGGTGCGGGCAGGGACCGCGTCGTACCCGTCGAGACGCAGGACGAGCGTCACCTCGGCCGAGTAGTCGCCGGTGCCCTCGACGGGCGTGATCGTGGCGTCGTCGACGAGGTAGCGGAGCTTGCCGACGGGCAGCTGCTCGATGTTGTCGAAGTAGACCTGCTGGTCACCGACCAGCGTGGCGTCCGAGCGGTCGAGGCTGCGCCGGAAGCGGGCCACGTCGTGGCGGCGCAGCCCGGCGGCGCGGACCTTGAGGGTCGCCTGCATCTGGGCGGCGACGTCCTCGTACGCCGCTCCGGAGTAGGTCGGCGGCGGCGGGTCGTCGGAGCAGGCAGCCAGCGGGAGCAGCGCCAGCGCGAGGACCGCGACGAGGGATCGCGCCCTAGCGCGGACCATCCACATCGTGCAGCGCCCGGCCTTCCGGTGCGGGCTCGGCGCTGATGTCGTGGAGGATGTCGAGGGCGATCGCGGACGGCGTGAGGCCGATCCGCTCGAGGATGGCGGCGCGCTTGGCGTGGTCGAGGAACTCCTGCGGGATGCCGTGGAGCTTGACCGGCGTGCGCACGCCCGCCTCGGCCAGCGTCTGGAGCAGGACGGCGCCCACGCCGCCCACGACGCCGTTGTCCTCGATGGTGACCACGCGGCGGTGGGTGCGAGCCAGGTCGACGAGCGCGGGGTCGACCGGCTTGACCCAGCGCGGGTCGACGACGGTGACGCCCACGCCCTGGGCGACCAGGCGCTGGGCGACGTCGACGGCGATCTCGGCCATGGAGCCCACGGCGACGACGAGCACGTCACGGGCGCCGTCGCGGACCAGGACGTCGCACCCGCCGGCCTTGCCGACGGCCTCGATGTCGGCCGGCGGCGGGCCCTTGGGGAAGCGGACGACGGTCGGGGCGTCGGCGACCTCGACGGCCTCGTCGAGGAGCTCGCGCATCCGGGGGACGTCGCGGGGCGCGGCCAGGCGCAGCCCGGGGACGACCTGGAGCAGCGACATGTCCCACATGCCGTTGTGGCTGGCGCCGTCGTCGCCGGTCACGCCGGAGCGGTCGAGCACGAAGGTGACGCCGCACTTGTGGAGGGCGACGTCCATCAGCACCTGGTCGAAGGCGCGGTTGAGGAAGGTCGCGTAGACCGCGAACACCGGGTGCAGCCCGCCCATCGCCAGGCCCGCGGCCGAGGTGGCGGCGTGCTGCTCGGCGATGCCGACGTCGAAGGTGCGCTCGGGGAACCGGGCCTGGAACTTGTCGAGACCGACCGGGTGCATCATCGCCGCGGTGATCGCCACGACGTCGGGACGCCGCTCGCCGATCGCGACGACGTGCTCGGCGAAGTGGTCGGTCCAGATCAGGCCCTTGGGCTTCTCGGCGCCCGTCTGGACGTCGAAGGGGCCGGGCGCGTGGAACTGGTCGGCCTCGTGCCGCTCGGCCGGGTCGTAGCCGAAGCCCTTGCGGGTGATGGCATGCACGATGACCGGGCCGCCGAAGCGCTTGGCCTGGCCCAGCGCCTGCTCCATCGCGGCGCGGTCGTGGCCGTCGACGGGGCCGACGTACTTGAGGCCGAGGTCCTCGAAGAGGCCCTGGGGCGCGAGCGCGTCCTTGAGGCCCTTCTTCATGGCGTGCAGCGCGTCGTAGGCCGCCGCGCCGACGCCGGGGACCGCGTTGAGCCGGCGCTTGACCACGTCGAGCAGGTGCTCGTAGCGCGGGTTGGTGCGCAGCGCGGTGAGCGCGGTCGCCAGGCCGCCGATGGTCGGGGTGTAGGAGCGGCCGTTGTCGTTGACCACGATCACGAGCTTGGAGTCGTGCTGGATCGCGATGTTGTTGAGCGCCTCCCAGGCCATGCCGCCGGTGAGCGCGCCGTCGCCGATCACGGCGACCACGTGGCGGTCCTCGCCGCGCACGGCGTAGGCCTTGGCCAGGCCGTCGGCATAGCTCAGCGCGGTGGAGGCGTGGGAGTTCTCGACCAGGTCGTGCTCGGACTCGGCCTGGCTGGGGTAGCCGCTGAGGCCGCCCTCGCGGCGCAGCGTGCCGAAGGACTCGGCGCGCCCGGTCACGAGCTTGTGCACGTAGGACTGGTGGCCGGTGTCGAAGACGATCTTGTCGCGCGGGGAGTCGAACACCCGGTGCATGGCGAGGGTGAGCTCGACGACGCCCAGGTTGGGGCCCAGGTGACCGGTGTTGGTGGCCACCGTGCGGATCAGCAGGTCGCGGATCTCGGCCGCGAGCTGGGTGAGCTCGTCCTCGCTGAGGGTCCGCAGGTCGCGCGGTCCGGTGATCGTGTCGAGGACAGGCATGGGTTCGATTCTAGGGCGTCGGGGTTCAAAGGCGGGAAAGGTCGACCCGGGCCACCGCGGGCTCGTGCAGGCTGCCGAGCCACAGGCTGCCGTCGTGCTCCCGCACCCCCGTCACCATGTGGTACGACGTCCCGTGCTCTGCCGGGCGCACGTCGATGTCGTGGACCCGGCGCCCCTGGTCGTCGTACGCGACGGCGCGCACGGTCTGCTTCGGCTTGGGCTGGAGCGCCTCGGGCACCTTGGTGACCAGCTTGCGCAGGCCCAGCGGCGCGGTGTGGAGCCGCTCGACGAGCGGGTCGGTGGGGCTGGCGATGCTGATCCAGATCAGGCCGTCGGAGCCGCGCGCGATGTTGTCGGGATAGCCGGGCAGGTCGGTGCACAGCAGGTCGCGGGTCCCCTGGTCGGGTCCGCTGATCCAGTGCCGCACGACGGTACGGGCCCCGGTCTCGGCCACGCAGACGTAGTCCTCGGCCGCGGAGAGCGCGACGCCGTTGGCGAAGGCGAGCCCGTCGAGCACGGTGGTGACGGTGCCGTCGGGGTCGCGGCGCAGCAGCCGGCCGGTGCGGGTGTGCTGGACGAAGTCGTCCTTCCACTGCGCGATGCCGTAGCGCGTCGAGGAGTCCGACCACCAGATCGTGCCGTCCGCGGCGATGGCCGCGTTGTTGCAGAAGCGCATGGGCGTGCCGTCGACGCGGTCGGTGATCTGCTCGATCGCCCCGGTGGCCGGGTCGGCCCAGAGCAGCCCGCGCTGGGCGTCGCACACGAGCAGCCGCCCGTCGGGGGCGAACTCGATGCCGAGCGGCCGGCCGCCGGTGTGGGCGACCCGGTCGACGGTGGCGCCGTCGGGACTGATCCGGAAGATCGCGCCGTCCTCGGTGCCGGTGAACACGCAGCCGGCGTCGGGGCCGGAGGTCGCCACGACGACGTCCTCGGCGCCCGGTCCGGGGACGGGGATCACGGTGAAGGGTGCGGTCATCGCAGCAGCTCCTGGTAGCGGTCGGAGGCGAGGAACTCGGGCAGGATCCGGGCGGCCGCCTCGCCGACCCGCAGCGCGGGGAGCGTCGCGGGCTCGACGAAGACGATCTGCCGGCCCTCGCCGAGCACGATGTCGGCATCCGTCGCCGTGGTGGCGGCGGCGTAGACCCGGATCAGGTCGTCGGTGCCGTAGGCGGGGTGCACCACCGGGTACTGGCGCCACAGCGGCAGGGCCGGCGGTGCGAGCCGCAGACCGGTCTCCTCGGCGAGCTCGCGGTAGGCCGCGTCGTCGGGGTCCTCTCCCTGGTCGACGTGGCCGCCGACCAGGCTCCAGCAGTCGGGAGAGATGACCGGGTGCTCGTCGCGCTCCTGCAGGAGCAGCCAGCCACGCTCGTCGACGAGGATGACCGAGGCGAAGACGTGCACCCGGTCACCGTAGCCCGTGCGGCACCCGCCTCACACCGCCCAGCCGGGCAGCGGCCGCGGGTCGGGGACCGGGAGGTGCGCGGCGTCGTACGTCCAGCGGGGGCCGGTGGTGACCAGCTCGTCGAGGGCGGCGAGCAGCCGGTCGACGTCCGCGCTGCTCGTGCCGAGCCCGACGCTGGCCCGGACGGCGGTCCCGCCGTCGTTGAGCCGGTCGAGCAGCGGGTGCGCGCAGAACCGGCCGGCGCGCACGGCGACGGCGTGCTCGGCGGAGAGGTACTGCGCGACGAGCTCGGCCGGGTGCCCCGCCAGCGTGAACGTCGCGAGACCGAGCGTGTCGGTCGCGTCGTCCCACAGCCGGAGCACCCGGACGCCGGGCAGTGCCGCCAGGCCCTCGCGCAGCCGCTCCCCCAGCGCCGCCTCGTGCGCGGCCTGCTCGTGAGCGGGCAGCGCGGCGAGCGCCTCGCAGGCGGCGGCCAGGGCGACGGCGCCGACGACATTGGGCGTGCCCGCCTCGTGCCGCGCCGGTACGTCGGCCCAGGTGACCGCGTCGAGGGCGACCGAGCGGACCGCTCCCCCGCCCGCCAGGTACGGCGGCGCGTCCTCCAGCCAGTCGCGGCGCCCGACCAGCGCGCCCGCGCCGTAGGGCGCGTAGAGCTTGTGCCCGGAGAACGCGAGGTAGTCGATGCCGAGCCCGGCCACGTCGACCCGGCGGTGCGGGACGAGCTGGGCGCCGTCGACCGCGATCCGGGCGCCGTGGCGGTGCGCGACCGCGACGAGCTCGGCCAGCGGCAGCAGCTCACCGGTCACGTTGGAGGCGCCGGTGACGGCCAGCAGCGCGGCGGGCTCGCGGGCCAGCTCGCGCTCGACCGCGGCCACCGTCGCGGCGAGCGTGCTGCTTGCCGCGACGGTGCGCCGGCGTCCCCGGGCCCACGGGAGGAGGTTGGCGTGGTGCTCGACGTCGAGGGTGACGACGTCCCCGGGGACGGCCGAGGCCAGCAGGTTGAAGGCGTCCGTGGTGTGCCGGACCACCTGCACCACGTCGTCGGGGCGCGCCCCGACGAACCGGGCGACCGTACGGCGTGCGGCGTCGAGGGCCGCCGTGCTGACCGCCGAGCCGTGCCCCGCGCCGCGGTGGACGCTGGAGTAGTACGGCAGCAGCTGCGCCACCCGGTCGGCGACCGCGGCCAGCGCCGGGGCGCTGGCCGCGACGTCGAGGTTGGCGTACGGCGCGCTCCCGCCGGTCACCAGCGGGACCCGGAGGTCCGCGCCGACGAGCGGCAGGAGCGGCCGGACGGCCTGGGTCGCCAGGGTCACTTGGTGACCTTGAGCGACGTCGTGGCGGAGGCCGCCGCCTGGTAGGTCGTGCTGCCCGCGTACTTCACGCTGACCTTCCAGGTGCCCTTCTTGAGCTTGGGCAGCGCGACGGTGACGACGCCCTTGGCCAGGGTGCCCTTGACCGTCTTGGTCGAGGCGCCCTTCTTGAGGGTGACGGTGACCGGTCCGGTGGCCGCCGCGAGGCCTGCGGGGACCGTCACGGTGACCTTGGCCGCGCCGGCCTTCTTGGAGGTCGGCTTCTTGGTCACCGCGAGCGCGACCTTGGACGGGGCGATCGAGGTCACGGTGTAGGAGACCTGGGTCTGCGAGCCGTTGCGGTCCGCGCCGCCGTCGTAGGTCAGCTTGGCCGAGTAGCGCTGGACGCCGAGGGTGCGCGGCAGCGTGAACGTCGCCGTGCCCCCGTCGAGCTGCCGGGTCTGCGCGCTGCCGACGCCGGTGAGCGTGACCGCGCCGGTCGGGACCACGCCGCCGGGGCTGGCGACGGTGACCTTGATGGTGCCGCCCTTGCCGTAGGGCGTGGTGACCGAGGCCGCGCTGCTGATGGTGAGCGCCTTGCCGACCGTCAGCGCGACCGGCGTGGAGGTGGAGGACGCGTAGGTCCCGTCGCCGGCGTAGGTCGCGGTCAGCTGGTAGCTGCCCGCCGGGACGGTGCCCGGCACGGTGAAGGTGGCCGTGCCGCCCTGGACCTGCGCGGTGAGCGCACCGCCGGGCAGACCCGCGAGGCTGACCTCGCCGGTGGCGCCGGCCGAGACGGTCGCGGTGATGGTGCCGCTCTTGCCGAAGGTCAGCGTCGGGGCCGCGCCGAGCGTGGTGGTCGAGGTCTTCGCGACGACCTTGAGGGTCTGCTCGGTCGACGAGGTGAGGACCCGGCCGCCCGCGCCGCCGCCGTACACGTAGCGGAGGGTGTGGTCGCCCGCGGTCAGCGTGGGCAGCGGTACGTCGAGCGCGGCGGTCCGGTCCGGACGCACGTCGGCCTCCCCGATCTTGGTGCCGTCGAGCAGCACCTGGACGGAGCCGCCCAGCGTGCGGCTGCCGGTCAGCGGGGCGAGCGTGGCGCCCGCCGTACGGTCGGAGAAGAAGCCGGTGAAGGCGCTCTCCACGCTGACCTGCCCGGTCAGGTTGCCCGGGTTCTCGACCGAGACCGACGCCGGGGCGCCGGTGACGGCGACCGAGCTCGGGTAGCCGCCGGCGACACCAGCGATCACGTCGCGGATCTGGTCGATGGCCTCCTTGGCGAAGTTGCGCTGGTTCTGCAGCGCGTTCTGGCCGACCTCGGTGCTGACGTTGACGTTGCCGCGGAGCTTGTCCGGGTCGGCGCCGTCGTAGGTGGCGTCCTTGCCCTGGGTGAACCACACCTCGGTCATGTACTCGACGTTGCCGGCGAAGGCGTTGCCGTCGGGGTTGGTCCAGTCGGTGCGGATCGCCTGGTCGAGCACCGGCGCGGGCTGGCCGCCGGCGGTGGCGTCCTTGTCGTAGGACAGGAGGTGGCCGACCTGGATCTTGCGGGCGAGCTTCTCCTGGCCGTTCACGTCGTACTTGACCGGGCTGGTGCTCTGGGTGCCCGGCTCGTCGGCGAGGACCTTGTACTGGGTCTTGGCGTTCGCGAGCCTCTCGAGGATCCGCCCGTAGAGGTACGCCGGGCGGGTCTTGCGCGAGACCCCGCCGACGGTGCGGAACGAGTTGTCGCGGATGTGCTTGTCGAGCGAGCCGCCGTTGCCGGTCGAGTCGAGCGAGAAGTCGAAGTTGTAGACCTTCTTGATGCCGTACTGGCGCGCGTACTCGGCGGTCTGCTTGATGACCGCGGCGGTGTTGTGGCACCAGGTCCCGCCGAAGAGGACGAGGAACTCGCCGTCGCTGTCGAGGATGTTGAGCAGCTCCGGGTAGGTGATGCTCTCGACGCGGAAGTCCTCCTCGTCGCCGTTGGTCAGGTCCTCGTCGGCCTTGAACACGTCGCCGCCGAACCGCTTGCGGTTGGCCGTCTCCACCGCCGGGTCGGCGTTCTTGACGTAGCGCTCGTAGTGGCGCCGGTTGTGCTCGGTGCTGAGGAAGTCCCACTGGGTGTCGACGTCGAGCGGCGCGGAGGTGAGGACCCGCTTGACGTCGTTCTCGTACGCCGTGACGGCGGCCGGGCTCGACAGGTCGGCCGGCGGGGTCACCAGCGCGTCGACGATCCGGGCGTTGTCGCCGCCCGCGGCGTCGTACACGAAGAGGTAGGGGTGCTCGGGCGCCACGCGGCGATCGGGCTTCCCGGCGTCGTTGGCCAGCGCGAACGGCGTCTCGGCGTCCTTGCCGAGGTAGCTGCTGACGAGCCGCTCGCCGAGGTCGAGGAACTGGTCCTTGCCCGCGTTGTCGGCGCTGTCGAGGTCGTAGCCGGTGAGGTCGAAGACGCTGAGCGCCTCACCGTCGAGCTTCGGGTCGAAGTTGTAGATCTTCTCGATGCCCTCGGCCTCGGCGACCTTCTCGATGTGGCCGATCGTCTGCTGGAGGTAGGGGTCCTCGGGGCCGCCGATCACGAACGCCCACTTGCCGGTGTTCTTCTTGAGCAGGTACTCGAAGCGCTCGAAGGTGACCGTCTCGAAGACGCTCCCCTTGGCGAGGGCCGGGTACTTGGCGTCGAACCAGTCGACGGTGGCGCCGTGGGTGGGCGCGGGATAGGTGGCCGGCGCCGCGGCGTGGGCGGCGTGCGCCGGGGCCGGCGCCGCGGTGGCGGCGCTCGGGCCGCTCAGCAGCGGGGTGACCGCGAGGGCGGCGACGGTGCCGGCCGCGGCGGTACGCCGCAGGAGGGTGCGGTGGTTCATCGGGTTGCTTCGCTTTCGTGTCGTGTCACGTCGGGGTTGCGGGGGGCGGGCTGGTCAGGAGACGTGCGGCACCACCTTGTGCGCGGCCAGCGGGCCGCGCGGGCGGCGGCGGCCGCGGGCGACGCGCCAGACCAGGGACAGCGCGCCGGCGGCAGCCAGCGCCCCGAGGATGAGCAGCCCGGCGTGGTCCGGGATCGGCGCGGCCTCGTCACTCGTGTGCGCGACGTCGGCCGCGGCCTCCTCGCCGGCCGGAGCCCCGGCGGCGGTGACGGTGACCGGGCTGGTCGCCACCTCGGTGCCCCCGAAGAGCACGACGAGCTGGTGGTCGCCGGCGACGACACTGGCCGGGACGACGACGTCCGCGCTGAACCCGCCGTTGTCGTCGGTCTTCACCTCGCCCAGCGGGACCGGGTCGGAGTGCAGCTCGAGCGCGTAGCCCTCGATCCGCGGCGCGAAGCCGGTGCCGGTCACGGTGACCGTGGCACCGGGTGCGAGGTCCCCGGTCACCGTGACCGTGCCCTGGACCGTCGTCGGGTCCACCCCGACGACGACCGGCTCGGAGGGCGGGGAGCCGGCCGACTCGCCCGCCGCGTTGCGCGCCCACACGGCAGCGCGGTAGCTGCCGGGCTCGACGTTCTTGAAGACGTACTCCAGCGTGCCGGCGTCGGTCTCGACCGCCTCCTGGCCGGTGAACCGGATCAGGTAGCCGGTGACCTGCTCGATCTCGGCGTTCGGCGAGGCCGCCCAGGACACCGTGACCGTCTTGCCCTCGACCGTGAGCGTCGGGGCGGCGAGGGCGCTCGGCGCACCGGCCGCGACCTGCTCGGTGGCACCGCCCGACGGGGTCGGGCTGAGCGGGTCGGTCGTGCCGCCGGTGCCCGATCCGGAGCCGCCGGTGCCGCCGGTGCCGGGCTTGGTCGGCTTGGAGCCGGGCTTCGGGGTGGTCGGCGTGGGCGTCGGCGTGGGCGTCGGGGTGGGCTTGGGCGTCGTGGGCTTGTCGCCCTTGTAGCTGTAGCTGCCCGCCGGGTACGACGTCCGGCCGTTGCGGTTGGGGTAGATCGGGTGCTGGTTCTCGTCGAGCTCGCAGTCCTGGATCCACAGGCAGGTCACGTCGTCGAGGCAGGGGAACTCGTCGCCGCCGTCGACCCAGCCGTCGGCGTGCGCGGCGGGCGCCGGTCCGAACGAGACGGCCAGGGTCGCCGCGATCACCGCGGCGGGCAGCAGGGAGAGGATCCGGTGGGATCGCCGGACGGTCATGCGTTCGCTCCTTGGGGGGTGGGGAGAGGGGTGGTGGTCGTGGCGCCCGGCAGCGCGCAGGCGCCGATCGGGACACCCGGGTCCGAGAAGGTGAAGTCGTCGGAGAGCTCGTCGGGGAGGTCCTCCGCGAGGTCGCCGGGCACGAGCAGCCCGTCGAAGACGGCGTCGTCGAGGCGGCCCTCCTGCCGGGCGACGATGGTGGCCGCGACGGCCGCCGAGGTGACGTTGTCGAGCGTGCGCGCCATGTCGGCGACCATGCTCACCGGCAGCGTGATCGCGACCAGCTCGAGCGGGAGGCCCGCGGCCGTGAGCACCGTGGTCGCGGTGATCGTGGCGGTGCCGGGCACGCCCGCCGTACCGACGGAGACGATGACGCCCAGCAGGACCAGGACGACGTAGTCCTGGATGCCCCACGAGATGCCGAGCGCGTTGACGCCGAAGACGGCCAGCAGGATCGGCCACACCCCGGCGCAGCCGGGCATCCCGATGGTCGTGCCGAGCGGCGCGGTGAAGCCGGCGATGTCCGAGGGGACGCCGATCCGCTCGCGCAGCAGCCGCGTGGTGACCGGCAGCGTCCCGGCGCTGCTCTGCGTGGTGAACGCGGTCAGCTGGGCGGGCAGCATCTTGCGGAAGAACCGCAGCGGGTTGACGTCGCCGAACACCCGCAGCAGCACGCCGTTGATGACGTAGGCGTGGAAGAAGCAGGCGAACCAGGCCAGCCCGAGCACCCCGAGCAGCGAGACCATCTGCGACCACTGGCCCGCGGCCCGGGCGGTCGCGACGGACGTGAGGGACAGGACGGCGTACGGCGTCAGGGCGATCACGAAGCCGACCGCGCGGTAGATGATCTCGCGCAGGGCGTCGATGAAGCCCTTGAACGGCGCCACGGTGGCCGGCTTCTTCTCCGCGACGAGCGCATAGGCCACGGCCAGCAGGACGCTGAACAGGATGATCGGGATGACGTTGGTCTCGGCGATGTCGCCGACGATGTTCGTCGGGAAGAAGTCGATGAAGACCTCGGTGAACGGCTTCTTGATGTTCTCCAGCGCCGAGGTGTTCGTCTCGCCGAGCGTGATGTCCGCGCCCTTCCCGAGCCCCAGCTCCAGCGCCAGCCCCAGCGTCAGCAGCACGGCCAGCGCGTTGAGCCCGAGCAGCCAGCCCACCGAGCGCGCCCCGATCGTGCGCAGCTGCGCCGTGGTGCCGAGCGAGGTGATGCTGGAGAGGATCGAGACCATGATCAGCGGGGCCACGATCGCGAGCAGCAGGTTCAGGTAGACCTTGCCCACCGGCTCGACGTAGTCGAGGTGGCCCTCGAAGACCACGCCGACCCCCACACCGAGCGCCAGTGCGCCGATGGTGAGCAGGCTGAAGTTCACCTTCACCCGGCCCAGCACGTAGATCCCTGCGAACAGTCCCAGCGTCACCAGCAGCGCGGCGACGTCGTACCCGCCCATCGTGTTCCTCCCTCAGCGGCGCACCCGTTCGCCTCTTTTGTTGATTAATTTGATCGACTTAAAGCCTAGGGGGTCGCGAGGGGTGCTCCGTGCCAAATCGCCCGAAATGCGAACAGCCATCCCGGATTCCGGGATGGCTGATCGGTTCCGCCTATCGGGGCGTAGGTCCTGGGTGGCGTCCTAGACGACGGGGCCGCCGGGCGGCGCGAGGTCGGCCGGGTCGGCACCGCCGTTGCACGAGGCGAACGGCTCGGGCGCGGTGTCCCCCGCGCCGTACTGCTGGACGAAGAGGGGCAGCCGCGGGTCGTCCGGCCCGGTGAGCGCGAGCTGGCGCCCCCAGACCGTGATCACGACCGGCGCCTCCTGGTCCGGGTACGGCGAGAGCAGGCCGTTGGCCGGCAGCAGCCCGGCGAGCGCCCGCACGCCGTCGGCACCGACCTCGTCGGGACGGTAGGTGATCCAGGTGGTGCCGTGCTCCAGGTCGTGGACCGCGTTGACCTCGGGGAGCGGCTCGTCGTACACACCGCACTCGATCCAGACCGGCGCGTGGTCCCCGCCGACCGGCGGCGACTGCGGGTAGTCGTGCTCCGCGCCGGCGCTCAGGTGCTGGAACGTGAGGCCGTCGTACGTGCGGACGGCGGAGAGGTCGTCCCCGGACGCGACCGCCGCGGGCACGTCGTCGTCCCCGTCGCGGGTCAGCAGGACCGGGACCAGCACGGCGGCGCCCACGAGCACGACCGCGGCCACCAGGGCCAGGACGACGGGGAGGGTGCGGTTGCGGCGTACCGGGGGCGGGGGTGCGGGCGGCGGGTAGAAGGGCGGCGGCGGGTAGGGCGGCGGCGGGAAGAGCGGCTCGCTCACTCCCCCAGCGCCCTCTCGACGCGCTCCACCTTCGCCGTCATCTCGCCCTCGAACCCGGGCCGGATGTCGGCCTTGAGCACCAGCCCCACCCGCGGCGAGACCGCGGCCACGGCGTCGACGGCGCCCTTGACGACCGCCATCACCTCGTCCCACTCCCCCTCGATGTTGGTGAACATCGCGTTGGTCTCGTTGGGCAGCCCCGACTCCCGCACGATCCGGACGGCGGCGGCCACCGCCTCGGAGACGCCGCCGGTGTCGTCGGCGGCGGAGGGGCTGATGCTGAACGCGACGATCATGCGCCCACGCTAGCCAGACGGGCTCAGCCGGCGTCGGGCGCCCACCGCTCGAGCAGCGCCCGGAACCCCGCCTCCGCCCGCTCCCGCCGCGCCGGATCAGGCGGCCCGACACCGTCCTCCTCGCCCGCGAGCACATCGCGCACCCACGCCGCGATCGCCCGCGGCACCGCCGCCGTGCCGATCTCGCGGGTCCGCGCCTTGAGGTCGCGCAGCGCGGCCAGCTCCTCCCCCACCTCCGCCGGTACGCCGACCTCGGCGAGCAGCGCGTCGAGCGCCATCGGCGGCACCCCGGTGTGCTCGTCGAGCCAGCGCAGCGTCAGCGCGGGCCGCACGGCGTAGAACACGCGCTTGAGCCGGACGTCGTCGCCGTCGACCGCGTGGTCCCACTGGGCGCGGGCGACGTGGGCGTAGTGCCGGCGTACGGCGGCCGGGTCGGCGACGTCGGCCACGAGGGCAAGGAGGTCGTCACGGAAGGCCGAGTCGCCGTCGTACACGAGAGGCGAGCGGAGCCACTCGCCGACGGTCGCGTTGCCCGCGGTCGCTAGCCGCACGGCCTTGGCCAGGTCCCAGCCGTTGACGTCGAGGACGGCGTCGAGCGGCGTCTCGATCACGTCGCGGGCCGGCCACAGTGCCAGGTACGCCGAGACCGGCCGCACGAACAGGAAGCGGCAGTCGTAGTCGCTGTCCGGCGAGGCGAAGCCCCAGGCCCGGCTGCCGCTCTCGATCGCCCACGGGACGCGGACGCCGTGCTCCGCGGCCACGCCCGCGAGGCGCGCGTCGATCGCGGCGACGGCGGCGGGGTCGAAGGTGTCCGGGATCGTGCGCATGCGCGGCACCGTACGGCAGAGGCCGAACGGCCCGCCCCTCCTTTTCAGGAGGAACGGGCCGTCGGGTTCGAGCAGGTGGTGCGAGCAGGTCAGCCGCGCAGCAGGTTGCGCAGGACGTACTGCATGATGCCGCCGTTGCGGTAGTAGTTCGCCTCACCGGGGGTGTCGATGCGGACGACCGCGTCGAACTCCACGCCCGTGTCGGTGGTGACCTTCACGGTCGAGGGCGTGGTGCCCTCGTTGAGCTCGGTGATGCCCGAGAAGGAGAAGGTCTCCTCGCCGGTCAGGCCGAGCGACGCGGCGCTCTGGCCGGCCGGGAACTGCAGCGGGATGACGCCCATGCCGATCAGGTTCGAGCGGTGGATGCGCTCGTACGACTCGGCGATGACGGCCTTGACGCCCAGGAGCGAGGTGCCCTTGGCGGCCCAGTCGCGCGAGGAGCCGGAGCCGTACTCCTTGCCGGCCAGGACGACGAGCGGGATGCCGGCGGCCTGGTAGTTGACGGAGGCGTCGTAGACGGTGGTGACCGGGCCGTCCGCGACGGTGAAGTCGCGGGTGAAGCCACCCTCGGTGCCGGGCGCGATCTGGTTGCGCAGGCGGATGTTGGCGAAGGTGCCGCGGATCATGACCTCGTGGTTGCCCCGGCGCGAGCCGTAGGAGTTGAAGTCGCGCGGGGTGACGCCGTTCTCGGTGAGGTACTTGCCCGCGGGCGAGTCGGCCTTGATCGAGCCGGCCGGCGAGATGTGGTCGGTGGTGACCGAGTCGCCGAGCTTGAGCAGGACGCGGGCACCGGAGATGTCGGTGACCGGGGCCGGCTCGTCGGGCATGCCGTCGAAGTAGGGCGCCTTGCGGACGTACGTCGACGCCTCGTCCCACGTGAAGGTGTTGCCCTCCGGGGTGGGCAGCGAGCGCCAGCGCTCGTCGCCCTTGAAGACGTCGGCGTAGGACGAGGCGAACATGTCGGAGTTGATCGCGCCGGCGATCGTCGACTCCACCTCGGCCGGGGTCGGCCAGATGTCCTTGAGGTAGACCGCGTTGCCGTCGGCGTCGGTGCCCAGCGGGTCGTTGAACAGGTCGACGTCCATCGAGCCGGCCAGCGCGTACGCGACGACCAGCGGCGGGGAGGCCAGGTAGTTCATCTTGATGTCGGGGCTGATCCGGCCCTCGAAGTTCCGGTTGCCCGAGAGCACCGAGACGACGGCGAGGTCGTGCTCGTTGACCGCGGCGGAGACCTCGGGGATGAGCGGGCCCGAGTTGCCGATGCAGGTGACACAGCCGTAGCCGACGAGGTTGAACCCCAGCTTGTCGAGGTACGGCGTGAGGCCGGCCTTGTCGTAGTAGTCGCTGACGACCTGCGAGCCGGGCGCGAGGGTGGTCTTGACCCACGGCTTGCGGGTCAGGCCCTTCTCGACGGCCTTCTTGGCCAGCAGCGCGGCGCCGATCATGACCGACGGGTTGGACGTGTTGGTGCAGGAGGTGATCGAGGCGATCGTCACCGCACCGTGGTCCAGCGTGAACGTCGTGCCGTCCTCGAGGGTGACCTCGACCGGGTGCGACGGGCGGCCGACCGTGGTCGCCGGGGCGTCGGAGGCCGGGAAGGACTCCTTGCCGGCCTCGTCGGCGTCGCCGTTGGCGACGTAGTCGAGGACGGACTCGCGCCACGACGTCTTGGCGTCGGTGACCTGGACCCGGTCCTGCGGGCGCTTGGGGCCGGCGATCGAGGGGACGACGGTCGCGAGGTCGAGCTCGAGCTTCTCGGAGTAGCGCGGCTCGGCGGCCGGGTCGAGCCAGAGGCCCTGCTCCTTGGCGTACTTCTCGACGAGCGCGATCTGCTCCTCGGAGCGACCGGTCAGGCGCAGGTACGTCGTGGTCTCGTCGTCGATCGGGAAGACCGCGATCGTGGAGCCGAACTCCGGCGACATGTTGCCGATGGTGGCGCGGTTGGCCAGCGGCAGCGCCGCGACACCGGGACCGTAGAACTCGACGAACTTGCCGACCACACCGTGCTTGCGGACCATCTCGGTGATGGTGAGCACGAGGTCGGTCGCGGTCGAGCCGGCGGGCAGCTCGCCCGAGAGCTTGAAGCCGACCACGCGCGGGATGAGCATGGAGACCGGCTGGCCGAGCATCGCGGCCTCGGCCTCGATGCCGCCCACGCCCCAGCCGACGACGCCGATGCCGTTGACCATGGTGGTGTGCGAGTCGGTGCCGACGCAGGTGTCGGGGTAGGCCAGCAGCTCGCCGTCGACCTCGCGGGTGAAGACGGTGCGGGCGAGGTGCTCGATGTTGACCTGGTGGACGATGCCGGTGCCCGGGGGGACGACCTTGAAGTCGTCGAAGGCGCCCTGGCCCCAGCGCAGGAACTGGTAGCGCTCGCGGTTGCGCTCGTACTCGATCTCGACGTTGCGCTGGAACGCCTCGGGGGTGCCGAAGACGTCGGCCATCACCGAGTGGTCGATGACCATCTCGGCGGGCGCGAGCGGGTTGATCTTGGTGGCGTCGCCGCCGAGGTCGGCCATCGCCTCACGCATGGTGGCGAGGTCGACGACGCAGGGGACGCCGGTGAAGTCCTGCATGATCACGCGGGCCGGCGTGAACTGGATCTCCTTGTCGGGCTGGGCGTTCTCGTCCCAGCCGGCGAGGGCCTTGATGTCCTCGGCCGTGATGTCCGCGCCGTCCTCGGTGCGGAGCAGGTTCTCGAGCAGCACCTTCAGCGAGAAGGGCAGGCTCTCGACGTCGAGGCCCTCTCCCTTGACCGCGTCGAGGCGGAAGATCTCGTAGGACTTGCCGTCCACGTCCAGGGTGCTCTTGGCGCCGAAGCTGTTCTTGCTGGCCATCGCGTCTCCGTCCTCGTCGACTGAATCGTTGTCGGTAGGTCTCTCGTTCATCCTGCCGCCGCGAGACGGCGTCGGGATAGTGAGGCTGACCTAAGTTCGCAGGGACCCCGGGGAAGGGGAATCTCTTGATATCAAGATACACGAGACCGAGGTAGATCTCCACCGTCCTCGGCGAACTGGGTGACGTACAGCTCCTCGTAGCGCCCGCCCGCGGCGAGCAGCTCCGCATGGGTCCCCTGCTCCACGATCCGGCCGTCCTCGACCACCGCGATCAGGTCCGCCGCACGGATCGTCGAGAGCCGGTGGGCGATGACCAGCGCGGTCCGCCCGACCAGCGCCTCGCCCAGCGCGGCCTGGACGGCGGCCTCCGAGGTCGAGTCCAGGGACGCCGTCGCCTCGTCCAGGATCACCACCCGCGGCTGCTTGAGGAGCAGCCGGGCGATCGTGAGCCGCTGCCGCTCACCTCCGGAGAGCCGGTAGCCGCGCTCCCCCACCACCGTGTCGAGGCCGTCGGGCAGCGCGTGCACGAGGTCGGCGAGCCGGGCCCGGGTCAGCGCGTCCCACAGGTCCTCCTCACGGGCCTCGGGCCGGGCCAGCAGCAGGTTGCCGCGGATCGAGTCGTGGAACAGGTGCCCGTCCTGGGTCACCATGCCGACCGCCCCGCGGATCGCCTCGGCGGTCAGGTCGCGCACGTCCACCCCCGCCAGCCGTACGGCGCCCGCGTCGACGTCGTAGAGCCGCGAGACGAGCTGGGCGATGGTCGACTTCCCCGCGCCCGAGGAGCCGACGAGCGCGACGACCTGGCCGGGCTCCGCGCGCAGCGTGATGCCGTGCAGCACCTCCTCGCCGCCGCGCGTGTCGAGCGTGGCGACCGACTCGAGCGAGGCCAGCGAGACCTTGTCGGCGGCCGGGTAGGCGAACCGGACGTCGTCGAGCTCGACCGCGACCGGCCCCTCCGGGACCTGGCCGGCGCCGGGCCGGTCCTGGATGAGCGGCTCCAGGTCGAGCACCTCGAAGACCCGCTCGAAGCTCACGAGCGCGCTCATCACCTCGACGCGCGCACTCGCGAGCGCGGTCAGCGGGGCGTAGAGCCGGGTCAGCAGCAGCGACAGCGCCACCACGTCGCCCGCGTCGAGGGAGCCGCTGAGGGCGAGCGAGCCGCCCACGCCGTACACGACGGCGATGGCCAGGGCCGAGACGAGCGTGAGCGCGGTGACGAAGGTCGTCTGCACCATCGCCGTCCGCACGCCGATCTGGGCGACCCGGCGCGCACGGGCGGCGAACTCGGCCGACTCCTGCTCGGGGCGCCCGAACAGCTTGACCAGCGTCGCGCCCGGCGCGGAGAAGCGCTCGGTCATCTGGTTGCCCATCGCCGCGTTGTGGTCGGCGGCCTCGCGCTGGACGCCGGCCAGCCGGTGCCCCATCCGCCGTGCCGGTACGACGAACACGGGCAGCAGCACGAGCGCCAGCAGCGTCACCTGCCAGGAGATCCCCAGCATCACCACGACGGTCAGCGCGAGCGTGACCAGGTTGCCCACGACGCCCGACAGGGTCTGGCTGAACGCGCGCTGCGCGCCGATCACGTCGTTGTTGAGCCGGCTCACGAGCGCACCGGTGCGGGTCCGGCTGAAGAAGGCGACCGGCATCCGCTGCACGTGGTCGAAGACCGCCGTGCGCAGGTCGAGGATCAGCCCCTCACCGATCCGCGAGGACAGCCAGCGCCCCAGCAGCCCGAACCCGGCGTCGAGGACGGCGAGCCCCGCGATGAGCAGCGCCAGCCCGACCACGACGTCGCGCTGGTCGCCCGCGACGATCGCGTTGACGACCCGACCGGCCAGCACCGGCGTGGCCACCGCCAGGGCCGCGCTGACCACGCTGAGCACGATGAACCCGACCAGCCGGCGCCGGTGCGGCCGGGCGAAGCGCAGGATCCTGCCCGCCGTCTCCTTGTTGAACGCCCGCTTCTCGTCCGGAGTGTTCATGCTCCGGTACACCTGGTTCCAGGCGATCGACTCCATGCTCATGAGCCGACCGTAGAACCTCAAGCCGACTTGAGGACAAGCCGCAAAAAGAATCCACTCCGACCTGTCGTACCGCCCGCCCTCCGTTCGTGGAGAGGATGGAAGCGCCCCCAACCCGACCCAGGAGGTCACCATGCGCACCCTGATCTACACCGCGTTCGTCTCGATCGACGGCGTCGTCGAGGGCCCCGGCGGCGGCGAGGACTACCGCAACGACGGCTGGACCTTCCAGGACATCGAGTTCCGTCCCGAGGCCTACGAGCTCAAGGGGCGCGAGCAGGAGGAGGCCGGGGCGCTCATGCTCGGCCGGGTGAGCTACCAGGGATTCAGCCCGGTGTGGCCCTCGATGACCGAGGAGTTCCCGAAGTACAATGCGATGCCCAAGTACGTCGTCTCCACCACCCTCGGCGAGGACGACCTCGTCGACAACTGGGGCGAGACCACCATCCTGCGCTCCCTGGACGACGTCGCCGCGCTCAAGCAGACCGAGGGCGGGCCGATCAGCGTCCACGGCAGCGCCACGCTGGCGCGCGGGCTGGCCGACGCCGGCCTCATCGACCGCTACCACCTGCTGGTGTTCCCGGTCGTGCTCGGCGCCGGCAAGCGGATGTGGAGCGAGACCGACAAGGACAAGCAGCAGCTGCGCCTGGTCGAGAGCGAGACCTACGCCAACGGCATCCAGAAGCTCTGCTACGACGTGGTGCGCTGAGCCGGCCCGTCCGTCCCCGCTAGAGGACGACGGTCGGCTTCACCCGGGTCGTCGACCACACCCGCTGCCGGCGGGCGACCAGGCTGGTCAGCGCGAGCGAGCCGACGAGGTACGCCGCGAGCACCAGGACCGCCGTGGTCGCCCGCGCCGGGTCGCCGCCGTACATGAGCTGGCGCAGGCCGTCGACCGCATAGCTCATCGGCAGGATGTCGTGGAGCCAGTGCAGGGGTTGCGGGATCGTCTGCCACGGGAAGGTGCCGCCCGCGGTGACGAGCTGGACCACCATCAGCACCAGCGCCAGGAACTGGCCGGGAGTGCCGAGCAGGGCGTTCATCAGGTGCACGATCGCGACGAACGTGGCCGAGATCAGCATCATGAACAGCCAGGTGCGCATGCCCTCGACGACCCCCACGTCGAGCACCGAGGCCACCACGACGAACGCGAGCGTCATCTGCGTGGCTCCGATCAGGGCCGGCGGCAGCCAGCCGCCCACGGCGATCCGCAGCGAGTTCTGGTTGGCCGCCAGGGCCCGCGACGAGAGCGGGCGGACCAGCAGGAAGAGCACGTAGCCGCCGATCCACGCAGCCAGCGCGAGGAAGAACGGCGCCAGGCCGGCACCGTAGTTGCGGGCCTGGGCGTTGTTGGCCGACCGTACGTCGATCGGGCTCGCCACCGTCTCGGCGATGCGCTGCCGGGACTTCTCGGTCGTGTCGGGCACCTTGTCGAGACCCGAGGTGAGACCGTCGCGCAGCCCCTTGGCGCCGCTGGTCAGCTTGCCGAGACCGGCTCGGAGCTCCACCGTCCCGTCGTGCAGGGTGCCGGCGCCCGTGTGCAGCTTGCCGGCACCGGTGACGAGCTGCTTCGAGCCGGCGTGGGCCTGGTCGATCCCGTCGACGAGCGCCGGGGCGGACGCGGCGAGCTGGTCGGCACCGGCCGCGACCTGGGCCGCGCCCGAGGACAGCTTGTCGAGCTGGCGCTTGACCTGACCGGCCTTGGCGTCGACGTCGTGGACGTCGCCGCCGACCCGGTCGTAGATCGCGAGCAGCTGGCGCTGCGCGGCCGGGTCGAGACCGAGCTGGTCCATCCGGTCGGCGAGGTCGCCGCGACCGCGGTCGTAGGCCAGCCGCGCGTCGTGGACGGCGCCGGCCACCCGGTCACCGGCGTCGGCGACCTTCTTGTCCCCCGCCGCCACCTGGCGCGCGCCGTCGGCGAGCTTGCGGGCCTGCGCGGGCAGCGCCGCGGTCTTGGTCGACAGGGTGCCGAGTCCGTCGCGGAGCTTGGTCGCGCCGGTCTGGAGGTCGCCCACGCCGGTGGCGAGCTGCTCGCTGCCGCCGACGAGCTGCTGGGAGCCGCGGCGCGCGTCGCGCAGGCCGTCGTACAGCTGGCCGGCGCCGTCGGCGCCCTGCACCAGACCGGTGCGGACGTCGGCGATGCCGAGCAGGAAGGTGCTCACCGCCTCCTTGGAGACCCGCTCGGAGATCGCGTCACGGACCTTGGTGGCCACCGTGTTGGCGATCGTCGTGGACAGGTAGGAGTTCGCGTCGTTGGTGAGCATCGTCAGCTTGGCCTGCTCGGGGTCCGAGCCGGCGCTGCTGGTCAGCGCTGCGGAGAAGTCGCGCGGGATGATGAGCGCGAAGTCGTAGGTACCGTCGTCGACCCCCGCCTGGGCCTCGGCCCGGTCGACCTCGTGCCAGCCGAAGTCCCCGGAGTCCACCAGCTCGTCGGCGACCTCGCGGCCGGCCTCGAGCGTGGACCCGTCGGCGCTGGTGGAGCCGGCGTCCTCGACGACGAGTGCGGTCGGCACCCGGTTGAGCGCGGCGTAGGGGTCGTGGTTGGCGTACAGGTAGAGGCCGGCGTAGATCGTCGGCACGGTGACCAGGGCCAGCACCGTGATCCGGCCCATCCGGATGCTCAGCAGCCGGGACAGCTCGGTCCAGGCGATGCGTAGGGCGTTCATGCGGTGGCCTCCTCGGCACGGTGGGCGGGACCGATCGTGGCGGTGTGCCCGGCGGCCACGTGGTGGCCGGACAGGTCGACGGCGTCGCTGACGGTGACCAGGACGCCGAGCCCGCGCTCGGCGGCGGCCTCGGCGATCGGCCACCAGTCGCGGTGGTGCAGGCCGTGCCGGTCGGGCGAGACGAGCACCAGGAACGCCGCCCCCGGGCGCTCGGCACCCAGCTCGGCCAGTGTGCGGAGCCGGTCGGCGGCGGCGACGTCCTCGGTCCGGGACCGGGCGCACGCCTCCAGGTGGTGCTCGCGCAGCCAGGCCGAGGCGGCACCGCGGCTCGCGGGCAGCCCGGCCAGGGCCAGCTCCTCGCCCACGATGACCCGGAACGGTACGGCGTCGTCCGGCTCGGTGACGCCCGGGACGTCGACCAGCACGACCGCGCGCTGCCGGCGCTTCGGCTCGGCATCGCCGGCCAGGGTGACCGTGCCGCTGCTCAGCGGCAGCCGGCCGGCCAGCGCGAGCGCCAGGGCGACGTTGCCGTGACCGGGACGCCCGACCGCGACCACGACCTCGCCGGGGACCAGCGTGAGGGTCGTCGCCTCCAGCAGGCCGTCGACCGCGCCGCCGGTGAGTACCAGGTCCTCCGGGACCGGCTCGGGCTCGGGCTCCGGCGCGGGCTCGGTCACGAGGTCCTCGGGCGGCTCCGGGGTCGGGTCCGGCTCAGGCGTCGTCATGGGCGCCAGTCTGCCTGCTCCGGACCGGCCGCAGCGCGCGACGAGCCCGGGCACCCCCGCCACGGGTGGCGGGGCTCACGCGGAGGTGACAGGCTCCAGCAGCGCGACGCACTCGACGTGGTGGGTCATCGGGAACAGGTCGAAGGCGCGCAGCCCGCTCAGCCGGTAGCCGTGCTCGGCGAAGATCGCCACGTCCCGGGCCAGCGCCGCGGGATCGCAGGCCACGTAGGCGACCGCCCGCGGCGCGCGCCGTACGACCTGCTCGACGACCGCCCGCTTCGCGCCCACCCGCGGCGGGTCGAGCACGACCAGGTCCGCCTGGTCCCACTCGGGCGGGAGCTCGCCGGCCAGCACGCCGCCGACATCGCCCGCGCGGGCCAGCAGCCCGGGGCAGTTGCGCTCGGAGAGCTGGACGGCGGTGTGGTCGCCCTCGACGGCGGCGACGCGCCCGGTGGGCCCGACCGCGTCGAGGAGGAACCGGCTGAACAGCCCGACGCCGGCGTACAAGTCGAGGGCGGACTCCCCCGCCCGCGGCGCGAGCGCGTCGAGCACCGCACCGACCAGCGCCTCGGGCGCCCCGGGGTGGACCTGCCAGAAGCCGCCGTCGGCGACCTCGAACGTCCGCCCCCGCACCTCGTACGACGGCCCGGCGGGCGCCTCCAGGAGGCACTGCTCGACCGGCAGCACGTCGTGGGAGCGGTGCTTGCGCATCCCGCGGGCACCGCCCGGCAGGCTGACGTACCGCTGCCGGGTCCGCCAGTGCAGCCCCTCGTCGTCCCCGGGCACCGCCTCGACCTCGACACTCACGTCGAGCCTGGCGACCCGGCGCAGCTGCTCGGCGACCACGTCGGCCTTGAGCCGGCGCTGCGCGTCGAGCGCGACGTGCTGGAAGTCGCACCCACCGCAGAGGCCCGGCCCGGCGTACGGGCAGGGGGCGGCGACGCGCTCGGGAGCCGCGGCGAGCACCTCGACGGCGTCCCCGCGCCAGAACTTGTCGCCCTCGGTCCCCTCGGTGATCTCCAGGACGACCCGCTCCCCGGGCAGCGCGTGCCGCACGAAGACCACCCGGTCCTCGGCGCGCGCGACCAAGTGCCCGCCGTGCGCGACCGGACCGATCTCGACCTCGAGGCGGCGGCCGACGGCCGAGGCCCCACGGGCCTTCTTGGTACGGGGGCGGCCGGTCCGCTGTCGGGTCATGCCGGAAACCTAGCCGTCCCGGCGGGGATCACCGCACCGGCGGTCAGTTCGCCGTGCCGGTGGTGTCCGTGCAGTTGGCCGGCTTGGTGGTGCCGCGTCGCTCGACGCTGGAGATGTCGTCCTCGTAGGAGGTGTCGTTGCCGATGTTGGCGTCGTGGGAGTTCGGCCGGACGCAGACCCGCGCGCCGCCGTAGTCCTTGTCCTCGTAGAGCACCCACCAGTCGCGCCCGAACCGCACCAGTCGTTGCCGAGATTGCTGTCGTAGCTGAGCCGGCTCCACGCGCACGTCTCGTCGTTGTCGTCCACCCACATGTTCAGGTAGCCGGCCGCGCCGGGCGCCGCGGCGGCCGCGGAGGTCACCGGGACCGCCGACGCCTGCGGGAGAGCGCCGAGATCCCCCGTCCACTCCATCGTCCGGGGCGAGGTTGCGGACCCTCAGCATGCGCTCGGCGGAGCGGGACCACCACGGTCAGCGGCGGAGCTGGCGGTCGTCGCGGTCGCCCGGCGTGACCCGGCCCCGGCGCAGGTCGCCGGGCCGCACGCGCTGCTCCTCGCGCTCCTCGCGCTCGCGCGCGATCTGCGACGAGTGCAGCTGGTAGGGCACCGAGGTGACCATGACGCCGGGCGTGAACAGCAGCCGGCCCTTGAGGCGCAGGGCGGTCTGGTTGTGCAGGAGCTGCTCCCACCAGCGGCCCACGACGTACTCGGGGATGTAGACGGCGACGACGCCGCGCGGGTTGGCCCGGCGGATGGCCGAGGCGTACTCGATGATCGGCTTGACCACCTCACGGTACGGCGAGTGGAGCACCTTGAGCGGGATGCCGGTGTTGCGCTCGTCCCACTCCTCCAGCAGCCGCGCGGTCTCCTTCTCGTCGACCGAGACGTAGACGCCCTCGAGCGAGTTGGGCCGGGTCGCCTTGGCGAACGCCAGGGCGCGCAGGGTCGGCTTGTGGAGCTTGGAGACCAGGACAATGGCGTGCACGCGGGTGGGCAGCGCCTTGTCGGTCTCGTCGGCGGCGAGCTCGCGCTCGACGTTGTCGTAGTGCTTCTTGATGCCCTTCATCACGGCGAAGAAGAAGCCCATCGCCAAGATGGTGATCCAGGCACCGGCCAGGAACTTGGTCAGCAGCACGACGACGAGCACGACGGCGGTGAACGAGAGGCCGACGGCGTTGATGACGCGCGAGCGGTACATCCGCCGTCGTTCGGCGGGATCTCGTTCGATGGTGAGCGCGCGGGTCCAGTGCCGGATCATGCCGAGCTGGCTGAGGTTGAACGAGACGAAGACGCCGACGATGTAGAGCTGGATCAGCTTGGTGGTCTCGGCGTCGAAGGCGACGATGAGGACGATCGCCATGAGCGCCAGGAAGACGATGCCGTTGCTGTAGGCCAGCCGGTCGCCGCGGGCGCCGAGGGCGCGGGGCGCGAGGCCGTCCTTGGCCAGGATCGAGCCGAGCACCGGGAAGCCGTTGAAGGCAGTGTTGGCGGCGAGCACCAGGATCACGCCGGTGACGGTGACCACGAAGTAGAAGCCGGGGCTGAAGTCGTGGAAGATCGCCCGCGCGATCTGGGCGATCACCGCGTGCTGGTCGTAGCCCTCGGGCAGCGGCTGGCCGTCCTTGGTCAGCCGGGCGAGGTCCGCGGGGTGCGGGTCGACGTACTTGAGGCCCATCTGCTTGGCCAGCGTGATGACGCTGATCATCATCGTGATCGCGATCAGCCCGAGCAGCAGCAGCGTGGTCGCGGCGTTCTTGCTCTTGGGCCGCTTGAACGCCGGTACGCCGTTCGAGATCGCCTCGACACCGGTCAGCGCCGCACAGCCCGACGAGAAGGCGCGGGCCAGCAGGACGACCAGGCCGAACGTCGTCAGCGGGTCCTCCCAGCCCTCCTTGGGCGTGATGTCGAGGCCCGCGCTCTCGGCCATCGGGAGCGTCCCGAGGGTCATCTCGAGGAAGCCGTAGGCGCACATCCCGAGGATCGCGAACATGAACAGGTAGGTCGGGACGGCGAAGAAGGTGCCCGACTCGCGGATGCCGCGCAGGTTCATCGCGGTCAGCAGCACCACCATGACCACGGCGATGGTCGCCTCGTGGTCCTGGAAGGCGGGTATCGCCGCGGAGGCGTAGTTGGCGCCCGAGGAGATCGACACCGCGACGGTCAGGACGTAGTCGACCAGGAGTGCGCTGGCCACGGTCATGCCGGCGGTCCGCCCGAGGTTGACGGTGGCGACCTCGTAGTCGCCGCCACCGGACGGGTAGGCGTGCACCGTCTGCCGGTACGACGCGATGACCGCGGCCATCACGATGGCCACCGCGATGCCGATCTTCCACGACCAGATGTACTGCGACGCACCGGCGATCGCGAGCATGATGAAGATCTCGTCAGGGGCGTAGGCCACCGACGAGAGGGCGTCGCTGGCGAACACGGGGAGCGCGATCCGCTTGGGGAGCAGCGTCTCCCCCAGCTGAGCGCTCCTCAGCTTGCGACCGAGGAGGATGCGCTTCGAGACATCACCGACACCCACGAGCGACAACGGTAGGGCATCGGACGTGGGATAGCGTGCTCACCGTGCACGTCGTGATCATGGGATGCGGCCGCGTCGGCTCGACGCTGGCGCGCAGTCTCGAGGACCGCAACCACACCGTCTCGATCATCGACTCCGAGCCGGACGCGTTCCGGCGCCTGGGGCCGGGGTTCAACGGCGACAAGATCCCGGGCGTCGGGTTCGACCAGGAGGTCCTGGAGAAGGCGGGTATCCGCCGCGCCGACGCCTTCGCTGCGGTGTCGAGCGGTGACAACTCGAACATCATCGCCGCGCGGGTCGCCCGCGAGTCGTTCGGCATCCAGCAGGTCGTCGCCCGGATCTACGACCCGGGCCGGGCCGAGGTCTACCAGCGGCTCGGCATCACCACGGTCGCGACCGTGCGGTGGACCGCGGACCAGGTGCTGCGCCGGATCCTGCCGGCCGGCGCCGAGCCCGACTTCCGCGACCCGTCCGGCTCGATCCGGGTCGACCACCTGGCCGCGCCCGAGGTCTGGGTCGGCGCCCGCGTGGGCCAGCTCCAGCAGCAGGGCCGCTGCCGGGTGGCGTGGATCGACCGGCTCGGTGAGGGCATGCTGCCCGACCGCGAGACCGTCGTCCAGGAGGGCGACATGCTGCACCTGGTCACCCACGAGCAGACCGCCGAGCTGACCTACGAGGTGCTCGGCCGCGGGCCCGAGCACGAGGGCTGAGGAGACCGACGATGCGAGTCGCGATTGCCGGAGCGGGCGCCGTCGGGCGCTCGATCGCCCGCGAGCTGATCGAGAACGGCCACGAGGTCCTGCTCATCGACAAGTCCCCCGCGTCCATCCGCCCCGAGCGGGTGCCGGACGCCGAGTGGCTGCTGGCCGACTCCTGCGAGCTCTCCTCGCTCGAGGAGGCGCGCCTGGACAAGTGCGACGTGGTCATCGCCGCCACCGGCGACGACAAGGCCAACCTGGTCACCTCGCTGCTGGCCAAGACCGAGTTCGGCGTCCCGCGCACGGTCGGCCGGGTCAACCACCCCAACAACGAGTGGCTCTTCACCGAGGCCTGGGGCGTGGACGTCAACGTGTCGACGCCGCGGATCATGTCCGCGCTGGTCGAGGAGGCCGTGACCGTCGGCGACCTGGTCCGGCTGTTCACCTTCCGCCAGGGCAACGCCAACCTGGTCGAGATGACGCTGCCCGCCGACTCGCCGTACGTCGGCAAGGCCTCGGGGCTCATCCCGCTGCCCGAGAACTGCGCGCTCGTCACGATCCTGCGCGACAGCCAGGTCTACGTGCCGACGCCGGAGCAGCCGCTGGAGTCGGGCGACGAGCTGCTGTTCGTGGTGCCCAGCGAGGCCGAGGACGAGCTCGAGCGGCTGCTCGCGCCGTCCTCGCACCCGGAGCGGCGTACGCCGGAGGAGCCGAAGCGGACCTGAGCCGGGCCGGCTGAGCCGGCTCAGACCTCCGCGACGCGCGCCTGCTGCTCCAGCGGGGTCGCGTTGCGGGCCAGGAGCCAGATCATCGCCGACCAGGAGCCGATCCGCAGCACCCAGCCGAGGCCGGTGCGCAGGATCAGGATCAGGACGACGGCCCGGTCGGGGTCCATCGTGCCCTGGTGGCCGAGCAGCCACACCGGCCCCTGGAGCAGGACGCCGATCGCGCCGGGCAGCAGCATCACCCAGGTGAGCCGGCTGCACAGCCGCACGATCTGCTTGTCCTCGTGCCAGGCGGTCGCGTCCCCGGTGACGCTGCCGAGCATGAACCCGAGCATCGGCCAGCCGATCAGGCAGGTGAAGCCGAGCACGACGGTGTAGCCCAGGCTGATCAGGATGCCGGGCAGGAAGAACGCGAGCGCCTGGTCGGACTCCGAGCCGCCCGAGCTCTCGGCCCAGCGCACGAAGACCCAGCCGATGCCGATGCCGAAGATCGCGTTGAGCACGAACTGGGTGCTGCTGCGCTGGACCAGCCGCAGCAGGAGCGCCGCGCCGGCGACCACGAGGCTGGCGACCAGGGCCCACTGGAGCTCCTTGGTGCTGAGCCAGAGCACGGTGAACACGATTCCGGGCACGGCCGCCTCGAGCATGCCGCGCCGGCCGCCCAGTGCGGTGGCCAGCTGCATCCGCACGAGCGCCTCGACGGTGTCGACGCCGAGGTGGGGGTGCTCGGCCGGCTGGTCGGGCTCGCCGGGCTTGTCGGAGGTCGGCGTGGTGTCGTCGGTGCTCACAGGCTCACGGCTCACAGCAGCTCGTAGTGGGGGTTGTAGAGGACGCGGGTGCCGTCGCTGGTGCTGACCCGGCCGCGCACCTCGATGGCGCGCCCGGGGCCGATGCCGGCGATCCGGCGCCGGCCCAGCCAGATGACGGTGACCACGCCGGTGCCGTCGTACAGCTCGGCCTCGAGCGCCGGTACGCCGCCGCGCGGGCGCAGCGTCACGGTGCGCAGCGTGCCGCGCAGCCGGACCGGCTCGCGGTCGGGCGCCTCGCCGATGCAGACGACGCCCTCACGCTCGAACTCCTTGCGGAGGTCGCGCGCCTCGGCCTCGTCGGGATTCGCCCAGCGGCTGATGGTGCGCCGCAGACGGCTCTTGGTGCGCATGGGGGGTCTCCGGCTCAGGTCGCCGGGACGGCCCTGGGCTCGGCGCCGTCGGGCAGGTTCAGCGGGAGCTGCTCGCCCACGGGCATCGCGTGGTTGCCGCGGCGCACCGCCACCCGGGCGATCGCGGACTCCCACTCGGCGGCGGTCTCGGGATCGCGGGCCGGCTCGCCGAGGAAGGTCGCCCGGAGCAGCCAGCGGGGGCCGTTGACGCCGATCACGCGCGAGGTCTGGGTGCCGGTGGCGCCGTCGGGGCGGGTCATCCGCACCTCGCAGACCAGCTCGGTGCCGAACCGGCCCTCGCGCTCGGTGGCGGTGCCGCCACGGCGCGCGGCGTCGGCGGCGATCTGGGGACGGACCTCGCTCCACAGGTCGCCGTTGCGCGGGGCGGCGAAGGCGCGCAGCTCGAGGGCGCCGTCGTCGGTGGCCAGGAGGACGGCGCGGACCGCGCCGGACTGCTCGTCGACCTGGACCCGGAGCTCGCGGTCGGCCAGGGGCGCGACGAGCAGCGAGCCGAGGTCGAGCCGGTCGAGCCCGTCGTCGGGCAGCTCGTCGACGTCGTAGGGGCCGTCGTGGGCGTCGTCGGCCAAGACGTCCGCCGTCTCGTCCGCCGTCGTCGCCTCGGTCGTCTCGTCGACCGGGTCTCCGGCCTTGCGCCGCAGCCTCACTGTGTCCTCCTCGTCGGGTTCGCCGGGTTCGCAGCGAACCCCCCGGTAGAACCGTAGCCGCCTTCACCACGCACGCTCTCGGGAAGGGCGTCGACCGCCACGAACCGCGCCCGCTCGACCCGCTGGACGACGAGCTGCGCCATCCGGTCGCCGCGCCGCAGCGCGATCGGCTCCACCGGGTCGTGGTTGATCAGCAGCACCTTGATCTCTCCACGGTAACCCGCGTCCACGGTGCCGGGGGTGTTGACGATCGAGAGGCCGTGCCGGGCCGCCAGGCCCGAGCGTGGGTGCACCAGGGCGACATAGCCCTCGGGCAGCGCGATCGCGATCCCGGTCGGGATCAGGGCCCGCTCCCCCGGCGCCAGCGTCACGTCCACACCAGCCACGAGGTCGGCGCCGGCGTCGCCGGGGTGGGCGTAGGCGGGCAGCGGCAGCTCGGGGTCGAGCTGTTGGACGGAGATCACCAGATCATCAGGCACGGGGAGACCCTAGCGACGGAGCGTGACCAGGGGGATGGGATCATCCTCACCGTGAGTGAGAGTGCGGCGACCGCCTACCAGGAGCGCCTGCGCGTCCCGCTGCGCTGGTGGGCCCAGGGCACCATGCTCATCGCCAGCCTGTGGCTGGTCCTGATCGTGGCGCTCGACGAGAAGGCGCCGTGGCTGGCCTGGCTGATCACCGGCCTGGCGATGGCGGGCCTGGGCGCCGCGCTGCGCTCCTACGGCGGCGCACGGGTGGTCGTGGGCGACGGCTGGTTCCGCGCCGGGCGCGCCCGCATCGAGACCTCGTACGTCGGCACGGCCCAGCCCCTCGACGCCGACCAGACGCGCCGGGTGTCCGGGCCCGAGGCCGACGTCCGCGCGTTCCTGCTGCTGCGGCCCTACCTCAAGCAGTCGGTCAAGGTCGAGATCACCGACCCGGCCGACCCCGCGCCCTACTGGCTGGTGAGCTCGCGGCACCCGAAGGCGCTGGCCGGTGCACTCAACGAGGCGCGCAGTCCCGGCCGATAGGCTCCGGGCATGGCAAACGACAGCTCCAAGGTCTGGTCGGCGTTCTCCCTCGTCGCCGCGCTCGGCGCGGCGGCCGTGGCGAAGAAGGGTCTCGACACCGGCTGGCGGGCCGCGACCGGCAAGCAGCCGCCGGTGAACCCCGCCGACCCCGACGTCGACGTCTGGGAGGCGGTCGCGTGGGCCGCGGTCAGCGGCACCTTCGTCGCGCTCGCCAAGATGCTGGCCCAGCGCCGGGCCGCCGGCTACTACCTGCGCTCGACCGGCCAGCTGCCGCCGGGGCTGCGCAAGGACGGCGCCTGAGCGCGCCAGGGGACAACGAGACGGCCGTGGCGGTCAGACCGCCACGGCCGTTGTCGTCTGTCAGGCGCAGTCCCTGCAGATCATCTTCTTCGGGTCCGCCAGCTGACTGCGGTGGTGGACCAGGAAGCAGCTCATGCAGGTGAACTCGTCGTCCTGCTTGGGCTTCACCTCGACGGCGAGCTCCTCGTGCGACAGGTCGGCGCCGGGGAGCTCGAAGGCTTCCGCGGCCTCCGTCTCGTCCTCGTCGACCTTGCCGGAGTTCTTGTCGTGGCGGCGCGCCTTGAGCTCTTCGATGCTCTCCTCGGACTGCTCGTCCTCGTTCTTGCGCGGTGCGTCGTAGTCAGTCGCCATGACGTGTGTGCTCTCTCCCCTCGGCTTGCCGGCCGTCCGCACGGCGTGCGGATCGGCGCGGCAGATTGTGCACCATCGATCCAAGGTGTGACCACCCGGGGCGATGCGAGTCGGCAGAACAGCGACCGGACGCCGCCTATTCCCGGAGGAACCCGGCGGTCCGAACGGCGGACAGCAGCTCCTCGAAACCGTGTGCCGGAGCACACACCACGGCCTCGGTCCCGGCGGCCCCGACGGTGACCAGGAGGCGGGCTCCGGCGAGCCCGGCGATGAGCCCTCCGGCGGCGTGGTCCCAGAGGTGGACACCCTCCTCGACGTAGCCGTCGAGCGCTCCCTCGGCGACCCGGCACAGGTCCAGCGCGCAGGAGCCGGTCCGCCGCAGGTCGCGGATCTCGGGCAGCAGCCGGGCCGCCGCGGCGGCCTGCACCGTGCGCACCGGGCGGGTGTAGTTGAACCCCGTCGCGACCAGCCGGTGGGCCAGCGGCGCCGGGCCCCGGACGGCGATCGGGCGGCCGTCCCGGGTGGCCTCGCCGCCGCGGTGACCGGCATAGACCACCTGCTTGGCCACGTCGACGACCACGCCCGCGACGACCTCGCCGTCGACCTCGGCGGCGACCGAGACGGCGTACTCGGGGAGGCCGTAGAGGAAGTTCACGGTGCCGTCGATCGGGTCGACGATCCAGCGCACCCCGGAGGTGCCCACGACGTCGTCGCCCTCCTCACCCAGGAAGCCGTCACCAGGACGGGCCTCCAGGATCAGCCGCCGGATGAGCTCCTCGCTGGCCCGGTCCGCGGCGGTGACCACGTCGACCTCGCTGGACTTGGTGGCCGCCACCGAGACGCCCTGGGCGGCGTGCTCGCGGACCAGGACGGCGGCCTCGCGGGCGACGTCCTCGGCGAGCCCGCGCAGCGCGGCCGGACCGGTCACGCCGGCGCCGTCCGGGCGCCGAGGCAGCAGCCCGGCGGGCAGCGGTCGACGCAGGCCTGCGGCGCGGTGCGCTCGGCGGCCGCGCGCTCCAGGACGAGCTCGCGGATCGCGCTGACGAACGCCGGGTGGGTCCCGGCCGAGGCGGCCCGGCGGGCCGGGATGCCGAGCCGCTCGGCGGTGGCGAGCGCCTCGGTGTCGAGGTCGTAGACGACCTCCATGTGGTCGGAGACGAAGCCGACCGGGATCAGCACGACCGCCTCCGCCCCCTCACCGGCCAGCTCCTCGAGCCGGTCGTTGACGTCGGGCTCGAGCCACGGGACGTGCGGGGCGCCCGAGCGCGAGCAGTAGACGAGCTCGTGGGGCCGCTCGACGCCGGTGGCGGCCGCGACCCGGGCGGCGACCGTGGCGGCGACGTCGAGGTGCTGCGCGACGTACGCGCCGCCCTCGGGTCCGCTGCTCTCGCTCATCGAGATCGGGATCGAGTGGGTGACGAACACCAGCCGGGCCGCGTCGCGCACCTCGTCGGGCAGGTCCGCCAGCGCGGCCAGCACGCCGTCGGTGTTGGCGCTCACGAAGCCCGGGTGGTCGTAGTAGGCGCGGACCTTGTCGAGCCGCGGCGCGGCGACGCCCTCGGGCAGCGCGGCGAGCGCGCCCTCGAGGTTGTCGAGGTATTGCCGGCAGCTCGACCACGACGAGTACGCCGACGTGGTGACGCAGATCGCCCGGCGCACCCCGTCGGCGGCCATCTGCGCCACCGTGTCGTCGAGGTAGGGCGCCCAGTTGCGGTTGCCCCAGTAGACCGGCAGGTCGAGGCCGTGCTCGGCGAGGTCCTGCTCGATCGCGGCGATGAGCGCCTTGTTCTGGTCGTTGATCGGCGAGCGGCCCCCGAACAGGAAGTAGTGCTGGCCGACCTCCTCGAGCCGGGCACGTGGAATCCCCCGGCCTCGGGTCACGTTCTCGAGGAACGGCACGACGTCCTCGGGCCGCTCGGGTCCGCCGAAGGAGACCAGGAGCAGCGCGTCGTAGGGGTCGGTCACTGAGGGAGTCGGGTCCGGATTCGGCACGGCACCAGCCTACGGAGGACGATGACGCCACGATGTTGCAGACCTATCGCCAGATCTTCACGCCCGCGACGGCGCTGTTCAGCCTGACCGGTCTGGTGGCCCGGCTGCCCATCTCGATGGTGGGCCTGGGCATCGTCCTCCTGGCCGAGCACCAGACCGGCTCCTACGCGTTCGCGGGCTCGGTCTCGGCCGTCGCGCTGGTCGCCAACGCGTGCTTCGCGATCGTCCAGGGACGCCTCATCGACCGGCTCGGCCAGAGCCGGGTGCTGCCGGTCGTCATCACCGTGTGGGGCGCCGGGCTCGCGCTCGCGATGGGCACCCTGGAGTGGGACTGGCCGCGCTGGACGACGTACGCCTTCGCCGCGCTGACCGGAGCCTCGCTCCCCTCGGTCGGCAGCTGCGTACGCGCCCGCTGGTCGCACCACCTCGCCGACCGGCCCGAGCGGCTGCACACGGCGTTCTCCTACGAGGCGGTCGGCGACGAGACCGTCTTCCTGTTCGGTCCGATCGCGGTGACCGTGCTCGCGACGAGCGTGCACCCGGCCGCCGGGCTGTGGACCGCGCTGGCCTGCGGCCTGATCGGCACCTACGTCTTCGCCGCCCAGCGCGGCACCGAGCCGCCCGCGCACCCGCGGACCTCCACCGGCACGACCCGGCCGCCGATGCCGTGGCGGGCGATCGCGCCGCTCACGCTGGTCGCGGCCGCGCTCGGCATCGTCTTCGGCGCCGCCGAGGTGGTCACCGTCGCGTTCGCCGACGAGCAGGGGCACAAGTCGCTGGCGGGCGTCCTGCTGGGCATCTGGGCCTTCGGCAGCCTGCTCGCCGGGGTCGTCTCCGGCGCGATCACCTGGCGCCGCGGGCCGCTGACCCGGCTGCGGATCGGCGCCTTCGGCATGATGCTCGCCGCCGCGCCCCTCGCCCTGGTCCCCAACATCGGGCTGATGGCCGTGGTGCTGCTGCTCGGCGGCGTCGCGGTCTCCCCCACGCTCATCGCGGCGATGTCGCTGGCCGAGAAGGTGCTGCCGCCGGCCCGGCTCACCGAGGGCATGGCCTTCATCCAGACCGGCCTCGCCGTCGGTCTGGCGCCCGGCGCCGCGGTCGCCGGCGTCGTGATCGACCACGCGGGCGCCTCCCCGGCGTACCTCGTGTGCCTGGTGGGCGGGACCCTGGCCCTGATCGGCGCGCTGCTGGTCAAGGTCGTGGCCGTGCCGGATAGCGTGCGTCCCCATGAGCACCCCCCAGCCGAGCACCTGGCGTAACTGGTCCGGCCTGGAGTCCGCGACCGGGCTCCAGGTCGCGGCACCGGCCGACGCGACCGAGGTCGCCGACCTGGTGACCCGGGCCCGCGCCGCCGGACGCACCGTGAAGGCCGCCGGCACCGGGCACAGCTTCACCGGCATCGCGGTGCCCGACGACATCCACCTGCGCCCCGACCGGATGCGCGGCATCGTCGCCGTCGACCGCGAGGCGATGACCGTCACCGCGCTCGCCGGCACCCAGCTCAAGGTGTTCAACGCCGAGCTCGCGCGCCTCGGCCTGAGCCTGCACAACATGGGCGACATCGCCGAGCAGACCCTGGCCGGGGCGATCTCCACCGGTACCCACGGCACCGGCGGCCGCGCCGCCGGCCTGGCCGCCCAGGTCGTCGGCTTCGAGCTGGTCACCGGCACCGGCGAGGTGCTGCGCGCCTCGGCCACCGAGAACCCCGACGTCCTCGCGCTCGGCCGGGTCGGCCTCGGCGCGCTCGGCGTGCTCGTCACGCTCACCTTCGCGGTCGAGCCGCTCTTCCTGCTGCGGGCCGAGGAGCAGCCGATGTCGTGGGACGACGCGATGGCCTCCTTCGACGACCTCACCGCGGCCCACGACCACGTCGACATGTACTGGTTCCCCCACTCCGACCGGATGCTGACCAAGCGCAACACCCGGGTCGGCACCGACCTCTCCGCGGCCGAGCCGCTCCCCCGCTGGCGGGCCTGGCTCGACGACGAGCTGCTCTCCAACAAGGTCTTCGGCGCCCAGACCGCCGCGCTCAACCTGGCCCCGCGGGCGATCCCGGCGGCCAACCGGTTCGCGTCGCGGCTGCTCGGCCCGCGCACCTACGCCGACATCGCGCACCGGGTGTTCACCACCGAGCGCAATGTCGTCTTCCGCGAGATGGAGTACGCCGTCCCGCGCGAGGTCGGCCTCGACGTGCTGCGCGAGTGCCGCACCGCCTTCGAGCGCTCGGGCCTGAAGGTGTCGTTCCCGGTCGAGATCCGGGTCGCGCCGCCCGACGACGTGGCGCTGTCGACGTCGTACCAGCGCGACTCGTTCTACCTGGCCTTCCACACCCACCACCGCGCCGACCACACGGCCTACTTCGGGCTGCTCGAGCCGATCATGCGCGCCCACGAGGGCCGTCCGCACTGGGGCAAGCTGCACACCCGCGGGGTCGAGGGGCTGGCGCCGCTCTACCCGCGCTTCGCCGACTTCCTCGTGCTGCGCGACCGGCTCGACCCCGACCGGGTGTTCACCAACGCCTACCTCGACCGGGTGCTCGGTGCCTGAGGCCGCCGGCGGCCGGCCGGCCTGCCCCTGCGACTCCGGGCGGACCTACGACGACTGCTGCCGGCCCTTCCACCGCGCGCCGGGCTCGGCGCCGACGGCCGAGGAGCTGATGCGCTCGCGGTACTCGGCGTTCACCAAGGGGCTCGCGTCGTACCTGCTGCACACCTGGCACCCCGCCACCCGGCCGCCGTCCCTCGACCTGGACGACCGGATCCGCTGGACCGGCCTCGAGGTGCTCGGCGCCGACGGTGGCGGGATCGGCGAGAAGCGCGGCGTCGTGGAGTTCCTCGCCCGCCACGAGATCGACGGCGTCCCCGGGGCGCTGCACGAGGTCAGCCGGTTCCGGCGCCAGGGCGAGGCGTGGCTCTACGTGCGCGGCAAGGCCCGCTGGTCGCGCGCGGCCGCGCCCATTGTCGACAAATGACCGGCGCGCCCGGCGTGGGTCCCGCTCCGGGGAGCCGCGCGGCGTAGGCTCGTCCGAGCAGGCGACCAGCACCTTTCAGCACCTTCAAGAACTGCAGACGACCCGAGGGAATGATGAGCGACATGGCGGACCAGGGCGGCACGGACCGCCCCGTGCGCCTCACCCTCGCCGCGGGCACCACCCCGCGCCGCCTGCAGCTGGTGGACGAGCAGGGCACCACCTACACCCTCGACATCACGCCTGAGCTCCGCACCGCGGTGCGTGGTGACTCACCGCGTCGATTGGAGACCCCGATGAGCAGCAGCATCCGGCCCCGCGAGATCCAGACCCGGATCCGCGCCGGCGAGTCCGCCGAGACGGTCGCCGAGGCCGCCGGCACCACGGTCGAGGCGATCATGCCCTATGTCGGACCGGTCCTCGCCGAGCGCGAGCACGTCGCCGGACGCGCCCAGAAGGCCTCCGTGCGCCGCACCCCCGGCGAGGGCACCGGCCAGGCCCAGAGCCGGGTCCTCGGCGACGCCGTCGCCGCCCACCTGCGTGGGCGCGGCGCCGACCCGACGACCGTCGTGTGGGACGCCTACCGCCGCGACACCGGCCGCTGGGTGCTCACCGGCACCTTCGACACCGACGAGCGCGGTGGCATCGCCCGGTTCACCTACGACGCCCCGGGCAACTACGTGCTCTCCGACAACGACGACGCCCGCTGGCTGATCGGCGACGTGCTGCCCGTCACCGCCCCGCCGGCCCGCGACGACCTCCAGCAGGTGCGCGAGCGGCGGCTGGCCGCCGTACCGGCCGAGGAGCTGCCGCTCGGCGACGCCGCGCTGCCCCTGGGCGACGCCTTCGACGAGGTGCCCGCCGCCCCCGCGCCGGCCGCACCCGCCGACGAGCCGCTCCGCGCCACGGCACCCGAGGCCGCGATCGAGGCCGAGCCCGACACCCTGGCCACGCCGGACGCCGCGTCCGACGCCGAGGCGGAAGCGGAGGCGGAAGCCGAGCGCGCCCGGCACCGCCGGCCGGTGCAGAAGAAGCGCGGCCGCGCGTCCGTCCCGAGCTGGGACGAGATCATGTTCGGCGGCGGCGACCAGTAGGCCGCAGCCCGGTCCGCGACCGGGCAAAAGCGCGTAGCGTGCGCGCATGGCCTACTTCGTGACCGGCGCCACCGGCTTCATCGGGCGCCACCTCATCGCCGAGCTCGTCGACCACCGCGAGGGTCCGGTCTTCGTGCTCGTGCGCGCGTCGTCGCTCCCGCGCATGGAGGCGCTCGTGCGGCAGTGGGGC
Organism: Pimelobacter sp. 30-1; assembly: GCF_018831735.1. Lineage (NCBI taxonomy): Bacteria > Bacillati > Actinomycetota > Actinomycetes > Propionibacteriales > Nocardioidaceae > Pimelobacter > Pimelobacter sp. 30-1. The sequence goes on from NZ_NHTS01000006.1 coordinate 135,708, forward strand.
TCCGACCGGGTCCAGCCCGTGGTCGGCGACCTCACCCAGCCCGGCCTCGGCGTCGACCCGGACTGGGTCGCCGAGCACGCCGGCACGATCGACCACTTCTTCCACCTCGCGGCCATCTACGACATCACGGCCGACGACGCGACCAACGACGCGATGAACATCGACGGCACCCGCAACGCCCTCACCCTGGCCGAGTCGCTCCGGGCCGGGGTGTTCCACCAGGTGTCCTCGGTCGCCGCGGCCGGGGACCACCACGGCCGCTTCGACGAGACGATGTTCGAGGAGGGCCAGCCGCTCCCGTCGCCGTACCACCGGACGAAGTACGAGTCCGAGAAGATCGTCCGCGACGAGGCCACCATCCCCTGGCGGGTCTACCGCCCGGCGATCGTGGTCGGCCACTCCGAGACCGGCGCGATGGACAAGATCGACGGTCCGTACTACTTCTTCCCCGTCATCAAGCGCCTCCGCGACGCCCTGCCGGCCTGGCTCCCCCTCGTCGGGCTCGACCTCGGCGACACCAACCTGGTGCCGGTCGACTACGTCGCCAAGGCGATGGACCACCTCGCCCACGTCCCCGACCACGACGGCGAGGCCTTCCACCTGGTCAACCCCGAGCCGCAGCCGGTGATCGAGATGATCAACGCCTTCTGCGGTGCCGCCGGCGCCCCGCGCTTCGCGACCCCCGTCGACCGCTCGGTCACAACCGCCGGACCGCTCGCCCTGCTCCCCCGCGCCCTGCGCCCCATCAACCTGATGAACGCCGTCCTGCGCAGCACCCCGGCCCAGCTCGTCCTCGACCAGACCGTCGGCCGGCTCGGGATCCCGGCCGAGGTCCTCGCCCACACCTCGTTCCCCTCGGTCTTCGACTCCCGCGCCACCGAGCGCGCCCTCACCGGTTCCGGCATCAGCGTGCCGCCCCTGGAGACCTACGCCCGCGCCCTGTGGGGCTACTGGGAGGAGAACCTCGACGACGCCACCGGCCGCGACCCCAAGGCCGTCGCCGCCCTCAAGGACAAGTACGTCGTCATCACCGGCGCCTCCTCGGGCATCGGCCAGGTCGTCGCCCTCAAGGTCGCCCAGGCCGGCGGCATCCCCGTCCTCGTCGCCCGCGGCAAGGAGAAGCTCGAGGCCACCAAGGCCATCATCGAGATGCGCGGCGGCCGCGCCGAGGTCTTCCCCTGCGACCTGTCCGACCTCGAGGCCATCGACCGCCTCTGCGAGCAGCTCAGCACCGACCTGCCGAGCGTCGACTACGTCATCAACAACGCCGGCCGCTCCATCCGCCGCTCCCTGAAGCTCTCCCAGGACCGCTTCCACGACTTCGAGCGCACCATGCAGCTCAACTACTTCGGCGCGATCCGCCTCGTCATGGGCCTCATGCCCCAGCTGCACAGCCAGCGCTCGGGCCACATCGTCAACATCTCCTCGATCGGCGTGCAGACCAACCCGCCGCGCTTCTCGGCGTACGTGGCCTCGAAGGCGGCCCTCGACGCCTGGAGCAATGTCGTCTCCTCCGAGGTCGTCGGCCACGGCATCACCTTCACCAACGTGCACATGCCGCTCGTGCGGACGCCGATGATCGCCCCGACCAAGATCTACGACAAGTTCCCCACCATCTCCCCGGCCCAGGCCGCGGACGTGGTGATCAAGGCGATGGTCGACAAGCCGCACGAGATCAACACCGCCCTCGGCACCGCCGGCGAGCTCGCCCACACGATCGCCCCACGCACGGCCTTCCGGGTGCTCAACCTGGCCTACCAGGTGTTCCCGGACTCGGCCGCCGCCAAGGGCCAGAAGCCCGCCTCGTCGGCGGCCGCCGCGGCCGAGGAGGCGCCTGCCTCGAACCACCGGGAGACCGAGCAGATGCTGCTCGCCCAGCTGTTCCGGGGCGTGCACTGGTGACGTCGGGCGTGCGTGCCCGGCAGGCTCAGGCGTCGGTGGTGGCGACGGGCCGGGACGGATCCGCGACCCACTCGCTCCAGCTGCCCGGGTAGAGCGCGGCCCGGACCCCGGCGAGCTCCAGCGCCAGGACGTCGTGGGCGGCGGTGACGCCAGAGCCGCAGTAGACGGCCACCGCCACGTCTCCCCCGGGCACCGCGCCGACCTCGGCATAGGTCGCGGCCAGCGCGGCCGGGTCGCGGAACCGGCCCTGGTCGTCGAGGTTGCGGCTGGTCGGGACGTTGACCGCGCCCGGTACGTGGCCCGCCACCGGGTCGATCGGCTCCACCTCGCCGCGGTAGCGCTCCGCCGCGCGCGCGTCGATCACCACCCCGGCCTGCTGGACGGTGGTGACGTCGACGACCGGCATCCGGCCGGGGCGGGCGGTGAACGTGGCGGTGCCGGGCGGCTCGGCCGGGCTCGGGTCGGCACCCGGCGCCCGCGTCGGGGCCCCGGGGCCGGTCTCGGTCGGGCCGCCGTCGGCCAGCCAGGCCGACCAGCCGCCGTCGAGGACACGGACGTCCGGGTGCCCGTGGTACCGCAGCAGCCACCAGCACCGGGCCGCGGCGTGGCCGGCCCAGTCGTCGTACACGATGACGGGGCGGTCGTCGCGGACTCCGGCGCGCCGCATCGCCGCCTCGAAGTCCGCGGTCGCGGGCAGTGGGTGCCGGCCGCGGCTGCCGTCGCCGGGAGGCGCGGCGAGGGCGTCGTCGAGGTCGACGTAGACCGCGCCGGGGACGTGGCCCGCGGCGAACTCCGCCGCTCCGGCTCCCGGCGCGCGGTCGCCGGCGCGGTAGCGGACGTCGAGGACGGTGACCGGGACCCGTCCCGCGCCCAGCTCGCGGACCAGCTCGTCGGCACCGATCAGCCCGGACCTCCCGGACCTCGTCGTGGCGGTCATGGCGCCAGCCTAGGCGGCGGATCCGGGATTCGGGCTCCCGGCTCGGGCTCCGGGCGGGCCTGTGGAGGAGGCGCCCGGCCGGGCTCCGGATCGGGCAGGCTCCAGGCATGTCCACGCCCACGACGTCCGCCGGGATCCAGGCACCGGTGCCGCTGCTGCTCCAGCGGGTGCTGCGGCGGGCGGTCCGGGAGCACGCGGCACAGGAGCCGCGGCGGCGCTACCCGGCCGTGCTCCAGGCGGGACTGCCGGGCGGTGGTGCGGCGGGCCTGCGCCGCTTCGAGGTACGGCGGGGCGAGCCGCTCGACCTCGCGCTGCGGATCGAGGTGGTCGAGGCGCTGTGCCGCGACCACCTGGCCCGGGGCGTCGTACCGCTGCTGTGGCTGACGCGTCCGGTCGACGGTCCGGACCTGGAGGACCTCGCCTGGGCGGCGGCGGTCGGCTGCGCCGGCCCGGAGCTGGGGGTCAGCCTCGACCTGGTCGTGGTGACCCGGCGGTCGTGGCGGGACCCGCGCTCGGGGGTCGGGCGGACCTGGAGCCGGATCCGGCCGACCGAGCCGTGACGGCAGGACGCCGGCGCCTCACCAGGTGTGGACCGGCGCGTTGTCGTGCATGCGGGCGCGGTAGTCGGCGAGGACCGCGCGGAGTGCGTCGTAGCGGTCGAGGTCGCGGAAGTCGTCGACGCGGCGGACGAACCAGTCGGCGCCGTTGGTCCCGGCCAGGCAGCGCTGCTCGATGATGTCGAGGTAGCGGTTGGCCTCAGCCTCCTCGACGCCCCACAGGGCGAGGCCCTCGCGGGCCAGCGGCAGCAGACGCCGTACGACGAGCTCGGTGGCGCGCACCCGGCCCAGGCCGGGCCAGTAGATCTCGGCGTTGATGCCGTCGCGGGCGGCGGCGTGGAAGTTCTCCTCAGCCGCGCTGAAGGACATCTGGGACCACAGCGGCCGGTCGTTCTCGGCGATGGCGCGGACCAGGCCGAAGTAGAAGGCGGCGTTGGCCACGGTGTCGACGACGGTCGGGCCGGCGGCGAGGATCCGGTTCTCCACGCGCAGGTGGGGCAGGCCGCCGGTGATGTCGTAGACGGGGCGATTCCAGCGGTAGATGGTCCCGTTGTGCAGGCGCAGCTCGGAGAGGTTCGGCGTACCGCCGGCCTCGAGGACGGTGAGCGGGTCCTCGTCGTCGATGACCGGCAGCAGCGCCGGGAAGTAGCGCACGTTCTCCTCGAAGAGGTCGAAGACCGAGGTGATCCAGCGCTCGCCGAACCACACCCGTGGCCGCACGCCCTGGACCTTGAGCTCCTCGGCGCGGGTGTCGGTGGCCTGCTCGAAGAGCGGGATCCGGGTCTCGGCCCACAGGTGCTTGCCCAGCAGGTACGGCGCATTGGCGCCCACCGCGATCTGCACACCGGCGATCGCCTGGGACGCGTTCCAGTACGACGCGAAGCGCTCCGGGCTCACCTGGACGTGGAACTGGGTGCTCGTGCACGCCGCCTCGGGCATGATCGTGTCGACCGTGGCCCGCAGCCGCTCCACGCCCTGGATGTCGATCTGGATGTCCTCGCCGCGCGCCTGGAGGATCTGCTCGCTGAGCAGCCGGTAGCGCGGGTTGGCGCTGAGCGCGTCGGCGGCGAGGTGCTCGGGCGCGAGGGTCGGGAGGATCCCGATCATCACCAGGTGGGCCTCGAGCTCGGCCGCGCGCTTCTCGGCGTTGTTGAGGCTGGCGCGCAGCTGGGTCTCGTACTGCTCCAGTCCCCCGCGGGCGAGCGGCCCGGGCGGCAGGTTGAGCTCGATGTTGAACTGGCCGAGCTCGGTCTGGAAGTCCGGGTCCGCGATGGCGTCGAGCACCTCGGCGTTGCGCAGCACTGGGTCGCCCGCGGCGTCGACGAGGTTGAGCTCGACCTCGATGCCGGTCCACGGGTCGTCGGTGTCGAAGGCCGACTCGCGCAGCATCCGCTCGAACACGTCGAGGCAGCGGCGCACCTTGTCCCGGTAGCGGGTCCGGTCGGCGGGGGTGAACTCCTGGGCCGCGACGTCATCTCCCATGGACCGACACTAGACAGAACCGACGCTGGGAGCGAGGCCCTAGGGCGTGTCTGTGAAGTCCGCGCCGCCGCGGGCGGTGTTTGCGGCCGATCGGGCCAGGCGGAGGGACGAGGGCGGGCCGACGGCGGGGCCGAAAGTGGGTCGAGTGCTCGACAACGCCGCCAGGTCGGTCGCAAACGCCGCGCAGCAGGCGCGGACTCGCGAGACTCGCCCTAGGGCGGCGCGTCCGCGGGCTGGGCGGCCGGGGGCAGGCCCGCGGCCCAGTCGAAGTCGCCGCTCCACTGGTCCGGCGAGACCGCGTGGTCGAGGAGCACGGCGAGGTAGTCGGCGAGCCGGTAGTCCGGGTCGACCTGGCGGCAGCGGTCGACGGCGGCCCAGGCGAGGGCGCCGTCGCCGGACTGCCAGGCGGCCCAGCCGAGCAGTGCGGCGGGGGCCGGGACGAGGGCCTCGGGCGCGCGGCGCAGGGCGTCGGACCAGAGCCGGACGTGCGCGCCCGCGGTGGCGGCGACCAGGTGGGACCAGGCCGCGTCGCGGACCCGGGGCGCCTGCATCACCCAGAGGAGCCGGGCCAGGTCGGCGTCGGTGGGCGGTACGGAGCCGGCGACCAGGTCGGCCACGGTGGCCAGCGCCCAGCGGCCGGCGTCGCGGATCGCCCGGCCGGTGGTGGGGATGCCGCGGTCGGCGTGGCCTTGGGCGACGAGGGCCGCGGCCACCGCGGCTGCGGCGGCGGGCTGCTGGGCGAGCGAGCCGACCATCGCGTCGCGGGTCGGGTGGGCCAGGCGGCCCGAGGCGAGGGCGTCGCGGACGAAGGGGTGGCCGGTGAGGTCGTAGGGATGCCGGCGGCGGCGCTGGACGGGATCGGGGTGCTCGAGCTCGCGGTAGTGGGTGCCGTCGGCGAGCAGGGCGGTGACGATGCCGAGGCCTCGGTGGGCGCAGCACCGGCGCAGCGCGCGGTGGACGGCGGCGGCCGCGACGGGCTCGTCGGTGAAGTAGAGGAGGACCACCCGGGCCGCGCCGTGGCGCCGGGCGGGTTCGAGGAGGCGGGTGTCGAGCAGGCGGCGCACGCGGGGCGTCTGCACGTCGAGCGGTGGCAGGTCGATGCGGGCGTGGAAGGGCCGGCGCGCGCCGAGGGTGAGCATCACGATCGAGCGCTCGGGCCAGAACCCGAGGAGCACCGGCGCGACGGCGAGGAGGTCGTCGGCGTCGTGGGCGGTCAGGGAGAGCGGGGCGGTGGTCATGGGAGAAGGGTCGGGTGGGAGGGCGAGGGGTGGGGTGGGCGTGGTGGGGGCTGTGGAGGGAGTGGGGGTGGCGGAGGGGGTTGGGGAGGTTCCGGGGTCGGTGGTGGGGTGGGAGACGACTAACGTGACGCCGTGCGCGCCCACGCTTCGGTCCTCCACCTGGACCTCGACGCGTTCTTCGCGGCGGTGGAGCAGCGCGACAAGCCGTCGTTGCGGGGCAAGCCGGTGGTCGTGGGTGGGACCGGCGGGCGGGGCGTGGTGTCGACGGCGTCCTACGAGGCCCGCGCGTACGGCGTCCGGTCGGCCATGTCCACCCGCGAGGCCCGCGCCCGGTGCCCGCACGCGGCGTACCTCACCGGCCGCTTCGAGGCCTACCGCGCGACCAGCGCCGCGGTGATGGCGGTGCTGCGGGCCTGCTCTCCCCTGGTCGAGCCGCTCTCGCTGGACGAGGCGTTCGTCGACCTGGCCGAGGCGGGGCTGCCCGACCTGGAGCTGCCGACGGTGACCGCCCAGGCCGAGGAGCTGCGCGCCCGGGTCCACGAGGTGACCGGCGGGCTGACCGCCTCGGTGGGGGTCGCCTCGTCGAAGTTCCTGGCCAAGATCGCCAGCGACCTGCGCAAGCCCGACGGGCTGGTCGTGGTCGAGCCCGGTACCGAGCTGGCGATGCTGCGTCCGATGCACGTCTCGGTGATCCCGGGCGTCGGCCCGGCGACCGTGGAGCGGCTGCGGCGCGCCGGCATCCACACGGTCGCCGAGCTGGAGCGGATCAGCCAGGACGAGCTCGTCCGGCTGGTCGGCAAGGCGCTGGGCCAGGGCCTGTTCCACCTGGCCCGCGCGGAGGACGACCGGCCCGTGGTCGCCGACCGCGAGGCCAAGTCGGTCAGCGTCGAGGGCACCTACGAGAACGACCTCACCGACCGCCAGCAGATGGCCGCGATCGTGACCCGCCAGTCCGGCGAGGTCGCCCGCCGGATGCGGGGCGGCGGCGTCTCGGGCCGGACCATCACGCTCAAGGTCCGGCTCTACGACTTCACCACGCTCAGCCGCTCCTCGACGCTGCCCGCGCCGACCGACGACCCCGCGACCATCGCCCGGCTGGCGCGGACCCTGCTCGACGACCTCGACACCTCCGGCGGCGTCCGCCTGCTCGGCGTCGGCGTCTCCGGGCTGGCCGACTGGATCCAGGAGGACCTCTTCGCGGCGGCCGGCCCCGAGGAGGACGCGGAGACCGAGGAGCCCACCGCCGACGAGGCCGCCACGCCCGAGCCGGAGCCCGACCAGGCCGGCGCCCGGTGGACCGGCTCGTCGTGGTCCCCCGGGATGGACGTCGTCCACACCGAGCACGGCCGGGGCTGGGTCTGGGGCGCCGGCAAGGGGGTGGTGACGGTCCGCTTCGAGACCGCCGAGACGCCGCCCGGACCGGTCCGCTCCTTCCGCGCCGACGACCCCGGGCTGAGCCGGTGGCGACCGCCGCAGCCGGAGCAACCGGACCCGCAGTAGCGTTCGGCGCATGCCCGTCCCTCCGAGCGCTCCGCGCCACCCCGTCACCACGACGCTGCACGGCCACACCCGCACCGACGAGTACGAGTGGCTGCGCGCCAAGGAGGACCCGGCGGTCATCGCCCACCTGGAGGCCGAGAACGCCTACACCCAGGAGCGCACGGACCACCTCGCCGACCTGCGCGGCGCGATCTACGACGAGATCAAGGCCCGCACCCTCGAGACCGACCTGTCGGTCCCGACCCGGGTGCGCGGGTTCTGGTACTACGGGCGCTCCTTCGAGGGCCGCCAGTACGGCGCCAGCTGCCGCGTCCCCGTCGCCGACCCCGACGACTGGACGCCCCCGCAGCCCGCGGCCGATGCGACCCCCGACCAGCCCGCGCTGCCCGGCGAGGAGGTGCTCCTCGACCTCGACAGCCTCGCCGAGGGCCACGACTTCTTCTCCCTCGGCGGCTCCTCGGTGAGCCCCGACGACCGCCTGCTGGCGTACGCCGTCGACACGGTCGGCGACGAGCGCTACACCGTGCGGGTGCTCGACCTGGCCACCCGCGCGCTGCACGACGACGTGCTCACCGACGTCCTCGGCGGCGTCACCTGGGGCGCCTCGACCGACCACTTCTACTACACGACCGTCGACGACGCCTGGCGTCCCGACAAGGTCTGGCGGCACCGCCTCGGCACCGCCCAGGCCGACGACGAGCTGGTCTTCCACGAGCCCGACGGCCGCTACTTCGTCGGCGTCGGCCGGACCCGGAGCAGGCGCTACGTGATGATCGCCGCGAGCTCGAAGACGACCTCCGAGTTCCACGTCATCGACGCCACCGACCCGACCGCGACGCCCTTCTGCTTCGCCGAGCGCACCGACGGCGTCGAGTACTCCCTGGAGCACGCGGTCGTCGGCGGTCAGGACCGCTTCCTGGTCCTGCACAACGCCACCGGACCGGAGTTCGAGCTCGGCCACGCCCCGGCCAGCCCCACCGCGCCCGCCGACTGGCAGCCGCTGCTCCCCCACGACCTCGCGGTCCGGCTCGAGGACGTCGACGCGTTCGCCGACCACCTCGTGGTCCAGCAGCGCAGCAACGGCAGCAGCCAGGTGCGGATCCTCGACCTCGGCAGCGACCCCGCCGCCCCGGTGACCGCCGACCGCTTCGTGGAGTTCCCGGGTGAGCTCGCCACCGTCGGCGCAGGCAGCAACCCCGCCTTCGAGCAGCCCACCATCCGGGTCGGCATGACCAGCCTGAGCCGCCCGTCGGCGGTCTACGACCACGACCTGCGCACCGGCGAGCTCGTGCTGCGCAAGCAGGCCCCCGTCCTCGGCGGCTACGACGCCGACGAGTACGAGGAGCACCGCCTCTGGGCGACCTCGGTCGACGGCGTCCAGGTGCCGATCTCGCTCGTCGTCCGCAAGGGCGTCCGCGGCGCCGCCGGGACCGACCCGATCCCCGTCCACCTCTACGGCTACGGCGCCTACGAGGCCTCGATCGACCCCTACTTCTCGGTCGCCCGGCTCTCCACGCTCGACCGGGGCGCCGCGTTCGCGATCGCCCACATCCGCGGCGGCGGCGAGATGGGCCGGCACTGGTACGACGACGGCAAGCTCGAGCACAAGCAGCACACGTTCGACGACTTCATCGCCAGCGCCCGCCACCTGGTCGAGACCGGCTGGACCACGGCCGGCCAGATCGTCGGCGAGGGCGCGAGCGCCGGCGGCCTGCTCATCGGCGCCGTCGCCAACCAGGCCCCCGAGGCCTTCGGCGGACTCGTCGCCGGCGTCCCCTTCGTCGACACCCTGACCACGATGCTCGACGCCACGCTCCCCCTGACCATCCCCGAGTACGACGAGTGGGGCAACCCGTCCGACGACCCCGTCGCCTACGCGCGGATCGCCGGCTACGCGCCGTACGAGAACGTCGCGGACCTGCCCTACCCCGCGATCCTCGCCGAGACCTCGCTCAACGACACCCGCGTGCTCTACGTCGAGGCCGCCAAGTGGGTCGCCCGCCTGCGCGAGCGCGCACCCCAGGCCGACGTCCTGCTGCGCACCGAGATGGCGGCCGGGCACGGCGGCGTCTCCGGGCGCTACCGGGCGTGGGAGGAGCGGGCGTTCACCCTCGCGTGGATCCTCGACCGGCTGGGCCTGGCCGAGCGTCCCCTGCTCGGTTCCTGAGCGTCGGGCGGCCGAACTTGAGAACTCCCTGAGATTCGGCTCAGGGCGCAACTTCCAGGAACCGTCGGACGTCATTGCCTGTGAGAGCAACACCGGAGGATCCCGGGAATCCCGGGTACCTCCCCAGTGTTGGAACCACATGTGCGGCTGGGCTCCACCCGCACGGGCGAAGGAGGGACGCGATGGCCACCACGACGATGACTCGGCCGACGAGCACCAAGCGGAACACCGGACGCGAGATCGAGGGACGCGACAGCGTCGGTCTCTACCTCGACGAGATCGCCCGCACCCCGCTGCTCGACGCGGCTCGCGAGGTCGAGCTCGCGAAGACGATCGAGGCCGGCCTGTTCGCCGAGCACCTCCTCGCCCAGGGCCGCGTCGGCCGCAAGAAGGGCGGCGCCCCCAAGCAGGCCTCCGAGGCCGAGCTGGAGTGGATCGCCGAGGAGGGCCGCAAGGCCGTCACGGAGTTCATCAACGCCAACCTGCGCCTCGTGGTCTCCATCGCCCGCAAGTACGGCCGGGCCCAGATGCCGATGCTGGACCTGATCCAGGAGGGCAACACGGGCCTGATCCGCGCGGTCGAGAAGTTCGACTACGCCAAGGGCTACAAGTTCTCCACCTACGCCACCTGGTGGGTGCGCCAGGCGATCACCCGCGGCATCGCGCAGCAGGCGCGCGTCGTACGGCTGCCGGTGCACGTGGTCGAGGAGCTCAACCAGGTCGGCGGCGCCCGTCGTACCCTCGAGCGCCAGCTGGGCCGCGACCCCGAGCCCGCCGAGATCGCCCAGGAGCTCGGCATGGAGGTCGAGCGGGTGCTCGACCTGATGGCCTGGGGCCGCGAGCACGTGAGCCTCGACACCCCGGTCGACGAGGACGGCGACACCTCCCTCGGTGACCTGATGGCCCAGGAGACCGCGCCGGGCCCCGACCTGACCGTCCTCGACGTCGAGTCCCGCGACCGGCTCAACAGCCTCGTCGACCAGCTCGACCCGCGCGCGGCCGACATCATCCGCTCCCGCTACGGCCTCACCGACGGCCGCCAGCACAAGCTCGCCGACATCGGCGTCAAGCACGGCATCTCCGCCGAGCGGGTACGCCAGCTCGAGCGCGAGGCGCTGCAGAAGCTGCGCCGCCTCGGCGACCCGGACCTGGCGTCCGGCTCGGCCGCCTGAGCGCCTAGGCCGGCTGCGCGAGCAGCGCCTCGAAGACCTCCGTCACACGCTGGCGGAGGCCTTCGCGCGTCCCCGTGTTCTCGATCAGGTACGTCGCCACCGCCCGCCGCTGCTCCCGGGTCGCCTGAGCGGCCATCCGGGCCCGCGCGTCCTCCTCGGTCCAGCCCCGGTCGCGGACCATCCGCTCGACCTGGACCTCCTCGGGGGCGTCGACCACGATGACCGCGTCGAACTCCCCCGCGCGACCCGACTCGACCAGCAGCGGGATGTCGTGGACGACGATGCCGTCGGCGGGGGCGGCCGCCTCGAGCTCGGCGTAGCGCTCGAAGACGAGGGGGTGCACGATGCCCTCGAGCACCCGGCGGCGCGCCTCGTCGGCGAAGACCAGCGCGCCCATGCGGGGCCGGTCCAGGTCGCCGTCGGCGGTCAGCATCTCGGGGCCGAAGGCCTCGACCACGGCCGCGAGGCCCGGTGTTCCCCGGGCCACGACCTCGCGGGCGATGAGGTCGGCGTCGATGACGACCGCCCCCAGCTCGCTGAGGATCGACGAGACAGTGCTCTTCCCCGAGGCGATCCCCCCGGTCAGTCCGACGCGCACATGCGGACCCTACTGTGGCCCCGTGGAGAACGACCGGGTCGCCCTGCTGCTGCCCGGCTCGCACGCCTACGTCGACGCGGTGCTGCGCATGCTCACCGCCGGCGTCTTCCCGATCCCCCTCGACCCGCGGCTGACCGCGACCGAGCAGGAGCGGATCCTGGCCGGGCTCGACCCGACCGCGGTCGTGCGCACCGACGACGAGCTGCGGGCGCTCGTCGCGACGCTGCCGCCCGCCGGGCTGCCCCGGGGGCGGCCGATGCACTGCACGAGCGGGACGACCGGCGTACCGAAGGGGGTGTTCTCAGGTCTTCTGGCGCCTGCCGACGCCGCGGCGCTGGTCGCCGAGGAGCGCGACCTGTGGGGCTTCTCCCCCGACGACGTCAACCTCGTGCTGAGCCCGCTGTACCACTCCGCGCCGCTGCGGTTCGCGATGGGCACGATCCTCGCGGGCGGCCGGATCGTCATCCCCGGACCGTTCGACCCGGCCGCGGTCACCGCGGCGATCGAGGCCGAGCGGCCGACCACGGTGTTCTGCGTCCCGACCCACCTGCAGCGGCTCTTCGCGCACTGGGACGAGCACGGGATGCCCGACCTGTCGTCGTTCCGGCTCGTCGCGCACGCGGGTGCGCCCTGTCCGACCGACCTCAAGCACCGCCTGGTCGAGGCGTTCCCGGACGGCTCGACGTGGGAGTTCTACGGCTCGACCGAGGGCCAGTTCACCGCCTGCCGCAGCGAGGAGTGGCTCGCCCGCCCCGGCACCGTCGGCCGGGCCCGCCCCGGCCGGACGCTGAGCACCGATCCCGACGGGACGATCTGGTGCACGGTGCCGTCGTTCGCCCGGTTCAGCTACTTCGGCGCGCCGGACAAGACCGCGGCCGCCTGGCGCGAGACGCCCGAGGGACCGGCGTTCTCGGTCGGGGACCTCGGGCGGATCGACGCCGACGGCTACCTCTACCTCGACGGGCGCCGCGAGGACCTCATCATCAGCGGCGGCGTCAACGTCTACCCGACCGAGGTCGAGCAGGTCCTGGGGACCTGCCCGGGTGTCACCGACATCGCCGTGTACGGCGTCGCGGACCCCGCGTGGGGGCAGCGGGTGTGCGCGGCGGTGGTCGGCTCGGTCAGCGCGGCCGACCTGGCGGCGTACGCGCGGGGGCACCTGGCGCCGCCGAAGCGGCCCAAGGACTACGTGTTCGTGGGCGAGCTGCCGCGGACGCTCACCGGCAAGGTGCGGCGGAGCGAGCTCGGGCCACGGTGATCGCCGTCGGTGCGCCCGGGGTGCCGTGGCGCTCAGCACGCACCCGGAACCGCCAGCGCGGGGCGAGCGGCAGGCGGGTGCCCCGCCAGCGGGGAAGGGTGGTCCGGACCGGAGCCGTCCAGCCGACCCCCGTCCGCCGCTGCACGGCGTAGGACGTCGCCCCGGCGACCGGCGCCCAGGCCAGGCGCACACAGCGACGACCGGCGCCGGCCACCCGCAGCCGGGTCGGTGCGGACGGAACCACGACCGGAGGAACCACGACCGGAGGAACCACGACCGGAGGCGGACCTCCCGGTTGCAGGCTGGCCACCCCCGAGCGGACCTCGCCCTCGGGCAGGTCGTCGCCGCGCACCGGCTGCAGCCGGAACTCGTAGCGGTGGTGCCGGAGGAGCCCGACCGGGACGAGCCGTCCGTCCGCGGGGAGCAGGTCGGGCAGCCGGTTCCATGCCTCGCGCGCAGTCACGTCGCGGCGCCAGAGCAGCTGACCCGTGGCTCCCGGACCGGCCGTCCAGGACAGGGCGCCGGTCGTGTCGACCGTCAACGTCGCCGGCGTCCGGGGCCCGACCTCGGGCATCGTGTCCGGCAGGAGCGCCGCCGGGCCGATCCCGAGGCGGTGGAGCGCGTCGGCGACCGCGGTCGCGATCCGGACCTCGCCGCGCGCGTTGGGGTGCGAGGTGTCGTAGGTGTCACGGACGAGGTCGTAGCCCGCGGCCGTCGCGGCGAGGACGACGTGCGACAGCTCGGTGGTCAGGGAGGACACGAGGCCGGCGAGCTCCGCGTTGAGCTCGGGCGCCTCCGGGAACCAGTGCTGGGTCACCTCGCTCACGACGACGTCGATGTCCGGTCGCACCGAGCGGGCCGCGGCGACGAGACGGCCGACGCTGGCCGCGACCTGCGCCGGAGTCTCGGTGGTCCAGATCAGGTCGTTGATGCCGAGCATCACGACCAGCACGTCCGGCTGGTGGGTCGACACGAGCGACGTCACCGCTGTGTCCGGCAGGGCCGCGAACATCCCCCACTGTGCGGCGTGGTCGCGGTCGAAGGCAGGGTCGGCGTACGAGATCGCACCGGGACCGTCCGTGCGTGCGTCCCAGAGGTCGGCGCGCGGGCCGACCAGGTCGGCCGAGACGCCGGCGGTGACGAGCCGCCGCCAGAGGCGGTAGCGCCACGTCCAGTCCCCCGACGAGCCTTGGGTCACCGAGTCGCCCAGCAGCATGATGCGTACCGGGTCGCCGGAGGGCGCGCCGGAAGCCGTCGCCGGCATCATCGCCAGCGACGCCACCACCAGCGCAGCCCCGAGCACCGCACGCGCCCATCGGTGCATGCCGTCCCTCCGGCGGCGAGCCTAGGGCAGATCGGGGCTACGGGTTGATCAATTCGAGCGCCAACCACGTGCTCACCCGCGCCGCCGGGTCGTCCAGGTCGACCCCGAGCAGGCGCTCGACCTCGGCGAGGCGGTTGCGGACGGTGTTGCGGTGGATGCCGAGGTCGTCGGCGACGGCGCCGCGGGAGCCGTGGTGGCGGAGGAAGGCCGCGAGGGTCGTGCGGAGGTCGGCGTCGAGGGGGGCGAGGAGGGAGGCCGCGTACTCGTGGCCGAGGGCGGGTGGGATGAGGGCGAGGGGGCCGGCGTCGGCGACGTCCTCCCAGCGGCGGACGGGGGTGGCGGTCGTGGTGCGGTCGAGGGCGTGGCCGGCGGTCTCGGCGCTGCGGCCGGCGTCGGCGGCGGGGACCAGGCGGCCGATGCCGGCGCGCAGGCCTGCGTCGGCGTGCTGGGTGAGGATGGTGACGACGGCGGCGACCTGACCGGGCGGGAGGGCCGCGGTGAGCTCGCCGGCGACGCGGCCGGCGAGCAGGCCGTCGTCCTCGAGCCGTTCGAGGACGTCGTCGCGGACCTCGTCGGGGGCGGCCACGCGCAGCACGCGCAGGCGCTCGGGCACCGGGGGCGCGCCCTCCGCCACCGCCAGCAGTACGTCGGCCGAGCGGCGGTCGCCGGCGACCAGGAGCTCGAGTGCGCGGCCCCGGAGCCGCCGCTCGGCGGCCCGGCGCTCGGCGCGGCGCTCGACGGCGAGGCTGAGCAGGACGGCGGCCGTGCTGATCGCGGCCCGGAGCGGGTCGCCGAGGCTGCTCGGGGCGGCGACCGCGAGGTAGTGCTCGGGGCGTCCGGCCAGGCCGATCGGGCGGACCACCGTGGCGACCGGGCCGTGGGCGGTGGTGGACACGGTGCTGGAGACCGCGCCCAGGCCCTGGCCGCGGATGCCGGCCACCTCGGTACGGACCAGGGCCAGGTCGAGCCGGTCCGGGTGGGCACCGAAGGGACCCTCCTCGGGCTCGCCGTCGCGGTGCACGAGCGCGACGGAGCCGTCGAGCAGCTGGGCCAGGCGCTCCAGGAGGGGGCGCAGGTCGAGACCGAGCGCGGCCTGGGTCAGCCGGCGCTGCAGGTCGAGGGCGAGCCGGGTCGCGGTCGCCTCCTGGTCCTGGAGCAGCTCCGCGGCGGCGCGGGAGACGGCGACGAAGGTGGTCGCCGCCGGGACCTCCAGCAGGGTCAGGCCGCGGGCCCGGCAGGCGTCGACGAGGCGGTCGGGCAGCCGGTCGTGGGTCAGGCCCACGCCCATGCCGAGCGCGGCGGCGCCGGCGCCGGCCAGGCGCTCGACGTACGGCTCCCACTCGTCGCTCCACCCGCGGGTGCCCAGGCCCGTGGTGAGCAGCAGCTCGCCGCCCTCGAGGAAGGGCGTCGGGTCGGCCAGCTCGCTCGTCGCGACCCAGCGCAGGGCCGGACCGCCGGCCTCGTGCACCGGGCGCAGACCGAGTCCGGGGACCGCGACCAGGTCCGCCACCGTCACCATGCCGCCAGTGTCGCACAACTTGCACAACGACGAAGTCCAGATTGTGCAGCACGGTCATGGCGGGCGGCGCGCCGCGGACCTACCGTCATCAGAGACGCACCCGGCGATCCCGGGTACCCCGCTTCCACGGATCCCACGGAGGACACCCCATGAGCCAGCAGCCCACCGGCGGCCCCAGCATCACCCAGGAGCGACGCCTCGTCACGGCCATCCCCGGCCCGCGCTCGCTCGAGCTCGCCGAGCGCAAGGCCAAGGCCGTCGCCTCCGGCGTCGCGGTCGGCCTGCCGGTGCAGGTCGTGGCGGCCGGCGGCGGCATCCTCGTGGACGCCGACGGCAACCAGCTCATCGACCTCGGCTCCGGCATCGCCGTGACCACCGTCGGCAACAGCGCCCCGCGCGTGGTCGAGGCGGTCACCCGCCAGGTCGCCGAGTTCACCCACACCTGCTTCATGGTCACCCCGTACGAGGGCTACGTCGCCGTGGCGGAGAAGCTCAACGAGCTCACCCCCGGCTCCCACGAGAAGCGCTCCGCGCTGTTCAACTCCGGCGCCGAGGCCGTCGAGAACGCGGTCAAGATCGCCCGCACGGCCACCGGCAAGCAGTCGGTCGTCGTCTTCGACCACGCCTACCACGGCCGGACCAACCTCACGATGGCGATGACGGCGAAGAACATGCCGTACAAGAAGGGCTTCGGCCCGTTCGCCTCCGAGGTCTACCGCGCCCCGCTGTCCTACCCCTTCCGCGACGGCGGCCTCGACGGCGCCGAGGCGGCCCGCAAGGCGATCGACGTCATCGAGAAGCAGGTCGGCGCCGACAACCTCGCCGCCATCGTGATCGAGCCCATCCAGGGCGAGGGCGGCTTCATCGTCCCCGCCGACGGCTTCCTGCCGGCGCTGGTCGCCTGGTGCCGCGAGAACGGCGTCGTCTTCGTCGCCGACGAGGTGCAGACCGGCTTCGCCCGCACCGGCGAGCTGTTCGCGGTCGACCACGAGGGCGTCGTCCCCGACCTGATCGTCACCGCCAAGGGCATCGCCGGCGGTCTCCCCCTCGCCGCGGTCACCGGCCGCGCCGAGCTGATGGACGCCGCACACGCCGGCGGCCTCGGCGGCACGTACGGCGGCAACCCGCTCGCCTGCGCCGCCGCCCTCGCCGTCATCGAGACGATCGAGGCCGAGGGCCTGGTCGACCGCGCCCGCACCATCGGCAAGACGATGACCGAGCGGCTCTCCGCGCTCCAGGAGAACGACCCGCGCATCGGCGAGGTCCGCGGCCGCGGCGCGATGATCGCGGTCGAGCTGGTCAAGGCCGGCACCACCGAGCCCGACGCCGACCTGACCAAGAAGGTCGCCGCCGCCGCCAACGCCCAGGGCATGGTCGTGCTGACCTGCGGCACCTACGGCAACGTGCTGCGCTTCCTGCCGCCGCTGTCGATGCCCGACCACCTGCTCGCCGAGGCCCTCGACCTCCTCGCCGAGATCTTCCAGGAGAACTGATGACCGCGCTCCACGAGCCCGTCGCCCCCACGGCGACCGGGCCGCTGGCCGACGCCCGCACGCAGCTGCGCGAGGCCACCACCCTCCTCGGGTACGACGAGGGCCTGCACCAGATGCTCGCCACCCCGCGCCGCGAGGTGACGGTCAGCATCCCCCTGCGCCGCGACGACGGGACGACCGAGCTGTTCGTGGGCCACCGCGTCCAGCACAACTTCTCGCGCGGCCCGGCCAAGGGCGGCCTGCGCTACTCCCCCGACGTCGACCTCGACGAGGTCCGCGCGCTGGCGATGTGGATGACCTGGAAGTGCGCGCTCCTCGACGTCCCCTACGGCGGCGCCAAGGGCGGGGTCCGGATCGACCCGCGCAACTACTCGCAGGCCGAGCTGGAGCGGGTCACGCGCCGCTACACCAGCGAGATCAGCCCCCTCATCGGTCCCGAGCGGGACATCCCGGCGCCCGACATCGGCACCGACGAGAAGACGATGGCGTGGCTGACGGACACCTACTCCGTCCAGCAGGGTCACACCGTCCTCGGCGTCACCACCGGCAAGCCGATCAGCCTCGGCGGCTCCCGCGGCCGGGCCACCGCGACCTCGCGGGGCGTGGTGCACGTGGCGCTCGCCGCGCTGCGCTCGCGCGGCATCGACCCGGCCGGCGCCACCGCGTCCGTCCAGGGCTTCGGCAAGGTCGGCCGGTACGCCGCCCGCTTCCTCGCCGAGGCCGGCACCCGGGTCCTCGTCGTGTCCGACCAGTACGGCGCCGTGTCGGCCGAGGCCGGCCTCGACATCCCCGGCCTGGAGCGCCACGTCGACGCGACCGGCTCGGTCGTCGGCTTCGCCGGCGGCGAGGAGGTCCCCGCCGAGGCGGTCCTGGAGGCCGAGGTCGACCTGCTCGTCCCCGCTGCCGTCGAGGGCGTCCTGCGCGGCGACAACGCCGGCCGGGTGCGCGCCCAGGTGATCGTCGAGGGCGCCAACGGCCCGACCACGCCCGAGGCGGACCGGATCCTGCAGGAGGCCGGGCGGCTCGTCGTACCGGACATCCTGGCCAACGCCGGCGGCGTGATCGTGTCCTACTTCGAGTGGGTCCAGGCCAACCAGG
Source organism: Pimelobacter sp. 30-1 (assembly GCF_018831735.1). NCBI lineage: Bacteria > Bacillati > Actinomycetota > Actinomycetes > Propionibacteriales > Nocardioidaceae > Pimelobacter > Pimelobacter sp. 30-1. Next base: position 153,953 of record NZ_NHTS01000006.1, read on the forward strand.
CCTACTGGTGGAGCGAGACCGAGGTCGAGGCCCGGCTGGCCGAGCGGATGCTCGCCGCCTGGGACTCGGTCAACGCGGCCGCCACCCGGCTCGACGTCCCCCTGCGCACGGCGGCGACCTGCCTCGCCGTCGAGCGCGTGGCCCAGGCGCACCAGCTGCGCGGCCTCTACCCGTGACCCTCCCACCGACTGGAGACGACCATGAGTGACACCACCTTCGAGGTCCACGACCCGGCGACCGGCCTGGTCATCGAGAACATCGCCGACGGCACCGTCGAGGACGCGACCCGCGCCGTCGACGCGGCCGCCGCCGCCTTCCCGGCCTGGGCCGCGACCCCGACCCGGGCCCGTGCGGAGATCCTGCGCCGCTGCTACGACCTGATGATCCGCGACGCGGACCTGCTCACCGGCCTCATCGCCGCCGAGAACGGCAAGTCCGTCGCCGACGCGCGCGCCGAGGTCACCTACGCCGCGGAGTTCTTCCGCTGGTTCTCCGAGGAGGCCGTGCGCGGCGAGGGCACCTACAGCGACGCGCCCAACGGCGGCGCCCGCACGCTGGTCACCCACGCGCCCGTCGGCGTGGCCGCCCTCGTCACGCCGTGGAACTTCCCGGCCGCGATGGCGACCCGCAAGATCGCCCCGGCGCTGGCCGCCGGGTGCACCGTCGTCCTCAAGCCGGCCGCGGAGACCCCGCTGACCGCGCTCGCGGTGGCGAAGATCCTGCTCGAGGCCGGCGTTCCCGAGGGCGTCGTCAATGTCGTCCCGACGACGGACGCCGCGTCGGTCGTCACCGCCTGGCTGGAGGACCCGCGGGTCCGCAAGGTCAGCTTCACCGGCTCCACCGGCGTCGGCCGCACCCTGCTGCGCCAGGCCGCGGACCGGGTCCTCAACACGAGCATGGAGCTCGGCGGCAACGCACCCTTCGTGATCACCGCCGACGCCGACATCGACGCCGCCGTGGCCGGCGCGATGATCGCCAAGTTCCGCGGCGGCGGCCAGGCCTGCACCGCGGCCAACCGCTTCTACGTGCACGCCGACGTCGCGGCCGAGTTCGTCGAGAAGTTCGGCGCGGCCGTCGCGGCGCTCAAGGTCGGCCCGTCCGCCGACGCGAGCAACCAGATCGGCCCGGTCATCAGCGAGAAGGCCCTGACCGGCATCACCAAGCTGGTCGACGCCGCCGTCGCCGACGGCGCCCGGGTCGCCGTCCAGGGCGCGGTGCCCGAGGCCGGCTGGTTCTTCCCGCCGACGATCCTGGTCGACGTGCCCTTCGGCGCCCCGATCCTGTCCGAGGAGATCTTCGGGCCGGTCGCGCCGATCGTGACCTGGACCGACGAGGCCGAGATGATCGCGTCGGTCAACGACACCGAGTTCGGCCTGGCGGCGTACGTCTACGCGGGCCGGCTGCAGGACGCCCTGCGCCTCGGCGAGCAGGTCGAGGCCGGCATGGTCGGCATCAACCGCGGCATCGTGTCCGACCCCTCCGCGCCGTTCGGCGGGGTCAAGCAGAGCGGCATCGGCCGCGAGGGTGCCCACGAGGGCATCCGCGAGTACCAGGAGACGCGCTACTACAGCGTCGACTGGAGCTGAGTCAGTCACGAGACCCAGCTCAGGCAGCCGCCCCCCACCTTCGTCCTCGGTGGGGGGCGGTTCTGCGTTCAGTCCAGGCAGAACTCGTTGCCCTCGACGTCCTGCATGACGATGCAGGACTCGTTCTCCTCGTCGGCCTCGAGCACCTGCAGGCAGGTCGCGCCGAGCGCCACCAGCCGGTCCCGCTCCCCCAGTAGTACGGCGAGCCGCTCGGCGCCCACGAGTCCCGTCCCGGCCCGCACGTCGACGTGCACCCGGTTCTTGGCCACCTTGCCCTCGGGGACGCGCTGGAAGTAGAACCGCGGTCCCGCGCCCGTCGGGTCGACGCAGGCGGACCAGGCGGTCTCGCCCTCGGTCCCGGGCCCCGGGACGTAGCCGAGCACCTCGCACCAGAAGCGGGCGACGCGGCCGGGTGCCGCGCAGTCGAAGGTGATCTGGATCTGTCGCACGGTCGTCATCCCGCCACGGTAGACGGCAGCCCGAACGCGTCGAGCACCTCGGCCTCGATGAAGACCGAGCTGCGCGGGTCCCGAGGGCAGAGGACGCTTCCCCCTGCTCGTGAGCGCGGTGAGGCCGGCCTGGGTGGCGATGCGGTAGAGCCAGGCCCGCAGGTAGGTCTCCTGGACCACGTCCTCGGCGTCGTGGACCGAGCCGAGCAGCCGCTGGCAGTGCGCCGTCAGGTCGCCGCGGAAGGGCTCCACCGCGGCGGCGAACCCGGCGTCGTCGCAGGTCGTCGGCGCCGTCCTTCTCGCGCCTCCTCAGGCCGGGCGGTCGTGGTGCCCCGCGATCACCCACCTGCCGTCGCGCCGCACGAGCACCCAGGTGGCGACGACCTTCCGGTCCTCCGGAACCTCGCGTTCACCCGCACGCAGGATGCCCCCATCGCGTCCCGGACGGCGGTCCGGCCGGCGCGCAAGGAGCCGGGCAGGACGGCGGGCGCGTCCTCGGCGTAGTGCCGGACGAAGGCGTCGGCGTCGTGGTCGGCCAAGGCCCGGCCGGTGGACGGACTCACCGATACCTACTCGCGGCGGAGACGGCACTCACCGGCCCCGGCGCGACTCCTCGCCGCGGTCGAGCACCTCCCTCCACGGTGTGTCCACCAGAGCGGGGCCCGGCGAGCCCGACCCGGCTGCGCCGGTAGGATTCCGATGTGAAGGCCCTGCTGCTCGAGAACATCCACCCGGCCGCCGTCGAGACCCTCGAGGCTCGCGGCTACGACGTGGAGCTGCGTGCCGGCTCCCTCTCCGAGGACGAGCTGATCGCGGCCCTCTCCGAGGGCGTCCAGCTGCTCGGCATCCGGTCCAACACGACCGTGACGAAGCGGGTGCTCGACGAGTCCCCCGGCCTGCTGGCGATCGGCTGCTTCTGCATCGGCACCAACCAGGTCGACCTCGTGACCGCGGCCGAGAAGGGCGTCGGCGTGTTCAACGCGCCGTACTCCAACACGCGCAGCGTGGTCGAGCTGGTCATCGCTGAGCTCATCGCGCTCGCGCGCCGCCTGCCGGAGAAGACCCAGCGCATGCACGAGGGCACCTGGGACAAGTCCGCCAAGGGCAGCCACGAGGTCCGCGGGCGCACCCTCGGCATCGTCGGCTACGGCAACATCGGCACCCAGCTCTCCACCGTCGCCGAGGCCCTCGGCCTCAACGTCGTCTTCTACGACACCGCCGACCGCCCGGCCCACGGCACCGCCCGCCGGATGCGCTCGCTCAAGGACCTCCTCGCGGTCGCCGACGTCGTCAGCCTCCACGTCGACGGACGCCCCGGCAACGCCGGCTTCTTCGGCGCCGCCGAGTTCGCCGCGATGAAGCCCCGCGCGCTGTTCCTCAACGCCTCGCGCGGCATGGTCGTCGACTACGAGGCCCTGCGCGACAACCTGATCTCCGGGCACATCGCCGGTGCCGCCGTCGACGTCTTCCCTGCCGAGCCCAAGGCCCAGGGCGACGCCTTCGACTCCGTCCTGCGCGGCCTCGACAACGTCATCCTGACCCCCCACATCGGTGGTTCCACCCAGGAGGCGCAGGAGGAGATCGGCTGGTTCGTCGCCGAGAAGCTCGCCCGCTTCGCCCTCGAGGGCAGCACCGCCCTCTCGGTCAACCTGCCCGCCGTCCTGCCGCCGGAGCTGCCGGCCGGCCACCGCATCGGCCTCCTCCACCGCAACCTGCCCGGCGTCCTCGCCGAGCTCAACGCCACCTTCGCCACGGCCGGCGACAACGTCGTCGACCAGCACCTGGCCACCAAGGACGGCCTCGGCTACGTCGTCACCGACGCCGCCGCACCGCTCTCGGCCGAGGCGATCGAGACGCTGAGCAAGGCCGAGTACTGCATGTGGGTGCGCACCTGGTGAGCACCACCCCGCCGCCGGGCGGCTACTCGCCGTACACGCCGGACGCCACGCCGGACGCCGAACCGCCCGTGTGGTGGCGCCGGTCGTGGGTGCTCGCGATCGCGGGCCTGGTGGTGGGGGCCGGTCTCGGCACGGGCATCGGCGTCGCCGCGTCCCCCGCGGCCGACCCCGAGCAGTCCCCGGAGTACCGCACCCTCGCCGCGGAGAACAAGCAGCTCGGCATCGAGCTCGACGCCGTCCGCGGCCCGATCGCGGAGGTCTCCGAGCGCAAGCGCGAGCTCGACGACTTCGAGGCCGAGCTCGACGAGCGGCTGGCCGAGGTCACCGCGCTGGAGCAGAACGTCGAGAAGCGCGAGCGCGCCGTCACCCGGACCGAGAACACCATCGAGCGCGGCACGCTGCGCGACGGGGTCTACGAGGTCGGCGTCGACATCAAGGCCGGCACCTACAAGACCAAGGGCGGGCCGGACTGCTACTGGGAGCGCACCCGCGGTGCGGGCGGCGACATCATCGCCAACCACTTCGGCGACGGGCCGGCGATCGTCACGGTCAACCGCGGCGAGACGCTCGAGCTGAGCTGCTCCGGCGCGGGCTGGACGCTTCAGCGCTAGCCCGCACCGGAGCGGTGTGCACGGTGCGCGGGTCAGCCGTGCGCGTGCATCACGTGCTTGACGCGGGTGTAGTCCTCGAACCCGTAGTGCGACAGGTCCTTGCCGTAGCCGCTCTGCTTGAACCCGCCGTGCGGCATCTCCGCGGTCAGGATCATGTGGGTGTTGACCCACACGCACCCGAAGTCGAGCTCGGCGGTGAACCGCAGCGCAGTCCCGTGGTCGCGGGTCCAGACGCTGGAGGCGAGGGCGAAGTCGACGCCGTTGGCGAGCGCCAGGGCCTCGTCCTCGGTGGTGAACGTCTGGAGGGTGACGACGGGGCCGAAGACCTCGTGCTGGACGAGGTCGTCGTCCTGGCCCAGCCCGGCGACGAGGGTCGGGGCGTAGAAGAAGCCGTCGGTCCCGACCCGGTGGCCGCCCGTGAGCACCCGCCCGTACGACGGCACGGCGGCGACCATGGCGCTGACCCGGGCGAGCTGGTCGGCGTTGTTGAGCGGGCCGAGGTCGGCGCTCTCGTCGGCCGGAGGGCCGACGCGCAGGGCGCCGACGGCGGCGGTGAGGCGCTCGGTCAGCTCGTCGGCGATCGACGCGTGGACGAGGATGCGGGTGACGGCGGTGCAGTCCTGGCCGGCGTTGAAGAAGGCGCCGCCCACGATGCCCTCGACGGCGGCGTCGAGGTCGGCGTCGGCCAGGACGACGGCCGGGGCCTTGCCGCCCAGCTCGAGGTGGACGCGCTTGACGTCGGCGGCCGCCGCGGCAGCGACGGCCTTGCCCGCGCCGGTGGACCCGGTGATCGACACCATCGCGACGGCCGGGTGGTCGACCACGAGAGCGCCGGTGGTCCGGTCGCCGCAGACGACGTTGAGGACGCCGGCCGGCAGCACCGACGCGGCGATCTGGCCGACCAGGGCGGCGGTCACGGGCGTGGTGTCCGAGGGCTTGAGGACGACGGTGTTGCCGGCGGCGAGCGCGGGCGCGATCTTCCAGATCGCCATCAGGAACGGGTAGTTCCAGGGCGCGACCTGGCCGACGACGCCCACCGGCTCCCGGCGCACGTACGACGTGTGCCCCTCGACGAACTCGGCCGCGCCGGAGCCCTCGAGCGAGCGGGCGAGGCCGGCGAAGTAGCGCAGGTGGTCGATGCCGGTCTCGATCTCCTCGGTGCGGCACAGCGCGACCGGCTTGCCGGTGTTCTCGACCTCGGCGGCGAGCAGGTCGTCGGCGCGCGCCTCGAGGGCGGCGGCGAGGTCGAGCAGCAGGCGCTGGCGCTCGCGCGGCGTGGTCCGGCGCCAGGCCGGGAAGGCCCGGGCGGCGGCCGTGCAGGCGGCGTCGACGTCGGCCTGGGCGCTGAGCGCGGCCAGCGCGAACACCTTGCCGGTGGCGGGGTCGACGAGCTCGGTGGTCGCGCCGGAGGCGGCGGGGACGACCTGGCCGTCGATGACGTTGTGGATCGTGCGCATCAGGCGGGCTTGCCCGGCAGCACGGAGAGCATCTCGTAGGCCACGTGGGCCGCGGCGATGCCGGTGATCTCGGCGTGGTCGTAGGCCGGGGAGACCTCGACGATGTCGGCGCCGACGACGTTGAGCCCGTCGAGGCCGCGGAGCACCTCGAGCAGCTGGGCGCTGGAGAGGCCGCCGGCCTCCGGCGTACCGGTGCCGGGGGCGAACGCCGGGTCGAGCACGTCGATGTCGAGCGAGACGTAGACCGGGCGGTCGCCGAGGCGATCGCGCATCCGGTTGATGATGTCGTCGATGGGCGAGCGGACGAAGTCGCGCGCGTGGACCGCGGAGAAGCCCAGCTCCTCGGACTCGTCGAGGTCGAGCTTGCTGTAGAGCGGCCCGCGGATGCCCATGTGCATCGCGTGGGAGAAGTCGATCAGCCCCTCCTCCGAGGCCCGGCGGAACGGCGTCCCGTGGGTGTAGGGCGCGCCGAAGTAGGTGTCCCAGGTGTCGAGGTGGGCGTCGAAGTGCAGGACGGCGATGGGCCCGTGCCGCTCGTGCTGCACGCGCAGCAGCGGCAGCGCGATCGTGTGGTCGCCGCCGATGGTGAGCAGCGTGCGCGAGGTGCCGGACAGGTCGCGGGCACCGGTCTCGATGGCCGCGATCGCCTCGTCGAGCGAGAACGGGTTGACGCCGAGGTCACCGGCGTCGGCGACCTGGGCGCGCGCGAAGGGCTCGCTGTCCTGGGCCGGGTTGTAGGGGCGCAGCAGGCGCGAGGACTGGCGGATGTGGTTCGGGCCGAACCGCGCGCCGGGCCGGTAGGAGACGCCGCCGTCGAAGGGGACGCCCCAGATGACGGTGTCGGCGTCCTGGACGTCGGTGAGGCGGGGCAGCCGGGCGAACGTGGTGTCGCCGGCGTAGCGCGGGACCTGGGTGGCGTCGACGGGTCCGACGGTCATGCGATTCCTCCGGGGGTGTGGGACTGCTGGGCGAGGAGCTCGCCGGCTCCTCGCTTGCCGGACTCGATGGCGCCGTCGATGAACGCGCGCCAGCGGGTGGCGGTGTGCGAGCCGGTGAAGTGGACCCGGCCCTCGGGGCGGGCGAGCGCCTGCTCGAACTTGGCGAACTGGCCGGCCCGGAAGGTCGCCCAGGTGCCGTAGGAGAACTCGTCGTGCACCCAGTCGTGGGTGGCGGCGTCGACGACCACGGCGTCGGGCGCGTACTCGCGCACCGCGCGCTGGACGTCGGCCAGGTCGCTCGCGTCGACCCGGTCGTGCTCGGGGGCGAAGCAGACGAGCACGGTGCCCTGGGGCGACTCGTGCATGGCGCCGACGTAGTCGAACGCGGTGCCCCAGCCGTAGCCGCTGATGTCCTCGGGCACGTTGGTCGCCAGCGCCCAGACCTTCTGGCCCTGGCCGGCGTGGTTCTCGTGCGAGGCGGCGAGCTTGTCGGCGGGCAGCGCCGGTTCCCAGGTGATGTCCTTGAGGACGCCGATCGGCACGGTGACGAGCACCCGATCGGCGGTGGCGACTCCCCCGTCGTAGGTCACGGTGACGCCGGCGTCGTCCTGGACGACGCTGCGCACGGGCGAGGAGAGGCGGAGCTCACCGGCGAGGTCGGCGCGGATCGCGTCGGCCAGCGACTTGGTGCCCTCGGTGAACGTGTAGCCCAGCACCGAGGCCTGGACCATGCCCCACAACGAGTTGTCCATCGACGCGCACCACCGGATGATGTCGAGCGCGGAGCCGATGGACTCGTGGGCGTTGGCGCAGCCGCAGAACCACGAGATGAGCAGCTCGCGGGCGTTACCGGTCAGGCCGGCGTTGTCGGCCCACTCCTCGATGGAGACGTCGAGGTCGGCGAGGTCCTGCTCGGACAGGCGCCGGGTGAAGTCGAGGCGGTCGCCGGCGGCGAGCAGCTGGCGCACGGCGTGCTCCAGCTCGCCGTACTCGGCGGGGCTGCAGGGCAGCAGGGTGTCGAGCACCTTGCCGTGCGCCGACCAGGTCATCCGGTCCGGGAGCACGGAGTCCTCGATCGGGACGCCGTAGCGCTCGACCTCGCCCCAGACGTGGGTCTGCTGGGGGACGATCCAGGTGCCGCCCATCTCCAGGCCCACGCCGCCGAGCAGGTCGGTGCGGTACCAGGTCGAGCCGCCGATCCGGTCGCGCGCCTCGAGCACGAGGACGCTCCTGCCCGCCTCGCCGAGCTCGCGGGCCGCGGTCAGGCCGGAGAATCCGGCCCCGATCACGATGGCGTCGTAGTGCGGATGGTCCATGGGTGGCTCCTCGTCACCGGAGAAACTGGTTGCCCGTTCAGGGTGACCCAGGTCACCGGGGGTCGGCAGGGGCAGATCCTCCAAAGTCTCCGAAGGCCATTGGATGATCCTCCAGCGCCCAGGGTACGGCTCAGCAGGCGAACTGCCGCCGGTAGCTCTGCGGGCTCACCCCGCGCACCCGCACGAAGTGGTGGCGCAGCGTGGCCGCGTTGCCGAAGCCGACCTCGCCGGCGATCCACTCCACCGGCTGCTCGGTGCGCTCCAGCAGCTCCTCGGCCGCGGCCACCCGCTGCCGGGTGACCCAGTGGTGCGGCGTGGTCCCGGTCTCGTCGCGGAAGCGCCGGGCGAAGGTGCGCGGCGACATCAGCGCCCGCTTGGCCAGCGCCTCGACGCCGTGGTCCTCGCCGAGGTTCTCCAGGATCCAGGTGAGCAGCGGGCCGAGGGTGTCGGCATCGCAGTCGGGCACCGCCCGGGAGATGTACTGCGCCTGCCCCCCGTCGCGGTAGGGCGGTACGACGGCGCGCCGGGCGATGATGTTGGCGACGCTGGCGCCGTGCTCCTGGCGCCAGATGTGCAGCGCCGCGTCGAGGCCCGCCGCGCTGCCCGCACCGGTGACGACCTGGCCGGCGTCGACGTACAGGACCTCGGGGACGACCTTGGCCGCCGGGAACTCGCGCTGGAGCCGCTCGGTGTACATCCAGTGGGTCGTGCACTCGCGCCCGTCGAGCAGCCCCGCCTGGCCGAGCATGAACGCCCCGCTGCACACCGACAGGATCCGGGCGCCGCGGTCGTGCGCGGCCCGGATCGCCTCGATCACCGCATCGCTCGGCTCGGCCTGCTTCATCGCCGGGACCCCCACGAGATCGGCCGTCGCGAGCCGGTCGAGCCCGTGCGCGGCCTGCATCGTGAAGCCGGCCGAGGTGGACATCGGCCGGTCGTCCTCGGCGCACACCGCGAAGTCGATCGGCGGGACCCCGTCGCCGGTGCGGTCGATGCCGAAGGCCTCGCAGAGGATGCCGAGCTCGAAGGGCGCGACCCCGTCGAAGGCGAGGACGGCGACGTTGGTCAGGCTCACCGGACCACCATCGCACCGCACTGGCAGGAAATCAACGCAATGCGGCAATGCTGCCACTGGTGGCAGTAATCCCTACCAGAGGAGGATTACTGCCATGAACCTGGCCTACAACCTCCTGTCCCTGCTCCTGCTCGCCATGATCGTCCTGGCCCTGCTCACCTGGGTCCGCCGCGACGACCTCAGCACCGGCCGCGACCTGCACGGCGACCGGCGCCCGGCTCACCGCGAGCGCAAGCCCGACGTCCGCACGCTCGTCGCCCGCGACACCTCCGACGCCTCCGACGCCTCCGACGCTTCCGAGCGCACGGCCACCACCCGCACCCGCCGCGGCGACACCGCCCGGCGCGGCTCCCGGAGCCGGGTGCGCCACGCCCCGGCCATGACCGCGCCGGTCACCTCGCGCCCGGCCACGAAGTAGCGCCCTCGGTACGCCGCTCCCCCGGAGGACGGCGTACCGGACGGGTTTTCGGGCTCGGCCGCAGGAGCGGGCGGGTGGTGCGCCAGGCACCACCCGCCCGCATCGTTTTTGCCTGAGCACCGTCCGGGCTCGTAGGCCAGGAGGATCCGGCGGCCGTCATGGCGCGAGCTCCCGATCTCCGGCCGCTCGCCGGTCCCGTCCGGCGCCACATCAGCCGCCCGCCGGGGCGCAGCGCACCCCGTCACAGCTGAACTGCTGACCGCCCCGAAAAGCCCGAAGGCCCCGACCTGTCGGTCGGGGCCTTCGTGGTGCTACGGGGCGACGGATCAGTTGCCGCCGGTCAGCTTCTCGCGGAGCGCCTGGAGCGCCTCGTCCGAAGCGAGCGAGCCGCCGTTGTCCTCGGCCGGAGCGGAGGAGTAGGAGCTGGACTCGCCGGCCTCGATCTCGGCCTGCTTGGCCTCGGCCTGCTGCTTGACGTGGGCCTCCCAGCGAGCGTGCGCCTTGGCGTACTGCTCCTCCCACTTCGCGCGCTGCTCGTCGAAGCCCTCGAGCCACTCACCCGTCTCGGGGTCGAAGCCCTCGGGGTAGATGTAGTTGCCCTGCTCGTCGTAGGTGGCCTCCATGCCGTAGAGCGTCGGGTCGAACTCCTCGACGTCCGCGGCGGCGGTGGTCTCGTTGGCCTGCTTGAGCGAGAGGGAGATCCGGCGACGCTCGAGGTCGATGTCGATGATCTTGACCATGACGTCGTCGTTGACCTGGACGACCTGCTCGGGGATCTCGACGTGGCGCTCGGCCAGCTCGGAGATGTGGACCAGGCCCTCGATGCCCTCCTCGACCCGCACGAACGAGCCGAAGGGGACGAGCTTGGTGACCTTGCCCGGGACGATCTGACCGATCTGGTGGGTCCGGGCGAAGTGCTGCCACGGGTCCTCCTGGGTCGCCTTGAGCGACAGGGAGACGCGCTCGCGGTCCATGTCGACGTCGAGGACCTCGACGGTGACCTCGTCGCCCACGGTGACGACCTCGGACGGGTGGTCGATGTGCTTCCAGGACAGCTCCGAGACGTGGACGAGACCGTCGACGCCGCCGAGGTCCACGAACGCACCGAAGTTGACGATCGAGGACACGACGCCCTTGCGGATCTGGCCCTTCTGGAGCTGGGTGAGGAAGCCGTGGCGGACCTCGGACTGGGTCTGCTCGAGCCAGGCACGGCGCGACAGGACCACGTTGTTGCGGTTCTTGTCGAGCTCGATGATCTTGGCCTCGAGGGTCTGACCCACATAGGGCTGCAGGTCGCGGACCCGGCGCATCTCGACCAGCGAGGCGGGCAGGAAGCCGCGCAGGCCGATGTCGATGATGAGGCCGCCCTTGACGACCTCGATGACGGTGCCCTCGACGACGCCGTCGGCCTCCTTGATCTCCTCGATCGTGCCCCAGGCGCGCTCGTACTGGGCGCGCTTCTTGGACAGGATCAGGCGACCCTCCTTGTCCTCCTTCTGGAGGACGAGAGCCTCGACCTTGTCGCCCACCTGGACGACCTCGGACGGGTCGACGTCGTGCTTGATCGACAGCTCGCGCGAGGGGATGACGCCCTCGGTCTTGTAACCGATGTCGAGGAGGACCTCGTCACGGTCGACCTTCACGATGGTGCCGTCGACGATGTCGCCGTCGTTGAAGTACTTGATGGTCTGGTCGATGGCGGCCAGGAAGTCCGCCTCGGAGCCGATGTCGTTGATCGCCACCTGGGGCGCGTTGTCATCGTACTGACCGGACAGCGGGGTCGAGAGGGTGCTCGTCATGTGGAGGATAGGTCCTTGGGTGGGCAGAAGTAGTCGGAATGGAGTCCCGCGCCGAACGATCCCGGAGGGATCAAGAAGGCACAGACACTCCAGGGTACGCGCGAGGCGGTGCCGGAGTCCAACTCGCGAGCGATAGACTCCTCCCCGTGGAGCAGGCTGTTCAAGCTCATTGGCCCCATCCCCCTGTCACCGCCCACCGGCGGTCGGTCTCCGAGGAGGAGTCCCGGCTGGCCAACGGCGCCGACTGGGACCGGTACGCCGACGAGTACCAGGCCACCCACGGGGGCTACCTCGGCGACGTCGGATTCCTCTGGGGACCCGAGGGACTGACCGAGGCCGAGGCCCGGATCCTGGGCGAGGTGCGCGACCGCGACGTGCTCGAGGTCGGCTCCGGCGCCGGGCAGTGCTCGCGCTGGGTGCGCAGCCAGGGCGGGCGCGCGGTCGGGCTCGACCTGTCCCACCGCCAGCTCCAGCACTCGCTGCGCATCGACGACGCGACCGGCCTGGTCGTGCCCTGCGTGCGCGGTACGGCGACCCACCTGCCGTTCGCCGACGGCTCCTTCGACGTCGTCTTCTCCTCCTTCGGCGCGCTCCAGTTCGTCGCCGACATCGACCTCGCGGTCGCCGAGACGGCCCGGGTGCTGCGCCCGGGCGGGCGCTTCGCCTTCTCGATCACCCACCCGACCCGGTGGATGTTCCCCGACGACCCCACCGAGGACGGGCTGGTCGCCTCGCAGTCCTACTGGGACCGCACGCCCTACGTCGAGGTCGACGACGAGACCGGCGCGACGTCGTACGCCGAGCACCACCGCACGCTCGGTGACTGGATCGGGCTGCTGGCGGGCGCCGGCTTCCGGCTGACCACGCTCCTGGAGCCGGAGTGGCCCGAGGGGAACGAGCGGCTCTGGGGCGGCTGGTCGCGGGTGCGCGGCACGCTGACGCCGGGCACCGCCATCTTCGGCGCCGACCTCTCCTAGGCTGCACCTGTGGATGCGGAGGAGATCGCCAAGTCGGCCGCGCTCGAGCACCGGCACTGGTGGTACGCCGCCCGCCGGGCCCTGGTGCGTCGTACCGTCGGCGGCTGGCCGGCCGGGCGCGCGATTGACGTCGGCTGCGGGATGGGCGGCAACACCGCCGTGCTGCGTGAGCTCGGCTGGCGCGCGGTCGGCGTCGAGTACACCGCCACCGGCGCCGAGATCGCGGCCTCGCGCGGGATCCCGGTGCTGCGCGGCGACGGCCGCCGGCTCCCGGTCGCCGACGCCTCGGTCGACCTCGTCATGTCCACCGACGCCTGGGAGCACATCGACGACGACGTCGCCGTCGCCCGCGAGACCTTCCGGGTGCTGCGCCCCGGCGGACGCGCCCTGGTCGCCGTCCCGGCCGGGATGGCGCTGTGGAGCGGGCACGACGTCGCCCTGGGCCACGTCCGGCGCTACGAGCGCCAGCAGCTCGCCGACCTGGTGACGGAGTCCGGGCTGGTCATCGACGACCTCTGGTCGTGGAACGTGCTCCTGCGCCCGGTGGTCCGCGCCCGGCGGCGCAACAAGGATGTGCCCCAGAGCGAGATGGAGGCCGTCCACCCGGTGCTCAACGCCGGCCTGCGCGCGGCCGTCGGGATGGAGCGGGTGCTCCCCCTCAAGCGACTGCCCGGCGTCAGCCTGGTCTGCCTCGCGCACAAGCCGTGAGCGCCCAGGTGCCCGAGCCGCAGCCGCAGCCCGAGCCGCAGCGCTGGGTGGCCGATCCGCGGATCGGCTGGCGGATCCTGCTGACCGCGACCCTGCCCGCCCCGGCCGCGCCGGACGCGCTCGCCACTCCCCTGGCCACGCTCTGCGCGGCCCAGGGCTGGACCTACGCCGCGCCCACCGCGGCCGGTGCCCGGGCCCTGCTCGCCGACTCCCCCGCGCCGCTGCTGGTCGGCGTCGACGGGCGCGACGTCGTGCTGTCGGCCCACCACAGCGCGGTCGACGGCCTCGGCCTGCTCACCGTCCTGGACCGGCTCGGTCTCGGCCCGGCGACCTCGTCGGCCCGCGGCGTCGGCACCCGTACGACGACCGGCGGGACGGCGCGCACCGTGGCCCGCCGGCTCGGCGAGGTCGCGCTGCGACCGCCGTCCGGCGTCGTCCCCCCGGACCGGCCGGTCCCCGACCACGGCGACGCGCTCGTCAGCGCGACCGTGCCGGGCAGCCACCGCACCGCCGAGCTGGTCCACGCGGCGACCCGCGCCGTCGTCCGGCACCAGGCGGAGCGGGGCCGGCGCGCGCGGCACGTGGCGATCGCGATCGGCGCGGCGCGCGAGCCCGCGGCCGGCGACCAGGACGGCCGGATCGCCGACCGCAGCGTCCTGCTGCGGCTGCGCGACGTCGAGCGCCTCGACCTCGACGGCATCCGCGAGGCCGTGCGCACCGCGCCCGTGCAGACGCCGCCCGCGCCGGCCGAGCCGCGCCCCTGGAGTCCCGTCGTGGATCGCGCGATGACGACCGGCCTGCGGGTGCTCGGGCCGCGGCTGGGCTCGACGCTGCTGGTCTCGCACCTCGGCGAGGTGCGTGCCCCGGCGGTCGAGGGCCTGGCGTTCTACCCGGTCACAGCGGGCGGCACCGGTCTCTCCCTCGGCGCGGTCGGCCTCGACGGGCACACCGTGCTGACCCTGCGCGGGCGCGCCGCGGCGTGGAACGACAACGGCCTCGAGCAGCTGCTCGAGGCCGTCATCTCCCTCCTCTAGAGAGGAGCCGGTGGGGCGGTGCGGGTCAGACCCCCGCCATCGCCTTGTCCCGGTGGCTGGCTCCGTTGTCGCCGCCCTTGCCCGAGCGGCCGAGCAGCACGCCGCCCGCGGTCAGGCCGAGGCCCAGCAGGAGCAGCAGCCCGGGGAAGAGCAGCTTCATGCCGCCGAGCAGCCGGGCGTTGCCCTTGGCGTCGCTGACCAGGTCGTCGACCTGGGCCTTGGTGTACTGGACCGTGCCGGTGAACGCGGGCACCGCCACGCCGTCGTAGCGCAGCTCCTGGACCCGGTTCTCGACCCGGTTGACCGGCGAGCCGGTGGTCGGCTCGACGTAGAAGGTGCGGGTCATCTGGTACCACATCTCGGCCTCGACGTTGGGCTCGGTGGAGCCGAAGACCTTGCCGGGCACGCTGCGGGTCTCGACCATCGTCTCGGGGATGGTCTGCACGAACTTGTAGACCTTGAGCCCGTCGATCTCCTCCTGGCCCTCGAACTTGGCCGGGGTCGACTTCTCGAGCGTGCCGTCCCAGACCGGGTAGTCCTTCTTCTCCGTGGCGAAGGGGAACTTGTAGACCAGGCCCTTGCGGGTGACGTCGACCCGCTCGGTCTTCTGGAAGTCGCTGGCCAGAGCGACCTCCTCCCACGAGCCGCACTTGGTGCAGTCGACGGCCTCGCCGGTCTTGCCGTCGAAGGGCGAGCGCTCCTGGGTCCGCTGGAACTGCTCGCCGCCGACCCGGTCGACGCTGGTGGAGTTCACCCACACGACCGTGTCGTCCGGGGCGTCGCTGGGCAGCTTGACGCCGCTGTCGGCGATGGTGAAGGACGTGATGTCGAGGTCCCAGGTCTCGGACTTGAGCACGTCGGGGTTGGAGTTGAAGATCTCGGCACCCTTGGCCTCGAGCTTCGTGGTGCCCTTGTAGTCGGGCGGCACGTTGGCGAGGACCGGGTAGGCGTAGAAGCGGACCAGGGCGGCCGCGACGATCAGGAACACACCGAGTCCGATGGACACGGGGGCGAGCTTGCTGCGCATGGCGGAGATACCTCTCAGACAGCCACGCGAGCATCGCGTGGGGTACGGTCGGGCCGCGCGTCGGCGGTCCCGAGGAGCAGTGCGGTCAGGTCGATCGCGTGGTGTCGCATCTGCGACCAGTCGAACTTGTGGGCCCAGGCGCGGCACGCCTCGGCGCGCAGCACCCGGGTGGCCGGGTCGGCGGCGTCGAGGAGCGCGCCCTCGACGGCGTCGGCCAGGCGGCGGACGAGGACGGCGGGGTCCTCGCTGTCGGGGACCAGCACGCCGCTCTCCCCCGGGCGGATGGAGTCGCGCAGGCCGGGCACGTCGCGGGCCACGGTCGGCACCCCCCAGGCGGCGGCGTCGATCACGGCCTGCCCCCAGCCCTCGGCGTCGGATCCGCAGACGTGGACCGCCGCGCGGGCGAGCAGGGCGTCCTTGGCGTCCGTGGGCAGGTAGCCGTGGAAGGTCACCTGGTCGGCGAGACCGCGCTCGGCGACGAGCGCGACCAGGCGGTCGTGCTCGGGCCCCTTGCCGATGACGTCGACGCGCAGGTCGCGCCCGGCCAGGGCCGGACGCTCCCGGAGCCGGTCGAACGCCTCGAGGACGAGGTCGACCCGCTTGTGGGTGACCAGCCGGCCGAGGACGACGATCCGGTCGGCGTCCTTGGCGACCGGGTCGAGGTCCGCGGCGGCCGGTACGTCGGCGCCGTTCTCGAGGATCCGGATGTCACCGGTCCAGCCGAGCTGGCGGCGCATCTCGTCGCGCGTGGACGGCGAGACCGCGGCGGTCACGTGGTGCCGGTAGACCCGGTGCATGGCGACCCGCTCCATCCAGCGCCCGAAGGCGGCCACGGGTGCCGGGAAGTGCACGGCGAACTGCGCCTGGTGCACGTGGTGCACGATGAGCAGCGCCGGCGTCCCGCGGCGCAGCACCAGCGGCGAGAACGACGGCAGCCCGCAGGCCGGGTCGATCACCGCGTCGATGCGGCGCCGGTGGCGCAGCAGCCAGGTCAGCGCGAACAGGTAGAAGCCCAGCGCGCCGCCGCCCCGTCGTACGGCGATGCCGTCGCGGGTCTCGCGGGCGGCCTGGCCCTCGTCGCGGGCGGTCACGAAGTGCACCTCGGCACCGGCCTCGCGCAGCGCGCGGGCGTACTGCCAGGCGTAGATCTCCGCGCCGCCGGCGAGCGCGTGGTCGAGGTCGCGCCAGTTGACGACCACGATCCGGCGCCCGTCGAGGCGGGGGGACGGTCCGCTCATCCGTGACCACCCACCGGCAGCGCGACGGGCACCGGCACGGCCAGCGGCGCCGCGGCCGGGGCCGGGACCGCGTGCACGGCACCGCGACGGCGCCACGCGATGCTCGCGAGCTCGACGAACGCGCTCGCCCCGTGCCGCGCGGGCACGAAGGTCGAGCCCGGCACGTCGGTCCAGGTCACCGGGATCTCCTCGACCCGGGCGCCGGCGGCGAGCAGCAGCACGAGCAGCTCCACGTCGAACGAGAAGCCCCCCGTCCGCAGGTCGCCGACGACCTGCCGGACCAGGTCACCGCGGAAGAACTTGAACCCGCACTGGGTGTCCGCGACGCCGGGCACGAGGCGCCCGGCCAGCCGGCGGTACGCCGCGGCGCCCGCCGAGCGGGTCCGGCAGTGCCGGGCCTCGGTGTCGCTGTCGGCCAGCGCGCGCGAGCCGATCACGACGTCGGCGCCGAGCAGCAGCCGCCGCCAGGCCTCCTCGACCGCGTCGAGCCCCGTGGCGCCGTCGGCGTCCATGAAGCACACGAGGTCGGCGTCGGTGGCGAGCAGCCCGGCACGGACCGCGGCACCCTTGCCGCGGCGCGCGCAGCGCAGCACCCGTACCGGCAGCGCGGGTGAGTCGGCCGCACGGGCGACCTCCGCGGTGCGGTCGGTGCTCGCGTTGTCGACGACGAGCACCTCTACTCGGCCGAGCACCCCACGACGGGCCGCCACGTGGCGGCGCAGGTCGCGCAGGGTGCGCGGCAGCCGGCCTTCTTCGTTGTACGCCGGAATGACGATCTGCAGCATCGGACCCTCCCAAGCCGTCTGCTCAGCACGCGTCCCGGCGAACGGGACACGTGACGGAGACCGCGCAACCCGCTAGGCGGGACGCGGCGAGAGACCTACTTGCTGTCCGAGTAGCTGTACAGCTTGTCGTTGCTGACGGTCTTGTGCTCACCCTGGGCGGCGTTGACGCCGGCGACGAGCATGACGGTCGAGGCGAGAGCCCCGACGACGGTAGCGATAATCGTGTTCATTGCGCAGATCCCCTCCCAAAGACCGGCACAGAGCATTCACTCCCCATGACTTTCATGAATGTGATGCTCGTTACTCCCAGACCGGAGTATCCCTGCGCAACCGGCGAAAAGCAAAAGAATCGCCAAACCGTGACCAAGGACGACGAAGATCCGCCGGAGCGTCCCCACGCCCGTTCCCGGGTCGGCCACGACCTCGCCGCCGGCGGCCAGATCGACCAGGGTGAGCCCGTCGCGGTCGAGCACGATCGCGCCCGCGGGCACCTCGATCGTCCCCATCCCGCGCTCGACGAGCACCCAGCGCACGCCGATGGCCCGCAGGGCGCCCGCCGGGTCCTCGTCGGCCAGCGCGAGCGTCACCGCGACCACCCGCGGGTCCTCGGGCGCGATCACCCGGTCGGTCAGCAGCACCCGGTCGTCGACGACGACCTCGCCCGGCAGGATGCGGGGCGCGGGATCGAGCACGGCACGGCGGTGGTTCCAGTCGAAGCCGCGGTAGGAGCCTGACCACGGCAGCACGACCGTGGTGTCGCCGCCGTCGATGCGGTCGGCGATCTCGTCCCAGGCCGCCGGGTACGACGAGCGCTGCAGCTCACCGGCGGCCCCCCAGGCCAGGCTGGGCAGCAGCAGGAGCGGGGCCACCACGAGCAGCGCGACGCCGCTCCACAGCGCCTGCGTGCCGGGCCGGATCCGCTCGCGCAGCGCCGTGGCGGCGTACGCGGCGCCGACGGCCAGCACCAGCCCGAGCGGGGCCAGGAGCCGCTGGGAGTCGCGCAGCAGCGCCAGGCCCGGCACCGGGTCGGCGGCGCGGTCGAGCAGGTCCGCGCCTCCGGGCAGGGTGGGCAGCAGGGCCAGCACGACCGCGGCGGCGCCGAGCGCGAGCCAGCGGCCGCGCCCGGGACCCGCACGGCGCAGCCCGGCGACCGCGGCCACGGTGAGCAGGCAGGACAGCAGCACCAGCAGCGCGCTGGTGCGCTCGGGTGGCACGACCGACGTCTTCCAGGTGCCGCCGAGCGAGAGCACGCTGGCCGCCGTACCGGCGGCGGACTCGGCGCGCGCCGCGAACCCGGCGAAGACCCCGTCGGTGCTCACCCGCGCGGTGTCGGCGGTCAGCGCCGGCACCAGCCAGGTGAGGTTGGCGACCAGGCCGAGCCCGGCCACCCGCAGCCAGCCGCCCAGGTCGCGGCCGAGGGCCAGCACGCCCAGCACCCCGACCGCCATGAGCCCGCTCGACCAGCTGCAGGCCGCGGAGAGCACGAGCACGACCGCGGCGGGCGCCCAGTCCCGGCGATCGGCCCGGAGCCGGAGCGCGGCCCCCGCGACCCACGGCAGCAGCAGGTAGCCCAGCAGGATCGCCCACTGGCCCATGAGCAGGCGCTCGTAGACCCACGGGTTCCAGCAGAACAGCGTGATCGCGGCCGCCCTGGCCCACCAGCGCTGCCCGGCGACCAGCCGCGCGACGCCGAGCCCACCGGCCAGGAACCCGCCGACCAGCAGCAGCCGCTGGACGACGCTGCCCGGCACGACGTGGGTGGCCAGCGAGACCAGCGCGTCCATGGGGACCGCACGCGGCAGCGCGCCGTCCAGGCCCAGCCAGGCGGGCTTCCAGGGCTGGTGGGGCACGAAGACCATGTCGCCGACCAGCCAGTAGCCGCCGCCGAGCAGGAGCGGGCCCAGGATCACCAGGGTGACCGCGGTGGTGACGGCGAGGTCGGAGCGCTTCACGGCTGTTCCGGGAGGCCGGCCTCGATGTCGGTGACGCAGACCGTCGACCGCCCGTCGCCGCGCAGCCTCAGCCCCTCGACGGTGCCCGGCAGCTCGGGGAGCACCAGCCACATCTCGTTCGGCCCGCGCGTGGCCAGGAACTCGGTGTGCCAGTCCCCCGCGCCCACCACGACGGTCGACTCCTGCGCGGAGAAGTAGGAGACCCGGACGACCACCCGTCCGTCGAGCGGGACGACGAACGGCGCCTCCCGGGTGAGCGTGCGCACCGGGTAGCCGCACTCGTCGTCGGGTCCCGGCTCCGCGGGGATCGCTCCGGCCAGCTCCATCGGCAGCAGCGTGCCGTCGTCGGCGACCTGGCGCAGCCGGGCCGAGGGCTCGTCGAACCGGAGGTGCTCGGGCAGCGGCGCGAGGATCCGGGAGAGCTGCGAGTCGCTCCCCACCAGCGGCAGCACGACGTCGGCGGGCGCCAGCCGGTCGAAGAGCACGACCGTCGGGTCGGCGGCGAAGTCGGCGCGCAGCGTGGCGACGAACGCCTTGTCCTCGGTGTTCTGGAACTGCGGCACGAGCAGCGCGGTACCGGCGACCGAGGCGACACCGTAGGCGCCGACGAGGCCGGCGAGGGCCAGGGAGCGGACCCGTGCGGACGCGCCGGACAGGAAGCGCAGGCCCAGCCACGGCGGCGATCCGCGCAGGCAGAGCGCGACGCAGAGGACCGCAGCATGGATCGTGTCGGAGGAGTAGCGCGGGTCGAGGCCGATGATCGAGCCGAAGCCCGCCCGGCCCGACAGCAGGAGCAGCAGGTCGGCGGCGACGTAGCCGACGAGCAGCGCGAGCCCCCAGCGGCGGGCCGGGCCGCCGCGCCGGAGCAGCAACCAGACCCCGACGAGGGCGAGGATCGCCGAGGCGATCACCACCCACAGCGCCGGCCGCACCGCGCCACCCTCGAGCTCACCGGCCCAGGGGCCGCCGACGATGCCCGGCACCACGTTGCGGCCGAGGAACGAGCCGCTCACCTCGAGCCGCTGCTTCCAGGTGCTCTCGCCCCCCTCGACGTCGGTCAGGAGGCCGTGGCCGACCAGGAAGCCGACCAGCAGCAGCACCTCGGCCAGCCACAGCCAGCGGAAGCGCTTCAGCGCGGCCCACAGC
Source organism: Pimelobacter sp. 30-1 (assembly GCF_018831735.1). Lineage (NCBI taxonomy): Bacteria > Bacillati > Actinomycetota > Actinomycetes > Propionibacteriales > Nocardioidaceae > Pimelobacter > Pimelobacter sp. 30-1. The sequence continues at coordinate 174,367 of NZ_NHTS01000006.1, forward strand.
CGCCGCCAGCCGGTCGCCTCGTCGGCGAGGGCCACCGCGACGCCGTACAGGACGGGTGGGATGAGCACCGCGCGCTCGTGCCAGAGCAGGCCGACCGCGGTCGTGGCGACGATCGCGACCACCGCCCACACCGGCCGGGCGTCGCCCTGGCGCCAGCGGACCAGCAGGTAGGCGGCGAGCAGCGAGCAGAGCACGTGGGGCCACAGGCCCATCGCCGCGCTCCACCACAGCGTGGTCGCCAGGGTCAGCGGCGCCCAGGCGAACACCGCGAGCAGCACCACCCGGCTCCACCGCTCCCCCAGCAACCGGGTCAGCAGCAGCCACAGGACGACCGCCGCGGCGGTCTGGAGGGCCAGGACGAAGACGGCCACCGTCGCCCAGCTGTACGGCGCGCCGTGCGCCACCAGCCAGTAGGTCAGCTGCTGCAGCGGGTTGACGTGGCCCGCCGTGTCACGGACCAGGAAGCCCAGCGTGAGGTCGGCGTCGTAGGCGCGACCGGAGAGGTAGAAGTCGTCCTGGTTGAACCACGACCCGCCGAGCAGCACCGCCCGCCCGACGACCATCGACAGCAGCACGCCGAGCGCGGCCAGGCCCTGGCGCCCCTTCCAGGCACTCATCGGCTGCCCTCCGCGACATGTTGGTGGGGACGACGACGCGCCGGGCGGCCCAGCGTGAGCCCGGCGAGCAGGCCCACCGCGAGCGCGGCGGCGACGTCCGCCGTACCGGCGACGAAGCGGCCACCTCCCAGGGCGTCCAGGCCGCCGGACGCGGCGAGCAGCACCGCGACGGCGATCACCGCCCGGGACCGGGTCCAGGACCGGCGGAACCAGGTGCCCGCGAGCAGGCCGAGCCCGGCGACCGGACCGAGCAGCACCAGGGTCGCCGCCAGGGCGGCGGCCCACCAGGGCGCGCGGGTCCCGAGGACGTCGCGAGGCCAGGGAGCGAGGTCGGGCAGCGGTGCGCGTCGCCGGCGGAGCAGCAGCCAGCCGAGGCAGAGCGCTCCGGCGAGCAGCGTGCCGCCGCTGACGGCCAGGCCGAGGGGAAGGACCACGTCGTAGGTGCGCTCGGGGCCGTAACGGAGCTCGACCCGTGCGGTGCCCGTGCCCGCCGGGAGGAGCCAGCCCTGCTGCCAGCCGTCGACCCGGATCGGGGTCAGCTCCTCGCCGTCGAGCTCGGCGATCCAGCCGGGGTTGAAGTTCTCGGGCAGGGAGAGCAGTGCGGCCGGTCCCCCGCCGACCGTGACGCTGCGGCGGGCATCTCCCCAGCGCTCGATGCCGACCGTCCGGGTGGTCGGCGCCGAGGACACGGACGCGTCCGGGACGACGGCCGCGTCGAGCAGCTCGAACTCGGCGGTCGGCTCGATCTGCAGCCGTTGGGGACCCGACCCGAGCGGCACGCTCGCGCTCTCGCCGCAGGACTCGAAGCGCAGCGGCGTCCCGTTGATCAGGTCGGCCATGGTGCCGGAGACCCGGGTCGGGACGGTCCGCCCGCCCAGGCGGATGTTGGGGCCGTAGCCGCACACCGCACCGGTCGGCGTGTCGGCGAGCACCGGCCGGGTGAGACGGACGCCGCCCAGCTCGATCTCGGGTACGACGACCCGCCCGGCGCCAGGAGCCTTCTCGAAGCGGATCTGCAGGTTGCGGGTGCGCAGGGGCTTGATGTCGACGGGACCGTCGCCACCGAGCCGGACCCGCTGGACCCGCTTGCCGGAGGAGAGGACCGCGGCGACCGGGGCCTGGTCGGAGCCACCACGCACGGCGATCGAGGTGATGGTCCGGAGCCGGCGCCAGCTGAACGTCAGCGTCGGGTAGAGGTCGCCGTCGTCCGAGACCCATGCGGTGGTGGGCTGGCCGTCGTACGCGAACCGGGGGGCGACCTTCGGGTCGTTGCCGTAGACGGAGGTGGCTCCCACCGGGGGGCGGCGCTCGACCTGGTCGAGCAGTCGCGCGGTCTCCGGGGTGCTGCGCGCCACGACGTGGCCCGTGATCCGTACGCCGCCCGCCCCGGCGGCCTCGAAGCTGCGGTCGAGCCCGCCGCCCTCCTCGGGCTGCCGGATCCGGGTGACGTCGCAGTCGGGCGTGGTGAGGGTGATGAAGCAGGCTCTCCGGCTGGGCGTCGCACCGAAGGCCACGGAGGCGCCGGCGCCCACCTCACCGGGCAGCGCGAACGTGCGCCGCGGCTGGAGCCCGTCGACCGCGAGCTCGCGGATGCCGATCCGGGCGGTCCGCGCGGCGGTCGCGGCGGCGACGACCCGGACCTCGATGCTCCGGACCGGCCGGCCGTCGAGCCGGACGACGACGGGGGCACCCGACGCCCCGACCCGGGCGCGGACGCGCTGCTCGCCGGCCACCACCTCGAGCGTGCGGATGGGCACGACCTGCCTGTCGGCGGCGACCGGCGTGATCGTCACCGTGTGCACCGCCCGGGGTCCGTCGAGGTCCAGCCTGATCCACTGCCGGCCCGGCTCGGTCGCGGCCGAGCTGATCCAGCGGGTGTCGATGTCGCCGTCGATCGCGGCATAGGGCCCGGAGGCCGGCGTGACCGGCCCGAAGTTGTCGGCATAGCCCTGCGCCGACGACGCCTCGACACCGGTCAGGCCGTCGTAGCGCGCGACGACCGGGGGCTCGTCGGGTCCCGCCGGGAAGTCGTGGGCGGCCCGGTCCACCCGCCAGGGCTCGGTCGCGGTCATCAGCGCCGACAGCCCCTCGTCGTTGTTGCCGAACGCGCGCTCGCGGCGCTGGTTGCTGTCGGTGACCACGTCGGCCGGGCGCTTCCAGCCGGCCTCGCCCTCGAGCACGGTCGGCTGGTCCGCCTCGATGACGCCGGTGCTCTGGCCGAGCAGCACGCTCTCCGGCGCACCCCGCACGGTCCGCACGTCGTCGACCGCGGTCGCGCGGACCAGCGGCAGCCGTCGCGGCACCTGGAACACCTCGACCTCCGGCTCGCCGGTGTCGGTCTCGCCGAAGCGGGCCACCGACTCCAGGCCGGCGTGCGCCAGGGACACCGCCGCGCCACCCGGGTGCGGCGAGCGGGTGATCCCGCGCAGCAGGTCCCGGCGCAGCACGACGTGACCGATGCCCACGCGCGCCAGCTCGTCGACCAGCGCCGGCGTCACCCGGCCGGTCGCGATCGCCTGGTCGAGGGCCGAGAGGTAGCGGATCGACTCCCCCGGCACCAGCGGCACCTGGGTACGGCTCACCACGTCGACGCCGCCGAGGATCGCCAACGGCTCGTCGAGCGTCCAGCCCCACGCCTGCTGCGCGAAGCTCGAGCCGGGGACGACGAGGGTACGGTCACCCTGGGCCGGGTCCTCGTCACGGCGCTGGGCGACGAGGTAGTCGCGCGCCTGCTGCCAGGGCTCGGCGATCTCGGTCCAGCCGGGCGTGCGCGTGGCGCTGCCGAGGAACGGCTGCCCGAGCAGCGCGACCAGGAGCAGAGGCGCGAGCAGCAGCGCGCCGCGGCCCGGCTCGAGCCGCGGCCGGGCGGCCACGACGCGCTCGACGAGCACCGCGACCGCCGTACCGAAGCCGAGGGCGAGCGGGAGGCGCACGACCGGGTCGATCTTGTGGACGTTGCGGAAGATCTGGAGCGGGCCGTCGAGCAGCGCCCGCATCGCGTCGGCCAGCGGCGTGCCGGCCGGACCCCCGTGGGCGATCGTGAGGCAGCCGAGCCCGAGGAGGAGGGCGAGGACCAGCGGTCGTCGTACCGGGGTGTCCATGAGCGCGAGACCGGCGAGACCCACGCCGGCCACCAGCGCGGCCACCACGACCAGCAGCGGATCGGTCGCCAGGTCGAAGGCGGCCGGCCACCAGGGCCGGTCCCCCGCGAGCAGGTAGCCGAGCCACGACGAGTCCCCGCGCGACGCCTCGGACCAGCCGATCAGCGAGGTGGTGTCCCGGGCGGACTCGACGTACTCGAAGAACGGCGGGGCGAAGCGGGCGAGGACCAGGAGCGGCAGCGTCCACCACAGGCAGCCCGCGGCGACCGCACCTCCCCACCAGGCGGCGAACCGCCAGGTGGTCATCCGGCGGCGGGCGCCCCAGACGACGAGGATCACGGCCAGCGGGAGGCAGGCCGCCGTCTCGACCGCGTTGACCCCGCCCATGCACACGACGGCGGCGCCACTGAGCAGGGCCGCCTGCCGGCCGCTGAGCCGGCCGCGCAGGTGGAGGACGACCGCGAGCACGAGCCACGGCATCACCGCCCCCGGCAGGGACTCGGCGGTCTGGACCGTGACCGTGCCAAGCAGCCGCGGCGAGAGCGCGAAGACCGCACCGGCGAGGAGCGCCGGCAGGTCCGCCAGGCCGATCGCGCGCGCCAGCCGGCGGGCGCCCTCGCACGCCACGATGATGATGAGCGCCGACCAGAGTCGCTGGCCGATCCAGTCCGGGACGCCGAGCAGGTCGCTCAGCCAGAACCAGGTGCCCTGGGGGAAGAGGTAGCCGTACGCCTGGTTCTGGAACTCGCCGAAGTTCGACTCCGGGTGCCACAGCCGGAACGCGCCGGCGAGGAAGTCCCCCGGGCGCTGGGTCAGCTCGGCCCGGGTGTCGTACGTCGTCGCGCCGGGCTGCTGGAGCAGCATCAGGACCACGACGAGCGCGTACAGCGTCACCGCGACGCCCGCTCCCCGCACCGTCGACCCAGGTCTCTCGGCCATGCCACCTCCTCCCGAAGCGCGGGTGTCACTGTAGGAGACCCGTGGGCGGCGTGCAGGCCTGACTTCCGCCCTGGGCACTCCGACCCCCTAACCTGCTCTGGTGACGACGACCACCCGCCCCGCCGAGTCGCGGCTGATCCGCCTGCTCCGCAGCAGCGCCGGCATCGCGATCGCGATCGCGGCGATGAACGTCGGCACCTACGCCTTCCAGATCGTCTCGGCCCGCCTGCTCGGCCCCGGCCAGTACGGCGCCGTGGCCGGCATGATGGCCCTGCTCATGGTGCTGTCGGTGGTCCAGCTGGGCCTGCAGGCCACCTGCGCCCGGCGGATCTCCGCCGACCCGCACGACGTCGCGGTGATCGAGGCGGCCGTGCTCAAGACGGCCTGGCGGGCGGCCTTCGTCGTGGGCGCGCTCGCCGTGGCCGCCTCGCCGCTGGTCTGGAAGGTGCTCCGCCTCGACGGGCTGCTGCCGGCGCTGCTGCTGGGGCTGACCGTGGTGCCGACGACGATCATGGGGGCCCAGGCCGGCGTCCTCCAGGGCGAGCGGCGCTGGCTGCCGCTGAGCCTGGTCTACCTCGGTGTCGGCATCCCGCGGGTGCTCATCGGCGCCGCCTTCCTCTTCGCCTGGCGCACCGAGACGAGCGCCATGCTCGGCGTCCTCATCGCCGCCTGGGTGCCCGTCGCGATCGGTTCCTGGGCGCTGGGCCGGCACCCCCGCCGCGAGGGCGGTGCCGCCGCCGAGCACACCATCCGCCGCGACGTCCTGCGCGAGACCGTCGGCAGCTCGGTGGCCCTGCTGGCCTTCGTCGCGCTGTCGAACCTCGACGTCGTCGTGGCCCGCAGCGGTCTCGGCGAGCACGACGCCGGCCTCTACGCCGGTGGCCTCATCGTCACCAAGGCGGTGCTCTTCCTGCCGCAGTTCGCGGTGGTGATCCTCTTCCCCTCGATGTCCACCGACGGCGAGAGCCGCGGGGCCGTGATCAAGGGCCTCGTCTTCCTCTCCGCCCTCGGCGCCGCGTGCATCGGCGCGACGTACGTGCTCTCCGACATCGCGCTGGTCTTCATCGGTGGCAAGGAGTACGCCGGCGTCCAGGACGACCTCTGGCTCTTCGCCGTGCTCGGCGCCCTGCTCGCCCTGCTCCAGCTGCTGGTCTACGCCGGCCTCGCCCGGCGCGGCGCGGCGACCAAGTACCTCGTCGCCGCGGGCGTCATCGCCCTGGTCGCCCTCGGCTCGCTCGCGACCAGCGTCATCGCCCTGGCCACCACGGTCGCCTGCGTCGACGCGGCGGTGCTGCTCGTCCTGGTCGTGCTGCAGATGGTGCGGCACCGTTCGGACGCCGAGGCCGCCCCGGCGCCCGTCGCCTGAGCCGGCCGCTCAGTCGCCCGGCGCGCAGGTCGTGTTGGCGTAGTCGAAGAAGGCGACCACGTCGGTCGCCTCGTCCTCGCTGATCCCGTAGACCTCGGCGAGACCCGCCGGGGTGGCCGCGGCCTGGTCGAGCGCGGCGACGTCGGCGTCGTCGACCTGCTTCACCTGCTCGACGAAGATCTCGTAGCCGGACCGGGCCGCGGCGGAGACGTCCGCGGGCGTCCCGGCGTCCTCGAGCGCCGCCGCCCGGTCGTGGAGCCCGTCGGCGGAGCCGCCGCTCCCCTCGGTCCAGGCGGCGCAGAAGTCCTCCGCGCTCGCGTCGTCGGGCGCACCGCCGCAGGCGGTGAGCGCCGCCGCGAGGGCGACGGCGAGCAGGGGCAGGGCGGTTCTCATCGGGGCCTCCTCCGAGCAGGGGTCACCCGGTCAGTGTGCCGCCTCGTGCCAGCTGCGGCCCGTGCCGACGGAGACGTCGAGCGGGACGGTCAGCTCGGCCGCGCCGGCCATCTGCTCGCGGACCAGTGCCTCGAGGGTCTCGGCCTCGCCGGCGGCGACCTCGAACACGAGCTCGTCGTGGACCTGGAGCAGCATCCGTGAGGTGAGCCCGGCCGCGCGCAGTGCGGCGTCGGTGCGGAGCATGGCGACCTTGATCAGGTCGGCGGCCGAGCCCTGGATGGGGGCGTTGAGGGCCATCCGCTCGGCGGACTCGCGGCGCATCCGGTTGTCGCTGGTCAGGTCGGGCAGGTAGCGGCGCCGGCCCATGATCGTCTCGGTGAAGCCGGTCCGGCGGGCCTCGTCGACGACGCCGCCGAGGTAGTCGCGGATGCCGCCGAAGGTCTCGAAGTAGTCGTCCATCAGGCCGCGGGCCTCGCCGGGCTCGATGCCGAGCTGCTGGGAGAGGCCGAAGGCGGACAGGCCGTAGGCGAGGCCGTAGTTCATCGCCTTGATCTTGGCCCGCATCTCGGGGGTGACCTCGTCGGGCGCGACGTCGAAGACCCGCGAGGCGGTCTCGGCGTGGAAGTCGCGACCGGAGCGGAAGGCCTCGATGAGGAGCTCGTCCTCGGAGAGGTGGGCCATGATCCGCATCTCGATCTGGCTGTAGTCCGCGGTCATGAGGGCGTCGTAGCCCGCGCCGACGACGAAGCTCTCGCGGATCCGGCGGCCCTCCTCGGTGCGGACCGGGATGTTCTGGAGGTTGGGCTCGGTGCTGGAGAGCCGGCCGGTGGCGGCGATCGTCTGGTGGAACGTCGTGTGGATGCGGCCGTCGGGCTGGACCGTCTTGAGCAGGCCCTCGATGGTCTGGCGCAGCCGGATGACCTCGCGGTGGCGCAGCAGGTGGAGCAGGAACGGGTGCTCGGTCTGGACGAACAGGCTCTGGAGCGCGTCGGCGTCGGTGGTGTAGCCGGTCTTGGTGCGCTTGGTCTTGGGCATGTTGAGCTCGTCGAAGAGCACGACCTGGAGCTGCTTGGGCGAGCCGAGGTTGATCTCCTTGCCGATCACGGCGTACGCCGCCTCGGCCTCCTTGCGCACCTCCTCGCCGAAGTGCGCCTCGAGTCCCTCGAGGTGGTCGGTGTCGACCGCGATGCCGGTCTGCTCCAGCCCGGCGAGCACGCCCACCAGCGGCATCTCGACGTCGGTGAGCAGCTGGCGCCCGCCGGCCTTCTCGACCTCGTCGGCCAGCTCGGCGGACAGGTCGAGCGCGGCGCGGGCCTGGACCATCGCGCTGCTGGCGACGCCGCCCTGGTCGCCGCCCTCGTCGAAGAGCAGCTCGCCCTGGTCGGGGTCGCCGTCGGCGGTGAGCTCGCGGTGCAGGTAGCGCAGGGTCAGGTCGGCCAGGTCGTAGGAGCGCTGGTCGGGCGCGACGAGGTAGGCGGCGAGGGCGGTGTCCTCGACCACGCCGGCCAGGGTCCAGCCCTGGGCGGCGAGCGCGAGCAGCGGGCCCTTGGCGTCGTGGAGCACCTTGGGCCGCTCCGGGTCGGCGAGCCAGGCGGCCACCGCGGTGTCGTCGGCCTGGCTCATCGCCTCGACGTCGACGTAGGCGGCGGTGCCGTCGGCGAGCGCGAACGCGAGCCCGCTCACCCGGCCGGTGCCGCTCCCCCACGAGCCACGCACGCTCAGGCCGACGCTCGCCGTACCGACCGCGTCGAGCCAGGCGGCCACGGCGTCGGGCGCGAGCGTCGTGCCGTCGAGCTCGACGCCGGCCTCGACCGGGAGGTCCTCGCCGGGGGCGACGACGTCCATGATCCGGGTGCGCAGCTCGCCGCGGAACTCCAGCTCGTCGAGCAGCTCGAGCGCCGCCGGGCGGTCCCACTCGGTCAGCGCGAGGTCGTCGATGGCGACGCCGAGGTCGAGGTCGCGCACCAGCGCGTTGAGCCGGCGGTTGCGGATGACGTCGCCGAGGTGCTCGCGGAACGCCTCGCCCTTCTTGCCGGTGATCTTGTCGGCCTGGGCGATCACGTTGTCGAGACCGTCGTAGGTGTTGATCCAGCGGGCGGCGAAGCCCGCGCCGACGCCGGGGACGCCGGGCAGGTTGTCGGAGGTCTCGCCGACGATCGCGGCGAGCTCGGGGTAGCGGTGCGGCGGGACGCCGTACTTCTCCTCGACGGCGGCGGGCGTCATCCGGGCCAGGTCGGACACGCCGCGCATCGGGTAGAGCACCGTCGAGCGCTCGGTGACGAGCTGGAGCGAGTCGCGATCACCGGTGAGGATGAGCACCTCGAGGCCGCTCGTCTCGTCGGCCAGCGCCTGGGTGACCAGCGTGGCGATGATGTCGTCGGCCTCATAGCCGGGGGCGGTGAGGTACCTGATGGAGAAGGTGTCGAGCATCCGCTGGATGAGCGGCAGCTGGCTGCTGAACTCGCCGGGGGTCTTGTTGCGCTTGGCCTTGTACTCGGAGTACTCCTCGAGCCGGAAGGTCTGGCGGGAGAGGTCGAAGGCGACCGCCACGTGAGTCGGCTGCTCGTCGCGCAGCACGTTGACGAGCATCGAGGTGAAGCCGTAGACCGCGTTGGTGTTCTGGCCCGTCGCGGTCGAGAAGTTCTCGACCGGAAGCGCGAAGAACGCGCGGTAGGCCAGGGAGTGGCCGTCGAGGAGCAGGAGGCGCGGCGGACGGTTCGGGTCGGTCACCCGGCGACTCTATCGAGGAGTACCGACAGCTCCGGCCACGACGGTGCTCGCTATCGTCGAGCCATGACCACCGCTGAGGAGATCGCCGAGTTCGCACGCGCCAACATGGGCGCTCTCAACGAGCGGATGGGCATCGAGCTCGTCGAGGTCGCCCCCGAGCGCGTGGTCGCGACGATGCCCGTCGAGGGCAACACCCAGCCCTACGGGCTGCTCCACGGCGGCGCCTCCGTCGTGCTGGCCGAGACGCTCGGCTCGGTCGCCGCGGCGCTCAACGCCGGCCCCGACCGGTTCGCGGTCGGCGTCGACATCAACGCCACCCACCACCGCTCCGCGACCAAGGGCACCGTCACCGGCGTCGCCACCCCGCTGCACCGCGGCCGGTCGATGGCGAGCTACGAGATCGTGATCAGCGACGAGGACGGCCGCCGGGTCTGCACCTCGCGGATCACCTGCGCGTTGCTGGCGCGCGACCCGAACCCCCAGGGCTGAGGCTCGCGGCTCAGGCCTGCTCGGGGTCGGGCAGGCCCAGCCGCTCGGCCCGGGTACGACGCAGCGAGCGGCGGGCGGCGAGCACCCGGTTCCGGGTGCCCTCGACGCCGGTCTGCTGGCGCTGCGGCGAGACCCGGCTGCGCAGCAGCGAGGTCGGCGCGATCCGGTACATCACGACAGGGGCCAGGCCCAGGCGGGCCATGAACCGGTTGGCCTCGCGCGAGCTGTTGGGCACCGCGGTGACCACGTGCAGGATGCCGTGCTCCTCGGCGAAGGCCGTCGCGGCCTCCATCAGCGCGTGCCCGGCGCCGTGGCGCCGGCAGCGGTCGAAGACCCGCGGCTGGATGGACTGGACGCAGGGCTCGAGGTTGAGCGGGGAGAGCGTGGTGATCCGGAGATAGACGGCGCCGGCGACCTGGCCGTCGTACTCGACGACGACGACGCGCTGCTCGGGCGACATCCCGGCGGCCTTGATCACCAGCTCGATGTCGGCGACCTGCTCGGAGCGGTCGGCACGTCGTACGGCGTCGCTCCAGAGCTCCGCCAGGGCAGGCGCGTCGTCACGCGTGGCCACGCGCGTCGTCAATGATGTACGCGTCATCGGATCGTGCCTCCCCTCCCGAGACTCATCCATCGGACCGCACCGGTGGGCCGGTCCGGGGCGCAACACTACGCTCACCGGCACGGCCGCGACAGCCCGATCCCCCAAGAAGGAGCAGGCCCGTGATCCCCGGCACCGGAACCGCCGTCAACGCCGCCGCCGTGCTGCTCGGCGCCGCCCTCGGACGCCTCGCGGGCGACCGGCTCCCCCAGCGCACGCGCGACCTGGTGACCGACGGCCTGGGCCTGGTCACGCTGCTCATCGCCGGTACGTCGGCGATGGCCGTGCTCGACCCCGACCTGTCAGCCGCCGTCGGCGACAGCGCGCCGCTGCTCATCGTGCTCGGCGCGGTCCTGCTCGGCGGGATCCTGGGCTCGCTGCTGCGCCTGGAGCAGCGGGTCGAGGGGCTCGGCGCGTGGCTGCAGGGCCGCTTGGCCGGCGAGACCGGCAGCGCGGAGCGGCAGCGCTTCGTCGAGGGCTTCGTCATCTCGTCGCTGATCTTCTGCACCGGGCCGCTGACGATCCTGGGCTCGCTCAACGACGGGCTCGGCAAGGGCGCCGACGAGCTCTACCTCAAGTCCGCCCTCGACGGCTTCGCCGCGATCGCGTTCGCTGCGGCGTTCGGCTGGGGCGTGGCCGCGAGCGTGCTCACCCTGGTCGCCGTCCAGGGCTCGCTCACCCTCGCCGGTCTCGCCCTCGGCGACGTCCTGCCCGAGGCCGAGCTCGCCGCCCTGACGGCGACCGGAGGGCTGCTGCTGGTCGGCGTCGCGCTGCGCCTGCTGGCGCTCAAGCCGGTCGCCGTCGCCGACCTCCTGCCCGCACTCGCGGTCGCGCCCCTGCTGACCGCGGCCGTCACCGCGCTGCGCTGAATCCGGCGCGACGCGCCGAAGCGGCGTACCGGGACCGAGGTCCTCGTGCAAGGGGGCCCGATAGGCCTACAGTGCCGCCATGCGACGTACTCGGATCCTCACCATCGGCGTGGCCTGCCTCGCCACCTTCGCCCTCGGCGCCTGCGGCTCCGAGGACAGCAAGTCCGCCAGCGGTGCGGACATCGTCACCAAGGGCACGCTCACCGTCTGCTCCGACGTGCCCTACCCGCCGTTCGAGGACTTCGACAAGTCCAGTCCCACCGGCTTCAAGGGCTTCGACGTCGACATCGTCTCCGAGGTCGCCAAGCGCCTCGACCTCAAGCTCAAGATCCAGGACTCCTCGTTCGACGCCCTCCAGAGCGGCCAGGCGCTCGCCGCCGGCCAGTGCGACCTCGCAGCGTCGGCCATGACCATCACCGACGACCGCAAGAAGAACCTCGACTTCTCCGACGGCTACTACGACTCCAAGCAGTCGCTCCTCGTGCCGGCCGACAGCAAGATCGCCGCGATCGGCGACCTCAAGGGCGTCAAGGTCGGTGTCCAGCAGGGCACCACGGGCAAGACCTACACCGAGGAGAACGCCAAGGACGCCGACATCATCACGTTCCCCAGCGACGCGGAGATGTTCCAGGCGATCAAGGCCGGCCAGGTCGAGGCGCTGCTCCAGGACCTGCCGGTCAACCTCGACCACACCCGGGACGGCAAGTTCAAGATCGTCGAGACCTACGACACCAGCGAGGAGTACGGCTTCGCCATGAAGAAGGGCAACAGCCAGCTCGTCAAGGACGTCGACGGCGCGCTCGAGGAGATGCGCAAGGACGGGACCTACGACACGATCTACGCCAAGTACTTCTCCACCGAGAACCAGCCGTAGTACGCACGGTCTTCACGAAGGGGGGGTGGGGTGACCCGTCGACAGCGCGCCGCGCTGATCCAGGTCCTGATGTACGTCCTGCTCGCGGCGGCCATCGTCACGCTGGCGGTGGTGGCTGACTGGACCAAGATCCACGAGAACTTCTGGAACGCCGACGGCATCTCGTGGGCCGACGGCAACTGGCAGGACCTGATCACCACCGGTCTGGTCAACACGGTGAAGTACACCGCGATCGCCTTCGGCGGCGGTCTGGCCCTCGGCCTGACGCTGGCGCTGATGCGGCTCTCGCCGGTGGCGCCCTACCGGTGGCTGGCCACGGCCTACATCGAGTTCTTCCGGGGACTGCCGGCGCTGGTCGTCATGATGTTCATGGCCTTCGGCCTGCCGATCGCCTTTGGCTGGACGCCGCCCGGTGGTCTGGTCGGAGCGGGCCTGATCGGCCTGATCCTGGTCGCCGGGGCCTACATGGCCGAGACCCTGCGGGCCGGCATCCAGGCCGTGCCCAAGGGCCAGACCGAGGCCGCCCGCTCGCTGGGGATGCGCACCGGAGCGACCACCTTCCGGGTGGTCCTCCCCCAGGCGTTCCGGATCGTCATCCCCCCGCTGACCAACGAGTTCGTGCTGCTCATCAAGGACACCGCGCTGCTGTTCCTGCTCGGTGCCGCGGCCAGCCAGCGCGAGCTCACCTCGGTGGCCAAGGACTTCCTGACCAGCGGTCCCTCGACCGGCACCGCGACCAGCCTGATCCAGGCGGCGATCCTCTACCTGGTCATCACGCTGCCGCTCACCCAGCTCGTCGCCTGGCTCGAGCGCCGGCAGAGGAAGGCGGTCCGATGACCGAGCAGACCTGGCCCACCAAGGCCTCCGAGCCCGGCGCCCCGGTCCCCGCGATCGAGGTGCGCGGCCTGCACAAGCACTACGGCAAGCACGAGGTGCTCCAGGGCATCGACTTCCAGGTCGACCCCGGCCAGGTGGTGTGCGTGATCGGCCCCTCGGGCTCGGGCAAGTCGACGCTGCTGCGCTGCGTCAACCGGCTCGAGGAGCCCACCTCCGGCGAGATCCTCATCGAGGGCATCGACATCTGCGACCGCCGCGTCGACCTCGACGACATCCGCTCCCGGATCGGCATGGTGTTCCAGCAGTTCAACCTGTTCCCCCACCTGTCGGTGCTCAAGAACCTGACCCTCGCCCAGCGCAACGTCCGGCGCCGCAGCAAGGACGAGGCGGTCGAGATCGCCCGCCAGAACCTCGCCAAGGTCGGTCTGTCCGAGAAGGCCTCCGCCTACCCGGCGCACCTCTCCGGCGGCCAGCAGCAGCGCGTCGCCATCGCCCGGGCCCTGTCGATGAACCCCGACATGATGCTCTTCGACGAGCCCACCAGCGCCCTCGACCCCGAGCTCGTCGGCGACGTCCTCGCGGTGATGAAGGACCTCGCCCAGGAGGGCATGACGATGATGGTCGTCACCCACGAGATGGGCTTCGCCCGCGAGGTCGGCGACCACCTGGTCTTCATGGACGGCGGCGTCGTCGTCGAGGAGGGCCGGCCCGCCGACGTCCTGGGCAACCCCCAGCACGAGCGCACGCAGTCGTTCCTGTCCAAGGTGCTCTAGCGGCACTCAGGCGAACGCACGACGAAGGGCCCCGGCGCTGTGCCGGGGCCCTTCGTGTGTACGCCGTACCGCGCGCCTAGACGTCACCGCCCAGGTAGGCGGCCTTGACCGCCGGGTCGACCGCGAGCTCGGCACCGGTGCCGGAACGCTTGATCTCGCCGGTCTCCAGCACGTGCGCGTCGTGCGAGCGCTTGAGCGCCTGGGCGGCGTTCTGCTCGACGAGGAGCACGGTCGTGCCCTGCTCGTTGATCTCGGTGACGATCGTGAAGATCTGCTGGATCAGCTTGGGCGCCAGGCCCATCGACGGCTCGTCGAGCAGCAGCAGCCGCGGACGGGACATCAGCGCCCGCCCGATCGCCAGCATCTGCTGCTCACCGCCCGACATCGTCCCCGAGATCTGGTCGATCCGCTCGGCGAGCCGCGGGAACAGGGTGAGCACCCGGTCGATGTCCTCGCGGTAGGCCGCGGACTTGCGGTCGCGCCGGGTGAACGCCCCCATCTCCAGGTTCTCCCGGACGGTCATGCCGACGAAGCACCGCCGGCCCTCCGGGGACTGCCCGATCCCGAGCTTGACCCGGTCGTACGGCGGGACGTCGTTGATGTCCTTCCCGTCGAACCTGACCGTGCCGGCGCGGACCTTGCGCAGGCCGGAGATCGTCTTCAGCGTGGTGGTCTTCCCGGCCCCGTTGGCACCGATCAACGTGGTGACCGTGCCCTCGGGGACGGAGAAGCTGATGTCACGGATGGCCTCGATGTGTCCGTAGTTCACACACAGGCCCTCGACCTCAAGAAGCATCTTCCTCGTCCACTCCCAGGTAGGCGGCGATCACCGCGGGGTTGTCACGGATCTCGGCGGGACTTCCCTCGGCGATCTTGCTGCCGAACTCCAGCACGACGATCCGGTCGGTCACTCCCATGACGAGCTTCATGTCGTGCTCGATGAGGAGCACGGTGTAGCCCCGGTCGCGGACCTTGCGGATGAGGTTCATCAGCTCGACCTTCTCGGCCGGGTTGAAGCCGGCCGCGGGCTCGTCGAGGCAGATGAGCTTGGGGTTGGTGGCCATCGCGCGGGCGATCTCGAGCCGCCGCTGGTCGCCGTACGAGAGGTTGGCGGCGAGCTCGTCGGCCTTGCGGTGGATGCCCATGAAGCGCAGCAGCTCCATCGCCCGGTCGTGCCCCTCGCGCTCCTCGCGCCGGTGCTTGGGCAACCGGAACAACGCGGTGAGCATGCCCGTGCTGTGCTGCGCATCAGCACCGACCAGCACGTTCTCCAGGGCCGTCATCGTCGGGAACAGCCGGATGTTCTGGAACGTGCGCGCGATCCCCCGCTGGGTGATCTTGTGCTTCTTGAGCCCGACGATCGAGCCCCCTTGGAAGAGGATCCCTCCCGACGTGGGCCGGTAGACGCCGGTGACGGCGTTGAAGCACGTCGTCTTGCCGGCGCCGTTGGGCCCGATCAGGCCGAGGATCTCGCCCTCGTTGATGTGGAAGCTGACGTCGTCCAGCGCGGTCAGGCCGCCGAACTTCAAGGTGAGGTTCTGGACCTCGAGAATGGCCTCAGGCACGAGCGGTCTCCTCTCCTCCGGCGCCCTCTTCGAGCTCGTCGAGCTCCTGCTCCAGCTGTTTGGCCCGCACCGTACGACGTGGCGGCAGCAGACCCTGCGGCCGCAAGGTCGCGAGCAGCACGAGCGCCAGGCCGAAGGCCAGGACCCGGAACTCCTCGAACCCGCGGAAGCGCTCGGGCAGGTAGGCCACCAGGAAGGCGCCGACCAGCACGCCCCAACGGTTGCCCTGTCCACCCACGACGACCGCGGCGAGGTAGAGGATCGAGAAGAGCAGCAGGAAGGACTGCGGGTTGATGAAGCTCTGCTGGCTCGCGAACAACCCGCCGGCCAGACCACCGACGAAGGCGCCGGTGGCGAAGGCGAGCAGCTTGAACTTGAACGTCGGAACGCCCATCAGCTCGGCGGCGTCCTCGTCCTCACGGGTCGCCTCCCAGGCCCGGCCGACCCGGCTGTTCTTGATCAGCCGGTCCGCGATCAGCACCACGATGACCGCCGTGAGGCCCATCCAGTAGAAGGGCACCGCGTCGGCGTAGCCGAAGATCAGGAACTTGGTCGTGTCCTTGGTGTCGACGAGCACCGTGCCGTTGCCCCAGAAGAGGTGCGGCAGCTCGAACAGGCCGGTCTCCTCGTTGCCGATGTTGGGCGGCCGGCCGATGTTGTTGATGCCCTTGGACGCGCCCAGCCACTCGGTGTTGAGGACGACGAGGCGGATGATCTCGCCGAACCCGAGGGTCACGATGGCGAGGTAGTCACCACGCACCCGCAGGGTCGGGGCACCCAGGATGATGCCCGAGACCATCGCGGCCACCACGCCCACCGGGATGGCCAGCAGCAGCGGCCAGCTCGCGTGGAAGGACGTCAGGATCGCCACCGTGTAGGCACCGATCGCGTAGAAGCCGACATAGCCCAGGTCGAGCAGGCCGGCGTACCCGACGACGATGTTGAGGCCCAGCGCCACCAGGCAGTAGATGCTGACGGTGAAGAGCACGCTCGCGAAGTCCGAGTCCGGCGTCGACAGGATCGGCGGCTCGAGCAGCGGCAGCGCGTAGGCGAGCAGGGCCAGCAGGACCCAGACGAGGATCTTGACCGGCTTCGGGAGCGAGGTCACCTTGGCCTTCAGACCGGTGTTCATGCGCGCGCCTTTCCGAGCGACTCGCCCAAGAGGCCGGTGGGCCGGACGAGAAGGATCAACACCAGGAGCACGAACGCGATGACGTCACGCCACTCGCTGCCCAGGAGCGCCTGGCCCCAGTTCTCCGCGACGCCGAGCACGAGGCCGCCCAGGAGCGCGCCCCGCAGGTTGCCGATGCCGCCGAGGACCGCCGCCGTGAACGCCTTGACGCCGAGCAGGAAGCCGACCTGGTAGTTGGTCGCGTCGAGCTTGAGCATGTAGAGGAAGGCCGCCACACCGGCCATCAGGCCACCGATGAGGAACGTGTACTGGATGGTCCGGGTCGGGTTGACGCCCATGAGCGCCGCCGTCTCGGGGTCCTGGGCCGTGGCCCGGATGCCCTTGCCGAGCCGGGACCGGCGGACGAACTGGTCCAGGAGGATCATCATGCCGATGGCGGCGACGATCACGATCACGTCGATGCTGGAGATCGAGACCCCACCCACGTCGAAGCGCGGCTTCTCGATCGCACCGGCCATGCTGTTGTTGATCTTGGCCTTGCGGACGTACTCGGACAGGTTGTCCTCGAGGCCCACCCAGCCCGCGATCCGGTCGCGCAGGCCCATCAGCTCGGCCAGGACGAAGGACGCACCGATCGCCGAGATCAGGGCGATGAGCCGGGGCGCGTCCCGCTTGATGAGCGGCCGGTAGGCCACTCGCTCGAGCGCGAGCGCGATCAGGGCCGACATCGCCATCGCCGCGAGCAGCGCGGCGATGAGGATCGCGATCACCTGGACCCCGTCGGCGTCCGCCGCCCCGAGGGCCATGACCACCCACAGGGTCGCGAACGTGCCGTACATGAAGACTTCGGAGTGCGCGAAGTTGATGAGCTGCAGAACGCCGTAAACCATCGTGTAGCCGAGCGCGATCAGCGCGTAGATGGCACCAAATGCGAGCCCGGTGATGGTGAGCTCGGGAAGGTTGCTGAAGAAGAAGTCGAAGTTCAAGGCTTGTTGCCCCCAGTTCTGGACAAGGACGCGGCCGGGAACTGCGTCCCCGGCCGCGTCTTTGTCATGTCGGACGAATCAGCGCTCGATCACTTGATCTCGCCCTCGGGGACGATGGCGCCGTCCTTGACCGTGTACGCGTACACGTGCACGTCGGCCGGCTCGCCCTTGTCGTCGAACTTCAGCTGCTTGGTGATGCCCTTCTTGTCGTAGTCGTTGACGAACTTGAGCATGTCCGCGCGGGTGTCGATGCCGTCACCGATGCCGTCGAGGAAGATGTTCGCGGCGTCGTACGACTCGGCGGCGTAGGTGCCCGGCGCCTCGCCGAACTCCGCCTCGTAGTCCTTGGCGAACTGCGCCACGGCCGGGTCGGTGTCCGGGATGCAGGGGCAGGTGATGATGGTGCCCTCGGCAGCGGCCTTCGCGTCGAGGAAGGCCGGGTCCTTCACACCGTCGGCCACGACGAACGTGCCGTCCCAACCGCCGTCGCGCAGCTGACCGATGAGCAGCGTCGCCTCGGCGTAGTAGCCACCGAAGAAGACGGCGTCCGGCTTCGCCGAGGTCACCTTGGTGACCGTGGCCGAGAAGTCGGTCTGCTTCTGCTGGATGGTGTCGGTGCCCTTGACCGCGTCGCCGAGGTCCTTCTCGACGATGCCGGCCAGGCCGGCGCCGTACTCGGAGGCGTCGTCGATCACGAAGACCGAGGAGGCCTTGAGCGTGTCCTTGATGTAGCGCGCAGCGGCCGGACCCTGCGTCGCGTCGTTGCCGAGCGCCCGGTGGAAGGTGTCCCAGCCGTTGTCGGCGAGCGTCGGGTTGGTCGCCGACGGCGTGATCGTCGGCACGCCCACGTCGGCGAAGATCGGGCCGGCAGCGGCGGACTCACCCGAGAAGGCGGGACCCACCACACCGATGATGCTCTCGTCTCCGGCCACGTCGCGCGCCAGACCCGGCGCGGCGTCCGGGCTGCCCTGCGAGTCGTACTTCACCAGCTCGACCTTGCAGTCGGCGTCGGCGTTGTACTGGTCGACCGCGAGCTTGGCGCCCTGGATGATCGGCTTTCCGAGGCCGGCGGCGTCGCCGGTCTCGGGGCCGAAGAAGGCGAGCTTCAGGTCGCAGGCCGCGTCGCTGCCGCCGCCCTTGCCGTCCTCCTTGGTCGTCCCACAAGCCGTCATGGCCAACCCGAGAGCCAGCGCTGCAGCGCCGATGCCGAATACCTTGTTTCGCCTCAAGACAGTCCCGCTTCCTAGTCGAGCCGACGGGCAGCCGCGGGCTGCCCCCAGAGTTGTTCTGCCGCGGGAACCTACACCGGCGGCACCGCCCGTTGGAAGCAACAAGGTGGTCCAGATCACAAATCATGACGAATCTGTTACCTGAGCGACGCGAACATAGGATGATTTGCGGCGCGACGTCACCCCGACGCAACGTGATGTCAGCCGGGGCGGAGAGGGCCGGAGATCCGGCCGGAGGGGGTCAGCCCTGGGCGCTCTGCCCGGGCACGCCGTGGGTCACCACGCCCTCGGCGACCTCGCGCATCGACATGCGCAGGTCCATCGCGGTCTTCTGGATCCAGCGGAACGCCTCGGACTCGCTCAGGGACAGCTCCTCCTGGAGGATCCCCTTGGCCCGGTCGACGGCCTTGCGGGTGGCCAGGCGCTCCTTGAGGTCGGTGACCTCGCTCTCGAGCTGGACGATCTCGGCGAACCGGCTCAGCGCCATCTCGATGGCGGGCACGAGGTCGCTCTGCGAGAACGGCTTGACCAGGTACGACATCGCGCCGGCCTCGCGGGCCCGCTCGACCAGGTCGCGCTGGGAGAACGCCGTCAGCATCACGACCGGGGCGATGCGCCGGCTGGCGATGGCCTCGGCGGCGGCGATGCCGTCGAGGACCGGCATCTTGACGTCGAGGATGACCAGGTCGGGGCGCAGCTCCTCGGCCAGCTCGATGGCCCGCTGGCCGTCACCGGCCTGGCCGACGACGTCGTAGCCCTCCTCGACGAGCATCTCGGCGAGGTCCATCCGGATGAGGGTCTCGTCCTCGGCGATCACCACGGTGCGGGGCGTCGGCTGCGCGGTCGGGGCGGTCTCGGCGCTCTCGGTCACGGCGTCAGGTTATCGGGCCGGGCGGTGTGGGGCGCACGGTGCGTCTCGGCTACGGTTGCCCGCGGCGCTTTCCGCCCCGGTAGCCCAACGGCAGAGGCAGTGGTCTCAAACACCATCCAGTGTGGGTTCGAATCCCACCCGGGGCACGCGAGCAGGTCGCTCAGCCCCGCCGCCGGTACGCCGGCGCGACCTCATTGATGGCGTCGCCCATCCGGTGCACCCGCAGCGCGTTGGTCGAGCCGGGGATCCCCGGCGGGCTGCCGGCGATGATGACGACGCGGTCGCCCTCCTTGACCCGGCCGATCTTGAGCAGCTCCTCGTCGACCTGGCGGACCATCTCGTCGGTGTGCTCGACGGGCAGGGTCTTGAAGGCCTCGACGCCCCAGCTGACGGCGAGCTGGGAGCGCACCCGGGCCTCGGGGGTGAAGGCGAGGACGGGGATGGGGCTGCGCAGCCGGGCGATGCGGCGCGCGGAGTCGCCGGACTGGGTGAAGGCGACGACGTACTTGGCGCCGACGCGCTGGGCGACCTCCTCGGCGGCCTTGGTGATGACGCCGGAGGTGGTGTGGGGGTCCCACTCGATGCGGCCGAAGCGGCTGAAGGTGTCGTCGACGAGGGCGTGGGCCTCGGTGGCGGAGATGATCCGGGCCATCGTCTCGACGGTGTGGACCGGGTGCTCGCCGACGCTGGTCTCGCCGGAGAGCATGACGGCGTCGGCGCCGTCGAGGACGGCGTTGGCGACGTCGCTGGCCTCGGCGCGGGTGGGCGCGGGGTTGGCGACCATCGACTCGAGCATCTGGGTGGCCACGATGACGGGCTTGGCGTTGCGGCGGGCGGCGACGATGACCTTCTTCTGCAAGAAGGGCACCTCCTCGAGGGGGCACTCGACGCCGAGGTCGCCGCGGGCGACCATGAACGCGTCGAACGCCGCGACGACCTCGTCGAGGTTCTCGATGGCCTGGGGCTTCTCGATCTTGGCGATGACGGGGAGCATGACGCCCTCCTCGCGCATGATCACCCGCACGTCCTCGGCGTCGGCGGCGTTGCGCACGAAGCTGAGGGCGATGAAGTCGACGCCGAGGCGCAGCGCGAAGCGCAGGTCGGCGGTGTCCTTGTCGGAGAGCGCGGGCACGGAGACGGCCACGCCGGGCAGGTTGATGCCCTTGTGGTTGCTCACCTTGCCGCCGACGAGCACCTCGGTGACCACGTCGGTGTCGGTGACCTCGACGACGCGCAGGCGGACCTTGCCGTCGTCGATGAGGATCGGGTCGCCGGGGGCGACGTCGCCCGGCAGCCCCTTGTACGTCGTCCCGCTGATCTCGTCGTTGCCGTCGACGTCGCGGGTGGTGATCGTCCAGCGCCGACCGCGGGTCAGCGTGGCCGGGCCGGCCGAGAAGGTCTCGAGCCGGATCTTGGGGCCCTGGAGGTCGGCGAGCACGCCGACCCCGCGACCGGCGGCGTCGGAGGCCTCGCGCACGAGGCGGTAGGCCTCGGCGTGCTGCTCGTGGGTGCCGTGGCTCATGTTGAGGCGAGCGAGGTCCATGCCGGCATAGACCAACTCACGGATCCGACGCTCCGAGCTGGTGGCCGGACCCAGGGTGCACACGATCTTTGCTCTTCGCACGATCCAACCCTATCGGTGACACGTCCGCCGAAAACGCCGCATCGGCGCAAACTCCGGATGAAGCCTGCGCCGATGCGGGGTTGCGGTGCTCGGTCGGTGACCTGGGTCTCAGACCACCAGCGGACGCGCGGTCGGCGGGATGGGCGCGGGCAGCTGGGTGCTGCCGGTCAGGTAGGTGTCCACCGCGGCGGCGGCGGCCCGTCCCTCGGCGATCGCCCACACGATCAGCGACTGGCCGCGGCCCGCGTCGCCGGCGGTGAAGACGCCCTCGACGTTGGTCGCGTAGTCGTTGTCGCGCTTGATGTTGCCGCGCTCGTCCAGGTCGAGGCCGAGCTGCTCGACCACGCCGGGCTGCTCGGGACCGACGAAGCCCATCGCGAACAGGACCAGCTCGGCCGGGATCTCCCGCTCGGTGCCCTCGTGCTCGACGAGCTTGCCGCCCTCGAAGGCGACCTCGACCAGCCGCAGCGCGCGGACGTTGCCGTCGTCGTCGCCGAGGAACTCCTTGGTCGAGACGGCGTAGACCCGCTCGCCGCCCTCCTCGTGGGCCGAGGAGACCCGGTAGATCATCGGGTACGTCGGCCACGGCTGCCCGTTCGGACGGTCCTCGGTCGGCTGGGGCATGATCTCCAGCTGCGTGATCGAGGCCGCGCCCTGGCGGATCGAGGTGCCGAGGCAGTCGGCGCCGGTGTCACCGCCACCGATGATGACGACGTGCTTGCCGTCGGCGCGGATCTGGCCCTCGACCTCCTCGCCGAGCGCCACCCGGTTGGCCTGCGGCAGGAAGTCCATCGCCTGGTGGATGCCGTTGAGCTCGCGCCCGGGCACCGGCAGGTCGCGCGGCACGGTCGAGCCGATGGCGAGCACCACCGCGTCGTAGCGGTCCTTGAGGGCCTGGCCGTTGAGCTTGCCCTCGCCGACGGTGACGCCGGAGCGGAAGACGGTCCCCTCGCGGCGCATCTGCTCCAGACGCCGCTCGAGGTGCTTCTTCTCCATCTTGAACTCGGGGATGCCGTAGCGCAGCAGGCCACCGGGCTGGTCGGCCCGCTCGTAGACCGCGACCGTGTGACCGGCGCGGGTGAGCTGCTGGGCGGCGGCCAGGCCGGCCGGACCGGAGCCGACGACGGCCACGGTCTTGCCGGTCAGCCACTCCGGCGGCTGCGGCCGCACGAAGCCCGAGTCGTAGGCCTTGTCGATGATCGAGACCTCGATGTTCTTGATCGTCACCGCGGGCTGGTTGATCCCCAGCACGCAGGCGGTCTCGCACGGGGCCGGGCAGAGGCGACCGGTGAACTCCGGGAAGTTGTTGGTCGCGTGCAGGCGCTCGATCGCGCCCTCCCAGTCGTCACGCCAGACCAGGTCGTTCCACTCCGGGATGATGTTGCCCAGCGGGCAGCCCTGGTGGCAGAACGGGATGCCGCAGTCCATGCAGCGGCTGGCCTGGACGTTGATGATCGGGAGCAGCGCGCGGCCGATCCCTCCCGGGTAGACCTCGTCCCAGTCGCCCACCCGCTCCTCGACCGGACGACGTCCGGCGACCTCGCGGGTGTTCTTCAGGAATCCCTTCGGGTCAGCCATCCTGCGCTCCCTTCTTCACGGCCTGACGACCTTCGCGGGAGAAGCCATTGTCGCTTCGGACGTCAGCCATGAAGGACCTCCATCACCTTGTTGGCGGCAGCCTCGGCGTCGAGGCCGTCGGCCTCCGCCTGGGCCTGGACCGCCAGGACCTTCGCGTAGTCGCGCGGCATGACCTCGGTGAACCGCGGCAGTGCGGCCTCCCAGTCGGCCAGCAGCTCCTCGGCGACCTCGGAACCGGTCTCCTCGAAGTGCTTGCGCACGATGCTCTCGAGCTCGGCGGCGTAGTCGGCGCTGACCGGACGGAGGTCGACGAGCTCGCCGTTGACCCGGAAGTCCTTGAGGTCGAGCACCCACGCGATGCCACCGGACATACCGGCCGCGAAGTTGCGGCCGGTCTTGCCGAGGACGACGACGCGTCCGCCGGTCATGTACTCGCAGCCGTGGTCGCCGACACCCTCGGTGACGACGGTCGCGCCGGAGTTGCGCACGCAGCACCGCTCCCCCACGCCGCCGCGGATGAAGATCTCACCCGAGGTCGCGCCGTAGGCGATGGTGTTGCCGGCGATGATGTGCTCGTCGGCGCGGAACGTCGCCGCCCGGTCGGGGCGGATCGCGATCCGGCCGCCGGACAGGCCCTTGCCGACGTAGTCGTTGGCATCGCCCTCGAGCCGCAGCGTGACGCCCCGGGGCACGAAGGCGCCGAGGGACTGACCCGCGGAGCCGACGAACGTCAGGTCGATCGTGCCGTCGGGCAGGCCCGCACCACCGTGCTTCTTGGTGACGTGGTGGCCCAGGATCGTGCCGACGGTGCGGTTGACGTTGCGGATGGCCAGCTGGGCCCGGACCGGCTCGCCGGTCTCGATCGCCGAGGCCGCGAGCGGCAGGATCTCGGTGACGTCGAGCGACTTGTCCAGGCCGTGGTCCTGGGTGCCGGTGTTGCGCACGTCCTGGTCGGGGAAGTGCGTGCCCGCGATGTCGACCTGGTGCAGGATCGGCGCCAGGTCGAGACCCTTGGCCTTCCAGTGGCCGACGGCCTCGACGGTGTCGAGCGCCTGGACCTGGCCCACGGCCTCCTCGATCGAGCGGAAACCGAGCTCGGCGAGCAGCTCGCGGACCTCCTCGGCGATGAACTCGAAGAAGTTTACGACGTACTCGGCCTTGCCGCTGAACCGCGAGCGCAGGGCCGGGTTCTGCGTGGCCACGCCCACCGGGCAGGTGTCGAGGTGGCAGACCCGCATCAGGATGCAGCCCGAGACCACCAGCGGAGCCGTGGCGAAGCCGAACTCCTCGGCACCGAGCAGCGCGGCGATGACGACGTCGCGGCCGGTCTTGAGCTGACCGTCGGTCTGGACGACGATCCGGTCGCGCAGGCCGTTGAGCAGCAGGGTCTGCTGGGTCTCGGCCAGGCCGAGCTCCCAGGGACCGCCGGCGTGCTTGAGCGAGGTCAGCGGGGACGCGCCCGTGCCACCGTCGTGACCCGACACCAGGACGACGTCCGCGTGGGCCTTGGAGACACCCGCGGCGACCGTGCCGACACCGACCTCGGAGACCAGCTTCACGTGGACGCGGGCCGACGGGTTGGCGTTCTTGAGGTCGTGGATCAGCTGAGCCAGGTCCTCGATCGAGTAGATGTCGTGGTGCGGCGGCGGGCTGATCAGGCCCACGCCCGGCGTGGAGTGCCGGGTCTTGGCCACCCAGGGGTAGACCTTGTTGCCGGGCAGCTGGCCGCCCTCACCGGGCTTGGCGCCCTGGGCCATCTTGATCTGGATGTCGTCGGCGTTGGTGAGGTACTCCGAGGTGACGCCGAAGCGACCCGAGGCGACCTGCTTGATCGAGCTGCGCCGCTCGGGGTCGTGGAGACGGTCGGCGTCCTCACCACCCTCACCGGTGTTGGACTTGGCGCCCAGCCGGTTCATGGCGATGGCCAGCGTCTCGTGCGCCTCGCGGGAGATCGAGCCGTAGGACATCGCGCCGGTGGAGAAGCGCTTGACGATCGCCGAGACCGGCTCGACCTCGTCGATGGAGATCGGCGCGCGGCCGAAGTCCCCGGCGTCCTTGAACCGGAACAGCCCGCGCAGCGTCATCAGCTTCTCGGACTGCTCGTCCACCGCCGCCGTGTACTGCTTGAAGATGTCGTAGCGACCGGTCCGCGTGGAGTGCTGGAGCCGGAACACCGTCTCGGGGTTGAACAGGTGCGGCTCGCCCTCGCGGCGCCACTGGTACTCGCCACCGATCTCGAGCTCGCGGTGCGCGGGCGCGATGCCGGCCGGCGGGTAGGCCTTGGCGTGCCGGGCGGCGACCTCCTGGGCGATGACGTCGAGCTCGATGCCGCCCAGCTTGGAGGTGGTGCCGGTGAAGTACTTGTCGACGACCGTCTGGGACAGACCGATGCACTCGAAGATCTGGGCGCCGGTGTAGGACGCCACGGTGCTGACACCGATCTTGGACATCACCTTCACCACGCCCTTGCCGAGCGCCTTGATCAGGTTCTTGACGGCCTGCTCGGGCTCGGCCTTGACGTAGTAGCCCTCGCGCGCCAGGTCCTCGACGGTCTCCATGGCGAGGTACGGGTTGACCGCCGCCGCGCCGTAACCGACGAGGAGCGCCACGTGGTGCACCTCGCGGACGTCGCCGGCCTCGATGAGGAGGCCGACCTGGGTGCGGGTCTTCTCGCGTACCAGGTGGTGGTGGACCGCGCCGGTCAGCAGCAGCGACGGGATCGGCGCGAGGTCGGCCGTCGAGTGCCGGTCGGAGAGCACGATGATGCGCGCACCGTCGGCGATCGCGGCCGAGACCTCGGCGCAGATCTCGTCGATG
The DNA here is from genome assembly GCF_018831735.1 of Pimelobacter sp. 30-1. Classification (NCBI taxonomy): domain Bacteria; kingdom Bacillati; phylum Actinomycetota; class Actinomycetes; order Propionibacteriales; family Nocardioidaceae; genus Pimelobacter; species Pimelobacter sp. 30-1. The sequence continues at coordinate 199,758 of NZ_NHTS01000006.1, forward strand.
CGGGCCGCCATCGCGGCGCCGCCGCCGTGGACGTCGTACAGGCCGCGGGAGACGTGGGTGATGAAGCCCGGGTGGTCGCCCTCGCGGTTGATGTGGCGGATCTTGGCCAGGTCGTCGTTGTCGATGACCGGGAACGGCAGCACGATCTGGCGACACGAGGCCGGGGTCGGCTCGAGCAGGTTGGACTCCGGTCCGATGGAGCCGTAGAGCGAGGTGACGAGCTCCTCGCGGATGGCGTCCAGCGGCGGGTTGGTGACCTGGGCGAAGAGCTGGCTGAAGTAGTCGAACAGCAGCCGCGGCTTCTCGCTCAGCGCCGCGATGGGCGTGTCGGTGCCCATCGAGCCGAGCGCCTCGCCGCCGGTGTTGGCCATCGGCGTGAGGATGACCCGCAGCTCCTCCTCGGTGTAGCCGAAGATCTGCTGGCGGCGGGTGACCGAGGCGTGCGTGTGCACGATGTGCTCACGGTCCTCGATGTCGTCGAGCTGGATCAGGCCGCCGTGGAGCCACTCGCCGTAGGGGTTCTCGGCGGCGAGCTGGTCCTTGACCTCCTCGTCCTCGATGATCCGGTGCTCCTCGGTGTCGACCAGGAACATCCGGCCCGGCTGGAGGCGGCCCTTGCGGACGACCGTGGCCGGGTCGAGGTCGAGCACGCCGACCTCGGAGGCGAGGACGACGAGACCGTCCTCGGTGACCCAGTAGCGGGCCGGGCGCAGGCCGTTGCGGTCGAGGACCGCGCCGATCTGGGTGCCGTCGGTGAAGACGACGCACGCCGGACCGTCCCAGGGCTCCATCATCGTGGAGTGGAAGCGGTAGAAGTCGCGCCGCAGCGCGGGCATCTCGGCGTGGTTCTCCCACGCCTCGGGGATCATCATCAGCACCGCGTGGGGCAGGCTGCGCCCGCCCATGTGCAGCAGCTCGAGGACCTCGTCGAAGGACGCCGAGTCGGACGCGCCCGGGGTGCAGATCGGGAACAGCCGGTCGAGGTCGCCGGGGATCGCGTCGGAGGCGAGCAGCGCCTCGCGCGCCCGCATCCAGTTGCGGTTGCCCATGACCGTGTTGATCTCGCCGTTGTGGGCGATGAACCGGAACGGGTGGGACAGCGGCCAGCTCGGGAACGTGTTCGTCGAGAACCGCGAGTGGACCACGCCGATGGCCGAGGCCATCCGCTCGTCGACCAGGTCGGGGTAGAAGTTGTCGAGCTGGTCGGTGGTCAGCATGCCCTTGTAGGCCAGCGTGCGCGAGGAGAGCGACGGGAAGTACACGTCGGTCTCGCGCTCGGCGCGCTTGCGCAGGCAGAACGCCAGGCGCTCCAGGTCCATCCCGGTGACCGGCTCGGCGCCGAACGGGTTGGCCCGGACGAAGACCTGGCTGAACGTCGGCATGACGCTGCGGGCCATCGTGCCCAGGATGTCCGGCGTGACCGGGACCTCGCGCCAGCCGAGGACCGTGAGGCCCTCCTCGGCGGCGATCTCCTCGATCCGGCCGCGGGTCTTGGCGACCTGCTCCTCGTCGCCGGGCAGGAACGCCGTACCGACGGCGTAGGTCCCGGCGGCGGGCAGGGTCAGCCCCGCCTCCGCCGTGACCGCGCGCAGGAAGGCGTCGGGCACCTGCAGGAGGATTCCGGCACCATCGCCGGAGTTGGGCTCGGCCCCCGCGGCACCGCGGTGGTCCAGGTTGCGGAGGGCCGTCAGGGCCTTCACCACGATGTCGTGGCTGGCCTCACCGGTCAGGGTCGCAACGAAGGCGACGCCACAGGCGTCGTGCTCGTGTCGCGGGTCGTAGAGACCCTCCGGCGGCGGGAACGCGTGCGAAGAGGGCACAGGGGTTCTCCCGTCGACTACGTCTGCCACGTCGTCGCCACCCGGAGGTGAGCGAGTCGGTGCAACAGAAGGTGGGGCGCAAGGGACGGCACTGGCCCACGCGGCGGAGCTCTCAGGTTACCACCGCGTCAACGCTGTGTGTTCAATCGTCGTCCCTCATGGACGCATCTTCTGTCACATCCCGCACCAGGCCCGAAGAATCATCGGCGGACCGGCCTTGGCTCAGCCGAATCGCCCGTTGACGTAGTCGGCGGTGCGCGGGTCCTGCGGGTCGTCGAAGATCACCGAGGTGGGCCCCTGCTCCACGATCACGCCCGGCGTGCCGTGGGCGGCCAGGAAGAAGGCGCAGCGGTCGGAGACCCGCGCCGCCTGCTGCATGTTGTGGGTGACGATCACGATCGTCACCTGGCTCCCGATCTCGCGGATCGTCTCCTCCACGACCCGCGTCGAGGTCGGGTCGAGGGCCGAGCAGGGCTCGTCCATCAGCAGCACGCGCGGGCGGACCGCGAGCGAGCGGGCGATGCACAGCCGCTGCTGCTGGCCGCCGGAGAGCGCCGAGCCGGGCTGGCGGAGCCGGTCGCGGACCTCGAGCCACAGCCCGGCCCGGGTCAGCGACTCCTCGACCAGGTCCTCGCGCTCGGACTTGCGCAGCCGCGAGCCGACCAGGCTCAGCCCGGCGAGCACGTTGTCCTGGATCGACATGGCCGGGAACGGGTTCGGCTTCTGGAAGACCATGCCGATCGCGCGGCGCGCGTCGGTCAGGCGCCGGTCGGGGTCGTAGATGTCCTCGCCGTCGAGGCGCACCTCCCCCGCCAGCGCCGCGCCGGGGACCAGCTCGTGCATCCGGTTGAGGATCCGCAGGAAGGTCGACTTGCCGCAGCCGGAAGGGCCGATGAGCGCGGTCACCTGCCCGGAGGGGATGTCGATCGAGACCCGGTCGAGGACCTTGCGCTGGCCGAACCACGCCGAGACGGCGTCCGCCTCCAGCCGGCCCGGACGTGCCTGCGCGCCGGGCGGTCCCGGAGGGGGCGGCGGGGGCGGCAGGTCCTCGCGGACGGCCGGGATGACGAGCGTGGAATCGGACACGGTGGCTCTCCTTCGTACGGGGCGCCGGCGCCGGGGAGCGGCCGCTCCCCGGCACCGGCGGGGTGCTGCGCTGCTACTTCACGACCAGCTTGTAGCCGGGGCTGGTGCTCGTGGCGACCTTGGCGTTGCCGCTGAAGACGACCTTGATCTTGTGGGTCCCCTTCTTGCGCTTGGGCAGCGTGATGGTGAGCTTGCCGCCGTTGGCGGCGGCGAGCGTGACCTTCTTGATCGCCTTGCTGCCGTCGTAGACGGTGAAGCTGCCGGTCAGCGCGGCGGCCGGGACGCCGGGGGCGGTCACCTGGGCGGTGATCTTGGGCGCCTTGGTCTTCTTGATCTTCGCCGCGGCGAGCTTGCCCTTGGTCGTCGACGTCGCGGCGACGACCTTGATGCTGCGGCTGCCCTGGCTGGGCTGTGCGGCGGCGGTGCCGCCGAAGGCGACGGTGAGCGCGTGCGTGCCGGGCGCGAGCACGAGGCCCCCGACCGGGATGTCGATCACGCCGTCGGCGTCGAGCGCCTTGGTGGCCAGCACCGTCGCGCCCTTCTTGACCGTGACGGTGCCGCCCGCGGCGGTGACGCCGGTGACGGTCGCACGCACCGTGAACGCCTTCCCGTACGACGACGTGGCCGGCGCCGTGGCCGACGTCTGGGTCGCGACCGGTCCCCCGGCCTCGGGCCCCGCGACGATGCTCCAGTCGTTGCCGGTGACCTTGACGAACGCCGAGGCGTAGCGGTCCGCCACGCCCTTGGTCGCCGAGCTCGTGCGCAGGCGCAGCTCGTAGACGGCGACGAAGGTCCCCTGCCCCGCCGCCGCGAAGCTCGCAGTGAGGTCGGCGAGGCCGTAGCCGCCGGCGGTGCGGACGTAGGGTCGCCCGACCAGCGGCGCGGGCGCGGTGACCGCGCCGGCGCCGGTGTAGCGGTCGGTGCCGGTGGCCTGGACGCCCGGCCACGCGCCGGCCGCGCTGCCCGACTGGGCGGCGTGGACGAACAGCGAGGCGTGGGTGTCGTCGGCGCGCACGGCACTGTCGGCGGCCGCGAACGCGGGCAGGCCGCCGGTGACGGTGCCCGAGGTGACCGGGGCGCCGGCGCCGTCGTACAGGTGGAGGGCGACGTCGCTGCGCGCCGGGTCGTCGACGCCGGCCTGGCCGGCGCTGTACCAGGCCAGGGTGGTCGGATCGCCGGTGAAGGTCGGCGCCGCGACGGCGAGGCCGCCGACGCCGGAGGCGGCCAGCGCCAGGGCGATGACGGCGCTCCACCTCTTCGTGTGGTTGGTCTTCATGCTTGTCTCCTAGGTCTGTGCTGACCCGTCGGGGTCAGGAACCACCGGTCGTGACGGCCTCGGCGGCGTCCCGGCACGACGCGTGCCCGCCCCGGACCAGCTCCCACGTGTCGCCGTCGACCTTGATGTCGGCGGTGTCGTAGTGGTCGGGCACGGTGCCGAGCGCTGGCGTGCCGAGCACGAGCCGCAGCTGGACGTAGCCGTCGAAGCCGGCCGGGAAGGCGGTGACGAAGTCACCGAGGGACCACGCCTGGTCGGTCACCGCGGCCGCGGGCCGCGCCGGGTCGGCGTACGGCGTCGCGGCGGTGATCGCCGTCCCGCTGAACTCGGCCGGCGAGACCCCCTCGCGGGGCTGGTAGGCGTAGAGCGTCGCCACCGCACCGGTCGGGTCGGCGCCGTCGGGCAGCGCGCTCTCCCCCAGCACGAACCCGGCGAACGGGCGGTCAGCGGTCTTGCCGCCGGACACCGCCTCGCCGCGTGCGGAGCAGAGGGTGAGCGCGCCGGTCGACGCCGGGTCGGCGTACGGCGCCTCGGGCTGGGCGGTGAGCCGCCAGACGAGGACGCCGGCGACGACGGCCAGGGCGACGGCGAGCACGCCGAGGCCGAGCCGGGCCCGCGAGCGGGGCAGGGTGATCGTGGCCATGACAGTGGGTTCCTGGGTCCCCGAGGGGATCAGTCGACGGCGATCTCGGCGTTGTCGGTGCCGTACACGTGGTAGTCCGGCGTGACGCCGGCCGCCTCGAGCAGGGCCTCACCGGCGGGGGTGCGCACGAACGGCAGCGGCCCGTCGGGGTTGTAGAACAGCGCCTCCACCCAGTTGAGCGTGGAGCCCGGCTGCCACGGCTCGTTCGAGGTCAGGTCGGACTCGCGGACCAGCGCGTTGTAGGCGAAGTTGCCGCCGTAGGGGGCGGCCGGCGTGTTGTTGTCCGCGGTGCTGCTGCCGTCGAGGAGCTTGATGCCGCTCGCGTCGGCGGCGGTGCGGTGGCCGGTCTCGGTGTTGTAGTTGTTGGTCTTCTGCCCGTCGAAGGTCTGCGTGTAGTAGCCCTTGTTGAGCGTCCGGTAGCGACCGCGCGGGAACGGCACGATGGCGTTCTTGCGCTGGGCCTCGGGCAGGTTCACGATCGCCGTCGGGTCGTTCTGCTGGACGTTGAACGAGTTGGGGTTGCCGCGCCCGTCGAAGGTGCCGTTGCCGGGATTCTGCCGCTTGACGTTGGCGAGGAACGTGTTCCACATGCCGGCGTCGGAGGGCAGCGTGAGCGGGACGATCGTCTCGGACGGCGCGGGACCGTCGTAGCCGGGGATCTGGCCCCAGGTCGTCCACTGCCCGGTGTAGATCTTGAGGATCGCCTCGGCGCTGAGCGTCGAGGGCGCGTTGGTGGTCGTCGCGGTCGCGATCAGCTGGCGGTCGGTCGCGATCTGGACGCGGTAGAGCTTGGTGCCCTGCTTGTTCTGGATCTGCGTCTGGTGATCGGCGTTGAGCGGGTCGGGGCTGCGGCCCACGTCGATCCAGCCCTGGTCGTCGTTGATGATCGCGTCACGGCCACCGCCGCCACCGCCGGTCGGCCGGACCACGAGGTCCTGGCCGGCGCGCAGGCCGACGGTCGGGTTGAGCAGCTTGACGTCGCCCTGCTTGATGTACTTCACGCCGTTCTCGCCGATGGTGCCGTTGCCGGTGATCGTCGGCAGCTGGCGCGGGTCGGTGTAGGCGCTGCGGCCCTGGGCGTCGCCCGAGGAGTCGAAGTTGACGAACCGGTAGCGGTTGCCGGCGGTGTTGTAGCCGGGCAGCTCGTGGTAGCCGTCGGCGAGGAAGTTGAACGAGTTCTGGATGATGTCCGACCCCGTCGCGACGACGTCGTGGGGCTGCGGGGCGGGATCGGCCTGGGCCGGCGTGAGCGAGAGCGTGAGCCCGGCCGTGGTGACCAGGCCGACGAACGCCACGGAAGCGGTCTTCCGACGAGAAAGCATCGTGCTACCTATCTGTAGTAATCCAGTAGAGATACTCCCGAGCGTGCCGAGGACGTTAGGGCCACGGCCCTCGGCGACCGGCCCGGATCTCGGGATCCGAGACCCTGGGGCCGTGGTGGCAGGGAAAGGGAGGCGGGGTGGAAGGCCCACCCGGCACTCAGAGCAGGGCGGGCAGCAAGCGGGCTCCGATCGACGAGGTGAGCCAGAGCGCGGCGACGACCGCGGGAGCACCCGCGATCCAGGCCGCCCGGCGCGACCAGCGGCTCCAGGCCGCCACGAAGCCGGCCAGGGTGGCGGTCAGCAGCAGGAGCGCCAGGGCGAGCTCGGCGAGGGTGCCGCGGTCGACGTGCGGCTCCAGCAGCTCGGGCTCGGGGTCGGGGGCCGAGCGCGGCCCGGCGGCGGCCGCTCCGGACGGCAGCTCCGCGTCGACGTACAGGGTGGCGGAGGGCTGGAGCCGGGCGAGCCGGGAGCCCTCGCCGGCCGCGGTCACCAGCGTGAGCCGCCCGGCGCCGGCCGCCGGGGCGGCGGGAGCGGGATCACCGGCCCGGCGCAGCCCGGTGACGCGGTATTCGAAGCGGCCCTGGGCGGTGGTCACCGCGACCAGCGCACCGGGCCGGATCTCCGGCAGCCGCGCGAACGGCCGGCCGTACGACACCGCGCGCCCGGCGACCACGCTGACCCCGCTCTGCCCGGGCAGCACGGTGCCGGGGCGGTGGCCCGGACCGCTCTGCAGCTGGCGCGAGCGGGTCCCCTCGACGACGACCACGGGGTCCACGCCGAGCGAGGGGATGGTGAGCAGCGCGACGGGCGCGCCGGCATCCACCGGCGCGCCCGTCGGTGCCGTGCCTTCGGCGAGCTGGGTGCGGAGCTCGCCGTACAGCACGTTCTGTGCGTGGTTCTGCTCGAAGTCGCTCAGAACCAGCAGGTACAGCAGGGACCAGCCGAGCAGCAGCGAGAGCCCCAGGAGGGCCCGGCCGCCGGCGATCCGGATGTGCTCCTCGCCGCCCCCACCCGGCGGCGGGGAGGCGTCGACCACCCCGTCGTGGACCTCGGTGCGCGCGGTGCTCATCGCGACCTCCGCGGACGCAGGCTCCAGGCCGCGGCGAGGCCGGTGCGGAGCAGGTCGAGCCAGCGCAGCACCCCGCCCGCCAGCGCGCTCAGGGCGGCCAGCAGCACCAGCGTCGGCAGGCCCACGCGACCCAGCGCCGACTGCTCCCCCGCGGTCGGCGTGAGCTGCGCCTCGACCACCGGGGCCGCGCTCGGCGCCGCACCGGCACCGTCGGCGGACGGCGCCGCCGACGGAGGTACGACGGGCGGCGCGGCGTCAGGACCGCCGGGCGTGGTGCTCGGCTTCGGCGCCGGCACCGCGGCGGAGGAGAAGTCGCATGCCTTGGCCAGGCTCGGCGAGGTCGCCGGGTCGGCGTCCAGGCGCGGCACGGCGCCCTTCTGGGTGCGGACGGCGACGACGGCGTTGGCCAGGTAGGTCCGCTCGGCGCCGAACCCGTTGGCCTCGGTCAGCGGCAGGTAGCCGGGCGGCAGCGCACCGTTGGCCTGCCCGGGCTGCTGCCCGGATCCCCCGGCGTAGCAGAGGAAGCGGGCCAGCTTGCCGGCCACCGCGGACGCGACGCCGCTGGTCGGGAACACCGCGTAGACCGGCAGCGCGCCCGGGTAGGCCTTGGTGCCCGCACCCCGGGCGAGCCCGGCCGGGTCGAGCACCCAGGTGCCCGCGTCGGCGTCCGGCTTCAGCAGGGCGACGGCGGCCTCGAGCCCGGCCGAGTCGGGGCTGGCGAAGCTGCGGCCCGCGGCGTCGGTGAAGGTCGCGCCGGGTGCGACGGTGGACGCGGTCTGCAGGTCGGCGGTGCGCAGGTTGTAGCGCCGGGCCGCCGAGAGCGAGACCAGGCCGAGCACGAAGCGGTGGCCGACGGCCTGACGGCCCTCGGTCCGCAGGGGCAGCGTGGTGTGGTCGAAGCCGTCGTAGCGGCACACGGTCGCGACCGCCGAGCTGGCGAACTGCAGGTTGAGGCTGACCGCGGCCAGGCCGGACAGCGGGTTCGCCACCAGCTGCAGGTAGGGCGTGGGGCTGTTGCGGTAGCAGGCGTTCTGGTCGATGTACCACTGCGGCGCGACGTACTCGTCGAGCAGCGGCCAGCTCTCCACCGGCAGCTCGAGCCCCTGGTAGGCCGGGTTGACCTTCATCCCCCACGGGTCGGGCGTGCCGTCGAGCCAGGCCCGCGCCTCGGGATCGGCGTCGATCCAGCGGGTCAGCGCCCACACCAGGTCGGAGTTGGACGAGAAGACCTGCAGCGCGGCCGCCGACTCCAGCGTCGTGCTCTCCGGGATGCCCGGGTTGAGCGCCCGGAACTCCGGGTCGACGGTGAGGTTGTAGGGGTTGTCGCCCAGTCCCGCATGGCCGCCGCGCACGAACGACGTCGCCGGGTACGACGCGCTCAGCAGCTTGGCGACCAGCCGCGCGTCGAGCCGCAGGCTCTCCTTGCGCTGCTTGTCGTCCCCGTCGATGGTGAACGCGATCGCGAACCCACCGAACGCGACGGGCGCCTGCGCGACCGGCCGCTTGTAGCCGCCCGCCTGCGGTGCCGAGCTGAACGCACCGGAGATCTCGCCGCGCTCGAGCAGGCTGCGCGCGAGCGACTCGGCCTGCTGCACGTGGGTGAAGGAGTAGAGCGACTTGGTCGTGCAGAACTTCGGGCGCCAGGACGCGGTCAGCTCGTTGAGCGTCACCGAGCCCATGAGCTCGAGCGGGGTCTCGGCCGACTCCGACGGGCACACCTCGGCGGTGGGCGCGAAGGACAGCGGCACCGAGATCCGGTTGCGCCAGTTGGACTCCGACCACCACAGGTTGCCGCGCACGGCCTGGTCCGAGCTGCGGGTGGTCGCAGGCTCGCCGCCCGCGTAGCTGCCGGTCCGGCGGCAGGTGGTGTCCGCCGAGGTCAGCTGGGCCTCGGTCAGCGGCACCCCGGCCTTGGTGGTCTGCGGCTGCCCGGCGGGCAGGGTGGTGCCGAAGGCGTCGCAGCTGACCCCGACGATCGGCACCGCGACCAGCGCGCAGGCCACCGTCGCCGAGCAGCCCAGCGAGGCGTTCTCGGCCTTGGTCCACACCGCGAAGTCGGCGACGCCCTTGCCGTCGGTTCCGGTGATGCCGTACGTCGTGTTGCTCGGGACGCCGCCGCGCTCGGCGGAGTCCGACTCGGGCGCGGTCGGCGTGCAGCCGGCATCCGGGTCCGGCCCGCCGTAGTACGTCGTCCCGCCCGCGGCGCGGAACGGCAGCCAGTGCGCGGTGGTCGGCTGGGCGAGCTTGGCGCAGCTCTCGGGCAGGTCCGCGGGCTCCCCCACGACGGCGCGGCGCTCGCCCGCGGCGGCGTAGGCGTCGAAGCGCCACGACGGCGTGCTGGAGGCGGCGGCGAGGTAGCGCTCGGGCGAGGTCTGGGTCCAGCACGTCTCCGGGGTGAGCCGGGCCTGCCCCTTCGGCGCCTTCGCGGCGTCGACACCGCGGCACTGGAGCAGCACGAAGGGGTACTCCTGGTTGCGGCCCTCCGAGGAGTTCGGGTCGGCGACCACGGCACCGGTCGGGATCGCGCCCTCCCAGGTCACCTTGATCTCCTGGCGCCCGCGCAGGTCGCTCGCCTGCGAGACGTGGAGCTTGACCTGGTTACGGCTGATCCGGGTGCGGGTGCCGTCGGCATCGATCGCGTAGCGCTCGGCGGTCACCGACCGGGTCAGCCCGTCGGCAGCGGCGCCGGCCGTGCCGGTGCCGGTCGGCAGCACGACCGCCAGCCCGCCGAGCACCAGCGCGAGCGCGAACAGCAGCCGCCCCGCGCGGCGACGCCCGGCGCTCATCGGGTCCGCTTCCGGCGGGCGACGGCCTGGGCCACCACCGGCGGGATGATCAGGACGCCGCCGAACAGGCCGAGCACGAGCGCGGCCAGCACCGTGGGCGGGCCCGAGCGGGCGTCGGGGTCGAGGGTCGTGGCGACGACGGAGATGCCGTCGCTCGTCGTACCGGTGCCGGTGCCGCCGTCGGCCGCGGGCGCGCCGGCCGGTGCGGCGGCGTCGGGGACGCCGTCGCCGTCGGTGTCGACGGCGGGGGCTCCCGAGCCCGCGCCCGGCGTACCGGTGCCGGCGCCGGGGGTCGGGGTGCCCGTGCCCTTGCCGCCCTTGTCGCCGGGGTTGAGGTTGAACGAGCCGACACCCTCGGCGCACGGGCCCTGACCGGGCCGGTCGCAGTCGGCCGGCATCGGCGCGATCTTGGCGAGGTAGTTCTCCGACGGCTTGCCCGGCACGAAGGTCGGGTTGTGGCAGTCCTTGACGTTCTTGATGATCGAGGCGTCGAACTGCACCTTCGGGTCGGCCAGCTTGAGCTTGTTGACCTGGGTGAAGCTCGCCTGGACCAGGTTGACCGGCAGCGGCGAGTAGCCGATCGGCCCGATGGCCGACTGGCCCACGCAGATCGCGTGCTTGAGGAAGTCCACGAGCGCCTGCCGCTTGGCCGTGGTCATCCGGGAGTCGCTCGCCGCGGTCGGGATGATCGCGTAGACGTAGGACGAGAGCACGTAGGTCCGCTTGTCCGGGTTGACGTAGACCCGGTCGAGCTTCTGGGTCAGGTAGTTCGGGTCCTGGGGGTTGTCGTTGATCTCGGCCTTGGTGAGCGCGACCGCGACGTTGTACTGCGTCGGGAGCGTGTAGTAGCCGGCCTTGTTGAGCAGCTTGGCGACCGGGTAGTCCGCGGCGAGCGGGTAGGAGTACTCCTCCATCGCGATCGCACCGACCGAGCCCTTGGACTTGAGGAAGTTCATCACGCCGTCCGAGCCGGTCTGGGCGCGCTGCTGGCCGCGCGCCTCACCGCAGTTGAGCGGGAAGTAGTCGGTGGGGGCGGCCTTGCCGCCGTTGCAGTCGCGCCACAGGCCGGCGTACTGGCTGGTCATCCAGGTGCTGAACTGGTTGGTCACGCCCGCGCCGTCGGCCCGCACCACGGGGATGATCGGGATCGACGGCAGCGCCTTGCCGTTGTTGTCGGCGGTGACCGCGGCGTCGTTCCAGTTGGTGATCTGGTTGGTGAAGATCTTGGCCAGCGTCTCCCCCGACAGCCGCAGGTTGCGCACGGGCTTGCCGCCGACCTGGATGTTGTAGGGGAACGCCGTGCCGCCCGCGACGACCGGCAGGTAGGCGAACGAGCGGCCCAGCGACGAGTCGACCGCGCCGGTCGACGGGTCCTTGCCGCGGTAGGGCGAGTCGGTCACGCCGAAGTCGGTGGACTTGTTGGCGTAGTCCTTGCGGCCCTGGGCCGCGCCGTTGGCGGTGTAGACGACCTTGAGGTCCTTGGCGTCCACCTCGGCGACCCACTGGTTGACCGCGTTGGCCGCCCAGGACGAGCCCGAGCCCTGGATCAGGGCGTACGTCGACGCGGTCGCGCTCGCCGCCCCCGGCCCGGAGAGCAGGGCGAGGTAGCCGCAGAGCAGCAGCACGATCGGGCGGGTGCCCTTGCGCAGGAGCGGGATCATCGGTTCTTCCTTCCCCTGGCAGCCAGGCGAGCGAGCAGGAACAGCGAGAGGACGACGGCGAGCAGGACGGCGGCACCGGCGTACGCGCGGTCCTCCATCTGCGGGCTGCCGGTGCTGACGGCGGCGTAGACGAACAGCGGCAGCGAGTTCATCGGGTTGTGCGTCGGGTCGGCGTTGAAGAACGTCGAGGCACCCGAGGTGAGCAGCAGCGGCGAGGTCTCGCCGACCGCACGGGCCACGCCGAGGGTCAGCGCGGTGGCCAGGCCCGGGCGGGCCGTGGGCAGGACGACCTTCCAGACGGTCTGCCAGCGCCCCGCACCCAGCGCGTACGACGCCTCGCGCAGCCCGTTGGGGACCACCCGGAGCACCACCTCGCTGGCCCGCGCCATGATCGGCAGCGCCATCACGGCCAGCGCGAGCGAGGCGGCCAGGCCGCTGGTCTCCATGCCGAGGTTGACGATCCAGACCGTGTAGATGAACAGGCCCGCCACGATCGAGGGCAGCGCGGTCATCGCCTCGACGACGGTGCGCACCAGCGCCGCACCCTTGCCGCCGACCTCGGAGATGTAGATCGCCGTGGCCAGGCCGAGGGGCATCGCGATCACGACCGCGATGCAGACCTCGATGACGGTGCCGAGGATCGCGTGCGCGATCCCGCCCTTGGTGAACGGGTCCTCGGCCTTGACCCCGGCCATGTCGTCGGTGAAGAAGTTGAGGTGGGTCAGCGCCGGCATCCCCTTCCACACCGTGGTGACCACGGTGCTCAGCAGCGCCAGGCCGACCAGGGCGGGCGCCGCCATCACGATCGCCGCGACCACCCGGTCGATGACGATCCGGCGCGGCTGGGTGAGCGCGGTCAGCGCGGCGTAGAAGGCGACGAACACGGCGTACCAGACGACGACGAAGCCGACCGCCCCCGAGAACGGCAGGATCCGGGTGTAGAGCAGCCAGGTGGTCGCGGTCGAGCCGACCAGGGCGCCGAGCAGGGTCAGCACATCCTCGCGGGTGCGGTGCCCGGCGGCGCGCAGGGTCTCCTCGACCGGAGCGGGCGGCGGCTCCGGAGCCGGCTCGGCGAGGTGGCGCGGCGCGGGGGGCGAGGTGACGCTCACAGCTCGGTCACCCCGCCCCCGCGCGAGCGGGCCACGACGACCGCGGCCAGGCTGTTGACGACCAGGGTCATCACGAAGAGCACGAAGCCCGCGGTCAGCAGCGCCGAGAGCTGCGCCGGCGAGGCCTCCTTGAAGCCGGAGGCGATGAGCGCCGAGATGGTCGCCGTCCCGGACTCCAGCACGTAGGGCTTGATCTCGAAGGCTTGCGAGATGACCATCACCACCGAGATCGTCTCGCCGAGCGCGCGGCCCAGCGCGAGCATCGTGCCGCCGATGATGCCGCCGCGGCCGAACGGCAGCACGACCGTGCGCACCATCGACCAGCGCGTCGCGCCGAGCGCGAGCGCCGCCTCCTTCTCCCCCACCGGCGCCTCGGAGAACACCTCGCGCATCACCGAGGTCGCCATCGGGAAGATCATCATCGCCACCGCCAGCGCGGCGATCGCGGCCGATCCGGCGTACGCCGGGTAGCCGGGCGCCTGGTTCCAGATCGGGTAGTCCACGTCGGTGCGCACGTGGAAGAACGGGATCCAGTCGAAGTACCTGCTGATCCAGTGGGTCACCCGCGTCGCGTGCGGCTGGATGACGATGAGCACCCACAGGCCGAACACGATCCCCGGCACCGCAGCCATCAGGTCGACCATCCGCACCAGCAGCGGACGCGCCCACGACGGTGCCCAGTCGGTGATGAACAGCGCGGTCAGCAGCGAGAGCGGGAACGCCAGCAGCAGCGCGATGACCGCGACCTGGATCGTGCCGAGCAGCACCGCGGCGATGCCGACGATGTCCTGGCTCGGCAGCCAGCGGTACTCGGTGAAGAACGAGAGCCCGTAGTGCTGGAGCGTCGGGATCGACTGGTAGCCCAGGAAGACCCCGATGCTCCCGGTGATCACCAGGACCAGGAACGCGAGCACCCGCACGACGTGCAGGAAGGTCCGGTCCTGGAGCGAGTAGCGGACCGCCAGCGTGCGCGGCACGTCCTGCTCGCCGTGCTCAGCGTGGTCACCGCCGTCCCACGGCTCGTCCGGCGAGGTCGCCGCCGGTGGCGACGTGGCGTTGTACGGCATGACGGGGCACCCCTACCCGCTCGGGGCCCCCGATGGCCGATCCAACTCGTGACGCTAAGTCTAGTAGATCGGCTGTATTAAGTTGTTAAATTGAGATCAGATCGTGGACGAGCCGTTCTCGGGCTCCTCGGCCGCCTCGGGCTCCTCGACCGCGTCGGGCTCCTCGACCGCGTCGGGCGCCTCGGGCTCGTCGCCGGGCACCCGCCCGTCGACGTACACGCTCTCCTCGCGGCCGGGCCGGTTCTTGGTCGCCCAGACGTAGTAGGCGGCGGCGATCACGAAGAGCACGATCGAGGTCCACACGTTGAACCGCAGGCCGAGCACGTCGTTGAGCTGGACGTCGTCGATCCGCAGGTCCTCGATCCAGCCGCGGCCCAGGGTGTAGGCCATGACGTAGACGGCCATCACCCGGCCGTGGCCCAGGCGGAAGCGGCGGTCGAGCCAGATGATGAGCGCGAAGGCGGCCAGGTTCCACAGGCACTCGTAGAGGAAGGTCGGGTGGAAGGTGACGAAGTCCGGCACCACGCCGCCGCTGGCGGCGAGCCGGTCCTGGTAGTCCGAGCTGGCCTTGTAGGCAGCGCTGAAGTGGTCGCTGTCGATCTTCAGGCCCCACGGCAGGTCGGTCGGGCGGCCGTAGAGCTCCTGGTTGAACCAGTTGCCCCAGCGGCCGATCGCCTGGCCGACCAGGACGCCGGGCGCCAGCGCGTCGAGCAGCGGGAGCAGCTTGATGCCCTTGCGGCGCGCGCCGATCCAGGCACCGAGCGCGCCGAGGCCGACGCCGCCCCAGATGCCGAGGCCGCCGTGCCACACGTAGAGGGCGTCGATCGGGCTGCCGCCCTCGCCGAAGTACTTCTCCCAGTCGGTGGCGACGTGGTAGAGCCGGGCGCCGACGATGCCGAAGGGCACCGCCCAGATGGCGATGTCCTGGACCTCGCCGATCGTGCCGCCGCGGGCCTTCCAGCGCTTCTCGCCGATCCAGATGGCCACGACGATGCCGAGGATGATGCACAGCGCGTAGCCGCGCAGGGGGAAGGCACCGATGTGCCACACGCCGTTGGCCGGGCTCGGGATGCTGGCGGCGATGATCTGGGGCAGCACGTCGGCTCCTGGGGTCACGGACTCAGTCCTCGGTCAGCAGGGTGTGGATGTCCGCGGCGAACTCCGTGCTGGAGGTCTCCTGGTTCCACAGGGCGACGGCCTTGCCGCCGTGGTCGATGGCCAGGGTGAACGTCGAGTGCCCGCCCAGGTCGTAGCCGCCGGAGGGCAGCTTCTTGCCGTCGTTGACGTAGACCGCCAGCGGCTTGCCGACGGCGATGATCGTGTCGAGGTCCCCGGTCAGGCCGATGAACGACTTGTTGTAGCCGTCGAGGTACTTGCGCAGCGCCTTGGCGGTGTCCCGGCTGGGGTCGGTGGTCACGAAGGCGACGTCGACCTTGGCCCGGTCGGCGTCGTCGAGCCGGTTGAGCGCGGCGGCGATGTTGTTCATCACCATCGGGCAGTAGTCCGCGCAGTGGGTGTAGCCGAAGAAGACCAGCGTCATCGGCTTGTCCGTCGCGGCCAGCGAGTAGTCGTGGCCCGCGGTGTCGCTGAGCGCGATGTCCGGCGCGGTGTAGGGGTTGTCGAGCCGGCTCCCGGTGAACTTCGCCGGGTCGCTGCCGGCGCAGGCGGCCAGCCCGAGGCCGAGGACGACGAGCAGCGCGGTCAGCGCGCCGCCCCGGGTGAACGGGCTACGCACGCACGCCCCCGGCGAGCTCCTCGGTCAGGGACCGCAGCGCGGCGAGACCGGCGGCGCGGTCGCCGGGGTGGTCGAGCAGCGTGCGCACGAAGGCGGAGCCCACGATCACCCCGTCGGCGTACGCCGCCAGCGCGGCCGCCTGGGCACCGGAGCTGACCCCGACGCCCACGCCGACCGGCAGGTCGGTGGTCGCCTTGGTCCGCGCGATCAGCGGGGCCACGCCCTCGGCGGTCGCCTGCTTGGTGCCGGTCACGCCCATGATGCCGGTGGCGTAGACGAAGCCGCGCGAGGCGGCCGTGGTCATTGCGATCCGCTCGTCGGTCGAGGAGGGCGCGACGAGGAAGACCTTGTCGAGGTCGTGCGCGTCGGCGGCGGCGATCCACTCGGGCGCGAAGTCGGGGGTCAGGTCGGGCGTGATCAGGCCCGCGCCGCCGGCGCCGGCCAGGTCGCGCGCGAACCGCTCGACGCCGTACTTCTCGACCGGGTTCCAGTAGGTCATCACGAGCGTGGGCGTGCCGGTCGCGGCGACCGCCTCGACGACGCGGAGCACGTCGGCGGTGCGGACACCGGCGTCGAGCGCCTGCTGGGCGGCGGCCTGGATGGTCGGACCGTCCATCACCGGGTCGCTGTAGGGCAGCCCGATCTCGATCACGTCGCAGCCGGACTCGACCATCACGGTGAGCGCGGCGATGCTGCCCTCGACGTCGGGGAAGCCCGCCGGCAGGTAGCCGACCAGCGCGGCGCGCCCCTCGGCCCGCGCCCGGTCGAACGCGGTGCTGCTGACGGTCACTTCTTCTCCCCCGCCTCGCCCAGGTGGAACCACTCCATCGCGGTGCCCATGTCCTTGTCGCCTCGCCCCGAGAGGTTGACCAGGATCGTCTGGCCCGGGCGCTCCCGGGCGACCCGCAGCGCGCCGGCGACGGCGTGCGCGGACTCGATCGCGGGGATGATCCCCTCGGTCCGGGCCAGCAGCGCCATCGCCTCCATCGCCTCGGCGTCGGTCACCGGCAGGTACGTCGCCCGCCCACCCGCGGCCAGCGCGGAGTGCTGCGGCCCGACCCCCGGGTAGTCCAGGCCCGCCGAGATCGAGTGCGACTCGACGGTCTGGCCGTCCTCGTCCTGGAGCACGAACGTGCGCGCCCCGTGCAGGACGCCGATGGAACCCGCGAAGATCGTCGCGGCGTGCCGGCCGGTCTCGACGCCGTCACCGCCGGCCTCGAAGCCGTAGATGTCGACCTCGGGGTCGTCGACGAAGCCGGCGAACAGGCCGATCGCGTTGGACCCGCCGCCCACGCAGGCGGCGACGGCGTCCGGGAGGGCGCCGTACTGGTCGAGGCACTGCTGGCGCGCCTCGTCGCCGATGCCGCGCACGAAGCTCAGCACCAGGCTCGGGAACGGGTGCGGGCCGGCCGCCGTACCGAAGAGGTAGGCGGTCTCGTCGACGCTGGCGACCCAGTCGCGCAGCGCCTCGTTGATGGCGTCCTTGAGCGTGCGCGAGCCGCTCTTGACCGGGATCACCTCGGCGCCGAGGAGCTGCATGCGGGCCACGTTGAGCGCCTGGCGCTCGGTGTCGACCTCGCCCATGTAGACGGTGCAGTCGAGCCCGAGGTAGGCCGCGGCGGTCGCGCTGGCGACGCCGTGCTGGCCCGCGCCGGTCTCGGCGATGACCCGGGTCTTGCCCATCCGCTGGGTGAGCAGGGCCTGGCCGAGCACGTTGCGGATCTTGTGGGCGCCGGTGTGGTTGAGGTCCTCGCGCTTGAGCAGGATCCGGGCGCCGGCGTGCTCGGAGAGCCGGGTGGCGTCGTAGAGCATGCTCGGCACACCCGCGTAGTCGACGAGCAGCCGCTCGAACTCACCCGTGAACGCCGGGTCGGCCATCGCCTCGCGCCAGGCCACGTCGAGCTCGTCGAGCGCTGCGATCAGCGCCTCCGGCATGAAGCGGCCGCCGAAGGCGCCCGCTCCACCGAACCAGCCGAGCGGGTCGGCGTCGAACTTGCTCATCGGGTGATTCCTGTCATCGCGGCGACCGCCTCGCGCGGAGCGCCGTCCTTGACGAGCGCCTCACCGACGAGCACCACGCTGGCACCCTCGGCGACGAACCGCTCGACGTCTCGTGGTCCGAAGATGCCGGACTCGGCGACCTTGACCCGGTCGTCGGGGATGAGGGGCGCGAGCCGGCCGAAGACGTCGAGGTCGATCTCGAGCGTCTTGAGGTTGCGCGCGTTGACACCGATCAGCTCGGCGCCCACCTCGACCGCACGAGCGGTCTCCTCCTCGTCGTGGACCTCCATCAGCACGGTCAGCCCCAGCTCGCGGGCGTAGTCGTGCAGCTGGGCCAACCGGGCACCCGGCAGCGAGACCGCCATGAGCAGCGCCAGGTCGGCGCCGGCCGCACGGGCCTCGAGCAGCTGGTACTCGGTGACGATGAAGTCCTTGCGCAGCACCGGTACGCCGACCGTCGCGCGCACCGTGCGCAGGTCGTCGAGGCTGCCCCCGAACCGGCGCTGCTCGGTGAGCACGCTGATCGCGCCGGCCCCGCCGGCGGCGTACTCAGCGGCCAGGGCGGCAGGATCGGGGATCTCGGCCAGCGCGCCCTTGCTCGGGCTCTTGCGCTTGACCTCGGCGATCACGCTCGACCCGGCCCCGCGGAAGTGCGGCATCGGGTCCCGGGGCGGATCGACGTCCGCCAGGGCGGCACGCAGGTCCGCCTCCGAGGTGGTGGCCTGACGCACGGCGAGATCCTCGAGCACTCCGGCGACGATCCCGTCGAGCACCGTGGGCTGGGAAGCCTGGGGGGCCGACATTGCGCCTCCGTCACGTCTCTCTTGCGGGCAGGGTCCGACGGCGGCAAAGCGCCGGCGGTGGTGTCGAGTGTGGCACGCGACGGTTAGGGTTCCACACACCGCCCGGAACTCGGCCGGCCGAATGACATCTGAAACACGCAGGAGGAACCGACGTGAGCTACAACGAGCCGCCCAACTACGGCACTCCCCCGCCGCCCGCGCCCGGTGGGTACGGCGCCGGTGGCTATGGCGGTGGCGGAGACCACCCCCAGGGCACCACCATCCTGATCCTCGGCATCCTCGGCCTGGTCTGCTGTGGCCCGCTCGGCATCGCCGCCTGGGTCATGGGCAACAAGGCGATCGCCGAGATCGACGCCAACCCCAGCGCCTACAACAACCGCGGCACGGTCAACGCCGGCCGGATCTGCGGCATGATCGCCTCGATCCTCATGGTCGTCGGCATCGTGGTCTACGGCATCATCTTCATCATCGCGCTCGGCAACAGCTGACCGAGCCCGCCGTACGCAACGCCGACGCCCCCTGTCCCGGTCGGGACAGGGGGCGTCGGTGCGTCAGGGGGCCAGAGGATCAGGGGGCGAGCCAGGCGCCGTAGGGCGTGTTGCGCAGGACGGTGAAGACCACCATCACCACGATCACCACCGCGCTGACCCGGGCGACCCGGCCGCTGTCGGGGTCCCAGGCGCGACCGGTCCAGCGTCCGGCGCTCCAGCGCCAGAACACCCACGCGAACAGGGGGATCACGGCCAGGAAGAGCAGGTTGCTCGACGCCGCATCGGCCAGCCGCAGGTTGCTGAGGTCGTTGACCGCGCGCAGGCCACCGCAGCCGGGGCAGGAGAAGCCCAGCGCCGCGGTCGGGCACATGCCCCAGGTGCCCTGGTCGTGCGGGTCACGGAAGTGCAGGGCCACCGTGGCCGCGGTGATCCCGCCGGCCACGAGCAGCGGCGGCAGCATCCGCCGCCGGCGCGAAGGAGCGCCGGTGGGAGCGGGTGCGGCCGTGAGGGTCATCTCCGAGGAGCGCCCTGGCTCAGTGGCCCGCCTCGTGGAAGCCCATCTTGGCCATAACCACGAAGACGACGCCGCCGGCGAGCACGACCGCGGTGCCGATCCAGAAGAGCGGCCAGCTCAGCGGCGTGATGGACATGCCGATCGCGCCCACGACGAAGCCGACCAGCGAGACAAGGACGGCGGTCCAGGCAGCAGGGGTGTTGCCGTGGTTGTCGGCCATGGAAGTGCTCCTCGATGAGTCGGTCGGGTCGTGCGGGTCCGATTCTAGGGCTACGGCTCCGGCAGGGGCCGCGTGGGGAGGGGCTGTCGTGCGGTGCGTCGTCCCGGTGCGTGCATGAGTGCCGCCGACGAGGGAGGCGGGCCGGAGGCCCGTCGACCGAGGAGAAGGTGCTCAGGTGCGTGCTGGGGCGGCGCACCGCCGGCATGTCCTCCCCACGCGGCCCCTCAGTCGGCCGTAGGGTCGCCCCCCTCGTCCAGGGACTTCCACAGGTCGAGGTTCGACTGCTCCTCCGGCTCCTTGCCGGCCGCGGTCGTGGCGGCGCCCGAGGTCGGGGCGTCGTAGCGGCTGCCCATCTCGGGCCACGAGGGCACCAGGCGCACCGCGAGGCCGGCCGCGACGAGCGCGACGAGAGCGCCGAGCAGGGCGACCCAGAGCCAGGAGGTACGGCCGGCGTCCACGGCGGAGCCGTCGAGGCCGAGGCGGGCGGCGAGGTCGGTGGAGGCCTGGTCGTCCTGGACGAAGCCGCCGACCACGACCACGGCGAAGATGCCGGCGGCCGCGAGGAGGCCGAGCGCGGCGACCACGCGGCGTACCCAGCCGCGGGTCACGAGCAGCACGCCCCAGCAGGCCAGGGCGACGAGGGCCAGGGCGCCCGCGAGCGGGAACTCGACCGAGCGGTCGGCCACGCTGGGGGCGATGCCGCCGGCCGCGCGGAGCGTGGCCTCGGGGATGGTGAGCATCTCCTTGTGGCCGCCGATGGCGGCGGCGCCGCTGCCGACCAGGCCGAGGAGGACGACGGGGCCGAAGGCGCGACGGGCGCGGGACTCAGCCATCGATGAGGCCCTCGTCGAAGCAGGTGCGCGCCCCGGTGTGGCAGGCGACGCCGACCTGGTCGACCTTGACCAGCAGGGTGTCGCCGTCGCAGTCGAGGCGGACCTCCTTGACCTGCTGGGGGTTGCCCGAGGTCTCGCCCTTGACCCAGTACTCCTGGCGCGACCGGCTCCAGTACGTCGCCCGCCCGGTGCTGAGCGTGCGGTGCAGCGCCTCGTCGTCCATCCAGGCCAGCATCAGCACCTCGCCGGTGTCGTGCTGCTGCACGATCGCGGGCACCAGCCCGTCGGAGGTGCGCTTGAGGCGGTCGGCAACGGCGGAGGGAAGGCTCACGGGCTCCATTATCCGTGCTGGGCCACCCACGAGGCGTGCAGCCTCGCGTAAGGGGTGTCCGGCTGGGCCACGAGCGCGGCGTGCGGCCCGTGCTGGACGATCCGGCCCCGGTCGACGACGACCACCACGTCGGCGGCCTCGGCGGTGGAGAGCCGGTGCGCGATGGTGACCGAGGTGCGCCCGCTCATCAGGCGCTCCAGGGCCCGGGCGATCCGGGTCTCCAGGGCGGGGTCGACGGCGCTGGTGGCCTCGTCGAGCACGAGCAGGTCGGGGTCGGCGAGCTGGGCGCGCAGCAGCGCGACGAGCTGGCGCTCCCCCGCCGAGAGCGACTCGCCGCGCTGGCCCACGCGGGTCGCGACGCCGTCGGGCAGGCCGGCCACCCAGTCGCCGAGGCCGATCGTGTCGGCGGCGGCGAGGATCTCGGCCTCGCTCGCGCCGAGCCGGCCGTAGCGGACGTTCGCGGCCAGGGTGTCGTCGAAGAGGAAGCCCTCCTGGGGCACGAGCACCACGCTGCTGCGCAGGGCGCTCTCGGCGACCTCGCGCAGGTCGATCCCGTCGAGCAGGACCCGGCCGCGGTCGGGGTCCATCAGGCGGGTGAGCAGCTTGGCGACGGTGGACTTGCCCGAGCCGGTCTCGCCGACGACCGCGACCCGCTGGCCGGCCGGGATCACCAGGTCGATGTCGGAGAGGACCTCCGCGCCACCGGGGTAGGCGAAGCCGACCCCCTCGAAGCGGACGTCGATCGCGCCCCGGGGCAGCGTCTTGCCGTCGGGGCCCGGGTCGACCAGGTCGGCCGGGGTGTCGAGGATGCCGATCACGCGGCGCCAGCCGGCGATGGCGTTCTGGGCGTCGGTGAGGATCTGGGTGCCCATCTGGACCGGGCCGACGAACAGGGTGACCAGGAAGGCGAACGCCAGCACCTCGCCGGCGGTGATCCCGTCGCCCCAGGCGAAGCCCTGGCCCAGCCAGATGCCGACGATGAGCACGCCCGCGTTGGCGAAGCCGGCCGAGATGCCGCCGAGGCTGAACGAGAAGGCCGTGAACCCCTGGGCCCGCGTGCTCGCCGCCTTGTGCACGGCGATCGCGGTGTCGATGCGCTCCTGGGTGCGGTCCTCGATGGCGTAGGCCTTGACCACGGTCGCGCCCACCACCGGCTCGGAGACGGCCGAGAGCAGCAGGCCGACCTGGCGTCGTACGGTGCCGTAGGCGGCGGCCAGCTTGCGCTGGAAGTAGCGCAGGCTCAGGAACAGCGGCGCGAAGCAGACCCAGACCACGATCGTGAGCTGCCAGCTGTAGACCACCATCACCACGGTCGCGATGAGCATCTGGCCGATGCTGACCACGAACAACAGGCCGCCGAACACGAGGAACTGGCTGACCTGGTCGACGTCGCTGGTCACCCGCGAGACCAGGGCGCCGCGGCGCTCGGTGTTCTGGGTGAGCAGCGGGAGGTCGTGGACGTGGCGGAACGCCTTGACCCGCAGCGTGGCCAGGCCGCGCTCGGCGGTCGAGAACAGCCGCGCCGTCATCGCGTACGACGCCCAGCTGGTCGCCACGATCGCCAGCCCCGCCGCGAGCGCGAGCCAGGTCGTGAACGACACGTCCGGCCCGTCGGGACCGTGCAGCCCCTTGTCGATCGTCTGCTGGACCGCGATCGGGACGACCACCTGGCCGACCGAGGCGATGACCGCGAGGGTCAGCGTCCAGCCGATGCCCTCGGTGAGCTCGGGCGAGTGCCGGATGCCGCGGCGGATGGTCTCCCAGGCGCCGATCTCGTCACCGGTGCTGAGCCGCGTCTGCTCGGGGGCGCGCAGGGTGGTGCTCATCGGGTCACCTCGGCGGCCTCGGTCTCGTAGGCGTTGACGAGGTGGGCGTAGTCGGCGTTGCGCGCGACCAGCTCGTCGTGCGGGCCGCGGTCGGCGATCCGGCCGTCGACCAGGAAGAGCACCTCGTCGGCCAGGCCGATCGTCGCCTTGCGGTAGGCGACGACGACCAGCGTCGTGTCGCCCTCGCCCAGGCCGGCCAGGATGCGGGCCTCGACCTCGGGGTCGACGGCCGAGGTGGCGTCGTCGAGGACGAGGAGCCGCGGGCGCCGGACGAGCGCGCGGGCGAGCGAGAGCCGCTGGCGCTGGCCGCCGGAGAGCGAGGTGCCGCGCTCGCCGAGGCGGGTGTCGAGGCCGTCGGGCAGGGCCGCGACGAAGCCGTCGGCCTGGGCCGTGCGCAGCGCCGCCCACACGTCGTCGTCGCCGACGTCCGCGCCGAGGGTGACATTGCCGCGCACGGTGTCGTCGAAGAGGAACGCCGTCTGCGGGACCACGGCGAGCACCTGGGCCAGCGCGCCGTGGCGCAGCTCGCGCAGGTCGGTGCCGTCGACCCGGATCGCGCCCTCGTCGACGTCGACCAGGCGCGAGAGCAGCGTGGTGAGGGTGCTCTTGCCGGACGCCGTCGCGCCGACGAGCGCGACCGTGCGGCCGGGCTCGACGTCGAAGGACAGGTCGCGCAGCAGGGTGCGGTCGGCGTCGTAGGCGAACGCGGCGCGCTCGACCTCGAGCCGGGCGCCTCCGGGGGCGCGGGGGGCGGGCGCGTCGCCGTACTCCATGGCGCCGGTGGCGCCGAGGACGGCGGCCACCCGGCGGTAGCCGACCACGCTGCGCGGGAAGTCGCCCAGCAGCCAGCCGATGGAGCGGATCGGGAACGACACGACGGTCAGCAGGTAGGCCACCGTCACGACGTCGCCGGCCACGGTCGCGCCGGACACGACGCGGTGGACGCCGGCGACCAGGACGACGAGCACCGCGAGGTTGGGCAGCGCGGCGAGCGTCGGGTCGAAGGCGGCGCGGATCCGGCCGACCCGGATGTTGGCCTCGCGCAGCTGCTCGGCCTTGGCCTTGAACCGCGCGGTCTCCTCGGGCTCGCGCCCGAGGGTCTTGACGACGAGCGCGCCGTCGAAGGACTCGTGGGCGATCTCGGAGAGCTCGGCGCGCAGCTCCTGGGCCCGGGTGGCCCAGCCCTGGGCGAGGCGTTGGTAGACGACGTTGACGCCGATCACGAGCGGGAAGACGAGCAGCCCGACCGCGGCCAGGACCAGGTCGGTGAGGAGCATCTGGACGACGGCGATGACCATCATCGCGACGGTGCCGACCGCCATCGGCAGCGGCGCGATCGGGCCCCAGGCCGCTTCGACGTCGGCGTTGGCGTTGGAGAGGAGCTCACCGGTGGGGTGCTTCTGGTGCCAGGCCATCGGCAGCCGCAGGTACTGGCGCGTGACCGCGCGGCGGCTGTGCGCCTGCATGCGGTACTGCATGACGCCCGCGCCCAGGCGGCGCGCGACGATGCCGACCGCGCGCAGGATCGCGACGCCGATGAACAGCCCGAGCACCGCCCAGAGCAGGCCGGAGCCGATCTCGCCGTCGCGGAAGGCGGGGAGCACGACGTGGTCCGTCGCCCATCCCAGCACCCACGCGTCGGCGACGGTGAGCGCTCCGAAGAGCACGCTGCCGACCGTGGACGCCGTGAAGATCCAGGGCTCGCGCTTGATCGCGACCCAGAGGACACCGAACCCTGCCGATGTCGTCCCTGTGCCGCTGCTGCTCTCGCTCGCCACCCGCTCCTGCTCTCCGCTCCACCGCACCGCACCCGCACACCCGCGCCTCGCGTGGGCAGGGGCGCAACCAGGCACAACCCCCGGTCGTGCGGAGACTATTCCGCGGCGCCGACAGGCGGTCGGCCGCCCTCGGTGCCGGCGAGGACGCCGGACACGTCGAGGCGCGGGTCGTCGAAGGTCCACGCCAGCCATGCGGCGGGCGAGAGCGACCGGGCCTGGGCGATGGTCGTGGCCGGCACACCGCGCTCCTCCAGGCGGGTCAGCCGGCGCTCCCACGCGGCGGTGGTCCCCGCCGGGGTGGGCGTCCCAGCGAGCCGGTCCGCCTGGCGGCGCAGGTGCCGCCGGGCCTGGGCCGGGTCGCGGCGCACGGCCCGGGGCGGCGTACGGCGCCGGGCGCGCTCCAGGCGGACCACGAGCAGGACGAGCCCGGCCAGGCCCGCCAGGGCCCACGGCGTCCACGAGCGCACCTGGTCGCCGGAGAACCCACGGCTGTCCGAGGTCCCGGCGACGAGCCGGTAGCCGACCAGGCCGGCCACGACGAGCCCGGTGATGACGGCCAGCCCCACGGCCGAGCGCGGGGTCTCCCCCGCGGGGACCGGGAGGACGAGCAGCCCGGCCAGCAGCACCAGGGCGACCACCCCCGCGGGCAGCGCGACCGCGAGGGCGTCGTCCGCGCCGAGGTAGGCGTTGCGGCGTCCCGAAGGACCGAGCATCACCGCGCTGGTGAGCACGGCGGTCAGCCCGGCGGCGTGCAGCAGCCACCACAGGACCGTGCCGACCCGCGCGGCGAGCGGCGTGCGCGGCAGCTCCGGCAGGTCCTGGAGCGCGCGGCGCTCGTGGTGCAGGCGGGCGAGCCGGGGGAACAGCGCCCGGCGCGTGGCCCGGTCCTCGCGCAGCACCCGGACCGCCTCCCGGGCGACGGCGAGCACGTCACCGTCCGCACCTTCGAGCCGGGTCACGCCGATGAGCGTAGCCTCGGCGCGTGGACGTCGCCGACCTGCAGGCCCACTGCCTGGCCCGCCCCGGGGCCTGGGCCGACAACCCCTGGGACCACGAGCTGCCCGTGATCAAGGTGGGCCCGGCCGAGCGCGGCAAGATCTTCGCCTTCCTCGGTCCCGGCAGCGTCGGCGTCAAGGCCGGCGCCACCCGCGAGGTCGCCGACGAGTGGCTCCACCGCTATCCCGAGGACGCCACGGTGATGGCCTACATCGGGCGCTCCGGCTGGAACACCCTCGCGCTCACCGGCGCGATCCCCGACGACGAGCTGCTCGAGGCGGTCGACGAGTCCTACCGCGCCGTCGTGGCCAAGCTGCCGAAGTCGCTGCGGCCCGACGGCTGGGACGCCTGAGCGGGCCTTAGGCGCCCGCGGCCGGTGCCGGCGCGGCGATCTGGGCGACGATCCGCACCCGCATGTGGAAGGTCGTCGTCGCGCCCTGGATGACCACCAGGAAGCCGTCGGGCCCGTCCCGGAAGACCTCGCGCCCCTGGGGTGCCCACGGGTCCGGCGGGTCGAACTCGAACGCCGCACGCCGCGCGGCCAGCAGCGCCTGGGCGCGGTCGGCGTGGGCGGTGCGGCCGATCTGGACCAGGGTCGGCGGCTTGGCCTGGCCCTGGTTGGAGTACTCGATGGCGACCCGCCAGGGGCCGTTCTCGCCGAGACCCTCGGCGATCGCCGCGGGCGCGTCGGTCGCGGCCGGGCTGCCGCTGGGGTCGTAGACCTCGTAGCTCATCGGGTCATCCTGCCCGGACCGGCAGGCCGGCCCCGCTCAGCGACGCCTTGACGTCGGCGATGCGCAGGGTGCCGAAGTGGAAGACGGTCGCCGCCAGGACGGCGTCCGCGCCGGCCTCGACCGCGGGCGGGAAGTGCTCGACCGCGCCCGCGCCGCCCGAGGCGATGACCGGGATGGAGACCTCGGCGCGGACCTTGCGGATGAGCTCGAGGTCGAAGCCGTCGGTGGTGCCGTCGGCGTCCATGGCGTTGAGCAGGATCTCGCCGGCGCCGAGCTCGGCCGCGCGGACCGCCCAGGCGATCGCGTCGACCCCGGCGGACTGGCGCCCGCCGTGGGTGGTCACCTCGAAGCCCGAGTCGGTGCGGACCTCGGAGCCGGCCGGCACCCGCCGGGCGTCGACGGACAGGACGAGCACCTGGTTGCCGAAGCGGTCGGCGATCTCGGCGATCAGCTCGGGGCGGCGCAGGGCCGCGGTGTTGACCGCGATCTTGTCCGCGCCGGCGCGCAGCAGCCGGTCGACGTCCTCGACCGAGGAGACTCCCCCGCCGACGGTGAGCGGGATGAAGACCTGCTCGGCGGTCGCGGAGACGATGTCCATCGTGGTCGCCCGGCCCTCGTGGGAGGCGGAGATGTCGAGGAAGGTGAGCTCGTCGGCGCCCTCGGCGTCGTACAGGCGGGCGAGCTCGACGGGGTCACCGGCATCGCGCAGCTCTTGGAAGTTGACGCCCTTGACCACCCGGCCGGCGTCGACGTCGAGGCACGGGATGACCCGCACCGCGAGCGTCATACGAGACCGCCCTTGGTCAGCGCGAGCGCGTCGTCGAGCGTGAACTGCCCGGTGTAGAGGGCGGTTCCGGCGATCGCGCCCTCGACGCCGATCGGGACGAGGTCCATCAGCGCGCGGATGTCGTCGAGCGTGGTGACGCCGCCGGAGGCGACGACGGGACGGTCGGTCGCGGCACAGACGTCCTTGAGCAGCTGCAGGTTGGGGCCCTGGAGCATGCCGTCCTTGTTGACGTCGGTGACGACGTAGCGCGCACAGCCCTCGGCGTCGAGGCGGGCGAGCGTCTCGTAGAGGTCGCCGCCCTCCTGGGTCCAGCCGCGCGCGGCGAGCGTGCGGCCGCGGACGTCGAGCCCGACGGCGACCCGGTCGCCGTAGGTCGCGATCGCCTTGGCGCACCACTCCGGCTGCTCCAGCGCGGCGGTACCGATGTTGACCCGACGACAGCCGGTCGCCATCGCGGCCTCGAGCGACTCGTCGTCGCGGATGCCACCGCTCATCTCGACCTTGATGTCGAGACGGCCGACGATCTCGGCCTGGAGCGCGCGGTTGTTGCCGTGCCCGAAGGCGGCGTCGAGGTCGACGAGGTGGATCCACTCCGCCCCGGCCTCCTGCCAGCGCAGCGCCGCCTCGACCGGATCCCCGAAGCGCTTCTCCGACCCGTCGATGCCCTGCACGAGCTGGACGGCCTGACCGCCCTTCACGTCCACGGCGGGCAACAGCTCGAGGTAGGCGCTCGTCATGGCCGCGATCCTAGATGAGCGCCTCCGCGCTCCCGCGGCGTGTCTCGCCCCCGGTGAAACAGGGGCTAGAACTTGTTCTCATTTTGTGGTGAGGTACGTCACGCGGCCGTCACTGGGAGGGTGACGGCCGCACCAACTCACATTCCTCGGGAGGGAATCTTCATGACCTTGCGTCATCGCTTCAGCCTGCGCTCGTTCGCGATCGCCGGCATCCTCGGACTCACCGCGAGCAGTGCTGCCGTCCTCGGCGCCACCGCCCCGGCGAGCGCCGCCAAGATCGGCATGAGCTGCGAGGTGCCGGTCCTCGGCGCCAAGGCCTTCGCCGTCGACATCACCACCAACGCCCCGGCGAACGCCGCCCCCGGCTCGTCGTTCGCGCCGCGGATCACGTCGAAGATGACGGTGCCCGCCGACCTCGCCGACCTCATGCGCGGCCTGCTCGGAGCCAACGCCATCTCCGGCGAGATCCAGGCGACCGTCCTCGTGGACGGCGCTCCGGTCGTCACCACGGTGACGGTCCCGCGCACGGCCGTCCCGGCCAGCGGCGCCGTCCTGCTCACCGGCACCGGCCAGCTCCCGGCGATCCCCGCCGGGCCCGCAGGCGGGCGGCACACCCTCGCCGCCGGCGCACAGAACGTCACGATGACGCTCTTCAAGCCGGGCACCGACCCGGGCCAACCGTTCCCGATCACGTGCGCGCCCGCCGCCGGTCAGAACGCGACCGTCAGCACCTACACGGTCAAGGCGACGTCCACGACCAAGGCCGCCGCGAGCTACAACGCCAAGAAGCGCAAGGCCACGGTCTCCGCGACGGTCGCCTCGAGCCCCGCGGCGACCGGCACCGTGACCTTCAAGCTCAAGCGCGGCACCAAGACGGTCAAGACCGTCAAGGCGACCGTCCGTGGCGGCAAGGCCGTGGCGACCTTCAAGAAGCTCAAGAAGGGCAAGCACACCGTCACCGCGACGTACGGCGGGTCCACGGCGGTCCTGCCGTCCACCGGCACCGCCAAGCTCAAGGTCCGCTGAGCAGCACGCTGACCGACGGGACTGGGTCAGCTCAGCGAGCTGACCCAGTTCCGCAGCAGCTGGGCGCCGGCGTCCCCCGACTTCTCGGGGTGGAACTGGGTGGCGCAGAGCGGTCCGTTCTCGACGGCCGCGACGAACCGGTCACCCCCGTGCTCGGCCCACGTGACGAGCGGCTGGTGGCTGTCGGGCGTGCGGTCGTTGGTGACCAGCGTCCAGTCGCGCACGCCGTAGGAGTGCACGAAGTAGAAGCGCTCGTCCTCGATGCCGGCGAAGAGCCGGGTCTGCTCCGGGACGGACACGGTGTTCCAGCCCATGTGCGGGACGATCGGCGCCTGCAGGCGCTCGACCACGCCGGGCCACTCGCCGCAGCCCTCGGTCTCGACGCCGTGCTCGATGCCCCGCTCGAAGAGGATCTGCATGCCCACGCAGATCCCGAGCACGGGACGGCCGCCGGAGAGGCGGCGGGCGATGATCCGCTCGCCGCGGATCGCGCGCAGGCCGCGCATGCACGCCTCGTACGCGCCGACGCCCGGCACCAGCAGCCCGTCGGCCTCCATCGCGAGGTCGAGGTCACCGGTCAGGGTGACCTCCGCGCCGGCGCGCTCGACGGCACGGACCGCGGAGCGCAGGTTGCCCGAGCCGTAGTCGAGGACGACGACGGACGGAGCGCTCACAGAGCGCCCTTCGTCGAGGGGATGCCGGTCTCGCGCGGGTCGAGCGCGACCGCGTCGCGGAAGGCCCGGGCGAACGCCTTGAACTGCGTCTCGACGATGTGGTGCGGCTCGCGGCCCGCGAGCACGCGCACGTGGAGCGCGAAGTGGCCGTGGAAGGCGATCGACTCGAAGACGTGCTGGGTCAGCGAGCCGAGGTAGGAGACCCCGGAGCCGCCGAGCTGGACGTACTGCTGGCCCTCGGGCTCGCCGGTGTGGACGCAGTAGGGGCGACCGGAGACGTCGACGACGGCGTGCACGAGCGCCTCGTCGAGCGGGACGGTCGCGTCGCCGAAGCGGCGGATGCCCTTCTTGTCCCCCAGCGCCTGGCGCAGCGCCTGGCCGAGCGCGATCGCGGTGTCCTCGGTCGTGTGGTGGGCGTCGATGTGGACGTCGCCCTCGGTCTGGACCGTGAGGTCGACCAGCGCGTGGCGCGCGAACGCGGTGAGCATGTGGTCGTAGAACCCGACGCCGGTGGAGATGTCGTGCCGGCCGGTGCCGTCGATGTTCACCTCGACGAGGACCTTGGACTCGCTCGTCTGCCGCTCGATGCGGGCGGTCCTGGCAGTCATGCGCGCTCTCCATCTACGTCGGTGAGGGCGGCCCGGAAGGCCGCCATCTCGTCGGGGGTGCCGACCGAGACCCGCAGCCAGCCCTCGGGCCCGGTCTCCCGGATCAGGACTCCCCGGTCGAGGAGACCCTGCCAGACAGCATGACGGTCGGCGAATCGTCCGAACAACACGAAATTGGCGTCGGAGTCGGCGACGTCGTAGCCCTCGGCGCGCAGCCAGGCGACCAGCGCGTCGCGCTCGCGGCGCAGGTCGTCGACCTTGCCGAGCAGCTCGGGGGCGTGGCGCAGCGCGGCCAGCGCGACCGCCTGGGTGACCGCGGAGAGGTGGTAGGGCAGCCGGACGACCCGGATCGCGTCGCAGATCTCGGGGGCCGCGGCGAGGTAGCCCAGCCGCAGGCCCGCGCCCGCGAAGGCCTTGCTCATCGTGCGCGTCACCACCAGGTTGCGGTACGACGCCAGCAGCTCGAGCGCGCTCGGGACGCCCGCCCGGCGGAACTCGCCGTAGGCCTCGTCGACCACGACGATGCCGTCATCGCCCGCCGCCTCGCAGAGCACCCCGACGGCCTCGGGCGGGAGCGCCGTACCGGTGGGGTTGTTGGGGCTCGGCAGCAGGATCACGCTCGGCTGCTCGGTCTTGACCAGGTCGCGCGCGGCGTCGAGGTCGAGCGCGAAGTCCTCGGCCCGGCGCCCGGCGACCCAGCGGGTGTTGGTGTCGCGCGCGTACTCCGGGTACATCGAGTAGGTCGGCGCGAAGCTCACCGCCGTGCGCCCCGGGCCGCCGAAGGCCTGGAGCAGCTGGAGCATGACCTCGTTGGAGCCGTTGGCCGCCCACACCTGCTCGGGCGCGATCCCGCGCTCCCCCGCGTCACGGGAGAGATAGCCGGCGAGCGCGGTGCGCAGCGCGACGAACTCCCGGTCGGGATAGCGGTGCAGGGTCGCCGCCGCCTCCCCCGCGGCCGCCGCGATGTCGGCGATGCACGCCGGCGACGGGCCGTAGGGGTTCTCGTTGACGTTGAGCTGGACGGGGACGTCGAGCTGGGGCGCGCCGTAGGGCTCGATGCCGCGCAGCTCCTCGCGCAGCGGCGGCCAGGTCATCGGCCGACCCGCGCGGTGATGGCGGCACCGTGGCCGGGCAGGTCCTCGGCCTCGGCGAGCGTCACGACGTGACCGGCCACCTCGGCGAGCGCCGCGGCGGAGTAGTCGATGACGTGCACCGACTTGGTGAACGCGCGCACCGACAGACCCGAGGAGTGGCATGCGCAGCCCGCGGTCGGCAGCACGTGGTTGGAGCCGGCGCAGTAGTCGCCGAGGCTCACCGGCGCGTGCGGGCCGACGAAGATCGCCCCGGCGTTGCGGACCCGGGCGGCCCAGCCGGCGGCGTCCTCGGTGTGGATCTCGAGGTGCTCGGCGGCATAGGCGTTGACGACGTCGAGGCCCTGTTCCAGGTCGCGGACCAGGACGATGCCGGACTGGCGCCCGCCGAGCGAGGTGGTGATCCGCTCGACGTGCTTCGTCGCGGCGACCTGCCGGTCGAGCTCGACCTCGACCTCGGCGGCGAGCCGCTCGGAGGTGGTGACGAGGACCGAGGCGGCCAGCGGGTCGTGCTCGGCCTGGCTGATCAGGTCCGCCGCCACGTACGACGCGTCGCCGGTGTCGTCGGCCAGGATCGCGATCTCGGTCGGGCCGGCCTCGGAGTCGATGCCGATCTGGCCCTTGAGGATCCGCTTGGCGGTGACCACCCAGATGTTGCCGGGGCCGGTCACCAGGTCGACGCGCCGGCACGGACCGACGCCGTAGGCGAACATCGCGATCGCCTGGGCGCCGCCGACGGCGTAGACCTCGTCGACGCCGAGCAGCGCGCACGCGGCCAGGATCGTCGGGTGCACCGAGCCGCCGAACTCCTTCTGCGGCGGGCTCGCGAGCGCGATCGACGCGACGCCCGCGGTCTGGGCCGGGACGACATTCATGAGCACCGACGAGACCAGCGGCGCGAGGCCGCCGGGGACGTAGAGGCCGACCCGGCCGACCGGCACCTTGCGGTGGGTCACCCGGGCGCCGGGGCCGAGGTCGGTCACGGCGTCCTGCTCGAGCTCGTTGGCGCACGTCGCGCGCAGGCGCCGGATCGACTCCTCCAGACCCGCGCGGATGCCGGGGTCGAGGTCGTCGAGCGCGGCCTGCATCGTCGCCGGGGCGACCCGGATGTCGTCGACCCGCACGCCGTCGAACTTCTCACCGAACTCCACGATGGCGTCGAGCCCGCGGGTGCGGACCTCCTCGCAGATCGCATGCACCGCCGGCACCGCAGCCTCGATGTCGAAGTCGGCACGGGGCACTGCTGCGCGGTAGTCGACGGACTCGTCGGCGTCGCGCAGGTCGATGCGGCGGATGAGGGACATGTCCCCGATTCTACGGTCGGGCCGCCGCTCCCCCGCGCCCGGTGACGCCTAGCGGGACGCGGCCTCGTCACGGCCCTCGAGCACCGCGAGCGCCAGCCGGTGCGCGGTGGCGAGCGCGTCGTCGTCCCCGAAGAGCTCGCGGCGGGTGTTGGCCGCGACCAGGTAGGCGTCGACCCGGAACGCGGCCTCGCCGGGGTCGGCCACCCCGGCCGCGGTGAGCTCGCGCACGAGCAGGTCGAGCCACTCCTGCTTGAGCGCCCGGACGGCGTCGGCGACCCGGCCGGTGCGGTGGCCGTACTCGGCCGAGGTCGCCGCGACGAAGCAGCCGCCGGGGAACACCTCGGCCCGCAGGTAGCCCACCCAGTGGTCGAGCAGGGCCCGCAGCCGGTCCGCTCCGGGCGCGGACCCCCAGGCGGGAGCGATGACGTGCTCGACGTACAGGAGCCGGGCCTCGGCGACAGCCGCCAGCAGGATCTCCTCGCGGTTGCCGAACACCGTGAGCAGCCCGCTCTTGCTCGCCCCGCTCGCCTCGGCGAGCGTGCCGACGCTGAGCCCGTCGAGGCCCTGGGTGGTCGCGAGCAGCGCCGCGGCCCGGGCCGCGCGCTGCCGGGTCCGGTCGCCGCGGCGACGGCGTCCGTCGGCGGTTTCGGTCATGCGGACAAACTACCCGACCGGTCGGACGTAAAGTACCTCCCATGACCACCACCGACGCCCCCGCCCTCCACGAGCAGATCGAGATCGCCGCCGCCCCCGCCGACGTCTGGAGCCTCGTCGCCGACGTCACCCGGATGGCCGAGTGGAGCCCCCAGGTCACCTCGACCCGGCTCGCCGACCCCGACGCCCCCGCCGGCGTCGGCACCCGGTTCACCAACCGCAACGCCCACGGCGAGCTCACCTGGACCACCCACGCCGAGATCACCCGGTACGACGCCGGGCGCTCCCTCGCCTTCCGCATCGACGAGAACTACGTGACCTGGTCCTTCGAGCTCGAGCCGACCACCGACGGCGGCACCCGCCTGCACCAGCGCCGCGACGCGCCCGAGGGCATCTCCGAGCTCTCCCGCGAGCTGACCGAGGCGTTCATGGGCGGGCAGGAGGCGTTCACCGTCTCCCAGCGCGCCGGGATGCGCACCACCCTCGAGGGCATCCGCGGGGAGGCGGAAACGCGCTAGACCCATGCCCTAGGGTCGAGAACGTGCCCGACCACCTGCCGATGTTCCCTCTCAACGCGGTGCTCTACCCGGGGATCAGCGTGCCGTTGCACGTCTTCGAGGACCGCTACCGGGCCCTGGTCCACCACCTGCTGCGCGTGGAGGACCCGGCCGAGCGGCTCTTCGGGTCGGTGGCGATCCGCGAGGGCTACGAGGTCGGCGACCACGGCAACCAGTCGCTCTTCCGGGTCGGGGTCCGGCTCCAGCTGACCGAGGTCGAGTCGCACAGCGACGGCACCTTCGACATCGTCGCGGTGGGCCGCGACCGGATCCAGCTCGACCGGCTCCGCGGCAGCGGCGACTTCCCCGTCGGCGAGATCACCCTGCTCGACGAGCCCTCGGCCGCCGTCCCCCAGGACGTCGTGGAGCGGGCGCGGGCGACCTTCACCGCCTACCGCCACGTCCTCGGCGAGATCGCCGGCGACCCGCTGGAGGGCGAGCTGCCGCGCGACCCGGCGTACCTGGCCTGGACGCTCGCGGCCTGCACGCCGCTGCCGATGGCCGAGCACCAGCAGCTGCTCGAGGCCGCCGACCCGACCGAGCGGCTGATCCTGGTCACCGACCTGCTGCGCTCCGAGCTGCGCGCCATGAACGTGATCACCTCGCTGCCGGCGACCGAGGTCGCCCGCACGAAGTGGTCGCCCAACTGATGGCGAAGAAGAAGCAGGCCACCGGCGGCACGCCGGCGACCACCGCGCTCACCGAGGCCGGGGTGGCCTTCACCGTGCACGAGTACGCCCACGACGCCCGCGCCGCGTCCTACGGCGAGGAGGCGGCCGAGGCGATGGGCATCGACCCCGCGCGCGTGCTCAAGACCCTCTTCGCCGACGTCGACGGCGCGCTCGTGGTCGGCGTCGTACCGGTCTCGGGCCAGCTCGACCTCAAGGCCCTGGCCCGGGCGGTCGAGGGCCGCAAGGCCGTCATGGCCGACCCCAAGGCCGCCGAGCGGGCCACCGGCTATGTCGTCGGCGGCATCTCGCCGCTGGGTCAGCGCAAGGCGCACCCGACCGTCGTCGACGCCTCCGCGCTCGACCACCCGACCGTCTACGTCTCGGCCGGCAAGCGCGGGATGGAGGTCGAGCTCAGCCCTGCTGAGCTGGTACGGATGACGGCTGCGCGGGTGGCGCCGATTCGGCGCTGAGCGAGAGCAGCACGACCAGGTAGCCGAGCAGCGCGCCCACCGGCCAGGCCAGGTAGGGCGTCCAGCCGCTCACGTGCAGGTGCCCGGGCAGCACGTCGCCGATCTTGTGCGAGGCGATGAGCGAGGCCGGGTCGGGCGCGCTGAAGGACTCCCCCAGCAGGTACATGACCAGCGTGCCCAGGCCGGCCCCGACCGCGAGCGCGACCAGGCCGGGCACCGCCACCTTGCGGGCCACCCACCCGGCGACCAGGCCGAGGACGAGCGCGAGGCCGAAGCCGACCGCCACGAACGTCGCCGTACCGTTGAAGTCGCTGGTGATGCCGGGGTCGAACGGGTTGGGGTACCAGTGCGGGCCCGCCGTGGTGTCGTAGATCTTGCCCTGGGGCGCCGGGCCCCACCAGGTCCACCACAGCCAGCCGCCGGCCGCGCCCAGGAGCGCCCCCAGCACCGGCGGTACGGCGAGCGCACCGGTCAGGTCGCGGCGGTTCATCCGGCCAGGCACCCGGGGCCGAGGAGCTGCTTGAGATCGGCGAACAGCGCCGAGGAGGGAGTCACCCGGAGATTGTCCCCCAGGCGCATGAGCTTGGTGGAGTCCCGGCTCAACAGCTGCAGGCGCACCTCGGTCAGCCCGGCGTGGGTGCTGAGCACCTCGCGCAGCTGGGCGACCACCGGACCGGTGCAGCGCGTGGAGGGCAGGCTGATCACGACCGGACCGTCGCTGCTGCGCTCCAGGTCCGGGACGGTGACCTCCTGGCCGCGCAGCTGGGCGGTGTCGCGCTCGGTGTCGAGCTGGCCGCGGACCCGGATGATCGCATCCTCGGTCAGGTAGGGCGCGGCGAGGCGATAGCTGCTGGGGAACAGCAGCACGTCGATGCCACCCTCGAGGTCCTCGAGGGTGACCGTGGCCCACGGGTCGCCGTTCTTGGTGATCTTGCGCTGGATGCCGGTGACCAGGCCGGCCACGGTGACCGTGGAGTTGTGCGGGCGGTCCTCGTCGGTGACCAGCTGGCCGATGGTGCAGTCGGTGCCGTTGGACAGCACGTGCTCCAGGCCGAGCAGCGGGTGGTCGGAGACGTAGAGGCCGAGCATCTCCCGCTCGTGGCCGAGCAGGGTCATCTTGTCCCACTCGTCGAGGTCGGGGATGGCCACGCTCACGCCGAATCCGCCGCTGCCGTCGTCGTCGTCACCGAGACCGGCGAAGAGCGAGTCCTGGCCGATCGCCTCGTTGCGCTTGATGTCGACGTACTGGTCGACGGCGGTCTCGTGGATCGCCACCAGCGCGCGCCGCTTGTGCTTCATGTCGTCGAAGGCGCCGGCCTTGATCAGCGAGTCGATGACCCGCTTGTTGCACACCGAGGCGGGGACCTTGGACAGGAAGTCGTTGAAGTCGGTGAACCGGTCCTGGGTGCTGCGGGTCTCGACCACGCCGTCGACCACGTTGGAGCCGACGTTGCGGATGGCGGTGAGGCCGAAGCGGATGTCCTGGCCGACGGCGGTGAAGTTGTGCGCGGACTCGTTGACGTCGGGCGGCAGCACCTGGATCTTCATCCGGCGGCACTCGTTGAGGTAGATGGCCATCTTGTCCTTGTCGTCCTTGACGGACGTGAGGAGCGCGGCCATGTACTCGGTCGGGTAGTTCGCCTTGAGGTACGCCGTCCAGTAGGTGATGACGCCGTAGGCGGCCGAGTGCGACTTGTTGAAGGCGTAGTCGGAGAACGGGAGCAGGATCTCCCAGAGCTGGTCGATCGCCTTCTGCGGGTAGCCCCGCTCGAGCATGCCGGCCTGGAACCCGGCGTACTGCTTGTCGAGCTCCTCCTTCTTCTTCTTGCCCATCGCGCGGCGCAGGTTGTCGGCGGCACCCAGGGTGAAGCCGGCCAGCACCTGGGCGATGGCCATCACCTGCTCCTGGTAGACGATCAGGCCGTAGGTCTCACCCAGCACCGGCTCGAGCGCCTCGGCGAGCGCCGGGTGGATCGGCTCGATCTCCTCGCGGCCGTTCTTGCGGCGCGCGTACTTGTTGTGGGAGTCGGCGCCCATCGGGCCCGGGCGGTAGAGCGCGGAGACGGCGGTGATGTCGGCGAACTTGTCGGGCTGCATCGAGCGCAGCAGGGCCCGCATGCCGCCACCATCGAGCTGGAAGACGCCGAGGGTGTCACCGCGACCCATCAGCTGGTAGGTGGCCAGGTCGTCGAAGGGCAGCTCCTCGAGGACGACGTCCTCGTCCCGGTTGGCCTTGATGTTGCCGAGGGCGTCCTCGAGGATGCGCAGGTTGGACAGACCCAGGAAGTCCATCTTGACCAGGCCCAGCGACTCGCACATCGGGTAGTCGAACTGGGTGATCACCGCGCCGTCCTGGGGACGGGCCATGATCGGCACGATGTCGATGAGCGGCTCGCTGGACATGATCACGCCGGCCGCGTGCACGCCCCAGTTGCGGATCTGGCCCTCGAGGCCCAGCGCCGTCTGGTAGATCGTGCGGACGTCGCCGTCGGACTCGTAGAGCGCGCGGAACTCGCCGCCGTCGTTGTAGCGCTTGTGGTCGGCGTTGAAGATCTCCTTGAGCGGCACGCCCTTGCCCATGACGTCGGGCGGCATCGCCTTGGTGATCTTGTCGCCGATCGCGAAGCCGTGGTCGAGCACGCGCGCGGCGTCCTTGATCGCGGCCTTGGACTTGAGCCGGCCGAAGGTGGCGATCTGGGCGACGCGCTCGGCGCCGTACTTGTCGCTGACGTACTGGATGACCTCGCCACGGCGGGCGTCGTCGAAGTCGATGTCGAAGTCGGGCATCGAGGGACGCTCGGGGTTGAGGAAGCGCTCGAAGAACAGGCCGTGCTCCAGCGGGCACAGGTCGGTGATGCTGAGCGCGTAGGCGGCGATCGAGCCCGCACCGGAGCCACGCCCCGGACCCACCCGGATGCCGTTGCGCTTGGACCACTGGATGAAGTCGGCGACCACGAGGTAGTAGCCGCAGTAGCCCTTCTGCGAGATGATCGCGAGCTCCATCTCGACCCGGTCCTTGACCTCCTGGTCGAGCCGGTCGCCGGGGTAGCGCGCCTCGATGCCCCGCCAGACCTCCTTGCGGAACCAGGACTCCTCGGTCTCGCCCGCGGGCACCTCGGCCCGGGCCATGTAGCCGCCGGTGGACTCGGTGAACTCGACGTTGCAGCGCTCGGCGATGGCGACGGTGTTGTCGCAGGCCTCGGGCATGCCGAACCGGTCGGCCCACAGCTCGCGCATCTCGGCCGCGGACTTGATGTAGTAGCCGCCGCCGTCGAACTTGAGCCGGTTGGGGTCGGAGAGGCGCTTGCCGGAGGCGACGCAGATCAGGGCGTCGTGGGCGTCAGCGTCGTCGGGGTTGTTGTAGTGGGAGTCGTTGGTGGCGATCGGCGGGATCCCGAGGTCCTTGCCGAGCCGGATCAGGTCGTCGCGGACCCGCTTCTCGATGGAGATGCCGTGGTCCATCAGCTCGAGGAAGACGTTCTCCTTGCCGAAGATGTCCTGCAGCTCGGAGCCCTCGCGCAGCGCCTCGTCGTACTGGCCCAGCCGGAGCCGGGTCTGGATCGCGCCGCTGGGGCAGCCGGTGGAGACGATGAGGCCCTTGCTGTGCTCGGCGAGGATCTCCTTGTCCATCCGCGGCTTGTAGAAGTAGCCCTCCAGGCTCGAGCGCGACGAGAGCCGGAACAGGTTGTGCATGCCCTCGGTGTTCTCGGCCCACATCGTCATGTGGGTGTAGGCGCCACCGCCGGCGACGTCGTTGCCGCCCTCCTCGGCACCGTCGGCGCCGTTGGCCTTGCCCCAGCGGACGCGGCGGCGCTCGCCGCGCGGCGTACCGGGGGTGATGTAGGCCTCGATGCCGATGATCGGCTTGACGCCGTACTTGTTGGCCTTGGAGTAGAAGTCGTAGGCGCCGTGCAGGTTGCCGTGGTCGGTCATCGCGATCGACGACATGCCGAGGTCGTTGACGCGCGTGAACAGCCCGTCGAGAAGCGACGCCCCGTCGAGCATGGAGTACTCGGTGTGGACGTGCAGGTGGACGAAGTCCCCGGCGTCAGCAGCCATGTGTGGTTCGGCTCTCCTCAAAGGTCAAGGGTGGTCGCTCGGGGAAGAGGACCAGCCTACGTGACAGTGGTGTCGACTCTAGGTCGACCCTCCGACAGATCCGGCCGGCCACTCCATCCGCAGGTCCGGGGCCCGTTCCTCGTTCTCGGAACCGTCGGTGTGCTCGCGCTCGAGGAGCCCGCGCGCGGCGTAGAACGCGCGTGCCGGGAGGTTCTGCTCGAAGACCCAGAGGCTGAACCCGTCCGGGTGGCGGGCCTTGACCAGGTCGAGCAGCGCGGCGCCCACGCCCTGCCCCTGGTGGGCCGGGTCGACGTACAGGTCGTCGAGCCAGGTGCGGGTGAACCGGGCGTAGCCGACCACCCGCTCGCCGTCCTCGGCCACCCAGGTCTCGCTGTCACCCAGGCGCGCGGTCAGGTAGGCACGGACCTCGTCGGGGCCGTGGATGCCCGGCGGCATCGGCGCCGCGGCGCGGGCCGTGAGCTGGACCGCGACCATCGCCGCGACGTCCGCCGCGAGGGCCGGACGCAGGATCAGCCCAGGCTCAGTGGGCGTCACGGATGACGTCGAGCGCGTGCGCGAGGTCGTCGGGGTAGGTCGACTCGTACTCGACGTACTCCCCCGTCTCGGGGTGCTCGAAGCCCAGCTTGACCGCGTGGAGCCACTGGCGCTCCAGGCCCACCCGGCGGGCCAGGACGGGGTCGGCGCCGTAGGTGATGTCGCCGACGCAGGGGTGCTTGAGCGCGCTCATGTGAACCCGGATCTGGTGGGTGCGCCCGGTCTCCAGGTGCACCTCGAGCAGGCTGGCGAAGCGGTGCGCCTCGAGCGTCTCGTAGTGGGTGACGCTGTGCCGGCCGTCGTCCATGACCGCGAACTTGTAGTCGTAGCGCGGGTGCCGGCCGATGGGGGCGTCGATCGTGCCCTCCAGCGGGTCCGGGTGACCCTGGACGAGCGCGTGGTAGGTCTTGTCGACCGTGCGGTTGCGGAAGGCGTTCTTGAGCACCGAGTAGGCGTGCTCGGAC
Source organism: Pimelobacter sp. 30-1 (assembly GCF_018831735.1). Classification (NCBI taxonomy): domain Bacteria; kingdom Bacillati; phylum Actinomycetota; class Actinomycetes; order Propionibacteriales; family Nocardioidaceae; genus Pimelobacter; species Pimelobacter sp. 30-1. The sequence goes on from NZ_NHTS01000006.1 coordinate 239,516, forward strand.
TTGGCGATCACCATGACCCCCGACGTACCGACGTCGAGGCGCTGGACGATGCCCTCGCGCTCCTTGGCCCCCGAGGTGGAGATCCGGAAGCCCGCACCGGCCAGGTGCCCGACCACGGTCTGCCCGCGCCAGCCCGGCGAGGGGTGCACGGCGACGCCCACCGGCTTGTCGATCACGACGATCGCGTCGTCGTCGTGGATGATCTTAATGCCCTCGACGATCTCGGGGACCACCTCGAGCAGGTCGACCTCGGCCGGGATGGCCACGTCGAGCACCGAGCCGGCCAGCAGCCGCTCGCTCTTGCCGCTGACCTCGCCCCCGTCGACCCGCACCCGGTCGTCGGCGATCAGCTCGGCCGCACGCGTCCGGGAGACCCCGAACAGCTGGGCCATCGCCACGTCGACCCGCTCGCCGTCCAGGCTCTCGGGGACCGGCAGGGTGCGGTGCTCGGCCGTGCTCACGACTGCTGCTCCTTCTCGGTCTTCTCGACCCGGCGGCCGTCGAGACCCACGCCGCGGAACACCTGCAGCAGGATCAGCGCGACGCCCACGTTGATGGACATGTCGGCGATGTTGAAGATCGGCCAGTTCGGCAGCATCAGGAAGTCCACCACGTGCCCGCGGAAGGGACTCGGCGCCCGGAACAGCCGGTCGATCAGGTTGCCGTCGATCCCGGCCAGCAGCAGCCCCAGCGCGACCGCCCACAGCGGACTCACCACCCGCCGGCTGATCCACAGCACGACCAGCGTCGCGGTGATCGCCAGGCAGGACAGGACCACGGTGAACCGGGTCCCCAGGCTGAACGCCGCCCCCGGGTTGTAGGTCAGGTGCAGCTGGAGGATCTCGCCGACCACCTCGACGTCCGGCTCACCGGTGAGGTGACGGACCGCGAGAACCTTGGCGACCTGGTCGACGACGACCACCAGGACCGCGACGGACAGGAACAGCGCCCACGCCCGCGGAGCGGCCAGGAGGCGCCGGGAACCTGCGGTGCCGGGACCGTCGGGGCCCTCGTCGCGGTCGTCTACCGGCGTTCCTCGCGCTGCTTGCATGTCATGCACAGTGTGGCACGCGGGAACGCCATCAGCCGCATCTTGCCGATCGGGTTCCCGCACGACTCGCACACGCCGTACGTGCCGTCGTCGATGCGCGCCAGCGCTCGATCGATCTGCGCCAGCTTCTCCCGCTCGTGGTTGAGCACGGTCAGCTCGTGGTCCCGCTCGAAGCTCGTCGCACCGAGGTCCGCCTGGTCCTGCCCGGCGCCGTCCCCGGAGTCACGCAGCAGCCCGGACAGGTCCGCCGCCTGCTCGGCCAGGATCTGGGCACTCTCCTCGCGCTGGTCGTGCAGCTCGCGGAGCACCTCGGCCAGCTCGGCCTTGGACCAGGCCTCCTCGTGGTCGAGGACGACCAGGCGGGCGGGGGTGGTCTTCTTGGCCGCGGTCTTCTTGGCCGGCGCGGCGGTCTTCTTGGCGGGCGCCGCCGGGGCCTTCTTGGTCGGTGCGGGCGCCTTCTTGGCTGGGGTCTTCGCTGGGGTCTTGGTCACGGTGGCCGGGGCCTTCTTGGTGGTCTTCTTCGCGGGCGCCGGCGCCTTCTTGACCGGAGCGGGTGCGGACTTCTTGGCCGCCGCCTTCTTGGCGGGGGCCGGTGCAGCCTTCTTGGCCGCTGCCTTCTTGGCCGGGGCCGGCGCTGCCTTCTTGGCGGCTGCCTTCTTGGCGGGGGCCGGTGCAGCCTTCTTGGCCGGTGCAGCCTTCTTGGCCGCTGCCTTCTTGGCCGGGGCCGGCGCTGCCTTCTTGGCCGCTGCCTTCTTGGCCGGGGCGGACTTCTTGGCCGACGCTGCCTTCTTGGCCGGGGCCGCCTTCTTGGCCGGGGCCGCCTTCTTGGCAGCCGCCTTCTTGGCGGGAGCCGCGGGGGCCGCAGCAGCCTTCCGGGGGCGGATGATCTTCCGCGCGGCGGACGCGGCCTGACCGGCCAACGACTTCTTCGTGCTGCGGGCCATGACGGACTCCTCAGAGGCATCATCCCGCGGCCGGCAGGCTGCGGGCGTGCTGCGGAGGGTAACGGGTGGAACCCAGGTCACCAAGCAGGCTCACCGCGAAGACGCGAACCGGCCGGTCCGCGCGAGGCGGGACCGGCCGGTTCGGGTGTGGTCAGCAGACCGAGCGTGAGGCTCGGACTCAGGCCTCTTCCTCGCCCAGGATGGAGCGCAGCCGCTTGGGGGCGGGAGCCTCCTCCGCGGGAGCGAGGGTGTCACCCGGGGTCTGCAGCGACTCGAGCTGCTGGGTGAAGTAGCTCTTGAGACGCGAGCGGTACTCGCGCTCGAAGGAGCGCAGCGTCTCGACCTCGGCGGAGAGCTTGTCGCGCTCCTTCTCCAGGTCCCCGAACAGCTGGGTACGACGCTCGGCGGTCTCGCTGTCGAGCATCTCGGCGCGGGTCCGGGCGTCGGACTCGAGGCGGTCGGCCTTGACCTTGGCCTCGGACTCGAGGCGCTCGGACTTGGTCCGGGCCTCGCCGACGATCTTGTCGGCCTCGTTCTTGGCGTCCTCGACGAGCTCGTCGGCGTTGCGCGTGGCGATCTCGAGCAGACGCGCCGCGGCGTTGGACGCCTCGGGCACGGTCTCGACCCGGATCGTCTCGATCCCACCGGTCGCGGCAGGCGCGGCGACGGGAGCCGGGACGACGGGCTCGACCGGGGCGGGCACCTCGACGGGAGCCGCCACGGGAGCCGGGACCGGCGCGGGAGCCGGCGGCTCGGGCGCGAGCTGGGGCACGGGAGCGAGCTGGGTCGGCGCGTCGAAAGCGGCCGAGGATCCGGCCTGCGCAGCCGCGAGCTTCGCGCGGAGATCGTCGTTCTCCTGGGTCAGCCGAGCAAGCTCAGCCTCGACCTCATCCAGGAACTGGTCGACCTCGCCCATGTCGTAGCCCTCGCGCAGCCGAACCGGCGTAAAGCGCTTGTTGCTCACGTCCTCAGGCGTCAGCGGCATGACCTCACCTATCTACGAAGATTCATCGACAGTCTGTCTCACCGAACGATAGCGCCTGCCTCGTAGAAGCCGTCATCCACCGTCCGGGCGGGAGGGGGTCCGGTTGTCGACCCCCGCCCCGGGTGCGTTCAGTAAAGCAGCGTGGAACGGTTCACGGCCAACAGGATGTACGCCAGGATCATCACCAGGAAGAAGCTCAGGTCGAGGGCGAAATTCCCGATCCGGATCGGCTTGATCACCTTGCGCAGTGCCTTGATCGGCGGATCGGTCACCGAGTAGGACAGCTCCAGGAACACCAGCAGCAGACCCCGGGGCTCCCAGCCGCGGGCGAACACCTGCACCCAGTCGGTGATGAGGCGGACCCACAAGAATCCGATGAAGGCGAAGAGCACGCCCTCGATGATCCAGCCGACGATCGTCACGCCTGAAACCTATCGGGTACGCCGAACCCGCCCGAGGGCACCCGGGCGGGTTCGAGGAGAGACGGGGGGCTTGCTCAGCTCTGGTTGAAGAAACCGCCGGTGTCGGCGATCCGCTGCTTGTCCTCGGCCGCGACCGTGACGTTGGGCGGCGAGAGCAGGAAGACCTTGTTGGTGACCCGCTCGATGTTGCCGCGGGTCGCGAAGATCAGACCGGCCGCGAAGTCGACCAGGCGCTTGGCGTCGGAGTCGTCCATCTCGCTGAGGTTCATGATCACCGGGATGCCCTCGCGGTACTCCTCGCCGACCGCCCGCGCGTCGTTGTACGTCGTGGGCTGCAGCGTGACGATCCGGGAGAAGTCGGCGATCACCGGCTGCGAGGCGACGGCGACGGGACGCCGGCGCTCCTCGAGGTCGGCGACCGAGGCGGGCCGGGGCTCGGGGTCGGACGGGACGGCGCGCACGGCCCGCGTCGGCCGGGCGTCGCGATCACGGTCGCGGTCCCGGGCCGGCTCGTTGACCTCGTCGTCGTACTCGTCATAGCCGGTGTCCTCCAGCAGGCCGAGGTACTCACCGATCCTGCGCATCGCACCGCTCATGACTGTTGCCTCCGTGATTCCCGCCCCTGGGGCTCAGGGACCTCTGGTGGTGTTGTGGACATTACTGGACCGTGGGCCTCGAACCGAGGACCGCGGTGCCGACGCGCACGTGTGTCGCGCCGACGGTGATCGCGGCCTCCAGGTCGCCGCTCATGCCGGCGGAGAGGAGGGTCGCGTCGGGGTGCCGGGCGAGGAAGTCGGCGCGGATCCCGGCGAGCCGGGAGAAGGCCAGCGCGGGGTCCTCGTCGAGGGGCGCGACGGCCATCAGGCCGCGCAGGTGGAGCCCGTTCGCGCGGGCGACCTCGTCGGCCAGGGCGGGCACCGTGGCCGGGTCCGCGCCGAAGCGGTGCTCGCGTCCGGGCGGGTCGAGGCTGACCTGGAGCAGGACGTCGACCTCGCGCCCGGCGTCCTCGGCGCCGCGGGCCAGCCGGCCGACCAGGGCGGTGCGGTCGACGGACTCCACGACCTGGGCGTAGCGGGCGACGGCGGCGGCCTTGTTGGACTGCAGCCCGCCGATGAAGTGCCAGCGCAGCGGCAGGTCGGCGCACTCGGCGGCCTTGGCCTCGGCCTCCTGGTGCCGGTTCTCCCCCACGTCGACGACGCCGAGCTCGGCGAGCAGGCGTACGTCGGTGGCCGGGAAGTACTTGGTGACCACGACGAGCGCGACCTCGTCGGGGGCGCGGCCGGCGTCGGTCGCGGCGCGCGCGATGCGGTCGTGGACGGCGGCCAGGTTGGCGCGCAGGTCGTCGAGGCGGCTCATCGGCGCCACACCAGCCCCGCGAAGCGGCCCGAGCGCTCGCCGTCGCGGCGGTAGGAGTGGAAGCGCTCGTCCTCGAGGGTGCAGCCCGGCACCACCGTGACCGGTACGCCGGCCGCGGCGAGCTGGGCGGCGACACCTGCGCCGAGGTCGAGCGCGGGCGTGCCCTGCCGGGTCTCGGCGTACGTCGCGGGGACCGCGGCGGCGACCTCGTCGCGCATCGCGGCCGGCACCTCGTAGCAGCGCCCGCACACGTGCGGGCCGACCCAGGCGCGGACGTCGGTGGCGCCGAGGGCGCGCATCTGCTCGACGGTGCGGGTGACGACGTCGAGCTCGACCCCGCGGCGCCCGGCGTGGGCGACCCCGAGGACGCCCGTGGCGGCGTCGGCGAGGACGACGGGGACGCAGTCGGCGACCCGGACCACCAGCGCCACGCCGGGCGCCGTGGTGACGGCCGCATCGGCCTCGGGGACCGGTCCGGAGCCGTCGGCGACCACGGCGACGTCGGCGCCGTGCACCTGGCGCAGCCGGACGAGCGCGACGTCGAGGTCGGCGGCGAGCGCGCTCAGGATCGTGTCGAGGCCCGAGCCCTCCTGGAGGTCGAGCGAGGCGTCGGTGAACGCGACCACGACCCGGCTCCCGTCAGCGGGGGCCGGGCCGAGGTCGAGGTCGTCACGGAAGGCGAACACGACTCACTTGAGGAAGTCGGGGACGTCGAGGTCGTCGCCGTCGTCGAACTGCATCGGCTTCGGGGTGGTGCTGCGCGCACCGACCGGCTGCGGCTCGGCGGCCGGGGCGGCCTGCTCGGTCGACGCCGGCGCGGGGGCCGCGGCAGCGGGCTCCGGACGACGGCTGGCGACCGCACCGGCGGCGGCCCGGGTCTCGGCCGGCTGGGCCGCGGCGCGGGCGTCGCGGCGCGCGGCGCTCTCGTCGCGGCGCTTGGGCAGTCCGCCGTCGAACCCGGCCGCGATCACGGTGACCCGGACCTCGTCGCCGAGGGCGTCGTCGATGATCGTGCCGAAGATGATGTTGGCGTCCTCGTGGACGGCGTCGGCGACCATGGCCGCGGCCTCGTTGATCTCGAAGATGCCGAGGTCGGAGCCACCGGCGATCGAGAGCAGGACGCCGTGGGCGCCGTCGATCGAGGCCTCCAGCAGCGGGCTGCTGATCGCCATCTCGGCGGCGGCGAGCGCGCGGTCCTCGCCGCGGGCCGAGCCGATGCCCATGAGCGCGGAGCCGGCGTTGCTCATGACCGCCTTGACGTCGGCGAAGTCGACGTTGATCAGACCCGGGGTCGTGATCAGGTCGGTGATGCCCGAGACGCCCTGGAGCAGCACCTGGTCGGCCTGCTTGAAGGCGTCGAGCATCGACACGTTGCGGTCGGAGATCTGCAGGAGCCGGTCGTTGGGGATGACGATGAGGGTGTCGACCTCCTCGCGGAGGCGCTCGATGCCCTCGTCGGCCGACTTCTTGCGGCGCGCACCCTCGAAGGTGAACGGGCGCGTGACGACGCCGATGGTCAGCGCGCCGAGCGAGCGGGCGATCCGGGCCACGACGGGCGCGCCGCCCGTACCGGTGCCGCCGCCCTCACCGGCCGTCACGAAGACCATGTCGGCGCCCTTGAGCACCTCCTCGATCTCCTCGGCGTGGTCCTCGGCGGCCTTGCCGCCCACGTCCGGGTTGGCGCCGGCACCCAGACCGCGGGTGAGCTCGCGCCCGATGTCGAGCTTGACGTCGGCGTCGCTCATGAGCAGCGCCTGCGCGTCGGTGTTGATCGCGATGAACTCGACACCCTTGAGGCCGACCTCGATCATCCGGTTGACGGCGTTGACGCCGCCCCCACCGATGCCGACGACCTTGATGATGGCCAGGTAGTTCTGTGCAGCTGCCACGGCGGCGTCACCTTTCCAGAGGTGTTTCGATCAGTTGTCGTCGTCTGTGTCGTCGAGCTCGATCTCGAGCCAGGCGGTCGGCCACCCTTCCCCGATGGCCGTCCGGCGCGGGTGCCACAACCCTGACCCTCAACCTGAGGGTTATAGTTATGTCAACCTCGTCGTGTCCATGACAGTAGGTACGCCGGGGCGCTCCCCGGCGCAGACACGCCGCACCCCCGC